>CAJYTY010000068.1 GCA_913777945.1 uncultured Acinetobacter sp. | reverse complement strand
ATTATGAAATTACTTTTTAAGGCAAATCTAAAATTTTGTGGATGGTCAAAGTTTAAAACTTTAACTAAAGTTTATGCGAAACATCAAAAACCGATGTAATAGTTCAAACTAAAGCAATACTCCACATTGCATTGCAATATTTGTCACATTACATCGCACTACGAGTAGGTGTTTCCATTGCAATAGAAATGAGTTGATATAGCGAGCACAAAGTACAAAATTTTCATCCACTTGCAGGAAGCAGCCGGAATCTTGCAGTAATTTATCTCGTCCTATTCTGAATTTCTGATGGCAATCCGACCTGTCAGAATGGGCTAGCTCTCCCAACTCTCCAAAAATCGTGATCGTACACCCATCTTGGAAACACAGGAATCTCTGAAAAATGATTGATCTAACTGTCCTCTCGCAGCTAACTATAGCATTAAAATACATCCTGTAGATGCATCACCCTCCAACCATAGCATTAAAATACAGCAAAGTCAGAACTCAAGTCCTCACAAAAACAAAAAGTCAGAAACTGAATCAGCAACCTAGCTTTACGGCTCCTCCGCACATCATCGCTGACTTGAGATTTTCAAGAACGAACCACTTCCAGTTGATCGATTAATCAAACCAATCCGCAGCAGCAAAACACATCCTGCGAAGTGCAAACTGGAGTATTTGTTTAGTCAGCCACATGATCAATGCACACAGCTACAATAAGCGTTCCCCAATCGGCGAAGAGATTCAGAACTCGTGCACAGTTGCAATATGATAGTACTGAATGTACAGATAAAAATAACCAGATTAACCATGTCGTCGCACTTCTCACGACGCATGATATGATCCAGACTACAGTTAGTTTAACTTGTACTCATACTGTCCATCGCAGGCACATCGATCGGATTGCGGCGCTAGACAGGCAGATCGATGCACATGGCAGCACGCGATTCAGGGCTGTATTTTAGATGGAGGGGAAGCAGACAGGAGAAGACTGATGAAGCAGAGTTGAAGTATAAACAACACAAATGCAACACTGAAATTCTGAACTGAGATACATGGTGCATGCACGCACGCACGCTTGGGTGCAACTGCTGAACTGGATGC
>CAJYTY010000067.1 GCA_913777945.1 uncultured Acinetobacter sp. | reverse complement strand
CAGCGCATCACGATTAACGAATGCCCTGTCCATTTCTATATCTTAATCCTCACTTTGATTAACAAAAACCACACGCGCCTAGGGAGGGGACCCAGTTGTAATTTTCTGAGATTTTAGGAAGTACGGCTTGCCTCCGCTAGGCAAGCCGATTCTCTGAACACAGACACGGCTCGCCCCTACATGCTTGGTCGATCAAAACAATTCCACGCACATGCAGATGCAGCATCTCCGGTTCTATTCTTGCTAACCCAGGCTTAACCAATATACTAATCTCGCCTCTGCAGGAGTAACGTGCTGTAAATGGTGTGATTTACAATGCCGGGGGGACACTGTAGTTTACTGCGGCGAGCCCAAGATCTGCTACAGTAACGGTGGCTGGGATTATCTTATATTATTTATTTATTAAGTGCGGTACATGGATTTCATTGGGCTATAAATGGAAGAACACACTATAATAACTCGGGTCGGCCAGATTAATTGGACTGTGCAACCAACTCTATGTTTGTGAAGCTGGACGTGGAGTGGATGGAGGTAGGTACACTGCTGCTGTGGAGCCTCTCTTGCGTTTCCTACCCCCATAAATAAACGATGCCCAAATCTGACATAAAGTATTTCAAATCTCAGTTGGACTACTTAATTGAGATTCAACTTCTCCCTCATTCCGATTAGCATAGCCATTTTCAAAATTCAAATCAAGGTACTCTTCTAACACCATCAACTAAACCAAGGTGGTGATACACATTACTGCTTGATGAGCAGAATTGGTAAGGAAACGAATCAAAAAGAAACGAATCAATCAAAAATAAACGAACCAAATCAACTCTGCTGTGTTTAGTTCACGCTAAAATTAAAAGTTTGGTTGAAATTGGAACGATGTGACGAAAAAGTTGAAAGTTTGTGTGTGTATGAAAGTTTTGATATGATGGAAAAGTTGGAAGTTTGGAAACTAAACAAGGCAATTAAGTTCCAAATTATAAATTCTGGCTTTGGTTTATAAGGAAACGGGCAAAAATCATTTTGTTCCCAAGGAGGCCCTAATTTCCGAGCAAGCACAAAAACGGCGGGGGACACGAGCACGTTGAGCAGCGGTGGTGGAGGCGCCGATTGGCTGGCCGATGC
>CAJYTY010000066.1 GCA_913777945.1 uncultured Acinetobacter sp. | reverse complement strand
TCAAATTAATCAAAATTTATGGCAAGACACCTATCAGTTGCCGACAGTTGGAGGGGCAGAGTAATGTCAGTTAAAAAAATGAAAAACCAATGGCTTATTGCTCTTTTGTTGCTGATTGTCTGCCTTGCTTTAAGTGCTTGGTTATTTTTCTCTGGAAAAAAACAGCCTAATACTGATGAAGGTGAAGAAGCGCATGCAGAGGGTGAAGCTGGTCATGAGGAATCTGAAAAAGAGGAAGGAAGTTTAAACCTCACTTCTAAGCAACTGGTTGAATATGGAGTGAAATTAGAGCAAGTAGGACGTGGAGAAGTTGAACAGACCCTCTCTTATCCTGCCAAACTCGTTGTAAATACAGACCAGCAAGCACATGTCTCTTCAACGTTTTCTGCGCGTGTAGATAGCGTAAATGTTGCGTTGGGACAACAAGTTGAAAAGGGTCAAGCGCTTGCGACTTTATTTGTACCGGATTTGGTCGATCAACAAGCTAACTTAAGCATGGCACAAGAAGCACTGACATTAGCGCAGCAAGATTATCAACGTGAAAAACAATTGTGGGAACAAGGGGTTTCAGCACGTCAAGATTACCAGCGCGCTTACAATGCATATCGTCAGGCGCAGATTCAAGTGCAGGCTGCAAATAGCCGTTTATCTGCATTGGGAGCGAATCGCTCAAGTAAAGGCCGATATGTTTTAACTGCACCTTTAAGTGGTGTAATCAGTAATAAAGATATTGTCATTGGTGAGCAAATTGGTCCTGAAAAACAATTATTTGTTATTGATCGCCTGGATCAGTTATGGGTCGAGTTTGTGCTACCAAGTGCAAATACCAATATTCAGCCTAATCAGGAAATTGAATTTAAATCGTTGCAAACGAACAATATTTTTAAAGCGCAGGTGCAAAGCCTAACTTCAGAAGCAGATACTCAAACTGGTCGTTTACAGGTTCGTGCCAAGGTACTAACACCTTCAAAAGAATTACGCCCTAACTTAATGGTCAATGTGTTACTGAAACAAAATAATGCAGCGACTGTATTACGGGTTAACA
>CAJYTY010000065.1 GCA_913777945.1 uncultured Acinetobacter sp. | reverse complement strand
GCCGAAGGGTTAAGCCAGTTTATGACTGGTTTTGACACGATTAGAGAGTTGTGGTCCACTCAAGGCTTTTTAGTGGCATGGCAACAATGCCTCATCCAGTTTGATATATGGCAAAATTTGGTTGCAGCTCAAAGTAAAGATAATGAACGGGTTGTGGTGAACTTGCGTCATTTAACTGAAATTCTGAGTCAGCACAGTGAGAAATACTCAGGCGCGCAAAACCTTTACCACTGGTATCTCAAACAGTTGAGTTCTCCTCTGGATCGTGATTGGGAGTTAGAGCGTAAATTGTCGAGTGAAGCTGGTGTTCAGCTCATGACAATTCACCAGTCAAAAGGACTGGAATTTAAGATTGTTTTCTTATTAGGTGCAGACAAGCCCTTTCGAGAAAATAATAAAACTCTGAATTTTTCGACCCAAGATGTAGTCCAACCAGACTCAAGTCAGACCTTAACTCAACGTGTCGTTGCGATTGCTGATAAGACTTATTTGAATGAAATAGAACTTAAGCAACACGAAGAACGAGCGCTTGCTGAACAGAATCGCCTTTGGTATGTCGCTTTAACGCGAGCAAGCCACCGCGTCTACGCTGTTCTACAAGATCTTGATGGCAAGTCAGTATCAGGACTCGCATTTTGGAAAAATAGAGCTGAGCCTTTTCAACACCGTTGCTGTACGGATGAAATGGTTTTGGAACAGATTCCACAAGCAATTCATTTAACCAAGCAAACCAGTGTTATTGAAATACAAGCAAAACGGTTTCCTGAACAACGTTTTTATTCGAGAGGGAAAACCAGTTTCAGTTACTTGGCACAGCATTTAAAACATAAGGCTGGCACAGATTTATTGGCTAGCCAGAGCAATGATGCTGTATTGGCAGAAGATGAGTTGGACTTAATCAACACTGCAGAAGCAAGCAGTGCTCAGCCGATTGACTGGATAAAGAGTAACTTTCCGCGAGGAACGCTTGCTGGTAATTTCTTACATGAAATCTTTGAGCATATTGATTTTCAATGTTCAGATGACTGGGTTATAGAAATACGTCGTCGTTTTAAAAATGACTATAGCAGCCTTTGGCAAGATTTAC
>CAJYTY010000064.1 GCA_913777945.1 uncultured Acinetobacter sp. | reverse complement strand
CAACAAGCTAAGTCTATGCACTCACGTTATTTTTAGCTATGTATATACGCTGTAGATATAGACGTTGAATTTCTATCTATTATTAAAAAATAGCTTGCGGGATTTGACATATTATAATACTATGAATTAGCGTCACGTCCAGCGTTTGCATTTTTTATTTCGCCTAAAATTTTTGTGTGATTTTTGACACTTTTAAATTTATTGAAATTTTAACTGGATTTGAATAAAGTTTGACCAAATTCAACAAACATTTGATAAAATCCAAAAATTTTGGTCGATATATTGATTTGCCGGTGGGGTCCAAAATTTCGAAACGAAATTGCATTTGACCAAATTCAACAAACATTTGATAAAATCCAAAAATTTTGGTCGATATATTGATTTGCCGATGGGGTCCAAAATTTCGAAACGAAATTGCAATCACTGGTCACGTCCGATACTGGTTTTGTTTTTAATGTGACGGAGGGAATAAATTATAACTCTAGTGCATTTGTAATTGCAGTGGCAGTGGCAGAGCACGGTTCTTGGCGTCTGCTTCCTCATCTTCCTCGTCTTCACCGAGCAAGTGGTGAGACATGCTGCCATTCTTGAAACTTTAACCTTTTTCCACCTGATGTACGATTGAATACCAATTGATTGGAGGAACAATTCCTTTGCAGAGGCGACGGCGGCCGAAGCTGTTCTGGGTGTCAGCGATGTCTCCTCTGTTAGTGGTCGTCGTAGGATGCGTCTTCTCGTTTCTGATCAAAGGCCACAAGCATGGCATCCCTATAGTAAGTTCTAGCTGTTGCGTAATTAAGCTAGTTTGTAAGAAAATTTATCACCTCAAAACTCGTATGTTTAATCTGTAACTTTTGTTCAGGTTGGTACTCTGAAGCGTGGCATCAACCCGAGCTCGATATCACAGCTCAAGTTCCAGCCGGAGTACGTCGGCGTCGCCATGAAGGCCGGGTTCGTGTCAGGGATGCTCGCCTTAGCGGTGCGCACGCATGCAACAACTCCTTGATTAATTTTTTTGGTTTTCTTTCTGAATTTGTTTGGCGATCGACATGGCTGATCTTTGATGATCTTGGCATGCAGGAAGGCGTCGCCGTCGGCAGGAGCTTCGCGGCGATGAAGAAAGAGCGCATCGACGGCAACAAGG
>CAJYTY010000063.1 GCA_913777945.1 uncultured Acinetobacter sp. | reverse complement strand
GGACGTAGAGTCCTGTGAAAATAAGGAGCGCAAAATGCGCCGCGATAGCAATGACCTTGTCAAGGGCGATGAGATAAGCATTTTCGAGTTGCTGAAAATGGTCTGGTACCATAAGATCATGATTTTTGCAATAACTATTGCATCGATACTGAGTGCCGCGGTTTATACGTTTACGATTAGCCCTATTTACGAGGCTCGGGTTTATATCATTCCGCCGAGCAGCAACGATATTTCAGATCTTAATAAAGGTCGTGGAGATAGTTCTGGTTTGGGCCTTATTACCCCGAGTCAAGTTTATGCGACATATTTAGAAAGTCTAAGTTCCGAGTCTCTAAAAAAGGACTTTTATGACAGCGTTTACTTGGCTTCTTCTAGTAATCAGATCGGTGATAGAGCAGCAGCGTTAGCTTATTCTAAATTCCAAGAGCAAGTGCGTGTCGTAAAAGATACTGGTGATAAATATTATGTGCAATTTGAAGCTTTGAATATAGAGCAAGGGTTGAGTTGGGCATTCGCTTATAGCCAGTTAGCGGGCGAGCGCGCTAGGAAAGATGTAATAAGTTATGTTGAAAATGATGCCCGCAATGTTGTCAAGAATCTAGAGCAAAAAATTCGTCGCGACCGCGATAGGGCCAGGCTCGAGAGAGCAGATCAGATTGCGTTTTTGAGAGAAGCCGCAGGGATTGCAAAGTCTTTGGGTATTGAAAAAGGCCCTGCGCTGTTGTGTCCAGCTATGTATACGCCAGTAGGTAGTTTAGAAGGCTCCCTGGCCTATATGCGTGGCAGTAAAGCATTAGAAGCAGAGATTTTTAGCCTTGAGAATCGCAAATCAGATGATCCCTATATCAAGAACTTGAGGGAAAGCCAAGGTGTGATGGAGTTTTACTCTAATATAGAAATCAATCCTTCTAACGTCCGTTTGTACCAGGTAGAAAGTTCAACTAATATCGCTGACGCCCCCGTGAAAACTAGGAAATCTCTGATTATTATAGTTGGGGGAGTTTTTGGGTTTTTCTTGGCGTTGCTTCTTGCGCTCGTTCACCAACTTTGGTTACGGCATTCAAGAGTTGGCCAATGAAGCATTTGAAAATTTAAGAGAAGCCTTGAGATTTAGTTATGCCATGATGGATTTTATAAAATTAACTTGAATTTTGCATTCTACAGTTGCGTAGATGTGAAGAGCTCAGGCCACTTACTAGGTTGAAGTGGTAGGTTAGAATGGAGTTTAATTTGAAAACATTGTGTGTGTTCGGTACCAGACCTGAAGCCATAAAAATGGCGCCCTTGGTGCTAAAAATGAGAGAACATGATTCTTTCGAAGTGAAAGTGTGTGTAACCGGACAGCACCGAGAGATGCTTGATCAGGTGATGGGGCTGTTTGGCATAGAGCCCGATTTTGATTTGGCGATCATGAAACCGCGCCAAGACTTGACTGACGTAACTACTGATATTATGCAAGGGATGAGAGAATTATTTAAAAACTACCGTCCAGATATAATATTAGTGCACGGAGACACAGCGACAACGTTGTCTGCAAGTCTGGCGGCCT
>CAJYTY010000062.1 GCA_913777945.1 uncultured Acinetobacter sp. | reverse complement strand
AATCTTTCGCTTCACCGCCGTAAGTTTTTGCACAAATAGTTGCAATCGCAGCAGTTAAAGTTGTTTTACCATGGTCAACGTGACCAATTGTACCCACGTTTACGTGTGGTTTATTACGTTCAAACTTAGCCTTAGCCATTTGATTTTCCTCGTTTACGTCGACACCAGTTTAGAGAAAAACAACCCTGAAAAACTTTCTTTATCGACATTCGCCTAAAAAACTAGACACCCAATACTTGAAAAGCAGACTATAATAGCCTGCTTCTTTAAAAATTTTGTAGAAATTCTACTAAGCTGTATATCTGGAGCTCTTATCGAGATTTGAACTCGAGACCTCTCCCTTACCAAGGGAGTGCTCTACCACTGAGCTATAAGAGCGACATCTTCGATGGAGCGGGAGACGAGGATCGAACTCGCGACATGCAGCTTGGAAGGCTGCCACTCTACCAACTGAGTTACTCCCGCATGTTGGTACTTACCACTTCAATCGAAGTTAGATGGTGGTGAGAGAAGGATTCGAACCTTCGAAACTTTCGTAGCAGAGTTACAGTCTGCCCCCTTTGGCCGCTCGGGAATCTCACCATATCACACTTACACAGTGCTGTTCTTTACTCTACACTACCACACTTTTAAGATGGTGCCGGCACACGGATTCGAACTGTGGACCTACTGATTACAAGTCAGTTGCTCTACCAACTGAGCTATGCCGGCTCTTTCTTAGTGTTTCGTACGTTTCGTATCGGAACGGTGTGCAGTTTAGCAAAACTCTGAATCGATGCAAGTGGTTTTTTCAAAAAAACCGTTAAAAACTCATAAAATCAATCCGTTTGATGATAATTCAACCGCTTTGATCACTGCGCGAGCTTTTATTTGGGTTTCATTCCACTCTGATTCAGGATTTGAGTCTGCAACTAAGCCTGCCCCAGCCTGTACATAGACCTTTTTATCACGAATCACACAGGTACGAATCGCAATCGACATGTCCATTTCACCATGCCAGCCTAAATAACCTACAGCACCACCAAATACACCACGTTTAACTGGTTCTACTTCATCAATAATTTCCATAGCGCGGATTTTTGGTGCACCTGAAAGTGTTCCAGCAGGAAAAGTTGCTTTAAACACATCTAAAGCATCCACGTCATCACGTACTTCACCCTGCACATTAGACACGATATGCATGACATGAGAATAACGCTCAATCACCATACGATCAGTCACTTGCACTTTACCAATTTTAGAAATGCGACCAACATCATTGCGACCTAAATCGATTAGCATGAGATGTTCAGCAATCTCTTTTTCATCTGCAAGTAAATCTTGTTCCAAGGCAAGATCTTCTTCCTTAGTTTTACCGCGCGGTCGTGTTCCTGCCAAAGGACGTACTGTTGCGATACCATTTTCTAAGCGTGAAAGAATTTCTGGCGAAGAACCCACGATATGAAATGGCTTTTGATCTGTGAGTGTTTGTCCTTGCACTAGAAATAAATACGGCGATGGATTGAGATGGCGCAGTGCGCGATAAACTTGTAAAGCCTCACCATCAAAGTCAGACACCATACGTTGACCAGGCACAACCTGCATCACATCGCCTGCGCGGATATACTCTTTTACTTTCTCAACGGTTTCTAAAAACTTTTCTTTACCCGTAATGGATTCGAAATGTGGCGCAGTATGAGATTTCGCTTGTAAGCTGACAGGCGTAGCGAGCAACTGCTCAAGTTGATCCAGCTTCTGCTGAGCCTTATTATAGGCATCAGGCTGACTCGAATCTGCGTGATGAATTAAAAACAAAGTGTCCTTTAAATTATCAAACACAATCACGGTTTGAGACAACATTAACCAAAGATCTGGCAAAGTCACAGGATCAGCCGTGGGAACATTTTTAAGTTTTGGTTCGATATAACGTACCGCGTCATACCCCAGATACCCAACCAAGCCACCAGTAAAACTTGGTAACTCAGGCAATTCAGCTTGAGTTGGCACTTTAAATTGACTTTGAAAATCGCGGATATACTGAAATGGATCAGCGCAGTCTTGCTGGCGAAGCGAGCCATCAGCTTGCTGAATGGTCAATACACCTGCATTACAGGAAAAAACAATCGACTCCCCTAAACCAATCATTGAATAGCGCGCCCAATTCTCGCCCCCTTCAACAGACTCAAAGAGATAAGCTTGTTTTTGTTCTTTAAAACGTGCAAAAACAGAAAGTGGGGTTTCTGTATCGGCTAAACGTTGGCGATACACAGGAATAGTGTTATAGCCTGCTGATTTTAATTGCTCAAATTGTACTAAGGTCGTCATGAATCTTCTCTATGGTTTTAATTTCTGCGCGTTTTTTCTGTAGTGCCTTTTCAAGCCCGCCATCGAAAAACCATAACAAACTTCATGCTTGTCTCCTGACTAAATCATCTTCTATCAATTCTGCCAAACTATCGACCACTTGCTGTGGCTGACAGTCATAGATACTTTCCCCATGATTATAGCCATAGCTGACCACAATACAATCAATACCTGCACGTCTGGCGGCTTCCACATCATTACTCGAATCACCGATCATCAAAGTTTGCGAGGCTGTAATATTTTGTTGCTGCATACAGTGTAGTAAAGGCAAAGGATGAGGTTTACGTTCCGCTAAACTATCACCACCAACCACCATCTTAAAATATGGGCTTAACTGCAAAATGTCGAGGATACCTTGTGCTAAATGCTCCGGTTTGTTAGTTACGCAAGCCATCATAATATTATGCTCTTGGCAGTAATCCAAAAATGGTAAAACACCTTCATATACTTTAGTGTTTACACATAATTCTTGTTCATAAATCTCAACAAAAGTATCAAACAATTGCTTCTGCTGCTGGGCATCAACCTGTCCAAACAAATGCTCCAGAACAGTCTCACATAGTTTAGCCGCACCCTTGCCTACCCGAGCTCGAATCTGCATCTCTGTTACCAATGGTAATGCAAGCTTTTCCAAACTTAGATTCATTGCTCGATATAAATCAGCTGCCGAGTCCACAAGCGTCCCATCCAGATCAAATAAAACTAAATTTCGTTGTTGTAACTGAGCAACAGACATAGATTTCGACTCAAGAAATAAAAAAGGCATGCTCACGTGAGCATGCCTTGATTGTAAAAGCTTAATATAATTATTTAAAGAATAACCAAGCAATCACAGCTAAAATGATGAGCACAACAATTGAAATTAAACCAATCGATGCATTTTTTTGCTGTTCAATTTCTTGTTGGACACGAGAAATAGGTTCTTGAATCGCAATAGGTTGTTGTTCAGCAGCAGCCTGAACATCAATACCTTCAGGAATTGGTGCCGGTTTTGGAATTCCAACTTGTTGTGGCATACCATCTCGATTAATCGAAGTTTCCGCAGCTCGCTCTGCAAGCGTTGGCATACCTGCATCGTGCTTCGTTGCCATTACTGGCTCAACTTCAATTTCTGGTAGCTCTGTAAGTGTTGGCACAATTGCCAAAACTGAAAACACAAAACTCGCAAATTGTAAAATATCGCCATCATTTAAAGCAGTTTCTTGTTCAACACGGGTATCATTAATAAACGTACCGTTTGAAGAATTCAAATCTTGCACCCATAGCTGCTCTCCTTTGAGTAGCAGCGCTGCGTGACGGCGTGAAATATCCGCAGATTGTAATAAAATATCTGCATCCTGATGTCGCCCCACCAACATATCACGCTCAATACTAATCTCTTGCCCTGTAAATTCACCTGTAATGGCTTGTAATTTCCAAGTCATAGATGTTTATCCTTATCATAATTTCTTTCAATCATAACATTGTGACATAAGCGCTTCTGTGCATCTACTGTGAAGACGCAGGACGAATCGTCGTGGTTGTCACTGTATTTTTACTGCGTTCAGTTGCTTTGGCTGGAAGCTGCACCGTTTTTCTTTGTACTTGAGGCTCCACCACAACGACAGGCTTTGTGATAACCACAGCCTCTTTTTGCGTTGTTATTGGAACTTTTTGGTATGGTGAGCTACTTACCGCAGGTTGTGGGCGATAAATATCCGCAACATTTTCAGGTAATTTTGCAAAATTACCATTTTTATCCATAGACAATTGGAGGCTGTATAGCTGGTTGTAACGTTGTTGAGATATACGTTGCACATCCTCAGCATCACCCACTATGGTTGGATGAATAAATACAAGTAAATTACGTTTTTCATTGCCACGACTATCTGAACGGAACAAACGACCAAGATAAGGAATATCCCCAAGAACAGGCAAACTTTGACGACTAACATCAGTCTGATCGGTAACCAAACCACCTAACACGACAGTTTGCCCATGATCAGCAAGGACTGAAGTTTTAATTGCTCGTTTACTTGTCACCAAGTCAGCAGCCTGACCCTTACTATTTTCAACGTTTGAAACTTCTTGCTCCACTTCAAGTCGAACAGAACCGCCTTCACCAATATGAGGGATCACCTTTAAAGTGACACCCACATCTTTACGCTCAACAGTTGTGTAAGGATTCACCGTACTGTTTCCAGTCGTCGCAACTGACCCTGTCACAAATGGAACATTCTGCCCCACTACGATATAAGCTTCTTCATTATCCATTGTCACGATAGATGGTGTAGACAATAAATTTGATTTTTTATTTTCTTTTAGCGCTTGAATGAGAGCACCATACAATTTACGCGAGCCATTCGCACCTTCCTTGTATTCACCCAAAATAATGGATGAACCTGTACCAAGTGCGGAACCAACGCCAGCCGCCCCACCTGTTAGATAACCTGCTGCGAGCTTAGAGATACTAGAACCAACATTCGAAAAGTTAATTAATCCAACGCCGCTATTGAGATCACCTAATGCCCATTGCACACCAAGTTGATCAGCATCACTACCTACAATTTCAATGATGGCAGCCTCAATCAAGACTTGCTGACGTCGAGTATCTAATTGCTGAATGGCTGCCTCAATTTCACGCATCAATTGCGGATCAGCTTTAACAACCAAAGCATTTTGAGTGCTGTCTGCAATAATACTCACACCAGCACTATTAAAGCTTGTAACACCGCTATTTTGGCTGTTGTTGCTGTTATTGTTTAGGTTAATTGATGAAGTAGAAATTGACGATGAACCTGTCGATGAACCCGAATTTTGATTATTTGAAACTAGATTGCTAATTGAGTTTGATTTACTAGTACTAGAATTTGATGAGGACGAAACTGACTGTCCTGTGACTAAACCTTGTAGAATTTCAGCTAAATTCTTCGCACTCGCATATTTCAAACGGAATACTTTCAAACCACCTAAGCGATCTGCAGATGGAACATCGAGCATTTCAATCATCTGGCGTAAACGTTTGCGTGAATCAGGATCGCCCTTAATTAAAATACGATTGGTTCGATTATCTGCAATAATTCGCACACGCGAACCAATAAAATCTTTCGATGCACCTGTCGCACTCATGGTTTCGAGCAAACCAATAACTTCTTCAGCCTGACTTGATTGCAAACTGATCGCTTCAATATCATTTTGCCCTGTACCATCCAAATTACGGATAATATTTTCAAGTTGATAAATATTCGTCGCACGATCTGAAACGATCAAAGCATTGGTGCCAGCCACAGCAGCCAAATGTGCAAATTGTGGCATCAATGGCCTTAATGCAGGAATCAAATCATTTGGGTTCGTGTTTTGCAACCAAATGACACGAGTAACTATTTGATCACCACCTGCACGACTTCGAGCATCGTAAGGAATCCCTGAGTTTTTAGCATTACTATCAGGAACTAACTTGACCGTATTTCCTGATGGAAGGGCAACCACACCATTAACATTCAACACACCTAAAAATAGGTCATATACCTCATCTTTATTGAGAGGTTTATTGGAAATAACTGTAACGTTCCCGCGCACACGAGGATCAACCGCAAAGTTCTTACCCGTAATATCAGCGACTTCATTAATAAATGCCGTTAAATCCGCATCACGTAGATTAATCTTCCATGTTTGTGCTTGCACATTGGTACTGATGGTCGCAACCAAAGGTGCGGCAGCAAGTAGTGCCCAAAGTGGACGTTGATGATTCAAGAAAGCCATAACCTGCACTTATTCCTAACTAATGTGATGACGTGTTATCACTAAAAACTTTGTTGTATGGTCATCACTTGATCACCACGTTTTATTTCTATTTTGGCATGTCCTTCACGACGTACTTGCTCTAATAATTGCACTTCGCTAAGACCCTGCCCGACTGTCTGACCGTTGATCGATAGAATACGATCACCAGACCGCAAACCCAAGGTATTTTTTAAATTCGTTGGTGTTCGATCTGAGATTTCGTAACCATCTGAGCCACCGCCACTCACTCCCATATTTTTTAAATACTGCTCACGATTTTCCTGCATTTGTTGGATCGCTTGTCCTAGCGCAGATTGTGATGAGTTTTGAGCAGGTGGAGGTGTTTGAGGTGCTGCAGCTTGAGGGTTTAATACAGGGGCAATTGGCTGGTATAAACCATTATCTAAACCCTTAAATTTAACTTCTCGTGTCGCACCATTACCCTGCTTCAGAATCACATGATCCCAATACACTTCCGCCAGTTGATAGGAAGTTGAACCGATGGTTTCACCAACACGATAACGTTCAGCAGTATCATTTAACTTAATAACCGCTGATGACAGATAGCTTGGATAACCCAACAATACGCCCTGCAACTCCACATTGACATTATCTTGTGCTGTCGTAGCAGCAGGTTCGTTAAATAGTGCAAAAGAACTAATATTAGGAACTTGTGCCTGTTGTGAACCCAATGCAACACGATCAAACTGCATCGGCTGAGGTGGAGCCACCACCCACCAAAATAAAGAAGCTAACTTCCAGCACAACCATAAAATTAGTAAAACTAAGATAAAAGCACTTGTTTTATCGAATTGCTGCCAACGAAACTGTTGTAGTTTTTGTGCTATTGTTTTCATTAAAAACCACCTTGCAACAATGGTTGGCGAGAACTAATGACGTAAGTGTCGAGTCCCGCTTTACCTTGATAAGATGGTACATTTAATAACATCCGCTGTGTCAATTGAACATCGAGCATAAGATTCGGGTCTAAACTTAGATTCGCCATTTTCTGACTTTGCTGATCCCGAACATCTATTTGCAATTGCCCATTTTCATCTTTCATTTCTGCAGTTAATGAAGGCATATTCATACGATCTTGGCGTTGACCAAAGGTATAATTCAATTCACCACCACCCCAGTGCAATTTACCTTCAGTTGCAGTAAAGCCTTTTTCTTTTTGATAATTAAACTGCACATCTTTAAGTTGAATTGAATTCTCAGGCCACTGCCAATTGGCAAAATACTTTAAAGTCTCAGGTGCAATTTCACCTTGCAAATCTTTGATCAAAATCTTTTGACCTAAACCGTAACCAAAAATGCCATTAAATTGAGTATTCCCGCTGTGAATATCGAGATTTGCGCCAAGACGCAACATTAATAAATCTAAAGGGCGGGTTTTCCAATGTACAGAACCTCGTAACTGACCTTTTTGCCAATCCGCTTGTCCCTGCCAAATATTGCCGCTGACATTATGTAAGATTTGATTATCTTTAGAAAATTTCGCAATTAACCATGTTGCTGGAATTTGTAAAATAATAAAAATTAAAAATGCAAAAATGGCGAAAACCCACCACTTCCATTGTTTGGTATTTTTCTTCATTCCACCCTTACCAAATGCAAAATATCATCCTTTTAGAGACACTCGCCCCTGAATGACATTATGCATACTTTTTCAACATCGCCAATTCTCTCATATAAAAAAACCAAGCTTTTTAAGCTTGGCTTTAATGAAGCATAGAATCATCGTATGACAGAACGATGACGAGTAAAACTTGCTTAGATTAGAAAATCTTCAAGTTTTGCGCCTTTTTCTAATTCAGCAACTAACCAACGTGGCTGTTTACCACGACCAGTCCAAGTTTCTTCTGTATTATTTTTATTACGGTAGCGTGGTTCTACTGCTTTGCGCGTTGTTTTCTTACGCTTTTGCTCACCTAACTCTAATAACTCTTCAACACTAAAACCAACTGCTTCAGCTATTGCAATAATTTGATTATAAGCATCTTCAATTGCTTGATCTTTTTTGCTTGCGATTAAAGCTTCTGCTTCTACCTGTAAACGTTTTAAGTCTTCTACAGATAAATCACTAATATCTGGTTTCATTAGAACCACTCCAACTCAAAAGAAATATATCACTCAAAATAAAAACGAATTCAAAAATTCTATTTCCATAGTAATTTATATACAATTAAATAATCAATATTAAATTAGTCAACTTAATCACAATATAACCATAAATCATCTTATATTTACAATAAAACAAAAAAACTTAAGTGCATTTGTTTAAATCTATTGTATTAAATTTTTTTAAAATCATGAAATAATTTTTAGAACCTGATGAATATTAATTTTATCTTAATTCTTGATGTTTTCTATAGGTTGGATTTCATATAACAAATCCAGACTATCTATGAATTAATTCACAAAATAAAAAGATAAGTTATATGAGATTAACGCACTTAAAATAAATATAGACATAATAGTCTTTATAAAAATTATTTTAATGCAAGATTATTTCCAACACTTTGTTCAATAGCAATAATATTTTGTTTAATCAATTCAGGAATAGCTAGTTTATTGGACGTTAATTTATCAACACAAACCATCACTGCTTCTCCTCTTGCAACAATTTGGTTTTGTGTTTCACTCCATAAACTATAATGCATTCGAAAAGCACTATTTCTGAGCTCCTCAATACGTGCACCAATATGCAGCACATCAGGATAAAATACTGGCTTTAAATATTTACATTGACTAGAGGCTACCACCGTCACTATATCTTGATCAAATATATTTAATGCCATTAAATAAGCAATTCGTGCACTTTCAATATAGCGATAATATTGCACATTATTTACATGCCCAAAAGCATCCATATCTCCCCAAGCAATTGTTTGTCGATGTATAACAGGATAGACAGACAGTTCTTTCATATTTCACTCATATCTTAAAGTTTAGAAAATTAACATCATTTTCAAAGATTAAATTCAACTGTTTGATTAAATCCAGATTATCCCCAAGCGTTGATTTAATCCGCAAATAGCTCATTAATATATTATCAGGATATAAAGTTAATAACTGCTCGGCTTCTTCTGAACGTTGAGTTGCAACATAAATATGCCATTTTGCAAAGGTCAACATTGGAACACTCGTGTAACGCTGTTCTAGCTGAATAATACGTTGCTCAACATAGCTATAATCGGGAATTTGCTTCAGTAGTTGCTGTTGGAACCAAAGATAAAAAACCTCTGGATCGAAATTTTCTTGCAATAAATGCAATGCAAGATCCTCATGCTGCAATCCCATTTCTGGCATACGTGCTAATAATTTTAACCACAAAACCTTACTACTATATGGTCGCGCTTGAATTTCATTCTCTAGAGCAATATATCGCTGTTGTAGTGCAGCTAAGTCATTCACAGATGCTTGATCAAACTGTATAAGTAATTGTTGCAACCAGAGATCTCGATGTTCTGCACTTAATAAACCATGCTGAATTGATTGTAAAAATAACCAAGGCTGTTGTAAGGCAAGCTTGCCCCACAAAACGGTAATGCGTTGTTGATAAGCAGTTTCAATCTCAGCCAACCAAGGTGAAAGCTGATGCTGTGCAAGGAATTCTAGATGAGTTAATGCCTTTTCTGTTTCATGTTGTTCTAAGAAAATATCGATCCGCTGTAGTTCTGCCAGCTCAAAGGCCATCGGTGCTGATTTCTCTAATTTCTGCAAAGCCAATTGATAGTCACCATTTTTATAATCAAATTGTGCATCAACAATATTACTCAGCAATCCTGATTGAGTAAAAACACGCTCAATAAACCCTTGCTGTTCTTTTGCCGCATCAAGCAGCCAGACTATACCGAGCTGCTCATATGGATGTAGATCTTTAAATTGTAAAATATTTTCTTTCTTACGCTGTTCTCGCGCAAAATATCTGCGACTAACAAACCATAACAACTGTGCGAATAAACTAATCACAATAAAAAGTGCGATTAAGCCCCATAAACTGCTTTGGAACTGCCAATCGCGCCAGTAAATATAAACATAGCCATTACCGTAGCCATAGCTCATCATGGCAAACATAGCAAAAAATAATAGGCTTACAAGTAAATAAATGAACACCAGTTGTTTCATAATTACATTACCCCAGTAAACCAAGGGTCGTTAATTTAGGTGTCGGAATAACTGAAAGATTTAACAGCTTTTCTAATTTTTGCTTGATCATTTGACTGTTTTGATCAGGTAAAATTGATAATAATCGAATTACCTCTTGAACGGATTTGCGATACTCAGATGCTTGCCCTTGATGTAAGGCTTGTGAAGCAAGAAGTAAACGTAACTGAGCTTCTTTTAAAATGAGATGGCGATTGATTAAATCAGGCTGTGTACGCTGCACCTTTTCAAATTTAAACCAAGACCACCATGAAGAAGCTTCAGCTTTTTGCATTTTAATAGTTGGGTTATGCACTTCTTGTAAAAGCTTTTGATCCAATTGCTGCAATAAAGTATCAATCTGTTGCTGCTGTTGGGTTTGCATAAGCACATAATGTTGAATAGCTTGTTTATCCTGTTCGATCGCTTTCATAAGACTATGCTGTAGAGCTGGAGAAACCGTATATTGAACAATATGCTGTTGTACTTGATTTAATTGATCAATCGCATAAATGAACTGTTGTTGATCTATTGCAAATTGAACTAACTGTAATTGCTGTTTGATTAATATAACAGGAGCAACACCCGTGACCATATTGGGTAAGCTCGAAGCTTCTGAAGGGTCAGATAAATGAGCATCTTGTAATTGTCGCTGCACAGCGACAAATTGATCATTCAGCAAAGAATAACGTTGCTGCTGCTGTGTAAGCTGTTGCTGGAGTTGAGGAACGATCTGAGAATATTGTGCTACGTCATAACTAAGTTTGGCTAACCATAATAAACTTAGTAATAAAATCAGGTAAACAATCTTTCTCATATACGTCCTTGCCAAGCACCGATACGTTGAATAATCTCTGATATAGATAAATTATCAAGCTGAATAATGTTAATCTCTTGATGTGTTTGCAACCGTGCATTTTTGAGTAGCTGCGCTAAACGTTCACCTAGCGCCAAATATATCCATTTCACATCTATATTATTTTGACCACAAAGCTGCTGCCAATTATTCCAACTCGCCTCACTACTAATCAACACCATAACAGGTTGACTTGGCATTATTTTTTTTAAAATTTTTGGAAAAAGCGTAACACTTTGAATTGGGCATTGGCGACGATAAAGAACAAAATTAAGAATCTCGACACCTTGCTGTTGCAACTGCTGCATCATAAACTGCCGCCCCCCAAGACCACGCCAAAAAGCAACTTTATCCAAATGTACTTGTTGATTTAATATTGGGAGATCTAGCATACCTTCCGAATTTTCAACCTCAGGGATGTGGCTGTCTATATTAAATTTTGTGAGTGCTTGGGCAGTTGCTCGACCCACTGCGATCCATTGCACATGCTTGAGTTGATCTAAGGATATCTTTTGTTGTTGTAAATATTGCATACCGACATCAACGGCGGTCGGGCTGACAACAACAATAACTTGCACCTGCTCAAGTTGCTGATACAGTTCACGTAAATGCCCCGAAAAAGGTTCAGCTACAAGTTCCAATAATGGCAGATTGATAACCTGATGACCCACCTCCAACAATGCTTGCGTTAAGTTCACAGCACGATCTTCAGGGCGCGTATTAATAAAAAGCATTAATAAAGCGCTTTTAACAATTCACCTGCACCTTGCTCCAATAAGCATTGTGCAAGTTGTTCACCTAATTGTTCCGCATCTTCTGAAGTTCCAACCAATTGTTGTTTTAGTAAGATTTTCCCATCAACACTTCCCACACGACCTTCGATATAGAGCCGATCATTGGCTAAAGTTGCATACCCTGCGATTGGAACTTGACAGCCACCTTCTAGATAGGCATTAAACGCACGTTCTGCACGCACACAAATTGAGGTTTCTTCATGCTGTAATGGTTGGATAATATTTAATAGTTCCACATCATCTGCACGGCACTCTAAGCCCAATGCACCCTGACCAACAGCAGGTAAACTTAAAACAGGTGCTAAACAATGACGAATTCGATCCGCCAAACCTAAACGCTTTAGACCTGCACTGGCTAAAATAATGGCATCATATAGACCATCATCAAGTTTTGATAAACGTGTCCCCACATTCCCACGCAAGTCAATAATCTCTAAATCAGGGCGTATTTGTAAAATCTGGCATTTGCGACGCAAACTAGATGTGCCTACTTTAGCACCTTGAGGTAACTCATCAAAACTTTGGTAATGATTCGAAACAAAGGCATCAAGTGGGTCTTCTCGCTCACAAGTCACAGCGAGCGTTAAACCTTCTGGTAAGTGCATTGGCACGTCTTTCATTGAATGGACCGCCAAATCAGCGCGACCATCTAACAAAGCAGCTTCCAGTTCTTTAACGAATAATCCTTTACCACCAATTTTTGCCAAAGGTGTATCTAGAATTTTATCGCCCTGCGTCACAAACTTAACCAACTCAACCGTTAAATCTGGATAAAGCGCGTTTAAACGGGAGCGAATATGCTCCGCCTGCCAAAGTGCAAGAGGGCTTTGTCGAGTCGCAATTTTTAAGGTTTTCATAAATTCAAGTTAAGTATGGATCAAAACAATTGTTTCAAACTTAACTTGCTCACCTAAAATTGCAAGCAAAAACTGATTTTTCATCTGACTTAAGCTCAATATTTTATAATTGATGCATACATTCTCTTAAGCTTGGTAAATGACGGCGACTCACAGATAAGCGTTCATCCAACTCACGCAATCTAACCTGATACTGACCAGCCGCAATCAGTTCCAACCCCTCTAAATAATCAAGAGAAACTAAAGCGTTACGATGAATTCGAATGAAACGATCTGAAAACTCAGATTCTAGATCTTTTAAAGTTTCATCAATTAATACACTGCCATTCCGATGACGAACAGTGACATATTTCTGATCTGCTAGAAAATAGTAAATATTCTCTATTGGAATAAGTTCGACCCCGCGATAAGTTTTCGCAGCAATTTGATGGCGTTGAGTTTTAGTATCGTACATATCGTCTTGTTGTTGTAAACCAGTCATTTGTGCTTGTGTAAGTTGCGTCAGACTATTGAACACCTGTTGTAAATCTTGTTGTGCAATAGGCTTTAGCAAATATCCTTGTGCTTGAAACTTAAACGCTTCCAATGCGTGTTGATCATATGCCGTACAAAAAATAATAGCTGGACGAGGGCTAAGATGACTGATCTGCTCAGCACACTCCAATCCGTTCATTCCAGGCATTTGAATATCTAATAGAACAACATCGGGCGAATCATTTTCAATATGGTTTAACACATCCTGCCCATGATGCGCCGTCGCAATCACTTCATGACCCATTTGGGTCACTAAACGTGACAAACGCTCTACTGCGAGAGGTTCATCATCAGCAATCAGAACTTTCATCCTCTCCTCCTTGTCACCGTTAACTTCATCCGTCATTTTTATGGTTAACTTAACTTATTATTTTACTCGATAGTGATAACTTACCACCGTGGTATATAACGATACTCCCCCATAAACCTGAAACTTCACTGTCTGTCCGTAATAGGCTTTTAGACGTTGCTTCACATTTTCTATTGCAATACCATTCCCTTGTCTCGATTTTATTGTATCGTGAGAATAAGGGTTAGTAATGACTATACTGACTTGATTTTGCAATATTTCAACCAATACACTAATGGTTGAGGGCTGTAAAACTTTTTCTACCCCATGAAAAATACTATTCTCTAGCAAAGGTTGCAATGTTAATAATGGAATCGTGACTCGTTTTAATTCTAAAGACGTCGCCTGTATATTCCATTCTACCTTTAAACGCTCTCCTAAACGTAATTTTTCAATACTTAAGTACTGCTGGCACAAGTCAATTTCTTCAGCCAAACTCACCAATTTCAACTCTTGAAAACTGGCGCGGAATAATCGTGACAAGTTAATCAACATGTTTTCTGCTTTGTCAGGATCAATTGAAATCAAACTCACGACGCTATTTAAACTATTAAATAAGAAATGAGGATGAATACGTGCTTGCATGGCTTGAATCCGCGCATTCAGCTCACTATATTGCTGATTCATCCATTGCTCTCGCATATAGAGATAACGCAAACAGAAAGCACCAAGCAAGATGCCATACCCCAAATGCAGACTTACACCTTGAAATAAGATATCTTCAGAAAAATTATTTGTTGATGAACCCCAATACTGAATTATATTAATGACACAAGTGGTAAGTAAAACAATAAGTTGAAGAAAAATAAAACCTAAAATTAACGCCATTTTCTGACTAAATTTGGCAAAAAACTCTTGAAAATAGTCAACAAAAGCAGAAAACGATAAAATTATCCAGTTAATAAAAAGCATGTATTGAAAAACTCGGATACTTTCCACTGCTTGCCAAGAACGAGCTTCTGCAAGTGCAAGTACCATTGCCAAAACATTACTTGCTACAATTAACTCCAATAAGTGTTGCGATTGCCTTATTTTCGTAAAAAAATAGGACCCTGCTGGACTCATTTGACGTGTTTTCGATAACTTCTTGCGTCGAATTTCAGCAACTACGTTTGGATTTGCTATACTCTTTTTTATTTTACTGAGCCGCCATGACCACATCTTCTCAATCCTCTTCTTCAGCAAGCCCTAATCAAACCTCTGGAATGTGGGGTGGTCGCTTCTCTGAAGCAACAGATGCATTTGTTGCAGAATTTACCGCATCTGTTCAATTTGACCAACGTTTTTATAAACAAGATATTGCAGGTTCGATTGCACATGCAACCATGCTTGCTAAAGTTGGTGTACTGACTGAAGCTGAACGTGATGATATTATCCAAGGTTTGAATACAATCAAAGCTGAAATCGAAGCGGGTAATTTCGAATGGCGTATTGATTTAGAAGATGTGCACATGAACATTGAGTCTCGCTTGACTCAACGTATCGGCATTACAGGTAAAAAATTACATACTGGTCGTAGCCGTAATGACCAAGTTGCAACTGACATCCGTTTATATTTGCGCGATGAAATTGATGACATTTTAGGTCTATTACTACGCTTACAAAAAGGCCTACTCAGTCTGGCAAGTAAAAATACCAATACGATTATGCCTGGTTTTACTCATTTACAAACAGCTCAACCCGTGACTTTTGGTCATCACCTGTTGGCTTGGTTTGAGATGTTAGTTCGCGATACTGAACGCCTTCAAGATTGCCGCAAACGAGTTAATCGCATGCCACTCGGTTCAGCAGCCTTAGCAGGAACAACCTACCCAATTGATCGCGCATATACAGCAGAATTATTGGGTTTTGAAGCAGTTTCTGAAAATTCGCTTGATGCTGTTTCCGATCGTGACTTTGCCATTGAATTTAACGCTGCCGCATCATTGATCATGATGCATTTATCACGTATGTCTGAAGAACTGATTTTATGGACTTCAGCACAATTTAAATTCGTGAACATCCCAGATCGTTTCTGCACAGGCTCTTCAATTATGCCTCAGAAGAAAAATCCAGATGTACCTGAACTTGTACGTGGTAAATCAGGTCGCGTGTTTGGTGATTTAATCAGCTTATTGACTTTAATGAAAGGTCAACCATTGGCATATAACAAAGACAACCAAGAAGATAAAGAACCTTTGTTTGATGCGATTGATACCGTACGTGGTTGCTTAATGGCTTTTGCAGACATGGTGCCTGCACTCGTTCCAAACATTGAAATTATGCGTGAAGCAGCGCTTCGTGGTTTCTCTACAGCAACTGACCTTGCTGATTACCTTGTGAAGAAAGGTGTTGCTTTCCGTGATGCGCACGAAATTGTAGGTAAAGCAGTTGCGCTTGGTGTCGCTGAAGCAAAAGATTTATCTGAATTGACACTGGAACAGCTTCAACAATTCTCTGATTTGATCGAAGCAGATGTATTTGATAAAGCCTTAACTTTAGAAGCCTCTGTGAATGCGCGTGATCATATCGGTGGGACATCACCAAAACAAGTTGAAGCAGCTATTACTCGTGCACACACTCGCCTAGAACAGTTGTACGCTTAAGGATAAATCATGACTAGACAAGTATTTTGCCGCAAATATAAACAAGAGCTTGACGGTTTAGACTTTGCACCATTCCCAGGTGCAAAAGGTCAAGAATTCTTTGAGACGGTTTCAAAACAGGCTTGGCAAGAATGGTTAAAACACCAAACCACGCTCATTAACGAAAAACGCCTCAATGTATTCGAACCCGATGCGAAGAAGTTTCTTGAAGAGCAACGGGAGAAGTTCTTCAACAATGACGAAAGTGTTGAAAAAGCAGAAGGTTGGACGGAACAAAAGTAAATCATTTCAGCTAACATCACTGAATAAAAGAGAGCTAAATATAGCTCTCTTTTTACGTGACATTTACATAAGTAATAAAGGGTTACAGAGTATACACAGTTGTCTACATGACAGATCGACACTCTCCGCTTATATTGAATACAGAAACACAAAGAGATAGTTAGATATCTCAAGCAACACATGATATTTCTCTCCCAGACTTTCCCCCGAAGTCTGGGATTTTTTTATTTGTATGATATAAATTTATATTCGCGATTATATTAGGACAATAAATTGCCCCAGCAACGTTGTTCAAACTACGCTAATCCCACAATAAAAAATACCTTAGGATTTTGAGAAATTATTGGATGAATACTCTTGAAATTTACCTAATGATTACTTCATTTCCGATGACTTTATGCAACCTATGGCGATAAAAAAAGCTGCTCATTATGTAGCAGCTTTGAATCTTTATTTGATGATTATTTTTGATTCACTTTTTGTTCAATTTCTTCAATACTGGTATGACGTACATCCATACCTTTTGCCATATAAATAACTTGCTCTGAAATATTACGTGCATGATCGCCAATTCGCTCAAGCGAACGCAATACCCACATCACATTAATCACACGAGCAATATGACGTGGGTCTTCAATCATGTAGGTCATCAAAGTTCGTGTTGCAGACTGATATTCACGATCAATATCCACATCTGCCATCACCACTTTTAAAGCCTGATCAACATCTAAACGCGCGAAAGCATCCAAAGCATCATGAATCATAACGCGCACTTGGTTACCAATATGGCGTGTTTCCATATAACCGCGTGGAGACTCACCTTCTTCACATAAATTTTGCGCAATACGAGCAATTTTTGAAGCTTCGTCACCAATCCGCTCTAAATCTGTATTTGCTTTGCTCATCGCAATTACCATACGCAAATCAATTGCAGCAGGATGACGGCGAGCGAGAATCAAGGTTAAACCTTCATCAATATCACGCTCATATTGATTAACAACATTATCTTTAAATTGAACATCAATCGCCAAATTTTCATCTGTGTCTAATAAAGCATGAATTGCATTTGCAACCTGCTGCTCTACTAAGCCACCCATCGTCATAAATTTGGTATGTACATCTTGTAAGTCTTCATTAAATTGTGAAGAAATATGGTGACTTAACACAGGATTACTTGGACTCACAGTATGCCTCCACTAGACACATGGAAAAATGATTGGTGATTAAAACACAGCAATGATGAAACTTTTATGACAATAACACAGCTGAGTCAAAAGTCGATTGGTGCGAATTGATAAAACAAAAATCTAAAAATCTGTTAGTCTAAATACCTAGCTTGACGGAGCGCAGTTAATTAACTGCTGAGATTATCTTAATCACAAGATTTAAAGATGAGTACCGTTGAACCTGATCAGGTTAACACCTGCGTAGGAATCAAGCCCAACAAAAGCCTCGCCTTTATTTATCAAAGAGATAAATTCGCTATCGTTTTTGCTCGTGCTTGATTCGTTAATGTAATACATAAGGATCATGCCATGAACCAATTAACGAATCTTCCCTCTGCTGATATTTCTGCTCAACATGAGCAAGATGCTAAAGATTTAACCCGTATTTTACCCGCATCAAAAAAAGTCTATGTAACAGGTTCTCGCCCAGATATCCAAGTTCCATTTCGCGAAATTAGCTTGACAGAAACACCGACAGGTTTAGGGGGTGAATATAATCCTCCTGTTATGGTTTATGACACATCAGGTGTTTATACCGATCCTGATGTACAAATTGATTTAAATCAAGGTTTACCTTCTGTCCGCCAAACCTGGATTGAAGAACGTGATGATACCGATGTACTCTCAAGTTTAAGTTCTGATTTTGGTCAGGCTCGCTTAAAAGATATTCGTACTGCTGACATTCGTTTTGCTCATATTCAAAACCCTCGTCGAGCTAAGGCAGGTAAAAATGTTACGCAAATGCATTATGCGAAACAGGGCATTATTACGCCTGAAATGGAATATATTGCAATTCGTGAAAATCAACGCCAAGGTGAAGACGTAGACATGCGTCAGCATGCAGGACAAAACTTTGGTGCTCAAAATTTAAGAGAAATTACACCTGAATTTGTGCGTCAAGAAGTTGCCGCAGGTCGTGCGATTATTCCTGCCAACATTAATCATCCTGAAATTGAACCAATGATCATTGGCCGCAACTTTTTAGTAAAAATTAATGCCAATATTGGGAACTCCGCTCTAGGTTCATCGATTGATGAAGAAGTTGCTAAAATGACATGGGCAACGCGTTGGGGCGCGGACACTATCATGGACTTATCGACGGGTAAGAATATTCATGAAACCCGAGAATGGATTATCCGTAACTCTCCTGTACCAATTGGTACCGTGCCTATTTATCAAGCTTTGGAAAAAGTAGATGGTGTCGCGGAAGATCTCACTTGGGAAATCTTTAAAGACACTTTGATTGAACAAGCTGAACAAGGTGTAGATTATTTCACTATTCACGCAGGTGTGTTATTACGCTATGTGCCTATGACAGCAAATCGTCTCACAGGTATTGTGTCTCGTGGCGGTTCAATTATGGCGCAGTGGTGTCTCGCTCATCATCAAGAAAACTTCTTGTATACGCATTTCGATGAAATCTGTGAAATCATGAAAGCCTATGACGTTTCATTTAGCTTAGGTGATGGTTTACGTCCGGGCTGTATTCAGGATGCAAATGATGAGGCTCAATTTAGCGAGCTTAAAACCTTAGGTGAACTCACACATCGCGCTTGGGAACATGATGTACAAGTGATGATTGAAGGTCCTGGTCATGTGCCTATGCATATGATTAAAGAAAATATGGATCTACAACTTGAAGTATGTAAAGAAGCACCATTCTACACACTTGGCCCACTCACCACCGATATCGCACCGGGTTATGACCATATTACTTCTGCAATTGGTGCTGCAATGATTGGATGGTATGGCACAGCAATGCTCTGTTATGTCACACCGAAAGAGCACTTAGGTTTACCAAATAAGAAAGATGTTAAAGATGGTATTATCACTTATAAAATTGCAGCACATGCAGCAGACTTAGCCAAAGGTCATCCAGGTGCTCAAGTTCGTGATAATGCATTGTCGAAAGCACGCTTCGAATTCCGATGGGATGACCAGTTCAACCTCAGCTTAGACCCTGATACAGCACGTAGCATGCACGATGAGACTTTACCCAAAGAAGCACACAAATCTGCACATTTCTGTTCTATGTGCGGACCAAAATTCTGCTCAATGAAAATCACGCAGAATGTGCGAGATTATGCCCAAAATCAGCACAATGCCAAGCAATCAAATGATGCTGAAACAGATGTTGAAGCAGGTCTCAATGCAATGAAAACCGCTTATCAGGAACATGGTCAAAAATTGTACCACAAACTGTAAATCGACTAAAAAAAGATTTGCCCACGAATCATTCTCGGTTAGGATGAGATATGTACAATCTCATCCTGATTGAAGATGAATATTCTTGACCACGCCAGCTATTCAGCATCCGACGTTACGATAGAATCTCGAGAGTTTTTATTCCGAGGATTCATTCAAGTTGAGAAAGTGAATCTTACGCACCGACTATTTCATCGATCTGAATATTCACCAATTATTCAGCGTGAACTTATACATCGTCCAGAAGCTGCTGGCGTTTTACTTTATAACAATCAGCAACAACGTTTCGCACTTATTGAACAATTTCGTGTTGGTGCATTAAATGACTCCGAGTCAGCATGGCAACTTGAGATCATTGCTGGTGTACTGGATGGAAATGAATCCCCAGAAACCTGTATTCGTCGTGAAAGTCTAGAAGAATCAGGCTGCGAAATTAATGAATTGCAGCATTTATTCAGTTTTTATCCTTCTGCCGGTGCATGCGCTGAGTTTTTTCATTTATATGCTGCAGAAGTTGATTTGCCAAGCAATGGGGGCATCTTTGGCGTTTCAGATGAAGGAGAAGATATTCAACTCCATCTATTTAATTACGCTGAAATCACGATGTTATTCAAAAATAATCGCTTGAAGAATGCCCCTGTCATCATGGCATTACAATGGCTTAGTCAATATATACAACGACAATAAATCTGAAAGGGGTAAGACGGTGACTTTCCAAGTCTCAAAATTATCACAAAAAGATTTTGTGATCATACAAATTACTGATACTCATCTATTGGAGTATCCGCATTTAGAGTTTGTCGGGATGCACCCTGAACAAAGCTTTCATGCAGTAATTGACTTGATGCGCCAACAACATCCGCAGATCGATATGATTGTGCATACTGGAGATTTAGCACAGAACCCAACAACTGTGACTTATGATCGCTATCTTAAGCATATGCAGAGTATAGGCATTCCCTTTTTTCAGACGCCCGGCAATCATGATGATGTATCTCACTTCCCTTTTCATGGAGCAGATCCACATCAACCTACTGTCGTAGAAATTGGCGATTGGTGCATTATTTTACTTAATAGCGCACAGCCAACAAGAATTGATGGCAAAATTGCAGAGGCTGGCCTTGAACAATTGACAGAATTATTAAAAAAACATCATGATCGCCATATTATGATTGCCTGCCATCACCATCCTTTTGCCATGGAATCTGCTTGGATTGATCAACATAAACTAAAGAACTCATCTGATTTACTCGAAACGATTCGACCTTTTTCAAATATCAAAGCCATCATCTGTGGTCATGTCCACCAAGATTCTATTAACACATGGCAAGGTATTCAATTTTTATCAACGCCATCAACCTGCATACAGTTCAAACCTAAAAGTGATAAGTTTGCACTTGATGAAGAACATCCGGGTTACCGCTTTATTAAACTTAAAGCAAACGGAGAAATCGAAACTCAGGTCTATCGTTTATCAACTTCACAGCGAATGAATAGCTCTGAAGTCTTGGGATATGACTAAACTTTTGATTACAAATTACATTATCGTTTTCTCACAAAATCTGGACGGGAATGACTACCATCTTGCTGAAAAACTCTATATGATGTCGACCCTTGATGGAAAAAACCATCTTAGGTTTCTATAAAAACACTTGCATATCACCATATTTTTTGCGTATAGATAGTACGTGTAAGATGAGGAATGCCCTATATGGCGAATGACAACCAAAATCAAGTCTTGGACGAACAGACAGAAGTGATCGACGATCAAAAATCGGCTGTGAAACGCGTACGTAAAACCAAACCAAAAGCTTCAGAAGGTGGTACAACTGCAAGCTTATTTGGAATTGCACCTTATCAGCCGAAGAAAAATGAAGAATATATGTCTGAAGGACAGCTTGAGCATTTCCGCCAAATTTTAAATGCATGGAAAGCTGAGTTAATGTCTGAAGTTGATCGTACATTGAATACAATGCAAGATGAATCAACTGCTCTTCCTGACGTCAACGACCGAGCAACGCAAGAAGAAGAATTTGCGATTGAATTACGTACACGTGACCGTGAGCGCAAACTCATTCGTAAAATCGAACAATCAATTGAAGCAATTCAAAATGAAGACTACGGTTTCTGTGAGACCTGTGGTATTGAAATTGGTTTACGTCGTTTAGAAGCTCGTCCGACGGCGACCTTGTGTATTGATTGCAAAACTTTGGCTGAAATCAAAGAAAAGCAAAATAACGGTTAATTTTGACAACTGTGTTAAACCATGCAGCGAAGCTCAGCTTCGCTCTTGCGCAGCGGCAAAGCGGTGCTTTGCTTAATCGCTGCTCATATGTGGGTCGGTTTGCGCCATCGCCAACCGGCCCATTGCATTTTGGTTCTTTGATTACCGCAGTTGCCAGTTATTGCGATGCCAAGGCCAATCAAGGGAAATGGCTAGTTCGCATCGAAGATACCGATATTCCTCGTATTTTTCCGAATAGCGAAACACATATCCTCTCTTGCATTGATGCCTTTCAATTTGAACCAGATGCTGAGATTATTTTCCAAAAAGATCGTTTCGAGATCTATGAACAGGTACTTGAGCAACTCAAGCAATCCGATGCGATTTATGCCTGCCAATGCACACGAAAAATACTGGGTTCAAATCATATCTATGTAGGAACCTGTCGCGATTTAAATTTAGAGTTTACTGATCAAGCAGTTCGTTTAAAAGTCACGGATCAACAGATTTGTTTTCAAGATCGCTTACAGGGTCAGTTATGCTCTAATCTTAAATATGACTTGGGTGATTTTGTTTTAAAACGTCGTGATGGCATTATTAGTTATCAACTCGCTGTCGTGGTAGATGACTATTTACAAGGTATTACGCACGTGGTGCGCGGCGCAGACCTTTTAGACAATACCGTCAGACAAATTTGGTTAGGCTCTTTACTGAATTACCCATCTCTCAACTATATGCACCTCCCCCTTGCCATGAATCACCAAGGGCAAAAATTATCTAAACAAAATTTGGCTCAAGCGCTAGATATCAATCAGGCACCTGAGCTCTTACAGCAGGCTATTTTAGCTTTAGGTCAATCTGCTATAGAACTTGATCAGCCACGTATCATGCTTCAACAAGCCGTACAACAATGGGATATAAATCGAATCCCCAAAGGCATCCATCTTAATGGTGTTTTCTTATAAATAATAAAAAAGCCCTGCATAATGACAGGGCCTTTTTATTGTTGAAATATCTTAGAAATTCGATTCTTCTTTCACAGGGTTTAATTCTTGAGTTGAAGCATCAATTTTCAGAATTAAACTAATCATCGCAGCACACATCATCAAAGATGTACCGCCATAACTAATAAACGGCAAAGTCAAACCTTTAGTCGGCATTAAGCCCATATTCATCCCAGCATTTACCAAAATTTGCATAAGAAAAATAATGCTAATGCCATATGCTAAATAGCCTGCGCGTAAATAGTTATGTTGCAGAGCACGATGTCCTATTCGAATACAGCACGCCAACATAGTAAAGGACAATACCATCACCAAGGTGACGCCAACAAAGCCAAATTCTTCGCCCAGAACAGCTAACATGAAGTCTGTATGTGCTTCTGGAAGATAGGAAAGCTTTTGTACGCTGTGTCCTAAACCCGTTCCAATCCATTCTCCACGTCCAAATGCCATCAACGCATTTGATAACTGATAACCTACACCTAATGGGTCAGCCCAAGGATTCGTAAAGGAAATTAAACGCTGGAAACGGAATGGTTCAAATAAAATAAGTGCAGTAATCCCTGCCAGAATTGCCCCAAGCATAATTAAAAATTGAGTTGCTGGTGCACCTGCCAAGAAAAACACGCCAACCATCATGAGGACAATAACAACCGTCGCACCGAGATCAGGCTCTGCCACAATAAATCCAACTGTCAAAGCCATGACACCACTCAATCGCAATAAGCCTTTCCAATGCGTTCGAACTTCTTTAGCGCGGCGAACAACATAGTCAGCGGTAAAAATTGCCATTACGATTTTCGCAATTTCCGTCGGTTGTAGGGTAAAACCACCGAGCTTAATCCAACGATGTGAACCGTTTACTTCCGAACCAACAACCAACACTGCCAATAGCAGTACCATCGTCACAAGCCATAATGGAAAAGCATTTTTAAACCATAAATTCAAGGAAACTCTATAGGTTAAGAATGCCACTACGGCAGCAACAACAATCGAAATTCCATGACGAATTAAGAAATAAAATGGATTCTCATGAATATATTCAGCATATGGCATTGATGCAGACGCCACCATGACCGAACCGAAACACAACAAACAAATTACACAAAAAATGAGCACATTACGCGCTGTCATTTCGGCAGGGAGTTTAGGTAAACGATTCAATAATTGTGAAATCTTTTGTACCGTATTTTGGGCTAAATCAGCCATAGATCAGTTCCTAATTTTTATTTTCATTCAGGGCATTTACACATGCCACGAATTGATGTCCGCGATCATTATAGCTTTTAAACATATCAAAGCTTGCACAAGCTGGTGATAGTAAAACGACATCTTCAGCATGAGTATATTTCTGTGCGAGTGCTACTGCTTCCGATAAACTCGTTGCATGTTGGATTACAGTGGTACCTTGAATAGCTTGTTCAATCACAGCTGCATCTTCACCAATCAGAATCGCTGATTTTACATATTTTTGAATCGCATCTCGTAATGGTTTGAAATCCTGACCCTTACCTTGACCGCCTAGAATCAACGCTAGTTTGCCATGTTTCACTTCAATAGCAGCACCTAAACCGTCAATTGCAGCAAGGGTTGCACCTACATTGGTTCCTTTAGAATCATTATAGTAACGCACCCCAGAAACAGTTTTCACATATTCACAGCGATGCTCTAAACCTTTAAAGTGCTTGAGTGTTTCCAACATGGATTCAGTATCTAAACCAATCGCCTCACCCAGCGCCAAACATGCGAGTGCATTAGCAACATTGTGCATACCTTGAATATACATATCTGAGGTTTTCATCAAACGCGCTCTGCCACGTGCTAACCACATCGTGCCATCAGCATCACGAAGCACACCATATTGATTTAAATCAGGTGCATTCAGACCAAAACTTTGCATTGGTGTAACATCAGGTACAAGCGGACGACTTAAATTATCATCGCGGTTATAGACCACTTTTTTCACGCCTTGGAAGATTCGATGTTTGGCCTTGTGATAACCAAGCATATCACCATGACGATCTAAATGATCTTCACTCATATTCAAAACAACTGCGACTTCTGCATTTAAATTTGAGGTTGTTTCTAACTGAAAACTAGATAACTCTAAAATAATTAACTCTGGCTTATCTTTGAGCAAATCTAATGCGGGACGTCCTAAATTCCCGCCTACAGCGACTTTTCGACCAGTTTCTTGTACCATTAATCCAATCAGCGTCGTTACTGTGCTTTTTGCATTTGATCCTGTAATTGCTACAATTGGAACTTCAGTAGCACGACGTAGTATTTGAATATCACCAACAACAGGAATACCTTGTTCAATTGCTTGTTGAATTTCTGGCAATTGAGGCGCAAGTCCTGGACTAAGAATAATTTCTTCTGCTTGTAATAAAAGTTCTGTATCCAACTTTCCAAAACTGGTACGAACACCTGCAGGAATTTGATCATGCCCTGGCGGTGTTTCCCGAGAATCCGTTACTGCAACTTGGTAGCCTTGCTCATGTAGGAAGTTGACTGCTGACACTCCCGAAATCCCTAAGCCAGCTACAACTTTTAATCCACCACGTTGTATTAACATTTTTGCCCCATTTTTTGCAGATTACAGAATGGCAAAAATGTTAGCACTTTACTGTTTTAAATGCTTTTTCAGTTTTCATTTTATTCGATATTTTTTGTGTCAGTGCGTAAGAGTTAAACAGATAAAATTTACTGTTATTTTTTCGGCTTATTGATTCAAGATATAAATTTTTTTAACTTTAAAATGAATGTATTTTAGCAATGAGATGTTTCAAAGATGGACGAGAAGTTGACTGATTTTGAATATTTATTTAATCCAACATATTCATGCTACAGGTTCTTTTTGAATGATCTAAAATAAGAAAAACACCCGTATTTAAAGAGAGACATATTTTCAAAGAACTCACAATCAAGAGTATCAAAAAATAAAGCCCACAATCCAATGTGAGCTTTTAGAGATTCAACGCCATTTTACTGTTTGAATCGCTTCTTTATTTTGTGGTTCATTCGCGTCAGTCGAGCAACCACAACCACCAGCACATCTGATAACAGTTTTAGGTTTTAACCACATGGCCAAACTCTGCCAACCAAATCGCTGACATAGATTTGACAAAATAAGCGACAAGGAACTTGCGGTTTTAGGGAATACTTTCTTAAAAACGACAAAAGCACTCCACAACACTAATACAGCAACAATCAAATACTCAAACATAAGCGACTCCTTTTAGCCCCAAATGCGTGATGCAATTTGGTAGGTGAAAAAAGACATTAGATAAGCTAAGCCGAACAAATACGTTGCCATAATTGCAACATATTTCCATGAACCTGTTTCACGACGAACGGTCGCCAAAGTCGCCAAACAATGCGGAGCATAAATAAACCAAACCAATAGCGATAAACCTGTAGCCAATGACCAACCCGTGCCATCCATACTAATCAGATGAGATAAACCTTGTGCCACAGCATCATCATTCGCCCCTGATAAGGCATAAACCGTCCCTAATGCTGCAACAACCACTTCACGCGCTGCCATCGCAGGGATTAATGCGATACAAATCTGCCAATTAAATCCTATCGGGGCAAAAATTGGTTGTATCAGGTGCCCTAACATCCCTGCAAAACTATAATCAATTGCAGGCTGTGTCGCACCATCTGGTGCTTGCGGGAAAGTACATAGGAACCAAAGTAAAATCGAAAGAGCGAAAATAATTCCACCCACACGTTTTAAGAAGATTTTGGCACGGTCTAATAATCCAATCCCGACACTTTTTAAATCAGGAATACGATAACTTGGTAACTCGAGTAATAAAGCATGTTGTGATTTATCTTTTTGTAGAAATTTCATCACAATCGAAACACACAAAGCACTAACAATACCCGACATATATAAGCCAAATAGCACCAAGCCTTGCAGATTAAAAATTCCCCATACCATTTGATTTGGAATAAATGCTGCAATTAATAAGGCATAGACAGGTAATCGTGCTGAACAAGTCATCAATGGTGCAACCATAATCGTGGTAAAGCGATCACGTGGATCACTAATACTACGGGTTGCCATAATGCCTGGTACTGCACAAGCAAAGCTAGATAATAGAGGAATAAAAGCACGACCACTCAAGCCTGCTTTAAACATCAATTTATCTAACAAAAATGCGGCACGCGGCAAATAGCCAGACTCTTCTAAAACCAAAATAAAAAAGAATAGAATCAAAATTTGAGGCAAGAACACAATAACGCCCCCCGCCCCAGCAATAATTCCGTCAACAACTAAACTATGGAGCAAAGGCTGCGAGATATAGGCACCAAGTGTCGTACCTAACCATCCAAAAAGACCTTCAATCCCATCCATAAATGGAGCTGCCCAAGCAAATACAGCTTGGAACACAATAAACATCATCACAGCAAGGCTTAATAAGCCCAATACAGGATGCAAAAATATTTTGTCGAGAAAATCGGTTCGCTTATCTTCTTGATCAACAAAGTTCACCACATCTTTAAAAATAATTTGGATCTTTTGATGATGCTCACCCGTTAAACCACTGAGTTCAGTATGGGGCACTGTATATTTTTGTTGATCTAATGCGTGCAGTAAGTTCTCAATACCTGAGTTACGCACAGCGACTGTCTCAACCACGGGAACGCCCAATCGCTCTGATAATTTTTGAGTATTGATTTGAATTCCACGACGACGTGCTTCATCCATCATGTTTAACACAACAAGGATGGGACGACCTAACTCGATAATTTCTAGCACTAATCCGAGATGAAGCTTTAAATTAGTCGCATCAACAACACATAAAAATGCATCTTGTTGCCCTTCTTCAGCAATTTTACCTTCACACACATCACGCGTGATTTCTTCATCAGGGCTTGTTGCTTGCAAACTATATGTTCCAGGCAAATCAAGTACTCGAACATTTCGACCAGAAGGCAACTGAAAATGTCCAACCTTACGCTCTACTGTGACCCCTGCATAATTGGCAACTTTCTGGCGTGTTCCAGTTAAGTGATTGAATAAAGAAGTCTTACCGCAGTTTGGATTTCCCACAAGGGCAACACGTAACGCATCACTCATGCAGGTGCTCCTTCAAATTGGATTTCAATTTTATCGGCTTCAGTTTTACGTAATGCAAAACGAGTAAAACCAATTTGGATTAGAATCGGATCGCCACCAAAAATACCTTTGGTAATCACTTGCACTTGTGTACCGGGCACAAAGCCCAAACTCTCTAATCGAATAGCCACAAGATCTGGCTGTTCGGTATCATCTACTAAGCGATTCACTTTTGTGATCATCGCCGTTTGCTTGACTTTTAATGCTGACAATCGCACCGCTTCTAACCCTAAACTCTTTTCTCCTAGAGTATACAGGCAAATGAGAATAATTACCAAAAACAATATCAATGGCATTTGCTTTTGTGACAGATCGACAACAATTCATTTTTCTTTTACAGTGCCATTGAATGAAGGATTCTGCTGATGATGCTAAATAAAAAACCCCGTATTCCTACTCCTGTTACCATTCCTAAAGATCTCAGTTTTCTACAAGGATTTCGTGATTATTTAGTTGCACAAACCGTCAGCCCACATACACGCAATGCCTATCTATCAGATCTTATTCAATGTGCTGAGTTACATCCAAATGTGACATTAACGCAATGGTCGAGTGATGATATTGCTGATGTATTAATTGCACTCACTAAAGCAGGCAAAAGCCCACGCTCCATTGCACGCTGCTTGTCTGCTTTACGTCAATTTTATAAATTTCTGAGAGAACAGAAACTCAGGGATGATAATCCTGTTGCAAACCATCGTTCTCCTAAAATTGGACGTGCTTTACCCAAAGATTTATCAGAAAAAGATGTAGAAGCATTAATCAATGCACCCGATGTCAATACGGCACTAGGTCTCCGTGACCGAGCAATGTTTGAAGTGTTATATGCCTGTGGCTTACGTGTATCAGAACTACTTAATTTACGTTTGGAATTGATTAATCTAAAACAGGGTTTTCTTCGTATTACAGGTAAAGGTAATAAAGAACGCCTCGTTCCTCTCGGACAACATGCTTGTGAATGGATCGAAAAATATCTCGCCGAATCACGACCTCAGCTCTATAAAAGTAGTACAGATTATTTATTTTTGACGCAACATGGTGGCATCATGAGTCGGCAAAATTTTTGGTATGCGATTAAACGTTATGCACTACAAGCGAATATTCTCGCTGAACTATCCCCACATACCTTACGACACGCGTTTGCAACACATTTACTCAATCATGGTGCTGATTTACGTGTTGTGCAAATGTTACTTGGCCATAGTGATTTATCAACTACTCAAATTTACACGCATGTTGCTCAGCATCGAATGCAAGAACTACATAACAAATACCATCCAAGAGGATAAAACTACCTTTTATCAATCAACATGATTTCATTCACATGGCATCAGCAAGATTTAACGAACTCAATTTAAATTTTTGGTATGCTTGGGCAAGCTTATAAATACAGTATGAAAGGTTGTTTATGTTGTTTACTCGGTCTCAGTTGTTTATTGCATGTGCATTAACGTCAACACTCTTGATCAGTGCCTGTTCAAAAGAAAATTCAGCACAAAAGCCTGATGCTCTGACAGCGAGTGCGCCAGCTACTGGTGAAGCATCAACTTTAAATGAACGTAATGCGCAACAACGTCTGGTTTCTACTTTAGAAAAACATTTTAAAACCGCCAATATTAATGCCAAAATTCTTGCCATTAAAAAAACCGAGGTTCCAAATTTATTTTGGGTAAGCCTAGAAGGCATGGGATCAGTTTATGCGACCAGTGATGGGCAATATATCATTCAAGGTGATGTCATTCGTCTTGGTGAAAAACAATTAAAAAATGTGAGTGAAGCTTTACAAGCGACTGAAAATAAAAAGCACTTAGCAGCACTCAAAACAGAAGACCTTATCGTTTACCCAGCACAAGGGGGTAAAGCGAAACACGTCATTTATGTATTCACTGATTCAAGCTGCCCTTATTGTCACAAACTACATGAACATCTTGCGGAAATTAATGCGAAAGGCATTGAAGTCCGTTACATCGCATGGCCACGCGGAGAGCAGTTTATGCCAACCATGCAAGCGATTTGGTGTAGTCAAGATCGTAAAGCTGCATTCGATCAAGCTGCGCAAGGTTTACCAGTTGCATCAGCAGAATGTAAAAACCCAGTTCGTGATCAATATCAATTAGGCTTAAATATGGGCGTGAATGGCACACCTGCAATTTATAATGTTGAAGGTGTGTATTTAGGTGGGTACATGACTCCAGATGAAATCATTAAACGCCTAGAAAAATAAAACATTCTCCACACCGTCTCACCACGACTCGGGCGACAGATTAAAGATGATCTTAGCCCTAGTGTCTGCGCACTTTTTTAGCTATGATCAAGCTTCATTAAAATGATTGAATAAAATGGAGTGTGACGTGAAACCAGTTCGTCTGGCGATACTCGGTCTTGGTACTGTAGGTGGTGGAGCCCTTAAATTATTACAAGAAAATGCTGCTGAAATTAAACGCCGTACCGGTCGCGAAATTCAAATTACACATGTAGGCACACGCCGTCCACGTCCAGATTTACAACTCGAAGGGATCAAACAAAGTGATGATCTCATGGACATCGTACGTCAACCTGATGTTGATGTCGTAGTCGAAGTGATGGGCGGTATTCATCCTGCCTATGAAGTTATCATGGAAGCCATCAAACATGGCAAGCAAGTTGTCACTGCCAATAAAGCATTACTTGCAGAACATGGTAATGAGTTGTTTAAAGCAGCTGAAGATAATGCTGTTCAAATCGCTTATGAAGCAGCTGTTGCTGGTGGTATTCCAATTATTAAAGTCATTCGTGAAGGTCTAGCTGCAAACCATATTCAATGGCTTGCAGGTATCATTAATGGTACAGGTAACTTCATTCTGACTGAAATGCGCGAAAAAGGTCGTGCATTTGATGATGTCCTCAAAGAAGCTCAAGAACTCGGTTATGCTGAAGCAGATCCAACTTTTGATGTAGAAGGGATTGATGCTGCGCACAAACTCACTATCTTGGCGTCATGTGCTTTTGGTATCCCATTACAGTTTGATAAGGTCTACACAGAAGGCATTAGCAAAATTACAGCACAAGATGTGAAATATGCTGAAGAGCTTGGCTTCCGTATCAAACATTTGGGTATTGCACGTCGTGCAAGTAATGGTATTGAGTTACGTGTTCATCCTACACTGATTCCAGCAGAGCAACTGATTGCCAATGTGAACGGAGTTAAAAATGCAGTATTGGTACAAGCACATGCCGTAGGCCCAACGCTTTACTATGGCGCTGGCGCTGGTGCTGGCCCAACGGCTTCTGCAGTTGTTGCTGATGTGATTGATATCGTACGTGATATTTCTTATACCGAAGATGGTGCAGGAACGATTCCACAATTGGCATTTGAAGCACTAACAAACATGCCTATCCTGAGTCGTGAAGAAATGACGACTGGATACTACATCCGTTTAAATGCTGAAGATCAAACAGGCGTATTGGCTGATGTAACCACCATTCTCAGCCGTGCTGGTATCAGCATTGATGCGATCATGCAGCAATCTCGCTTGAAAGATTTGATTCCTATCGTGATTTTGACAGACCCAATTGTTGAATCAAAAATGGATGAAGCACTTGCTCAAATTCAAGCATTACCAGCTATTCGTGGCGAAATCGTAAGAATTCGTTTAGAATCGCTCGATAGTTAATCAGGTTGAGGGAAAATGCATTCCCTCTCCCAGCTCTACCTCATATTGGAACACCATCATGTCGAATGCCAATCGTTATACTGGTCTTGTAGATCGTTATCGTGACCGTTTACCTGTGTCTGCAGCTACACGTGCAATCTCTCTAGGTGAAGGAAATACTCCTCTTATTAAACTTGAGAACATTCCACGTATTATTGGCAAAAACGTTGAAATCTATGTGAAATACGAAGGTCTTAACCCAACAGGTTCATTTAAAGACCGTGGTATGACGATGGCTGTAACAAAAGCTGTTGAAGAAGGTTCAAAAGCGATTATCTGTGCATCTACTGGAAATACTTCAGCAGCAGCAGCAGCATATGCAGCGCGTGCAGGAATTAAAGCCTTTGTTTTAATTCCTGAAGGCAAAATCGCGATGGGTAAAATGGCTCAGGCGATGATGTATGGTGCGATCACCATGCAAATCCGCGGTAACTTTGATGATGGTATGCGCCTCGTAAAAGAAGTTGCAGATCAAGCACCTGTAACAATTGTAAACTCAATCAACCCTTATCGTTTGCAAGGCCAAAAAACGATTGCTTATGAAATCGTAGAAGCATTGGGTCGCGCACCTGACTATCACTGCTTACCAGTTGGTAATGCAGGTAATATCACGGCTCACTGGATGGGTTATACCGAAGCAGTTGCAAATCAACCTGCTGATCAGTTTGAATCTGTTATCTACGATGCTGCAACAGATCAATTCGCAGGTCCTAAACCAGAAGGTTTACCGACTATGGTAGGTTATCAAGCTTCTGGCGCAGCCCCATTCTTACGTGGTGCTCCAGTCGAAAGCCCAGAAACGATCGCAACGGCAATTCGTATTGGTAACCCACAAAGCTGGAATCATGCCAAAGCAGTTATACGCGATTCAAAAGGTTGGTTTGATGAACTTCAAGATAGCGAAATTCTTGAAGCACAACGCTTACTTTCTATGTATGAAGGTGTGTTTGTAGAACCTGCTTCAGCAGCGTCTATTGGCGGTGCTATTCGTGACATCAAAGCAGGTAAAATTGCTGAAGGTTCGGTAATCGTATGTACAGTTACGGGCAATGGTTTAAAAGATCCAGATACTGCAATCAAACAATGTGCTGATGCTATCATGTTGTCAATCGATGCAACGATGGCTCAAGTGAAAGATTCAATTCTTTCAAATATGTAAGCTATTATTGATAAATCAAAAAACCTGCTACAGCAGGTTTTTTGATTTTCAGGCTTTAAGATTCTTTTCTAACTTCCTCAAAGAGTTCAGCTCGCTGTTCATCGCTCAATTCCAACTCTTCGGCCAACTCCTGAATCAGTTCAAGGGCTTCGGCATCAAAGTCTTCTCCACCCTCTTCTTCGGCTCCCCATTCATCTTCATCATAGCTATACTGCTTGGCCAATTCTTTTTCAATCGTTTGAATTTCCTCTAAACCAATTTCTTTGATTTCAAATAAAGGCTGTTTTAATAAAGGATTAACCGCATATAAACCCTCCTCTTCCCAGCCTTGCATAATAATTAATGTTTGACTTTTATTATTATATTTTAATGCTTTATTATTTTTTATTAAGGCTTGTAATAATACAGGTTGTTCCGATAAATCTTCGAATGAACCTTTCAACTCAATATCATCATAATCGTAATCTGCAAAAATGCTTCTGACATTCTTTTTTAATTGTTCAGGTTGATCCGCATAAGCTAAACCTGCAAAAAACTCATCATGCTCTTCCACCCATGCTTGTTTTTTCACTGACCATAAACCATAGAACTTAATATCTTGATCAAAATGAATCAATTGATAACTTTGCATGTTAGCAAGTTGAATAAACTCAAAAGTATCTTCATCATTTAAGCTTTCAGGCAACGTTTCTCGAGAAACCCCTCCCTCCTGATAAATATGTTCACCACAACGTGAAAAGACAAAATCATCCAATTTTTTTAATAATGCTTCATCTGCATCAAATAATGATTCAACTTCATATAAAAAAAAGTTACGTGCAGCTTTAATTTCAAGTTGTTTATAGACCGCTTCGGCTTGCTGTTTATTATCAAACACATTACTCATACGATGTCCAATTACATAAAAAACCTCGTCGTTATAACCAAAGCTTTTTTCACGAATAACATAGTTTGTCATTTTAATTCCCCAATTTTAGTGTGTAATTTTTAAATATTAAGAATCATAATTTAACAAAAATTGCTCAAAATAGAAGTTAAAAAGTATTTTTTACGTCATGAAATGTCGTTCTATTATATAAAAAAAGCTCCTCAGATGAGGAGCTTTACGTTCATAAGCAATTAAATTCTTTTCGGTAAAGTACTCAGCCAAGTTAATAAGTTGGTTGCATCATTGGTACGTGCTTGAGAAGTTGAAGCTCCTAATAGTACGACTACAGCAGGACGTGAATTAACGGTTGCATGCATGACTACGCAACGCCCAGCCTCACCGATATATCCTGTTTTAGATAGATTAATATTCCAACCACCATTACGTACCAAAGCATTAGTATTATTTGACTTAAGCACACGATAACCTAAATTAAAATCATAGGTTGGCGTAGTTGAAAACTGACGAATTAATCCATACTGAGAAGCGGCACTCACCAAAATACCAAGATCACGTGCGGAAGAAACATTATGAGGATCTAAACCTGTTGATTCTGCATAACGGGTTGACGTCATTCCTAATTGTTTTGCTTTAGCATTCATTGCAGCAATAAATGCTGAACGCCCGCTTGGGTAAGTCCTCGCTAATGCTGCCGCAGCAGGATTTTCCGATTTCATCAAAGCGAATAACAAAAGTTCCGCACGATTCATCGTATCGCCTACTTTTAAGGTCGAACTTGAATTCTTTCCACCTGCACCCGCAAAATCAATTTGCTGTAGCGTGATTTCTTCCGACATATTCAGCCGTGCATCTGCGGTAATCACAGCTGTCATCAATTTGGTAATTGAGGCGATCGGTACCGACATATTACTATTTTTACTAAACAGTACTTCGCCCGTTTGTGCATCCATCACCAAGGCTGCACGTGCATTTACAGCGGGTTGGCTACTGAAATGAGAGGTATCTCGAATCTGTATGCTTTTTTGTGGCGTTGCAGATGAACTAATACTTGCAGTACCACCACTTCGTAAAGTGGTCGTAACCGAAGTTGAACCTTGCGGGCTGATCTCTAATGAATCATCATCTTCCATCAATTGGCTTGCATCACTTGCAGACCAATTTAACGAAGCTGAAGAACTATTCGCACTTGTAGAGGCTGGATTGTTGTTTACAACCAGCTCAGCATAACTTGTTGAACTAAGAGCCAACAAAATAGACATGCTCAAGGCATGCATGATAGATTTTTTAGAATTTTTCACGACACAATACTCAACTCGGGACGCTGCACATTTGCGCTTAATAACATTATGCCTTACATTTGAACAAATCGGGTAAAGCTTTTATAGACACAATTGTGTACAACTATTCTCTAAACATGGAGAATAGGATTGCTAATTTTGTCGTTTGATTGCAAGCTCATTTTTCTTTATGTAACAAAAAAATCGTTTTTTTGAAAAAAGGAGGTCTTCTTGATCACTGTTCTCGTTGTTGATGATCATGAACTCGTACGTACAGGCATTTGTCGTATGCTGGAAGACCATCCAGATGTAGAAGTCATTGGACAAGCTGAATCTGGAGAAGAAGCGATTGCTTTAGTTCGATTAAAGCATCCTCAAGTTGTACTATTAGATGTCAATATGCCAGGAATTGGTGGTGTAGAAACAACACGTCGTCTTTTACAAACAGCACCTGAGACTAAAGTGATTGCTGTCAGTGGTTTAGCAGAAGAACCTTACCCATCATTGTTATTAAAAGCAGGTGCAAAAGGCTATATCACAAAAGGCGCGCCTATTTCAGAAATGGTACGTGCAATCAATAAAGTGATGCAAGGTGGTAAATATTTCAGTGCAGATATTGCTGAACAGCTTGCGAGTTCTTATCTTTCAGATACGCAACAATCTCCTTTTGATGCACTTTCTGAGCGTGAGATGCAAGTCGCAATGATGGTGGTTAATTGTATTAGTGCTCAAGAAATCGCCGACAAATTGTTTGTTAGCGTTAAAACTGTAAATACTTATCGTTACCGCATTTTCGAAAAATTAGCAATTGATAGTGATGTAAAGTTAACCCATCTCGCCATCCGTTATGGACTCATTAAACCTTAATTATATTAAGTGATCGCTTATGTTGGGAAAAATTGCGTCATCAGTGTCCCAAACCGTTTATCGGCTCGGAATTTGGTATAGTGGATATCGACTGATTATTTCAATCAGTCTAATCCTTATTTACTTACTTACCGCAGAGCAGCTCGCTACAAATTATGATTATCCGTTTTTATATTTTTACACTCTGATTTGTTATATCAGCTTTAATATTTTTCAGCTTTTTCTACTAAAGCTAGTTCCGTTACAAATCAGTAAACAGCTCATTTTTATTTTTATCGTAGACGTGATCTGTTTAAGTGTGATTACCTTTTCAGCAGGTGGTCCGAACTTACAATTAAGCTTATTGTACGTCATCATTATTTTCTCCTCAGCAATTCTCCTAAATGCTCATCTTTCACTGATTGTGACGCTTTTTGCCGTTATTATGGTGGTTTATCAACGTTTTCTTGGTAACTTTTTTGATTATACCAATCTGAATAATCTTGGTAATAGTGCATTACTTGCTTTCTTATTTTTTGTAGTACACGCAATTGGTCGTATTGCAGTTCAGCGATTTAAGATTTTAGAAACACTCACTTTTCATCAGTCGATTGAAATTCATCAGCTGCAAAATATTAACCGCTATATTTTGGAACAAATCGAAGATGGTTACTTAGTTTTAGATACCAGTAACCATATTGTACTGAGTAACCCAGCCGCTAATACATTATTAGGCATTCATATTCCTGTTTCTCCTGAAAAAACACCATTACTCAAATGGCAACCTGACTTATTCGAGTTAATTAAATTTAGTGACTTAGAAGATGGTGAAGAATTTAGTTTTGAATCACAACAAAGTCCGTACACAATTAATGTCCGTGTTAAGCATTTAATCGTCCCTGAACAATCACTAATTTTACTTATCTTGAAAGATGCACAAAAACTCACGCAACAAGTTCAACAATTAAAACTCGCCGCGCTCGGTCAACTCTCTGCGAGTATTGCACATGAAATTCGGAATCCTTTAGCGGCAATTGTGCAGGCCAATGAATTATTTAAAGAAAGTGATAGTCATCAACAAGAAATGCTCTGTCGTATGATTAGCAAACAAGCTAGACGTATTGATAATATTGTGCAAGATACATTAGGCATGGCACGCAACAAACCAACTGAGCCACAAGTCATTCAACTTGCTGATTTTTTTGAAAGCCTATTGAATGAAGATTTAGTCGATGCGAAACATATGATTAAACTCAATCTTGCAGAACGAATTAACATTCTTTTTGATGAGAAACAATTACGTCAAGTTTTAATTAACCTGATTCGAAACGCCCTGCGGCACAATGCAGCTGATGCTCAATTTATTGAAGTGAATGTAGACCTAAAAGATGGCAGAACATGTATTGATGTGATCGATTTTGGCACGGGTGTCGCAAAACGAGATATTTCTCAGCTATTCAAACCATTTTTTAGTACCGAAATTAAAGGAACTGGTTTAGGATTGTATTTGTCTCACACCTTTTGTGAGGCAAATCATGCAAAGCTCACTTACGTAGAGCGACAACAAGGAGCATGTTTCAGGATTGAATGCTCAAAAATTCATTGATTAGATTAGGTTTTTCGGGGAAATGGCAACTAAACAACCGCTCGTCTTACTCGTAGACGATGAAGAAGACTTATGTCTTTTAATGCAAATGACGCTCGCACGAATGGGCATTAAAACTCATCTTGCCTATCGCGTAGAGCAAGCAAAAAAATTCTTTACCGAGTTTCAGTACGATGCTTGTTTAACAGATTTGAATCTCCCAGATGGCAACGGTCTGGACTTGGTTAAACATGTCACACAAAACTATCCCAACACACCAATTGCAGTATTAACAGCATATGGCAATATGGATATTGCAATTGCTGCATTAAAAGCAGGTGCTTTTGATTTTGTCAGTAAACCTGTCAATCAAACTCACCTAGATCAATTGATTCAAAAAGCATTGAATCGACCACAGCCTGAACAAGAAGCTGCTGAAAGTGCACTAGAAAATAAACTTCTCATTGGTCGGTCTACGCCCATTCAGCAATTACGCATTGCCTTAAAGAAAATTGCTCGATCTCAAGCCCCTGTCTTTATTACTGGTGAATCGGGGACAGGAAAAGAAGTCGTTGCCAATTTAGTTCATCGTCTGAGTAACCGTAGCGAAGGACCTTTTATTGCGATCAACTGTGGTGCTATTCCAACAGAGTTAATGGAAAGCGAACTATTTGGTCATAAAAAAGGCAGTTTCACAGGCGCAACCCAAGACAAACAAGGTCTAATTCTTTCCGCACATGGTGGTAGTTTATTCTTAGATGAGATCGCTGAATTACCCTTAAGTATGCAGGTAAAACTGCTTCGTGCTGTACAAGAAAAGAAAATTCGCCCTGTTGGCTCAGATCAAGAAATTGATGTTGATTTTCGTGTCATCAGTGCGAGTCATCAAGATCTTGAATTACTGGTGCAACAAGGTCGTTTCAGACAAGATTTATTCTTCCGTATTCACGTCATGGATATTGTATTACCTCCTTTACGTGAACGTGGGCAAGATATTTTGTTATTGGCGAATCACTTTATTCAAAAGATTAGCCAAGAATGGGAAGTCTCTGTCAAGACCCTTTCTTCTCGTGCTGAACAATTCTTATTGCAACAATATTTTCCAGGTAATGTACGCGAGCTTCGAAATATTATTGAACGTGCAATTACGCTCAGTGATGATGAAACCATTGATCTTGCTCATCTACAAACTGCACCATTACGTAGTCCAATTCCGACACCAAGTATTTCATTTTCCTCACAAGAAGAAACTGATCATACAACAGCAAGTGCAAGCCCAATGATGGGTTCTAAAAAATTACCGCCAGAAGGTTTGGAACGCTATTTAGAAAATATTGAAAAAGAGATTCTTCTCAATGCACTGAATTTAACCCATTGGAACCGAACGTTAGCAGCTAAAAAATTAGGAATGACTTTCCGTTCTTTACGTTATCGTTTGAAAAAATTTGGTTTAGATACAGAAGATGATGAATAGTCTTAAAAATAAAGCCCCTAAATAGGGGCTTTATTTTTAATTAAATTTTACTTTTTAGAACCAAATCTGTGACGTGTTCCAAATAACCATCTTCTTTCATTTCAGGTAACAACGGATAACTTTGATTCGGTTGAATCCCTTGACCTTCAATCATATTCCCATTGGGCGTGTAATAATGTGAGACCGTCATTTGCAGTGCTGCACCACTCGGTAATGGAAATAATTTCTGTACCACACCTTTTCCATAGCTATTTTCACCTACAACCCATGCACGTTTATGTTCTTTTAATGCTGCGGTGAATACTTCAGCTGCCGAGGCTGAACGATGGTTAATTAAGATACCTAATTTTATATTTTGAAATTCATTTGAAGGTAAAGCCTGAAATTGTTGATCTCCTTCTGAACGACTCTTTGTCGTCACAATTAAGCCTTGATTCAAGAATAAATCTGTTGATTCAACAGCAGCAGACAATAAACCGCCTGGATTATTACGCAGATCAAGAACGACAGCCTTTAGTTTAGTTGTACTATATTCTTCGATTAAACGTTTAATTTCATTTGCTGTATCTTGCTGAAACACTCTAATTTTAAGTACAAGCACCTGATTATGTAGTAAAACAGGTTCAATATCTGTCTCAACCTTTTTATTTCGAACCAAAATCACCGTACTATTATTATTTTCTGGTTGTATTTGTACGGTACTGCCTATCGAGCCATAAAGCAGACCTTGTACTTGATCCTGATTTAAACTCTTTAATTCTTGATTATCGACTTTGAGTATGGCCTGCCCATTACGCAAACCTAACTTACTAGAATCAGATCCTGATTTTAGGTCTTGAATTTGCCATAAACGAGTATGAGCATCGTAATTTAAATTGAAATCAACAGAAGCCAGATCACCTTCAGTATATTGGATAAGCTGGCGGTATTCTTCGGCTGATAAATAACGCGAATAACGATCTAAACCACTCACCAAACCTTTGATTGCTTGCTGAAAAAGTGCATCGTCTGTTTTTTTATCAACGTAGTTATCTTTCACAATCCCATAAATCTGTACAAATTGCTGAATAGATTCAAGTGGCACTTCAGCATTTCGGCTTGTAGTCTCTTCCCCCCATCCTGAGGCATGTGTAATAGGTGCAGATAACGTATGCGATCCCCAACACATCAACAAACTCGCAAAGAACCCTCGATAAATGTTGTTGTGTTGGGTCATATGTTCACCTTATTTTAAAGTAATTAAATTCTTGCCTTGCATGTCTGAAGGTACAGGAATATTCATCAAATGAAGTAATGTTGGTGCCACATCAGCCAATACACCACCCTCTGCAATCGTTGCTTGAGTTGGGCCCACATAAATAAATGGCACCAATTCAGTGGTATGTTGTGTATGAACTTGTCCACTGTCGTAGTCTTGCATTTGCTCTACATTACCATGATCCGCTGTAATTAACATATGACCTTTGTTTGCCATTACTGCTTCATAGACTCTACCTAAACACGTATCAACTGTTTCAACCGCTTTCACTGCTGCATCAAATACACCAGTATGTCCGACCATGTCACCATTGGCATAATTGACAACCAGAAGGTCAAACTCACCCGAATTAATAGCATTTACTAACTCATCAGTGACTTCATAAGCACTCATTTCTGGTTTTAGATCATAGGTTGCGACATTCGGAGAAGGAATCAAAATACGTTTCTCTCCTAGATATTCATCTTCACGACCACCGCTGAAGAAGAATGTCACATGCGCATATTTCTCTGTTTCAGCAATACGCAATTGAGTTTTGCCCAAACCAGATAAATATTCACCGATGGAATTTTTAAGCTCTTCTGGCATGTATGCAACTGGTGCATCAATACTTGCCTGATAGCGTGTTAGCATCACAAATTTAGATAAACTTGGAACGACTTTACGCGTAAACCCAGTAAAATCTTTCTCAACAAAAGCACGGGTGATTTCACGCGCACGATCAGCACGGAAGTTCATGAAAACCACACTATCGCCATCTTGGATTTTGGCAATTTCACCAATACGTGTTGCTTGAACAAACTCATCATTTTCTTCTGCTGCATAGGCTTGCTCTAAACCTTCTACAGCTGAGTTTACAACACGGACTGCCTCGCCTTCTGTCATTAAACGATAAGCGAGTTCAACACGATTCCAGCGGTTATCACGATCCATTGCAAAATAACGGCCAATCATCGAAACAATACGACCTTGATTTGGATACTGAGCAAATAAAGCATCGAATTTTTCTAATGAAGGCTTTGCGCTACGTGGAGGGGTATCACGACCATCAAGGAAAGCGTGTAGATATACGGTTGCGCCACGTTTTAATGCAAGTTCACACATCGCCACAATATGATCTTCATGCGAATGCACTCCACCTTGTGACAACAACCCCATAACATGAACGGCGCCATTTGCTGCTTTGGCTTTTTCAACCGCATCAACTAACACTTCATGCTCAAAAAAAGCACCTGTCCGAATATCTTTAGTAATCCGTGTAAAGTCCTGATATAAAACACGACCTGCACCTAAGTTCATATGACCAACTTCAGAGTTGCCCATTTGTCCATCAGGTAGGCCTACATCTTCGCCAGAACCTGAAATCAAACTATTTGGATGCTTTGCTTTCATCGCAGTCAGATTTGGTGTTTTTGCTGCTAAATATGCATTATCCTCAACTGCTTCACGATGTCCTACACCATCCATAATTACAAGAACGTGAGGAATTTTGCCAGCATTTGCATCCGTCATAATGGACTCTCTGTTTGTCTATCATTTGATCGGCGTATTTTACCCAAATTTACTGTAATTCTCTATGGCGTTACTGATGGCTTTCATCAATCAAAAGCATTGGGAATCATCTTTATATTCAAGTTTGGGGCTGATATTGATTAATTATTTTATTGAGCATCTGTGTGATGACTTGTTGGGTATAAATATGTGCCTGAGGCAAACTCGCCCCTTTGGGAGCTGCGACATTTAAAGCAGTAATATTATTCTGATGATAAAATAAATAGATTCGATCTGCTGCTCGCTCAATCGAAATCTCATTTCCATCAATCAGCAAATATGCTTTGGACTGCTTAATACATTCTAATAACGTAAGCTCTGTACCACCTTTGGGATAAATATAATCGAAATAGATAATGACCGTTGCATCACTATCTCGAACATTCTGCTTAGTCCTCTTTCGATAGCCACTCTCTGCTAAAATAATTAAAGGATACTTGTCTGGAATTCTTCCATCTTCTGCCATTCGATCCTCGGGACACCAACCACCCCTAAATCTAATGCGGCGTCTAAAGCACCTCTATCAACTCCTGTTTGTCCACCAGATATAATTTTAATGTGCATAGAAATCTAATTTTCTACCTTGCTCGATATAATAAATAGCTACCCATCATGAACATCAATACCACTGGTAATAATACGAACCAAGCAGGTGACGGTGCATAAACTAAGCTTGCATAACCTAAAAAGTCTTGTAAATAGAAGAACCCTAACCCAGTGAAAAGTGCGATAACCAAGCGAAAACCCATCGACTGCTGACGCAATGGGCCAAAAATAAATGAACAGGCAATAAGAACCAACGTAATCAGTGCAAATGGAGACGTGACTTTTTTCCAAAAGGCTAATTCATAGGTCTTTGGAACTTGGCTATATTCTGATAAATACTGCATAAAACTAATCAATTGACTTGGAGATAAATCGTCTGGGTCCAAAGTCACCATATGTACATATTTAGGTTGTAAAGCCAATCCTAACGCTTGTTGCTCGTGATCCGTTTTAATCGCATTCCCTTGAGCAAGTAAATCAACCTGATGTGATTTCTCTAAAGTCCACTGACCATCTTTTAAAAATTGGCCTTTTTCAGCAGTGACAAAGGACTGCAATCGATAGTTCTGATCAAAATCAATCGCTTGAATATTACGTAATTGACCTTGGGAATTCGCATAATCAATATAGATAAAACGTTGGCCTTCACGCGACCAATAACCTTTTACCTCACCTAAAGCTGCTACACTACGTTGTTTTTTAATGCTTTGTGCTTTTTCATTGGTATAAGGAATCACCCATTCACTCAACACAAAAGACAATACAATTAAAAGTAAAGCTGAGCGCATCACCCAACCCACAATACGCCACAGGCTGATACCAACCGAACGCATGACGATCAGTTCACTATTCGAAGCAAGAGCACCCAAGCCTAAAACAGAGCCGATTAACGCTGCAACAGGTAAAATATCATACAAATAACTCGGTGCGCCCCATATCACATATAGGAAAGCTTGCCATGCATTATAAGTTGGTTTCAGCGAGCCTAATTCACCTAAGTAAGTGAATAATATTTGTAAAAAAGATAACACCAGCGTTGTGCCCAGCATTGCAAGGACTGTAGTTTTTGTCACATGTTTGGCGACTATTCGACGTGCTAACATTACAACCCCACTCGCTGAATACTTTTCTTAAGTTTTGGTGCTAACTTTTGTTTCCGTGCAAAAATTGCCGCCGCAATGGCATAAATCATTAATGCGACAGGATAAGCCCAGATGTCTAATTCACCTTTACTAATTCGTGTCTGAATTGCGATCATTAATACAATAAGGCTAGCAAAAATAAATATAGATGGTATAAGACGATAATATCGACCTTGACGTGGACTTACTTCAGATAACGCAACCGCAAGCATCAATCCAACAATAATCACAAATGGACCAAAGATACGCCAACCAAGCTCGCTGCGAATGACAGGATCATCACGTCGTTCCCATAGCTTAGACATCGATAAAGCTTCAACATCATCACTTTCAAACTTAACGTCTTTATCATTCTCTAAACGTAAGCGATAAGATTGAAATTCTGCTTGGGTATAGCGTGGCTGATTCGGATAAATTTCGTAACGGCGACCTTGAACCAAATCAACAACATTCGCCGTATCATTTGCCATTTCGACCCGTGTCGCTTCTTTGGCTAAAATCATCACATCTGGTTTATCTTCACGATCGGCTTTCTGATAATAAAAAATATCTTTTAAATTTTTTCGATCTTCAGAAAGTGAACCTGCGTAAATGGTATAAGGCCCTGAAGAAATAAACTCTTTAGGTCGGACCAAATCAAAACCTGCTCGCACTGCTTGTGTTTGCATCAAGCTTTCGTAAGCACGAATTCCAGATGATGAACCCCAGAACATTAATATTGCTTGAACAATCAAAAAAATAAATGTCATCGGCAATAAAAGTTTGGCCAATTGATTACGGCTAACACCACTGCCATTTAAAACTGCCATTTCATGGTCAACATATAGACGACCAAAAACCAGCATGAGTCCAATGAAGAAACCCAATGGCAAAATTAAAGTTAGAAACTCTGGCAAACGATAAGCAATGATACTCAGCAACACACTAGCGTCTAAACGACCCTGTGCAGCTCGCCCAAAAATCTTGATTAACTGCCCACCCATAATAATTAAAGTAAGCAAAGCAGTCACAACCAAAGAGGTGGAGACCACTTGTTTGACGAGATAACGCCGAATAATCAAAGTAATGCTTCCAAAAATAGACCAATCGAGGGGTAGTGCTAGTTTACCCGAATGTTAAAAATATAAAACCTATCGCTTGTTGCGGATTGCAACCTCATATCTGAAAGTGTTTAATGGGCTTATCTTTCTTTTTCGCTGCTTAGGTTCTATACAAACAATGAAATTTACCCTTCATACCGCATTCCCAACACAGTCGTCTAGTGAATCTTTGTGGATTTTGGTTGATTCAGAACAATTACAACAGAACTTAAATAGTTATCAAATCAATCATCTAGAAGATGTTCTGAATGCTACCCAATTCAAAGCTGGTTTTAATGAAAATATTGCACTGATTACTAATATCGCTGTACAAGCCAATGCACATTTACTCGGTTTAGGCAAAAGTGCTGAATTGAAAGCGACAAAATTAGCAAAACTTGCACAAACAATTATCAAATCATCACAAAATAAATTTAGACAAATCACTGTAGATCTCAGTGCATTACCAACTGATTTACATTACCTCTTTGTCTTAGGTTTAACTCAAGCAGCCTATGCGTATGATGAATTTAAATCAAAAAAAAATGAGTTCATCTTAGAAACCATTAATCTAGTTGCAAATGACACTGTACTTGATGATGGTCAATTAAAACTCATTCAAGCAGTTCAATCTGGACAAAACTATGCTCGAGATTTAGGCAATCGCCCTGGAAATATTTGCTTCCCTGAATACCTTGCAGATCAGGCGATTGCACTTGCAGCACAATACCCTGACCTATTAAAAGTCACTATCCTTAATGAACAGCAAATGGCTGATTTAGGGATGAATGCTTTTCTTGCTGTAAGTAAAGGCTCTGATCGACCAGGCAGAATTATTACACTTGAATATCACGCGAAAGCTGATCAAGCACCTATCGTACTTGTCGGTAAAGGCGTTACTTTTGATACAGGCGGTATTTCATTGAAACCAGGCTTAGGTATGGATGAAATGAAATTCGATATGTGTGGTGCTGCCTCTGTATTAGGTACTATGCAAGCACTTTGCGAAGCTCAACTTCCAATTCATGTTATCGGTGCGATCGCAGCAGCAGAAAATATGCCTTCAGGTCATGCAACACGCCCTGGAGATATTGTGACGACCATGAGTGGTCAAACTGTAGAAATTTTGAATACGGATGCAGAAGGTCGTTTGGTTCTATGTGACACCCTCACTTATATCAAACGTTTTAATCCTGCGCTTGTGATTGATATTGCGACACTTACGGGTGCATGTGTTGTTGCGCTGGGCAAAGTCGTTAGTGGGCTATTCTCTCCAGATGATGAACTTGTACAAGAATTACAACTTGCTGGCGAACAATCACTCGACCGTGTATGGCGTATGCCTGTGATGGAAGAATATCAAGAATTACTTGATTCACCGTTTGCCGATATTGCCAATATTGGTGGTCCTTATGGTGGCGCAATAACCGCAGCATGTTTCCTTGAACGTTTCACTCGTGATTATCGTTGGGCACATCTTGATGTGGCTGGTACAGCATGGTTATCTGGTGCAGCTAAAGGTGCAACTGGACGCCCAGTACCATTACTTATGCAGTTTTTAGCTAATCGTGTTGAAACGAATAACTAATCTATGGCACAAGTTAGTTTTTATTTGTTTGAAAACAGCGTTGAGCGGCAAGTCGAAAGTGCTTGCCGTTTATGTCGAAAAATTCTGAATCAGCACCCACAGATTTGGTGGTATTGTGTTGATTCAAATTTACAAAATGAGTTGGATAACAAGCTATGGTGTTTTGATCCAAGTAGCTTTATTCCTCATGGAATTGATCAGTTGAATAGTCCAGTGTGTATTTCAGCTGAATTACCGCCATCCAATGATTGGATTGTATTTAATTTTAACAATCATGCACTTGAACAAACTCAAGATTTTCGCCACATTATCGAAATTATTGAAAATAATGAAACTGCAAAACAGATCGGGCGAGAGAAATTTAAGATGTATCGTCGTTTAGGCATTGAGCCACGCACATTTAAATTATAAGTCTGTAAATCATAGCATCGTATAAGGAGTGTCGTGTGGCATTAAATGTAGGTCAAGATTTTAAAAAACGTTGGTTAAATACGCCTGAAACTGTACGTCAGACCTATCAGGAAGATTTAGCTCGTATCTGTGATCTACTGTTACCACAAACACAAATCCAAACATGGATACAACTCGAAGAAAAAGCTCAGCTACGCTCTCAACAACGAATTGATCAAGCTTATGCACATTTAAAAGCCGAGTTAATTGAACAAGCACGCGTTCGTAAACAATTGGCTTTGGAAAAAGCTTTAGCAGAAAAACGTGCTGCCCAAGCTGCTTATGCCGCACAACTGCAAGCAGATGAGTTAAATCAGTTCGAACAACAAACGGAAAATCTTGTTGCCCTTCGACAACACATTGATCAAGAAATTGCACAACACACTGAACGTTATCAACCAAATCCTGAACAACCAAGTATTGATTATGCGCAGGCTCAACGTGTTCGAATTGATGACCAACAAATATTATCTGAACTCGAAAGTGTGCGTGTTCGCTTAGAACTAGAAGCAGAAAACTTAATAGAACAAGCTGTAACTGTATTCCGAGCAAAACTACATGCACTTGCTCAAGATGAAATTGATTACATTCTGAAAAATAGTAAGTTCTCAGATGAAAAATAATAAAAAAGCCCAGTTTAAACTGGGCTTTTTTATGTTTCATTTTTTATTTTAAGAAACCGTTTTCAGCCAAAAATGCCATACTGATGTTCGACTCAGTTTTCTGTTCCGCTGCTCTATCACCCAACAATAAGCGCTCGATATAACGTGCCAGCACATCAACCTCTAAATTAACTTTTGTACCAACTTGCCATGTGCCAATATTGGTACGCTCAGCAGTATGAGGGATGAGATTCAAACTCAGAATATTGCCACGTAGATGGTTAATGGTCAGACTAATCCCATCGACAGTTACAGAACCTTTTTCAGCTAAATATTTTGCCAATTCAACAGGTGCTGTTACTTCAAAATATAATGAACGTGCGTCTTGTCGAACGACTGTGATTTCTCCAAGACCATCGACATGCCCACTCACAATATGTCCACCAAAACGAGTTGTTGGCAACATTGCTTTTTCGACATTGACGGATTGACCCACTTTCCATTGACCTAAAGTCGTTCGATTTAAGCTTTCACGAGACACATCTGCAGCATACCAATTGCTTCCCCACTCGATCACTGTGAGACAAATTCCATTAGTCGCAATTGAATCACCTAAATGCACATCAGACATATCCAAATCAGTTTGAATACGTAGACGTACATCACCGCCTACACTTTGTAAGCTCTCAACCTTACCTAAACTTTCAATAATGCCTGTAAACATGGGAGTTCTAACCTAATCTGATGCAATATATGCCATAGTGAATCGAATACCTTAAAGCAAAGCCCTAGAGATAACAAGGGACTCCAAGTTCAAATACCTGCAATAAAAAAGGCGATCCATTGATCACCTTTTATTATTTTCAATCTTAAATTACTGCATTTCAGAGATACGTTTATTGGCTGTCTGTTTAAGCTCAACCATATTATTTAACAAGAAATGGCTAAAAAATAATTTATAGCCTAATACACCTAAGCAAGCACCAACAATCGGTGCAAAGATAGGCACAATAAAATAAGGAATATCACGACCGCCAGTGAAAGCAATTGAACCCCAGCCTGAAAAATAGGCCACAATTTTTGGACCAAAATCGCGTGCAGGATTCATAGCAAAGCCTGTTAATGGACCAAAAGAAGCTCCAATGACAGCAACTAATAAACCAACCAAAATTGGTGCTAAAGCACCACGTGGCAAACCATTATGATCATCCCCAATCGCCATGATGAGCCAAAGTAATAACATAGTGATAAACATTTCCACCATAAACGCCTGTCCAATAGACAATAAATGATGTGGATAGGTTGAGAAAATTCCAGCCAACTCCAAACTCTCTACACTCCCCCGTACCATATGGTGTGTTTGCTCATAATCCATAAATAGATTGCTATACAAACCATAGACCAATAGTGCGCCTAAAGCAGCACCAGAAACTTGAGAAATAATATAGAAAGGAACTTTACGTTTATCAAAACCAGCAAACAGCGCTAATGCGATCGTAACGGCAGGATTGAGATGAGCTCCAGAAATACCTGCAGATAGATAAACAGCCAATGCTACAGCCAAGCCCCATACTAGGCTGATTTCCCATAGCCCTAGACTTGCGCCTGCAAGTTTAAGCGCAGCCACGACACCAATACCAAAAGATAAAAAAACTGCGGTAGCAAAAAATTCAGCTATACATTGCCCCAACAAGCTGGGTTCCGAGCGACTCATCACAACCTCTCTTGGTCAGTGCTGCGTATAGGCATGACCTGAAATAAAGCTCGGCAAAATATATTCATTTTCGAAAATGATCAATATTCTTCTGGTAGTTTTTCAACCAAATAGTAAAATATTTTTTGTAAATAAAAAAGATTAAACCACGCAACAAGAATAGATAAGCAATTGTTTTTAATTAATTTAAAGGTAAATAGTTATTTAGAAAGACTTAGTTAAATTCAATGACAATTCATGTAAAAACAATCATTTATTTTATAAAATTATATGTATTAGCAAGAAAGTGAAAAAAATAGAAAATAGACACCACATTATCCAAAAATGGTGTCTACTTGAATTTACCAAAGTGCAAGCTGAGTACTATTGCCTGTCGTATCAACACCACCCAATTCAGCAAAATGATATAACTGCCCTAAAAGTTGTCGTAATGGAGGGCCAGACTTCGCATGGGTATCCGTAATCACAATAAACTCAAGAACACGTGCACGTTCTGATTGACGCTGTTTACTCACTCGATAACGCGGTACATCTTGAGTTAACAAAGTCACTTTACCGCGCTTTAAATTAGCAGTAAGCAAATCTTTAGGCTCAATATTCCCATCAGTCGAATAACTAGTCAAAATATAGCGAGCATTAATTGTTTCCAATAACTTTTCATAAGCTTCTTTCGCATACTTAGAAGAGTTATAAGGACTTGGGCGCTCTTTACGCCATGCTCGATCAATTCCACTCTTAAAGCCTTTGGTATCAGGTGATGGTAAATCCACTTGATCCCATAAAGTCAGAGCATTTAAAACATGGTAGTTACTGCTGTAGGCATGCTGATTATAAGGTGGATCAAGATAGGCAACATCGACTTCGAAACCACTCATTTGGTTAGCTAAATGTTGTGCATCGACACACCACATTTCAGCCGCAGGTCGTTTGGGATCACCAATCTCACAGAAACGGCTCGGTGTAAGCCATATTAATGACTCGATTCGTTCTAGAGCCGTTTGAGTTCTACCGCCCCAACCCTGATGAAAGCTCTTAAATACACCACTGGTATTACTAACAAAACTTGCCGAATATAAAAGTGGTGCCAATAGAGCACTCATTTCTACATCATTGATTGCACCTTGCGCTTGCCAAGTTGCGATCTGTTGACGAATTGCATCAATACGCATCCCATTACGGCGTTTGAAAAACAAACGGTCACGAGCAGGATCATACACATCGTCATTACGTGGACAAAGATTATGTGTCACCCAGCCTTTGACTTCTGGCAATCGATTCAAATAGTCGATCGCTTTTTGATAGCCACCTAATTCTTTAAATGCGGGTGCATCAACACAAGCTAAAATCGCATTGTTCAACGCATGGCTATACGGTTCCCAGTCATTTGCAATGACACGATAGCCGTTTTGACGTGCTAAACGTGAGACCACGCCACTCCCCGCAAAGAAATCAGCAAAAATCGGTGGATTCTTTTTCTTACTATTCAGTGTGCCTGTAATCTCAAGTGCTTCCAAAATGAGATGAAGCAGTCGACGCTTATTGCCTAAATAAGGTACCAACTGATGAAAAAGATATTCGTCAGTCGTACGTGCTGCATGACGACGCTTGTGATAAACCGATGGTTCTGGATTCATATCATCTCTTGGATAGGGAGCAATCTTAGGCGAATATCTTGCCCAAGTTGGGTTACATCGACTAAATCAAAACGCAATTGTTCTGCCATTGTACTAAATTCAGCATTGAACATTGCACGGGCAGATTGACCAAGTAAAGTCGGTGCAACATAACTGATCATTTCATCAACTAAACCTTGCTGTAAAAAAGCCGTTGATAAAGTTGCGCCTGCCTCAACCAACACATCATAAATTTGATACTGTTGAGTTAAAGTTTGCAATAATTGACTTAAGGGTTGCGGCGCTAATTGTATCACGCCTAAATCAGCAAGTTCTTGACGAAATGGTGTCATCACCATCACTGTTTCAGGATTTTTCAAAATCTTAGCTGAAAGTGGTAACTGTCCTTGTCGGTCGAGTACAACTCGCTTAGGTTGAACCACCGAAGTAAGATCAACTCCCTCCAATTCACGTACATTCAGCTCACAATCATCCGCTAAAACGGTTTGAATACCAGTAATCACAGCACCCGAAATTGCACGCCAATGTTGTACATCTTGTCTAGCGATTGCTCCAGTAATCCATTTTGATTCTCCTGAAGCCATTGCAGTACGTCCATCTAAACTTGATGCAATTTTCAAACGCACATACGGCGAACCCGTAGACATCGCTTTTAAAAAGCCCAAATTGAGCGTTTTCGCAGTTTCTACACAAATTCCTGTTTCAACTTCAATACCCGCTGCTTGTAAAATTTGAACGCCTTTTCCCGCGACTAATGGGTTGGGGTCAGAACAAGCGACCACGACTTTCTGCACCTGAGCTTTAACCAATGCTTCTGCACAAGGCGGCGTTCTACCATAATGTGCACATGGTTCCAAAGTCACGTAAGCTGTCGCACCTTTAGCATGTTCGCCCGCTTGGCGAAGTGCAAAAACTTCTGCATGAGGTTGACCCGCTTTGGGGTGATAGCCCTCTCCAATCAGCTGCCCATCTTTGACAATAACGCAACCCACATTAGGATTCGGCTTGGTTGAATATTGCCCTAATCGAGCCAACTCAATTGCTTGCTGCATCCAATATTGATCTTGGGATAAATGATTTTGCGTGAACTCAGACATGATTTCTCTAACTTATGCTTCATTTTCACGTTGTTGCATTTGTTCAATCTGACGACGAAATGCTTCAACATCTTGGAAATCTTGATAAACAGAGGCAAAACGAACATAGGCTACATGATCAAGTGCAAATAAAGCCTGCATCACAATCTCACCAATTGTTCTAGACTTTACATCTCGCTCACCTAAACGTCGAATTTGTGATTGTATATCACTTAAAACCGTTTCAATTTGCTCTTGGGTTACTGGGCGTTTCTGTAAAGCATGCATCAATGAGCGGCGCAATTTTGCTTCATCAAATGGTTCACTTTTTGAATCAGATTTAATGACTCGCGGCATCACCATTTCATAACTTTCAAAGGTGGTAAACCGCTCACCACAAATCGTGCATTCTCGACGACGACGGATTTGACAACCCTCAGCCGCAAGGCGAGAGTCGATGACTTTACTATCAGCAGCGTTACAAAATGGACAATGCATAATTGTGCGATTATTTACTCACTTTGCTTAAGTGTAGCAAAGTTTCTGCAATTGCTGAACTAACACACGAAAAGCATAAAAAAACAGCCTTATTCGGCTGTTTTTTAAACTTCAAAGAATAATGAATTATTCGATACGTTCACCATGTTGGCTAAGGTCAAGACCCATGCGCTCATCATCAGCACTTACGCGGATACCAATCACAAGATCAATCACTTTAAGGATAATGAAAGTCACTACTGCGCTATATACCATCGTTGCGAGTACACCTTCAACTTGCACCCATAATTGACCTGCAAATGTTGGAGCAAGTGCAACGTTAGCAGCTTTAATGATTTCATCACTGTAGAACACACCAGTAAGAATCGCACCAACGATACCACCAACTGCGTGTAGACCGAAAGCATCCAATGCATCATCTGCTTTAAGGAGACGTTTAAGTGCTGTAATACCCCAGAAGCACACTACACCACCAATTAAGCCCATGATTAATGCACCACCCACACCGACGAAACCAGCAGCAGGAGTGATTACAACCAAACCAGCAACCGCACCTGATGCACCACCAAGTACTGAAGCCTTACCACGAACTAGACGTTCAACAATCAACCAAGAGAATGCAGCAGCGGCAGCAGCAACTTGAGTTACAAGAATTGCCATACTTGCACGAGCGCCAGCACCTAAAGCACTACCACCGTTAAAGCCAAACCAACCTACCCAAATTAAGCTTGCGCCAATCACAGTGAGAGTAAGGTTGTGCGGTGCCATTGATTCACGACCTAGACCAGCACGTTTACCCAACATATACGCAGCCACTAAACCAGCTACACCTGCGTTGATATGTACAACTGTACCGCCTGCAAAATCTAAAGCACCAGCTTTGAATAACCAACCATCAGCGGCCCAAACCCAGTGAGTAATTGGTGCATAAACCAAGATTACCCAAACTGCAATAAACGCCATGAATGCTGAATATTTCATACGATCAGCAATCGAACCACTAATAATTGCAACAGTGATGATGGCAAATGTCATTTGGAAAATAACAAACAAGCTTTCTGGAATAGTTCCACTTAAGGCATCAAATGCCACGCCATTTAGCATTGATTTGGCAAAGTCACCTACATAGGCACCTGAACCAGAGAATGCAAGCGAATAACCAACGATAACCCAAATTAAGCTGACTAGAATTGCCGCAGAAAGGCTAAACATCATGGTGCTGAGTACGTTTTTCTTACGAACCATACCACCATAGAATAGAGCCAAACCAGGAATAGTCATCAACAGAACCAGTGCTGTTGAAACGAGAATCCAAGCTGTATCGCCTGTATCAACTTTTGCAACTGGTGCAGGAGCTGGAGCAGCTTCTACAGGAGCAGGAGCTTCTGCTGCTACAGTGACAGTTGATGCAGCCGCCGTATCAGACGCTGCTACAGTTTGTTCAGCAACCGGTGTTGATGCAGCATCTTCTGCCCAAACCATCGCTGAACCACCTAAGAGTGCGCCAGATAGACTGAGCGCCATAAGCATTTTTTTCATTCGTGTCCCCCAACCTTATTTTGTGAGCTATTTCTCTTAATTCTAACTCAGCAAACTTTGTGCCAATTTAGACAGCATCTGGTCCAGTTTCACCAGTACGAATACGGATGACTTGTTCCAAATTCGTGACAAAGATTTTACCGTCACCAATTTTTCCAGTGCTTGCGACACGAGTGATAGATTCAATAACCGCATCGACCATTTCATCGCTAATCGCAATTTCAATCTTTACTTTCGGTAAAAAATCAACGACATACTCTGCACCACGATACAGTTCAGTATGACCTTTTTGACGACCAAAACCTTTTACTTCAGTTACGGTAATCCCTTGAACACCAATATCAGAGAGTGCTTCACGCACATCATCGAGTTTGAATGGTTTTACAATTGCAGTTACAAGCTTCATGTGTGTTTTCCTTCGGCTTATTTTCACCAGTAAGGTTTTATGTTCAATTTTCATGCCAATATTTGAAGGTTGGGGATTTTCAAACCATCAGCAAGAGCTTTCTTTATAACCTATTTGGGCGTCAAGATGTAGATATTCAATCGAAAATAAGTTTCATTTGCCTCTGTTTAACTGAATTTAGATACCGGTGGCATCAATACATTGAACAGGGCTATGGGATTACTACAAGCAATGGTACACTTGCCTACAAATACATATAACCTATTGAGCGCTTCATGATTGAAACTCTTTTACAAGCCATTCTTGAACAAGTTGATCAACCTAAAAAAGATTTAGAAAAAAATTTACGTGCTTTGCTCAATGAAAGTGTCGAAAAATTAGATTTAGTCTCTAAACAAGAGCTGGAACGCCAGAAAATAGCGCTAAATTTGGCAAACCAACGCCTCGCTGCACTGCAACAGCAAATGAATGCATTAGAAGAAATGGTGCAGAAGCAAAAATAAGCACTAGTTTAGCGCAACAACCAATAAAAATGATTAAAAATAAAGCACCATGATGGAACAATAATAAAATGTCTTTCGCAAAAATTTACACGAGGGGTTTATTGGGTTTACATGCCCCTCAAATCGAAGTTGAAGTTCATATCAGTTCAGGACTCCCCTCCTTAACCATTGTAGGTTTAGCAGAAGCCGCTGTAAGGGAAAGTAAAGATCGAGTTAGATCAGCAATTATTAATAGTGGTTTCTTGTTTCCAACCAAACGTTTAACAATTAACTTAGCACCTGCAGATCTTCCCAAAGATGGCTCCCGCCTAGATTTACCGATCGCACTAGGAATTTTGATTGCTTCAGGTCAACTTCCTGAAAATTGTACTGAAGGGTTTGAATTTATTGGTGAACTTGCATTAGATGGACATTTACGCCCTGTTTCGGGAATATTGCCAATTGCGATGGCTTGCCAACAAGCCCAACACCGCTTATTGGTTCCTACTAATAATCTAGAAGAAGCCAATCAACTCCCACAGTTTGAAGTTTATGCTTCCAAGCATCTGCAAGACGTATGCGCACACTTTTTGGGCACTTCTTATTTATCAGCGTCGCCCAAACATGAAAATTTAACCACTACTCAGTATCAATTTGATCTTGCAGATGTCAAAGGTCAATTACGTCCTCGTCGTGCACTAGAAATAGCAGCAGCGGGTGGACATTCTTTACTTTTCAAAGGTCCACCTGGTACAGGTAAAACATTACTGGCTTCTCGGTTACCTTCTATTTTGCCACCACTCAATGCCCAAGAAAATTTAGAAGTCGCAAGTATTTATTCAGTTGCAAATGCTCAGCATACTTTTGGTCAACGACCCTTCCGTGCACCACACCATACTGCGTCAGCGATTGCATTAGTTGGAGGCGGTTCACAACCTAAACCAGGTGAAATTACGCTTGCACATTTGGGCGTATTATTTTTAGACGAATTACCTGAATTTGACCGCAAAGTTTTGGAAGTTCTCCGACAACCTCTAGAATCGAAAGAGATCGTCATCTCTCGTGCGGCAAGACAAATGACATTTCCAGCGAATTTTCAATTTATTGCAGCAATGAATCCATGTCCTTGTGGCTACGCATTTAATCAAGATAGCCGCTGCCAGTGCTCAGTAGAAAATATTCAACGCTATCAAAATCGTATCTCAGGTCCATTATTAGATCGTATTGATTTACATATTGATGTGCCACCTTTGCAGACCAAAGAACTACAAGATCAAAGTCCGACAGAAAGTTCTACAATTGTACGGCAACGCGTGATGAAAGCTTATGATAAACAAATGTTAAGACAGCAATGTTTGAATCAGGCACTTTCTCCAAATTTGCTAGAACAATATGCTCAATTAGATGAAAATTCAGCCAAAATCATCGAAATGGCTCAACAGCGACTTAATCTCTCAGCACGCGCCTATCACCGTGTACTTCGTGTTGCACGAACCATAGCCGACTTGGCCGAAAGCGATATCATTTTAACAACCCATTTAACAGAAGCCTTATCTTATCGAGGCTAGATAGAAAATTACATGAATCAAAAATTGCCTTTATTAAAACTAAAAACTAGCGACATTGAACGTGGGCTGAAAGTCGTCAATCGTACGAAACGTTTTATTCTTTTTGTTCCTGCCTTATTACATGGCGGCGAAGCACTGATTTTTCCATCGCAAAGTCGTTACTCAGGTCAACAAATTAAGCAAGGGAGAGGTATTGTTTTTTATAATGGGGTTGACTCTGCATGGCAAGCAGCTCTGGGTAATGGTGAAGACTGTATTATTATTAATGACATTACTTCATCACAAGCATCGTTATTACTCGAAAAATATCATGCTCTTTTAGGACAAAATAAAAATCTGAACTTACAAAGTATTAAGACGCTTTTATCATACGCCAAACAAGAATTGAACATTATTGATTTTTATAATAAACGTGCATCCAGTGTATTAAGGGATACTAAAATTATTGATGAAAACAATCCATTCTTTATGGAAGTAACCAAACAAGAAATTCACAAAGCATTATATATTCCACATGGATTTATATTTGATGGTCCCGTCCAACAAGTATATCCTCAAGGAGCAGTGATGGTGAGTGATAAGAAAAGATGCTGGGGTGTAGGAACAGATGTATTTTTAAGAGGTTATCGAAAAATAGAAAATGGCAAAGAATACAATTTAATAATTATTGAAAATGATTTTGGAGAAAGATTTACTTTCTCCAAATAATCAAACCCATAAAAAAAGGCTGAGATATTGCTCAACCTTTTTATTAAATAAAATGTCTTTAAAAAGCGTAACCTAAACCCAAAACAACTTTATTTTTTTGCTTTGTTTCATCACGAGTATAGCCACCAAAGATATAGTCTAAGCTCCAAGTTGCACCAGTATTTCCTAAAGGATGTGACAATCCAAGAGTTGCGTGACGGAAAGCAAAATCAGTTTTGGTGACATCTCCTGCTTTAGCTTGGTAAGCTAAATACTCATCATCATCGCCATAATAATAGGCTGCTAATTGAGCTTTACCAGTAAAACCACCAGCTAATTTTGGTGCGTAGGTTGCTAGGAAATAAGTATCACCCTTATTTCCAAAAGTGACATTATTTAATAACGTTTGGGCTGTAATACTCAAATCTTTATAACTTAAGCCTAGAATAGTTTCATACCCTGTTGATTCCCAACCTGGATAATAGTAATAAACCGTACCGCCAATTTGATAACCAAGATCATCTGTAATCTTACCTTTATAACCAGCATATAAATCATTTTCAAATGACTTCTTATCTTCGTTTACATAAGTCGGTGAGGTATTAAAATCTGCATATGCAGCAGTTAAGGTCGAAAACCAGTATCCCAAATAGAATCCACTATCATGCGTATAATCAAGTCCACCTTGTACTGCAGGTGTATCACTTTCAGGTGAATTTGTCATACCACGTAGATTATAACTAGATACTACGTTTACATTGCCTGTAATCGTTCCTGGAAATGGTAGCTTTGTTTCTTCAGCCAAACTTAAAGTTGATGCTGTAAATACCATCGCTAGAACTGTAGCTTTGCATGCAAATTTCATCATATTGATTTCCCCCATTATTTAGATATTCAACTGATTTATGTTCTAAATTGCATCATGATGAAATTTGCAAATGCTGTGCCAAAAGTAAGAATTAAATTAAAATTAAATACAAACCATTGATTATAATTGTATTTTAAATATATTTATTTTATTTTTCTATTAATCAATCAACCGCCCACGATAAGAATGCGATAACAAAATGCATCTTTAAATATAGAGGCGCACATAATTAGCACCTATTTTGAATATAAAGTTTTCGTTTTTATTCTCTAAAAATGAATAAAAAAAGCCAGCATATTCGCTGGCTTTTTTTATTCATTCTTAATATTAAAATGCTTTGGTCAGGGTAAATACAGCACCTGTTTCAGTTCCACGCTTATATGGTTGATCATTTGCATCAATATTAGTACCAATAGCAGCTAGTTCAGCCGTTAAACCTGAAACTGATTTAACTGAGTATGTTACACCAACTTTCCAGTCAACATAGTTGTCATCCTCACTAGCATTATCGCTAAAATCATATTTGTCGGCTTTCGTATAACCAACGCTCGCAACACCACCAAAACCAGCAGCAAACGGTACATTATAAGTTGCATTTAAGTACCAAGCATTTTCACTTAGACCAACAAAGTCATTTGTATAGTTAATACTTGCCAAGAAGCTATCGCCAGAAGTTACAACTTCTTTAAACCCTAGTTTTGCATATAGTTCAAGCCAATTTGAATCAGATGAACTTGGATAACCGTAATACCAAAGACCAACATCTAATGTTGGCTTGCCAGCAAACGGTAATTCAGTTGCATAACCGACATATGGATCCAACTCTAAATGTGCTTTTGGATTTACATCACCAAAATTAACATTTGAACCCCATACACCAGCATAAAGACCAGAAGAGTGAGTTAGAGCAAAACCACCTTGAACTGCTGCATCATTTTCAGTTTGGGTAACACCACGATAGCGATAATCTGTAGTCAGTGCAGCAGTGCCTGAAAAAGTAAGACCATTTTGAGACAAAGTGTTTGCTTCTTCTGCCATAGCAAAAGTCGAAGTCACAGCAAAAATACTTAACGCGATCGCCTTACATGCAAATTTCATCATATTGATCTCCCCCATGATGGATATTCGACTGAATTTATGTTTTAAGTTGCATCATTATGTGAATAGCAAATGCTATGCCAACTTCTTTAAAGCACTATAAAACCTAGGTTTGATGTCACATCTTTGTCATGGAATATATAAAGAGAATAAAAAAGGGCTATTTAAGCGTTTTAAAATAGATTTTTTGATCCATTTTTAAGCAAAAAATAAGATTAGTAATTAAACCGCACAAAAATAATGCAACAACACTGCTCAACAATCGATCATTGTTAAATAATTAAAGTTTTGGCTTAAAAACCGGGGAAAATTCGCACAACATAAGTGCAACTTCTAAAAAACGAGCGCTTTTGGGTACAAAAATTTTACCACTTATCGGGATGTCATTTTTTGCAAATCAACCCAATCATTTTTTAATCAATTACAAAATAACTCATTAAAATAGAAAAGAAATTATCAAATATAATCACATATTTTAAAAAGAAAATATCAAAAAATAATCAACTTTAATTACAATAATAAGATAATAATTTTTAAATATAAAACAGTTATTTAATTTTAATTTATCTATTTTTTATACAGGAATAAAAACAAAAAATCTTATCCTAATTTTGTGTAAATTTAATTAAAATATTTTAATAAAAATCTATCTTTTTTATGCATAACTTATACAATTGGTCAAAATTTCGGATTCTCCCAAAATTTGTTATTTTATGAGGCTACATATGCCAAAGGCACAAAAACTTACTTTAGCGGTTTTGATCAATGCCGCGTTAATCACCTCAACATATGCTAGCGAACAAAGCGAAGCAAAAGGATTTGTTGAAGATGCCAATGGGGATGTTTTATTCCGTACTGGTTATCTAACTCGTGACAAGAAAAATTACATTGATCAAAATGGTAAAGAACAAGTAGTTAAAGACACTAGTTCATACGCACAAACAGCTATGATCAAACTCGACTCAGGCTTCACTCAAGGGGTCGTTGGTTTTGGAGCAGGTATTATTGGTGATGCCTCTTTTAAACTAGGTTCAAACCATAATGCTGGTAATGGCATGATCCCACGTGAACGCCTAAATGGTGAAGATGGCACGGGTGATACATATGATCACTGGACACGTGGTGGCGGTTATGTAAAAGCACGCGTTTCTAACACAACTGTAACTTACGGTACACAAATTCTAGATTTGCCAGTTCTTGCAAGCAACACCGCACGTTTAGTACCTGAATATTTTGAAGGTGTTTTAGCAAACAGCCGTGAAATTAAAGGTTTAGAAGTTACTGTTGGTAAATTTACCAAAAACCAATATTCTGACCAGATTACATCTGATGGTAATCAATTAGATAGCGCTGTAGTTTGGGGCGCTAAATATAAAGTAAACGATCAATTGAATACAGCCTATTACGGTACTGATATTAAAGATCGTTTAGAGCGTCATTATGCAAATGTGAACTATAAACAAGCGTTAGCAAATAATAGTTCATTAACCTATGATTTCAGTGGTTACCATACCGATTGGGATCGTCAAGCGAATAAGAGCTTATATTCTTATATCGGTTCAGCAAATGATGAATACCAGAACTCAATCTGGGCAATTTCAACAACATACAATACTGGTCCACATACAGTCATGTTCGCTTACCAACAGAACAGTGGTAATGCAGGTTATGACTATGGTTTAGGTAAAGGTGTTGGTGATGGTCATCAAACAATTTACTTACCAAATTCATATCTATCTGACTTCATTGGTAATGGTGAAAAATCAGCGCAACTGCAATACAATTTAGATTTCGGCAGCTTTGGTGTGCCAGGTTTAAGTTGGACAACAGCATTTGTATATGGCTGGGATATTAATACCAGTGCAGCAGTTACAGATCTGAATGACAACGTGATTGCACGTGTTCGTACTACAGATAACTCAACTGAACGTGAATTCTTTAACCAAGTGAAATACACGGTTCAATCAGGCTTTGCCAAAGATACTAGCTTACGTGTACGTCATTCATATTATCGCGCAAGTGATGCTTACCAAGCAGGAACTTACATCGGTGATACCAACGAATGGCGTATTTGGCTTGATATTCCTGTGAAATTTTTCTAATTCGCAGCAATTCAAGCAATAAAAAACTCCATTCAACTGAATGGAGTTTTTTATTGCGCTCAACTTTAAATCATAAAATTAAGCTAAATCTGAAACTTATTTTTTAGCAGCTTCGATTGCTTTCAATACTTCAGCTTTTGCAACATCAGCATTTTCCCAACCACTGATTTTCACCCACTTACCTGGCTCTAAATCTTTATAGTGAGCAAAGAAATGCTCAACTTGGCTAATCAATAAAGGTGGAAGATCTGTATATTCTTTCACATCTTTATAGAGAGGAGATAACTTCTCATGTGGAACTGCGATGAGTTTCGCATCGATACCACCATCATCTTCCATATTCAGTTTACCCACTGGACGGCAACGGATTACTGAACCCGCAGCAACAGGGTGTGGAGTTACAACAAGTACGTCTAATGGGTCGCCATCTTCAGATAATGTATTTGGTACATAACCATAGTTAGCGGGGTAGAACATTGCTGTACCCATGAAGCGGTCTACAAATAACGCATCAGAATCTTTATCGATTTCGTATTTGATTGGCGCTGCATTTGCAGGAATCTCAATGATGACATAGATGTCATTTGGTGCGTCTTTACCCGCAGGAATATTGCTATAACTCATATCAACACTCGTTTATCTTGTGAACTTAGATGTAAATCCGACAGATTATAGCGTGAATACCATAAAAATGATGCTAGATATGCTGAGCGTTAATGAATTTTATACTCAACATCGATTTAGGTCAGTTTAATCGTAATCACAAACAGTAAAATTGGACAAAATATTGAAAAAAACCAAATAATCGAACGTAAAGTGGCTAGATTCGCTAAATAACAGATGCCATAAATGATTCGAAATACGATATACGCCCAGCCTAAGCTCAGAATAAATTTCTCAGGCACAACCATATATTCAGCCATTAAAATTGCAGCGATAAATAAGGGTAAACTTTCAAAACTATTCTGCTGTACTGCATTGGCTCTGGCAGCTAGACCTGTCGTTTTCGCCAAAAATTCACGCGGATTCTGATTATCCTTTGCTTGGAAGCCACCTTTTGCTTTTGCAATTAAGGTAAAAACATATGGCAATAAACACGCAACGATAAGAATCAATATAATGCCGCTAATACCCTGCATGCTGATATCCATCATTTGAAGTTCTTGTGATCATGCTATCATAACTTATAATTCATCAAACTTTCATTTGTGCTTGTTCAACAAGCACTGCTTTTATATATTCTGCTAGTTTTAAAAGTAGTTTTCTTTGATTCAATCTCAAGGTCATGTTATGCCAGCTCAAGATCAAAACAAATTGTTTGATGTTCTTGCTCAACAACGACAGCATCAGCTTTTAGTTGACCGCGTACTCAAAGTAGTGTTGCCCATCATCGCATTTCTACTCAGCGTGATTTGTGCAAACTACAATTGGCAATCTACGCTTGGCACCTTTGTCATTCTCATTATTGCTTTTTATGCTGTGGGGATTTACCGCTTAACACTTTGGCATTGGCTGATCGTTATTGTGCTATATACCCTTATTGATAACTACTTTAGCTTTAATGGTATCAACCAAACCCGATTAGTTTTTCAACTAATATCCATGGTCGTTTTTGTTGGCATTGTCGGTATTGGACGGCCTTATATCGATCGTTGGTTGATGAAATCAAATAGTACTCAATAAGCACAAATAAAAAACGCCACAATTGTGGCGTTTTTTTATTTCCAATAGCTCTCTTTTTTTAAACGGAGGCTAAGTGGGATGCTTAAGCTGGTTTACGTAAATCTTTACGTAAGATCTTACCTACGTTAGATTTTGGTAGATCATCCATAAACTCAACATAACGTGGGCATTTATAACCTGTTAAGTTTTGTTTTGCATAAGCAATAATTTCTTCAGTTGTTAATGAAGGATCTTTTTTCACGATGAATAATTTAGGCACTTCACCTGATTTTTCATCTGGCACACCAATCGCAGCAACTTCCAATACTTTTGGATGCTTCGCAATCACTTCTTCAATTTCACTCGGGTAAACGTTAAAGCCTGAAACCAAGATCATATCTTTTTTACGGTCTACAATTTTGAAATAACCGCGTGAATCCATGACACCAACATCACCGGTACGGAAGAAACCGTCTTTGGTCATGACTTTCTCAGTTTCATCAGGGCGATTCCAGTAGCCTTTCATTACCTGTGGACCACGAATCGAAATTTCACCCTGCTCACCAAGTGCCACTTCATTACCATCATCATCAAGTAAAGCAACTTCAGTTAATGGTAATGGGATACCAATCGTACCACTGAACTCTGTTGTTGCAGGCGGGTTTGCTGTCGCCACTGGCGATGTTTCAGATAAACCATAACCTTCGATAATGATGGTACCTGTTACTTTTTGCCAAGCAGCAGCCGTAGATGGCAATACAGCCATACCACCACCCATTGCCATCTTCAATTTGCTATGGTCAAGCTGTTTGAATTCTTCGTTATTCACTAAGGCATTAAACAAGGTGTTTACTGCTGGGAAGAAAGAAGGTTGGTATTTACGTAATTCACCAACGACTGCTGGTAGGTCACGTGGGTTCGGAATCAAGATATTCGCTTGACCTTTATACATACCGTAAAGCGCGCACACCATGAATGCAAAGATGTGATAAAGCGGTAACGCACACACGATACGATCATCTTTAGAACCGTCACCTGTGCCAAATTTACTTGAGAAAATACCATCACATTGTAATAGGTTAGAAACCAAGTTACGGTGTGTTAACTCAGCACCTTTAGAAACACCTGTCGTACCACCTGTATATTGCAGTACAGCAGTATCGCTTAAGGTCAAACTTGGACGTTTATAATTGCTTGGATTCGCTTTACCTAACGCTGCATTAAATTTAACGTGACCAGGAATATTCCATGCTGGAATTTGTTTACGTACTTTACGTAAAACGAAGTTTACAATCGTACCTTTCAGTGTACCGAGCATGTCACCGACAGAAGCAACAACAACATGCTTCACAGGTGTTTTACCAATAATGCTTTGATAAACACTAGCAAAGTTTTCGATGATTACAAGGGCTTCTGCGCCAGAGTCATTTAACTGATGCTCAAGCTCACGTGAAGTATAAAGCGGGTTTACATTGACCAATACCAAGCCTGCACGGAATACGCCAAGAGCAACTACTGGATATTGAAATACGTTCGGCATCATCACCGCAACGCGTGTCCCTTTAGCCAAACCAAGGCCTTGTAAATAAGTAGCAAACTTACGGCTAGCGACTTCTAATTCATTGTACGTTAAAACTTTATCCATGAAGATAAAGGCATCACGTGAACCAAATTTTTGGAAATTGCGTTCAAAAATATCAACAAGTGAGGTGTTTTCAGCAGGCAGCGCAACTGTTTCTGGAATTCCTGTCTTTTGGTATTCTGCAAACCAAATCTTTTCCATAATGCCATTATCTCCGAGTAGTAATCCTTAAAAATGTAACGACGTTACTTTCCATGACAAAACTTTTTTTTAACTTTTGGAATTGCCCTGTCAATCTATTCAAATAATATGAATACCTTGTCATATATAACGTATTTTTATCACAGAATACTAGCCTTATCTCTGAATGAGGAGTCTATTTGCTTTTTGATATCCCCGTGGTAAAAGTTGCCCCTTTGTTGCTCTTTTTCCTATATATTTTTGGAGATCGTCCCCTTTCAGTTTTAGGTGTTGTTGTCCTGCAGCGACTTGGATTATTTCATCTAAACCTAGGGTTGTCATGGATAAAATTTGCTCTTTTTCATCAAGTTGTATCAACTTGTTACCTTTACCTTTATTCAGAACAGGTAATTCAGCCAAATCTATGATCAGTAAACGCCCTGATGAACTGAGAATTGCAACATGTGTGGCTTGTTGAATTGGCAGTAAAGGTAAAGCGGTTGCATTCTCTGCAACTGTCAAAAAGGCTTTACCTGCTTTCGCATTGGTATCTAACTGCACCGCTTGCGTTTTAAATCCATATCCATTTGAACTGACAGCAAGTAACTCATTACTGTCATCATCAATAAATACTTGAATAAATGATACGCCGCTGGCTGGTGCAAGCTTTGAGCTCAATGGCTCGCCTAAACCACGTGCAGAAGGGAGACTACTAATCGGCAGCGCATAACTCCGCCCCGTTTCATCTAAAAAGTAGACTCGCTGATTGGTTTTCCCAACTGCATGACTCAAATATTGATCACCCGCACGGAAATTTAGATTTGCTGCATCAACATCACCACCTTTAGCGGCTCTCACCCAGCCTGCTTCTGACAAGACCACAGTTACTGTTTCCGCAGGCATTAAATCTTGTTCTTTGATTTGTACCGCATCAGCACGTGTCACAATCGGTGAACGGCGATCATCACCGAACTTTTTCGCGTCTTCTTTTAATTCACCAATAATTAAATTCTTCAATGATTCAGGATTTGCAAGTTGCTCGCGAATAATCGCTGCTTTCGCTTCTAATTCTTCTTGCTCACGGCGGATTTCCATTTCTTCAAGTTTAGCCAAATGACGAAGCTTGAGCTCCAAAATTGCCTCAGCCTGAATATCATCAATCCCAAAGTGCTGCATCAAAACAGGTTTTGGTTGATCTTCTTCACGAATAATCTGGATTACAGTATCAATATCTAAATAGGCAATTAAAAGGCCTGCCATAATGTGCAAACGTTTTTCAATTTTATTTAAATGATATTGTAAACGACGTGTTACGGTTTGCTTACGGATCTCAATCCATTCCAACAAAATACGGCGAATCGATTTGACTTGAGGACGACCATCTGCACCAATCATATTCAAATTAACGCGATAGCTTGATTCTAAATCAGTGGTTGCAAATAAATGGCTCATCACCGTTTCAGCATCTACACGATTAGAACGTAATACAATGACTAAACGTGTTGGATTTTTATGATCTGATTCATCACGAATGTCTGCCACCAAAGGCAACTTTTTCGCAATCATTTGATCTGCAATTTGCGTAACGACTTTTGAACCTGAAACTTGATAAGGTAGCTCAGTAATCACAATCTCATTTTTTTCGACCGTATACACGGCACGCGCACGATAGCTACCACGCCCTGTGGTTTGGATTTTCAGTAATTCTTCTGGTGGCGTAATAATTTCAGCTTTGGTCGGTAAATCGGGGGCTGGAATATATTCTGCTAATTTTTCATCAGTGGTTTCAGGATTACGAATCAGTGCAATCGTACCTTTGACCACTTCACGTAAGTTATGCGGTGGAATATCAGTTGCCATCCCTACCGCAATACCCGTAGTACCGTTCAACAGAATATTGGGAATACGTGCAGGTAAGGTGATCGGTTCTTTCATCGAACCATCAAAGTTATCTTGCCATTCACTCGTCCCTTGCCCAAGTTCACTCAGTAATAATTCACTATAAGCAGACAATTTGGCTTCGGTATAACGCATTGCAGCAAATGACTTAGGATCATCTGGTGAACCCCAGTTGCCTTGACCTTCAATCAATGGATAACGGTAGCTGAATGGCTGTGCCATCAACACCATCGCTTCATAACAGGCTGAGTCACCATGCGGATGATATTTACCGAGTACATCACCAACAGTACGGGCTGACTTCTTCGGCTTACCAGTGGATTTTAAACCCAGCTCACTCATTGCATAAACAATACGACGTTGTACAGGTTTTAAACCATCGCTGATATGCGGCAGTGCACGATCCATAATCACGTACATGGCATAATTTAAGTAAGCTTGTTCTGTGAATTCGGCTACGGAGCGGTTTTCGGTTGCATGATGTGCAAGGCTGGTCATTTCAGCAAGTCATCCAAAATCATTGTTATCGTCAATGTTTTGTATGCTATGTGGATGAATGCCTTGTGACAACCCCTTGTTGTTGTTTAAACGTCAAATGGTGTCTTGTTAAGCTTAATGCAACATATTCAATAGAATTTCTGATGCGGGAAACCAGCCATTTTTCTCCGCCTTTTTTAACCACTCTCTAGCTAATTCTTCATCTTTTTCGACATAAAGTCCCTTTAAGTAAAAAAGACCCAAACTAAACTGAGATGCAGCAATTCCTTGATCGGCTGCCGTAGAATAAAACTCAAAGGCTATTTTTAGATTCTTTGCGACACCAGTGCCATTTTCATATTTATCTGCAAGATTATTAATAGCAGGATAGAATTGCTGCTGTGCGGCTTTCTCATAATATTTCAATACAAGATCAATATCGACCTGCTTATCTTCATTTGAACCAGAATGATAAACTCCCAACAGATACAAAGCGGCTGCATTGCCTTGCTCAGCAATTAGCTCAAGATCTTCAATATAGATAACTTCACTTTCGTTATATTCGGGTTGCTCCATCCAAGTTGAAGCCCAATTATATTCAGCAACAAGTGATCTATTATAAGTTGCAGCGATCCATAGCCAACTCCTTCCTAACAAAAGATTTTTGCCTCTATTATTGCGTCCAAGACAATAATCAAGACCTATCATTATTTGTTGACCTACATCGAACTCCATAACATCAGGAGCCATTTCTTGTACAGATAAAAGATTCATTTTAAATTTAAGATTCAAGTAACGGTTAATTTATGTGTTGTAAGGGAAAGTAGGTATTTCAACCTAAAATTCTTTACTCTCTTTGTTATTTATTAATTAATGCTCATCTGTTGAAGAAGCAGATTCCGCATCGTCTTCTTTATAAATAAATTTCGGCATTTCCAGACCAAAATAAATTGCGATTACACGCAAGGTAAAACCAAATACTAAAGTAAAAATCACAGTCAAATCATGAGGTAAACCAATTTCCAAACACACCCAATAGCAGATGACTGCAACAAAGGAGATACTGGCGTACAACTCACGGCGAAACACTAAAGGCACATCGTTACACAAAATATCACGCAAAATACCGCCTGAAACTCCCGTTAACACGCCTGCCACGGCAGAAACTACAAAACCATGCCCCATCGATAATGCAATTTGACAGCCAATAATCGTAAAACCAATTAAGCCCATGGCATCGAGCAATAAGAATACACTACGTAAATGCTTCATCCATTTGGCGATAATAATGGTGACAAACGCTGCACAACAAGTCAGAACTAAATATTCAGGATGTTTGACCCACGTTAAAGGATAATGGCCTAGTAAAACATCTCGAACAGAACCACCACCTAAAGCGGTCACACAAGCAATCAGCGTTACCCCAAACCAGTCCATACTACGTCGTCCTGCTGATAACGCCCCTGTCATCGCTTCCGCAGTAATGGCAATAATATAAATCACGGTGAGTAACATCTGCCGACATCCCTAAATCAGGCATCAAAGTGTGCGCTATTTTAAGACAAACTTAGATGAATTGTGCACAACATTGTTTAAATTTTTTCCCTGAACCACAAATACAAGGTTGTTTCATGGTTATTTGCATATTCAAGGTTGGATCAAGAAAGTACCACTGTTGTTGATGCAAAACAAAATGTGAAATTTCATGATGAATATGCGCCTGTTTGTCACCCTGATTTTTATCACAGTAATGAGCTTTGAACTCGACCAAGGCATGGGTTTTATCCAGTTTTGGCTGGTACTGCACGACTTCTAAATTTAGCCACTGATTGGATTGACTCCAATCTGCAATCGCATCTCGATCCAAAGCAGCTTGCTGCCCCAAAGCGGTGGTTTCCAAAATATAATCAATCTGTTGTAAAGCAAAAGCACTGTAACGCGAACGCATTAATTGCTCTGCATTTTGAGCAAATTGTTGTTTCAAATGCAAAGGCTGGCAACATATTACATATAGCCCATTTCCACATGGGCAATTGTCTGTCAATGTCATTTCAATACTCAAATAAAAATAGCCTTGAGCAAAACTACCGCAATCACGATCGTAAAGCTCAAAGGCTATTTAAAACAAACTTAATTATTTATCGGCTAACTTTTCTTTGGCAATAATACGCACTTTTTCAATTTTGTGCCCATCCATTGTAACAACTTCAAAGCGATAGCCATCAGCTTCAACCATTTCCCCATTTTCAGGTAAACGACCTAAATGGAATAACACATAACCAGATAAAGTTGAATATTCTTCACTTTCATCAACCAGATCTTTACCTAATAACAGTGATACATGGCGAATGTCAGTTGAACCTTCTAATAACATTGAACCATCATCCAAACTGGCAGCCACAGCTTCCAATTCGTCTTCATCAGGGAACTCACCTGCGATCGCCTCTAATACATCTATCGGCGTTGCAATTCCCTCGATAGAACCGTATTCATTTAAAACGATTGCGATTTGTAATGGAGCCTGACGTAACTGCTCCATCACCATTAATACTTGTGCATTTTCATGCACAATCACAGGCTCACGTAAGTGTTTACTGAAATCAATTGCACCTGTTTCGATATATTCATTCAACACTTTATGCGTTAAAACAACACCTTCAATATTGTCTAACTCACCACGCGCAATAATCAACCGCGAATGAGTCATTGCCATTAAACGTTCTTTTAACTCTGCCGGATCAGCGTCTAAATCTAACCATTCTAATTCAGGACGCGGTGTCATCACAGATTTCACAGGACGTTCAGATAAGCCTAAAACACCCTGTACCAATACGCTGTGATAGACCCCATTATCTTCGTCAAAAACTTCTTTGGCATAGGCTTGAGTCGCTAAAACATCTTCGGCTTCTTTATTTTGGCCTTCACTACCATTACCTTTACTGCCCAACATACGTAATACCGCAGAAGCTGTGCGATAACGTAAATCAGTCGTCGTCACCAATTTCTCTTGATTGCGACGCATGGTCTGATTCACGATTTCGACCAAGACAGAGAAACCAATCGCAGCGTACAAGTAACCTTTCGGAATATGGAAACCAAAGCCCTCAACCACTAATGAGAAACCAATCATCATCAGGAAACCAAGACACAGAATCACGACCGTTGGATGCTTATTCACAAAATCCATCAATGGTTTGGATGCCCAAAGCATAATACCAACAGCAATAATCATTGCCAGCATCATGACACTTTGATGCTTAACCATACCAACCGCAGTAATCACACTGTCTAAAGAAAAGACAGCATCCAAAACTACAATCTGAACAATCACCATCCAAAAAGTAGCATGTACAGGATTTTCTTCTTTCAGTGTTTGGTGACCCTCGATTCGTTCATGTAACTCCATCGTACCTTTGAAGAGTAAGAACACACCACCAAACAGCAGAATCAGGTCACGACCAGAAAAGGCATGGTCAAAAATATGGAACAGTGGTTCAGTTAGAGTCACAACCCATGCAATTGCGGCAAGCAATCCTAGACGCATGATTAAGGCGAGAATCAAACCAACTCTACGAGCAGCATTACGTTGTTCTGGTGGTAGTTTTTCTGCCAAGATTGCAATAAATACTAGGTTATCAATACCTAGGACGATTTCAAGCACCACCAATGTGGCTAAGCCAACCCATGCAGAAGGATCAGACATCCATTCAAAAATCATTGATGTGACTCCTCTGCAAAATCAGCAATATCGTTATGAAGTTGAATTTTTAAAAGGTCGGCACAAATAGCCAAAACATTTTTTTTAGGAAATAAGAACAAAGCGGAGCGACAACAACCACTACTCATAGAGGTACATAAATTAATAAAAGGATTTTCAGTATAGGCAAGATTGCAGTGAAATTCATCTTTTTTATGTGCTTGTTGTTTTCAAATTTTTTCTAAAATTCATAATATTGTTTTGTACGTAAAGTGTGCATAAAACTGTCATAAAAGTCATTTAACCTAGACAAGCACAATGAAAATGATAAGGTGAAAATAAACCGAATGAATAGTGTATTTAGAATGACAGATAAAAAAACCATTTCTTCTACTCCCAGAAAAACCACCCAATCTCTTATTGCTTTATATTGCGGTTCTCGTACAGGTAACAAACCCATTTATCGAGATAAAGCCATCGAACTTGCTCAACACATCGCAAATCAAGGTTTTGGAATTGTCTATGGGGGAGCAAGTATTGGCTTAATGGGTCAAGTTGCAGATACTGTACTGGAACATAGCGGTGAAGTAGTCGGTGTAATTCCTGAGTTTATGTTGGACTATGAAATTGCACACAATAAATTAACAGAGCTTCATATTGTTGAGACCATGCATGAACGTAAAGCATTGATGGCAGAACGTGCCAGTGCTTTTATTGCTTTACCTGGTGGTTTAGGTACTTTTGAAGAGATTTTAGAAATAGCTACTTGGGGTCAACTCAATCAGCACCAAAAACCGATGATAATTTATAATGTAAATCGTTTTTATGATGCCTTGATTGCTCAACTAGATCATGCTGTTGAAGAAGGATTTTTACCTCCTCAACATCGTGCCAAAGTGATTATTTGTGATTCGCTTGAACAAATTACCAATGTGATTAAAAATTTGAATAGTCCTACACGTATCGAAGTCTAAAATACTCAGCATAAAAAGACGGATCAAATTGATCCGTCTTTTTATGCCAAGAGTTTATTGAAGATTAACTTGGTAAACAGCCGTTGAACCACTGACTTCATTACCAACCACGAGCAATGGCTTACCATTTGGGGAGTCTTTTGCAGAGACAAAGATCAAACCCTCAGGTCCTAAATCACCCTGTTGCGCAATATCTGTTTCTACAAAGTTACGGGTAGTAAAATATTCAATAAACTTAGGTCTATTCGGTGTAGTGATGTCATACGCCATAATGCCACCCATACGTTCCAAACCAATAAAAGCAAAGGTTTTCTTCCCGATTGTCCCCACAGTAATACCTTCTGGTTCTGGGCCTTTGGCAGCACTTCGCTTATCAAAAGTGACTTCTTCATGATCACTATTAAAGTATTTAGGGAATAACTCTGCTATTTTCTTTTCAAATTCGCTGCCCGAATCCCAAACAAGTTGACCTTGGGTATTCCAGATACTAAATGAACGCGCACCATAGGCATAGAGTTTGTCATAAACCAGATAACCATCTGCATCCAGTTTTGGTGTACCGTCTTGATTCATTTGGTATCCTTTGGTCCACGTCACTTTTAAACGACCTAATTGACTATCTTCACGACAGCCTTTTGCATCTGTTGTCGTTGCGCCACAATAACCAAAAGTTAATGCATTTAATCGTGCACCTTTTACGCCTACAGCGATTTTCTGTAAATGCGCTGGATACTCATCTTTGACTTTATTGGTAAAACCACTACTCTTAAACAGATCTTTAACGCGAATTTCTTCTACAAAGCCCTTATTGGTATCACCACCAAAATATGCCTCAGCGTCTTTTAACCAAGCTCGTGAATCCCCTTCATTGGCGGTCACCAAATAAGTTTGGCCATTTACCTGATAATTCGCAATCGAATCTGGTTGATACATCCCCACTAAACCTGCCCACGGTTTGATATTGATAATTCCCTTATCTTTATCTTTGGTATCAATAACACCATCACCATTACAATCTGTTTTTGGATCACAATCCCGATCACTCACATCTAAAGCATTCTCAACCAAACTATGGTCTTTATAGCCTAATGGATAAATATCGGTGACTTTCTGTTGCGCGATATCTATTCTCGCAATTGCATTATTTTCTTGTAACGTGACCCAAGCGGTTTTGCTATCTGCTGAAATGGTTATATATTCAGGTTCTAAATCTTGAGCAACACTGGCGTTTGGACCAAAGATACGTACTCCTTTGGCCAATAAATCTGACTTTTGATTATTCCATGCACTAAAACCTGCCACACTGGCTTTAGGTTGTTGAATATTGCTGATATCAATAATGCTGATCGAACCTTCAGGATCAACCGAATAATCATCATTCGGTTCTGCTTCATTTGCGACTAAAACCGTTTTAGCATCTGGACTAAAAGTCAGCATATCAGGTAAAGCACCCACACTCACTTTGCTAATAAAACTGAGATCTTTGGCATTAAAAAACACCACCATTCCGGCATCCGTTTTATTCTCAGCTTGCACTGCAATCGCAACAATGCCATTTTTCACAGCAACACTATTTACTTCAGAATTTGCTAAATAAGTTCGTGCTGAAAGCTCTGCAATGTGTACAGGCTGTGCTGGTTTAGATGCATCTAAAACATCGACTAAACCTTTTTGTGCATTGACTACAAATAAGCGTTTACTTGCCGCATCATACGCAGGAATCTCAGCTGCACTTTTAACAAACACCTTGGTTTCATAACGCCCTAACAGACTTAACTTAATTGTTTCAGGCGTTGCTTCTACAACCTCTGTTGAGCTCGTAGCGTTATCATTCTCATTACAGGCAACCAACCCTACAGACAACAATGTTGTCAATAAAACTGAAATCTTAAATTTCATCATCAAATTCCATACCCTTATTTTGTATGGTTAATTTAGTGATTTGAGATGCAAGTTAGATGACACTTTAATGTCAGTTCAATGACCACTCTTTGACAATTTTAGTCTTTATTTCCAATAGGGTTGCATTAAACTAGAACCGATTTCTTATGTGTCAGAACTCATGACAACGACAACACACCAAGCTGTACAGCCCGAATTTCGATGGTTGGTCATATTGGTTTCGATTGGCTTTTTTATGCAAGCCTTAGACACCACCATCGTGAATACTGCAATACCAGCAATGGCGATTCAACTGAATGAAAATCCATTACAAATGCATAGTGTGATTGTCGCCTATGTATTATCTGTTGCAGCCTGTATTCCCTTGAGTGGCTGGTTAGCCGATCGTTTTGGGATTCGTAATATTTATCTCAGCTCTATGGTGATTTTCAGCTTGGCATCATTGGGATGTGGCTTATCGCAAAACCTAGAACAACTGTTGTTTTTCCGTGTGATTCAAGGCATCGGTGGTGCATTACTGATGCCTGTAGGCCGTTTGGCTTTATTAAAGCTAATTCCACGCTCCCAATTTCTTTCAGCCATGAGTCTCATGAGTTTGGCAGGGTTAATCGGTCCACTGATGGGACCTACATTAGGCGGTTGGTTAGTTGAAGTCGCAACATGGCATTGGATTTTTATGATTAATCTTCCGATGGGTATTCTCGGTATGATCATGACATTTAAAATCATGCCCAATCAGAAAGAGCCGACGGTGAAAACTTTCGATTTCAGCGGTTTTATCTTATTAATGGTCGCGATGGTCGGCTTATCCTTAGGCATTGAAAATATGGCCTCCTCACAATATTCAAATCTTGTGAGTATCAGCTTATTGTTGATTGGTATAATTGCCACAGTTAGCTATGCCTATCATGCGCATACCCATCAAAATGCGCTATTTCATGGGCGTTTATTCCGTTACAAAATCTTCTCAATCGGTGTATTAGGTAATTTCTTCGCACGTTTGGGCAGCAATGCTATTCCTTTTATTTTACCTTTGATGTTGCAAGTCGCCTTTGGCTTTGAACCTTTCATTACAGGACTAATGATGATTCCATTGGTCTTGGGTTCATTATTTTCGAAACCAATTATTCGTCCATTAATTCAACGTGTAGGGTATCGTCGTTTTCTACTCACCAATACCATCTTGGTCGGATTATGTATTGCGAGCTTCTCATTAATGACAGCAGTTACCCCACTGTGGTTGAAAGTCTTACACTTGTTTATTTTTGGTACATTAAATTCGCTACAGTTTGTAGGCATGAATACGCTCACCCTCAAAGACCTGCCGCAACACGATGCCAGCAGTGGCAATAGTTTTTTATCAATGATTATGATGCTGTCTATGAGTATTGGTGTCGCAATGGCAGGCACATTGATTAATCTATTCAGTCAGCACTTTTCAACGACATCGATTAGCAGTGCTTTCCATGCCACCTTGATTACACTGGGTTGTATTAACATCATTACTGCAATCATCTTTTGGCAGATCCCGAAAGAAACTACGGATGAGAGCTAACATTTTAATAAGATGAAAAAGAATAAGGAAAAATGAGATGATTATTCCAAAATATTGGGCTGAAGCGAAAACAAAAACAAAATTTGAAGGAAGACAATACACCATCAAACGCTTTGGTTGGTCAGATCAAAGCATTGAGGCAGCGCAAATACATGCTGAACAACGTGTTACAGCAGCGATTGAGCAAATAAAAGTAGATCAAAATATTCGCAGAATCGATCATAAAGTTGCCTATAACGGTGCTGAAGGTCTCCCGATCCGAGAAGAGATTGTTGCACAACATGATGATGTCATTATCACGCGCAACACCTATGGGGCTTTATGTTTAAATACACCTGATGTGTTATTTGCAGATATTGATTTTATCTATCATCCCAACTCTAAACTTTACATGACGGTATTTTTTCTACTACTGGTTATCTCAAGCTTGTGCGCTGTCTATTTTAGTTCATGGCTCATCTTTGGGCTTGGATTCGTGGTATCACTGTTATTGACCCCTTGGATCAGTAAATGTTTGTTCAAACTGAAATCGAAATTGAGAGGTACACCAGAGCAGCAGGCTTTGGAGAAAATTAAAACTTTTTCTCAACATCATCCTACATGGCATTTACGTGTTTACCGCACACCCAAAGGTTATCGTGTTTTGGTGATGCATCAAACCTTTGAACCTCGAGGTGAAGATGCGCAGGCCTTATTTCATGCTATTTATGCCGATCCGCATTATGATCTGATGTGTCGCAATCAAAATTGTTTCCGTGCACGAATTAGCCCTAAACCGTGGCGCATTGGGGTTGAGCGTTTACGCCAAGGTGTTTGGCCTGTCAAGGATGAACGCTTAGCACAACGAGAAAGTTGGGTACGCCACTACGAGCAGCATGCTAGACATTACGCTTCATGTAGATTTATAAAACAATTCGGTAGTCAAACGATTCATGAGAAAGCAAAACGAGTACAATCGCTGCATGACGAATACTGTAAATCTAGCACTCAACTCGATATTGCATAGTACAAAACCTCATTATGGCAAAGAAAATACCGAAGTATCCACTCTCTCAGCATTATCCAGCACTGACTAGTATTGCTTTAACAGTGATGCTCGGTATCGTCAGTTATTTTGGACTGTTCTATCAACAAAAAGCCGTAGCACAAGACTATTCAATCCGTGGATTTGATGTATCACATCATCAAGGTGAGATTAACTGGAAAAAGATCTCTCCGATGCAATACCAATTCGTGTATCTCAAAGCCACCGAAGGTGGCGATTTCAAAGATCAAAATTTTCAGCAGAATTGGCTCAAAGCACGTGAACGTGGTTTACATGTCGGGGCTTATCATTTCTATCGTCTCTGCCGTGATGGCACCGTGCAGGCTGAAAATTTTATCGCTACTGTGCCAAAGAAAGCAGATGCCTTACCGCCTGTGATTGATCTTGAATATGACAGTAATTGCATTAATACCTATACCAAAGAGCAGTTACTCAAAGAAATTCAGATCATGAATGATCAACTCCATAAACATTATGGCAAACAACCTATTTTTTATATTTCCAAGACTTTTTACCACATTGTCTTGATGGGTAATTTTAGCAATACCCCATTATGGGTGAGGGATTATGAGGGTAAACCTGAATTAAAAGATGGACGACAATGGCTCTTTTGGCAACATAGCCGAAGTGGAAACATAGATGGAATTCCCAAACCTGTTGATCTGAACGTATATGCTGAGTCACCAAAACAGTGGCGAATCTTTTTAAAACAACAAGGCATCGTAGATGCCAAGTGAACTGCGCAAAATCATCCACATTGATATGGATGCCTTTTATGCATCGGTTGAACTCAGAGAACGCCCTGATCTCAAAAACTTGCCTGTAGTGATTTCATCACACCACCCTCGTGCTGTAATCGCTGCAGCATCCTACCCCGCTCGCGTATTTGGGCTACGCTCGGCGATGTCGATGGGACAAGCCAAAAAACTCTGTCCGCAGGTTATTGTGATTGAGCCTAATTTTGAAAAATATCGTGAAGTTTCAGCACAAATTCATCAGATATTCCAACAATACACCCCTCTGATTGAACCGCTATCATTAGATGAAGCTTATTTAGACGTGACTGAGAATCTAAAAAACATTCCGAGTGCGACTGAGGTCGCTGCACACATTCGTGCTGATATTTTTGCGGTGACAGGACTCACTGCGTCCGCTGGCGTAGCTCCCAATAAATTTTTGGCAAAGATCGCCTCTGATTGGAACAAACCTAATGGTTTATTTGTGATAAAACCCCATCAGGTACTCAATTTTATTCAGGATTTAGCCCTCAATAAAATTCCAGGGGTCGGTAAAGTCACTCAAGAAAAATTAAGTCAACTGAATTTACATACGCTCGGTGATCTACAAAAAATAGAAGAAAATATACTTATTCATCATTTTGGCAAATACGGAAAACAACTTTATTTATATGCTCAAGGGATTGATCATCGCCCTGTAAAAGCAGAACGGGAGCGCCAACAAATATCAAAAGAGATCACCTTTGATGATGATTATACACTTGAACAATGTCATCACACTTGGCAGCCCCTAGCTGGGCAAGTTTGGCGTAGTCTAAATAAAAAACAATTAACTGCTCGGGGAGTCAATGTAAAACTTAAACTTAAAAATTTTCAGGTTTTACAACATAGTAAAAGCTTCAAACAAGCGCTACAATCTGAACAAGACTTAGCACAAGTCATCTTTCAACTACTGAATGAAATGCATATTGAGTCGACTTTTCAATTCCGTTTAGTCGGTGTTGGTGTCTATCAATTACAGCCCATGCAACAAGAATCTCAACTTTCTTTATGGTAGTGGCGTTTTTTTACACAAAAGCATATCCCAAACTAAAATTTATGTTTGCTTTTTATGCGGTTTTCAGTACTCTAGGCGGCGCGGTAACATTATCCTTGTTGCTTGCCCTTGCTAAAGAAATCCTCGCTTTTAGCATTTGCTCCTGTGGTTAGCGTGACGATCAAATCCGAATATTACAGGGCACTTCAGGTGTCCTTTTCTTATTTATCTTTTATAAAAATTCTCAACATTAGTTCTCTCGATCCAGACTTCAGTTAAACTAACATCATAAAATTAGAAAATATTGATTACTGATCATTATGAATCAAAAACAAATTCTCTGTATTGAAGACGAAGCCGCAATTGTGTTGCCACTACGTTATGCGCTTGAACGTGAAGGTTGGAGTGTCAGTTGGGCAAATACAGGAACACAAGCACTTGAATTACTCTCTCAACAGACTTTTGATTTTATTATTTTAGATGTGGGTTTACCTGATCTCAATGGTTTTGAAGTCTGCAAACAACTGCGTCAAAAATATCAAACACCTTTATTATTTTTAACGGCTCGCGATGATGAAATTGATCGGGTTGTCGGTTTAGAAATCGGTGCTGATGATTATTGTACCAAGCCTTTTAGTGCACGTGAAATTGTGGCAAGAATTAAAGCAGTATGGCGCAGAATGGAAGTACAAGCTCAAAATACCCCACCACAACCACCAATCATTCAAACAGAAATTACGCCACACTCCGCTACGTGGATATGTAATCCGCAATCTCTACAAATTCAATATCATGGACAAATGTTGCAGCTGACGCGTTATGAATATCGTTTGTTATTTTTACTGATCCAGCATCCTGAACAAGTGTTTAGCCGTCAACAACTCATGGATCATATTTGGGAACATCCTGAGCATAGTTTAGAACGAACGGTGGATACACATATCAAAAGTTTAAGGCAAAAGCTTAAACAGATTACCCCTGATGATCCGATTCGGACACATCGAGGGTTTGGGTATAGTTTAGTTCAAAGTTGATTAAATACTACAGTCATTCCTATTCAATTTTATTTTAGTTGCTTCAGTATTATCTGAATAATAATATTTAAGATTGATTTCACCGCCTTTATCTAAAAGGTCTTTCATTTTTGTATCAGCACAGACACCTTTTATAATTTGTGGAACACCATTAACTTCTATCCAATTAGAAGGTAGATCATTCGATGTAAAATGGATTAATCGATAGATAAAAGTTAGTTGTTTATCTTTCGCAATTACATCTTCTAAACTTGTTTCTCTATCTACCTTCATAGGTAGTTTATTTTTCATCATATTAGCACCTAAAGATAATTGTAAAGCCAAATCATCTTTAATCCCTTTCTCACATAAGTTCTTTGGTGAAACTGTAAAATATTCTTCTGTAATATAAAGTTTTTTATCAGCTTTTCTTGAAACAACCATATAATAATCTGCATCAGAGTAACAATCTTTATTACTATATTTCGTTGCTAATATTTTTGCAGAATCTATATTTCTAATAATTTTCACATTACTAAAATTCGTTTGATAGGCCATATTTCTTAGAATATCTATATTTTGATTCACTAGTTCTTTTAATTTTTTACCAGACATGCTCATTGTCCGTTCTATACCATCGGCTGAAATTTCTTTTGAATGAACTTTTGCATCATCTGCATACATTTCTAGCCCATCAAGATTCATCACATTAGATAATTGCTCATACTTTTTTAAAAACATCATATATTCTTGGTCTGGGTTAATTGCAAAGCAGCCTGAGCTACATAACAAACTAAAAATAAAGATTATCTTATTTAAAATTATTTCCTTAGTTTTATCATTTGTAAAAATTATAGTAATAAATATTAATATGCTCACAATTATTTTTCAATTTAGCAACGCTATTTATTTTTAATAAGATTAAAATAACGCACAGCAATTAAAACCTCACTTTTATTATGTCAATCTTTATCCGCATTTGGTTTTTCTTTAGCTTGGTGGTGGTACTGAGTCTCAGCTTTATTGCCTATACCCTCACCCAACAAGTGAAACCCAATGTAAGACAAGTGGTTGAAGATACACTTGCTGAAAATGCCAATATTATTGCGCAACTCATTGCCGAAGATGTCCATCAACAACAAGTAAATACCCCAGAGTTTGATCAGAAGATTCAAGCTGCGTTATCCCGTCAACTTGATGCGACGATTTGGCAACATAAAAAAAATCAAATTAACCAACAGCTTTATATTACTGATCAGCATGGTATTGTGATTTATGATTCCGAAGGGAAAGCGGTTGGACAAGATTACTCTAAATGGAATGATGTTTACCTAACCCTACGTGGCAAATACGGCGCACGTTCTACTGCAACCGATCCTAATGACCGCAATAGTAGTGTCATGCACATTGCTGCACCAATTATCTATAAACAACAATTACTCGGTGTGGTGAGTATTGGTAAGCCTAATCAATCCGTACAACCTTATATTGAACGTGCAGAACAACAACTCATTCATCAAGCACTTTGGATTGCAGCGCTCAGCTTATTACTTGCCAGCATGGTGGCTTATTGGCTTAAACATAGTATCGACCGAGTACGACGTTATGCCCAAGCACTCGCGCCTGTGAATCAAGCACCGTTTTTCTATTCAGCCAAAGAACTGAATCAAGTGACCCAAGCCCTAAGTGAAATGCGGGAAAAGTTGGAAGATCGTGCCTACGTCGAAAATTATGTCAATACGCTCACTCATGAGTTGAAAAGCCCACTGACTGCGATTCAAGCCAGTGCAGAATTATTACAGGATGATCTACCTTTAGAAGATCAACAGCAATTTGCAACACATATTGTGCAACAAGCTCAACGTCTCCAGTCCCTAATCGAACGTATGCTATTACTGACACGACTCGAAAAAAATCAGCATGTTTTAGAATTTCAAATGCTTGATCTAAGCACGCTGATTCAACAATGTTTTCAGCAACAACAAAGCGCATTACAGCGTAAACAAATACAGATACAGCTTGATCTTCCTGAACATTGCTCAATCTATGCCGATCCATTTTGGTTAAAACAAGCCCTCAATAATCTATTGGATAATGCGAGAGATTTCTGCCCTGAACAAGGCTTGATTGCCATTCAATTGAAAGAGCATAGCGTTACGAACAGTATTGAAATTTCCTTATTTAATGAAGCTGAAGCGATTCCTGAATACGCCTTAAAGCGTGTTTTTGAGACTTATTTTTCGCTGCCACGTCCGCACAATCAACAACGAAGTACAGGAATTGGTCTTAGCATCGTGCAGCAAATTATTCAGCAACATCAGGGCAAAATTAGCATTCAAAATATCTCAGGAAACGCTCTCGATTTCTTAGAGAAGCATAGTTCTGGCGTACTGGTCAGTCTGACACTTCATACAAACTTCACATAAGCTTCAAGCGAAACGCATCCGAAGCGCATCTCGATTCAGGATACTTGTCATATCACAATGACAATGGATTCCACCATGCGCCATAATTTTATTTATCTGAAAATAGCAGCAATTCTGTTCCTGATTTTGGTTTTTTATATTGGTCTTTTCTTTATTTCAAATTTGGTAAACGAACGCCAAAGCTATCAACAACAAGTAATTCGGGATATTGCCAATGAACAAATTCGACCACAGCAAGTCATTGCACCTTATTTAAAACTTCCTTATCAAGTTCAAACCACATGTACCAATGAAGAAAAGAAGACCTATGATTGTACTCAAACCGTTTTTGTTACTTTAGGAGCAGAAACAGCAGACTGGACAGCACAATTTGACGTATCAGACAGTACTTACAAGCGTAATATTTATAAAGCTATCAGCTATCAAAATACGATGTCAGGTAAAGGGGTCTTTAAAGCGGTCGGCAATGAACTTCAACGCAACTATCTATGGGATCAGGCTGAAATTATTTTCCCGATTCAGGATGCACGTGGGTTAAATGCCAAACCCATGTTTAATATTGATGGCAAAGCCTATAAATTCGATTTTGCTGAACAAAGCCAAGGTCAGCAAGGCTTTGATTTGATGCATATCACAGCAAAGCAATATCCTGAGTTAATCCAAAAATTTCAACAAGGGTTTAAATTTAATCTACAATTCAAGCTAGAAGGACTGAGTGAATTTAGCTTTATTCCAACCAGTTATGAAATGACCTATCACGCCACAGGCAATTGGAGTGATATCAAATATGATGGGCAAAGCCTACCGTTTAAGAAGTCCAGTAAAAAACAAGAATTTTCAGCTGATTGGAAAAATATCGCTTTAGGTAAGCGTAATTTAGACAGTGTTTCGAAGTGTGAAAACAGCCAGTGCATTTATGATGTGTTAAATAATTCAGGCGCTGCAATGGCGGCACTCGAAGCAGCACGTGCCGCTGATAGCGTAACATCCTATGCTACAACCACATTATCGAATATCTCAGGGATTTCTACTCAATTTATAGAACCTGTAAATATCTATACCCAAACTGATCGCGCGATTAAATACGGCGTCATGCTTATTATTATTACCTTTGGTTGCTTCTTCTTATTCGAGGTTTTAAAAAGTCTCAAAATTCACCCTGTCCAATATGCGTTAGTCGCTATGGCACAAGGCGTGTTTTTTGTATTGTTACTTTCAATCAGTGAATATTATGCTTTTGCATGGGCTTATCTGGTCGCTGCAATTGCCTGTATCAGTTTAATTACATGGTATTTGTACTTTGTTGTTCAGGGTTATAAAGCAGCATTACTATTTGGTCTTTTGCTGAGTACGCTATACGGCATGATGTATCTACTTCTGCAATCTAGTGGTAAAACCTTTTTATTTGGTTCTATTCTTTCCTTCATTCTTATCGCCTGCGTCATGTTTATTACTCGTCATGTCAATTGGTATCAATCAGAACAACAAACCATATAAATCGAGTTGGGCGAAATTCTCATTTCGCCCAAGCACTAAATCATATTGATAGGAATAAAATGATGTACCAAACTACTTATTCAGCATTAAGCCAAATAAAACAACTCTGCCCAATGCACAGTTCTATTGCAACTTGTCTAAATCGACTACGCCAAGCCAAAATCCAATTTCTTAACCTTGGTAATATGATTATTTGTCCACAACAACATTGTATTTTGTTTTTCCAACAGCGGAATTTGATGGAAATAGAAACTTATTGAGTTTGGTTTAAACAAAATTACACTGCAACAAAATGTCATCAAGTACAATTCTAGTTATCCATTTTAATTAGGTAATTCTTTATGACTGTGCAAAGACTGCATGTCACTTCACGTTATTGCGAAGTCGCAATTTCAGGAAATTTAGTTCATTTGGCAGGTCAACTAGCAGATGATACCAGTGTCGATGTTACTGCACAGACACAACAAACTTTAGATAATATCGATCGTTTACTCGCAGAAGCAGGTACAGACAAAACGCATATTTTATCTGTACTTATTTTTCTAAAAGACATTGAACAAGATTATGCAGCAATGAATGCGGTTTGGGATGCATGGATTGCTGAAGGTCATCCCCCAGCACGTACCTGCGTAGAGTCTAAACTGTATACGCCAGATGTTTTGGTTGAAATGACCGTGACAGCAGTACGTCCATAATCAATTAAGATGATTTTGCTGCTAGAACATTATATTTCATAACTCGTTCCGTGTGCGGCATTGTGGTTGCTGTGATTGAAACAGGCATGATCGGTTCAAATAGATCAGGAACTAAGTTCTCACGCAACTCTTGCTCCGTTGGAATACTGCTATAGCGCAATACTCGATAACCCGCTAATTCTAATAAGCTGTCTTGATAATGCTTCTGATGTAGACGATTCACATATGACTCGTCTGCAATCTCAATAATTGCAAGCACTTGATGTTGCTGATCGAGTACGACAAAATCAGCAACTAAACCTTGATATTTACGGCGCGTATGCGCAAATTTTGTTGTTAATAGCGCATCAAAAGAAACATGCGCCAAAATCGTATGACGAGGTAATACAGCTTGTAAACGCATCAAGGTAATTTGCTCAGAAATATTGAGAATACCACGGCGTTTTAATGGACTATCTTGACGCCGATTAGGATGTAGGCGTCGAAACACAAGTGCTGTAATCAACAGCAATCCAACTATTGTTATGAAATAATACATTTCTAACGAATCCCTTTAGATTTTTTATAATCATTTTGGCTTTGAGCCATTTTTTTAATCAGTAACAACGATAGTTAAAGTCATTTTAGCAGTGTAACTTAAATTTTTTTAATCGTGTTTCCCTCGTCGACCAAAGTCGTAAAAGCATCCTGCATCTATATTTATAATCATCAGTAGGCAAATATTCAAGCAGATATTGTCAGTATATGTTTCGATAAATTGTACTTTTATAACCAGATTGTGACTACCCTACCATTTATGTATAAAAAAGAAGGCATCATGACTGATGCCTTCTGTTTATTCATTTAACGCTTTGGTTTCACTTTAGGTTTTACTTTTCCTGAGAATGGTTTTTTGTCACCTGTTTCACGTGGGGGTAAACCTGTATGTTGCGTTAAGATCTGCCCTTTTTGTGGACGTTTCTGACCTGATTGTGGCTGAGATTGCGCTTGACCACGTTTCGCTGAATCACCTGCAACAGTTGAGTTCTTTTTACGTGCTGATTTATATTCACCTTCAGCCGTACCTTGTGGCTGATAGGTTGGGATCAGATGCTGCTTCGAATTACCAATTAAATCCGAACGTCCCATTTCTTTCAGTGCTTCACGTAACAATGGCCAGTTATTTGGATCATGATAACGCAAGAATGCTTTATGCAGACGGCGACGCTTTTCACCTTTCACGATATCGACATTTTCAGTATAACGCGCCACTTTAGACAATGGATTTTTGCCTGTGTAGTACATCGTGGTCGCAGTGGCCATTGGTGATGGGTAGAAGGTTTGTACCTGATCAGCACGGAAACCATTTTTCTTCAACCAAATCGCCAAGTTCATCATGTCATAGTCGGTGGTACCCGGATGCGCTGCAATGAAATATGGAATGAGATATTGTTCCTTACCTGCTTCCTTACTGAAACGCTCAAACATTTGTTTAAAGCGGTCATACGTCCCAATTCCCGGTTTCATCATCTTCGACAATGGACCTTGTTCAGTATGCTCAGGTGCAATTTTTAAATAGCCACCAACATGATGCTGTACCAATTCTTTAACATATTCAGGGTTCAATACCGCAAGGTCATAACGTAGACCAGAACCAATCAAAATCTTCTTCACACCTTTGATTTCACGTGCTTTACGATAAAGCTGAACAAGAGGCGCATGATCGGTATGTAGGTTTTGACAAACACCTGGATAGACACAAGATGGCTTACGACAGTTCTTTTCAATTTCAGGGTCGTTACAGTGTAAACGATACATGTTTGCAGTTGGGCCGCCTAAGTCTGAAATGATGCCTGTAAATTGAGGTGCCGTATCACGGATCTTTTCAATCTCACGTAAAATTGAATCTTCAGAACGGTTTTGAATAATACGACCCTCATGTTCAGTAATTGAACAGAAGGTACATCCACCAAAACAACCACGCATGATATTGACCGAGAATTTGATCATATCAAAGGCTGGGAAACGTGCATTTCCATAGGAAGGATGCGGTAAACGTGCATAGGGTAAATCAAACACATAGTCCATTTCCTCAGTGGTCAGAGGAATTGGTGGTGGGTTGATCCAGACGTCCCGCTCACCATGACGTTGTACTAAGGCACGTGCATTACCCGGATTGGTTTCAAGGTGCAAGATGCGGTTGGCATGTGCATACAATACATGATCATCAGCCACTGCTTCAAAAGAAGGTAAACGAATCACGGCCAATTCACGTGGAGGTAATTTATGTTTAATCGCTTTTGATGGCGCAGGCTTTAACTGCACAATCTGTGTATCTGGATCGAGCTGATCGCCTTCACGCACGATTGGATTGGCAACGATTTCTTTTTGGAAGTTTTGATACTGCGCTAATGAGTTACCTTTTTCTTTTTCAACTTCACAGCCATCAATATCTTCAGTCATGACATAAGGATTAATAATTGGATCGACACGTCCAATGGTATCCACGTCATTACTGGCAATTTCAACGAATTTCGCTTTAGATGCTTTATTATGCTTATTAATAATAAATGCTGTACCACGAACATCTGTAATTTCGTGGATTTTCTCACCTTTGGCTAAACGATGCATCACATCGATAATCGCACGCTCGCCATTACCATACATCAATAGATCAGCTTTTGAGTCCATCAAAATAGAGCGGCGAACTTTGTCAGACCAATAATCATAATGTGCAATACGACGCAAGCTTCCTTCAATACCACCGAGTAAGACAGGAACGTCAGGAAAAGCCTCACGGCAACGCTGACAGTAAACTGTTGCTGCACGGTCTGGACGCTTATTTGCTTCATTGTTTGGCGAATAGGCATCATCGGAACGAATTTTACGATCTGCCGTATAACGGTTGATCATTGAATCCATGTTCCCTGCGGTCACACCCCATGCAATGGTTGGCTTGCCTAGAACGCGGAAGCTCTCTGCGTTGGTCCAGTCTGGTTGTGCAATAATTCCGACACGGAAGCCTTGTGCTTCAAGTACACGCCCAATCACACCTGATACAAAAGATGGATGGTCAATATAGGCATCACCACAAACCAAAATAAAGTCACACGCATCCCAGCCGAGTTGATCCATTTCTTCTCGTGACATCGGCAAAAATGGTGCTGGTTCAAAACACGACGCCCAATATTTGTCGTAATCAAACAGCGCTTTTGGCGCAGTCTGCATAGTGTAGGCAGTAGACATGGCTTGCGAATCTCGGCTAGCAGATGGAGGAGAGACATCTAAAGATGAAAGCCGATCATTTTAGCATGAATTCCATTCATTTTTATAGATCAAAAAACAAACAGAAGCATTTCCCCAAAAGTATTTGTAACTTATTGAGGAAATAGCATTATAAGATGTTGATAATTACTCTTCTTCGTTCAAGAAGCCTTCTTTAATTCCAGAAGGTAAATCTTGATGCCACCATGTATAAATAGAAGCTTTAATTTCTTCATCTTCATCAGGATCATTCAATGGTTCATCATCTTCACGGATAAGCTCATCGCCATCAAATTTGAACCAAAACTCCCATGGATCATCATCACCACAACCCCAAGCTTGTGCATGAATATCAGGTAATAATCCTTTTAAAAATAATAAAATATTTTCAATGTTTTCATCGCCATTTGAGCCATGGGTAAAATCTAGTACAGCAAACCCATCAACATAGTGCAATGTCTCTGGCGCAAGATCATGTTCAATCGAATCAATCAAATCAACTAGCTCTTGAGTAATCTCATCCGCTTGCGGATTAATGAGTAAAGCCGTCTGAATGAACTTTTCTTCATCTCCATGATGTGTCGTAAATAAGACCTCTAATTGTCCCATGATTGTTGAGTCAGGATGTTTATAATAAACACGACTATGTAATTCCATCTTATTTTCCCCAATTTTAATATTATCTCTACACCCGAATAGGCGCTTATTTAAATTACTAAATTTTCAGGACTTTCATCAAGTTTATGCGACTTTAATTGTCGTTTTATTTTCATTCTTCATTAAGTGTATCGCGAGTGCCAGACCAATCACTAAGATCACTGTGACACTCAAATTAATTCCAATCCATCCAAAATGCTCCCAGACCAAACCACCACTACTCCCAAGCAAACTTGAGCCCATGTAATAGCAAAAGAGATAAAGTGAAGAGGCAACTGCGCGATATTGTACCGCTTGAACGGATACCCAACTACTGGCTGTCGAATGTGCCGCAAAAAATGAAAAGGTAAAAATGGTAAGACCCAACAAAATTGCCCATATTGATGAGATAAGTGTAATAAATAAACCTATAATCATACTCAACAATAAAACAGGTAATACTTTAGCGCGCCCATATTGAAAGCCCCATTGTGCGGCTTTAGGTGAACTATAAATCCCCGCCAAATAAGCAATCGAAATCAAACCAATCCAAGTTTGCGATAAATGAAATGGTGCTTCTAATAAGTGATAACTGATATAGTTAAAAACTGTGACTAGACAGCCCATTAAAATAAAGCCTTGAGCAAATAAAATTCGTAGTTTCGAGTCTTTTAGATTTTGCTCAAACGCTGCTTTAAAACGTGAAAATCGGAATGGAAATGGCTTGAAATGCTCTGATTTGGGCAACAATAAATAAAATAGACAAGCAATAATAAAATTTAGAAAACCAATGATATAGGTTGCAGATTGCCAAGAAATAAAGTCAACCAATACCCCTGCAATTAAACGTCCACCCATGCCGCCAATCGCTGTGCCAGAGATATACAATCCCATCGCAAAACCGATATCTTTCTGCGCAATTTCTTCGCCGATATAAGTCATTGCAACGGCTGCGACCCCACTGACAGCCAAACCAATCAAAACACGGGTGCCGAGGAAGATTTCCCAAATGGGAAAAGAAGCACTAATCAATAAGAGAATCGAAACGAGGAATAAGGCACAAACCATGATCGGTTTACGTCCAAAACGATCGGAAATAAAACCTGTGAATAACAGACCAATTGCTAAGGCGACGGTAGAAAAGGATAAAGGAAAACTACTATGCGTCGGTGTAACCTGAAAAAATTTTGCAAAAATTGGCATCATTGGTTGTACACAGTACAAAGACGAAAAGGATGCAAAACCAGCAAAAAATAAAGACCATAAAATCGCAGTAAACGATTTTGAACCATATTCGATATGGGTTGGACGTGTAACTGATTCAGACATGAGGACTCCTTATGCCTGAACAGTATACGCTTTCAGCCAAAATGCGGAATGATCATTTCGGCTAATTTTACCCGACGTTTAAAATAATGCTTTTGGTAAACGGATTTGAATAATTTCATTATCATCAGCTTGTTTCGCATTGCGTCCTGATGATCCTGGGAAATTATTGTCATTCAATACAGTCAACGTTGTACCATTTTCAATAATCACATCTTCAATGGTTTCAAATGGGAAAGCAAATACAGAACCTGTGCCAATATCTCCTTCTCGTACTGTACCAAAAAGAGCATTCGGATTAGATATTTTGATTAAATCGACGAGATCTTCACGTGCAACCGCTTGTTTCGGTTCGTTAAATTTCACACGAATCAGCTTCTTATAACCGCCTAAATTATTTTGACTTGCGTCACGTTCAATGATGATACCTTCTTTGTCATTAAATAATTGGAAATCACCAATGTTGGTGGCTTTACTGTTCAAAGCAAACCAATAGTATTGTCCAGTATATGCTTTTTTCTGTAGATCAAATTGAGAGATTAAAAGTTGTCCTGTAGCGTCATTCACCAAGGGTTTTTCAAGCAATGGATATAAATATTTACCATCAGGTGAAATGGCCATACCTTCAAAACCACCACTTCGTTGGACTAAAGGTTCAACATAGTTGATATTGGCTTTATTGAACTGATTTTGTGGTGAACGCAATTCTTGCGTTGAATTCAATGGATTTGGTAGTGGAATAGGTGCATCTAACAATATTCCCTGTGCAGAAAAATGTAACAGATAAGGACCAAATTCATCCCCAATCCAATACGTCCCATCTGCCGCACGTTGCATCGATTCAGGATCAAAATCCGCTCCCGTCAATAAGCGGTCTGCGGTATTTCCATTCACAATCTCAAAAGAAATACGTTTATTAGGATCACGTAACTGAATAAAGTTTTGTACAGTAACCTGCCCTGTGCCCTTGGTTTTGCTTCTAAAGTCAGCTTTTATCTTATAAATGCGTAATAAAAAATCAGCGGAATTGTCTTGTGTACCAAAGCCATTATCTGCCATCGCCATATAACTATCATCATCATTTTTTAAAGCGGCAGAGAAGCCTTGCACAGGTTGCCCTTTAAATGGAGGATAAATACCATTCGCACCACTCACTGCTTTACCAGAATCAGGTCCTGCCGCATAGGTTGCTACAGGAAGTTTGGCAAAAGCGATAAGCGTTGGTTCAGTAACTTTATCTGTAGAAGTCGTTTGATCTTGATGATTATCATCATTACAGGCACTTAAACCCAAAGCACTACAACACAAAAGTATCACTAAAGTTTTCTTGTTCATAATTTTATACGTTTGGTAAAATTATAAAAAATTTAACCAAGCTTTGATGACCCTTTGACTGCAATAAAATGAAATCTTTATGGCGAAATGATGACATTTCCTTAGAGTGTGTCCTCCCTATAACTTAGTAGGTTGATATTCGCCTGAGATCGCTGCTTTTAAAAAGTGTTGAAAGGTTGGACACTGCATATGATTCTCTGCAGGGCATACTGCAGCATGCTTTAGTCCCTCACTGATAAAATGTAAACGTCTTGTCATCTGTCCTAATTGTTCAGCTTTGTCTTTCAACATTTTCCGATCAAGTTCAGGTTTTCCATCTTGTCCAAACATGCTTGCAATCTCATCCAGAGAAAAACCAGCTGCTCGACCTAATGCAATTAAAGCCAATTGATCTAATACCTGCTTTCCATACTGTCGCCGCAAACCATGTCGTCCTATCGATTTGATCAATCCTTTCTCTTCATAAAAGCGCAATGCAGATGTTGTGACATGTGCTCTTTTTGAAACTTCACCAATATCCATAAATACCTCTTGACTTAAAGTTGACTTCAACTTGCACAATAAATTTATCAACTTTTATTTGGAAAAGATCAAGGTGGTGAAATGAATATTTTTAAAATATTGCTCTGCATTTTGAGTCTCGGAATTGGCGCAACACTGGTCATGGATCTTTGGTTATTGATATTAAAAAAATTCAATATCCCAAGCTTAAATTTTGCCTTACTCGGTCGATGGGTCGGGTGGATTTTCCGTGGAAAAATTCAACACAAATCAATTGCTCGTAGTCCTGAAATTCCCTATGAATCTCTACTCGGTTGGGTTGCACACTACACTGTTGGAATTATTTTTGCTTTCAGCTTTATTTTGATCGTTGGACAAAATTGGCTCTCACAACCGCAATTATCAGCTGCACTCTTATTTGGTGTCATTACGGTTTTGATTCCTTTCTTGATTATGCAACCCGCAATGGGTTCTGGTATGGCTGCATCTAAAACACCACACCCTTTTATCAATCGTATTAAGAGTTTGATTAATCACAGTATCTTCGGATTTGGATTATTCCTCACCGCTAAATTATTAAATTTTTTAATTGAGAACTGAATCATGAAAACGATCGCAATTATTTATCATAGCCGTCAGGGACATACGCAATTTATCGCTGAACAAATCCAAATCGGCGCTGCAGAAATCAAGAGTATAGAAATCGATTTATTTACTGCTGAATCATTGATGTCTAAACCAGAGCTTCTCATACAATATGATGGACTCATTTGGGGGAGTCCGACATATTTAGGTGGCGTTTCAGGCACATTGAAACAATTAATGGATATGACAGGAGGTTTATGGAAAAAACAGAGTCTTAAAGGCAAACTAGCAGCAGGATTCACTGTTTCATCACTCCCTGCAGGCGATAAACAGTCAACGTTGATTTCACTTTTTACTTTTTGTATGCAACACGGAATGTTATGGATGGGTAATCCGATTTTACCTGAACAGCATCAAGGAATTGCTTATACAGAAGCTGCAAATCGTTTAGGATCTTGGACTGGACTTATGGCACAAGCAGAGCATTCTAGTACAGCAAATGCTTTTGATTTCGGTGATATTAAAACCGCTCGGTTATTCGGGCAAAACTTTGCTTTGCAGTTAAATACAATTCAGAGGTGATCCAGTGAAAGCAGCCACATTACTCTTTCCACTTATTTTGTCTTGTATGATGTCATTCATCATCTCAGGCATCACGACCTTTAAAGCAGTAGGATTGGTCAATCATTTCATTTCGATGTGGATGTCAGCATGGATCATCGCATGGATGTTTGCCTTCCCAAGTGTATTAATCTGTGCGCCTATCGCCCAAAAACTGGTTGCTTGGATTATTAAAACTGCAAAATTAAGGCACTAATCTATAGCGAGTTGATGAATCTAATCAAATGAACAAGCTTTGACTTAATGTTGAAGCTTGCTCTAAAGGATTGAGTCAAGTCTGAGATATAAAAAGCAAACCTTTTTGCCAACTAAGCATTATTGATCTAAAACAACGTGTTTTCTATTATCCGCTAGCTTTTATATGCTGGATCACCTTTCCTCTCAATGATGACTCAAAATTTCTTTCATTTTTCTTTATCTAAAACCACCTTCATTAACTTGTGTATTATTCTATTTAGCAGCTGTATAACTGCGGCTTGTACAAATACAAAAGTAGCCACCATCAATCACACCCAGCAATTTTCAAAAGGCATTCAAAACGCTTTTTCAGTTCATCCGACAACTGCAAATCGTGTTGCTCCAATGATTTTACAAAGTGCTGAATCTTATAATATTTCTCCACATCTACTTGCCGCATTAATTCGACAAGAATCAAGCTATATTACAAATGCAACGTCTTCAGCCGACGCTGTTGGCTTGACCCAAGTTCGTCCCAAGTTTTGGCAACAAACTTGTTTAGGCAATCTTTATGATGAACAAATTAATATTAATTGTGGGGCTTACATTCTCGCCAAATACTATCAAGCAACTGGAGATTGGATGATGGCATTAGGCTACTATAATGTTGGCCCTACAGGTTACAAAAACAGTGTTTATATGAGGAATCAAGCACATCGATATGCAAATTCAGTAAAACGCCATGAAAAAACATTAAAGGAAGCACTATAGTTGCATCATGTACGTTTAAACGTACGCGAGTTGGGGTAATTAGCGAATATACGACTAAAGTTTAATTATCTATGATATGAATCATAAAGAGATAGGATGTCTCATTCAGAACAACAAGAAACACAGGATGTGGTCGTTGACAGGAGTTAACGGCAAGAAACCAAATATGAAAAAGCCTCGACAGGATGTCGGGGCTTTTTCTATTGATAAAGAGATATTCACATGATCATAAAGTAACTGTTATTGACTCATTTATTCGTGGTTAATACCATCCATCTAACTTCATCGGAACGGTTTATTATTTTGCAACGCATATTCATTCATAAAGACCACAACAAACTTATAAAAAATCTATATGGATTTACTTTAAAGCTAGGCTTGATCGTGATTGCAATCAGTATGGCTGCGTGTAGCAGTTTAAGCGGATCATTCGCCAATCGCTCTACTCAGTTGTCATCTGGACTACAAACAGCCTATTCTGTTTCTCCAAATACAGCAAATCGCTTATCCCCAATGATCGTGCAAAATGCAGAGCGTTATGATGTATCACCCACTTTACTCGCTGCGCTCATTCGCCAAGAATCAAATTATAATAGTTCAGCACGCTCCCCTACAGGTGCGATCGGTTTAACTCAAATAGTTTCGACTCATTGGCGCCAGTCTTGTCCTGGCAATCTTTATGATGAAAATACTAATATTAATTGCGGTGCATATATCCTATCAACCTATTATAAATCAGCTGGCAGTTGGTCAAAGGCCGTAGCGTATTATAATGTTGGGCCATCAGGCTATGAACGGAGTTTTTGGACACGCCATAAAGGTAAAAAGTATGCTCGTTCAGTAAAACGTCATGAAAAAATCTTAAAAAAGGCCTTATAAAATAAAGAGTAAATAAAAAACCATGCTCTTAGGCATGGTTTTATTGGCTGAATAATAAAATTACGCTTCGTCAAACAAACCTTCAAATAAAACCGAAGACAAATAACGCTCACCACTATCAGGTAAAATTACAACAATCGTTTTGCCTGCATTTTCAGGGCGTTCAGCAATTTGTGCTGCCGCCGCCAATGCCGCACCGCTTGAAATACCCACTAAAATTCCTTCTTGCGTTGCACACTTTCTTGCCCACTCAATCGCATCCGCACTATTTACTGGCAACACTTCATCGACCAAATCTAGGTCTAGGTTTTTAGGAATAAAATTCGCACCAATCCCCTGAATTTTATGCGGTGCTGGTGTGATGCTTTCACCATTTTTAGTTTGGGTAATGATTGGAGATTCAGCGGGTTCAACTGCAACAGAATAAATTGGCTGATTCTGAACTTGCTCAAAATAACGTGAAATTCCTGTAATTGTCCCACCAGTACCAACACCCGCAACTAAGATATCCACTTGTCCATTGGTTGCCTGCCAGATTTCAGGACCAGTCGTATCGACATGAATTTGAGGGTTGGCTGGGTTTTCAAATTGTTGTGGTAGGAAATAAAGCTCAGGATTTTCAGTGGCTAAACGAACAGCTTCATCCACCGCACCTTTCATGCCCTTGGCAGGCTCGGTCAAAACCAGATTCGCTCCTAAAGCTTTTAGTACTTTTCTGCGCTCTAAGCTCATACTTGCGGGCATGGTTAAGGTAATAGGATAGCCTTTTGCTGCTGCAACAAACGCTAAAGCAATACCTGTATTACCGCTAGTCGGTTCAACAATATGCATACCAGTTTTAAGTACACCACGTTTTTCCGCATCCGCAATCAAAGCTGCACCAATACGGCACTTCACTGAGAATGCAGGATTACGACTTTCAACTTTTGCCAATATTGTTGCGCCAGTTTTAATCAGACGGTTGATACGAACTAAAGGTGTATTGCCTATCGCTTCTGCATTATTCGAGTAAACTGCGATACCTAAGTTGGCAGGCGTTGGAAATTGCTGATCGGTCGACATGTTATTTCCTTATTAGATTTGGAATGATTCTTAAGCATTATAGGCTTGTGAATCTAAGAGGAAAGTAGAAAACGTTAAGATTTATGAAAAATCATTGCTATAAATCTTAATGTTAAAATAATTGGAATGACTATCTATCAGTCAGCAAATAGCTCAAATCACATGCTGTTATCTTACATTCAGGTAAACAGCACTGTAATCCTTCTATACCTTTTAAAGTGACATAATTTTTCCTACCACCACTATAGGCCAAATCAAAACAAATTCCTTTTAATGAGGAAAGCTCATAAAGTTGGTTTAAACCATTATCTGTCACATTTGTAGCCCCAATTGAGAGATATTCTAGTTGATGCATATCACTTAAATAAGAAAGTGTAATATTTCCAATATCAGTCGCATTTAAACCTAACGAACGCAGATTGATTAATGGCTTAAGGTGATGTGTACCTAAATCATTAATATTTTCATAAACATGATTAAAAGAAAGCATCTCAAGACTAGTAAGATGGGAAATAAATTGAATATTTTCGTTATTAATACCTGTTTGGCCCAAATAAAGCTGTTTCAGCTGCGTAGATTCAATTTCGGTGAGCCATCGCATAGATGCTGCTGCTTGTGAATCAACATTTAGCATAAGTGAGATATCTGAAGGAACACTAACTTGGCCAATCGCATCTGCATAAAAAACATTTTTATCATATTGATTACTCTTTCTATTAATCCCGAACAACCAACCGACTTGATAATCTTTAGGAAAATTTAATGTTGTAAATTCTTTTTCAAGCATCTTTTCAATTATTAAAAATAAAATTTTAATGAGTATAAGCAGAAATCTCTTCTAGGTAAATCATCTATACTGCCTTGATTTTAAGTTAAATACATACAAAAAGGAGGCTACCAAAGCTCACCTTCTCGCCAATCAGTGCAAATCACATCACCATCTTTACAATCTAAGAGTAAATCTTGCAGCTTAATGCTCAATGGATACAGCATGATTTCATGTTCATCAGTTAGATACATCTCAGTATTTTCGTTAATGTATAAATTTCCCAACCAAAGAGTCCAGCCTAATTTTTTATAAAATGCATCATTTTCAGGTTGTAATGCGGCAAGTTCATACCCAAAGACAGATAAGGCATTAATCAAATAATTTAATAATTGTGATGCCAGCCCTTTCCCTCGCATAGTTTCATTCGTTGTTACATATTCCACATAAGCCGTTTTTATGCAAATACAATCATTTAAAGTGAAAATTCTATCTGTCCATAAAGCGTGTGACACAATCTTATCATCCAATATACCGACCATATGAACAGCAGTTTGCATGAAGGCGTATTGACTCCAAGGGTCTTCATCAAAAGCCGTAAAACATAGCTCAGCAATCTGTTGTCGCGCTTGTTCATTAAGGTCTTGAGCCACGATAATTTTAAACTGCATGAACTAATGCTCGATTTAAATGATTTATATTTTAAGCAAGAGATGTAGGAGTATGAAATATTTTTAGTCAAATCTAATTAAAATAAGTTGAAATATAAAATTCCCCACGATAAAAAACACCCCTTAACCGTCAGGTTAAGGGGTGTTCGTATTTAAAAGCTGGCGATGACTTACTCTCACATGGCAAACGCCACACTACCATCAGCGCTAAGAGGTTTCACTTCTGAGTTCGGGAAGGGATCAGGTGGTTCACTCTTGCTATTGTCGCCAGCAAA
>CAJYTY010000061.1 GCA_913777945.1 uncultured Acinetobacter sp. | reverse complement strand
GCTACGCGGCGGCAGCGCCCGCGACACGGACTTCTACGACATCAGCAACGTGGACGGGTTCAACGTGCCCGTGCAGGTGGCGCCGTCGGGCGCCGGGTGCTCGGCGGTGGCGTGCGCGGCCGACATCGACGCGTCGTGCCCCGCGGAGCTGGCGGTGAAGGGCGCCGGCGGCGCGGTGGTGGGGTGCAAGAGCGGGTGCCTGGCGTTCGGCCGGGACGACCTGTGCTGCCGCGGGGCGTACGGGACGCCGGACAAGTGCCCGCCGAGCCAGTACTCCAAGTTCTTCAAGGACAAGTGCCCGCAGGCGTACAGCTACGCCTACGACGACAAGAGCAGCACCTTCACCTGCACCTCTGGCGCCAGCTACCAAATCACCTTCTGCCCTTGACCTCCTAGCAATTTGATCATTTACTGATAGATTTGGATTAATCGATTAGCTGTCAATTTGGAACTCTTTATTGAATAACAGGGGTTATTATGCTTTGCCTATCTAGTTCGCTTCGGAATTATCTGAACGGCAGAACTTTTCTTCTTTTTGTTGTTGTTAATTTTAAGGTTCCTTATGCTAGTAAACTGCAGTGAAAACAAAATTTAAATCTAATGATCGATGTTTATAGTCGTTTAAAGTACGTTATTTGAAACTTTGCTAGGCTAGCTTTTACCCATTCAAATGATATGATTATAATATCGTTTAAAAGTTCCAAATTTGATCGAGTTGAAAGTTTTAAAATTTTTAGTTCAAAGTTTTGAATTTTGATTTCAAAGTTTTTTGAAATTTGAGTTGAAAGTTTTCAAATTTGATATTGAAGTTTTAAAATTTGAGTTGACAGTTTTCAAATTTGAATGAAAGATTTCAAAATTTGATTCAAAAGCTGGATTTTTTTAGTAGAAGGTTCCCTAGGAATACTCAAAACTGAATTAATCTAAGCACTGTGTTAAATATATTTTAATATTTTAGAGATTGGAAAAAAAAACCCACTGTAGAACAAATTTTGTTTGTGAGTACATAAACTTTTTTATGCACCTTCTGTTTGACGTCTCCTGCACAAGCACGAAGCATCCTTGCAAGTAATGAACCATTTTTCTCAAGGCATTCTTTCTTGTTTCAGTTTGCTTCTTGTGGGCAATTTTCCTAGTCACTTTCTCCTTTTATTTTCTT
>CAJYTY010000060.1 GCA_913777945.1 uncultured Acinetobacter sp. | reverse complement strand
AAAAGTTCAATAAACTTTCTTAAAACGCTCTCAAGTTGTCACCTGCGCTCTAATAAATTAAAAAAAATCCTCAAAAATTTGTAGAAAAGAGCAAAATATTTAACATTTGATTTTCACTTAATCGGGTGAACCTAACGTTATAAACCATTAAATTAAATCAGCTTTCGCTCAAATTGGTGGATCCACTATTGATATTGGTGGGTTCATTATTTATAGTCATTAGATCTGTAAAAAAAAAAACTGTCAACCTCTATCTCCCTCTCCATACATTGGGTGAGTTGTTTCAGAGAGATAAGCACCGATGGAGATCACCAGAAAAAAAGCGTTGCGATGATGTGCAAAATCAGAGATGTAGTAGATTCTACAGACAATAATATGAACCCAAGTATTTGGGAAAAGATCGATTGGCAGACAGGTATGGTGCTAGTGCCTTGTGCCCTGCTGCTGAAGATTGCGTTTGATGGACAATATGGTTGTTGGCGTTGTACCAGATCATTCTCATCGCCGTGCGCGAGAGCCGGGGTAGATCGAAATTGGTGGTTGACGGGCAGGCAAGACTGAAGCCCAAGTGTCACGGCGGCAAAGGGTTCAGAGATTGGTTGGTAACATAACACTGCCTGGCAACTATAGCAGATGATCGATGTGTCCACCTCCTGCACAACACGAACCAGCTGACTACAGGCAGCCCGGGAGGTGGTTCTGCTGACTCTGGCCAAGGTAGCTTGCGTTTCGTCACACCAAGGGCAGGTTAATTTATCACCCTCTACGTGCAGGTCACACAAAAAGCAGGGGCAAATCTAGCTCACCGGGTAAGCAAATTAAGACCAAGGATTCTAGAATTTTTTTTTAGATGAATCCAGCATTTCATTGATTAAGTAGCATCCTTAAAAAGAGAATTCCGTATGCAATCTGGGGTGACACCACAGGAAGAAATACATGGATCAAGCTCAGCACAATGAGCTACGACATGAGCTGCAACATTACATAACCGATTGACATGCACAAACGAACAAAATAAAAAACTAGAAACCATCATGTTG
>CAJYTY010000059.1 GCA_913777945.1 uncultured Acinetobacter sp. | reverse complement strand
ATCATCACGTAGCCTGAGAACATCAAGAAATCTACAGAAGCAGAAGATACGATGTCGCGGTCTTTACGTGCAGCAAGCATGATACGAACTGTTAAAGTGTTCCATTGAGCACAAAGCTTAGTTAAGTCCCATGCAAAACGACGTAAATATTTATTACGTGCATGTGCAGCACAGAATTTTAAGATTTCAGCAGTGTATTCACGAACTACTTTACCTTTTGAACTTAACAACACTTTACGACCAATCAAGTCGAGTGCTTGAACACCAGTTGTTCCTTCATACAAGGTCGCAATACGTGCATCACGTGCGATTTGCTCCATACCCCATTCTTTAATGTAGCCATGGCCACCGTAAACTTGCATACCATGGTTAGCAGCTTCTAAACCAAGTTCAGTTAAGAAACCTTTTAAAATTGGTGTATAGAAACCAAGTTTATCATCGTAGTCTTCAAAAGCAGCTTGGTCGCCACGTGCTAAAGCGTCTGTCATTTTGTCAGCGATTTGAGCAGCGTAATAAATCATAGAGCGACCGCCTTCAGCGATTGCTTTTTGAGTTAATAACATACGGCGTACGTCTGCATGGTGAATGATTGCATCAGCAACTTTATCTGGATCTTTTTTACCAGAAAGCGCACGCATTGACATACGATCTTTGGCATATGGTAATGCGCCTTGGAAAGATAACTCAGCGTGTGCAATACCTTGAACAGCAGTACCAATACGTGCTGTGTTCATGAAGGTGAACATACAGTTCAAACCACGGTTTTCAGGTCCAATCAAGTAACCTTTAGCTTGGTCAAAGTTAATGACACAAGTTGCGTTACCATGAATACCCATTTTGTGTTCGATAGAACCACAACGTACCGCATTACGTTCGCCAATAGATCCATCTGCATTTACATTGAATTTAGGAACGATGAATAATGAGATACCTTTAGTACCTTTGGGTGCACCAGGTAGGCGAGCAAGAACGATATGGATGATATTCTCAGCCATGTCATGTTCACCAGCAGAGATAAAGATTTTCTCGCCAGAGATTGCATAGCTACCATCTGCGTTTGGTTC
>CAJYTY010000058.1 GCA_913777945.1 uncultured Acinetobacter sp. | reverse complement strand
GCATGCATCCATGTCGCTGTTTTACGTATCAGTACAGGTTTTCGTTTGATTTGTTGATGGAGAAATACACCAAGTTATAATGGTCGTCGTTGATTATCGTATAGATGATCCTGAGTTCAAACCACGTGGCTATGGAGAAAACGTGATCCGTACTCGCTGATCTAGATGTTTATTATACCATGATCTGGTCAAGGTTTGGGTGCTACCGAATAAAACAGGGTGTGTGCAGAAGCAGAGCTGTGGTCTGTGGATGGCCGAAAAGGCGTCGAGTTGGACTTGACATGAGCACACACAGGCACTGCACGTCTGCGCCGCCCAGTTGAAAGTTCAGCTACAGCATTTGCAGATTCGAATCAACGTTCAACAGGGTCGTTCGAGAACCAGGAGAGACGTGTGCGGTGTGTGTGTCACAGCAACATGGTACCCGTTCGACACGAATTTTCAATGCACCAGCTGCTGAATAGATACAGTGTCACCAGCTGCTGAACATATACAGTTCTACTGCTACTAGTAGTACTCCAGTAAACTGTACCAGTAGTACGAACTGTATTTATTCAGTGACCGATAACTGTTTTGCGCCCGTAATTTAACGCATTGAAATCAATCAACATGGACATGATTATGACTGAAAAATGCAAGTCAAATCTTATTTCAGAAACTGCAAGTCAAATGGTGACAGATACATGTCGCATGGTTGCATGGGCACAAAGTTATGCCTAACATTGCTAGAGATTTCTGGCGCGTACTGTTCTCCAGGATCTGGACGTGGAAGTGCGACCAGTGCTTAAGTAGGAATTAGCACTCTCTTTGAAATCCAACAATTAGCAAACAGCTCATAAATCTTTCGCATCCAGCTATGCAGCAGCTAATACATAAATAGGCCAATTGGTTAGTAACAGAACAGGATCCTATGCATGAAAAAAAATATATGATGAAATATGCATGAAAAAAAATACGGTGAAAATTACAACACATATAGTGGAAACCTGAAAACTATCGTTGGATAAAAAAATAGACGTTTGAGATTCATTCACGTCATCACGAGGAAAAATTTTACTAGTAAATTTACTCATGAATAAAAAATCTGCACCATATATTTTTCCCTCTATGCATTAGAGTAGAAAATGTATAGAAACTACAGAATGGTGCATTAAGCTACGTTTTGTGCCCATCGCCCTGCATCCAATGGTTGAAAAATATATAATGCAAGCAAC
>CAJYTY010000057.1 GCA_913777945.1 uncultured Acinetobacter sp. | reverse complement strand
TCCAGGTTTAGTTTTCCGTTGTTTTGGAGGATCGTTCGTTCGTTGGAGAAGTTCCTAAAGACGAATTGAAGACGCTTGTTTGCAAGGCAAGTCACACAGATCCCAAACAACCCTTTGGGCATGTTGAACCTGTTTAAAGCTAATGTTTTATTTCAACTTATGCATTATTTTCGATTGTCATCGGGTGGTCAGCCTTTCCCATTTAATTATGGCCGAAAATGACTTTAATTTCCTATGGGTAATAAATTGATTAGCTTGGACCTTATATATTGGTTTGGTTCAGCTAAATGCTATATACATAATTGCTTAGTCATGCTTAGAAACATTAACTCATTAATGGGATAAATCATGCTTCACTATTACTTACCATTATATTTAATGGTAGCTCACGGTGGTGAATCGTGTTATGATAATTATAATTGATAATTAAAATCTGATTAATGGTGGGTGGTGAGCACATGGTTTTGAAGGTCGTGCTCATGACAATTAAGGACCGGTTCGCGAGATACTGTTGTGAAATATTAACCGTGCCAACCACAAGTCAGCATGGGCAACGGCTTTACCTTTTGTATAGCATGGTTCATTATGGGGTGCCAGACTAAGAAGCGGCGAGAAGTCCGTGGGAGTCGCTGGGGAGTTAATGCCTCTGGTTTTTGAGGGGCTGATTATGATCCAGGAATGGTGCACTGTGGTGAGTTGTGTTGTGCAAAGGGTACTGTCACAATTTCCCCCTTTGCAGTGCCGTGGTGGTACTTCGGGGCATGGCAACATGTGTGGAATCGTGTCTTGTGGGTACAGTGGTACATCTCTGGCCAGAGTAAAACTATTCAAATAGCCGTGCCCGCGGTTATGGGCGGGTTGAGCAATGTTTTTTGTGATTAGTCTCACAACTCTCATAAATAATTATTGATGCAATAACTAGTAATAATTTGTTTAGCTCCTAGTTTGGAGTTAGATCTATACAGCCGGGTACGGTTGTTCAGGATGGTTGGGCCTGTGCAGCATTGGGGTGCTGTTCAGTGTTGATTAAAATTGATGATTAATTACTCTACTGTTTCACTACTCTTAAATCTTTACTAAATGCTGCTTTCGCAAATGAGAC
>CAJYTY010000056.1 GCA_913777945.1 uncultured Acinetobacter sp. | reverse complement strand
AAACCTTTTTATCCGCCACGGCCCGTACACCTGTGTCGTCATCTATCTTAGGCCTGTAGCTACCATGCTTGCATTTTAATAGATCCAGATCATTTTTGTTTGAGGGGAATAGTTTGTTTGTCCACTTCTCAAATATTGATGCATTAGATCCAATCAATGGATTATTCGAGTGAATGTCGACAAACCAGATCATTGCTTAAAACTAACTCGCATTATCAAATCTGTAAATAGTCTTGTAGTTATTCGTTAACTCCTTTAGTTTTCATGCAACACATGATGATTATAGGAACAAGCTAGCATAGCAGGAGTCTTTAGTGCAGTGCATACATACCACAGTTAAAATTTAACTGTCACATGTATACAGTACAACAACCTACACTTGTGCTATATCATGATATTTTTTTTTAACTATGTATTGACTGGCACCTTTTGCTGCATAACCCACTATGCCCCCTTATTTTTCTCATGAATACATCCTGTTTATTTCAATTTCCCTATGTTATATGGGCATTGGTGCGTGATCAAATCATTGGACCAATTCTGAGCCTCCCTTTCGATGTCAACATTCTTGATCTTTTAAGTTTATTCTTTTTTATGAAAGTGTGTCGTGTGCGTATTGCCCCACTCCATGCTCCCCTAACTCGTTTCTTTTTCATCACTCTAATTTTTGAACGATATCAAAACAACTCACACTGTTCAGCAACGAGCCATGTTATTTATACGCTGCTTTTCAATCATGGTTTGCTCATTATTTGTCTGGGTTTTTTTTTACTATTTTCTGTAGCAGGCAGCTGGTTCTAAGGGTCCCAACCTGACACGATGCAGTGCCGCACTAGCATCAAACGCTTGCCGTGCTTTGTCCAATACGCACCATGAGAAACTAGAGGAGATTAGGTTAGACGCCGTGACATGCATGACACTTGCGAGCCTTGAGAAGCCAGATCTCATATGTTGGCTCATGGACAGGACCGATCCCGACACGATGTGCATCTCTCTTGACGATGACAGGAAGATCCAGATCACCCCACGCATAGTTCAGCTTGTTATGGGCACACCACGGTGGCAAGGACATTGTTATCCCACCTAAAAAGGTTGTTCGAATCGTACATGATAGGATTGTAGAAGAACTGGGTTTGGCACGTAATGTTTGGCTCACACCAAAGATGCTGATTGAAGCGATCAAGCAACGGAAGGATGACCCCAGGGCAGTTAGGTTCTTTGTCATGGTTCTCATGTCCACGCTGTTAATCCCAACAACAGATTTTTACATCCCCAAAGATTATGTGTGGCTGGCAGCTGATCTTGACCGGGTTGCTGCCATTGATTGGTCAAAGGTAGTTTTCCAAGCTCTGAGTGATAGCTTGAGGTGTTGGCGCGAAAATCCGGGGTCGTCCATCGCATCGTGCATTGTATTTTTGGTGGTAAGCTATTATTTTTT
>CAJYTY010000055.1 GCA_913777945.1 uncultured Acinetobacter sp. | reverse complement strand
GTCTGTTTTTGTTTTATATCTTGCAGAACTTGGATGCAGAGGTGAGTCCATTGGTTGCAGAACTGGAAGAAAACAACGCATGGGCCCTAGCAATTGTGGGAACAGGTATATTTAGCTGTATTAATCTCAAATAACAAAACATTGGCCACTTAAATTTAGCTGTAAATTTGCGGACTTGCTGCCAAAGTTTAAATGAGCCAAAAAAGAAGTCATCAATGTTTTTTTTGTGTGTTTTTTTGGTCTTTTGCTTGCAGGTGATCAAACTAAGGCATCAACTTCCCTGGACTTGTTTTCTGGCAACACATCTGGGTGGGAGCTTGCACTGGTCACTGCTCCAAGCAGCACCAGCCAAACAGTTCAAACCAAATTGGTTTGCACAAATCTTTACTCCACCTGCTGCTAGCTTCATACTTCATCCGTCCCATAATATAAGAGATTTTTAGTTTTTTCTTACAATGTTTGACCACTCGTTTTATTCAAAAAAAAATTTGTGCAAATATAAAAAACGAAAAGTTGTGTTTAAAGTACTTTAGATAATAAAGTAAGTCAAAAAAAATAAATAATAATTCCTAAATTTTTTAAATAAGACGAGTGATCAAACAGTACAAGCAAAAATGCAAAATCCTTTATATTATGGGACGGAGGAAGTATAACATTTGCTCTGTTGCTCATTTCTAAAACTTCTGAAAAACGACCAAAAAAAATTACAAACTTGCATCTGATCTGATCCAACAGGCTGGAGGCTTTGACAAGCTGCTACTCGACAGCCTCTACGAAGACGAGACGAGGCGGCGGCAGATCGCCGGAGTCACCTACACCGGTAGCATTGGAGGAGGAGCACCCAACCCTTTCGACACCAACGATCCATTTGCTACGTCGAGCAGCTTCTTGCCCCCATCCAATGTCCAGTTTGCAATGCTGAACCAGCAGCAGCATCAGTACTACCAGTCTCAACACCAGCAACAATACTACCAGCCTCATCATTTCCAGGATCATCAACATCACCATAACATGTATTTTCAGACACATTATCAACAAAATCAGATATACCAACAACAGCAGCAGCAGCAGCATCAGTACCCTGCACCTCAGGCTGGATCTTCCAATCCGTTTGGTGACC
>CAJYTY010000054.1 GCA_913777945.1 uncultured Acinetobacter sp. | reverse complement strand
GCTATATTCACTGTCATTTTTGGATGGGTGCGCCATCAATTACGTGCGCTTACTATGCATCATATGCGTACTAAATTACTTTAATTTCTATTTTGTATCAAAAGATACTTATGTGTAGCAGCTACATCTCAGCGGTTACTAGTGTTTAGCAGCTGTATTCATTATCATTTTTGGACGGGCGCACCATCAATTACGTGTGCTTAATATGCATCATATGCTTACTATATTATTTTAATTTCTATTTTGTATCAAAAGATGCAAGATGCTTATGTGTGGCGGCTACGTCTCGGCGGTTACTAGTTTTAGCAGCTGCTGTGTTCACTATCCTTTTTTGACGGGCGCGCCATCAATTACGTGTGCTTACTATGCATCATATGCTTACTAAATTACTTTAATTTCTATTTTATATCAAAATATGCTTATGTGTAGCGGCTACTTCTCGGCGGTTACTAGTTTTAGCAGCTGTATTTACTGTTATTTTTGGACGGGCGCGCCATCAATTACGCGTGCTTATTATGGGACTAATTAGTTGGTTGCTTTATTTGTTGACCCAATGCGCTTGGTGCAGCATATTTTATGTAAGGATTGTTGCATCACATCTGTCCCGTGCCAAGTCCATTCGTCACTGCATATATTATCAACCATTTCTAACTGGTCTTCAATCTTCAATAACATATATATAGGTGATTATATTTGGTCTGCGCTCGGGATAGTTTAATTAATTAATTAATTGCTGGGATAAGCATTTATGCAGTGAGTGAAAAATAGAATATTGAGCAGTTAATAATGCATGGCCAGCCGGCTAATTAATTAATTAATTACCACTAGTAGGCAGTAAATAACTGTACTGGAAGCAGGCTAGCTGCTGGTACTATATGTTGCATTTTGATCTGTCGCGTTGCCTTTTCGTGCATCGATCAAACCGGTGGTGGTAGTAACACTAGTTGCCTGCGGCAGGTAGCTAAGTTTGCTACTGTGTGAATTGTGAGTTGCGTACTTTGCGTGTGTCCGGCCGGGCACATATTTTCGGGTCCGGCAGGACGGATACATTATACAAGAGAGGGACGTGGAGTAGACAATTATACTAGATCGAGATTTTCTGCGTTATTCTCTTTGGTTCTTCATCATGGCCTGCATGTGTGGTGTTTCATTTGATAGTTTTTTCCTTTTGGTCTAGGAAAAATAAATTTTGCCCAATTGTGTGTGTATGTAGGCTGTGTTTAGATCCAAAGTTTGCATCCAAACATCCAACTTTTCCCATCACATCAACCTGTCATACACACACAAACTTTCAATCACATCGTTCCAATTTTCAACCAAACTTCCAACTTCACCTCCAACCCGGTCCAGGGCGGCACCATGCTCAACAAGGTGGTTTCGACCCTGCAGCGCACCGCCCGCGACGCGGGCTTTGTGACCTTGCGCTTCAACTACCGCGGTGTCGGCCAAAGT
>CAJYTY010000053.1 GCA_913777945.1 uncultured Acinetobacter sp. | reverse complement strand
AGTTACTCAGAACGGCCGGCAGGTCGAAGTGAAAGGCACTAAAGGTACATTGTCTTTCAACCTGCATGCGCTGGTCGAGCTAAAACAGGAAGAAGGTAAACTTCAACTTGCTCCAGTTAAAGAGTCGAAAGATGCTTGGATGCAAGCTGGTACTGCTCGCGCTGTATTGAACAACCTTGTAAAAGGTGTTAGCGAAGGCTTCGAACGTAAGTTACAGCTAGTTGGTGTTGGTTACAAAGCAGCAGTTAAAGGCACTGTCGTTAACCTTGCTTTAGGTTATTCACACCCAATTGACTACGCTTTACCAGAAGGTGTAACAGCGGAAACTCCAACTGCAACTGAAATCATTTTGAAATCAGCAAACAAGCAGTTGTTAGGTCAAGTAGCAGCGGAAATCCGTGCATACCGTTCTCCTGAACCATATAAAGGTAAAGGTGTTCGTTATTCGGATGAAGTTATTCTTCGTAAAGAAGCTAAGAAGAAATAAGGCGCGAGGTTCTTATGAACGAAAAGAAACAAACCCGTTTGCGTCGTGCAAAAAGCACACGCTTGCACATTCGTGCATTGGGTGCGACTCGTTTGTGTGTAAACCGCACTCCGCGTCACATCTATGCTCAAGTTATTTCAGCAGATGGTGGCAAAGTTTTAGCGCAAGCTTCAACTTTAGATGCATCTTTGCGTAGTGGTGCGACTGGTAATATCGATGCAGCAACTAAGGTTGGTGCTTTAATCGCAGAACGTGCTAAAGCAGCTGGCGTTACTAAAGTTGCATTTGACCGTTCTGGTTTTAAATATCATGGTCGTATCAAAGCCTTGGCTGATGCTGCTCGTGAAGGCGGCTTGGAGTTCTAATCATGGCGAAAGTTGAACAAAACGAAGGTCTCGTTGAAAAGCTGGTTGCCGTTGATCGTGTAGCCAAAGTTGTTAAGGGTGGTCGTATCTTCTCTTTCACAGCATTAACTGTTGTGGGTGATGGTAATGGTCGTGTAGGTTTTGGTCGTGGTAAAGCACGTGAAGTTCCAGCTGCTATTTCTAAAGCACTTGAAGCTGCACGTCGTAACATGATTACTGTAGACCTTGCGGGGACTACTTTACAACACCCTGTGAATGCTCGTCATGGTGCAAGCCGTGTATACATGCAACCTGCTTCAGAAGGTACTGGCGTAATTGCTGGTGGCGCGATGCGTGCTGTTCTCGAAGCTGCAGGTGTACATAACGTACTTGCTAAATGTTATGGTTCTACCAATGCTGCTAACGTAGTAAACGCAACTTTTAAAGGTTTGCGTGATATGACTTCTCCTGAGAAAGTCGCTGCGAAACGTGGTCTTTCAGTAGAACAAATTCAAGGGTAATCAATCATGAAAACGATTAAAGTTACCCAGACTAAATCTTCTTCGCATCGTTTAAAAAATCATAAACTTTGCTTACAAGGTCTAGGTCTGCGTCGTATTGGTCATACTGTAGAAGTGCAAGATACGCCTTCTAACCGTGGTATGGTCAACAAAGTTTACTATATGGTTAGTGTAGAGGAATAAGCCATGACTCTGCGTTTAAATGAACTTGCACCTGCTGAAGGTGCTAAGCGTGAAAATCGTCGTCTAGGTCGTGGTATCGGCTCTGGCGTTGGTAAGACTGGTGGTCGTGGTATCAAGGGTCAAAACTCACGTAAAAGTGGTGGTACTCGTCCAGGCTTTGAAGGCGGTCAAACAGCGTTATATCGTCGTTTACCAAAATTCGGTTTCACTAGCCAAATCGCTTTGAAAACTGCTGAAGTACGTTTGTCTGAATTGAATAAAGTTGAAGGTGATGTAATTAGCCTTGAAACTTTAAAAGCTGCGAACGTTGTTCGTCGTGATCAAATTCGTGCTCGCATCGTTCTTTCTGGTGAAATCACTCGCGCATTCACTGTTCAAGGTGTTGTGTTGACTAAAGGCGCTAAAGCTGCTGTTGAAGCTGCTGGCGGTAAAGTCGAGGAGTAATCTCGAGTGTCTATGACTCCTAGTTCTTCAGGTCATGTAAACATGATGAAAGGCCAACCGTTTCATGTGAAATATCGTGAAATTATTCGTCGATTAATGTTTTTGATTGGCGCGTTATTGGTCTTTCGACTAGGAGCGCATATTCCGTTGCCAGGTATTGATAATATAGCGCTAGCACGGTTTTTTAAGGCGAATGAAGGTACCTTCTTAGGCTTATTTAACATGTTCTCTGGCGGTGCATTAGAACGCATGTCGATTTTAGCGTTAGGGATTATGCCGTACATTTCTGCATCGATTATCGTGCAGTTAATGTCTACGGTTGTTCCTTCGTTAGAAGCTTTGAAAAAAGAAGGCGAGCAAGGCAAACGAAAGATCAATCAATATACACGTTATGGCACCTTATTCCTTGCACTCGTGCAAGGTGTAGGGATGTGTGCTGGTTTGATCAGTCAAGGTATTACTTTGACATCAGGCTTAGCATTCTATGTTCCTGCAGTTACTTCGTTAGTTGCGGGAACAATGTTTCTGATGTGGTTAGGAGAGCAAATTACCGAACGTGGTGTTGGTAATGGTATCTCGATGATCATTTTTGCAGGTATTGTGGCAGGTTTGCCAAATCTTGTAATACAGTCGTTTACGTCTGTAGATAATGGTCAAGGTAGTTTAATTGGTTTAGCTGTATTTGGCTTACTCTCATTAGCCGTTTTAGCTGCGATTGTGTTTATTGAAAAAGCACAACGTCGTATTCCAGTGAACTATGCACAAAAGCAACAAGGTCGTCGTGTTTTTACTGCACAGCAGACGCATTTGCCATTAAAAATTAATATGGCAGGTGTGATTCCAGCCATTTTTGCAAGCTCATTGTTATTATTTCCAGCGAGTTTGGGGCAATGGTTAGGTAGTGCTGATCCAAATGCAGGGATTGTGAAGCGTAGTCTACAAGATCTGGCATTGGTGTTATCGCCTGGACAGCCGTTGTATTTAATGCTGTTTGGTGCGTTAATTATTTTCTTCTGTTATTTCTATACAGCGCTAGTATTTAGCCCGAAAGAAGTTGCAGAGAACTTAAAACGCAGCGGAGCATATGTGCCTGGTATCCGCCCAGGTGAGCAAACGGCTCGTTATTTAGATCATATTCTTAACCGTTTGACTTTTATTGGTGCAATTTACATTACTGTAGTGTGTTTAATGCCTATGGTGCTACAAAGTTCGTTTAGTATTCCATTCCATTTGGGTGGAACATCTTTACTGATTGTAGTTGTAGTAGTAATGGACTTTATGGCGCAACTTCAAGCCCACCTTACTTCGCATCAATATGATAATCAAACGTTAATGAGAAAAACGACTGCTCATCCTAAGGGATAAGCGCACTTAGAGGTTTCATCATGAAAGTACAAGCTTCTGTAAAGAAAATTTGTGGTAGCTGCAAAGTTATCCGTCGTAATGGGGTTATTCGCGTGATTTGTAGCGCAGAACCTCGTCATAAGCAGCGTCAAGGTTAATTTAATTAAGACCTGTTGATTTCAGTAGGCTAATTAGGTTATTATCCGCCCCTCAAGATTTTTGTGGGGCGGTTGATTATCTTGACTGCCTTTTTGGAGAAAATTGAATGGCTCGTATTGCCGGTGTAAACATTCCGGATAACAAGCATGCTGTTATCTCTCTCACGTATATTTTTGGTATCGGTCGCCACACTGCTAAGAACATCTTAGCGACTGTAGGTATCACTGAAACTACAAAAATCCGTGAATTAGATGATGCTCAGCTTGATGCGATTCGTGCAGAAGTTGCTAAGGTTCCGACCGAAGGTGATTTACGTCGCGAAATTTCCATGAACATTAAACGTTTAATGGATTTAGGCTGCTACCGCGGTCTTCGTCATCGTCGCAGCTTGCCTGTTCGTGGACAACGCACCAAAACTAACGCACGTACCCGTAAAGGTCCGCGCAAACCGATTAAAAAGTAAGATTTCTGGAAGCTAAAAGATGGCTAAAGATACTCGCACACGCAAGAAGGTCACTCGTACCGTCTCTGAAGGTGTTGCACACATTCACGCGTCTTTTAATAACACCATTGTAACGATTACCGATCGTCAAGGTAATGCATTGGCTTGGGCTACCTCAGGTGGACAAGGCTTCCGTGGTTCACGTAAATCAACTCCGTTCGCTGCTCAGGTAGCTGCTGAAGTTGCTGGTAAAGCAGCTTTGGATTACGGTTTGAAAAACCTAGACGTCCTTGTAAAAGGTCCTGGTCCAGGTCGTGAGTCTGCGGTTCGTGCATTAGGCGCAGTG
>CAJYTY010000052.1 GCA_913777945.1 uncultured Acinetobacter sp. | reverse complement strand
GCGTGATAACGTGCCTGACGTGCTTGAGCTTCCAAATTACCGTCAGTAACTTGAACTTTTTGAATGGTATAAGGAATATTTAAACGAGTCGCTTGTTTAGCAACGAGTTCGCCCCACTCTACACTTTTTGATTGCAGTTGATGATCTATATAAATTACTCGGATCTTTTGAGGGAAAATTTGAGACATCAAATGTAGTAGCAGCATTGAATCCATGCCGCCACTACATCCAATAAGAAAAGTACTATTTTCTGAAAACTCTTGAGCCTGTTTTAAGACGCAATGCCTAAATTTTCGCTGCCAAACTTCATTAAACGTTGATAACGTGCTTCGCATCGTTCATTTGCATCCATTGGTAGCAACTCATCCAAAGCTTGCTTCAAAACTACTTTTAGGTTTTGCATAACTTGCTCAGGGTCTAAATGAGCCCCTTCGCCTTCATCTACTACGTATTCAACAATACCTAGAGATTGTAATTTATCTGCTGTCAAACCTAAAGCTTCACTTGCTTGAGCCGCTTTTTCAGCAGTTTTCCACAAAATAGATGCACAGCCTTCTGGTGAAATCACAGAATAAATACTATGCGACAACATAATTACTCGGTCAGCAACACCAATACCTAAAGCACCACCAGAACCGCCTTCACCAAGTACTGTTGCGACAACAGGAACTTTCAAACTTGAAAGCTGAGCAAGGCTAGTTGCAATTGCTTCAGCTTGTCCACGTTCTTCAGCACCAACACCTGGATAAGCACCCATAGTATCAATAAATGTGAAGACCGGAAGGTTAAAACGCTCTGCCATATCTAATAGGCGTTGAGATTTACGGTAACCTTCTGGGTTAGCCATACCGAAGTTGTGCTTTAATTTTTCACGGGTACTACGACCACGGTGTTGGCCAATAACCATCACAGGCTGACCATCAAAACGAGCAAGACCACCTACCATCGCACCATCGTCACCAAACAAACGATCACCATGCAAGGCATCAAACTCTGTAAAGATTTCACCGACATAATCTAGAAACTGCGGACGATCAGGATGACGTGCAATTTGAACCGTTGTCCACGCTTTGGACTGAGTAGCTTTTTTCATAGGTCGAATATTATCCCTTTAATCGATAAATTTTTCCGACTGAATATTCAATTCAATGTCCCAATGCTTAAACTGCTCTTGCTCATCATGCAAGTCGGCAACTAACAATGGCCATTGTTTGGCATCACCAGAAACACTCAGTTGCCATTGTTGATCATTTATGATGGTCAGTTCAATGGCAGGAAGCATCTGATCACTTCGACTATGGTTGAGTAAAACTGCTAGGCGAAGTAATAAACATAGATAAAGTAATT
>CAJYTY010000051.1 GCA_913777945.1 uncultured Acinetobacter sp. | reverse complement strand
GCCGCCCTCGATTGCCGCCGATCCGACGCCGCCGCCATCGACTGCCGCCGATCCGCCGATGCCGCCGTCCTTGACTGCTGCCGCCCTCGACAATCCGCCGCCGCCACCGCCATCGACTGCCGCCGATCCGCCCACGCCGCCGCCATCGACTGCCGCCGATCCCCGTCGTCGCATCAGTCGTCTCGCCGCCACCGATCCCCGCCGCCGGCTCGCCTCAATTCACTGTGACTTGTAATATCAGTAAAATTCATTTATTAATAGCATTTTTCACTTTTAAATCATGCACCAACACCAGTATTTGGTACTTTGTTTAGTAGCACTCAGTATGGTGAATTTGATTCACATTATTTTCAGCCAATATGTTTGGTTAAGTCAAGAAGTGAATTTTCAAGCTCTCTATTTACATGATAGGGAGTAATATATTCCACGTTATTGTACAGCTCATGTGTCAACTTATTGGAAGTTTTGGAAGTGAAGCGGGCACATGGTAACAGTAGTTTCGAGGTATTTTTCATATTCAACTTATGTACACGAATAATTCTAAAATGAAATTCAAGCGCATGTTCATTCAGTGTTGAGTCATTTCGTGCTGATTTTCCCCTTGGCAGATTGAGGATGCTATTTCCTATATTTAGGTTTGGCTACAAATACTGAAAAAATGATGTGATTTTCCATTGGATAAATTTGAATATCTGAGCTGCTGGGCGAGCCGCTGCTCACCGTCACTGCTGAGTGTTTCTTCACAGTTTAGTTCACGTATGGCTTTGTATGTATTAGGTGTTTTCTGAAGACGGTGAAATAAATCACCTATAAGATCTGATCTGTGGATGATAATATCTTATGTTGAGTATTATTAAACTGAAATTCTGCGATTGCTTTGCACCTTTGTTCCCTACAATATGTGATTCACTTGAATGCCATTGATTCCTAGCAGTATTTGTGCAACTGGCTACATCGAAAATTATATTTTGTAAGATGTTTACATCTGAAACCCCTGTACATAAAACTTGCTATTGGAATCACTGTTGCAAATATATTGTGTCACTAGCCCGATTAGGATAGGATAATTGCACAAATGTTTTATTTTTCCAAGTTATAACTGAAGTATATTAGGTTAATTTGAAACAACAGTGACTAAATGAGGTCCACATTTAATAATAGTGGATCATGCAATTTAC
>CAJYTY010000050.1 GCA_913777945.1 uncultured Acinetobacter sp. | reverse complement strand
TATTAGATGAACTGACTCAGTTTCATTGGGTAATGCTCAAGTCTGTCCTATTGATTTTGGGTTTATTGCCGATTGCTGAAGTGTCATTAAAGTTATGGCTGAGTACAGAGGGAAGTAGCCAAATCATGATTGGTTTCTTCGCATTAAGTATTGTGAGTGCATGGTTAATGGTGAGCTTCTTTACTGCATTAAAAGCGAGCGTCTGGCAAGCTAAACAAATCTCTACTCAATATGAGCAATTCCTTTTTAAAGCTTACCGTTATGTACCCATGGTCTTTTTATCGAGTTTAGTTGCATATTTATCTTTGCAATTATCGATCGCTTTTTAATAAAATTTTAAAACTAAATTTTTAAATAAAACGTAGATTAAACATCTACGTTTTATTTTTTAACTGGACTTAAAAACAGGATGTTTCTTCATTTGTACATATTATATGCTTCAAATCAGCAATTTAAGAAAATGAGAAATATGAAATGGAACAAATCGATTGGAATGATTTTTTAAAAGTAGAGCTTCGCGTTGGTAAAATTATTCAAGCTGAGGTTTTTGAAAAAGCGCGTAAACCTGCCTATATTTTACATATAGATTTTGGTGAAGAATTGGGTGTGCGTAAATCAAGTGCGCAGATTACTAAGCTTTATCAGCCACAAGATTTGTTGGGTAAATTAGTCGTTGCTGTAGTGAATTTCCCTAAAAAACAAATAGGGCCTATTCAGTCAGAATGTTTGGTGACAGGGTTTCATAATGCAGATGGCGATGTTGCACTTTGTATCCCAGAGTTTGAAGTGCCTCTGGGTACAAAGTTATTGTAAATTAGCGACGAGATTTAAAAGAAACGTCAACTTTACGTGGACGATAAACCCAACCTAAAATCAGCAGTAAGACCGCGAATCCTAAAATTGGATAATCACCTAAACGGTTATAAAGAGTTTGGCCTTGCATGGCAGGTAGATCACCTCTCAAGACAAACTCTTTATCGATTGGTGCTTGTTCAGTGATATGACCATTTTGATCAATAAATGCTGTTACACCTGTGTTGGTTGCACGAATAAACCAGCGGCCATTTTCTTTCGCGCGCATCTGCACCATTTGTAAATGTTGCCAAGGCCCAGCAGTGCCCGTAAACCAAGCATCATTCGATACAGTCACCAAAAAGTCGCTGTCTTCTGCATTACGCCTTGTCAGGTTCGGGTAAGCCACTTCATAACAAATTGCAGCAGCAAGTGCATGCCCTTTAATTAAAAGTGGTTTTTGGTCACTCTCACCACGTGTAAAACCGCTCATGCTAATATCATTTTGCATGGCTGGTAATACCCAAGAGAGTAAACCTGAAAGAGGGATGTATTCACCAAATGGAACAAGACGCTGCTTTTTATAGAGTCCACTTGAATCACTGCCAGAAGCCATAATACTGTTGTAATACAGCGGGCTACCAACTTGATGTGATTTTGCAACATCCCAGTAGGGAATTCCGGTTACCCATGCAGTATGGTTCTTTTTCGCTTGTGCATCAGATCGGAAGAGCACACGT
>CAJYTY010000049.1 GCA_913777945.1 uncultured Acinetobacter sp. | reverse complement strand
TATTAAATGATTGGGAAGTGTACAGCGACTATACTGACAACGATCATTGGCCATGTTGTTTGCTGGCTTATATTTAGTTTGGAATTTCTTTGTTTTCAAACAGATTTAATCAAATGTGCACGTACCGAAGGGAGTAACTTTTTTTTTTGTCATGAAACCACGTCAAAATAGCACCCATCCTTTTTCAGAACAAAAAAGCAGCTATTACAAACATATATATTTGATTGCTGTTAGATTGGTACAAACAACCACGGAACAGAAACAACGGTACCAAACAAGATTTGCTACAAGGCCGACTTCCCAATTTTGAATGCAATCACTTCAATTCAGCAAAAAAATCGCTGAAACAAATGGCAGACAGAGGGGTGTTGTGTTGTACATCAACTGACAGATACTTCATTTCCTTTTGGTTTCGTATCGCTCGTGCATACAGTGTGTGCTGCTTAGGTTGTTGGTAACACTGATGAAGAAGATGTGCGGTGAAATTGGCACCACTTTGGAATTGGTTTCTGTTGGACAAAAGGATTTCCTCACGATCTGGTGGTCGATGGCTTCTCCACAACAAGTGTAAGTAACAAGAATGAGCCGAAAGAGATGATGAGCGCAATGGCCATCAAGATAAGCATGGCTTGTAGCGTGATATTTGGGCTCAGGAAGAAGATGACTGCGATGGCACCCGATTGCCAAACCCTCCACTGTGCAAAAGCTGCCTCCTGCATTTGACATTTTTCCAAAATAAATATTTCAGTATCCATTTAAGCATCAGCAATTGAAATGTGATTCATTATATTTTTCCGTCATCGATAGGAAGAATGCTACTGTGCAGATGAAAAGCTGAAGAAAACTAAAATGAGACTACCTTGACATCCTCGAACAGCAGCCCAAGTAATGCGCTTAACTGTGTATGTAAGACACCATCACCAACACCCCATAAAGCACCTATAAACAGTGGAACTGCCGCACCAAGCAATCCACCCATTGGACTGTAGGCAGTAGAAAGATGAGCTCATTGTGATACCAATGGCAAGCATAACTGCAGAAGAATGGTACAACAGCACAATGATGATTCATGAAGCCAAACCTGTAAAAAAGAAGTAACCAGAACAGGACTACAGCCTGAAGAATAGCTCCAACCGAAACGA
>CAJYTY010000048.1 GCA_913777945.1 uncultured Acinetobacter sp. | reverse complement strand
AATTTTCTGACTAAAAATTCGCTCAAATAAACTTCGAGAAATTTCTACCATTCAATCAATGAAATATTTTCGATCGATCAACCAGTAAAAATCCACACAAGTTGTTCTTCTATTCTCTTAATGATCTCTTTACCACCTCATCAGTGGCAAATCAACGCAACAAATTTAAACAACTTAACCAGTAAAGCTAAGTTATTTTTGCTTCATCGCGTCGGGATGTGTGCATTATAGGAGATTTTTTTTGGTGTGCAAGCTTTTTTAAGCTCTTGTTTTATCGAGTGTTCTTTTTTTACACATCAATATGCATGCAATTCCACCACTATAGCGATAAGTAGTTGATTTTAAAGCAGAAATATTTAAAAATATTTCTGCTTTGATTTTTACTTCTTGTTCTTTATCTGAACACTAATGATTTTAATCGGCTGTTTAGGGACATTTTGGTGCATTCCATAGTTACCTGTAGGAACACTAACAATCTTATCAACGATTTCCATACCTTTTGTTACTTTACCAAATACAGCATAACCCGCATCCATAGATGATTTATTCAAAAAGTTATTATCAGCGACATTGATAAAAAATTGACTGGTAGCCGAATTAGGGTCGCTAGTACGAGCCATTGCCAAGGTACCGCGGGTATTTTTCAGGCCATTGCTTGCTTCATTAATAATTGGAGCTTTAGTTACCTTCTCAATCATATTGGCATCCATCCCCCCGCCTTGAATCATAAATCCTGGGATGACTCGATGAAAAATAGTTCCAGCATAAAAGTTGCTTTTTACATAGCCTTCAAAATTTTTTGCTGATACAGGTGCTTTATCGTTAAAAAGTTCAATTTCAATATTTCCCATACTGGTTTTCATATCAACCATTGTGTTGGCAAATAAATGGCTGCTTACTAATAGTAGACTGGTTGTCATCAACAACTTTTTCATGATTGCTTTTCTCTGATTTTAACGAGTGATTTGTTGTACTTCACAATATTAGTTTTACAAATTTATTTTTGCTATTTCTATTTGTTATCTACAAATAAAAAAACCTATGTTCCACGTGAAACATAGGCTGATTAATTTAATTGTGTTTATCCCAAAACTTTCTGAAGTTTTTAGCGATTTCGATTGTATTGCGTTTAGCTTTACTCGAAATCGGTGTGAGATTAATAAATCCATGCGTTTGATCTGGATAATCTACATAATGCGCCTTAACACCATTTTGTCTTAATTTATGGCTATAAATCTCACCTTCATCATGTAATAAATCATGCCCTGCTGTTACCACAAATGCTGGAGCTAGTTTTTTAAGGCTTCCATACGTAGGTGAGATTAATGGATCATCTAAAGCAACTTGATGCTGTGTTGAATAATATTTAGTGACGTAATCTACATCTTTACTGGTTAACACCAGACCCTGACCATACGCATAAAAAGAAGGATGTCTACTTTTAAAATCTACAACAGGATAAAATAACAACTGAGCTTGTGGCGCATATGATTTACCAACCGCATGCTGTGCAACCACAGTACTAATATTTCCTCCTGCACTATCTCCAGCAACAGCGATACGATTTTTATAAATTTTTAGCTGACGACGATTTTGATACACCCATGCTAATGCGTCATCACAAGATTTAATGAGTAACTGCGGAGATGCTTCTGGTGCAAGCGGATAATCGATACTCAGAACTTGTACTTTTGCGTACTTGGCAATGAGGCGACAGGCTTCATCATGCGTATCTAAACCACCAACGACGAAACCACCACCGTGATAGAACACGATCATCGGTAATTTTTTATTAGGTGCAGGATGATAATGTCTTGCGAAAACAGTGCCACTCTGTAAAGGCAGACGTATATCTTCTACCGATTCTATAGAAGTCGATTTATTTAAAATCGCTAACATTTGTGTATCAAATTGACGGCGAGACTCGATTGGATCATCTCCAATAAAACCAACACGCCCTTGTTTAATTTGAACTGCCATTAAGCATTTTGTAAAAGCATCCAAATCTGGATATTGATATGGGTAGCCTAAAACTTTCGCCAATGATTCTTGTACAATCTTAGGCAGCTTATCTAGCGCTCGTGCAGCAGGACCTTGTCCTTTATCTAAAATCGTTTGAATTTTTTGAGGTAATGCTGACACGTTCTTCCCCTTTTTCGCTCTGTCCATAGTTCTTGTTCATATCGACTATATGCTGTTATAAAGTCGTAGATCAAGATAAAGAATTCAAAATCATGCTGTAACCTAAATGGCTTATCTTAAAAAGTCATTAACCATTTTGCTAATCACTACTTGCCTTTTATGCCAATAGCCAAGCTCAAGCATAAATAAAAAAGGTATTTTCTAATTTTTTAATATTTCTAATCAAAAGACATTTAATAAAAAACGCAGCTTTCGTTCAGATCTTTTCATTGTTCAATCTATTCATTAGTTTGATCATATTTATTGAATAGATAGTAGACGAACATTCTAATCACTTTATGGTCTTATAATTTATTCGTTTATTCATATTTACTCTAGAAAAGACAAACACAAAGAAATTTAATTGCCCAAAAACTAAAAACGAGAATCAAAGGCTTGACTCTCGTTTTTCAATTCTTAAATCATGAATCAGGTTTAACACATCATATATAGCAGTATATGTAAAGATTAGGGATTGGCATCGGTATCCTAATCTATCGTGCTATGAACCTAAATCCAATTTATTGTCCTGATGCATCTGTACCAGCAGATCCAGAAACAGAACCTGAAACACCAGCTGAAGCTCCATTCGGTTGAACATCAACAGATGTACCTGCTTGCACGCCTACTCCACCTTGTACATTCGCTGGACTTGCACTCGTTTGAGCCGAACCAGAAGCATCCAAACCTGCTTGTGTCGAACAACCTACGGCTGTGAATGCAACACCTGATACAACCATTGAGATTAAGGCTAACTTTTTCATTGTATATTTCCTTTCATTATGACGAAAAGCAAAGTTATCTTTGCGTTGCCTATCATTCACAATTTTTTTATGTATCGTGATGTGGATTAGTTGCCGTTTGTTATTTATGCAGCATGTTTTTGCAATTTTTATTAAACCAATTCAATGCAGGATTCACACTTTTTTATTATTTAAAAAGTTTAGTTAAATAATTCTCTATTCAAAAGTTTTACTTGTATTCGCATCATGATTGCATCAGAAAAGCATGATCATCTTCATTTTTTATAATTTATAAAAACATTATCAAACTCTACTACAAACTTACATTGTAATTTAACTCAAAAAACTTGGAGTTTAGAAAAATAAAAAACCGTGACTTCTCATCACGGTCCTTCAATTCATTTATTAGGTTTTAAGGCCACTGCATCTCGCCTTTAACCACTTTAGCACCCAACTCTAGGCTGCTTGACTCGCCTAAGGTTGGATATTGTTTTTGCATAATTGCAATTAATTCAGCTGAATTTTTACTGGCTTTTACCGCTTTCTCATATTGCTTTAAATAGTCGATTGAAAAATTCACTGCATCAAGACCTTCAGCCGCGCCTGCTTTCATATGCGCAGGCACAACTACTTGCGGATTTAAAGCTTTGATATTTTCCAAAGTCTGCACCACTTCTGCACGATCTTTCGCTGTTGCCGTATCCGCAGTCCAAAGATGAATACCTGATGACACTGGAATACCACCAACAACCGCTTTGGCACTCGGAATCCATAAATATGTCAGTTCTTTTTTACCTTTGATTTCGATATTTTCATTTTCTAATTTTAAGGTTTTAGCCGTATACGCTTGCGGAACAATAATCTTGCTCGGGGCATTGGCTCCCATTTTCGGCCCCCAATACGCGACTTTCAACGCTTGCGTATCTTGAATATGTTTTACCGTCTCTGGTGTCGCAATAATTTGCACATTAGGGAAATACTGTTTAAATACATCTAAACCAAAATAGAAGTCTGGATCGCCATAGCTGACAAAAATCGTTTTTAAGGTTTTACCACTATCTAGAATGTCAGCAGCGATACGCAATGCTTCTGATTTAGAGAATTGCGCATTCACCAATAATACTTCTTTATCACCTTCAATTAAGGTTGAAGTCACACCAAAGTGTTCAGGTTGAGCCAAAAAGTTCTGGATTTTTAAGTCCTGTGCAAAAGCAGTTGATGTTGCCGCTAAAGTGGATAAAGCAATGATGTAGGGTTTGGTATTCATGTTATCGTCTCCAATTGATAACAACTACTTTAAATTGCAATTATTGCTGAATAAACACTCTAAATTAAGATAAAATGTTGCATAAATTGCAACAATAAGAATTTTATATGGATACTTTAAAAGCTATTCAAGTTTTTGTCTGTATTGCTCAGCAAGGCAATCTCAGTAAAGCAGCTGAACATTTAGACTATTCTAAAGCAATGGTGTCTCGCTATTTAGATCATCTTGAACATACTTTCTCTACTCGACTTTTCCAACGTAACACGCGTAAAGTTTCACTCACCCCTGCGGGTGAAAAAGCATTGGTCTATTGTGAGAATATTTTACAACAGCAACAATTACTAGAAGGTTTAGCTGCGCCAGAACAACACAGCGGCACGATTCGTTTTACCTGTGGCTTGTTTTTATTTCAGCTTGGCGTGAATGAATGTATTAAACAGTTTAAGAAGCGCTATCCGCAGATTCATTTTGATGTCTATTTAACGGAGAATACTGTCGACCTCATGGATGCTCAGGTTGATCTGGCACTGCGTATTACCCAGAAAGTTGCAGATGGGCTGATTGCCCGACCAGTTTGTCAAATCGAATCCATCTTTTGTGCACATCCGCATTATTTACAAGATCACACTCCCCTATCGCATCCCAGCCAGTTAATCCAACATGAATGCATTGCACATCATACCCATAATCAATACTGGACCTTGTTTGATACAGATCAGCAACCGCAGAACTATCCTTTAAATGTTACGTTTAAAAGCAATGATGTGATCGCGCTTTATCAGATGTGTCTTAAAGCACAAGGCATTGCCATGCTGCCCACCTTGCTAGTGCGTAAAGATATTGCTCAGCAGCGTTTGCAACAGGTATTTATAGATTTTGCTGCACCCGATCTGACTTTGTCCTTAGTCTATGCATCTAGACAACATTTACCGAAAATCACCCAAGAATTTATTGCTTTTGTCATCGAAAACTTAAATTTTTACTTAAATCAGCAAAATTAAAAGATTTAAATCGACCTGAACGCTTGAATTTTGTCGCCTTGCCCATACTTCATCCCTATCTATGAATGACCAAGATGTGGCAGTTCGGGTTTAACCCTATGAGCATTCACGCCAAAAAGGACTGTACATGTTTAAGAACCTTTTTCAACGGAGATCATCAATGGCTAATGAGCACAATGAGCAAGCTCAAGACATTCAAAATGAGCAACAGACTGAACAAACTCAAGCTGAAGGTGTAGAGCAGGCAAACGAGCTTAGCGTTGAAGATTTACAAGCGCAAATCACCAAACTTGAAGAAAGCTTAAAACTCGAAAAAGCACGTACTGCCAATGCTGTTTATGAAGCGCAGAAGAGTGTCGAGCGTATTCAACGCGAATCTGAAAAGCACAAAGAGACTGTGCTGGAAAAATTTGCCAAAGAATTACTGGACTCTGTCGATAATCTTGAACGCGCAATTCAAGCCGCTGGCGAAGAAGAAACACCTGTGCTTGAAGGTATCAAGCTGACCCTGAAATCATTACTGACCACACTGGAAAAATTTGGCGTGCATGAAGCGGATACCCAAAATGGCTTCAATGCAGATCTACACCAAGCAGTTGGGATCGATCCAAATGCCAAAGCTAACCAAATCGGCACTGTTTTACAGAAAGGTTATACCTTAAATGGCCGCCTACTCCGCCCAGCGATGGTGATGGTGGGTCAATAATCTACAGAGCAAAGTATTTATTTGCTCAAAAGTGCAGAATTTTGAGAGTTTTTTGATTTTTTTTCATAAAAATGCTTGAAAAAAACTGATTGACTCTCATATCGAATAACAAGCAAAACATTGCAACAAAATTTTAGAGGAACATCCCAAATGGCAAAAATTATTGGTATTGACTTAGGTACTACCAACTCATGTGTTGCTGTACTTGAAGGCGATAAAGTAAAAGTAATCGAAAACGCTGAAGGCGCACGTACAACTCCATCGATCATCGCTTATAAAGATGGCGAGATCTTAGTGGGTCAAAGTGCTAAGCGTCAGGCAGTAACTAACCCAAAAAATACATTATTCGCAATCAAGCGTTTAATTGGTCGTCGTTATGAAGATCAAGCAGTACAAAAAGACATTGGTCTTGTACCGTATAAAATCATCAAAGCAGACAATGGCGATGCTTGGGTTGAAGTAAACGATAAAAAATTAGCGCCTCAACAGATCTCTGCTGAAATCTTGAAAAAGATGAAGAAAACTGCAGAAGACTATTTAGGTGAAACAGTTACTGAAGCTGTTATTACCGTTCCTGCTTACTTTAACGATGCGCAACGTCAAGCAACTAAAGATGCAGGTAAAATTGCAGGTCTTGATGTTAAACGTATCATTAACGAACCAACTGCTGCGGCTCTTGCGTTCGGTATGGACAAAAAAGAAGGCGACCGTAAAGTTGCTGTTTACGACTTAGGTGGTGGTACATTCGACGTATCTATCATTGAAATCGCAGACCTTGATGGCGACCAACAAATCGAAGTGTTATCAACTAACGGTGATACTTTCCTTGGTGGTGAAGACTTTGATAACGCGTTAATTGAATTCTTGGTTGAAGAATTTAAGAAAGAACAAAGTGTGAACTTGAAAAATGATCCACTTGCGTTACAACGTTTGAAAGAAGCTGCTGAAAAAGCAAAAATCGAGCTTTCTTCATCAAATGCAACTGAAATCAACCTTCCATATATCACCGCTGATGCGACTGGTCCTAAACACTTAGTGATCAATGTAACGCGTGCAAAACTTGAAGGTTTGGTTGCTGATTTAGTTGCTCGTACGATTGAACCTTGCCGTATTGCGCTTAAAGATGCTGGTCTTTCGACTTCTGACATCTCTGACGTAATTTTAGTTGGTGGTCAGTCTCGTATGCCACTTGTACAACAAAAAGTACAAGAATTCTTCGGTAAAGAGCCACGTAAAGATGTGAACCCTGACGAAGCAGTTGCGATTGGTGCAGCGATTCAAGGTGCGGTATTGTCTGGTGACAAAACTGACGTACTTTTATTAGACGTAACACCTTTAACTTTAGGTATCGAAACAATGGGCGGCGTATTGACTCCGATCATTGAGAAAAACACCACGATTCCTGCGAAGAAATCACAAGTGTTTTCTACAGCTGCTGACAATCAACCTGCCGTAGACATTTCGGTTTACCAAGGTGAACGTAAAATGGCTCAACAAAACAAATTGTTGGGTAACTTCCAATTAGGCGATATCCCACCTGCTCCACGTGGCGTACCGCAAATTGAAGTATCGTTCGACATCAACGCTGACGGTATTTTGAAAGTATCGGCTAAAGATAAGAGCACTGGTAAAGAGCAATCAATCCAGATTAAAGCAAACTCAGGTTTGTCTGATGCTGAAATCGAAGCAATGATCAAAGATGCTGAAGCGAATGCTGAAGAAGACCGTAAATTTGAAGAATTAGCGAAAGCGCGTAACGAAGCAGATGCTTTAGTCTCTAGCTCGAACAAAGCAGTTAAAGATCTAGGTGACAAAGTGACTGAAGATGAAAAAACTGCAATCGCTACTGCGGTTTCTGAGCTTGAAGCAGCAACCAAAGAAAATGATGTTGAAGACATCAAAGCGAAGACTGAAGCTTTACAAAACATCTTGATGCCGATCACTCAACGTGCTTATGAACAAGCACAAGGTGCTGGCGGCGCAGAAGGTTTTGATCCAAATGCATTCCAAGGTGGTGATGCGGGTCAACAACAAAAAGCGGACGATGGCGTTGTAGATGCTGAGTTCACAGAAGTAAAAGATGACAAAAAATAATTTGTCTCTTTAAAAAAGACCGCGCGAAAGCGCGGTTTTTTTATATTTTAAGATGAAGCATTTTGTTCAAAATAAAGTTCGCCCAAAATTGGCATAAACAAAGGTATAACGCCACACGCTTTTATTTCTTCAATAAACTCAGGAATGTTCACCCCAGGTAATAACTGTGGTGGTGCATCAATCGGTGTCACCATACTGTCCCAATGACATGGAATAATATATTTAGGTCTTAGTAATCGCACCACATCTTTGACATAATTCGGGCGATATTTACGTCCAATCGCACACAGGCACACAATATCTGCCTGTCTCCCCTGCAATTCCTGTTCAATAAAGTCAGCAGAATCAATATGAACAACTTTAAGTTTGCCCGTATCAATCCACCAATTAAAAACTTGTCCATGTCGTAAATGATGAAATTTCGGCGGATAAGGCGGAGGTGTGGTCATATCCCCTGGTAAAGGCACGCGACCAAACAAGGCTTTGCCATGAATGGATGGCAGACCAACAACTTGCCATTGACCACAATCAATGATTTCTCGTCCCTTCGTTTCAAGCATTTGCGATTCAGACAAGCCTGCTGATCGTCCATACATTAAGGTTGCTTGAGAACCAATTAAACGTGCACCTGTTTGTTTGCATACCTCTGGTGCATCTAAAATATGATCATAATGTGCATGTCCAATCAATACATCATCTGCATTTGGTATATGTTGTCTGACTAATTCAGGATCACTCAATAAAGACTGAGTAAACGTTTGAGTTAAATTTGGACGACTGATAAAAGGATCAAGCACAACTGTACGATGCTGATCAGAAAGAATGAATCCCGCCGTCCCCAAATATTTGATTTTTAAATTTTCAACTTTTGCCTGAGCTGGAGAAGTGGCAGTCCATGTTGAATCAGGCGCTTTAAGTAGATATTTCAGCATATTGTCCCTTAATCTTTATTTTATTTATTCCTTCAGAATATGCATTAAAGCAGAATGTGATACATGTTGATATATTTTCCAGATATCTCTTATTCTTGTTATAGTTCAATTCATTTAGATCAAAAGTCTCTCTTAAACTGATTCATCTCATTTTCAGAACAATAGAAAATACAATCATGCGCTTTTTAATTTTTTCAGGGTTAATTATTTTCTTATTAGGGTTAAGTTATCAAACTCAGAAACACCCTCAACTAAAATTCAATTCATTAGCTGACCGTATCACTCATCCAATAGATACTCGCGTGCGTTATCAAATCGCTGAGGTAGATCCTCGTTTTAAACTCAGTATTGAACAAGTACAAGAAATCAGCCAACAAGCAACTCAAATTTGGAAAGATGGTACAGGTCAAGATTATTTTGTTTATGATCCGAATGCCCAGCTTGCAATTCATCTCATTTACGATGAACGCCAACAAGAAAGTGAACAACGCCGAGAACATATAACTCAACTCGAAGCGAATCAACAGGTATGGAAAGATAAAAAACAGCAATTAGATCAAATTGAACAAGAAATCATGCGGAGTAAGCAATTTTTAGATTTAAAACAACAACAACTCAATCAACAAATTCAGCAATATAATCAAGAGCAGCTTTCTGCTCAACACAACCAATCTTCATCTGGGAATTCGACATATTTTCAGCAGAGACAGCAAGAGCTACAAAGTAATATTGAGTTAGTGCAACAAGAAGTTAATCAATACAATCAAAGAATTACTCAATTAAATCAAAAAATAGATGAACTTAATTCACTGGATCAAAAACTAGATGCTTCAGTCAAACAATATAAACAACGCTTTCAACCACATTTATTTCATAAAGGCTTATTTAATGGAAAACAAATTTTAATCTATGAGTTTGAATCAGATAACGATTTACGATTAACACTAGCACATGAACTAGGACACGCACTTGGTTTACAACATGCAAACAGCCCTCAAGCTTTAATGTATCCTATTATGAAAGATCAAGAGATGGACCATTTCCGTCTCACTCAGGCTGACCGTGATTTATTATTAACAAGATAGCCTTTTATGGCTGAATGAGCATTAGATTTTAGAAAATGGCGATGGACCTTAAATGTCATAAATGACCAATTTTTAACTTAAAAGTAAAAAAATTCCCCATTTTCAAAAATATTTACAAAAGTTAACAATAGGGTGATTTTTTGCCGTCTTTTTCAGAAATTTCCATCAGTTTATATTTAATACTTTGATATTTTTCGACTTAAGATTAAAAAACAAACAAATATTTTTCTTTTCCATTGTGTAAATTATTCGATTTAATTTTTTATTTATTAGAAAAAAATCACACTTTTTATCTATATTTATTAAATGTATAGCGTTTTGACGAAACCTAGAGATTGCTTAAAAATAAGCTTTATTTAGGAGAGATTGCTCATGCGCCATCATCATTTCGCTTTTTTTGCTGCGTGTTTATGCATGGGAATTTCTAATCTCTCTTACGCACAAAGCAGCTCCGTCAATAACAATATTCACCCACATGAGTTGATAAAAGCTCCACTACATTATCGAATTGCTGACATTGATCCACGATTTAATTTAGATACTCAACAGGTACTTAAGTTGACCCAACAAGCAGCTAAAATTTGGGAAAAAGAAACAGGTCAACAGCACTTTATTTACGATCCCCAAGCAGAATTTACGATCAATCTAGTTTTTGATGAACGTCAACAACGCAGTGCTGAACGTGTTCAAAACTTAGATCAACTCAAACAACAACAAGGTCAATGGGAACAACAAAATCAACAATTACAGCAGTTCAAAGATGAAGTGCAAAAAACAACCAGTTTAATTGCCAGTAAACAATCTCAGCTTACAGCACAATTTCAACAGTACAATGTTGACGTACAACGTTTTAATCAAATGCGTTCATCATCGAAAGAATTAGCGGAGCAATTAAGCCAACGCCAAAAAGCATTACAGCAACAATCCGCTATGCTACAACAAGAGATTCAAGTTCATAATCAAAAAACTCAGCAACTTAATCGAGATATTCAAAAACTCAATCAAAATAATAAGCAGCTTGTGGCATCAGCTCATCAATTTAATCAAACATTTCAGCCACGTTTGTTTCACAAAGGGCATTTCAATGGTAAACAGATTTATATTTACGAGTTTTCATCTAAAAATGATTTACGTTTGACGCTTGCACATGAGTTTGGTCATGCACTTGGGCTAGAGCATACCAATGATCCAACATCGCTGATGTATCCAATTATTCAGCAACAAAATCTTGAAAAACTTTCACTAACTGAAGCAGACCGAGATCTTGTTCGAACAATGACACCATCTTCCTCAGCAAATGATTTGACAATGTCAGTTTCTGACAAAAACTGATCATTTGGTATATTTATTTGCATTAAATGAAATTTATTTATGTGAAATAGAATGTATTTTATTATGTTCTATTTCATCTTATTTAATTTAAAGTTTGAAAAAATGATTAAATTTAAACCACTGTAATCTGAACTATTGTGTAATATTTTATAGAAAAAATAGCATATTAAAGTTCATTTATTCTCGTCTATTTTGACACTTTTTTCATCCAAACCTGAAATTAAAACTAGTATAAAGAAGCTTTTTAGTAATTTGACTACAAATTAAATTTGATTAAAATGCGACCTTTTTCAATCTTTATCTTTCGTCATGCACCCGTTCTCCCTTGTTTTGGCTACATGCTTTTTCATGATAGCTTCAGCAACTGCTTTCGCTCAAATTTCAGCAAACTCAAGCAAAAATCCGATTGCATACAGTAGCAATAATCCCCTGCACTATCGCATCGCAAGCTTAGATCCTCGCTTAAATATAAGTTCGCAACAAATGATTGAACTCTCTAAGCAAGCTGCTGCGATCTGGGAAAAAGATACAGGTCAAAAGTATTTTGTTTACGACCCTAAGGCAGAGTTAGTCATTCATTTAGTGTTTGATCAACGTCAAGTTCGTAGTATGAAACGCTCAGAGAATCTATACATATTGGAGCAGAAACAACAAAACTGGTTAAATCAAAATCAACAGCTTCAAAATATAAGAGAAAATTTAGTACAGTCAGCAATGCAACTCGAATTGCAAAAAATTGGGTACCAAAGTAATACTGCGAAATACCAGAAAACGTTGCAAAAACTAGAAACCTCACGCTTTCAAAAAAGTCTAATGATGACTCTTCAACAGCAACAACAACTGTTAAAACAACAATCTGCTGACTTACAGAATCAAATTGAACAGCATAATTTGTTGGTTCAACAACTGAATGATGAAGTAGAAAAATCCAAACAGCTACATCAACAGTTAAATGAATCTGTTGCAGCATTTAATCAAAACTTTAAACCACAAGTCATACATAAAGGTCAATTTGATGGAAAACAGATTTTTATTTATGAATTTTCATCACTTGATGATTTACGCCTCACTCTGGCACATGAGTTTGGACATGCACTAGGTTTAAAGCATACCAAAGATCCAAAATCACTGATGTATCCAAGAATCAAGGAACAAGATGCGAAGAACTTTCAACTCGCAGATGTCGATCTAGAACTGCTCGGCTTTTCTCGTTAAGTCTCTATTATAAGGATATGAGAAATCTATAAGCTGATGTTTTTAAAAAGATCGTAACAATGAGTCGATTCTTTTGATTTATTCATGTTATTGTGGTGTCAAAACATCATCTTAGTCTTAATGGAGATCAGCATGAGTTATTATCATATCCTCATTGAAGTGAATGACCACATCAGTACGATTGAACAGACTCGTGATATTGAAATCTTAGATATTCAGGATCTTAGTCCGTATCTTCATTCTATTTTGATCCCCTATTTCAATGAACATGAATTAGAGTTTGAAGATGAGAATCTTACTTATAATGAAGTTCTACATCTCGAAGTTAAACAAACGCTCTTGCCAATTGAACACCTGATTGAAGAAGAACAAAAACAACTGCCTAGCGATACAGATGTGACCATTACTGCTTACGAGATTTTTAATGATCGTGATTTAAGCCAAGATGTCACAGCAGTAATTTTTGATATTCTAGAAGCCATAAAATTAGATGCTGCACCCTAAATAAAATAAGGTCTGCGTTTAAGCAGACCTTATTTTATTTAAATATACTTATTGCATCATTTGTTTTGCTTGTTCTTGCCTAAATGCACGTAAAATCTGCTGCCCAGCGCGACCTGTAGGATTCAAGCCTAAGCGTGTTTGCTCTTGGCGAATGGCTTGACGACTTTTGTCTCCAATCAATCCATCCACCACACCAATATCATAACCTCGCTTGACCAAAAACTGCTGAATTTCGCGACGCTCTGCTCGAGAAGTCCCTGCATCATCGGTTGGCCAAGACGTTAAAAATGCTGTACCACCACGTAAACGATCAGATAAATGAGCGATCGCTAAACCATAACTTTCAGCAGCGTTATAGCTATAAATTGCATCAAAGTTTTTAAAGACCAAAAATATTGGACCATTTGCGCCCGCAGGTGAAATCAATCCAGCAGGCGTACTTCCCGATAAATTACCCTGAATTAAAGCTGTGCCATCTGCACGCGTCACACCTTGTGCAATCCAACTATTCAAAGATTTTTTATTGCGACGACTTTCTCCTGCAATTGACATTCCTTGAGGAATTTTGATTTCAAAACCCCACGGCATACCTGTTTGCCAGCCTGCTTGCTTTAAAAAGTTAGCCGTCGAAGCTAATGCATCTGTTGTGCTTGAAACCAAATCACGTCGACCATCACCATCAAAATCTACTGCTAAGCGCTCGTAGGTCGATGGCATAAATTGAGTATGTCCAAACGCACCTGCCCATGAGCCATAGAGTTGGTCTTGGTTTAAATCACCACGCTGTAAGATTCGCATTGCTGCAAAAAATTCACCTCGGAAATAACTTTGACGGCGTCCCTCACAACTTAAAGTGCCTAATGCTTGTAATAAAGGATATTTACCTGAAATATCGCCATAGTTACTTTCCACACCCCACACCGCCACTACAGTTTCTGCCGGTACACCATAAGCCTGTTCAACTCGATTTAAAACAGCACGATGTTGAGCAAGTTTCTGTTTACCTGCTTGGACACGCTCATCATCAACCAAACCTGATAAATAGTCCCAAATTGCAGTAGAAAATTCAGGTTGATAATTCAATTTGTCTATGACCGAATAATCTGGTTTTAAATTCTGCGTGTAACGATCATAGCTTGATGCTGAAACACCAGAAGCAATTGCTTGTGAGCGTAAATTTGCTAAGCAGCCTTGAAAACCTGAAGTTGAAGTATATGTACTCGTGTTTTGAATAGCAGTTGAGGATGAGGAAAATGTTGCACCATTAATCACAAGCTCAGCATGTGCCTGACTAAAAAACGTAAAAAAGGCAGTGCCTAGAAAAAAAGAAAAATAATGTTTCATGAGTTAACCAAAATATTTGAATTCAAATTTCCATATCACCTTAACATGCTGTTTGAATCTGTATCGTTTGGAAACGTAACTTTGAATTCATTCATTGTCTTTTAAATTTAAAACCTAATTTTTAAATTCATAATTCTACCGTCGTTTTAAATTTAAAAGTTATCAACACCACCCATTTAAATTCAAAACAAGCATCAATCATTATCTGTATTTTGAATTTAAAAATAACTTCATATCGATCATGTTTTTTGAATTCAAAAATCGATACCTCATTTAAATTCATTCCAATTTACTAAAACAGCTTGAATCCACACATTATTCCTTACATTTTATAAAATTAAGATCAAGAATAGATACCCACAATCTCAAAATTTAAATTCAAAACACAGCAACACCCTTAGTTTTAAATTTAAAAACTGCATATTTTTGAATTTAAACCACAACACTCAATAACCCACCATAGTTTAAATTCAAATTTTTCACACTATTTTAAATTCAAAAGCCCAGTTTAAAGTTATCCACAGCACACCAAAAATGGTATCGCGCATTTTTTGAATTTAAAACTTTAAATTTAAAATAATAGACGATAAAAAAGCGACCCGAAGATCGCTTTTTTAGCTATTGTGGATAAGTTTAGAGGTTCATATCCGCTGTTAATGCCAATGGCACAGGTAAAATCTGAGCTAATTGGCAGCATAACACAGTCAATTCGTCACTATTGTTTGGCATCAAAGTAATATGACCAAGCTTACGACCAGCACGCTCAGACTTATTATAAAGATGTAAATGCGCACCTTTGAGTGCTAAAACATCTTCTGATTTAGGGTGTTGACCAATGATATTGATCATCACTGTTGGACGCACAACATCGGTTGCTCCAAGCGGCAAGCCTGCTACTGCACGAATATGATTTTCAAACTGCGAGCAAATCGCACCTTCAATCGACCAATGTCCTGAATTATGAACACGACATGCCATTTCATTCGCATAAAGCCCTTGTTCGGTCACGAATAATTCAAGCGTAAGCACACCCACATAATTAAGATGATTCAACAACCGAGTAATATAGTCTTGTGCAACTGGCTGTAAATCTGTGCTATTTGGTGCAGGAACAATCGAATGAGAGAGAATACCATTGTGATGATGGTTTTCGGCGAGTGCCCATGTTTTGACATCACCATCTTGACCACGTACCGCAATAATCGATACTTCACGGCTAAACTTCACAAAACTTTCTGCAATCAAGCTTTTGGCAGGCCCTAATTCAGTCCAAGCTGTATCAATTTGATCTTCAGAACGTAATACAAACTGACCTTTACCATCGTAGCCGCCTGTTACGGTTTTTAATACGATAGGTAAGCCTAATTCAGTTACCGCTTGTTTTAAGCTGTCCAAGCTATCCACAGCACGATACGGCGCAACTGGGATACCAAGTTCGTCAAACAAACTTTTTTCTGCCAAGCGATTTTGTGCTGTCGCCAAAGCAAGGCGAGGAGGGTGTAGTGTCTTAGTTTGGGTCAAAACATCTACATCAGCAACAGGCGTATTTTCAAATTCAAGGCTAAATACATCGGCACTTGCGATGAAATCTTGTAGTGCTTCTGGATTTTTACTTGAAAATACAGGACCTAAAATAGCTGCTGGGCAGTCTGTTTCGGCTTCGAAAAAGCTACATTGAATATTGAGTGGTAAAGCTGCTTGCGCCATCATGCGCCCAAGCTGTCCACCACCAAAAATACCGATGGTTTTATTCATGATTGGCCCCGTTATACTTGACCAGGAATGTTATTGTTCGATACTTTTTCCGTTTGAGCTGTGCGGAAATCAGCCACATTTTTAGCAATATCTGGGCGGGTTAAACCTAGAATTTGTGCTGCAAGAATTGCCGCATTAGTTGCACCAGCCTGACCAATAGCCAAAGTACCTACCGCAATACCCGCTGGCATTTGTACAATCGAAAGCAATGAATCCACGCCATTTAAAATTGAAGATTTAACAGGCACGCCAAGCACAGGCAAATCAGTTTTAGCAGCACACATCCCAGGCAAATGTGCAGCGCCACCAGCACCCGCAATAATTACCTGAATACCACGATCGCGTGCTGTTTCAGCATATTCAAATAAACGATCTGGCGTACGGTGCGCAGAAACCACCTCAGCTTCAAAAGGAACACCCAATTGTTTGAGCATATTAGCGGTATGTTCAAGGGTTGCCCAATCTGATTGAGAACCCATGATAATTCCGACTAAAGGTTGGCTATCTGTTGCGACCGCATTCATTGGCTTTTCCAAAACATGATAAAAATAGAGAAGTATCTCGACTTACGCCAAGCACGAAGGAATAAATTGGCAAATATTATAGCGGTTTTTTCAAACATCCCCAACCACAGAACGCATTAACGGCTTTCTTGAAAAATTAGGTTTGATTACGAAAAACAAAATAAACACATCCCATCAAACAAAGCATAGCCCAGACATAATCCAACTTGAATGGTTGTTTAAACAGAAAAACCATAAAGGGAACAAATACCATGAGTGTAACCACCTCTTGGGTGATCTTCATTTCCCCCAAACTCCAACCCTGTTGATTTAATAACTTAGTCGCAGGAATCATAAAACTATATTCCAGCAGAGCTATACACCAACTAAACAGGATTGCTTGCCAAAGCGGTGCACCATGTAAAATCTTCAGATGCCCATACCATGCCATAGTCATAAAACAGTTAGAAATGATCAACAAACATAATGCTAAAAGTGTAGGGCTCAATCGTATGTCCTTTTATAAAAATAAGGGCTGAATCATTTGCATTTGAATACACCAGCATAACGTTAAAATCACTTCATTTTAAGTTAATAACTACAACGAATTTTGACTATCTTTTCAATGTCAGCCTTGCTATCGTTGCGATTGATTTTTATTGATAACGACAATCATACACACGAGTTCCGTGCTGTATGCAAAGCAGTGGAGAAGGCGCGTTATGCATCTGCATATTTTGGGTATTTGTGGCACATTTATGGGGTCTTTGGCTCTGTTAGCACGAGATTTAGGACATAAAGTCACAGGTTCAGATGCCAATGTTTATCCACCGATGTCGACTCAACTGGAAAATGCAGGCATCGAACTCATGCAAGGTTATGATCGTAGCCATTTGCAACCACATCCCGATCTTGTGATCGTAGGCAATGCAATGAAACGTGGTATTGATGCGATTGAATACATGCTGAATGAAGGCCTGCCTTATATTTCAGGTCCACAATTTTTAGCTGATCATGTGCTCCAAGGCAAACATGTACTCGGTGTCGCAGGTACACATGGTAAAACCACAACAACCACCATGTTGGCTTGGGTGCTTGATCAAGCAGGCCTAAATCCGGGTTTTTTGATTGGTGGTGTACCGCTGGGTTTTAGTGAAAGCGCACGTTTAGGTGGCGGTCAATATTTCTGTGTTGAAGCAGATGAATATGATTCTGCTTTCTTCGATAAGCGTTCTAAGTTCGTTCACTATCACCCTAAAACTGCGATTCTCAACAACCTCGAATTTGATCACGCCGATATTTTTGATGATCTGGCTGCGATTCAAAAACAGTTCCATCATTTAGTGCGTACTATTCCAAGCGAAGGTCGTATTATTGCGCCAATCACTGAAACCAATATCGATGAAGTATTAGAGCAGGGCTGCTGGACCCCTGTGGTGCGTACCAGTCTAGAACCAAATGAGCAAGCTGCGTTATCTGCTGAGTTGATCAGTGCCGATGGCAGTCACTTTAAAGTACTTGAGCACGGCAAAGTGGTTGGTGAAGTGAAGTGGAACATGACAGGGCAACATAGTGTTGCCAATGCATTGGCAACGATTGCGGCTGCACAACACGTTGGTGTCAGCCTTGAACAGGCATGTGAAGCCTTATCCAACTTCGGTGGTGTTAAACGCCGTATGGAGCTGTTAGGCACGCTACGTGGTATCGAAGTCTATGATGACTTTGCCCATCACCCAACCGCGATTGAAACCACACTCGACGGCGCACGTAAACGTTTAGGCGAACGTAAGCTGTGGGCGATCATTGAACCACGTTCTAACACCATGCGTATGGGTAGCCATAAAGATGGTTTAGCACACTCTGCACGTTTGGCCGATGAAGTGATTTGGTATCAACCAGAGGGCTTGGATTGGGATTTACAACCCGTGATCTCTGCGTCATCAAACAAGGCTGAAGTCAGCCGCTCTTTAGATGAAATCATTGCCCGTGTAGTCAATGAAGCAGGTGAGGGCGATGCTGTGGTGATCATGTCCAATGGCGGCTTTGGTGGTTTACACCAAAAGTTAATTACGGCTTTATCGTAATTAACCTCAACACTTTCTCTAACTTATTGAAAAACTATTGTCTCAACGGAGTCTTGCAAGTTCTTATCTAATTTATGGATCAGCCTGCGGCTCGCCCTACTTTTCTTTCGGGAAAAGTAGGCAAAACCATTGTCATCTGCAAAACCTGTCCTCTTCTTGCATTGATCAACATATATCGCAGAAACAGTCTCTTACTTAAACCACGCAGGTTGCAGATGACGTTTCCGAGTATCACATTTCCTCGAAGTTATATTAATTCAGATCGCGACAGGCGGCATCCATGCCGAATAAACATATTTGTCCAATCCATTTTAAATGGCAATCAACTCAATTTATTCACCAATTTTAACGGCAAAATCTTCATTGCAATCCCCATTGGCAACCACGGCCACTGCGGCACATAAGCCTTCACAGGCTCCTTCTCAATTACTTTGACCAAAGCCTTACAACCCGTTTTCTCATCCACCTCAAATGGTAACTTCTTCGCACCTTCATTCAACTCAGTTCGAATATAACCAGGGAAAATCGTCGAGACTTTGATTGGGGTATGCAATAACTCAGCACGAATCCCTTCAGCCAAATGCGCCACCGCTGCCTTACTGGCGGCATAGGTCGATAAATGCTTTGGTAAACCACGCATTGCACTCATCGAAGAAATCACCACCAAATGCCCTTTATTTTGCGCTCTAAAGATTTCTATTGCCGCTTCACATTGTGCCAATGCCGAAATAAAATTGGTTTCAGCGGTAGCACGGTTTACATCAAAATGCCCCTTACCAATACGGCGACCTTCGCCCACACCCGCATTGACAATAATTCGATCAATTGTCCCGAAATCTTGCTGAAACGCTTTAAACACGGTAAATACATCATCGTAATGGGTAACATCCAATACCTTGATACCCACTTGAATTGAATACTGGCTTTGTAATTCTTGCTTTAGTGTTTCTAAACGCTCTAAACGTCGTGCGCACAACGCCAAATTGTAGCCTTTAGCCGCAAATTCACGCGCCATACCTGCGCCCAAACCCGAGCTTGCCCCTGTAATTAAAATGGTCTTTGCCATGCCTGCCACCTCTATATTTTTAAATCCATGTTAAAAGTTCAGCATCATGTGTTTTTAAATAATGATGCTCATTAAAACTCAGTAATTGCAAACGTCCATCTGTCCAACGTAGTGTGGTAATACTGGCATTGGCAATCGACCAATTTAGCGCAAAGATCTGCTTTGCATTCAACCCCAATACTTTACCTACAGCCACAGAAATCACGCCGCCTGAACTAAATACGACGGCTTGACGATGCTTTGTCATATCAATACGTTCGCAAAGTGATTGCAGTGCTTGCTCAACACGTGATTGAAAGCCTAACCATGTTTCATGATATTCATGGTCAAATTGCGCTCCAATCCAACGATCAATCGCACCATCAAAAATTTTAGCGAGATAAGCACGTGGATTGGCAAGCAAATCAACATCCTGTTTGAGCAGTTCAGGCTGATTAAAACGTGGTTCGTATTGAGCAAATACATGCTGATGATCAAACTCATTCCATGCCGATTCGGTTTGAATCGCTGCATCACAGAAACTTTGCGATAATGCCAATTGCGCCGTTTGCTGATGACGTTGCATTGAACCTGCAAGCACTAAAGGCGTTTGTTTTAGGGTTTGTTTAAAAAAATCACCCACAACCTGTGCCTGTTGTTCACCTTTAGCTGAAAGCTGGTCATAACTTGCTGCACCAAAGGATGCTTGTCCATGCCGCACCAAATAAATTGTGCTCATTGCTTTAAAATATCCTGTAGTTTTGCAGCATATTCAGGAATCAACTGCTGTGCTTCAGTATTGTTTTGGGCAATCAGTTTTAAAGCCCGAATATGTAAGGCATGAATCAAAATCCAAAAACCCTTAAAGGCGGGATTGTCAGTTTGCTGATGGTAATAACGATAATAAATCTGTTGAGCAATCACAGCTAAACGGAACAAACCAAACACTTCATAAAATGCCCAGTTGTCAGGCTGCAAACCTGTTTTTTCCAGATAGTAATCCACCACCTGTTGACGTGTCAGCATACCTTTTAAATTGGTCGGTTGACGGCGACTTGATTTCATCAGCGCATCATCATCCTCTTGAATCCAGTAGGCGAGGGCACTGCCCAAATCCATTAATGGATCACCGAGTGTCGCCATTTCCCAATCTAGCACCCCAATCACTTGGGTCGGTTGTTGTGGATCTAAGATGACATTATCAAAACGCCAGTCATTATGAATTACACAAGTTTTAGAATCGGCAGGAATATGTTGCTGTAGCCATTGGCGAACAAAGGTAAAATCAGGCACATTCGGCGTGAGTGCTTTGCTATAACGTGCATTCCAACCTTCGACTTGACGGCGACAATAACCTTCACCTTTGCCCAGTTGTTCCAATTCTGTACCTTGATAAGGCACTTGATGCAGTTCAATCAATTTATCTAGAACATTCAGGCACAATTGCTGTACCTGTTGCTCATCTAACTGTAATTCTTTCGGTAAGTTTGCACGTGGAATGATGCCCTCAATCCGATTCATCACATAGAAATCACAGCCAATGACGTTGTCATCTTGGCACAATGCCACCATATCAGGCAGCACAGGGTAGAACGGCGCCAGATGTTTTTGTACCAGATATTCACGCGCCATATCATGTGCTGATTTGGCTTTTGTTCCTTTCGGTGGACGGCGTAAAATCAGATCTGCATTGTCATATTGCAGGCGATACGTCCAATTGGATGCACCACCCGAATATTGGGTCACTTGTGCCTGTCCTTGTAGATTTACACCTTGGTCTTTTAACCACGTTTCCACTGCGGAAATATCCAGTTCTTCACCATGACGAACCTGACCACCCACATCAATCACTGCCATTTTCTTATATCCTTATCAACGACCATAGCCACGTTTTTTGAGTTCTAGTTTAGCAATCATGCCTTTATGGACTTCGTCTGGTCCATCGGCTAAACGTAAACTGCGTGCTTGATTAAAAAATGCAGTCAATGGGGTATCACGTGACACACCTTCGCCACCATGAATCTGAATTGCCATATCCACCACATTTTGCAATACGGTTGGTGCCACCACTTTAATCGCTGAGATTTCCGTCAGTGCAGCCATATTGCCCAGCGTATCCATCTTATAAGCGGCGTACAGGGTCAATAAGCGAGCCTGATCGATCTGCACCCGCGCATCTGCAACACGCTCTAAATTACCGCCGAGTTTGAGAATTTCTTTGCCAAATGCCTTGCGTGACATGCCTCGATCAATCATCAGTTCCAACGCTTTTTCAGCTGCACCAATACAACGCATACAATGGTGAATCCGCCCAGGCCCTAAACGACCTTGTGCAATTTCAAAACCTTGTCCTGCCCCCCCAATAAAGCAGCTGACTGGCACACGCACATTGTCAAAATTGACTTGCCCATGTCCATGCGGTGCATCGTAATCACCAAACACAGGCAACATTCGCTCAATACTCACGCCTTGCGTGTCAATCGGCACAAGCACCATCGAATGTTGATGATGACGGTCTTTATTCGGGTCTGGGGTATAAGCCATGAAAATAATCACTTTGGCATTGGGATCGCCCAAGCCCGATGACCACCATTTGCGGCCATTCAGTACAATTTCATCCCCCTCAATCACCGCCGTGGCCTGCATATTAGTAGCATCACTGGAAGCCACGGCGGGTTCAGTCATACAGAACACTGAACGGATTTCTCCTGTAAGCAAAGGTTGCAACCATTGCTGTTTTTGTGCCTCGCTACCATAGCGCCATAACACTTCCATGTTGCCGCTATCAGGTGCATTACAGTTAAATACGGTTGGTGCAAGTAAGCTACGTCCAGTCAGTTCGGCAATATGCGCATATTCCTGAACCGATAAACCAGCACCCAATTCCGCATCGGGCAAAAACATATTCCATAAGCCAGCCGCTTTAGCCTTATCTTTCAATTGTTGTAATTGTTCTGGCCACTGCCACTTGGTCCAGTCACCATCCACATTGAGATGATGGACGTCATCCCAGAAGGCTTTTTCAATCGGTTCTATTTCTTGTTGAATAAAGGTTTGCGTTCGTGCAATAAAATCCTGTGCGCGTTCAGATAATGCAAACATCATCATTTCCCTCAATGTAAAATGTGGCGAATATTGATTCGCTGCTTTACATCACCATAAGCGAAAATTTATTATGAATGAAATGATTTTATTTTATTCAAAACTATGAATCAGATTCATAATACCAGCCCATTGGAAGTGGCTCACTTTCATCGTATTGATATTAATTTATATCCGATGTTTATTGCGATTTTTGAACAAAAGAGCATTTCCAAAGCTGCCCAATTGTTGTGTATCAGCCAATCTGCGGTCAGCCATGCCTTGCAGCGTTTGCGCACACAACTTGGAGACGACTTATTTGTTCGAAGCGGGCAAAAAATGCTGCCAACGCCTTATGCTGAGCAGATTTATCAGCCGATTCAAATGGCTTTATTGAGTATTCAAAAAATCGCTATGCCTCAGCAAGATTTTATGCCGAACATGCTACAAAGTATAAAAATCGCGATTCATGATGAAATCGAACCCATTATTTTTCCTCAATTGGTCAATCACTTTGCCAAGCAAAATCTCAATATCCAGTTCTTTAGTTCTAAACTTGATCGTAAAAATATGTTAGCTGATTTGTCAGCTCAACAAATCGATTTTGTAATTGACTTAGTACAACCGTATCAAGCTCATTTACAGTTTGAAAACCTGATTGAAGATTATTTTGTGGTCTGCACACAGCAAACTAAAATGGATTTATCGCTCTATTTATCATCACCGCATATTGGTGTGTCATCACGGCGTACGGGGTTATTATTAGAGGATATTTATCTAAATCGACAACAATTGTCTCGGCAAATTTTTTTACGCTGTCAGCACTATTCGACAGCTTTACAGGTATTAGCGCAGCATCCAAATGCAATACTGACTATCCCTCAAAGTATTCTAAAACATCTACACTATTCAAAAGATTTACAGATTCATGCACTTCCGATTGAATTACCCAAAATCAATATGGGTATGTATTGGCATGAGCATGTCAAACACAATGCAAGACATCAGTTTTTACGTGCAGAAATTTTAAATGTCTTTCACTCAGGACAAGCTACAGCAGTGCTGCCATAGCTTGTTTGGAGGTACGATCAGCTTATGAAACTTAATGAGGAGAATGGCTTGAATGAATAGGCTCATCAACACAATTCATTAAATACGTCTTTGAAAAAATGAGTCTGAAGACATAAATTACAGCCATCGCAAAGACGCTGTATCCAATCTGAGTAAATAGTAAAGGGATACAGAATAAAATTAAAATGGTCATTGGATAAACCGAACGACGCCAGCCGCGTAAATAAAAAGCTTCATAAAATAACCAGAGATAGGTGCTATAAACAGCCAAACAAGTCGCTATCACTAAACCCATCATTTGGCTAGAAATATGTGCATGTTGGGTCGATACATCGACAGCAGCAGCTAAGGCTGCACCGAGAGCTGCAATACTAATAAAAATAAAGAAATGCCCATATCCCCATAAAAAAGGTTGCACACCTCGACGTTGATGATGGTGATGACTTCGATCAAAATAGACCCACCACATCGCAAACATCATCAAGAGTCCACCGACTATTAGGAAAATTTCTTCTAGATTTAAGACATGATTAGAAAAAGCATCTTGTATAGCTGCGAAGCTACCAATAATCGACTCACCCAGTACAATGATGGTCAATAATGCATAACGCTCCACAATATGATGGGGATGCCACGGTGTAGCGGTATGTCTTTCAGCATAAAAAGGAACAGCCAGTTCTAAGCCGACTAAGCATAAGAACATCAGTGGAGTCAGTTGAATCGAAATAAAATTACCAATCAACCATGCGAGCTGAACTAAGACGATTCCGATTGCATAACGATACGCAGTGACTCGTCGCTCAGGATCATGTTTTGCGACACGTATCCACTGCGTCACTAATGCCAAGCGCATGATGATGTAGCCAATAATAATCACATCGAAATCATGCTGCTGAAATACTGCGGGAATCCCCGCTGCCATCACCAATGAACCCAAAATTTGCACAAAGGTTAAACAACGATACAACGTGTCATCATTATCATAAGCGGAGGCAAACCAAGTGAAATTCATCCATGCCCACCATAATGCAAAAAACACCATAAAGTAGGTAGGCAAAGCATGCCAAAGATGACCTTCAATCATCGCATGATGGAGTTGCTGACCTGCCGTTGCGATCGCAACCACGAAGATGAGATCAAATAAAAGTTCTAAAGGCGTAGCTACACGATACTGTTCTTCTGGATCTCGGGGGGCAAATAACTTTAATCTTTTAATTTGATGATGTTCAACACTCATATCTTCTTCTCAAGGCATCAAAAACCTGTAAATTTTAGCCCAACTCATGGGAATGAAAGCTCTATTCTGTCTGCATCATAAAATATTGTTGAAAATTTATTCACACATAATTTGCGCTAATACGTAAATTATGTAATGCTATACCTACTTTGGATGTCACCATCCATACAGAATTAGTTTGACAAGGGGAGTAGCCTCCTCCAAACCTAGGTAGTGTAGTTTAAATACTTAGGTGTCAGAGCTTCGTCATTACACTTTGCAAAAAGTCGGACTCTGAGCATCACAATCGATATGTGATGTAGGCAAGACCTTGATCATGTTGAAACAGATGTATTTATTCATCTGGCAACTGGTCAAGGTTTTTTTATGCCCAGTTGCTAGATAGGGAGTTGTGATGGAAACTATCGGTAATCTATGGCTGTATGTCGTATTCTTCGGCCTTGTCACAGTCATGCTTTTGGTCGATTTTTTAGGCTTTAAACAAAAACAAAATCAAGATGTTCCAATCAAGCAAGCCGCTTACTGGAGTATTGCTTGGGTCACTGTAGCAACGCTATTTGGTGGGGGCTTGTGGCTCTATCTACAGCAAACAGTAGGGCTCACCCTTGCGAATCAAAAAACCATGGAATACTTCGCAGGTTATCTACTGGAAAAATCACTGGCAATCGATAACGTCTTCGTTTGGCTGATGATCTTCGCAGCATTTGCAATTCCACCTGCATTGCAACGTAAAATCTTACTTTATGGTGTATTAGGTGCGATTGTTTTAAGAACCATCTTTATCTTTATTGGGGCTTGGTTCGTACAAGAATTTTCTTGGGTACTTTATATTTTCGGTGCATTCCTTGTGTATACAGGTTTTAAATTCTTGAAAGGTCAAGATGAAGAAACCAATATTGAAGATATTAAATTACTGAAATGGTTACGCAAACACATGCGTATTACCCCTCAACTTGAAGGTAATAAATTTTTCGTCCGTCAAAATGGCGTGTTGTGGGCAACACCTTTATTTTTAGTTTTAATCTTAGTTGAAGCATCTGATGTTATTTTCGCGGTCGACTCTATTCCTGCGATTTTCGCGGTAACCAGTGACCCGTTCATTGTATTAACAGCGAACTTAATGGCGATTTTGGGTTTACGTGCAATGTTCTTCTTGCTTGCTGGCGCTGCATCTAAATTACATTATTTACCTTATGGTTTAGGCATTATCTTATTGTTTATTGGTGCGAAGATGTTATTGCTTGATGTATTCCATATGCCAATCTGGATCTCATTAGGCTTTATCATATTGGTATTAAGTATTACTGCTTATTTATCATTACGCCACAACAAAAAACAACCGCAACCTTAATACATCATATAGGGCATCTAATGAAAATTTGGATGCCCTATTATTTAAAATATAAGAATAGACTATACATTAAAAAAACAGATCAATATGATATGTCGGCTTATCGCTTTTATCTTTCTTAATCAGAAACATAATAAACAAGACTTGCTCACATATTTATGTCGATCAAGCAAATTAAAATGAGTGGGGTCTCATGCGTTCTAAAAAAATTAATCTTGTTGTTGTGCCATTATTACTGACTGCCTGTAGCCATAATGATGGACCTCTAGTACAAGATGTTTATAACAATCAATATGATTGTGCAACAGACTGGAATACTGAAACTTGTGAAGAAGAAAATAGCTCAGGGAGTGGAAGTTCTACTGCTGGAGTTCGCTATTATGGTGGTTTTGGTTCTGGGCATTATTTAGGACCACAATACTATCAACATAATCGTGAAGTCTCTTTTAAAGGTAATACCTTGAGGCCACATACCAATCTCAGTGTGGGACAACCTTCAATTTCAACCACTGCAAAACGCTATTCTGTATCATCACCTATTCGTGGCGGTTTCGGTCGCGGCGGCTCATCATTTGGCGGCTAATTAAAAGACTGAAACTCAAGATGAAAAGAAAAATATTAGCACCCCGCACAGACTGGCAACTCGAACACCAAAAAATTGGTTTCGATTATTTTAATTTACCTTCACTCGATGGCTCAATTTATTGGTCAGAAGGAATTGCCTACGAATTTACACTGAAGCAAATTGAACAGCTTGAAGATGCAGCCAATGAGCTCCACCAAATGTGTTTAGCTGTGACAAGTGATTTGATTCAACGCGGTAATTATCCTGATTATTTCCAGATTCCAGTTGCTGCAATTGCACAAATCGAGCAGTCTTGGCGACAAAATGCGCCGATGCTATATGGACGTTTTGACTTTGCCTATGATGGGCGCAATATCAAAATGCTGGAATACAATGCTGATACTCCCACAGGACTGTTAGAGGCATCAGTAGCACAATGGCTATGGATCGAACAAGTATCTGGGATTTCGAATCGAGATCAGTTTAACAGTATTCATGAAGACTTGATTAAGCGTTGGAGAACGATTCTACCGCGAGGAAGTCACGTGCATTTTGCAGCCTGTCAGGAGGCAGGGCGGGAGGATTGGGGCAATCTAGAATATTTAATGGATACCGCTTTTCAAGCGCATCTACAAGTTTCTGAACTTTCAATGGAAAATATTGGCTGGAATGGACAAAGTTTTGTTGATCTGAATAATCGACCGATTCAAAACCTATTCAAGTTATATCCTTGGGAATGGATTTGGGAAGAATCATTCTCTCAATATCTGAGTCCGCAATCGAATTGGATCGAACCATGTTGGAAAATGCTACTCTCCAATAAAGCGATTTTAGTCGAACTTTGGAAACGCTATCCAAATCATCCTCTTTTGGTCGAGACTCATCATTTTGACCCACAGCAAAAACTCTCTGGCAAATGGGTCAAAAAACCGATATTAGCAAGGGAAGGGGCGAATATTCGAGTGTTACAAGATGGTCAAGATCAAGGGGCTGCTTCTGGTAGTTTCTATTTTGATGACTATGACAAATATGGGTATGTGGTACAAAAATGGGTAGAGACTCCATTATTTTCAGGACAGCTACCAACGCTCGGTTTATGGATGGTGGGACATCAATGTGCAGGAATGTCAATTCGAGAAGACTGCTACGACATTATCGGCAATGATGCTCATTTTGCTGCACATTATTTTGTGGAATAAATAAAGGACAATATTTATATGTAGAGAAATCATCTACAGTTTTTACTTTTTGAAGGCAAATCTCATAATATCTTATCGTGCCCAGCGGCATGACTGCCGCTGCTTTAGCTGTGGTATCAGGCAGGTACCATCAGCTAAACAAAGGATTTTTTTACTTTTGATCCATCAAAAATAAAGCGTAATTCAATATTCATCCTAATCACTCATACGCTATATCATCATAAAAAACAGACTTAAATACTATGCGCTGCCACCCGTTTCATATAAGACACCAAACGAGTAAAAAATAAAATTTGCAAAAAAATGGTAAAAGCCGAAACACACCATTCGTACCACATTTCAAATGCAGTTTGCGCTAAACCAAAATATTGATAAATTCCCAATAAAACTAGCCCAAAAACAATTCCAAACACAGTATTTTGCATCAAAATAGGAAAAGACAACGCCGTGACTCGATTTAAGAAATGGACACCTTGATCAGCACCATTGGCTTGATAAGTCTCTTGAATCCCAATCAGCATAATCAATAGGGTCAAAGCAGCTTCAATCCCAATAACTCGAATATCAGAATAAGGCGAATACATACCGTAATAGTACACAGCACTCACCACCAATGCCGCTGCGAGATAATAGTTTTTATAATGTTGTTTACTTAGAGTGTCCTCAGCCAACTCATGTGCTAATGCTTTGGTATTCCAATAATACATCTTTATTTTTTCCAAAAAGTATAATTATTGCTGACAATTTACGTATTTACACCGAAAAGTAAAGTTAATTGATTCAATCAATTACTCATACCTCGCTCTGCTTTCTATACTTAAATTAGACGAATAATCCAGTAAAACTAGCAAAATCGAGTACAATCAATCGAAAAAAGTAAAATTGTAGGTTGTTATGACTTTGGCTACTCCCATCACTGTTATTCGTGGTCGCTTCTTAGATATTCAAAAAACCGTTACCCAAGCTGCTGAAATTGCCGATCAAGTCCGTTATCTCGAAGATGGTGTCCTCATCACGGAACAAGGCAAAATTCGCTGGTTTGGGATATGGGAAGATGCTCAAGACCATCTTCCTGCAAACGTTTATATTCAGCATTATCCAGAACAGTTGATCATCCCAGGCATGATCGATACGCATATTCACTTTCCACAAACGGAAATGGTCGGTGCTTACGGCGAACAGCTTTTGAGCTGGTTAAACACTTATACGTTCCCAACTGAAATCCAGTTTAAAGACAAAGCTTATGCGAGCGAGATCGCCAATTTTTTTGTGAATGAACTGCTTAAAAATGGCACAACCACGGCATTGGTGTTCTGTACGGTACATCCTGAGTCGGTGGATGCCTTATTTGAGGCCGCAGCACAGCACCAGATGCGTTTAATCGCGGGTAAAGTCATGATGGATCGTCATGCACCTGAAGCCCTGTGTGATAGCGCAGATAGCAGCTATGACGACTCTAAGGCACTCATTGAGAAGTGGCATGGTCAAGGTCGTGCGTTATATGCCATCACACCACGCTTTGCTCCAACCTCTACACCTGAACAACTTGAAAGAGCAGGGCAACTCAAAGCTGAACATCCTGATGTTTATGTACATACTCATCTAAGCGAAAATAAAGATGAAATTACATGGGTTAAAGATTTATTCCCAGCACAAAAGGGTTATTTAGATGTCTATCATCATTATGGCTTAACGGGTCAGCGTTCTGTATTTGCTCACTGCGTTCATTTAGAAGATGCTGAATGGCAATGTATGCATGAGACTGACTCCGCAATTGCATTTTGTCCAACCTCAAATTTATTCTTGGGTAGTGGTTTATTTCCGCTGAACAAAACATGGCAGCAGCAAGTTAAAGTTGGATTGGGAACAGACGTTGGGGCAGGAACCTCTTTCAGTTTATTACAAACGGTCAATGAGGCTTACAAAGTACAACAGTTGCAAGGTGACAAATTATCAGCTTACGAATCGCTGTATCATGCGACCTTAGGCGGTGCAAAAGCCTTAGATCTCGATAACAAGCTAGGTAACTTCAATGTGGGTAAAGAAGCTGATTTTGTGGTGTTAAATCTCAAGCCAACAGCATTGCAACAATTACGCCAGTCTCGTGCTAAATCACTTGAAGATAGTCTATTTGCATTATTTACCATGGGGGATGATCGAAATGTCGAGGCAACCTATATCTATGGACAAAAAGCCTATAGTCAAAACTAAAATTTTAAACAAACAAAGGTTTGGATTTTTATTATTGGCTATTGGATGTACGGTGCTATTGAAACGTGACAGTGCATCTGCTCAAAATGAAACATTTTCTTCACCATCAAAAGATGCATGAAATCTGATTTTGTTTTAAAATTGTCGTATTAGCTCAAGATTTCGAGGTGTTGCAGGTCAACACCTTTTTTATTTTTCCGTTTTTAATTTTTAGGAATCTACCGATGACCATTGCAATGCGCATTATGATTTCAAGTGAAGAGATTCAAGCCAAAGTCAAAGAACTTGGTGACAAAATCAATGCACACTATGCTCAAAGTGATAAAGAACTGGTATTGATTGGTTTATTGCGTGGCTCAGTCATTTTTATGGCAGATTTATGCCGTTCAATCGAAAAACCACATGAACTCGATTTTATGACTGTTTCTAGTTATGGCGGCGGGACAGTTTCAACCCGAGATGTCAAAATTTTAAAAGATCTTGATGGTGAGATTCACGGTAAAGATGTTCTTGTTGTTGAAGATATTATTGATTCAGGGAATACCTTGAGTAAAGTCGTTGAAATGCTCAAAACACGTAATCCAAACTCAATTGAACTTTGTACTTTGGTGAGCAAACCTTCACGCCGTGAGATTGATTTAGAAGTAAAATTCTTAGGTTTTGAAGTCGAAGATCGCTTTATTGTCGGTTACGGTTTAGATTTCGATCAAAAGTATCGTCACTTACCATTTATCGGTGAAATCGGTCTTTGATCAATTATGAAAGGCGCTTTAAAGCGCCTTTTTTATTCTAGCTTGTTAATCAAAGCACGATAAAGATTGCACAAAAATACGACATAACTCAGTAATCCACTACAGACAGAGTTAGGCTAAATCTAGCAGGATAGTAACAAACAAATACTATGGTAAAACAAGGAGAAAAGGTGATGTGGTCTCTCATTGTAGCGATTGTGGTCGGTTTTTTTGCAGGTTTAATTGCCCGTGCGTTGCATCCTGGTGAAGATAAAGCAGGATTTATTGTTACCACCTTATTAGGGATTGCAGGTTCATTATTAGCAACCTATGGTGGCCGCTTACTTGGATTATATGGTGAAAACTCAGCGGCTGGCTTTATCGCATCAGTCATTGGTGCCATTATTATTTTATTCATCTACAATCTAGTCACCAAGAAAAGTTAGAACAAAATAAATTAAAAATGCCCAAATCATTTTATTACAATGTATTGGGCATTTTTATTTATAAACCGAGTTCTTTCCAAATCATCCGAATGTCTTCAGCACTCCGCCCGCCAACCATTTTCAGACCATTCCCGAATATCAGCGTTGGTGTTCCTTCTATACCTAATTTTTTACCTAATTCTAGATTTCGATCAATCGGATTAGCACAGTTTTTTTCTTTAGGCTGTACATTCTTCTGCAATAGGTTTTTCCACGCATAAGCTTGGTTAGGATCACACCAAATCGATTTTGAGACCGTAATTGATTGTGCTTTTAATGGATAGATAAACGTATAAATGGTGACATCATTGAGCTTATCCAGTTCAGCTTCTAATTTCTTACAATAGGGGCAATTCGGATCTGAAAAAATAGCGAGCTGCTGTTTACCATTGCCCTTTACCGTTTTTATTGCATCTTTTAAAGGTAATTGTTTCCAGTCAATTGAATTTTGCTTTAGGACCAAGTCCTTGGTCAGATTCTTTTGATCTTTTAAACGAACCATCGAACCAATAAACATATGTTGGGCATTTTCATCCAAATAAATAATCTGATTATCTAAATTTGCACTATATAGTCCTGTCATTTCTGTTGATTGAATATTGCTAACATGAATATTGGGATATTGCTGATTTAAATTATTTTTTAAGGTTTCTACATTTGCAAAAATCATTGCAGACGTGCAACTCAACAATGAAAATAAAGCGATTCTTTTTAACATGTCTCATACTCAACTCAAAATTAGCGCTATTTTAATCAGGCTTATCCTCATAAATTGCACAGCTTACTCAGTCACAACCAAAAGCCAACCAATCATCGTCACGTTTCACGTGGAACATCCGTTTTTTAAAAAGTAGTTTCAAATCACAGATAAAAAAGCTCGTTTTGGTAAGAAAATGACAAAAATTCTCACATTGTATTGATATTCATATAATAAATAAAAATCAAACTAGATCGATTGGTTTATTTTTGGAATAATCCAATCACAATCAGCAAGGCAACTTTTGTAATCTCATTCAGCGTGAATGAAAACCCATGAAATGACTTACAGAACTTTTGAAACTTCATTTTAAAGAAACAAGGATATGTTTTCCTTTGCATGATTAGTTTTAACTTCACACTATCTGACTCAATCTAGTCTTGTCTTAAAATTTAGGTACATCCATGTATAACGCGGAATTATTAGAAGAAGCCAAAACGTTTATGTTTCATATGTTGACCAAAGTGGTTGAATATGGCGGCTCAGATTTATTCATTACAGCAGATTTTCCACCGAGTATTAAACTCCAAGGTTTAATGCGTCCTTTAGGTCAGCAAATTTTAACCCCAGAAAAAACTAAGCTATTTGCATATAGCTTAATGAACGAAAAACAACGCCAAGAATTTGAAAATGAATGGGAATGTAATTTCGCAATTAACATTCCAGAAGTATCACGCTTTCGTGTAAATGTATTTAAGCAACAACTACAAATCGGCATGGTCATTCGAACCATTACGTCAGAAATACCCACCTTCCAAAAGCTCAAACTCCCAGAATCTTTGAAAAATGTCATGATGGAAAAGCGTGGCCTAATATTGGTAGTTGGAAGTACGGGATCAGGTAAATCTACGTCATTGGCAGCCATGATTGACCATCGTAATGAAAACTCAGCAGGACATATTATTACGGTCGAAGATCCAGTCGAATATGTCCATAAACATAAAAAATCAATGATTACCCATCGAGAAGTAGGTGTAGATTGCCATACTTGGCACCATGCCTTAAAAAATACATTGCGTCAGGCACCTGATGTCATTTTGATTGGTGAAATCCGTGATACTGAAACCATGGAACATGCGATTGCTTTTGCAGAAACTGGGCATTTATGTTTAGGAACTTTACATGCCAACAACGCCAACCAAGCTTTAGATCGGATCATGAACTTCTTTCCAGATGAACGCCGTAATCAATTGCTGATGGATCTTTCATCTAATATGAAAGCGATTATTTCTCAACGTTTGGTCCGTACTCAAGATGGTCAAGGTCGTCGTGCAGCCGTAGAGATTCTACTCAATACACCATTAATTGCAGAAAATATCTTAAAAGGTCAATTTCATAATCTTAAAGAAATTATGACCAAGTCTCGTGAATTAGGTATGCAAACTTTTGATCAGGCCTTATTTGATTTATATAACGAAGGCGCAATTAGTTATGATGAAGCGTTACGTAATGCCGACTCCTTGAATGAGTTACGCTTACAAATCAAGCTGAAAAGTACTCGTCAAGAAGGAGTTCCTGCTAGTGCAGCAACTTCTTTAAATATGCTGAAAGAAGACTCTGAAGAGCAAGAAATGCAAGGCGTTTAAACATAAAAAAACAGCCTAAATAATTTCTATTATTTAGGCTGTTTTTTAAATCTAAAGATTTATATTCAATATTTTAGAAGTCAATGGAAAATTTCTTCTTTAAAGCATGCCAATAACGAATCATTTTATTCTTAAAATTTATGATAGTTGCTTTAAAACCGACTTCTTTTTTCGGCTGATACTTTAATCTCTCTTGTAAAAGTTTTTCTTTTTCCCGAATCTCAGCAAGTTTACGTTCTTTTGCCTGTTGTTGTTCTTTGACCTTATCAGCTACAGTCTGACCTGTACCTTTGCAAGGTTTGGATTGGAATATAACAGATCCATTCTCTTTACATTGATAAATCTCTGTTTTCGCATAAATAAATGTCGAAAACATACAAAAAAATACAGCCAAAATAAAATAGTTCACGGTATATAACCTAATATTCATTCTAGAATTTAATCAGTTTCTCATCACTAATTTTAAAATATATTAATTTATATTCACAAGATAAACTAAAATTATATAAGCAAAATAATGAAACGAATTAATAATTTTTATTAATCTAAAAAATTAATTCTTTATTTGGAGCTAAATAAAAAATAAATTCTATAAAAAAGCACTAAGAAAATATTCTTAATGCCTATATAAAATTTTAAACTCTTAAAAAATTACTTTCCAATACAGAACGAACCAAAAATCTTTCCGAGTAAATCATCAGCACTGAAATCACCAGTGATTTCGCCCAACGCATTTTGAGCTAGTCGCAATGATTCAGCTACCAGTTCACCTGCATTAAACACAACTAACTGCTCACGTGCTTCTGCAAGATAGCGCTGAGTACGCTTCATTGCATCTAAATGACGTGTTCGGGCGATAAAAGTGTCTTCCTCAGGTTGGAAGCCCGCATGCGCTGTAATCGCCTCTATGAGCGCCTGGACACCCATATCTTGTTTTGCGGAGACACTGATATGACGGAAGCCTTGATAATCACTTAATGTGGCATCTTGCCCCGTTAAATCGCATTTATTGCCAATCAATAGCAAACGTTTTGGCTCAAGATGCTCTGAAAAATATTCATGCGCTAATTGCAATGGCTCATCACCTTGATTCAAGTCATACACCAACAGCAATAAATCCGCCTGTTCAATTTCCTTGATCGCACGACGAATCCCTTCCTGCTCGACGATATCGCCCGTTTCACGTAAACCAGCAGTGTCAGTTAAGGTAATCGGCAAACCATTTAAACTGATCTTTTCATGCAGGACATCTCGAGTGGTTCCTGCAATATCCGTCACAATGGCACGTTCATGGCCCGCCAGTGCATTTAACAGGCTCGATTTACCCGCATTTGGTTTACCCGCAATCACCACCTGTAAACCTTCACGCAATAGCTGTCCTTGACGAGCAGACTGCTGTACCGCTTGAACCGAGTCCTGTACCTCATCCAACAAGGCCAGAATCTTGCCATCAGCAAGAAAATCAATTTCTTCTTCAGGGAAATCAATCGCCGCTTCAACATGCAAACGCAAGTGAATTAATTTTTCTAAAACTGTATTAATTTTGGTTGAAAATACACCTTGCAAAGAGCGAACGGCAGAACGCGCTGCCGCCTGCGAAGTGGCATCAATCAAATCGGCAATCGCTTCCGCTTGTACTAAATCCATTTTGCCATTTTCAAAGGCACGCATGGAAAATTCACCCGCTTTTGCAGCAGTCGCACCCAAATCGAGCAAACGTGCCAGCAAAGCATTTTGAATGACTGGACCACCATGACCTTGTAGCTCCACCACATCTTCACCCGTAAACGAATGAGGGTTTGGAAAACACAATACAATGCCTTCGTCCATTACCGAGCCATCGGCATCACAAAACTGACGAAAACCAGCCATGCGTGCCGCAGGGAGCTTTTTCTGAGTCAGTTGCTCTGCAATCACATAAGCTTTCGGTCCAGAGAGTCGAATCACCCCCACACCACCACGACCTAATGGGGTAGCAATCGCAGCAATTGTGGTTTGATGTTGCATGTTAAATTCACCTAAAAAAAGCTAGGGTTGTTGGGTTCAAACCCTAAATACAGACAAAGAAAAATCCGCCTAAGATTACCATCTTAAGCGGATTTATTCAGTAAAAGTTCGAACTTAAGCGCTCGGCTCAACCTTGTTGAGACGGTCTTTTTCGACACCTTTGTTAATAAACCATTGTTGCAAAATGGTAATACTGTTGTTGACGATCCAGTAAAGCACGAGGCCCGCAGGGAAGAACAACATGAATACCGTAAACATGATTGGCATGATACGAAATACTTTTGCCTGCATTGGATCAGTTGGTTGAGGATTCAACATTTGCTGAACGAACATGGTCACACCCATAATCAACGGCAAGATAAACCATGGATCCATCGCAGATAAATCTTGAATCCAACCTAACCAAGGTGCATGACGAAGTTCAACGGATTCCATCAACACCCAATACAGGGCTAAGAAAATCGGCATTTGCAACAACAATGGCAAGCAACCAGACAATGGATTAACTTGTTCACGCTTGTATAAGGCCATCATTTCTTGTGAGAAACGCATGCGGTCTTCACCAAATTCTTCTTTCATGCGTTGCATTTCTGGTGCAATCACACGCATTTTCGCCATCGAACGATAACTTTTTGAAGAAAGTGGCCATAAAATCGCTTTTACCATGATCGTCAATAAGATAATTGACCATCCCCAGTTACCAACAAGATTATGGAAGAATTGTAGACCGAGGAACAATAATTTAGCGATCGGCCATAACCAACCATAATCTACAGTTTGGTTTAAACCAGCGGCTAAATCTTTAAGTTCAGATTGAACTTTTGGACCAGCATACAATTTTGCGTCCACTTCCATTGAAGTGCCCGCAGGGACATTGATCACAGGAGAGGTAAAGCCCATGATATTCATTTTATCATTAGACTGACGTGATTCTAATTTCGCAGCATAAGGCTGACCATCAGCCTGAGTCAGTTTTAAATTCCCAGGAATCCAAGCACTGACAAAATAATGCTGAACCATGGCAACCCAACCGCCTTTGGCTTCAACATTTAATTTTTCGTCATTAAAATTGGCAAATTTTAACTTGTTATAATGCGCTTCTGGTGTACCCCAAGCGCCACCAAGATAAGTACCTAAGGTGAAAATACCTTGTGAAGACTTGCCCGGATCATCCGAATTATCACGCTTTAACTGACCAAACATTTGACCTTGCCAGTTTTGCTGACTACGGTTAATAACTTGATGCTTAACGGTAATTGGATAATCACCTTGCGTGAAGGTGAACGATTTGATCACTTCCACACCTTCAGGTGTTTTAAATACCAACGGCACAGTCAACACTTGATGTGTTTTACCATCTTTCGACGCTACACTTTTCGCATCTGCCAAGGTGTATGCTGTTTTCTCAACATCATACATTGGACGGCCGCCACGGCTGCTATCTGGTCCATTTAAACCAATTAACCCCGATTGAGCGACGTAGGTACGTTTCGCATCACTTTCCAGCATGACAAACGGTTTATCGCTGTCTTTGCTTTCATCATGGCTTAACAATTCAATACGGACAATATCACCACCTTTTGGATTGATCCACAGATGATAAAGATCAGTTTGTACTGAAATCAGTTGCTGACTCACAGATGTATTATGTTCTGTGGCTTGTGATGCAGTCACATTTGCTTGTGGCAAGTCTGAAGCCGCTGTTGCATTTTGAGCATTTGGCAAATCTGCAGATACTTCATGTGCAGTCACAGCCGCCGCTTGTTGTTGCGGTGCCGGTGCAGCATGACCATAATCTTTTTGCCAAGCCAAAATAAGCAAATATGCGGTAACAAACATGGCTCCAAGAATTGCAAATCTGGCCCATTGTTGCATATCTATAATCCCAAATGGTTAGAGAGATTTTGCTTGAATAAACGATCACGAAAGGGTACAGCAACGTGATGCATTTGAGAATCTATTTGATGAAACGAAATAAAACGAAATGCTTTGCGTGGTACTGGATCGTAGCCTGAGCCGCCCCAAGGATGACAACGGCAAATTCGTTTAGTCGATAACCAGACACCTTTGACCGCACCATGTGTTTGCAATGCTTCAATCGCATATTGCGAGCAAGTAGGAATATAGCGACAACGAGGACCCAATAATGGACTAATAGCAATCTGGTAACATCTTATCAACCAATGTAGTAATCGTACCATTGGAAATCTCTAATTTTGTGAGGATGTTATAACAGCTTTTGAATGCTTTTTTGCTAAGCGTTGTAATTTTTGCCAAGCAAACTCTAATTGTTGATGTAATTCTTGATTTGCGATTGCTTCTATACCAACTTTAGGCATCACCACAATATCGATATCAGCATTAAATTGCACTTTGTGTAAGCGAAAGCTCTCCCGAGCAAGACGTTTTATTCGATTTCGTTCATGAGCACGACGTACTTTCTTTTTAGCAACAACAATACCCAAACGGCTATTTGGCTGTTTGGTTAATTTTGCTAAAAAAAGGAAATGGGGCTGGTGCACTTTAAAAAGTGCACCATCAAATACACTTTTGTAATCAGCAGCACAACGAATACGAGATTCAATGCCGAAACTGTAAAGTGCCATCACCCAAATCTGGTCAGCTTAACAGTATTAAACAGTTAAGCTATGACGACCTTTTGCACGACGACGAGCTAAAACTTGACGACCTGCTTTAGTAGCCATACGAGCGCGGAAACCATGAACGCGTTTACGCTTTAATTCAGATGGTTGGAAAGTACGTTTCATATCGAAACTCCCAAAATGATCTTTCTATAAAGGTCCGCGATTTTATTGTGCAATGTTTACGCTGTCAATGGAAAATCAAAAACTTTACATTTTGTTTGTTCTGTTTTGAAGCAATAAGACACCTAGTAAATATCTCACATAATCGAAAACAAAAAATATACACAAGCTATCTCTTTATATTATATCAATATTAAACTATATTCACAGCTTACATACAGGCTTATCAACAATTAAGATTCTAATTTAAATTTAATTCTTGGATTTTGAATTTAAATTTCGATATGCTTAGTTATCCACAATCCAATCCAACCCTATAAGTAAATTCAAATTTTAAAATTTAAATTTATTCTTATTAGTATGTATTTTTTCTGTGGAAATTGATGTTTTTATACGAGTAAACACAGAGTTACCTTGTGGATAACCATGTTTTTATTAATTTTATAAATTGTGGATAACTTTAGCACTAAAACTATCCACAGCTTGTGCAAAAAGTTATGCACAAGTGGTTTTAAATTTAAATTTATAATCAAATGCTTTCTTTTTCGGCAAAAGTCTCATAAATTTGCCTGACAGATGTGGATAACTTGGTTAGAATGGCGACCCCTTCGAAAGATGGGATCGGTGGTTTCTTTATTTTTGAATTTAAATGGATATTAGGGGATGCACATGCTCTGGACAGACTGCTTAACTCGCTTGCGACAAGAGCTCTCTGACAACGTCTTTGCGATGTGGATTCGTCCTTTGGTTGCTGAAGAAGTTGACGGTGTGATGCGTTTATATGCACCTAATCCATATTGGACACGTTATATTCAAGACAACCATTTAGAGTTAATTTCAATTCTTGCTGAGCAATTATCGGAAGGTCGAGTACGTCAGGTTGAAATCTTGGTTGATTCGCGTCCAGGTACTATTTTGTCTTCTCATGAGCAACCTGCAACCACGACTGCGGCTTTAAGTAACACCTCAATTACTCCAATTGTTCCTATTAAAGCTAAGAAAGAAACTGATTTGGTGCAACCAAGTCAAAATGTCACGAAAATACCAAAGAAAAGACAACTCAACCCATTATTTACATTCTCTTTATTTGTTGAAGGCCGTTCTAACCAAATGGCTGCTGAGACTTGCCGTAAGGTATTAACCCAATTAGGCGCATCTCAGCACAATCCTCTATTTTTATATGGTCCAACAGGTTTGGGTAAAACACACTTGATGCAAGCCGTAGGGAACGCACTTTTACAAGCCAAACCGAATGCGCGTGTCATGTATATGACCTCGGAAAGTTTTGTACAAGACTTTGTCAGTTCATTGCAGAAAGGTAAGGTTGAAGAGTTTAAGAAAAATTGTCGTTCTTTAGATTTATTGTTGGTTGATGATATTCATTTGCTTGCTGGTAAAGAAGCAAGCCTTGTTGAATTCTTTTATACATTCAATGCCTTATTGGATGAATCTAAACAAATTATTTTAACCTCAGACCGTTATCCAAAAGAACTCACGGAACTGGATCCACGTTTGGTTTCCCGATTCTCTTGGGGATTATCTGTTGGTGTTGAGCCACCAGATATTGAAACCCGTATCGAAATTTTGCTAAAAAAAGCTGAAAATAGTGGGGTAGATTTACCACGAAATTGTGCTTTATTCATTGCACAACAAGTGGTCGCAAACGTTCGTGAACTTGAAGGTGCCCTCAATAAGGTGGTGGCTATTTCACGTTTTAAAGGCACTGCGATTGATTTGGATGTGGTGCGTGAGTCATTAAAAGATGTTTTAGCGATTCGTGCACGCACCATTAGTGTGGAAAATATTCAGCGTGTCGTCAGTGAATATTTCCGTATCCCATTAAAAGAATTAATTGGACCTAAGCGTACCCGTATTTATGCACGTCCACGCCAATTAGCGATGGGGCTAGCCCGAGAGCTGACAGGGGATAGTTTTCCTGAGATTGGAATGGCATTTGGTGGTCGTGATCATAGTACCGTGATGCATGCCTGCGAAAAAGTGGTCAGCTTGCGAGAACAAGATCCAATTTTTAATGAAGATTATAAAAACTTACTTCGTCTGTTACAAAGTTAATCTATTTTTCAGAGTTGCAAACTACTTTTAAGTGCAGCATAGTACACTGCTAACATTCATATCAGCTTCTGTTGTAAGAGGAATAAAATCGTGCGTTTGAAAATCGCTAAAGAAAGTTTAGTCAATGTTTTATCACATGTGGTGGGGGCGGTTGAACGTCGCCATACCTTGAATATTCTTTCAAATGTCAAAATTCAAACCACTCAACAGGCCTTAACGATTACGGGTTCTGATTTAGAAGTTGAATTAGTCGCAAGCACGACTTTATCTGAAGGTGCTTGTTTAGAAGCAGGTGAAACAACAGTTCCTGCACGTAAACTCGTCGAAATTTGTAAATCCCTTCCGACAGCAGCCTTGATTGACTTACAAATTACAGAAGACCAGCGCTGTATTTTAAAATCGGGAAATAGCCGTTTCGTATTGGGTACCCTTCCAGCAGAAGATTATCCATTACTCACGACTGACAATAGTCAAGGTACTCAGGTTCAAGTTACTCAGCGTGAATTAAAACGTTTATTTGAAAAAACAGCCTTTGCGATGGCAGTTCAAGATGTACGTTTTTACTTAACCGGTACTTTGTTGGAAATTGATCAAAATCAATTGCGTACAGTAACAACAGATGGTCATCGTTTAGCTTTGTGTGAAGTTGCTGCTTCATCAACTGCATCTGCACCGATTCAAGCGATCGTACCTCGTAAAGCAGTTGGAGAGTTACAACGTTTACTGAGTATTGAAGATGAACAGTTGACCCTGTTGATTGGACGTGAATTGTTGAATGTCACCATCAATACGCCAAGCCGTGATAAAGAGCAGGGCGATATTACCGTGCGTTTCACCACTAAGTTAATCGATGGAAAGTTCCCTGATTATCGCCGTGTGATTCCTAAAAATGGTGATAAGCATGTCTCTATTGCTCATGATGTCTTTAAGCAATCTTTACAACGTGTTGCCATTTTAAGTAATGAAAAACTTCGTGGTGTTTTCTTGAATTTTAATCAAGATTCATTGCAGTTGCGTGCCAATAACCCAGAACAAGATGAGGCGGTCGAAGATATTGCAATTCAATATCAAGATGCACCTTTAGAAATGTCATTTAATGCGCAATATATCCTTGAAGTACTTGGTGTGCTGGATGGCGATGACGTGAAAATGAGCATGAGTGAAGCCAATCAGTCGGTACTTGTTCAAGACCCAGCACATCCTGATCAAACTTATGTCGTGATGCCAATGCGAGTTTAATGATGATTGATGTTTGAGTTTTAAAGCATGCAAATCACGCGTTTAAATATCGAACGTGTACGTAATTTAAAGACGGTTGCACTCCATGAGTTGCAACCGTTTAATATTTTTTACGGCGCAAATGGTTCTGGAAAAACTTCAGTTCTAGAGGCTATTCATTTACTGGCAACAGGGCGTTCATTTCGCACCCATATTCCAAAACATTACATTCAATATGAAGCCGGGGATGCGATTGTTTTTGCGCAATCTGCCACTGAACGTATTGGTATGCAGAAGTTGGCTTCGGGCGAACAGGTGATTAAAGTCAATGGCGACACCATTGCGACTCAAGGTCAACTGGCAAAATTATTGCCTTTACAGCATATCGATCCACAAAGTACCGATATTATTGATCACGGTGCAAAGCCAAGACGACAGTTATTAGACTGGTTAATGTTCCACGTGGAACCTGAATTCTATTTTGCATGGCAGTATTATTCTCGGGCACTCAAACAACGTAATAGTTTACTCAAAACAAGGCGTAATCTGACTTTGGCTGATTTAGAGCCTTGGAATAAAATGCTCAGTGATTATGGTGAAATGTTGCATTCACAGCGGGTCAGTATTGTTGAGCAATGGAACCAATTTTTCCATGAAGATTTAAAAATACTGCTACCTGATCTTGAGATAGAATTGGAATACAATCCTGGTTTTCATACTGAGCAAGGTCTATTGCAAGACTTGGTTCAGCAGCATCAAAAAGATCTGGATCGGCGTTATACTGAGTATGGTCCGCATCGTGCTGATTTGCGTTTAAAAACACCTTTTGGCAATGCGGATGATGTGCTCTCTCGTGGGCAAAAAAAGTTGTTAATCATGGCATTAAAACTGTCACAAATTGCAATGCTGCATGCGAGTAATAAGGAAACTGTGGTATTATTAGATGATCTGACAGCAGAGTTAGATGAGACCGCACAACAACGGTTAATTGAGCGATTGAGTCAGTTAGGAAGTCAAGTTTTTATGACCACCTTAGACCATGCGTCGGTATTAAAACACTTACAGGATTTGTCGATTTCTTTTCAATTATTCCACGTTGTTCACGGTCAAGTCAGTCTTGCTGCACCATAATTTTATTTCCTCATTTTTGGATAGATTAATATTTACTAGGGAGTAACCATGAGTTCAGAGTCTCAATCAGTCTCTCAAACAGAACAATCAAATGAAAAAGCTTATGATTCCTCTAGTATCAAAGTTTTACGTGGATTAGACGCGGTTCGTAAACGTCCTGGTATGTATATCGGTGACACTGATGACGGTACAGGTTTGCACCATATGGTGTTTGAGGTGGTGGATAATGCCATTGATGAAGCTTTAGCAGGGCATTGTGATGAAATTTTAGTCACGATCCATGAGGATGAGTCGGTCAGCGTATCCGATAATGGTCGTGGTATTCCAACGGATATTCACCCAGAAGAGGGGGTATCTGCGGCAGAAGTGATTTTGACCATTCTGCATGCGGGTGGTAAGTTTGATGATAATAGCTATAAGGTGTCAGGCGGTTTACACGGCGTAGGCGTTTCAGTTGTAAATGCTTTATCAAAAAAATTACAACTTACAATTTATCGTGCTGGACAAATTCACGAGCAAGAATATCAGCATGGTGATTCACAATATCCATTACGTGTGATTGGTGAAACAGATAAATCGGGTACAACGGTTCGTTTTTGGCCAAGTGAGCTAACGTTTAGCCAAACTATTTTTAGTGTCGATATTTTGGCACGTCGTTTAAGAGAGCTATCTTTCTTGAATGCAGGTGTTCGAATCGTTTTGCGTGATGAGCGTGTCAATCTTGAGCATGTTTATGACTATGAAGGCGGTTTATCTGAATTCGTTAAATATATTAACGAAGGCAAACACCATTTGAATGATATTTTTCATTTTACCGTTGATGCTGACAATGGTATTGGGGTTGAAGTTGCGTTGCAGTGGAACGATAGTTATCAAGAAAATGTACGTTGCTTTACCAATAACATTCCGCAAAAAGATGGTGGTACTCACCTTGCAGGCTTCCGTGCGGCATTGACTCGTGGCTTAAACAGCTACATGGAAAATGAAAGTTTATTGAAAAAAGAAAAAGTGGCTGTCACAGGTGACGATGCACGTGAAGGTTTAACTGCAATTATTTCAGTGAAAGTACCTGATCCTAAATTCTCTTCACAAACCAAAGAAAAATTGGTTTCGAGCGAAGTAAAACCTGCGGTAGAGCAGGCCATGAACAAAGAGTTTTCTGCTTATTTACTGGAAAATCCACAAGCCGCGAAATCGATTGCAGGTAAGATCATTGATGCGGCGCGTGCGCGTGATGCAGCACGTAAAGCACGCGAAATGACCCGTCGTAAGAGTGCTTTAGACATCGCAGGTTTACCGGGTAAATTGGCAGACTGTCAAGAAAAAGACCCAGCATTGTCTGAACTGTATCTAGTCGAGGGTGACTCTGCGGGCGGTAGTGCGAAACAAGGTCGTAACCGTAAAATGCAGGCGATTTTACCGTTGAAAGGTAAAATTTTGAACGTTGAACGTGCGCGCTTTGACAAGATGATTTCAAGTCAAGAAGTTGGTACGCTCATTACTGCTTTAGGTTGTGGGATTGGACGTGAAGAATACAATCCAGACAAATTGCGTTATCACAAAATCATTATCATGACCGATGCGGACGTGGATGGTTCACATATTCGTACCTTGTTATTGACCTTCTTCTTCCGTCAAATGCCAGAATTGGTTGAGCGTGGATATATTTATATTGCACAGCCACCATTGTATAAGTTGAAGAAAGGTAAGCAAGAGCAATACATCAAAGATAATGATGCACTTGAAACATACTTGATTTCCAATGCGATTGATGAGCTTGCATTACATGTCAGCGCTGAAGCACCAGCGATTAATGGTGCAGCATTAGCGAGCGTTATTGCTGACTATCAAGTGTCGCAAAAGAGCTTACAACGCCTCACTCAACGTTATCCTGCAAGTTTGTTGGATGGTTTACTTGAGCTTGATGCATTTAAAACAGATCACAATCATGAACGTGACTATGTTGAATCATGGGCTGAGCAATTACGTGTTGCAATTGAAAAGTTACAACCAAGCTTACGCCCTGAGATTACATTAGAAGCGTTTGAACGTGAAAATGCACAAGGTGAGAAATCAGCACATTATTGGCCACGTGTCACTGTCTATGTACATAACTTACCGCATTCGTATTTACTCGACGCTGGTCTGTTAAATTCTGCTGAATATGCGCGGTTATTGAAGAATTCGAAGAGCTGGTTTAAGTTACTTGAAGAAGGAGCTTATCTGCAAAAAGGCGAGCGTCGTATTCAGGTAAGTAATTTCCATCAAGTATGGCAGCATATTTTACAAGACTCGCGCCGTGGCATGATGATCCAACGCTATAAAGGTTTGGGTGAGATGAATGCTGAGCAGCTTTGGGAAACGACGATGGATCCTGAAAATCGAAATATGTTGCAAGTGACCATTGATGATGCAATTGAAGCAGATCGTATGTTCTCTTGTTTGATGGGTGATGATGTAGAACCACGTCGTGCCTTCATCGAAGAAAATGCACTGAATGCTGATATTGATGCTTAATTAAATTAATGGGAGATTTAGTTTGTATTATTTCTCTCGTATATAAGAAAAAGGCGATGCTTGATGCATCGCCTTTTTCTTATATGAATGTTTCACGTGGAACATTCCGTTGATTAGGTTTCAACTAAATCACTGACTTGAATGAGTGCATGCCCAAATAAATAACCAGCAGTCACAAGCACACTAATCCATAATAGCGCGCCTAAGATATTATAAATTACGAAATGGGTATAATTCATGGCACTAGAGCCAGCGGCTAAAGGTGCAAAAGAACGTGCAAATGGGATAAAACGAGCCAATAGAATAGTTTTCCCACCATGTTTTAAGAAAAATGTATTAGTTTTCTTTAGATATTCTTGTTTGATAAATCGAGATTCCATATTAAAAATTCGGTCACCAAAATGACGACCAATGTGATAATTCACCATGTAGCCTAAAGCCGCAGCTATAAAAAGTAAGCTAATCATATAACCGAGATGCATAAACTCAATGACTGAACATAAAGCTCCTACGGTGAGTAAAAGACTATCGCCTGGTAAAAAGAACATAAATACAAAGGCGGTTTCTGAAAAGATAATCAAAAATAGGATCGCATAAATCCATAAGCCATATTCTTGAATTAAAATGGGAAGAATATGTTCAAAGTTAAAAATAAAATCTAAAGAATTCATTCAGTTTGTATGATCCAAAATAGAGTACTCACCAAATTGAAGTACAAAAATATAAAATGAACTTAGTTCTCGATGCGCATTTAAAAGTAATAACTTTAAAATGATAGGGTTGAGTATATCTAGCCTGAACCTAAAGCTCAATTTTATGAGAAAATTCCAATTTAGACCTTATCTGAAATGATTGGCAGAATCATGACACTTTTATCGGTATTCTTATTATTTTTTAGTATCTAAGCAAATCGTAATGTCGTTATTTATTCTTTTATGATTAGAAAAAGCCTAATTCTCAAAAAGAGAATTAGGCTTTTATTTTTTAAACTTCAAAAGAACTTTCTAACTCTTCAAGCTCCATCATCAACTCTAACAGTTGTTCTTCGTACTGTTCCAGCTTAGATTTTAGCTCAGTTTGTTCATTCATCAGCTTAATCAAATCATCTTTACGATGAGCTTCATACAGAGTGCTGTCAGCTAATGCATTTTCAATTGCAGCTAAGCGTGGCTGAATCTTTTCAATTTGAGTTTCAGCTTTCTCAATATTTTTTCGAATAGGACGAGTTATTTCACGACGACGAGCGGCTTCTTTACGTTGCGCTTCTTTATCAACTTTGGCTGCTGTATTTTGAGACGCTACTGTTTGTTGCTGTACTGCATTCTGTGAGTTAATGAGCTGTTGGCGCGCTTCACGTAACCACTTAGCATAGTCTTGTAAATCACCCTCAAACTCCGTACATTTTCCTGCATGTACTAAAAGTAGATCGTCACAGACACTGGCGATCAGTTGACGTTCGTGTGAAACTAGGACCACGGCACCATCGAAGTCTTGAAGTGCCATACTTAAAGCATGGCGCATATCTAAGTCTAAATGGTTGGTCGGTTCATCTAGAATTAAAACATTTGGGCGCTGCCATACGATCAGTGCCAAAGCTAAGCGAGCACGTTCGCCGCCTGAAAAACTTTCACATGGCGTATCCATACGTTCGCCACTAAAGCCAAATCCACCTAAAAAAGCACGCAATGCGGCTTCACTGATCTTTTTATCAGCAATACGAGCCAATTGCAGCATTGGACTGGCATTGGCATCTAAAGCATCCATCTGGTGCTGAGCAAAATATCCAATATTGAGTAATTCTGAGGCTTTACGTTCGCCAGCAAGCAATGGTAAATCACCCACCAAAGTTTTGATCAGGGTTGATTTACCCGCGCCGTTCATCCCTAGTAAACCAATACGAGAACTTGGAGTAATTTGCAGACGAATTTTTTCAGCAATCATTTTATCGCCATAACCAATAGTCGCTGCATCTAAACTCAGCAAGGGTGAACTCATTCTCGTGGGTTCGCGGAAACTAAAGGTAAATGGCGTATCGACATGAGCAGGCGCAAGTTGTTGCATGCGTTCCAACTGTTTGATACGGCTTTGCGCTTGGCGAGCCTTAGTTGCTTTGGCTTTAAAGCGATCAATAAATTTTTGAAGATGGGCGCGCGTTTCTTCTTGCTTTTCAAAAGCCTGTTGTTGTTGTGCTAAGCGTTCGCTACGTGTCGTTTCAAAGGTAGAGTAGTTGCCTGTATATAATGTTAATTCTTGATTTTCAATATGAAGAATATGATCCGTAATTGCATCGAGAAAATCACGGTCGTGCGAAATCAGGATCAGTGTTCCTTCATAGGCTTTAAGCCAATCTTCTAACCATAAGATTGCGTCTAAGTCTAAATGGTTCGTTGGTTCATCTAATAACAGTAAGTCTGAACGACTCATTAAGGTGCGTGCAAGATTTAAACGCATCCGCCAACCACCAGAGAAGCTTGCCACATTTAAACGAATTTGATGGTCAAGAAATCCTAAACCTGCCATTAATTGGGCTGCTTTCGCAGGTGCTGCATAACCATGAATTTCATCAAATCGACCATGTAATTTGGCTAAATCATCATTACTCAGTTGATCTGGATGAGCTAATTTTTCTTGAATGTCCCAATATTCTTCGTCACCAGATAAAACAAAATCAATTGCTGGCATTTCTAAGGCTTTAATTTCCTGAGCCATGTGTGCCACAGTCCAAACTGCTGGACGAGTTAGATTACCTTCATCTGCAACCAAGTCACCTAAGAAAGCAGCAAATAGTGTTGATTTGCCTGCGCCATTCACGCCAGTAAGACCAATTTTCCAGCCAGGATGAAGCTGCATCGATGCTTTTTGAAATAGAACTCGCCCACCACGGCGTAATGAAACTTGGTCAAATTGAATCATGAGTATGCAAAATAGCGAAGAGATAGCTGCATTTTAAGGTGATCGCCCATGAATGCAAATTTTTATATTACAGATCAAACTGATCGAATTAAATCATTCTACCAATAAAAAAATAGAGCAAAAGCTCTACTTTTGTCATTCAAATCAGATTATTATTTAGTTTATATGAAAAAATAAGTAACAAGACTAGAAATATAGAAACAGGATTATGAATGAAGAATGGAATTCTTGCATTAGGGGCGATGCTACTTTTGGGTTTAAACACTCAGGTAAATGCCTCAACCACAATTTGTGTTTTTGATTTATTGGGTAAGTCTGGTGAAGCCTACAAAGCCATGGAGGAGTGGGCACTGGCTGCAAAAACATGGCGCGCTGACATTCATTTAATTAGCTATCAAAGTGAAGCACAAGCTGAGAATGATTTTGAACAAGGCAAATGTGATGGCGTATACATGACGTCTATGCGTGCGCGTAGTTATAACAAATTTGCAGGTTCTGTCGATGCGATTGGTGCTGTACCGAGTTATGCGATTGCACAAAAAGCCATTAGTTTTGCCTTAGATAAGCGTAATCAACGTCGTCTGACCAGTAGTATAGGTAATCAGGTCTACGAAGTTGTCGGTATTTCACAAATTGGTCTGGCTTATATTTTCGTTAAAGATAAAAAAATGGATACCATTGAGCAAATCAAAGGTAAAAAATTTGCTGTTCTCGCCTATGATGAAGCACAAAAAATCGTTGTTAAAAGCCTTGGTGGGCAAGCAGTCCTTTCTGACATTTCCGATATCGCTAAAAAATTTAACAATGGCCAAGCCGATATTATGGCTGCACCAGCTTATGCCTATAAACCATTAGAACTCTTTAAAGGTTTGGGAAATGAGGGGGCAATTATTACTTTTCCAGCTGTCAACATGACGATGGATTTGATTATTCGTCCTGAAAAATTCTCAAGCAACTTTGGTCAAAATTCGAGAACTTGGTTCTTGAATCGTTTGAATAATAATTTTGCATTAATCCAAAGAATCGAGGCTGAACTACCAGCGAAATATAAAATTAATCTGAGCAATGAAGACAAAATGCGTTATCAGCAAATTTTGCGTGAAGCTCGAATTGGTTTAACTAAACGGGGGATTTACGACGCCAGTATGATGAGCGTTTTAAAGCGTGCGCGTTGTACTGTGGAACGTACCAATTTCGAATGTACCCTTGGTGGAGAATAATTTTTTAGTTTTTTGTGTGTTTGATAATTTGATTTTTTTTGCAGGAAAACGAAATGAAAAAGGGGTTGTTTGTTTTGGCTGGCTTAGCACTTATGGGTATGAGTGCAACTGGTCAAGTTCAGGCTAAACAAAATGTATGTGTATTTGATTTACTTGGTAAAGCAGGTGAAACATTTAAAATTACTGAAGAATGGGCAATTGCAGCTAAAGGATGGCAAGCAGATATTCGTTTGCTCTCTTATCAAGATGAAGCAAAAGCGCAAAATGATTTTGAGGCTGGCAAATGTGATGCTGTCTATATGACCTCGATGCGTGCTCGTAAATATAATCGTTTCGCAGGATCGATCGATGCGATTGGTGGAGTAACCAGCAATCATGTCGCGCAAAAAGCGATTAGTTTTGCTTTGGACAAGAGAAATAAGCGTCGTTTATTGGCAAATGTCGATAATCAGAATTATGAAGTTGCGGGTATTTTACAATTTGGTTTGGCATATGTATTTGTACACGACCGCAATTTAAATACTATCGAAAAGGCAAAGGGTAAAAAGTTTGCCTATTTGCAATACGATATTGCACAAAAAGAGATTGTTGATAGTTTGGAAATGGTTTCTGTGCCTTCTGAAATCTCAGATTTTGTTAAAAAATTTAATAGCTATCAGGTGGATGTGATTGCTTCACCAGCTTATGCATATAAACCCTTAGAAATTGAGCGAGGAATTTCAAAAGGTGGTGCAATGTTTTCGTTTCCTGTGGTCAACATTACGGGTGATTTGATTATTCGTCCAGAGAAATTCCCAGCGAATTTTGCTGCACAATCAAGAGAGTGGTATGTTGATCAATTACCAAGAAGTTTTGCATTAGTGAAACGTCTCGAAAATGGGATTCCAAATAAATATAAGTTGAATCTTCCGAAGGAAGACGAAGTGCGTTACCAGAAAATTTTACGAGAAGGCCGTATTCGTTTAACCAAACAAGGAGTCTACGATCCAATTATGATGAGTGTATTAAAACGTGCTCGTTGTACAGTAGAAAGAACAAGTTTTGAGTGTTCTTTAGGAGGCGAATAATTCGCTTTTGTAATGTAAGTTAAATAGAGTGATTATTTTTGATAAATGATCACTCCATAAAAATATTCATCAAAAACATTTGTGAAAATGTGATGTGGTTTGTAAAAAAACATAAAAAACCGACGTATGTCGATAAATACACTAGGTTTTTGGGCAGAATTTGACTATATTTGTCTCAATTTGGTGGAAAAATATGCAAAAACAGCAAATAAGGGAAAACAAGATGAAAAAAGGAATTTGGGCATTGAGTGCTGCGACTCTATTTGTCATGACCACTCCTGTACAGGCAAAACAAGAAATTTGTGTATTTGATCTATTGGGAAAAGCTGGCGAGTCTTACAAACTTGTTGAAGAGTGGAAGCTTGCCTCAAAAACATGGCAAGCTGATGTTGAGCTGATCCCTTATCAAGATGAAGAAAAAGCGGAGAAAGATTTTGATGCGGGTAAATGTGACGGGGTTTATATGACGTCGATGCGTGCTCGTAAATATAATAAATTTGCAGGATCTGTTGATGCTGTAGGCGCGGTAACTAGCAATGCGATTGCACAAAAAGCAATTACTTATGTGCTTGATAAGCGTAACCAACACCGTTTAACTGCAACAACCAATGGTGAAAAATACGAAGTTGTTGGTATTATTCAAGTTGGCTTAGCCTATATTTTCGTACGTGATAAAAATTTAGATACGATTGAAAAGGCCAAAGGCAAAAAATTTGCGTATTTACATTATGATCAAGCGCAAAAAACGATTGTTGAAAGCATAAATCTTGTTGCTGTACCCTCTGATATTTCAGATTTTGTGAAGAAGTTTAATAGTGGTCAGGTTGATGTAATTGCTGCACCAGCATATGCATATAAACCTTTAGAAATTAGTAAAGGTTTAGCAAATGGCGCATTATTTAATTTTCCAGTTGTGAACATCACGGGGGATTTAATTATTCGTCCTGGACAATTCCCAAGTGGTTTTGGTACCCAATCTCGACAATGGTTCGTGAACAAATTGCCAAGTAATTTCGCAATGGTACAGCGCTTAGAAGCGGGTATGAATGCGAAAAGAATTACGTTGTCTAGTGAAGATAAAATTCGCTATCAAAAAATGTTGCGTGATGGACGAATGAATTTGACCAGACAAGGGGTCTACGATGCTAGCATGATGAACGTCCTAAAACGAGCACGTTGTACGGTTGAACGCACTAACTTTGAATGTTCTTTGAGTGGCGAATAGTTATAGTTTTTATTCCTGAATTTATAAATTGATTAACGAAAGTCATGACTTATAACAAATATGTTTATGAAAATAAGTGAATGAGATAAAACAGGACAAAAAGTAAACATTATTGACATAAAAATAGAGCACAAGCTCTATTTTTTTTTGAAAAACATGATTAATATTTGCTTCGAACAAGGAGACAAACATAAAGTTTGTGGAAGGATGAAAAATATGAAAAAAATTGCGTTAGCTATTGCAGCAACTTCAATCTTAGGTGTATCTGCTTCTACTCAAGCAGCAATTGATGTGTGTGTATTCGACTTATTAGGAAAGTCAGGTGAATCATACAAAATGATGCAGGACTGGGCACTTGCAGCAAAAGGCTGGGGCGCTGATGTAAACCTTCTTGCAATCACAGATGAACAAGTCGCTGATAATAACTTTAAAGCGGGTAAATGTGCTGCTGTAGCAATGACAGCAATGCGTGCTCGTCCATATAATAAGTTTGCGGGTTCTATTGACTCTTTAGGCGGTGCGCCAAGTAATGAGATCGCTCAACGTGCGATTACTTATGTTCTAGATGAACGTAATGCAGCAAAAATGGTAACTAACCTTGGTGGTAATAAATACGAAGTTGGTGGTATTGCTCCATTAGGTGCGGCTTATATTTTCGTGCGTGATAAGAGCATTAACTCAATCGAAAAAGCAGCGGGTAAAAAATTCGCAGTATTGGGTTATGACGACGCGCAAAAAATTATGGTACAACGCGTAGGTGCACAAGCTGTACTTTCTGATATTTCTAACTTTGCTGCTAAATTTAACAATGGACAAGTAGATATGGTAGGCGCACCTGCTTATGCATATAAGCCATTAGAGTTGAGCAAAGGCTTAGGTGCTAACGGTGCAATGTTTAACTTCCCAGTATTACAAGTGACTGCGGATCTTGTGTTACGCCCAGAGAAATTCCCAGCTGGTTTTGGCCAAAAATCTCGTGATTATTTTGTGAAGCAACTTCCAAAATCTTTCGCAATGATCAAACGTTATGAAGCTGAAATCCCAGCAAAATACAAAATGAACTTAACTGCTGAAGACAAGTTAAAATATCAAAAATTAATGCGTGATGGTCGTTTAGAAATGACCAAACGTGGTATTTATGATGCTGGTATGATGTCAGTATTGAAGAAAGCACGTTGTTCAGTAGACAAAGCGAACTTTGAATGTGCATTACCTGGTGAATAATCATCAAATGCTATAAAAGTAACTTAAGGCCTAGATTTTTCTAGGCTTTTTGTTTTTAAGCGCTTGTCATTTAAGTCATTGTCTTTATATAGAAATATCGCAATCATACCCATATAAAAAAACCAAATGAAATCGAGAAGATTTAAAATATGTTTTAATCAGGAAGATTAAAAACGACTGTATTTAAACATATATTCATTTGAAGACCTTATTAGGATAGAACGTTGCTCTTCATATACGTAAATGTTTCGCAACAAAACAATATAGATGCAAAGGAAAAATAATATGCAATGGTTTAAGCCTTTACTACTTGCGACAGGCATAGCAGCTGTCTCTGTTGCAGCTCAAGCAAAACAAACAATGTGTGTATTTGACATCGTAGGCAAAAGCGGCGATGTGTATGCATTAATGAAAGATTATCAGCTTGCAGCTAAAACTTGGGGTGCAGATATTGAACTCAAAGTAGCGACTAACGAAGCTGTAATTGCTGAAGATTTTAAAGCAGGGAAATGTGATGGCGTCAGTATCACAGGTATGCGAGGCCGCCAATTCAATCCATTTACAGGCTCATTAGATGCAATTGGTGCTATCACCGACCTTAAGCTTGCTGTAAAAGTGATGCAAGGTTTAGCCAGTCCAACTTTTGCTAAAGCGATGGTGAATGGTAAATATGAAGTGGCTGGTGTGATTCCGATTGGTGATGCATATTTATTAGTAAATGACCGTAATATCAATACTGTTGCAAAAGCTGCAGGTAAAAAAATTGCGGTTTTAGACTATGATGAAGCACAAAAAATTATGGCTTCACAAGTGGGTGCTCAAGCTGTAAGTTCAGATATTACTAATTTTGGTGCTAAATTTAATAATGGTCAGGTTGACATCATTGGTGCACCTGCTGCCGCGTTTAAACCATTAGAACTTTACAAAGGTTTAGGTACTAAAGGGGCGATTGTCAATTATCCAATTTTACAGGTAACAGGTAACTTAATTATTCATCCTGATAAATTCCCAGAAGGTTTTGGTCAAAAATCAAGAGAATGGGTGAAGGCACAATTGCCGCGTGCTTTTGGTATCTTGGGTAAAATGAAAGCGGATATTCCACAAAAATACTGGATGGAAGTACCTCCTGCTGATAAACCTGGCTATCAAAAATTAATGCGTGAGGCACGTATTAACCTTACAGCAAAAGGAATTTACGATAAGCGTATGATGAAGTTGTTATGGCAATTCCGTTGTCGCGAAGATGCCAAAAATTTTGAATGTGCTTTACAGGAAGAGAATTATAAATAATCTGTTAAAAAGTCCTTAATCGCACTTTAAACTTCAAATACAGACCCGATATTGAGTATGCTATACTGAATATCGGGTCTTTTATTTATGAAAGACGTATTGAAGTCTGAGGAATATCTACCATGAATGCCCAAGCTCTTGAATTGTCAGATAATGCTGCCAACAAAGTTCGCCAATTACGCGAAAGTGAAGGGAATAACGACTTGATGTTACGTGTTTATGTAACGGGTGGTGGATGCTCAGGCTTTTCTTATGGTTTTAATTTCGCTGAAAGTGTTAATGAAGATGATGCTGAATTTACCAATGGCGACGTTAAAATGTTAGTTGATTCACTTAGCTATCAATACTTAGTTGGCTCAGTGGTTGATTATCTTGAAGGACTGGAAGGTTCTCGCTTTGTGGTGCAAAACCCGAATGCAACGACAACTTGCGGTTGTGGATCATCTTTCTCGATTTAATAGATTCTAATAATAAAAAAGCTTCTCAATTTGAGAAGCTTTTTTATTGTTTATACCATTGTAATCGTACCTAAAATACGATCACCTGATGCACCTGTTACAGCGGGTAAATTACCGCTAAGTTGTTCAACGAAACGCATGGCTAACCATGCAAACGCCGTCGCTTCGACCCATGTCGGTGCCAAACCAAGGGCATCCGTGGTTTGTACTGACCAATTGTGTTTGCGTAAGCGCCAACGTAATTGTTCCAATAAATAAGAATTATAAGCACCGCCACCACAAACGTAGAGTTCGCCTGTTTCCATGCTAGAACGATAGACTGCTTTTTGAATTGCCCTTACGGTAAGTTTCAGTAAGGTCGCTTGAATATTTTCAGGCGTATCTTCTAGTTCGTCATAGGTTAAATCATTGCGCCAATCGATCAGTTGATCATCTAACCAATCAATATTAAAGTCTTCGCGACCTGTACTTTTTGGAGGTTCTTTCGAAAAGTATTCGTGTGAGTGCAGTCGATCTAATAGGGAACGTATTGGATGGCCATAAGCAGCCCAGTCGCCATTTTCATCGTATGGATGTCCTGTATGGCGATGACACCATGCATCCATTAACATATTTGCAGGGCCTGTATCAAAGCCATAAACACCGTCAAGGTCATTTGCAGGCAACATACTGACATTGGCAATACCGCCTAAATTCAAAATGACACGATGGATACTATCATGCTGAAACAATGCTTGATGAAAAGCTGGTACTAAAGGAGCACCTTGCCCTCCTGCGGCCATATCACGACGACGAAAATCAGAAACGACAGGGAGTTGAGTAATTTCAGTGATGATATTTGGATCAGCAATTTGTAAGGTAAAGCCATGCTCAGGGCGATGGCGAATGGTTTGCCCATGTGAACCAATCGCCTTGATTTGATTACGATCTAAATTGTTCTTTTCAATCAGCGTATTGATGCCATGTCCAATCATTTGTGCCAAAGCGACATCTGCTTTACCCATGCGATCAATTTCATTGTCGTCAGGAAGCGTTAAAGCCATTAATTCATCACGTAATTCAGGCTCAAAAGGCACAGTCAGCGTGGCATGTAGTGTTAAAGGGTCAAATGAACTTGCAACAATATCAACACCATCCATGCTCGTGCCTGTCATTACACCAATATAGATCGCGCTCATATACAACTTATCCTGCAAGATGCTGAAAAAATGTTAGTATATCGCACAAATTGAATAACTGATGTGTTTAGGTTTTGTGATGTCAAATTTCTTGCCAGCCGAAGAACAGCTTGCTCTCATTCAACGAGGCACGCACGAGATTATCTCTGATGAAGATTTATTGAAAAAACTGAAAGAGAATCGTCCACTCCGTGTAAAAGCAGGCTTTGACCCAACGGCTCCTGATTTACACTTAGGACATACAGTTCTAATTAATAAATTAAAAACCTTCCAAGATTTGGGACATGAGGTTACTTTCTTGATTGGTGATTATACCGCCATGATCGGTGATCCAACAGGTAAAAGCGCAACACGTCCGCCGTTGTCGCAAGAGCAAGTGATAGCCAATGCCAAAACTTATCAAGAACAAGTTTTTAAAATTTTAGATCCGAAGAAAACAAAAGTACGTTTTAACTCAGAATGGTTTAATCAAAAATCTGCGGCTGATCTAATTCAATTAGCAAGCCAACAGACGGTATCGCGTATGTTAGAACGTGATGATTTCACCAAGCGTTATAACAGCCATCAACCGATTGCAATTCATGAGTTTTTGTATCCATTGGTGCAAGGTTATGACTCGATTGCTCTTGAAGCTGATGTGGAGTTAGGTGGTACAGATCAGACCTTTAACTTATTGATGGGACGAACTTTACAAGGTCGTTACGGTCAAGAATCTCAAGTGTGTATTACTGTACCGATTCTTGAAGGTTTAGATGGCGTGAATAAGATGTCTAAATCTTTAGGCAACTATATTGGTGTATTTGATACCCCAGGTGCAATGTATCAAAAAATCCTGTCGATGCCAGATAGCTTGATTGAACGTTACTTTGATCTATTGAGCTTTAAATCATTGGATGAAATCAAAGTACTGCTTGATGAAATGGCTGCAGGTCGTAACCCGCAAGAAATCAAACGTATTTTGGCGCTTGAGCTGGTTGAACGTTTTCATGATGCCGAAGCTGCTGAGAATGCACATAAGAGCGCGGGTAACCGTGTCACAGAAGGCGAAGTACCTGAAGATACACCAGAAGTGACGATTTCTCGTGGTGAATTTGGTGGTGAGTTATTTATTGCAACCATTCTTCGAGTGGCAGGCTTAAATCCGAATGCAGCTGCTGCAAAAGATGCCGTGGGTCGTGGTGCGGTTAAAGTTGACTGGAATGTGGTTGATATGAGCTTCTCTGTAAAAGAGAATGTCACTTTAATCATCCAATCGGGTAAAAAAGCGATTGCACGTGTGACTTTCACTGATTAAATCACAATGAAAAAAATAAAAAGCAGGCCATGAGTCTGCTTTTTATACGTAAATAGCTGATAAAAACAACGAAAACACTAATTTTGTAGAAAAAAGAAACATGCAAAAGAAAATAATAAAAAAGGGGGTTGTATTGGGTCTGGAATGCTGTAGAATGCACATCCATCGGCGGTGATGCAGATAAAAACTTGTTGATAAACAAGGATTTGGCTAAAATGGTTAGGTTCTTGGATTGATTGGTAGGTTTTAAAAATATCGAAATTAC
>CAJYTY010000047.1 GCA_913777945.1 uncultured Acinetobacter sp. | reverse complement strand
GGTTGGAGCTTAAGGAACACCCAATCACCCACGGTGAAGATACGCTCAGACCGATGTAAATCTGCTTGATGTTTCATGCGTTGCTGAGCCCGCAGCAAATGATGATGAATCAAAGCACTCATGTTATTGCGATCAGTCAACCAGGAAGCCAAACTCATAGGAGCATCAACGGCAGTAATAGTTAATCCGAAATAGGATGGTTTATGACCAAACAATGCTTCAAAAGGAGTCATAGCAATGGCTGAATGGTAAGAAGAGTTGTACCAAAACTGAGCCATTCCCAACCAATGCTTCCACTGTTTGGGGCAAGAGTGCACAAAACAACGAAGAAATGTCTCTAAACATTGATTAACCCTCTCCGTTTGTCCATCAGTTTGCGGATGATAAGAAGAACTCATTCGCAATTGAGTGCCAGCTCTTAAAAATAACTCCTTCCACAAAGTGCTAGTAAATACCCGATCTCGGTCAGAAATGATGGCACAAGGCAGACCATGAATGCAATGTATGTGATCCATAAAAAGTTGAGCTACAGACAAAGCTGTGTAAGGATGTCGAAGAGCCAAAAAATGAGCAAACTTCGAAAATTTATCCACAATGACCAAAATAACATTGCAATGGTCTGATAATGGTAAACCCTCAATGAAATCCATTGAAATGACTTGCCAAGCATGATCAGGTACTTCCAAAGGTTGTAATAGCCCAGGTAACTTGATATGCTCAGACTTAGCTCGTTGACAAACATCACAAGCCTAAACAAAATTGTGCACACATTGCCTTAAACCTGGCCAAGCAAAAAGTTGCTTCACTCGATGATAAGTAGCCAAATTACCAGAGTGTCCACCCACAGTTGCAGTATGCAAATTGGCCAGAATTTGCTGTTGCAAAGATTTATTGTTACCAATCCAAATCCTTTTCTTAAAATAGAGGATATTAGATTGCAATTCATAATGTGCATGATGCTTTCCATTATTAAGCAGAGAAGTAAGAATCCGCTGAGTGTCAGAATCAGTAGCATATCCCAGAGGTACCTCCTGCAGCCAAGCAGGAATACTGACAGATAGCGCCGAAATCTCCACCATATCAACAGGAGATTGTCGAGATAACGCATCAGCAGCTCCATTTTCCAAACCCTTTTTATAGACAATGCGATAACGCAACCCCAATAACTTGGTAAGAGCTTTCTGTTGCCAAGTGGTGGACAATCGTTGATTATCTAAGAAGGCCAAACTATGGTGGTCAGTCCGTATTACAAATTCAGC
>CAJYTY010000046.1 GCA_913777945.1 uncultured Acinetobacter sp. | reverse complement strand
AAAGTTATGAATGATAAAACAGCAAGACAGAAAATTCTCGATGCAGCGGCAACCTTGTTTTATAACGATGGCATTACGGCAACAGGAATTAACTCAGTTACGGCTAAAGCAGATGTTGCGAAGATGTCGCTTTATAATAATTTTTCTTCAAAAGGTGAACTTGTCGATGCCTACATTGCTGCACGCCATCAAGAGTGGCTTGACCTCTATCAAAAGCGTTTAGAAAAAACAAAAACAGCGAAACAAGCCATCTTGGCCGTATTTGATGCCTATCAAGACCATGCGGAATTTGCCTATGAAAAAGGCTTTCGAGGTTGTGGGTTATTGAATGCTGCGGCTGAGTTTCCGGCGAATAGTGCAGGGCGAAGTTCGGTAAGACACCATAAAGAAGAAGTTGAGGCTATTGTTGCTGAGCATTTAAAAAAATTAATACCAGACTCACAGCGCGTTAACTATGTGGCCACCCAGCTTTCTTTTCTTTTAGAAGGTTCTATGGCTCGAGCAGGCTTAGAAGGCAACAGCCGACAACTCCTGTTAGCAAAACAAATGGCAGAAGACATTTTAAGTAGAGAATGCCCACATGATTAGCCTCATTAGAAATAGTAGTTATGGAGGCACAATTGCAATTTTAGTTGCTTCTGTTTTGTGGGGAACAACATGTACGGCGGCAGCATTTGCACCGACTCTTGGCCCACTTGCTATTGGCGCTGTAGCGATGGGCGGTGGAGGTCTTTTACAAGCTTTGGTTGCATCACGAGCAATACGGGAAAACCGTCAGTTTATAAGGGAAAATCTTTCAATACTGCTTTTAGGCATAGTGGCGGTGGGTATTTATCCTTTGGCTTTTTATTCTTCAATGCATTATGCGGGCATTACGATTGGCACCGTGGTTTCAATTGGTACTGCTCCACTAATCGCAGCAATTTTAGAACGATTCTTTGATCGCAAAGCTTTATCGGCTATCTGGTTTCTAAGTTTTGTGTGCGGTGTGCTTGGGGTAAGTATGTTGTCGATGGGCGAAAGTCATGCGGTTCAAGAGAGTACAAATCAATGGAGTAAATTCTTCGGTATTTTTCTTGGGCTGGTCGCTGCTACAACTTATTCACTTTATTCATGGGCTGCAAAAAGATTAATAGATCGGGGTGTTGCCTCTAAAGCTGCAATGGGCATGATTATGGGAGGCGGGGCAGTTATTTTGCTTCCTACTTTATTGGTTACAGGTGGAGGGTTATTGCATAGCT
>CAJYTY010000045.1 GCA_913777945.1 uncultured Acinetobacter sp. | reverse complement strand
ACGACAAAGCTTTAAATGCTGAGCAGTTGCAACTGGTGCAGTAAAATCAATGATTACATCGCAGTCTTTAAGAACTTCTGCCAAGTTTCCTGAAACCTTCACACCCACTGAACCAATACCAGCAAGCTCACCTGCATCCGTGCCCACCAAACTACTTTCCGGACGCTCTACCGCAGCAGCTAATTGATAGCCTGCCTGTTGAACTGCTTGAATAAGCGTACGGCCCATACGACCGCCTGCACCTAAAATACCAATGCGTGGAGCTGCTGACATAATCTTCCCAATCTTCGGTTTTACGTAATTTACCTACTATATCAAAACTCTTTGCTCATCTTAAAAAGTAAAAATTATTTTTTGAGTTGGGACGAAATTTAATCTGTTTTCACAAAAGTTAAAGAATTGATCGGCAGACTACGGAGCCACGAATGAGAAAAAGATGACTATAAGGAGTTCAGCATGCATTCGAGAATTATTGGCTTTACAGTAATGATGGGGATTATGAGTTCAGTGGCATTTGCAGAGCCTGCAATCCAGCCAGGAGACACATTAGAAAGCTTATCTAAAGCGCGTATTACAACAAACGTAAATACTCAAACAGCAACGCCTACAGCTCAAACAAGCGATGCCAATGCTGAGGTTAAAGTTGAAGATATTGACCCAATTATTGGCGAAACAGCAGCAGAGGCACCAAAAGTAGCTGTACAGGCAGAAGCAGTAGCCGCACCAGTGATCGAAAATGCTCCTACTCTTGCTTCTAGCGAACCGACTGTAAGTGTTAATGATATTGATGTTGCTCTCCCTACAAAGTAAGCAGACGTAATTTTCTTTTAAGCAGAATAAATATAATAAGATACATCAGCGCAATAAAAAGGCGGATATTTTATAAATATCCGCCTTCTTTTTAATTTCTTGTCTAATCAAGCATTAATCGAACAAACGATCAAAGAATGATTTTTTCTTTGGTGAGGAAGCACTGTCTTCGCCATCAAAAGAAGCTTGCAACTCTTTAAGTAATTCACGTTGGCGAGAATTTAAGTTGACTGGTGTTTCTACCACAATACGGCAGAGTAAATCACCCACCATGCTGCTACGTACTGGACGAACGCCTTTGCCACGTAAACGGAATAATTTACCTGTTTGAGTTCCCTCAGGAATTTTCAGGCTAACGCGACCTTCCAAAGTTGGAATTTCAATTTCTTTACCAAGTGCAGCATCAGCAATGCTTACTGGTACGTCCATATAAAGATCGGCACCATCACGTTGGAAAATTTCGTGTTCACGAACAACGACTTCAACGTATAAGTCACCTGATTGGCCATCACGAATTGCTTCGCCTTTACCACTCAAACGAACACGGTCACCATTATCTACACCCGCTGGAATTGTAACTTCCAACGTTTGCTGGCGATCGGCAACA
>CAJYTY010000044.1 GCA_913777945.1 uncultured Acinetobacter sp. | reverse complement strand
GGGCGGGAGGTGCAGCCCATGGACCGGCACGGTTCGGCATGAAGTGCCTATTGGGCCGTGCCGGCCCGATGGCTGCTGGGGCGTGCCCAGCCGTGCCTGGGCCAGGCTGTGCTGGGCGGGCCCTTTGGCCATCTATAGCGTCCCTCAGTGGTCGTCCAGATCACATTTGCTCCACCTCCGTCGCTCGGACGTCCCTACAGCCGTCAGGCAGTGCGTCCCGGTAGCGATCGTCCAGATCGTATCCTGCTGAAGCTGTCCAAGGTAATTACCGCTTCGCAAGCTGCAGCCGCCGGCATCATCACTTGTTTGATTTGTTAGTAGCAAGCAGGCGAGGCTACCACTTTGTTGTTTAATCGGCTACCACTTTGTTTTTTAATGGCTGCACAGTGTGCACACCAATTGTTTGATGATTGTTCTACACAAGCAAGTCCAGAAAGAGGTTAACGCACTGTTTTTTAATTATTGTAAATCAAGTTTTGATCAATTTAGATGTGAACGGCATTGATGCATCAGTATGCTAGCACCCAAAATTTGGTTACCAAACACATTCTCGTTAACCTGGGCACTAATCATGTAGATCTAATTTAAATTAGTAACGTAATCTTGCCGTTAATCACATTCTACGTAAATGATCATTTCATTTTACAGAGATGGCGGTGTATTTCAACATCTCTCATTTCGTATGTGTACAGGTCTTTGCTTTTGTGGATTTGGGCAATTCGATCCCAGTCAACTACTATTGAGGTGATTTGCCACTGTTCGTGTGACTATTATATGGAAATTGTATACTGCATATGATTTTGTGATCAAAGTTGTTTTCTTTAAGTAGTAAAGACTTAGGCAAAACTATTCATAGATATTTTGGTTGGCTAAAGTTATTCATAGACACAGATTGTGAGTTCCTGTTCATATTTATAGTAGGATTTGCACTAAACCATATAAAGGATATATATGACTTAACAAAGAAGAAAAAAAAACAAAGATGAGAATTTGTTATGAAGGGTAAATTTTCCATTTATCAACTTGAGATATGAAGATTTGTATGTTCTCATTTTGGCATTTTAATTGATATGCAACGGTTTTGTTATTAATAACGTTCTAATCCATTTTTTTAAATATAGTGCAAATGGCAACAAGGTCCCAAAGATTACAAGGCTTGGAGCTTTTGGAGAATGGAGTACAAAATCAAGAACTGGTCCCAAATAATCATTATGTTGAAGAACAGAACATAACAAACGCAGATTGGCGCACAAATTGCTATGAGTATTGTAAGATGTATTTG
>CAJYTY010000043.1 GCA_913777945.1 uncultured Acinetobacter sp. | reverse complement strand
ATTTTAGCCAAATCCTTGTTTATCAACAAGTTTTTATCTGCATCACCGCCGATGGATGTGCATTCTACAGCATTCCAGACCCAATACAACCCCCTTTTTTAATCTTTTTATCTAAATGAACATTTTTAAACCAAAATCACAATTTTTCTTATATTTTTCGACCGAATTTGTTTTAATAATAAGAGAACAACTAAACTGTATACCTTATATCTATGTTTTGCGTCATGCAGCGCAATCATTCTAATGACTGTATTTCGCTCTAATGGCGATGAAGGACTTATATGCATTACTCAAATTATATCTTGCTTGGGCTGTTAACTGCTGGGGCATGCTCACCTGTATTAGCACAAGAAGTTCAAAACGAGCCATCTACTCAAACAAGCTCTGTGGCAATAAATACTAACAATCAACAATCGACTTCGACGATTCAAGCCATAAAAGATTTAAAACATATCACTAGAAATGATTTAAAGGTCAATGCAAACGCTGCCCAACCTGATGCTGTAAAAGATCCTTTACAACCATTAAATAGACAGATCTTTGCTTTAAATGATGCTTTGGATCGTAATTTATTAAAACCTATTGCAATACATTATGTAGCAAAAGTTCCAGAAGAAGTTCGTACTCCTTATCGCCAATTTAGAAAAAATCTAGGTGAACCTTGGAATGCAGTCAACCAATTAATCCAAGGACGACCAACTCGCGCTGCGAAGACATTAGGTCGCTTCACGATTAATACACTTACAACACTAGGTTTTGCTGATCCTGCCCGTCGTTTAGGCCTAACCACTGAAGAGGAAAGTTTTGGCGTCACTTTAGGTTACTACGGTGTACCATCAGGTCCTTATGTGATGCTGCCATTTTTTGGTCCAAGCACATTCCGTGACGGTTTTGGTTTAGCAACAGATAGTTTTGGTCGCCCACAAAAATATTTATTAGATGATCAAGAAGGTATTTATTGGTCTACTAATTTATTACAAGCAATTGATGCTCGCTCACAAATTTTGGATATTGAAGAAAGCTTAAAAGGCGATAAATATTCAATGATCCGTGATTTTTACTTACAACGTAAAGCCTTCCAAATTGCTGAAAAGCATGGAGATTCTGCAGATGTTTCATTTGTAAGTGACGAAGATGATAATAACGATCAATCAGGTGATAACAAGTAATCTCTGAGGAACTTTAAATGATAGACTTATGTATTAATTTAAAGTTTTAGCAATACTATGTTTTTCATCATATTTCATCTATGATGAATTAAAAAATGATCATACAAATACAAAAGGTCGGCTACTTATCTATGTATTTTATTCAACCCACACGCTCAATATCTTATTTAGACCAAGCACTAAATGAGTTACCGAGTTTACAAATCATTCATATTGATGATTTAGATTTGTATGATCAAACTATAATTGCTATTGCAGATGTACAAGATTTTTTAAAATACCAATGGAAATTACCTACAATTGTTCTTGCTTTTGAACATGAAGGAACTGCATTAGCTCAAGCATGGGAAATGGGTGCGTTGGCAGGATGGATCTGGAGTGAATTACCCAAAAATCCTGTTCATTCATTGTTTAAAATTGATGCTCAATATAAACGTAATCAAGATAGTAGAGATTTACCTTCCGCCGCAGAACTACAAAAAAGATTATTACCAAACCCGATCGAATTACCAAACTATCAATTTGAATCATTTTTTCAGCCTTCAGCTTACCTGTCAGGAGATTGGTATGATTACTGGAGATTAAATGATGATGAAGTCTTGTTTTATTTAGCAGATGTTTCAGGGCATGGGGTAACAAGTAGTTTACTCACATCTTGGATGGCGGCATTTCATGGTCGATCAAAGACACCTAGTCAATTGATTCAAAAACTAAATGCAATGTTAGTACAAGAAAATATTGAAAAGCATATTACTATGGTCGCGGGAATATTAAACTTAGCAACTCATGAAGTATGTTGGTCAAGTGCTGGGCACTACCCTCCTCCAATTATCTTTGAGCCCAACCAACCACCACAAATCCTTACAACAAGTAGCTTTCCATTAGGTCTTACTGAAGAACTAGAAGTTGAAGAACACTGTTGTACTCTGAGTCGTAATGCTCGTTTTATATTATGTTCTGATGGCGCACTTGAACCATTTGATGGCGGTTTGAATGATCAATTTAATCAATTGGTCGAACATCTTCAGCATGACGCTTTCAAAGCACCAGATCACGTTGCTGACGATATTGCAATATTAAGCATATGTCGAATGAATTAACTCTAAAATCAATATTTTAATTAGATCACAGCATCCAACCACTTGTGTCTAGAATATCACTATGGGATAATTTTATATCCTTTCTCTGAAAATGGCATTTATATGTCAACAGGTCATGTTGAATATGCAAGTTTGAACGGAACGCATATTTTCAAGCTTATTGGCGAAGTGCGCGCTCACTCTTGTATAAGTTTAGACAAGTTACTCAACAAAATTGAACAGCAACAGAATGTTGTCGGTGCAATTGTTGATTTAACTGAAACTACATTTATTGACAGCACAGTCTTGGGTGTACTTGCAAAACTAGGTCTTAAGCTTAAACAAGTTCATCATATTCAAGCTGTTATGCTCTCGACAAATCCAGATATTACAACTTTAGCCAACAGTATGGGGCTAGGTCAGGTATTTGTGATTTTAAATTATTGCGGCGATCCAAACGTATGTACTTTAGAATTAACTGAAGAGCACGTTACACACAGTGCAATGCTCAACACTGTGTTAGATGCGCATAAAACTTTAATGCGTTTAAATGAAAACAACCAAAATATGTTTGAGCCACTTGTAAAGCAATTGCAAAAAGAACAAGAGTGTTTATCTCTTGATTCACAAAAACAAAATGCATAATTGCTAAAAACTAAATTGTGATGCTTGTATGACCTTACTTTCTGTTGCACAAATGAACTCTCAAAATGACATTGAAGCAAATTTCATCGTCATTGAGTCATTGATCCAACAAAGTAAGGCTCAAGCTGCTGAGCTTATTGTTTTCCCAGAAAATTTTGTTTGTTTTGCAGCAGGGAAACAACGCGAGACAGCAGCACAATTCGAGAGTATCCAACAACGTTTGGAACAATTGGCTCATCGTTATCAAATCTGGATTATCGCAGGTACCCTCCCTTGCCCATTTCGTCCTGATGGTTCAATCATTGATGATGGTCGAGTTCGAACCGTCAGCTTATGCATTAGCCCTGAAAGAACTGAAGCGCGTTATGACAAAATCCATTTATTTGACGTTCAAGTCAGTGATGCTGTAGGTGGCTATCAAGAATCAAAGTTCTTTGAACCTGGCGATCAAGTGGTGGTTGCCAAAACACCGTTTGGTAATATTGGACTGATGGTATGTTACGACTTACGCTTTCCAGAACTTGCTTTAATTCTACGCCAACAAGGTGCAAATATCCTAACCGCGCCTGCTGCATTTACTTACACAACAGGGCAACTTCATTGGCAATTACTATTACAGGCACGTGCAATGGATAGCCAATGTTATGTGCTTGGTGCAGCCCAGCAAGGTTGGCATGGTGAACAGCGTCAAACTTGGGGTCATGCAGGAATTACAAATAGCCGAGGGCAACTATTAGAAATGATTACGGCCGAAGGACATGGTTTAATTACATCTTCATTTGACCTAGCAGAACAAAATAATATTCGACTAGCAATGCCATTAATGCAGCATCGCAAACTTATTAATTATTAAAAATAATCGTTTTATCTGAACATACTTTTGTTCAATTTATCCCCATATGGCATCACTTTGACTGTTATAGTCAATTTTCATAAATGTATGTTTTGTAGGATCATGATTTAATAGGCTTTATTTATCATGGTAGAACAAGATCAAATGGTCGTATTCTATACTTGATGTAATATCCTCAATTAATTCATATTAAGTTTGATTTATGTTTAAAGTAGTTTTCATTTTTTTATTTTTGATAGGGGCAATTGCACAACTTCATGCAGCAATCGTTGAAACCAATACCAGTCCACAAAGTATCTTATCTACACCGCAAAATTTATCATTAAATTCCTTTGGGCAATGGGTGATTGGTTGGGGGACGGGTGCTGAAGGTGCAAGACAAAGATTAGATAATATTCAGCGAGAAGACGTGCTTATTATCAAACAAAAAGGTGCAACTTTAGAAATGATTATTGCTTGGCAACAATATTATGAACAAGAAGCGCTTAATAACCCCAATAATCCAACAGCTCGCTACAGAGCACGTTTAATGAAGAAGATTACTGAGCTTTGGTAATTATTGATGTGAAATCTGCGTAACTAATCATAAGCGGATCACGATATACTGATCACATGAATATAATGTTTGAGAAGCGCATGGGTGATGAACATAAGCAATTACTATTAGATAATCAGCTTTGTTTCCTGATTTATTCAACCAACCTTGCCTTAAATCAAGTCTACCGTCAATTGCTCTCTCCTCTCGGATTAACTTACCCTCAATATCTGGTAATGTTAGTGCTTTGGGAAAGGGATCAACTCAGTGTTTCTGAGATCGGTGAAAGATTATTCTTAGAATCTTCCACACTCACTCCATTATTAAAAAAGCTTGAAGCCTCACAACTAATTTCACGCAAGCGTTCAGTAGAAGATGAAAGACAGGTTATTATTTCTCTTACACCACAAGGTCATACTTTAAAATTACAAGCAGTCGATATACCATCAAAAATTTCAGAAGCAGCGACCTGTTCAACCGCATCACTTACAGAACTTAAAGATCAGCTTGCAACATTACGTCACCATCTCACGCAATAGAATCTAAGTTTACAAATCGATAACTTGCATTCCTAAATATATCGTGTACGATTTAATTGTACACAATATTTATTCGGAAATAAGAATCATGTCTCTAGAACAAGTCGTTTATCGTGCAAAAGCAAAAGCTACAGGTGGCCGTGATGGTCGCGCAACTTCATCAGACGGTGTCTTAGATGTAAAATTAGGTGTGCCAAAAGAAATGGGCGGTGCTGGTGGTGAGATGACCAATCCTGAGCAGCTCTTTGCGGCGGGTTATTCAGCATGTTTCTTAGGTGCAATGAAATTTGTTGCAAATCGAGATAAATTCAAAATTGCGAAAGATGCTTATGTTGAAGGTGAAGTGGGAATTGGTCCAATTCCAAATGGCTTTGGTATCGAGGTCACTTTAAATGTTTATCTAATTGGTATGGAGCAAGCTGAAGCTGACCAACTGGTTGCTGCTGCACACATTGTTTGTCCATATTCAAACGCAACTCGTGGCAATATTGATGTGAATTTTAATATTGTAACCACTGAATAAATATTTCATATTTTACAAAGAAAAACAGCATGGTGATCCATGCTGTTTTTTTACTTATATCATCTTTACGCTTCCGCAGCTTCATTCGTCACACGCAATACTTCTTCTAATGTGGTTTTTCCAGCTAACACTTTCAATAAACCATCATCACGAATTGAAGCAGCATGGCGACGCGCATGATTTTCTAATTCAAACTCAGCTGCATTACCATGAATCAAACGGCGCATCGACTCATCTACTGGCACAATTTCATAAATTGCAGTTCGTCCGCTAAAGCCAACATGTGAACATTTTTCACAACCATGCGGTTCAGGCAACTGCATATATTCATCAACTTTGAGATGTTGAAACACTTGTCGCTCAAAATCATCTGCTTTTCGCCAAGTCACGCAATGTGGACACAAGGTCCGAACAAGACGTTGCGCAATAACACCTATCAAAGAACTTGCCAACAAGAATGGTTCGATCCCCATATCTTTTAAACGTGTTACCGCACCAATTGCTGTATTGGTATGCAGCGTTGATAACACCAAGTGCCCTGTTAAAGATGCTTGTACCGCAATTTCAGCAGTTTCAAGATCACGAATCTCACCTACCATCACCACATCTGGATCTTGACGTAGCATCGCTTTTAATGCACGCGCAAAGGTCATATCAACTTTAGTATTGACCTGCGTTTGACCAATTCCTTCCAATTGATATTCAATCGGATCTTCGGCAGTCAAAATATTGCGTGTATTGTCATTAAGATCAGACAATGCAGCATACAAGGTTGTGGTTTTACCCGAACCTGTAGGACCTGTCACCAAGATAATGCCATGTGGACGATGTACCAATTGCGTTAAACGTTCATAGTCATTTTTCATTAAACCAAGATGAGTCATATTTAAACGCCCAGCTTGCTTGTCTAGTAAACGCATTACCACTCGTTCACCATGAGAAGAAGGTAAAGTCGATACACGCACATCCACTTCACGTCCCGCTAAACGTAATGAAATACGTCCATCTTGTGGAACTCGCTTTTCAGCAATATCCAGTTTCGCCATGACTTTAATACGCGATACCAATAATGGCGCAAGTTCACGGCGTGGCTGTACAATTTCACGCAGTTGACCATCGACACGTAAACGTACCGAAAGTTTTTTCTCAAAGGCTTCAATATGAATATCAGATGCACTAACACGAATCGCTTCAGACAATAAGGCATTAATTAAGCGAACAATTGGTGCATCATCCTCTTGATCCATCAAGTCTTCAGCTTCAGGCACTTGGTCTGCTAAACTTAATAAATCTGGATGATCTTCTAGACCCGCAGCCACTTGTTGTGACTCACCTGTATCCCCTGCATAACTCGAACTCAATAGAGCATGGAACTCTTGATCAGTACACAATTGATCGTGAGCCGATTTCCCCAAAATTCGACGTGCTTCCTGCAAAGCAATACGCGCGGTGTCCTTCCGTCGCACAATAAAAATTTGATCGCCTTCATAACGTAATAAAACGCCATGTCGTTTAGCAAAACTATAAGGAATTTGTATTTGTTTAAGTATTTGCATCACACAAATAATGATAAAAGAAAACAGTGAGTGTACTCTAAGCAGATTACAGCGTGAAGTCTGTTTAGCATACTCACACAGGAATTTTGCATCTTGTCTCAAAATAATCAATATCAAGCTCCACATGCCAACGAATTGAAATGGTGGGGCGAACAACAATTTGAAATTCAACAAGCCAAAGCTTGGCAATTTGGTTCATTATTATTTCGTCTGACACGTGGCATTAAAGAATGGCGCTTGGAATATCATCGCCCTCAATCTCAACATGATTACGAACAGCAATGGCATGTCTTGAATGACACGATTTTTGCAATGCCACAACCTGCAAAAATTGAACGTTATATGTTCCATAACACCCATAGTACGTTTCACTTAATGCCCCGTTTAGCAGATCGCTCTGTGGTGATTAAACCCGTTGATCCGATTTATATTCCTGCTGGGCAACGTGGAACTTTATATATTAGTACCCCACTATGGATTGCAGGTTTAGTGGATGGACTCACTGAACCCCTATTTGATATTCCTGTGATCCAACCGAAAGACACATGGTTCGGTAAAGATCCTCAGCACGGAGAGATTTGTTACGCGACCTCTGTAGATGGTCGTACTGATTTAAATCTGTTAAAACCACGTGCTTTTCGTGCAGTCACTCCAATTGAATTCCACAATACTAGCCAACATCAATTACGTTTTGATCGTATGAATGTTCCTGTTCCTGCTCTTCCCCTTTTCTATAGTGAAAGTACAGGTCGTTTATGGACTTCACAAATCAAAGTCTATTATGAAGGTACGGATCATCCAGCACGTATTCGGATTGAGAATAAAACCCCAACTCAAGCAGGTGAGGTTATCTATGTACATCCTCCTCGTGCACCTGGAAGTACATTATTCAATATGTTTGATTCATTCTTTTAAGAGGTTGCTATGCCTGATTCGAATATTCCAAAGGATGTTGCTAGCAGTCTCGCCAGTATTTTCACCAATATTAACTTCGAACGTTTAAGCGAAATCGTTGTTGCGATTATTTTAGCGTTTATTGGTTTTGTGATCGCAAGACTGGTATCGAATGCCTTCATTCGTACAATTGGAAATCGTTTTAATGCCCATCAACGCTTACTATGGCGTCGAGGGATTTTTTATTTTATTTTCCTGTTATTTATTATGACCAGCTTAAGAGAGGCTGGATTTAAACTCAGCGTATTCTTGGGTGCAGCAGGGATTCTGACCGTTGCTTTAGGTTTTGCATCACAGACATCAGCAACCAACTTAATCAGTGGTTTATTTTTGATTGGCGAAGGTTCATTTGAAGTTGGCGATACAATTCAGATTACCTTAATTCGCGGACAAACTATTGAAGGACAAGTTATCTCAATTGACCTTCTCTCAGTTAAGTTGCTGACACTAGATAATGTGTATATTCGTCTACCAAACGAACAATTGATTCGAACACCCGTCATGAATTTATCAAAATATCCAATACGGCGTATTCCAATTACATTGGCGATTAATTTTCATGAAGACATTATCAAAGTACGACAAGTACTTTTAGATGTTGCTGCTAAATATCCTTTGGTTATGGATGATCCTAAAGCAACTGTTACCGTAACAGCATTCAGGGAGTCATCGATTGAACTTCTTTTTGCGGTATGGTGTAGACAGGAAAATGCATTGAAAGTTCGAGATGAAATGCAAGAACGTGTACGCAATGGTTTCTTAGAAAATCAAATTGAAATTCCTGTACCTAAAATGGGCTTAATTGATCGCCCTTTACCATTAGAAGATGATGAGGTTGATCAATATGCAAATCAAAAAGAACTGAAAGCAGCAGAGAAAGAGAGATGATTAACTCTCTTTCTGAGTATCAGAAATTGCTGGTGGTAACGGTGCAAGATAGGCAATCACAAGCATGATTGCACCTGAACCAATAAATGAAATGACACGAGTCAATGTGCCACTTTGCGATAGATCAAGCAGCAATAATTTAGCGACGACAATTGCCAATAATGCAGCTCCCACAAACCAGATTTGTCGAATATGGCGACGACTAGAAAACGTCATCAAAATAAAGGACAAAAACACCCATAATAAAGTCAGGCTCAGCTGTACATCACCATTCGACCAAATCTCGATCCCCCATAGTGGTGTCCCAAGATAATGATGCATCGCACGCACAACAATACTACTCAAAACCAATAAGCCAACTAAAATAGTGGTGACTTTAAAGCCCCATTCTATTGAATGCTCATCACTCAGCTTGTATCGATAGACTATCCAGATCAGTCCTATGAAGATTAATAAGGAGAAAAGATCAGTAAGATTTAATAAAGGTAAGAAATAATATTGTTCAGCAGAATGTATATCTAAATTAATCAGAATTAACCAAACTAGACTTAAACTAATCACAGGTATTTGTTGTATAAGCTGTGTATTTTTAGTGGTTATTAAAAACATTGCATACAATGCTGGAATGATAGCTAATCCGATCAATGGCATAATTGGGAAAATCGACAAACCAATGCTCGCCAAACTTAACCACAATAAGCTTGACCATATAATGAGACTTTCCTTTGAAGTATTACTCTTCAAAGTGATTAACATTAGACCCAATACAACCGAAGCAACCGCAAAGCTGACTTGATTTAACTTACTCGACCAATGCAACAGAACATACACATTCTCCGCAAAACTTTCACCATAAAGCAGAAATAATAAACTCCCCAGTAAGATCAGCTGTACATTGTCCCACTGTAATCTTGATGTAAAGTGAACGACTAGACTGAACGAAGCCAATAATAAAACTGCTATTGCTAAATATGGACTCAGTCCATATTGTTGCCACTGCATCAATTCAACGCCTGCAATCGCTCCTGCATACATCCCCAATGCTAAAAAAATTCCACTGAGCATTCGAGCACTAAAATATTTTTCAACTTGTTGATAATTTAATAAATAGTAAGCTGAAATAAACTGAGCGATTGCATAGATGACTGTACTGAGTATCGGAAAGTGGTCATTTGCCCAAACTTGAAAAATGAGTGCAACTGAACTTAACAGCACCAATACAACACCCACATAACGACTTAAACGATAACGTTCAGTTACTCCCCAAACAATTAATGCTGTTCCTTGAATCACCCAACCCGTTGAAGTCCAATGTGCCCCTTTAGCTAATGGGAAAATTAATGCCGTAAAAACCACTGCAAGAATAAAGAAACTTTTTGCCAAGATAGATAATTGTGGATGCCGACGTTTAATCCATAGATTTAATGTGATGTACACAATGGCTAATGCAACAGCTCCCCAAGTTAATGCTTGAGTCGAGTTATGCATTAAATATGCATGCAAGGAAAAACCAAGTACAGGAACACTAAAAATAAGCCCAACATCTAAGATAGGCTGTAAACGTTGACGACTTTGAGGAACCGTCTGATCGATGCTTGTATCTTGAGTTTGTGTCCGTAACATTAGTTGGCTATAGCGAATGCTTAACCAAATAAATAAAGCAATATGTAGCCATAAAATCATATCTAAGGTGTCAAACTGATATGTTTTTGCATATATCCCAATCGTTGCGCCACCGATAAACATGGTGGCAAAAAATGCGATTTGATGCAAAATTTTCCACGGCTGAATAAAATTAACCGCAGCAACAGCTAAATTAATTAAAAAGTAATAGCCAAATAAGAAAATCACGTCAGGATGGTTTTGTGGAATCACCAGTGGTGCAAGATATGCCATGCTCAAAGCTAACATCGCTAAATACAAGGCTTGCTGTTTTAAACTAAGATAGACCGTCGCTAATAATAGAATTACAAATAAAATACTCGCTGTACTTAAGCTAGCAATCACGGCGAAGTGATGCGAGAAAATCAAGGTCAAAAAAACGACTGCTAAACCCACGCCTTGTAAAGCTACAGCAAATAATTGGTTTTTCTTTTGCAGTAAATAACCTGCAATGGTCGTGATAACACCAGCAACAGCAATAAAACTCAGTTTTACCCCCAAGCTTAATTGCCAATGCTCGCTAGCAAAGCGTAACAGTAACACCACGCCAACCATTAATATTGCAACTGCAACGCGTAAAATTGGATTGCCATGCATCATCCAATCAAGTGCAGGTTGCCACCATGATACTGTTTGAGTTGTTGCTTGATGCTCAAAATCAACAGGTGACTGACTATTTTGATTTGGTATCGCCTGATAATCAGCTTTCATCCACGCAGGATGTTGTTCAAAAACTGGTGTCTGAGTTTCTGTCTTCTTGGCTTCATCAAGATACCGTTCAATATTTTGGGCGTTGATCTTTTGCTGAGCTAAAGCCTCTATGTCAGTCTCTACATTTGCATATTGTTCTAAATGAGTCAGTCGAGTTTGAAATGCACTGATCGTTTGGATTAAACATAGCATTAATACCAATAATGCACCGCCAGCTAACCACATCCACGTATTGGCGTAAGCAAAAAGTGCCACGAGTGCCGCAGCATAAATGATAATTTTTTGCCCATTTATATTCGCTGATTGTGCAAAAAAACTTGGCGCGACCTGCTCTAGCTGGCGTAAGCGCTGATGAATTTCTGAAATAACGTGCACAATAACAACAGTTAATCCAATTGTTGCAGCAACAATCGCTCCATGCCATTGAAATGCAATTGCGCAAGCAAGCAGCACAGTCAAAGCAACTAAAACGATAATAATTCCCTGTTTATTTTTTTTATACATAGACTTAGATCAATTATGACAGCTTCATTTAAGTTATCTTACTTGATCACTTGATAAGCAGCCATTTTTACATACAAAATACTGCAATTATTTAATGCGACACAGTTTGCCACTGCTCTACAAGACAACAAGGACAGCCACTACTTTTTCACGTAAAATGGCATTTAGTTCATAATAAGGATTTGCATAATGCCACCTTTTGTCTTGGTTGACGGGTCTTATTTTTTATTTCGTGCTTTTCACGCTTTACCGCCATTAACAACCTCTACAGGTTTACACACCAACGCAATCCGTGGCGCAATTTCAGCAATTCAAAAGTTAATGCGTCGTACTCAGCCTACTCATATGGCTGTGATTTTTGATACACCAGAACCAACTTTCCGCCACAAATTATCACCCATTTATAAAGGTGATCGCCCAAGCATGCCTGAGGAATTATCTCAACAAATTCCCTATCTACATGCATTAATCAAAGCTCAAGGAATTCCTCTGTATAGTCTTCCGGGTGCGGAAGCCGATGATATTATTGGCACACTCACTAAACGTGCCTTGGCTGAAGGTCACCATGTCCTGATCTCAACAGGTGACAAAGACATGGCACAATTGGTCAATGAACACGTTAAACTCGAAGATAGTTTTAAAGAACGTGTGTTAGATGAAGCTGGGGTATTAGAAAAATTTGGTGTACATCCGCATCAAATTATTGATTATCTCACCCTGATGGGAGATGCTTCTGACGGTATTATGGGAGTGCCAGGTGTAGGCGCAAAAACTGCCGCAAAACTACTGACTGAATATGGTTCATTAAATAATATTATTGCCAATGTTGATCAACTGAAAGGCAAAATCAGCCAAAATATTAAAGACAATTTAGAGAATATTAAGATTGACCATCAACTGGCCAGTATTGTCTGTGATCTAGATTTAGCTTTAGATTGGCATGATTTAAAACTAAGCAATCCAAATGTAGATCAATTACGTGACCTCTATACAGAACTAGAATTCCGTAACCAATTACAATCTTTAGACCATCCCAACAATCCAAATAATTCAGCTTACCAACAAACATCTCAAAGTATTGTCAAAGCCGAACAGAAAGTTGAGCAAGTGATAACTGAGGATCATGCCAACCTTTCGAGTCAAGATGATCAACTCGGAACTGCAACCTATCACACGGTATTAACTCAAGATGCTTGGGATGCTTTATTTCAACGTATACAGCATGCTGATCATTTTGCAATTGATACTGAAACTACTAATCTAGATTATCGTGTTGCTGAGTTAGTCGGCTTCTCAATCGCATTCGATGCTCATGATGCTTACTATGTACCTGTTGCACATGACTATGAAGGCGCGCCTGTTCAACTCAACCGTGAAATATTATTAGGTCAGATCAAACCAATTTTAGAAAATGAGCAAATCAAGAAAATTGGTCATCACTTAAAATATGATGCGCATATTTTTGCTAATCACGGTATCACGATTCAAGGCTGGTATTTCGATACCATGCTTGCCTCGTATGTACTCAATGCAGCGGCAACCCGTCATGGGATGGATGATGTAGCACGTGTTTATCTCAGCCATTTGACCACCACTTTTGAACAAATCGCAGGTAAAGGCGTAAAGCAAAAAACCTTTAATCAGATTGAATTAGAAATAGCGGCACATTATGCTGCTGAAGATGCACATGTCACTTATCGTCTTTATGAAGTATTAAAAGAAAAACTTCAAAGCCATCCTGAACTTGTTCATATTCTACATAATATTGAAATGCCTGTAGCACGTGTGCTTACAGGTATGGAAGAAGATGGAATTAAACTGGATCATCAATTTTTGGATCAACTCAGTGTTGAGTTCTCTGAAACGATTCAAACTTTAGAAAACCAAGCAACTGAATTAGCAGGTGAAGCCTTTAATATCGCATCACCTAAACAAGTGGGTGAAGTCCTATTTGATAAGCTTGGACTTAAAGGTGGTAAGAAAACTGCCACGGGTCAATACAGCACCAGTGAAAGTATTTTAGAGAAAATCGAACATCCTTTAGCTGAAGTAATTTTAGAACATCGTGGATTAGCAAAACTCAAAAACACCTATACTGATCGCTTGATCGAGCAATCACATGACGCAACGCATCGTGTGCATACCAGCTATCACCAAGCACTCACGGCAACTGGGCGTTTATCTTCCACTGATCCAAATTTGCAAAATATTCCAATTCGTACACCAATTGGTCGTCAGATTCGTAAAGCATTTATTGCGCCTGAAGGTCGTGTGTTACTCGCAGCCGATTATTCACAAATTGAGCTACGCTTAATGGCACATTTTTCGCAAGATGATGCTTTAGTCCATGCTTTCCAACAAGGCCAAGATGTACACCGTCGTACAGCATCAGAAGTCTTGGGAATTGCGATTGAAGATGTCACTAATGATCAACGTCGACAAGCCAAAGCCGTTAACTTTGGTTTACTCTACGGAATGTCTGAGTTTGGGCTTACTCGTCAACTGGGTTTTACACGCGAAGAATCTCGTAGCTATATTGCACGTTATTTCCAACGCTATCCGGGCGTACTCGACTATATGGAACGTACCCGTCAGATTGCACGTGAACAAGGCTTTGTTGAAACCATTTTAGGTCGTCGTCTGTATACACCAGACATTATGGCAACCAATAAAATGATTAAACAAGCGGCTGAACGTGCTGCGATTAATGCGCCTTTACAAGGCAGTGCAGCTGATATTATTAAACTTGCCATGATTGCAGTTGATAAAGTCCTACCTAAAGATCAGGCTAAGCTGTTATTACAAGTGCACGATGAATTAGTGTTTGAAGTAGATATCGCCATTGCAGATGAACTTTCAAAACAAATTGCTGAGGTGATGCAGTCTGTATTAGAAATTTCAGTACCATTTGTGGTTGAAGTTGGGCAAGGTCTTAACTGGGATGCAGCACACTAAAATAATGTAAATAAAAAAGGGGCTGTATCAACTACAGTCCCTTTTTTATTTTGAAGCAGATTAAAGACCTGTTAAAAGAACTTTAGCGGCTTCATTCATTAAGATCTCAGCAATATATAAAGCTAAGAAAGCCAAAATTGGAGATAGGTCAATCATCCCCATATTCGGCAACAGACGACGAAATGGTGCAAGTAAAGGTTCTGCAAGCTCCTGAATCACTTCAATATAAGGTGACCGTGACTGCGTAAACATCACCACCCAACTCAAAATGATCGTTGCAAAAATCAAATAACGACAGAAACGAATTAAATCTTGGATCATCGTCACAAATGTCGTGATCACAAGATACACCGCACTATGTGGCATTTGCCCTGACAAATACATCAACCCAAAAATTTTCAGTAAGTACAATACCACCAACAAAGCAACTGCGGCTAAATTGACACGCCCCTTACCTAGAGTGGGAAAAATACGGCTAAAAACATCCACAATCTTGGTCGCTTTCACTGTTGAAAGGACCACCGGATTGTATGGACTGACTGCCGCTAATTGCATTAAAAAACGGAAAAAGACCAATAAAATTGCAACATTGATCAAAACACCAAAAATTAGCGCAGAACTTGCACCCATAATTGTCTTATCCTACTTAAACCGATTTAGTCTTGTCACTCAACTCTTGTGCAAGCTCTTGGCTACGCTTCTGAGCTGCTGCAAGCGCTGCTTGAATATTTTGTGAAATCTGCGCACGATCAAACACTTCTAAAGCTGCTTGCGTTGTACCATTTGGAGAAGTCACATTTTTACGTAATTCTGTTGGAGAATTTGAGCTAGTAATCGCCATTTGTGCCGCACCCAACGCTGTTTGCAGGGTCAATGCTGTGGCGACTTTCTCATCTAAGCCCAAGTTTTTACCTGCACGAATCATACTTTCCATCAAGTAAAAGAAATAGGCTGGACCAGAACCAGAGACTGCTGTTACTGCATCAATTTGCGCTTCATTGTCCACCCAAATGGTTAAACCTGTCGCAGCCAAAATTTGACTGGTTAATTCACGATCTTGAGCATTTACTGCTTCAGATGCATAAATACCATGTGCACCCGTTTGTACCAATGCTGGCGTGTTTGGCATTACACGAACAATACGCTGACTACCACCAATTAAATCTGAAATCGTTTGAATTTCAGCACCTGCAATAATTGAAATCACGAGTTTATCTGACAATAAGTCTTTTAATGGTTGTAATACCGTTGCCAAAACTTGTGGTTTTACTGCTAACACCACCACATCGGCGTGTTTAACTGCTTCAACATTATCGACTGTGGTTTGAATTCCTTTTTCTTCTAATATGTGACGAATTTGTTCAACTGGATCAGAAACAGTAATGCGGGTCGTCGGTAAACCACGAGAAAGTAGCCCACCAATCAAGGCTTGCGCCATGTTACCACCACCAATAAAACAAATATTTTGATTCAATGTTGTCGCCATGTCCTACTCATCATATGAAAAAGACTGCTGAAAAAAGTCATTGCAGTCAGAAATTAAACTTGGTTGCCAACCGCCCTGCTCTAAATAATCAGATTGCGCCAACCAAAAACCCTTTGGGCTAAAAACCCCAAGCATAACATTATCTACAACTAATATTTGAATTGTATGACGTAACCAAGGCAAAATCTGTGCATCTTGAATGGCTTTTTTCAGTGGCCAATGTCCAACACGACCATAGAGATGAATTTTTTCCCCTCCTAGGCGTTTCAGCAGCTTTAACTCTCGCCCTAAAAGCTGGGATGAAAACCCAATCGCTTGAGATTCGATTTTAAACGTTCCAGCCGCAACTTTGATCGTTTCACCCATCTCATATCGCTCTAATAATGCAGGCAGAATGGTAGATTGTTTTTCTGCATATAATTGGTTGTGAGTTAAACGATATAATTTTTTCTGATAGCGAACAAAATAGTGTTGATTGATATGTAAAATTGCCTGGGCATCTGGCTTTGCCAGAATAACCTCTTGTTGTAAGCGTTGTACCATATCGTAGCTTGGGCGATATTGATCCTTACCTTTTACCCAAGCGGATAGTAATTGACGTTTTCGTGCATCCGATAATTCCAACAGACAAGTTAAATCCAGCTCATTCTCAGTTGCACATAATTTCCAATCACTTTGCAGCACATCATCTAAAATTTCTGCGGCATCTTGCATCAGAGAACTGGTTCGTGACACAGCTGACTGCATTTTAGGGAAGCGATTTTCTAATACAGGCCATAACTCTTCTCGACACCATGCCCGATCATAATGCGTATCGTGATTGGTGAGATCATTCACATAATCAAAACCCAGTTGCCGTGACCATTGCTCAATTTGCTCACGACTCAGATCTAAAAATGGTCGCCAAATGGTCATATCTTGCCGAACATCAATTTGCTGCATCGCTGCCAAACCATTGACACCTGCACCAGAGAATAGTCGTAATAACAGCGTTTCCGCTTGATCCTGCTGATGATGCCCGAGTACTAAAATGTCATTCTCAGTTAAATGTCTACGATAAGCTTGATAGCGCGCATGTCGTGCTTGTTGCTCTAGATTACCTGACTCGACTGAGACTTTTTGCAAAACACAAGAAATCTTTAGCGCATCAGCGTGCTTTTGTACTAAATTGCCCCATTCTTCACTCATCGATTGAAGTTGATGATCAATATATATCGCGCGGGTTCGGGTGGGGAAAAGTTCAGACACCAGATACAGCAACAGCATGGAATCCATGCCGCCGCTGCACCCAATTAAGAATTGAGTTTGTTCAGAAAAATGCTGAGTTTGTGCTAAGACGCGATGCCTAAATTGCTGCTGCCAAACTTCATTAAACGTTGATAACGTGCATCGCATCGTTCTTGTGCATCCATCGGTTGCAATTCATTTAAGGCTTGTTTTAACACATCTTTCAAATCATGCATGACTTTTTCAGGTTGTAAGTGTGCACCTTCACCCTCATCCACAACATACTCAACAATACCTAAAGCTTTCAGCTTGTCGGCAGTTAATGCAAGCGCTTCACTGGCTTGAGCAGCTTTATCTGCAGTTTTCCATAAAATCGAAGCACAGCCTTCAGGTGAAATGACTGAGTAAATACTATGCGATAGCATAATCACACGGTCAGCCACACCAATACCAAGTGCCCCGCCAGAACCGCCTTCACCAAGTACAGTCGCAATCACAGGTACTTTTAAACTAGAAAGCTGAGCTAAACTTGTTGCAATCGCTTCTGCTTGACCACGCTCTTCGGCACCTACACCAGGATACGCTCCCATGGTATCGACAAAAGTAAATACTGGAAGATTAAAACGTTCAGCCATATCAAGTAAACGCTGTGATTTACGATAACCTTCTGGATTACACATACCGAAGTTATGTTGTAATTTTTCACGCGTACTGCGACCACGATGTTGACCAACCACCATCACTGGCTGCCCATCGAAACGAGCTAAACCACCAATCATAGCACCATCGTCACCATATAAACGGTCACCATGAAGAGCATCAAATTCAGTAAAGATTTCACTGACATAATCTAGAAATTGCGGACGTTCAGGATGTCGTGCAATTTGAACCGTAGCCCAAGCCTTGGACTGAGTCGCTTTATTTTTCATAAGTCGTAGATAATCCCTAACAAGGATATATTGTTAATCAACAAAATTGTCTGACTGAATATTTAACTCAATGTCCCAATGTTTAAATTGCACTTGCTCATCATGCAAGTCTGCAACCAATAAAGGCCATTGTTTAGCATCACCAGAAACGCTGAGTTGCCATTGTTGATCATTTCCAACGCTCAGTTCAATGGCAGGAAGCATCTGATCACTACGACTATGGTTCAGCAAAACAGCGAGACGAAGCAACAAGCAGAGATACAATAAATGACTACCACCAACTTTTAGAACATCATTTTTTGCATCAGCGCGTAACTTGCGACGATGATGTGATACTAAATGAGACAGATGATTTTGATCAATTTGTGAAAAACCGGGAATATCGGAGTGCTGTAATAAATATGCACCATGACGATGGTATCCACCATGACTAATTGCTAAGCCGATCTCATGCAAATAGGCTGCACGACGCAGTAAGTCACTGTCTTCAGTCGTTAAATTTAAAGCATCCGCGACGCCATCAAATAACTGTTGTGCTGTATTTACGACACGTTCAGCTTGCTTTGGGTCAGCATTATAACGCCCCATTAAGGCTTGCACACTTCGGTCACGAATATCTTCATGTTTAAAGCGACCAAGTAAGTCATACATCACGCCTTCACGTAAAGCACCATCAGAATATGCCAATTTATCAAGCTCTAAAACTTCAAAAATGGCATATAAAATCGCAAGACCTGCTGGCAAAACTGCTCGTCGATCTTCACGTAGACCTTCAAAATCAATTTCAGAAATATGTTTAAATTTAAGCAAACGATCTTTTAACTTATATAAGCCTTCGCGAGTTAAATTTTCTTGTTCATCGCTCAAACCAAGATTTACAGTAATTTGACGACAAGCTTTGATTGTTCCACTTGAGCCAACAACAGTATCCCAACCTTCTGCTTTATAGGTATTTGCAATCGCAGAAAGTTCTTTACGTGCTGCGACAACAGCCTTATCAAAAGCCTTGCTTGAAATCTCACCATCAGCAAAATAAGCTTTACTGTAAGCGACGCAACCCATTTGCAAAGATTCAGTGTGCAGTGGCTCAAATTCTTCGCCAATAATGAACTCTGTTGAACCACCACCAATATCAATCACTAAACGTCGACCACCATTGGCCATCGTGTGTGAAACGCCTAAATAAATCAGACGCGCTTCTTCACGTCCAGCAATAATTTCAATTGGTTTTGGTAAAATTTCAGCTGCTTTTTGAATAAATTCATGACCATTTTTTGCTTGTCTTAAAGCATTCGTCGCCACAATTCTTAGACGATTTGCTTGAACAGAGCTTAAACGACCTACAAAACGAGCCAAACACGCAAGTCCACGCTGTTGCGCAGCTTCAGTTAAATTTTTATTTTCATCCAGTCCAGCTGCTAATTGTACTTTTTCTGACATTGAAGCAACTTTTTTCACTTCACCGTGATCAACACGAGCAATCGCCAAGTGGAAACTATTCGACCCCATATCAATTGCAGCAAGTAACTCTTCATCAATCAGAAAATCAGACATTATTCATATAAACCTATGCTCAATTCACGCATTAGAGTAATTCACACGCCAATAATTTTAAAGTCATTTTAAGCAATAATAGGTGCGTATTTTCTCTTTTAAGCTATAAATGATTGTAGAAGCCGATAATCAACATCGTGAGCATCCATTAGACTTTTCATTTTGAAACTTGAATAATCAGAACAAACCCTTACATTGAGTAAAGTAGCAATGTAATATTCATGCTGATGATGAACGAATTTGCACTTTATTTATTAAATTTGGAGTAACCTTATGTCTGCGACTATTGTTAATACAACTGATGAAAACTTCCAAGCAGATGTTTTAGATGCTGAAACTCCTGTACTTGTTGACTTCTGGGCTGGCTGGTGTGCGCCATGTAAAGCCATTGCACCAGTGCTTGAAGACCTTTCAAATGAATATGCAGGAAAAGTCAAAATCGTTAAAGTTGACGTGACTGCATGTGAAGACACTGCTGTGAAGTACAACATTCGTAACATTCCAGCATTATTAATGTTTAAAAATGGCGAAGTTGTTGCTCAACAAGTCGGTGCAGCACCTCGTTCTAAACTTGCAGCATTTATTGATCAAAATATCTAATCAGATTTTGACCGTATAAATAAGAGAAATACGTCTAAATTAAGCGACGTATTTCTCAGTAAAAATTGACAAATTTCTTAGTTTCGCTTATATTCTTGGATCAAGAAGCTTTGAATGGAATCTACTTCATCGCGTTTCTTACAAGACACAAACATAAGATCGCCGCTCGGCAATAATAATTGTTTTCACATTTCTCTCTGAAACAATGAACCAGACTACTGAATTGTGGTTGTGTAACTATACAATTACATCAGCATGTATGTATGCGGTCGATTTTTTATTCTTTCCAAACACTCCTCCACTTATTCCATTCTGTCTGACCACTTATGAACTTAACTGAACTCAAGAAAAAACCCATTGGCGAACTCATTAAAATTGCGGAGTTTATGGGCCTTGAAGGCATGGCACGTAACCGTAAACAAGATATTATTTTTGCCATTTTAAAACGCCATGCCATGAATGGCGAAGAAATTTTTGGTGATGGTGTTCTCGAAATTCTTTCAGATGGTTTTGGCTTTTTACGCTCTGCTGCTGGTTCATATTTAGCAGGACCAGATGATATCTATGTCAGCCCATCTCAAATTCGCCGTTTTAACTTACGCACAGGCGATACCATTACAGGTACTATTCGCCCACCAAAAGAAGGCGAGCGTTACTTTGCATTACTAAAAGTTAATCAAATTAACTATGACACCCCTGAGAACTCGCGTAATAAAATTTTATTCGAGAACTTAACCCCTCTCTTCCCAACAGAACAACTGATTATGGAATTGGGCAACGGTACAACTGAAGATCTCACAGCTCGTGTGGTCGACTTGGTTGCTCCGATTGGTAAAGGTCAACGTTCTATTATTGTTGCACCGCCTAAAGCGGGTAAAACAATGCTATTACAAAACATTGCTCAATCAATTGTGCGTAATAATCCTGAAGTGTTCTTAATCGTACTTTTGATTGACGAACGTCCTGAAGAAGTTACAGAAATGGAACGTACTGTTCGCGGTGAAGTTGTGGCATCAACATTTGATGAAGCACCTGCTCGCCATGTTCAGGTCGCAGAAATGGTGATTGAGAAAGCAAAACGTTTAGTTGAGCATAAAAAAGACGTTGTGATTTTACTTGACTCAATTACTCGTCTTGCGCGTGCTTACAACACTGTGATCCCATCATCAGGTAAGGTATTAACGGGTGGTGTGGATGCTCATGCATTAGAACGTCCTAAACGTTTCTTCGGTGCTGCACGTAACATCGAAGAAGGTGGTTCTCTAACCATCATTTCAACTGCTTTGATCGAAACAGGCAGTAAAATGGATGACGTGATTTACGAAGAGTTTAAAGGTACAGGTAACCAAGAAATTACGCTTGATCGTCGCATCGCAGAGAAACGTGTATTCCCTGCAATGAATATCAAAAAATCTGGAACTCGTCGTGAAGAGCGCCTAATGGGTGAAGAAAATCTACGTAAAGTTTGGATTTTACGCAAATTGCTTCACCCTATGGATGAACTTGCTGCAATGGAATTCTTATTAGATCGTATGAAGGAAACCAAAACTAATGATGACTTCTTTGATCAAATGAAACGTAAAGCATCTACATAAGATAAGTGCATTAAAAAAGGCTACCTTTATGGTAGCCTTTTTTATTTGGTTGACAAACTTACATAATATTTACAGATTATTTTAAAATCTCAATAAAACAATAAACCATTGTTTTTAATATATTTAAAATTAATTTCAATGATAAAAACAATAAAATACCGATTTCAAGTTTAATTTCCATAGTTTTTTTCTATCAAAAAATAGCCAAATTCTGCCCATTTTTGTCGTTTTGTTGGACAGAACAGTAGTAATTCATGATCTGCTTTGATAGGATAGCAGCAGACCAGTTAGGCTGCTCCCTGCGTTGTTACCTAAAGCGTTTAGGAATAATAAAAGCACAAACAGACTAACTCTAGGTTTTTTTTAATCTCACAATTTTATGAGAGTGATGCCATGTTATTCAAAAAATTCGCTGTTGCTGCTGCTATTGCTACTACTTTAGCTTTCGTTGGTTGCTCTAAGAAAGAAGAAGCTCCTGCTGCTGATGCTAACGCTGCTGCTTCTGAAGCTGTAGCTGCTGCTTCTGAAGCTACTACTGCTGTTGAAGCTGCTGCTTCTGACGTTGCTGCTGCTGCTTCTGACGTTGCTGCTTCTGAAGCTTCTGCTGCTCAATAATCTAATATTTTTAGATTATCAAAAAGAGAACCTTTATAGGTTCTCTTTTTTTACGTCTAGATTTCTAATCAAATAAAAATATAACTATAAAAAAAGCAGATCAATCGATCTGCTCATTTCCAACGCGCTGTCTAAATTTTTGACCCGCTCTAAACGTAACCACTCGGCGGGCAGAAATCGGAATTTCTTCACCCGTTTTTGGATTGCGTCCTGGACGCTCACGTTTATCACGTAATTCAAAATTACCGAAACCAGAAAGTTTGACTTGTTCACCAGCAATTAATGCTTGGCTGATCTCATCAAAAAACAACTCAACCATCTGTTTTGCTTCACGGCGATTTAAGCTAGTAAGCTCACTTAAATGGTCCGCCATCTCTGCTTTTGTTAATGCTGTCATGAGGCCCTCAATGTCGCTTGGTAAGTGTCTTCCAACACTTGAATAATGTTATCCATACCAGATTTAATTTCAGCATCTTCAAGCGTACGTGCTGGATGTTGCCACAACACTGCAAAAGCTAAAGAGCGCTTGCCTTGTTCAACCCCTTGCCCCGTATACACATCGAACAACCATGTTGAGTCGAGTAACTCACCACCAGTCTGCTCAATTAACCGCTGAATATCTCTTACCTCAATATTATCAGAGATTAAAAGCGCAATATCACGTCTAACCGATGGAAAACGTGATAATTCTGTAAAATTAGATACATAAGATTGCAAAACTGCCTGCTGATCCAGTTCAGCCACCCAAGTTGTGCCCAAATCTAGTTCATTTTCCAAAGATGGATGTAAGCGACCCAGATAACCAATTGACTGCCCATTTACTAAAATTTCAGCTGACTGACCTGGATGTAGCCACTCGCGTTCAGTACGAACAAATTCAACAGCAATACGACCGGCAGCTAAAATCTCTTCAACCTCACCTTTGAAATCGAAGAAGTCCATCGCTTGTGGTTTTGCATGCCAAGATTCTGGTACACGTGAACCAACCGCAATCAATGCCAAAGTTGGGATCTGTTTTAGATCATGAATGCTTTGCGCATTCTGATAATCAAAACGCAAACCGAGTTCGAAGAAACGAACACGCTGCTGCTGACGGTTTAAGTTGTATTGAACACAAGGAATCAAGCTTGACAGCAAGGTACTACGCATTGCTGCCAAATCACTTGAAATCGGATTCGCCAACATCAACGGGTGTACATTTGGATTCAATTGCTTTTCAAGTTTTGCATCAGCAAAGCTAAAACTAATCGCTTCTTGGTAACCCAAGGTTGCAATAGTTTGACGTAATTGAGCGATTTCAAAACGATCTTGATATTTCTCCAATTTCACATCAATTTTTGGCAAACTGATTTGGATATTGTCATAACCATGAATACGAGCAACTTCTTCAATCAGGTCTTGATAAATTGTCATATCATAGCGATGTGATGGTGGGATAACACTCCACTCACCTTCAGCTTTGGTTTCCACCACACAGCCCAACCGTGTTAACGCATCCGCAATAAAATCACCAGCCACTTCATAACCCAACAACTGATCAACCTGTGCTTGTAGCAATGCAATCGCTTCACGCTTCGGCAATAAAGCTGCTTGCTCAGCAACAGTAATTGGGCCAAATTCGCCACCTGCAAAGGCTTGAATCAGTTCAGAAGCACGATGCATTGCAATCATTGGCAACTCAAAGTCTACGCCACGTTCATAGCGCTGTGATGAATCGGTATGTAAACCGAAACGACGAGCACGTCCTGCAATGGCTAAAGGTGCAAAGAATGCGCTTTCAAGGAAGATATCTTGAGTTCCATCAGTTACCGATGAATCCAACCCACCCATAATCCCTGCTATCGCCAATAGTTTTTGATCATCGGCAATGACCATGATGTCATCTTGCAATTCAACTTCTTGGTCATTGAGCAAGGTCAGTTTTTCTTGTGGCTGCGCTTGGCGCACTTGAATCGAACCTTCGATTTTTGCCAAATCAAAGGCATGCATCGGTTGACCAAGCTCGAGTAATACATAGTTGGTAATATCCACCAAAATACTATGGGTACGAATGCCCGAACGTGATAACGCTTGTTCCATCCATTCCGGTGTCGGCGCTTTCACATTGACATGTTTAACGATACGACCTAAATAACGTGGCGTACCTTCTGTGCTGATGTTGACCACTTTCTCATCAGAAATATTTGCTGCAATGGCCTGAATCTTCGGCTCATTCACTTCAAGCTGGTTAATCACCGCGATTTCACGTGCAATTCCGCGGATACTAAAGCAATCACCACGGTTTGGCGTGATACTGATGTCAATCACATTGTCATCAAGTTTTAAATATTCACGAATATTCATTCCCACTGGTGCATCAGCAGGCAACTCTAACAAACCATCAATTTTGTCTTCTAAATCAATTTCAGAAGCACCACAGAGCATACCTTGTGATTCAACACCACGGAGCTTGCCTTTTTTAATTTTGAAATCGCCTGGTAATACCGCACCGATCGTTGCAACAGGTGCTTTCATGCCCACACGAACATTTGGCGCACCACAGACAATCTGTAAGGCTTCACCCGAACCAACATTAATCGTGGTCACACGTAAACGATCTGCATCTGGATGTTGTTCAACCGTAAGGACTTCACCAACAACCACACCAGTAAACGGTTTTGCAACAGGCGCTAACTCATCAACTTCCAAACCCAACATGGTCAATTGATCAGACAATGTATCACTATCAATCGCTGGATTTACCCAGCTGCGTAACCAATTTTCACTAATTTTCATTTGTATAAACCTTCTTTAATCCTGAAAAACTGTTTAGGCAAATTGGCGTAAGAAACGCACGTCATTTTGGTAGAACATACGCAAATCATTGATGCCATAACGCAACATTGCAAAACGCTCTACCCCTAGACCAAAGGCAAAGCCTTTGTATTTATCAGGATCAATTCCTGCAGCACGCAGTACATTTGGATGTACCATGCCACAGCCTAAAACTTCTAACCAACGACCACGTTCATCCATGATATCCACTTCAGCGCTTGGCTCAGTGAATGGGAAGTAAGATGGACGGAAACGTACTTTTAAATCTTTTTCAAAGAACTCATTGAGTAGGTTAATCAATAAACCTTTTAACTCAGCAAAGCTGGTATTTTCAGCAACATACAAACCTTCGATCTGATGGAACATTGGCGAATGGGTTTGATCTGAGTCACAACGATAAACACGGCCAGGACACACGATACGAATTGGCGGCTGACTAGTTTCCATGGTACGGATTTGAACACCCGAAGTATGCGTACGCAATAAATGTGTCGCATCAAAATAGAAGGTATCGTGCATGGCACGCGCTGGGTGATGTCCCGGAATATTTAAGGCTTCGAAGTTGTGATAGTCGTCTTCAACCTCAGGACCATGCGCAACCTGAAATCCCGCCTTGGTAAAAAATTGGCAAATACGCTCTTGTACTTGAGTAACAGGATGAATACTTCCCATGCGCTGACCGCGACCAGGCAAAGTAATATCAATGGTTTCACTTGCCAGTTTCTGCGCAAGTTCAGCTTGTTGTAATGACTGTTGACGCTCGGTCAAAGCTGCATTGATTGCTTCACGAACAGCATGGATGGCAGCACCTTGTACTTTTCGTTCTTCAGGATCCATTTTTCCAAGTGCTTTCGACTGCTCTGCAAGCTGGCTTTTTTTCCCTGTAAATTGCACACGGACTTGATCGAGTGCAGCAAGGTCTTGAGCCGCTGCAATGGCAGCAAGCGCTTCAGTGGTCAGGGCTTCCAGTGACATAGTAACTCTCAAAGCAACAAAATATAGAAATATAATAAAACGCTATAGTTTATCAGCTTTTTACAAGTTTGATGAAAATAAACAGCGGTTTAAATAGCGTACTTTTTAAAATATAGATGCAAAAATAAAACAACAAGATACCTAAGCAGATCAACTAAAATTTCTGAAAAATTACTCAACAATTGAATAAAATGTATAAGATACCGATATCGTCAATGAGAAAGAATAACGATGGCGCTTGATCAAATCTGGAAACAACAGCTTACACTAGTGACTTATGGCAATGAATATTTAGCAGGAAATCTCAATTTTAGTCGTTGGATTGAACATCCGATTTTCAATCAAAATCGACTCATTTTTAGAGACTTACTGTCTCAACGCCTGTTGGCACAACATTTCCAGATTTGGCTTGAAGGCTTAAAAAAACAAGGTGTTAAAAAACTCAGCCTACATTTATCTAGCGTCCTCAATGATGAGCAAAACCCAAATGCCAATGTAGAGCTGCTTCCCTTTGCACATTTTATTGTGAGCCATCAAGGCAATAAAAAAACCGCATGGATCTGTGGGCATGAACTGGCTGAATGGGACAACAGTGATCAAGCCTTTAATGTGCCGGCACCTCAACAAACAACACTCCGCCAAGAAATATTTTGGCGTTATGAGTTGAATGATAAATTCGCTAAAAAAATTGATGCTGACTTACAGAAGGTAAATTGGAATCAAGTTGCCATTTTCTTGGAGAAAGAACTGTTCGATAGTAAATATGCTGAACATTTTCCAGAGCCAGAACAACAAGATTTGCCTTTTTATGGTTATGAAGCTGATCTTATACATCTTTCTAGCAAACAATTAGCATTGATTCCAACAGATTATCCAGCGGATTGTGCACATCGATTATTACATCGCACACAAGCATTAACTGATTATTTAGAACAACAAAGAAAGCATCCTTATACGGCTACAGGTGAGTTAATTAGCCCTGAAGAACAGATTAATCTCCGTAATTTTTCACAAAAAACTGATGACTTATTTGCAAAGCTGATTGTAAAAACCGCAAATCACTACCAAACGGCTCAACTTACGGCCGAAGAACCTGAAATCATTGACCGAACCATGGAAATTCCACATCAGATTGATCAGTCCCACCATCATAAAGTAGGTGCGTCTAGCGTAATTAAATTGATTATATTAACCGTGATTATTTGTCTAGTTGCTTATTATTTTGGGCTATAACTCCCATCAAACGCTCAGTCATATTCATAGATGTTGATAAATCAGATTCAGATGATAGCTCAAATTCTATCGTCATAACATCAGCATGTTTGAACAGATTTATATAAGGGCTATACAATAAATCTGAGTATAGCTTCTTCTCAAAGGCTCAATACTACTGAGCCAGAAATTGAGACCGAACCTGTATCAGAGCAAATCCAAGTAAGTTTAACCCCTGCCATTGGTTAGGGTCTTGGATATGCTCTTGATCTTGTGCCATACCAATCCCCCAAATCTGATCGACAGGCGATGCTTCAACCAAAATACGTTCATGCGTAGTAAGTAGAAAATCTCTTAGCTCAGGATGCTGTGAAAATTTAGCCAAATTTGCCTGTACTACGATCTCAAAACGCTTTTCCTGCCACAATTGCTCGTCATAATGCTGTACTTTCCGACCGAGTTATTTTGCTTCATTCGGGTGTGTGACCTTCAAAATCTGTTGAAATATCTCATCATCGTTAAAGAGTTTTGCTTTTTGCGCCATCATATAATGTTCCGCAGTGAGATATTCAATACCCTCCTGTTTAAATGGCGATGGAAACCACTGGCTAAAACAACTTCTGTCTACATGATTGGTTTGCTTTGGGGTATGTCCCCAGAAATATAAATATTTAAATTGACGACCTTGTTGGACTTGCTGAATTAAATCATTTAAAAATTTTTCGTCTTGCATCATCTATCTCTGATTATTATCTATTATTGAAAATCCAATTCACTAAAAATAAAAAAGACCGCTAAAAAGCGGCCTTCTTTGAATCTCTAAGCTTATGCAGCTAATGCACCTTTAGCTTTTTCAGCTAAAGCAGCAAATGCAACCGCATCATGCATAGCGATGTCAGCTAATACGCGACGGTCGATGATCACTTGAGCTTTTTTCAAGCCATCGATCATACGGCTGTAAGACAAACCGTTAAGACGAGCACCAGCATTGATACGCGCAATCCATAAAGCACGGAATTGACGTTTCTTTTGACGGCGGTCACGGTAAGCGTATTGACCAGCTTTGATTACCGCTTGGAACGCTACGCGGTAAACGCGTGAACGAGCACCATAGTAACCTTTAGCGCGAGCAAGAATTTTTTTGTGACGACGATGAGCCACT
>CAJYTY010000042.1 GCA_913777945.1 uncultured Acinetobacter sp. | reverse complement strand
TTGTTATGTACATATATATGGGTTGATGTAGCCTTGATGTCTTCAGTTCATGCAGTGCAAAGAAAGAAAGGGAAAAAAAGTTTCCTTCAGTTTTCAGGGTTGATACATTTTCGGTTGTTGCGTGTATATAAGCTTCTGCTCTAGAAGCTTTATCATCTTTTTAGTTTTTACAGGTTGAAATATGACATGGCATCATTCTAATGTTGCTGTTGCTTGATGCTGAATTGATCGAGTTGCATATGGATAAGAGAAGAGATAAGATGAGATGATATGGTGTTTATTGTGGTTGCAAATGTTGCATGGTTTGCTTGCTTCAAGAACTGGTCGAGCATGAAGTGAAAGACAATTAAGCTCCGAGAGTAATTTGCTACTAGTATTGTATTCCAAGTTGTATAATTCTTTTCTTGTCTTTGATTAATTAACTAGAGGATCTGACAGTCTCCCACGGGCGCAAACCTATTTTGGACTATCGATTTTCGTAATCTGGGCTCTTGGAAGGGCATTGCTTGCTTGTCTGTTACCGTGATCACGAGCAGCTCAAGTATGATGACAAAAGCTCCCAATTTATCCGAGTAAACTAATCGACTATCGCTGTTAATGCTGTTCTTTTTCTTGTTTTTGCCTCTAACCAATGATTACCTCAAGAGCACCATGAACAGCCCGTGATTAGCTACTAATAAACCTGTTGTTTGTGATTTTTTTTTGCCAAGATTAATCCCATTTTCTTTTGGTACGTGGTGCATGAGCAGAGCTCAGCTACAGCAGCAGAAGAGCTGATATATGGGTCTCGCTGGTGATGGCGACGCCACAACCTCGAGTCCCGACGAAACCAAACGCAAACTGACGCAGATCGGCTGTTAGGATGGGTTTCAGATTCAGATAAACCCACCACCATCACATTCTGCAATCAAATTCGAATTGCAAATGCAGATCAAAACGCCAGAATCCGATGTCTGCTCATTTACTTACTACGCTGGGAGGGAGCAGCCGTGCGTGCTTGGTGATCGGTGATGGTCGACGCGCCCTCGTGATCAACCGACAA
>CAJYTY010000041.1 GCA_913777945.1 uncultured Acinetobacter sp. | reverse complement strand
TGAGGATGGGTAGGTGGGTGTTTTAATGTGACAGATACTTTTGGTTGGATTTCCACTGGCGGTTCTATTTATTGGTCGCCATGAAAAATTGGACCGCCAACGAAAATTAACTATTTTTGCTGGCGGTGCACCTAATTGACCGCCAGCAAAAATAGACATATTTTCGCTGGCGGCCGCATTAGATGGGCCACCAGCGAAAATGCATTTTTGCTGGCGGTCGGTGCCCCTCACCCCCTCGTTACAAGTTTGCTGGCGGTTTTCATATTTTTCCGCCAGTGAAAATAATAGAGCAACGTCTTGAAAAATCAATTTTCTAGTAGTGACTAGATGATTTTCAATTGAAATTAATAACTATATATGAAACTTGTTAATGTACCAAAGTTTAAAATTTTGAAAACCCGTCTTGATGTCGCTTGAAACAACATAGTTGCATGAAGTAACGTGTTTCCATGACATTGGCTTGTCATATTCACAATGATGCTGCATATGCGGCCTTTGATATACGCTTGTTTTAGTCGTGGATGGAGAATCAAAGTTGATTGCTGCATCTTTACGTGGTCTGTATGGTATACGATTTTGTTGTGGTGGATTTAGTATTTTTCATATGTGCTTTTTGTTTGTTCTTATTGGAATAAAATGATGGACATCCTTTATACACTCCATTTATATCTAAAATACGAAGTAGCTTCGAATCAAATTTAAGCGCACAGAAAAATTGTGGAGTACCAATCATGGTAATTAGCTACGACAATGCACTAGGATATATCCTTATAGAGGCAAGCTATTTAAATATGAAAGATAATTTTATTTCTATTTATATCACCTCAAGTTTCACATGTCACATACGATGATACCTGAGCTTATATTTTCACTTCCGAACTACAATATTGTGAAAATTCAGTACAAGACACCGCCAAGGGTGGTAATGCTATCGGGTGCACTATAGGACCAAGGGTAGATACCATATGTAGATGGCAAGTTAAAAGCCAACAGTGCTTGAGCTTGAGCCAGATTCCGGTCAATGTAGAGATTGCCAAACTGCTGGAGGTGTAGCTGGTGCGCTATGGCCTGGACAACGTTAATGTCCTGGTAGTGAGATTGTTGCGCCACCAGCCTGAGCTGTTGCAAGACTTGGTTGTTTCTCAGTTGAAACGCAGCTGATTGCAAGAAGGTGCTTGCCGCAATGCTATACTGCTGCCTTACGAACTCATTATATGGGCTAAGCACATGTTGCTGTAGTAGGAGAGGCGACTGCAGCTGATATTGCCTATTACTTTGACCTAAAACATCAAACTGCGCAGAGGCGCTGCTTGCAGCAATAGCAAGAAGAGCAAAGACGAAAATGATCTTCATTGCTACGGGACACTAGATCTTTCTTTTTTGCTGTATAATGCTTGAACCGTGTGAACGATGGGGAGGGTTTTCATTGTCTATTTATAGATGCGA
>CAJYTY010000040.1 GCA_913777945.1 uncultured Acinetobacter sp. | reverse complement strand
AAATTAGATTACAAATTACACCGAACTCACGTATTGGTTTGCTTGGGATGAACGGCGCAGGTAAGTCAACATTGATTAAGAGTTTGGTTGGTGATTTACCACTCTTGGCAGGTGAACGTAAAGCTTCCGAGCTGCTTAATATCGGTTACTTTGCGCAGCACCAGATGGATGCTTTAGATGGTCACGCTAGCCCAATGCTACAGCTTGCCCGTATAGCAGATAAACAAATTAGTGAAGCCACTCTACGTTCATTCTTAGGTAGTTTTGGCTTTAGTGGTGAACGCATGGATACACCATGTGAAAGCTTTTCTGGTGGAGAACGCGCTCGTTTAGCCCTAGCACTCATTGTATGGCAGCGTCCAAATGTTTTAATTCTCGATGAACCAACAAACCATTTAGATCTTGATATGCGTCATGCACTGAGCATGGCATTACAAGATTTTGAAGGTGCTGTTGTTCTGGTTTCCCACGAACGTCAACTTATTGCAAGTGTATGTGATGAGCTTCTTTTAGTACACGGCGGTAAATGTACTGAGTTCGAGGGTGATTTACAGGACTATGCTAAATGGCTACGTGAAGCACGTCAGCAACAAATCAATGCTCAGACTGCTGTGGCACAGAACAATTCGTCCTCTGCCGCTCCAGCGCCTGCTAAAGTTGATAAAGAAGCACAGCGTAAAGAAGCAGCTCGTCGTCGTGAACAGACTCGACCTATTCGTAAAAATATTGAAAAAGTTGAGTCTCAAATTGAAAAGCTACAACCGCAGCTTGCCAAAATTGAAGAATCCTTAGCAGACACATCTTTATATGAGGCTGCACGTAAAGACGATTTACTCAAACTTATGAATGAACAGACTGAGCTGAAGGCTAAACTTGAGCAACACGAAGAGCAGCTTTTGGAACTCATGATGGAATTAGAAGAAATGGAAGCTTCTTTTGATTAATCCATTTTCTAAAATAAAAAAGCCGATTTCTTAATCGGCTTTTTTATTTGTTAATAAGGCGTATAAAAAGCCCCTAATTCATTTAAATTGGTATTTATCGGTAAAGGCCACACATTGCTTGATAAGCTGTCAGCGATATATAAATCGTATCCGCCTCGACTTCCTGTTTGTCCTGCAAGAGACACCACCATGTAACGCTGATCTAAAGGAGCTGGATCGGAAGTATCATAATTAATATTGTTAAATGGCAAACG
>CAJYTY010000039.1 GCA_913777945.1 uncultured Acinetobacter sp. | reverse complement strand
AAAAAAGGTTATCGAGAACGAGCTAAGTAAGCGGATAACAAAAACTCAGTTTTTGAAAAGTTTGTTAAAAACAGCCAATGGCAATTATTTGATAACACCCCTGATAAAAAATCTTACGGAAGATCGAGGTAACAATTCACCTATACAAATTGGTGTAGACAGAGATATATATGGACGAGTTCCAGACATAAAAAATCCTTGGCTGATCATCAATACAGCGATTAGAAGACAAATTAAAAAAAACAGGAAATGCTGTATTGTTGCAACCGCTAGGAATGAAGGCGTCTACATTGTCGAATGGGTGGCCTATCATCTTTTGCTTGGTTTCGATACAATATTTCTGTACACAAATAATAATCAAGATAAATCACTCCCCCTTCTCCGTGAGATGCATAGCTTAGGCTTCATACAGCTTATTGAAAGCGATGTGGGCCCCGGTGGCAACGCGCAGGTCAAAGCATACTCGCATGCATTACTTGCTTTACCGGAGGTTAGTAGTCACGAATGGTGTGCATTCATCGACGTCGATGAGTTCATCACCTATGATAAAGATAAATTTGCGTCTATTGCTGATTACCTCGACTGGGTTGGTGGTACGGGCGCTGATGTCATAGCGTTGTCATGGATACTTGCAGCAACCCTAACTGAATCTAATGACTGGATTGATCGCCCGGTAACGTTACGGAACCGTAAGGCTTCTCCCTTTCAAAGCAATCTAATTAAATGCTTAGTTAAACCTGAGACCGTAGTAACTTCTGGACCTCATTACCCAATATCCGCCAATGGTTGCGAATTAGCCGTGGTTAACTCAGAAAGGAATAGGTACATTAGCGAACGTAGCGGCAACCCTACAGACATCACAAAGTGTCAAACGCCTACTTTCCATAATGCCTATTTGTATCACTATGAACTCAAGTCTTTCCCTGAGCTTATCTGGAAGTACTCTAGAAATCGTGGAAATTATTCTGCAATCAATGAAGATATATGTTTAAACGATCAGTTCTTGAGTCGGGTCGGCCACTTTAGAAAATGTATTGAACGCCTTGACGCTCCCAACATCAAACTGACGATAAACCCTGAGGCCCTCGAACTTAAAATGGTTTCAATCATGAACCAAGGCCGCATGGCTGGGCTGATGGAACAAGTAATGCAAGCAACCCGACTACGGTATGATAGCTTACTGGCTCATTTACCACACCACCTAGAAAGCAATGTGAACAAAAACGACCAATATGATATTGCAGCAGCGACTTGGATAAAATCGAATTTTATTAAAACTGATAATTGATCTAAAATCAACTCACCTATTAGCCCTTGGATACTAGTTAATGCTCGATCAATATCGCTATATTATTATTCACACCAAAAAGGTAAATTTTAGTTCAGCGCTGTCACTTGAAGCATTGATGAATGGACCAGATCATAGCATTGGCCTGGTCTAATTCATCTTGACTAACCCACTCTGTGAACGCTGCGCGACTTCAAGACGCTTTTTGGATCAAAGATAGGAAAATTTTATGAAAATATTAGTAACTGGTGGTGCAGGTTTCATCGGCTCGGCGGTCATACGATATATTATAAATAAAACAAACGACTCAGTGGTAAACGTCGACAAATTAACTTATGCGGGAAATTTAGAGTCACTGCAGTCTGTAGATCAAAACTCTCGTTATGCCTTCGAACACGCTGACATCTGCGACCGTGTTGAGATGGACCGCATATTCCGTCAGCACCAACCTGACGCCGTGATGCATCTGGCTGCGGAGTCACACGTAGATCGTTCCATCTCCGGTCCTTCTGAATTTATCCAGACC
>CAJYTY010000038.1 GCA_913777945.1 uncultured Acinetobacter sp. | reverse complement strand
CACTAAGACCAATCAATCAATCTGAATTCTGAAGAGAGAGCAAATTTACCCTCATGGCGCCGTACAATTTTGCAACAGATCGAGCAAGCTAGCGTTCGATCTGAAGAGAGAGCAGAATTGATCGAATTGGTTTGTGTCAGAGCAGAGCAGATTAGCAGATATAGCGTGATGTCGCGGGCTTTTATACTGAGATTATGCGTGCACACAGATGCTACTACCGGTTTCAGGGCAATTCCAATTCACCTTGCGGTTGCGGCGTTGGGTGGCACATCTTTTTCAAGAGATTCTTTTAATTTGCGACGAAGCAGCGGGGATCCGAACCAATTATCAACGAACACGGCGGGAGCCGAAAATTTTTTATGGACGGTTGACTGCGAGGAAGACTCCAAGTAATTTAATGGATGTTACGTGGGTACATGTCGCTTGTACTCCATTTGATTGGTGCAGAGCGATCGATCTCGGCCGTTGGATGCAGGACAGTCGGTGTATCGGACGGTCCGATCGGGGTGTACAAAAATGGGTTACAAGGTTCGGGTTTTTGGTGAGCTGAAAGTGATAAGCTCGAGTGCAGGTGAGAAAAATGATAACTCAAATGATTATCGGCTCAAAAAAAAAAAATCATCCAGTGGAGGTTGGAGTTAGGAGTTGACAATTATTATTTTTTGGTCAATCCAACTTCATCAGACTATCAACGATTCATGCATGCATGTATCTTCAATCTCTTCCATTTCGTTCTCTTTTTTTTTTTTCAAAAACAAACATTAATTTCTTTCGTTCTCTAGTTTGTTTTTCCCTACTTAGAAACAAGTTGAGTTTTGTTAATTAACCCGTGCGTGATGCACAATCGGATGTTTCCGTGATGCAGCGCAAGCTGCCGCCTGCAAAACCCCGAGTTAATTTTCTGTTGGCTGAACACCGTTCTTGGTTTTGCGATTCAGTTTGTAAGTTCGTAACAATTGATCGTACTATTTTTGTGAATGTTGTTTATATCTTCACAGAATTGGGCTACATCGACTTTATCAAAGATGCGGAGAGAGCAAAACAGTGTAGCACTCAGCTGCAGAATTTATTTTAAGAAATAATACGATTTTAAGTAAAATCACAAAAATATAGGTCGGTTAGACGAAA
>CAJYTY010000037.1 GCA_913777945.1 uncultured Acinetobacter sp. | reverse complement strand
TTTTAATATAATTTCTAGAAATGCATTATTAAATGATTTTTAATCTTGAACGAAAATCGAGATGTGACATTAATCAGTTGGTTCGCATGCACAAGGTAATGATTAGCGGTAGATTAGTGTTAATCGTGTGCATTTTTTAATAGTAGACCGAATATTATGGCATGGATGAATATGCATGCAAATTAGTGGCAGTATAATAGGAATCATGGCCAAATATTCGGTCAAATGGGCTAATCCGACACTGCCTGGCCTGGGTATGAAGACAAAGCACGGCCTGACCAACTCATCATGTTGGGTAGTGCCCACTCATGGGTTGCACCTACAGCTTAGGCACGGTCCAATAAAGCTCAGGCCGTGTTGTACCGGCACGAAGGTACGATCAGACCACCGTGCTCATCCTTGAATAACTTTATTTGCTACCCTCATCTCTTTGGGTCGTGGCTTATATGACTGGAACAAGTCTATTTTACCTCTCTCATCTCTTTAGGCCATATCTTATATGACTTAAAAAAGTCTATTTTTTCTCCCTTATCTCTTTGGGCTTGCAGATCATTAGGTCGTGCCGTACCGGGCCAGCATGTTGTGCTGAGGAAGAGGCCCAAGCACGACCCCACGATCATGTCAGGCCGGCATGGGCCCGACAACAGGCAGGCCGTGTTGTGCTTGGGCCAAGCCAAACTTCATGTCGTTGGTCGATCGGGCTGTTGGGCTGCGGTCCTTTTGACCAACTATTGGTTGCTGCATTCTCTAGCCAAGTGTATTTATTCAATCATATGTATGCATTTGTTTAAAACAAGAAAAGCAAACGAATAAAAGGTTGTTGGCTGTGAGAGCCTAGCTAGCCACCAAAAGCCTCGTGTATTATTGTTCTTGTACACTCTGTTTATGTGTGTTTAGATTAGTGTGTTTGAGTGAAACACCAAACAATGAGCTAAGGGATTTGGCTCCCAACAAGATCCAGGGATCTACTTCCAAAATCGAATACTTCCATGATCAAAAAGTCCCAAGTTAAGAGGAAACAACGTTCAACATGATCAGGTGTTCGAAAAAAAATAGAAAACAATCGGTATGCAAAAAGTATTAGGTAGAACGGAAGCAGAGTTTAGAGTTTATCTTGGTTGCTCGATCTACTTCGTTTGTACCATGCAAACAATGCACGGACCA
>CAJYTY010000036.1 GCA_913777945.1 uncultured Acinetobacter sp. | reverse complement strand
CAACCGTTGTCGTTTGAGGGGCTGAAGCTGCTTCTGCTGCAAAAACAAAACTTGGTACAGCAAGAACAGTTAAAAATAAAGGTTGTAATACTTTTTTCATTGTCTTTCCAACATACACTCTGGATGAGAAGTAAATAGCATTTAATGCTTAAAACTGCAAACATTATTCACAGGCTTACTACAAACATAAAAAAAGCAGAACAATTGTTCTGCTTTTTTTGAGAAGGCAGATTAGATCTTACCGTGACATTGCTTATATTTTAGTCCTGAACCACATGGGCATGGGGCATTACGGCTTTCTGGAACAGGGAAAGCTTGCTGATCGGCAGACTCGTTCATGGTTTCTTGAGAAAGTGTAACTTCACCAGTTAAACCATCTACATCATCATGTTCAAAAGAAAGCTTCATTGATTCAGCTTGCTGCTGTTGTTGAGCTTCCATTTCTGCAAGTTCTTCTGGTGTTGGGATATGTACACGAGACAAATCAGTCACAACATCAGTTTTAATAATACCCAACATGTTTACGAACAGGTTGAAAGCTTCTTTCTTATATTCTTGCTCAGGGTTCTTTTGCGCATAGCCACGTAAGTGAATACCTTGACGCAAATAATCCATTGCAGCCAAGTGATCTTTCCAATGGCGATCAAGAGAGTTTAAAACGAAATGGCGCTCAAGCATTGCTGCAGATTCATCACCCATTTGAGCACGGCGCTGACGATAACGCTCAATCACTTCATCACTAATACGCTCAACCAAACCTTCTTCATCTAAACGACGATCTTGGTCTAACCATTCCTGAACTGGTAGCTCAATACCTAAATCAATACGTAAAGCATTTTCTAAACCTTCCACATCCCACTGGTCATGAATTGACTCTGGTGGAATAAAGTTAGCAATCATGCCTTGCATCACTTCACGATGCATTTCTTCAACATATTCTTTTAAGGTATTTTCAGCTAATACTTCATCACGTTGAGAATAAATGATCTTACGCTGTTCATTATTCACATCATCGTATTTCAATAAGTTCTTACGAATATCGAAGTTACGCGCTTCAACTTTACGCTGAGCATTCTCAATCGAACGGCTCACCATTTTATGTTCAATCGCTTCGTCTTCTTTTAAACCCATCGCGCGCATCATACCAACGACACGGTCACCTGCGAAAATACGCATCAGGTCATCTTCAAGAGATAAATAGAAACGAGAAACACCAGGGTCACCCTGACGACCGGCACGACCACGTAACTGGTTGTCAATACGACGTGATTCATGGCGTTCAGAACCAATGATATGCAAACCACCTGCTTGCAATACATCTTCATGGTCTTGTTCCCATTGCGCTTTTAGACGTGCTTCATCTTCTGCAGTTGGGTTCTCAAGTTTGGCAAGTTTCGCTTTCCAGTTACCACCCAAGATAATATCCGTACCACGACCAGCCATGTTAGTTGCAATCGTTACTGCATTCGGGCTACCCGCTTGAGCAATAATGTCAGCTTCACGCTCATGTTGTTTTGCGTT
>CAJYTY010000035.1 GCA_913777945.1 uncultured Acinetobacter sp. | reverse complement strand
GTTCGTGTGGGTGCCCGTATTGGATGGAAGGGTCGATGCTCCGCGCCGCGATTGAGCTTCTGTTTCTTGACCTGGATTAGCGTGATCCTGTTCGTGCTGGATGCTTTGTGGTTTTAGACTAATCCGTTAAAAACAGCAACGCAACCTTGTTTTCATGGTTTGGCGTTCTTTCGCGTAGTCTAATTGGGGGACTCGATCGATCTTAGCGATGGGCTGGGTTTTAGGTGGTGTGTTTTGATGGTTGCGGTCGTGATGATGATAAACTTGGGAGTAGTGACCTCGGCAAACTGAGCCTTCACGCGGGTGCCTATAAATGTATTGGAACGCTGCATGCTCTGCCCGATTAGTTTGATGTTCTTTGATCCAACCAGTGGTGATCCTGTTTATGTTTGATTCTTGAGGCTTTAGACTAATCGATTTGAAGCAGAAAAGGCCTCTTCATTTCATTTCACGGTCCTCTATCTTGGTGTGTTAGCTTGTTGTTGTAGGCATGCGTTTTGTGGAAAAAGCTAATTTGAGCATATCGGTGCTGCAATGATTTGCTTTATTGCACTGTATTTTCTGTTTCTCTTCTAGTTTTTATATGCATTACATTAAATGAGTATCCGTGCTGCAATGATTTGGTTTATGACGCAAGGTTGCTTCTTTTCTTTTTTCATAAAAGCTTGCGAGGAGTCGACCAGCATCCACAATCTACAATGAACTGATAACCTCCAGACCTTCGTGGCTGCTTAGAGGTGACGTCAACGGTGGTATGTAGTCTTTGTATAAAGCTCAACCATTCTAGTCATGCAGTAACACTATCCTGCAACAGCAACCTTCTAAAATTATGGTACATAAGAGGTTATGTCTAACTTGAATAACTGGCATGTAGTCTTCCATGTAAATATATGCCTTGATAAATTGGTGCATTCCTCCTTTTTCTTTCCCCTTTCCTGTGCTTTAAGAAAAGCTATCGGAATTGGCATAATTTTGTTATAATTTATTATAATGTTTTTCTGTACGCAGCACCACCACTTCCATTTATGCTTGTTGTGGA
>CAJYTY010000034.1 GCA_913777945.1 uncultured Acinetobacter sp. | reverse complement strand
GTGATTTTTCATTGGAAAATGCAAAACGTGATATAATTGTGCAGAGCATTCCTGGTCCACTCCATCATGTATCTAGCTTGCATCCTGCTTACATGGCCTTACAATACCCACTGTTATTCCCATATGGTGAACGTGGTTTTCAGCTTGGTATAAATTTGAGGGGGGTTGATTTAAATCGCACTGATATACGTACTAAGGCTTCCATGCAAGAACATTATTGTTACTGTTGCCACTATCGTCGAGACCAGTTCAACCCATATTTATGTTGCGGTCGTTTGTCCTCCCAAAGTCAAGTTGATGGTTTTGCGTGTGTTGTTGAGGGTAGATTGACATTTATAGATGAACACCAGGGCGATTTTAGATGCGAACACGTTCAAGGCATTGCAGATGCAGTCGCCAAAGGTTGTTTAGACGGTAATAGTGTTGGTAAGCGACGAATTCTCCCTGCAAGCTTCACTGGCGGGAGAAGATATATGTACCAAAATTATCAGGATGCGGTTGCTATTTGTCGTGTGTATGGCGCCCCTGATGTGTTTACCACTTTTACTTGTAATCCGAAATGGCCTGAGATTGAAGAAGCATTGCGCTTTGAGCCAGGGCAGCGTTCGACAGATCGTTCTGACATTGTTTGTAGAGTTTTTAAAATGAAACTTGATGAGATGGTTTCTGATATTATGGCTGGTGTTCCATTTGGTCGTGTGCGTGCTGGTTAGTGCTCTTTTTTTTGCCCTTAACTTAGCTGTGCTCTTTATGGTCTATTGTTTTATTGATTTTTATTTGGTTGTTTTGCCTATGATATGTTTGTAGTACTTTATAGCGTGGAATTTCAGAAGAGGGGCCTTCCCCACGTGCATATACTGGTGGCGTGATGCACCAAGCACAGACGCCACACCATCTGTTGTGGATACATACATCAGCGCTGAACTTCCTGATCCTAATGAAAATGAGCTTGATTACTTACTTGTTGAAGAATTTATGATGCATGGTCCTTGTGGTGATGCCAATAGAAAGTGTGCTTGCATGAAAAATGGGGTTTGTTCTAAAAAATATCCAAAAGATTTTGCTTCCGAGACAACTGTAGATGATAAGGGTTTCATTGTTTATAGACGGCGTGACAATGGTAGATTTGCATATAAAAACAATGTGAAACTTGATAATCGTTCAGTTGTTCCGTACAATATAGCGCTGCTGCGTAAGTTTGAGGCTCATATCAATGTTGAGTGGTGCAACAAATCTAAAATGATCAAATATCTTTTTAAATATGTCACAAAAGGGTCTGATCATGCCAACATAAAGTTTACCAAAGTGAGAAAAAGGAAGTTAGGGCGTGTTGCAGTTGACGATAGTGGTACACCAAGCTCTAGCAAAAAGATGCGTGGTGCTGATTTCACTGTTAAGCCGCCAAGGGATGAGATAGCTGAGTTTATTGCGTGTCGATATTTATGTGATAAGCAATCTATGTGGAGATTATATGCATATGATATTCATTTTAGAAACCCTTCTGTTGAACGTTTAGCATGCCATTACCGAACATGAACGTGGTCTCTTTTAGATCAGACACAAATTTAGCATCTATGGTTTCAAATACATTTTTACAAAAAACAACATTGACTGAGTGGTTTGTCGCTAATG
>CAJYTY010000033.1 GCA_913777945.1 uncultured Acinetobacter sp. | reverse complement strand
CAATCACACACTTCCTCCAATTAATTTCACCTGCTATCCTAACACATGTGCTAAACTTAAAAATGCTTATATTTTGTAACGGAGGATACAGTAGTACTACTTTTCAAAGTAAATTTATCTACCAATTTTCTCTTAAAAAAACTTAAACATATCAGAAGTACTCTATTATCGTAAAGTTTCAAAAGTTTAATTAAATTTTGTAATAAACATAGAATATTGCCAGGCTGGCAGTTTTTGCCTCGCAAGCCGATAGTGATACACTACTACACAGTACTACCGTTACTATAGCTCTGGACAAACCAAATTTGTGGTCCAGAGCAACATGAAGGGCTGGTTTGGTTTGTGATCTAAATTGGCCTTACCAATTTTTATCGATGCCAAATTTTAGCAAGTTTTGTCATGGCTAATTTTGACAAGGCAAAGTTGTGTTTGGATTGAAACCAAAATAGCCTATGTTAACTATTGAAATGACATATTTTCTTAGGCATGTCAAAATTTGACTTCAAACCAAATAGACACTGAACACTGTTGAAATTATCAAATATTGGTAAGGCCAATTTAGGCCTCAAACGAAACCGTCCCGTAACATCGATCGTCTAGCATTGTTGGTAGACGGCACGTCGATCATTAACAACAACTGTTTCGTACTACTTGATACTGAAAGTATTGTTGGTTAGTAGTATTAAGCTTATCTAGAGTAGTAATGTAACTTTACCGAGCGAGTCACCAACGCTGAAGGTTTTGCTCTTCGCCCAGGTATCGTAGTCCACGCCACTGCTCCAGCCGGATGTGTCGCCGACGGTGTAGTCCACGGCGAAAGCCGGCGCAACGGCGGCGAGGAGTAGCACCACCAGACCTGCAGCTGCAAGTCCATGTACTCCAGCCATGATGGCAGAGTTAATTAGCAAACGCGAACTGATTAGAGCCGTACTAGTACTGGTGGCTTCACTGAATTAGTGAGATGACTGCAGGTCCACTGCGGGTTATATAGTGTTGGTAAAGAGATGCAGGTGGTAGTACTAACTAAAGCGAACTGAAATGCTGATTAGTTTTTGGGTGCAGTTGGGTTTAGTTGTGCTTGGCACCAACTCTCTCCTCTTTTGCTGCTCCCCTGATTGCCTGAGCTCTGTCCGTACGTATTCGGCGCCAGTGGCACAGTTTAGCTGTTGTATTTGTATATAGAAAATACTCT
>CAJYTY010000032.1 GCA_913777945.1 uncultured Acinetobacter sp. | reverse complement strand
AATCTTTCGCTTCACCGCCGTAAGTTTTTGCACAAATAGTTGCAATCGCAGCAGTTAAAGTTGTTTTACCATGGTCAACGTGACCAATTGTACCCACGTTTACGTGTGGTTTATTACGTTCAAACTTGGCTTTAGCCATGATGATCTTCCTTTATAAACTGCTCATTAGGGTCGCCCATGAGCACTTGGTTTTTTAACTAAATTTTAGTTGGGTAATATAGTAATCGAAAGATTACTCGTCGTCACCTTTTTTACCGCCAGCTTGGAACTTAGCGATGATGCCTTCAGCCACGTTACGTGGAGTTTCAGCATATTTAGCAAATTCCATAGAGTATGTCGCACGACCTTGAGACATAGAACGCATTTGAGTCGCGTAACCAAACATCTCAGCCAATGGAACTTCTGCTTTAATTGCTTTAGTTCCACCAGGAAGATCGTCCATACCTTGAACCATACCACGACGACGGTTTAAGTCACCCATGATATCGCCCATGTAGTCTTCTGGAGTTTCTACTTCAACTTTCATGATTGGTTCAAGAAGGATTGGATCAGCTTTCATGAAACCATCACGGAAAGCGTAAGAACCTGCCATTTTGAACGACAATTCGTCAGAGTCGACATCGTGGTAAGAACCGTCGAATAATGTCGCTTTGATACCCACAACAGGGTAACCAGCCAATACACCATTCTTCATACGTTCTTGAATACCTTTATCAACCGCACCAAAGAATTCTTTAGGTACTGTACCGCCGACAACTTCTTCAGCGAATTGGTATTCTTTACCAGCTTCTTCAACATCCATAGGTTCTAAACGAACATATACATGACCGAATTTACCTTTACCACCTGTTTGACGAACAAACTTACCTTCTTGTTCAACAGACTTTTTAATCGTTTCACGGTAAGCAACCATTGGTTTACCAATGTTCGCTTCAACACCGAATTCACGCTTCATACGGTCAACAATGATGTCAAGGTGAAGTTCACCCATACCAGCAATAATGGTTTGACCAGATTCTTCATCTGTACGAACGCGGAACGATGGATCTTCTTTAGCCAAGCGACCTAAAGCGATAGACATTTTTTCTTGGTCAGCTTTAGTTTTTGGTTCAACAGCCAATGAAATTACTGGCTCTGGGAATTCCATACGTTCAAGTGTAATGATGTTTTTCTCATCACATAATGTATCACCCGTAGTAACGTCTTTAAGACCTACACACGCTGCGATATCACCTGCACGGATTTCTTCAAGATCTTGACGTTCGTTCGCATGCATTTGCACGATACGACCAATACGTTCACGCTTAGATTTAACTGGGTTATAAACTGGATCACCTTGTTTAAGAACACCAGAATAAACACGTACGAAAGTTAAGTTACCTACAAACTTATCGTTCATAATTTTGAACGCAAGTGCAGAGAACGGTGCTTCGTCAGATGCTTCACGAGATGCTTTAGTTTCATCTTTATCGTCAAGGATACCTTCGATCGCTTTAACTTCTGTAGGCGATGGTAAGAATTCAATTACAGCATCCAACATACGTTGAACACCTTTGTTTTTGAACGCAGAACCACAAAGCATTACTTGAATTTCAGATGCTAATGTACGAGCACGAAGACCAGCGATGATTTCTTCTTTAGAAAGATCACCTTCTTCTAGGTACTTGTCCATTAATTCTTCTGAAGCTTCAGCAGCAGCTTCAACCATCTTGGTACGCCATTCTTCAGCAGTATCAACGAGGTCAGCTGGAATATCGCCGTATTCAAACTTCATACCTTGAGATGCTTCATCCCAGATAATCGCTTTCATCTCGATCAGGTCAACAACACCTGCAAACGTATCTTCTGCACCGATTGGCACAACGATAGGTACAGGATTACCACCTAAACGAGTTTTAACTTGTTCAACAGCACGGAAGAAGTTTGCACCTGTACGGTCCATCTTGTTCACGAATGCTAAACGAGGCACTTTATATTTGTTTGCTTGACGCCATACAGTTTCAGACTGAGGTTGTACACCACCTACAGCACAGTAAACCATGCACGCACCATCAAGAACACGCATAGAACGTTCAACTTCGATCGTGAAGTCTACGTGTCCCGGTGTATCAATTACGTTGATACGGTGTTGTTGAAATTGGTTACCCATGCCAGACCAGAAACAAGTTGTCGCAGCTGAGGTAATTGTAATACCACGCTCTTGTTCTTGTTCCATCCAGTCCATTGTTGCTGCACCGTCATGTACTTCACCAATTTTGTGAGATACACCTGTGTAGAACAAAATACGTTCAGTTGTAGTTGTTTTACCTGCGTCAATGTGCGCAGAGATACCGATGTTACGGTAATTACTAATTGGGGTTTGGCGAGCCATGATGTCTACATTCCTAAATGTTATATTTAAAACAGGACGCATCAATTAAATTGATGCGTACAAATATTCAAGCAGGCAACTTAAATACCCGCAAAGCCCCCACTTTGGTAGAGAGCGATGTTGAATCGAGCTGCGGTACGCATGAATATTCTCCTGATTAGGGACTGTTTTATCCGCTTAGAAACGGTAGTGAGAGAAGGCTTTGTTGGCTTCAGCCATACGATGCACGTCTTCACGTTTTTTGATCGCTGCACCTTTACCTTCAGCTGCATCAAGCAACTCACCAGCAAGACGTAAAGCCATCGTTTTTTCAGAACGCTTAGCAGCAGCATCTACTAACCAACGCATAGCCAAGGCAGTACGACGGGATGGGCGCACTTCCATAGGTACTTGGTAAGTAGCACCACCAACACGGCGTGCTTTTACTTCAACCATAGGACGAACTTTTTCAAGAGTAGTCTCGAAAAATTCAACTGGGTCAACTTTATTTTTTTCTTGAACACGTTCTAAAGCACCGTAAACGATACCTTCAGCAACAGATTTTTTACCATCTTGCATTACGTGGTTCATGAATTTAGCGATTGTTTGGCTGCTAAATTTTGGATCTGGAAGGATCTCACGAGCAGCGACTACGCGACGTCTTGGCATTTTAATACACCTAATAATATGACACTTCAGGATAATCCAGCAGTTTGTACAAGTGTCATGTACGCTACGCTGGCCTTACTATACGTCGCTTGAATTACAAATCTATGAAGAATTCAAACAAGCGAAACGCTAAAGGGTTGTGGTGTTAATGTTTTCACATTAACTTCCTAGAATTACTTCTTAGGACGTTTAGCACCGTATTTAGAACGTGACTGGTTACGATCTTTAACGCCAGCACAGTCTAAAGAACCACGAACGGTATGGTAACGTACACCTGGTAAGTCTTTAACACGACCACCACGGATAAGCACAACACTGTGCTCTTGTAAGTTATGACCTTCACCACCGATATAGCTTGATACTTCAAAACCAGAAGTTAAGCGAACACGGCAAACCTTACGCATTGCTGAGTTAGGTTTTTTAGGAGTAGTCGTATATACACGTGTACATACACCACGACGTTGTGGACAAGCCTTCAACGCAGGAACTTTTGATTTTTCAATCAAAGTTGTACGACCCTTACGGATCAACTGATTTGTTGTTGCCATTTGGCAATTCTCCCGTTATTAAACAACCTTAAAAAGAAAAACACCTCTTTTTAAGGGCACATAATTGTAAGCCAAGAAGTAAAAATGGTCAACAATGCAAGATAAAGCAACTGTTGACCATTTCTATAATTTTGTTGTTTTATTGATGTCTAAATAACACCAACAAATAATTAACTGTGTTTTGTTGATGCAGGCTCTATATCGATTGTTTTTGGTTCTGTAGATAGTTCCGATTCATCGGAAGTGAGTAATTCATTTGATTGCTCTTTCAAAGCAGGTTGCTGTTCAGTATGTTCGTGCTTGACCACATGCTCTGACGCAAGCTGTTGAATACCCTGCTCAACGTTTTCATTCGTCTGAATTTCTTTAGCAGCATGATCTTTAGATTGCACTGAAACATTGGTAATCACATCATTTTTGCTTTCATCAACACTACTTATTGCATTTGTCGTAGTCTCTGTTGCATTTAACAATCGTGAATTTGGCTTTCTTAATAATGCTTCCGCTTTGTAATAGGCTTCTAAGGGTGAAAGATTTTCATTCGGATATTCATTCAAATAAAAACGAGCTGCCCCGAAAACAGATTGCGCCTTGTGCCCAACATCTTCGAGTAAACGCCAACTATAAAAGCCACCTAAAGCAGCACCAGCAACTGGTGTTAATTTACCAATCACAGATGCTTGAGGGATATGATTTAACCACCCCCATTTAAACTGCCCTTCCTCATCAACTAACCATTTCTTTACAAGCTCAACATCGTTACTCGATCCAAGCAACTGCTGAAACTGTTGTAAGTCATGGGTTTCTAACATCGACTTCAAAGCTTTTAATGCAATCAATAATGTTTGTTTTTCAGCAATAATACCCAAATCAATTTCTTTAAAAATAAAGGCAACCACTTCTTGATCTGCCTCATCGGCTAAATCAAACCCGTGAGAGCGACCCGTTTGATAAATTGTTCTTAGTGCTAGAACAATCGATGCAGGAATATCAACAGCTGCACCCCAAACTCCTGTCGCTCCCGTGATAACGCCTTGCGCAGCGGCTAATAATTTATTTTGTTCGATTAATGCCTGACTTAAACGTTGAGAACGCCCCGTATCTTGAGTGAGTTCGGTAATATCCTTTACGCCTGCTTCTTCCAGAATCTTTTCTGTAAGTGAAGTATTGGAACTAAATTCATTCAACCACTGAAATAAATAATCAGAAACTTTTTCGCCCATGTCAGGTGAAATGAAAGATGCAACATTATTTACTTTTGTATAATGGCGACCCAAAAGTTGATGGGATAATTTAGGTAACTGTTGACGTAACATATGTTGTGGGCTTTCGTATTGCTCAATCTCAAATGGGCTTTTAAAACGCGCCTTCCCTTCGATCACATTGGATGAATCTGTAGATCCAGTTGCTAATGTTTTAGGAGCAGTTTGAAGTTTTTGTATTTCTGAACTGAGCTTTTTAGCCACTCCAAAGGCTTGGGTAAATAAACCTGAAGATTGCTTGTTTTTAGATTTTGTCATCAAGTACCTCTGTTCTATAATCTGTGCATCTCTAGGTAAATACTAGGTTGAATGCAAATTTATCTCAACTTTTATCTGTGTTCTTTCATTACCTTTTGTCTCAACTACATTTATATTTACGAATATTTACACAACTAGAAATAGGCATAAAATTTGCCATAAGAAATAAAAAACCTTTCTGCTATGATGGTGTCATTCACTCATAAGCCATTTAAATCGTTATTTTCTCCTGATTTGTACTTATAGCGATATGCACAAGGCTTCGTATTACCATAAAAGGGATCTGTAAATGAAACGTGTTGTAATCACTGGTATGGGCATTAACTCATGTATCGGTAACTCTTTAGAAGATGTCACTCATTCTTTAAAAAATGGAATCTCAGGAACACGTTTTAACCCAACTTATGCCGAATTAAATTTTAAAAGTCATGTCAGCGCTGCTGCTGAACAGGATTTTGATGGTATTGATCGTAAAATCAAGCGTTTTATGGGTGTATGTGCAATGTATGCTTATAACGCAGCGATTGCAGCGGTAGAACATGCAGGCCTAAAACAAGAGGATCTAGCAAATAACCCTCGTTATGGTATTGCAGGTGGTAGCGGCGGTAACTCAACTGCATCAGTTGCAGAGATGGTTAAGCTATTAGAAGAAAAAGGCGCACGTAAAATTGGCCCTTTCTTTGTTCCCCGTAATATGAGTAATACCATTACTGCCAATGTCGGCGTTGCACTAAAACTACAAGGTATTGCTCATTCAATTACCAGTGCCTGTGCAACTTCTGCTGATGCAATTGGTTATGCTTACAACTTAATTCAATTGGGTAAGCAAGATCTGATGCTTGCTGGTGGCGGTGAAGAAGATCACTGGTCGCAGAGCTTACTTTTTGATGCAATGGGTGCATTGTGTTCTAAATATAATGATACTCCCGAATCTGCATCTCGCCCTTACTCAGCGGATCGTGATGGTTTTGTCATCGCTGGTGGTGGTGGTTTCGTTATTCTTGAATCACTTGAACATGCACAAGCACGTGGTGCGAATATCTTAGCTGAAGTTGTTGCCTATGCAGCGAACAGCGACGGTGCAGATATGGTTGCACCGAGTGGTGAAGGTGCGACACGTTGTATCATCATGGCATTAGATGAAGCAAAACAACACGGTGTAGAGCAAATCGATTATGTCAACACACACGGTACATCAACACCAGCAGGTGACGTGACTGAGCTTAAAGCAATGGAACGCGCATTTGGTGAAGGACTAGTTCCACCACTTAGTTCAACCAAATCAATGACGGGTCACAGTTTAGGTGCTGCGGGTGTTCAAGAAGCGATTTATTCTGTATTGATGATGCAAAATGACTTTATTGCTCCAAACATCAACGTGACTGAGCTTGATGAAGGCGCACAAGGTTTCGATATTGTACTTGAAAAACGTGATGCAAAACTGAATACTGTGATGAGTAACAGTTTCGGCTTTGGCGGTGTAAACGCCTGCCTTATTTTCAAGAAGTGGGATGCATAATCCCACCTAGGATTATCAATGGATGCACCTTCTGATGCTTTCTTGTGGGTAAAAGCATTACATATTATTGCCGTGGTTTGCTGGTTCGCTGCATTGTTCTACTTACCCCGGCTTTATGTCTACCATGCTATGAGTGAAGATGCCCTTAGCCATCAACGCTTTGAGGTGATGGAACGTAAGTTGTATCGAGGAATTATGTGGCCATCTATGATTGCCACACTCATTACTGCCCACTTTCTTGTTGATTGGGGTGATGCAACCCGACACTACCATGAAGCTTTATGGTTCTATCTTAAAGTCGGTCTGGTGGGCTTATTGGTCATATACCACTTTGTTTGCGGTTATTATCGCAAAAAATTGATTGGTAATGCCCATTACAAGTCACACAAGTTTTGGCGTTTTTTTAATGAAATGCCGACTCTCATCCTATTTGCAGTCGTGATCCTTGTTGTTGTGAAACCCCAGTTCTAATTGGGGTTTTTGCTTTTTAATGGATCATCAAATTAAGATTATATATTAGATTTAAAACTATGCTTTTTTAAAATTACCATCGCACTTGATGACGTCCCTTAAATTTTGCTTGATATAGTGCAGAATCTGCTGCTTTGATTAAATCTTCTGCCTGCATCGATTTCAAAGGAATACAGCTGGCAACACCTATACTAACTGAAATATTTTTTGCAACTAAAGAACCTTGATGCGGTATTGCAGCCTTATCAACTATTTTTAATATTTTTTCAGCAATATGGATTGCACCATGTAATCCTGTACTCGGTAATAAAACTATAAACTCTTCCCCACCATAACGAGCGACTAAGTCAGCAGGACGAACCACGGCGGAACATAATGCCAAACTTACTTTTTTGATACACTCGTCTCCAGCCAAATGCCCATAGGTATCGTTATAGAACTTAAAATAATCAATATCGATAAAAATAACAGATAAGCTTGTTTTTTCTCGTAGGCTACGCATCCATTCTTGTAGAAAAATCTGATCAAAATAACGGCGATTCGCTAACCCAGATAAACCATCAATTTGAGCAAGTAATGAAAGTTCATTATTCAGTTCCTCCTGTGCCCCAACCTGCTGTAAAAGTACAACTTGATGCAAAAACAATAATTTGTCCTGCCTTTCCATCAATAGAGAAATCGTTCCGCAAACAATTACTGTTGGGAAAAAATAAAGGTAAACATAAAGATCATAAGAACTTAAGGTTTTATATGCTGTCAGCCAAGCAAGAAAGCCACCCATGACACAAGAAAACATAGATACCATGGCTGTTAAGCGTAAAGCTAGTATATCAATTACAACAATCATGATGGTTGCACCCATATGATATTGTATAAGTTGAATATTTTTAAGTGATAAAGCGATATACAACTTATCCCACAGCACAAGAATAATTAACAATCCCAACCAAAGCTGAAAACTTGATGCCAGTTTAGGAATATGTGCAAACACGACACCTGCAAATAAAATAATTGCACAAAGAAAAAAGTGATTGTCCCAAATTATATGGTCGTGACCTTGTAAATTTCGACTGTAAAAAACGTGTGCAATCGTCATTTCTCCAATCAGCATACATAACAGCAGTGGCCAGCCAAATTTTGCAATAGTTGTAAATTGTTTTTGTCGTTCAACTAAAAAGAAAGCGCGTAATTCTTTAGGTAAAAAAATTAAAAACGGAGATCTACTCAAAACTAATTGTGCATCTGTCAAAGTTTGTTTCTTTAACGTAGTATGAATTGAATTCTGATCCTTCCGAGCTAAAATACTCATGTTAATATCCTGATTTTATTAGAATCAATCCGATTCAGCATAGGTATCTTAAAAACTTAATATTGATTTATCTCTCCATCACAACCAATCACAGTTTGGTTTTGAAGCCCCTAACGTAAAAATAGACACTCAATTATTTTTATCGAAATATTAAGCATTTTTACAAATAAGTGTTAATTATTAGGCATTTTTAACAATCTTTCAATCAATAGTCGAATTTTCAACAACAATTACAACCACTCAAGATCATGTTTTTTAAGAAAAAATAGATGATTAAATTACTACCATTATGATTATAAAGAGAAAAATGTAATAAATTTCATCTTAAATTTTAATGAATTAAAATCAATAAATTGAATCGCATCGCAACAATTACAAAACTAAGCACAATCAAAAATTGGTTTTCTAATTAAACTATTTGCTATGGTATTAAACAAATCATGAATTGAATTTGAATCAGATGAAATTATTCGAATCATTCCACGCTATTCCCTCTCTACTCATATCATTTCTGATTGTTTTTCTTAACATGAATGAATTTAAATGGCGTGGATTAACTGATGGTGAAGTTACACTCGCACAATCTGTATTTGGTGATCTGATTAATTATCATGCAGTAAAAATCTTTAATATTCCGTATTTACCGTGGCAACCATTGAATATTTTTATTGCGCCAAACGGTAATCTATTTGTACATGAACAACATTTTTATCAGGATTATTCAAAATGTTCATTAGATCTTCAGGCAATTTTTATTCATGAATTCGCCCACATCTTGCAATTTCAGCAAAAAACCAATGTCATCTTAAAAGGAATGTTATTACAGACAGGCTACTATCTTAGTTTTAAAAAGTATAATCCTTATCATTATCGCTTTATTCAAACCAAGGCTTTCACCAGTTACAACATTGAACAACAAGGTGATATTGCACGAGATATTTTTTTAAAGAAAATTCCAAATATTATTTTGAATCAATAAAAAAGCCCTGTGAAATAAATGACAGGGCTTTTAAGTTAGAAATTCGCAATCTGCTTTATGCAACAGAACCTTTGCGCATTTTAGATTTAAGTTCATGGCGGGTGTCCATATTCGTCGTAAAATCCGTATCTTTGCGTATATCATCCATGATAATTGTACCAATACGCCCCACACTAATTGCCAATCCAAAAGCAATTACTGGAAATAAAATTGTTGAAATCATCATCACTCTAACCTCTTGAATATAAGAAATTCTTAACTGACTGATTAAATCTAAAGTTTATTTGTCTTGCTCTTGGAACATTACGGTACCAATACGACCCACAACGACAGCTAAACCAAATGCAACTACAGGAAATAATAAAACTGACATATTCGTTACCTCTTCAATTCTCAATAAATGTTTATTTACAATTAGGCTTGTTTGTCTTGCTCTTGGAACATTACGGTACCAATACGACCCACAACGACAGCCAAACCAAATGCAACTACAGGAAATAATAAAACTGACATATTCGTTACCTCTTTTTGTATGTTACTCACATACTTGATTTAAATTACAGTGTACATATGTTCACATTAATTAGGATAATAGCAGTGCACAAATGTACACTCAAGCAATAAATAGATTTACCCGACGAATGGTATAAAAAACAATCACAAAACATAAGACATTGAATTTATTTATTTTTAAAGTAATAAACCACTCAATAAATTAATCTTTTTTGCAAATTTTATCGGTGATTGAATAGGTCTGGCGTATAAAAAAATCTGTATTTGCTGTAATTAATCTGTCACCAAAGTATGAAAAGATGAAATGAAAAATTATACAAAAGCACTAAAATTTGAAATTTTTGCCTAATAGATTGATATGGATAACTTCAAATACACAGATTGATCCATAGATCTTCGTATTTTATACAGAAAAACTTGTTATTTTTACGCAGAAAAATGTGCATTTAGTATATATTAGTGAACTTGTCATTTTTCTTTAAGATGCAGAATGTTTAGCACCATGATATACAAACGTTTTTAAAACTATACTTATATAAATCAAAATCTTGTATATCAGCACTTGTTAAGACTTAGGATTAGGTTTGAATGAAAAATTTTAAAATTGCCCTTGCTCAATTTTCTCCGCATATTGGCAATATTGACGCAAATACTCAAAAGATGGTTGAGCAAGCAAATTTAGCGAAACAACAACAGGCTGATCTGATCATCTTCCCTGAACTTTCTACGCTAGGTTACCCAGCTGAAGACTTATTACTTCGCCCAAATTTACAAAAACGCACTCAAAAAGCGTTCGCTCAATTAAGCGAAGTAAAAGATATCGTCATGGTATTCGGTTTCGTACATCAAACTGAAGATGGTCACCGTTACAACTCAGCCGCAGTGATTAAAGATGGGCAAGTTTTAGGAATATACAACAAACAGAACTTACCAAATTATGGCGTATTTGACGAAAAACGTTATTTCCAAGATGGTCATCAACATCTCGTTTTTGAGTATTTAGGTCATAAGTTTGGTGTGCTGATTTGTGAAGATGTTTGGTCACTGAATACCGTCAAACAACTTAGCCAACTGAATGTTGAAACTGTGCTTGTCTTAAATGCTTCTCCATATGAAGTTGGCAAACCGCAGCATCGCATCCAAACATTAAATGAACTCGCAAAACAACTGAATCTGAATATTGTTTATGTCAATCAAGTTGGTGGACAAGACGATCTTATTTTTGATGGTTCAAGTTTTGTTAGTAACAAAAATGGCGAACTTGCATTACAAGCACCAAGTTTTCAAGAATCTGTTTATGTGACTGAATATGATGCAGAGCAAAAACAGTTTAAAACTGCTAATGCCATCCCAACTTTAGATACTTTTGCCGAAATCTATCAAGCATTGGTTATGGCAACACGTGACTACGTACAACGCTCGGGTTTCCCTGGTGTGATCTTGGGCTTATCGGGTGGAATCGATTCAGCCTTGACACTTGCTATTGCTGTTGATGCAATTGGTGCTGATAAAGTACAAGCCGTGATGATGCCTTATACTTACACCTCTCAAATGAGTGTAGAAGATGCAACAGAACAAGCACGTCGTATGGGTGTAACTTTTGGTATTGCAGAGATTCACCCAATCGTAAATAGCTTCATGCAGACCCTATTCCCGTTCTTTGGCAACACACCAGCGGATGCAACGGAAGAAAACTTACAAGCGCGTACCCGTGGTACGCTGCTCATGGGTTTATCAAATAAGTTTGGCAACCTTGTACTTTCAACAGGTAACAAGTCTGAAATTTCAGTCGGTTATTGCACACTGTATGGTGATATGGTCGGTGGCTTTTCTGTATTAAAAGATGTCTATAAAACCATCGTCTTCGAATTAGCAAAATACCGTAATACATTAAGTGAAACACCTGTGATCCCTGAGCGTGTCATTACTCGCCCACCTTCAGCAGAACTGCGTCCAGATCAAACAGACCAAGACTCTTTACCTGCTTATGATGTACTTGATGCAATTCTGTACGCTTATATCGAAGAAGATCTTAGCCAAGCAGACATAATTGCAAAAGGCTACGAAGCTGATGTGGTTGAAAAAGTAATACGCTTAGTTGATCGTAATGAATACAAGCGTCGTCAGGGTGCAATTGGTCCACGTATTAGTTCACGTGCTTTCAGTCGCGAACGACGCTACCCTATCGTCAATGGATGGACCGCGAATGACTGAAAAAATTGTTTCTGAAAAGTCACAATTACTTGCTCAAGCACTTATGCTTGAGCAAGTGGCATTTTATAAAAACCAGCTTACTACACAGCTTTCTCCTGAGTTCTTTCAGCAGTTTATTCAGTTGTTTCTACAACATGCACCAAATATCAAACTGAAAGAAGTAATAGAACTTGAACAAATCCAAGCAGTTGTTAAGCGTTATGCCTTTGAAATGCAGCTTGGTGCTGGACTGTTAGAGTTTATTGGTGAAATTGCTCAACGCTTGCATGTTTTTTCTTTGCAGTCTTCAGCACATTTAGAAGATGTTTTTTCGGATCACCAATTTGAAATGTGGTTATCTAAATTTCTCGAATTAGAAAATATTCGACATTATTTAAACCACTTCTTGAAAGAAAGTCCTTCAATTCAGCAATTATGCCAATATATTGCAACCACAACTTTACAAAATAAATTACCAAAATTATTTTCACAATCTGACGAAGAACAAATTTCTGAAAGCAAATATCAGTGGCAGCAGAAACTAAAGACTTTTTCACATCGTCAACAACAACGCATTGAACAGAAAATCGAAGAAAGTATTGCTCGCTTTATCCAAGAACAACTTGCCGATTTAAGCTTACTTTCAAACGATGACTTAGAGAGTCTGGCGCGTAATATTTGGGAAGATAATAAAGCTAAACCTTTATCTGAATACACCAAACAAGTCACACCTCTGGATGTTGAAGAATTCTTTGTAATGATTTATGAATACTGGAAAGAGCTACGCCAGTCTTCCTATATTCAAGATCTGATTCTATATGGAGTAAAAGTCTTTTACGATTTTTATGAAGACGAAAGTTTAGAGGATGTATTTGCTGCGATTGGGATTGAAGAATCGGATCTTCAAAATGAAGCTGTACGTTTTTATCCTAAAGTCGTTGTAGCCTTAGATGAACATGGTGTATTGGAACCTATTATCACCATGATCGTAAAACCTTTTTATGAAAGTCATCAAACTCTAGCGACGATTGAAAAGCATTTATAATTATTATTTTTTCTACTGAGATATATTGAGGCTAAATTAATATATCTCTTTAATTTTCTAATTCAATCACATTAAAGCTAATCAACTGAAGCCATCAGAAAACCTGATGGCTATTCTTTTTTACCTTAAATCTATAAATAATATTCAGTTGATACAGGATAAGTTGAGTAGCCAATGAAAGCACATAAAAAAAACCACGCAGGAGCGTGGTTTATAAAATGGTGGCTATGACGAGACTTGAACTTGTGACCCCCGCATTATGAGTGCGGTGCTCTAACCAACTGAGCTACATAGCCGTAAACTGTGTGCGCATTATCTAGTTTTCTATACAACAGGTCAAGTGTATGGCATTGAAAACATGAAACATATGGACAGTTTTTGTGCTTTTAATTTTTATTTGATTACTTTTCAACAAATCTTCTCTCAAACAGAAAAATTAATTAAAAAAAGTTCAAATAAAAAAAGACCACGCAGGAGCGTGGTCTATAAAATGGTGGCTATGACGAGACTTGAACTTGTGACCCCCGCATTATGAGTGCGGTGCTCTAACCAACTGAGCTACATAGCCGAAAACTGTGGGCGCATTATCTTAACTTTCAATACACACGTCAAGCACAATTTCAAAAAATTTGAGAAGTGGGCCTATAAGCCGGGTTCTGTCGAGGACGATCATTCCTCTAGGCGTACAATCACTCATACGCTCAAGCGACCTACCCGAATCCAGCACGGGCCGTGCCTCAGGATTCCTATTTGGTCTTGCTTCTGGTGGGGTTTACCTTGCCGTGAACTGTTACCAGACACGCGGTGCGCTCTTACCGCACCCTTTCACCCTTACCTCACGAATGAGGCGGTCTACTCTCTGCTGCACTTGCCGTCGACTTTCGCCGCCCAGGCGTTACCTGGCACCTTGCCCTATGAAGCCCGGACTTTCCTCCCCTGTTTTAGTCACGGAGACCTCCACAGCAGCGACCGTCCAGCCCACTTCGTGGCGCATATTATCAAAGTTAGAAATTAATTGCTCGCATTTTTTTGTGCAGTTAATTTTTTATATTTTGCCATCAACTCATCTTGTGACTCGACATACTGAGGATCAAGCGGAATACAATCAACTGGACAAAATAACTGACACTGTGGCTGATCATGATGCCCAATGCACTCTGTACAAAGTGCAGGGTTAATTTCATAAATCAGTTCCCCCATATAAATGGCTTCATTGGGGCATACTGGCTCACAAACATCACAGTTAATGCATTCATCAGTAATATAAAGAGACATCTACCAACCTTGCTGATGTTTACGTTCAAATGCCTCAACAACAACAGCGGGCACAAACTTATTCACATCACCTTTCAATCGAGCAATTTCTCTTACCAATGTTGATGAAATAAATGAATATTGCTCTGATGGGGTTAAAAATACTGATTCGAAATGAGGATCAAGTTGGCGGTTCATATTTGCCAACTGAAATTCATATTCAAAATCTGAAATTGCTCTTAAGCCACGCAGTACCGCTGTTGCACGTTGTTCACGAAAAAAATTGACCAATAAACCATCAAAACCAACAAACTCTACATTAGACAAATGGCTTAATGAAGCTTTTGCTAATTCTACACGCTCTTCTAAACTAAACACTGGATTTTTATGATGACCAATTGCAATTGCAACAACCACTTCATCAAACATTTTTGATGCTCTTGCAACCAAATCAACGTGCCCGTTGGTAATTGGATCGAAAGTCCCCGGATAAATCACACGTGTTTTAGACATGCGTTGTACTCTAGTTAATGAGATAAGGTACATATTTTAACAAATTTAGCTCTAAACGCGAAATTGCTAAACGATGGAAAAAGATTGCATTTTACGGCACAATATATGTAATTGTGGAAGTTTGAATTATGGCGCAAGCAACAGTAGTAAAAAAACATAATGGTGGCACGATTGCTCAAAATAAAAGAGCGCGTCACGATTACTTTATCGAAGAAAAATTTGAAGCAGGCATGTCCCTCCAAGGTTGGGAGGTTAAGTCTTTACGTGCAGGTCGTATGACTCTGTCCGAAAGTTATGTCATTTTTAAAAATGGTGAAGCCTTCTTATTCGGTTCGCAAATTCAGCCGTTATTATCGGCATCAACGCATGTGGTTCCTGAATCTACACGAACACGTAAGTTATTACTTTCTCGTCGCGAACTAGAAAAACTTTTGGGTGCCGTCAATCAAAAAGGCTATTCATGTGTACCTTTAGCATGTTATTGGAAAGGTCATTTGGTTAAGCTAGAAATCGCACTTGTTAAAGGTAAGCAATTACACGACAAACGTGCAACTGAAAAAGATCGTGATTGGCAAAGAGATAAAGCACGAATGTTGCATAAATAGTAAAAAACCTCCGAATCGGAGGTTTTTTATTATGAAGTATTAAATCACTACATGTTTTAATCGCAGTTCAGCCAAATATTTGCCAAACTTGCGTGCAGTTTCTAAATCCCCTTCGGGCGGTGTAATTTCAACGCTAGCATTATCGGACTGCGTCATTAAACCCAGAAAGCTCGACATCCGATTAATATCCAATGGGCTTCTTCCTGTTGGCATAAATGGCAAACCAGCCCATAACATGCCATGTTGCATCGCAAATAAATTAATTTGCTGTAATACCGCCAATTTGTCTCCGCTGAGGCCACCACCGTTAGTAAAACCAGCAGCCAATTTCCCCTGCCATGTACGTGCCAACCAGCGTTTAGAAGAATCTTCCATGAACTGTTTCAATGCTGATGTAAGACTCCCCATATAGGTTGGACATCCCATCACGATTACATCTGCTTGATCTAATAAATCCCATTGCGGTGCAGCCACAGAAAGTAGATGCACTTCGGCTCCCGCTTGTTCAGCGCCATGTGCGATATGTTGTGCAACCTTAGCTGTGTGCCCATAAGGACTATGGTAAATCACACAAACTTTGATTTGGGGAGTAATTTGCTCAATAACAGACATGGAGAATTTAAAAACCAATGAATTAAATCAAGTTTAACATTTTTGAATATCATAAGGTGAATCAACAATACTCCACATATGATTTATTGCATAAATACAAAGGTCGCCATCCGCCCCGTTTTTGCATCACGTCGATAAGAAAAGTAATCTTGGTCTTGTTGATACGAACATTGATCACCACCCAATACTGTTTCTACACCTAAACTGTTTAAAATAAATCGGGCAATTGCATACAAATCAGCCTGATATTTACCTTCAATTTGACCCGAAATAAAAGCAACGGCTAATTCAGGATATTTCTCACAGAAAATGGCTTTTACTTCAGCCCCGACTTCAAAGCAAGGTTGGCTGATCGCAGCGCCTAACCACGCCCAAGTTGGCTGAGATTTCATTTCAGTCACGGTATTTTCGACAATTCCATTAGCCAAACCACGCCAACCTGCGTGCAGATTAGCGACTTCTGTACCTTCGTTATTACCCAAAACAATAGGCAAACAATCAGCAGTCATCATCATTAAGGCATGACCTGCGCGCTGTGTGACTAAGCCATCACCTTCAAGTGCAATAAATGGAATTTGCTCGTTAATGGTATGACAAATGCTGCTATGCGTTTGTGTCATCCACGTGATTTTATCTACACCAAATGCAGACAACTCATTCAACAATAGCATCCGATGTTGCTGAACACGTTGTGCATCGTCATTCACGTGCAAAGCCAGATTAAATCCTGATAGATTTTCATTTTGAGTTGCAATCGTTTGAGGATGCTGAATACCTGTTTGCCCAACATATACCCCTTTGGGCAAACCTTGTACAAATTCCATAAAATCCGTCCTCTTACCAGAATATATCCCTTAGCTTTTGAACGGGAGAAGCTCAACACATCTCCCCTTATTTAAAGAGAACTTTTTAATACGCTTCATTCTCTTGGCGAAGTACTTCAACCAATTGAGTGAAATCCTCTGGCCATGGCGCTTCAAACATCATTTCTTCACCAGTACGCGGATGCACTAAACCTAATTTTGCTGCATGTAAAGCTTGACGTTTAAAACTGCGTAGCATGTCAATTAAGACTTCTGATGCACCAGCAGGAAAACGAACACGATTGACATAAACAGGATCACCTACCAAACCATGTCCAAGATAACTAAAATGCACACGAATTTGATGAGTCCGTCCTGTTTCAAGTTGAGCCTGAATACGAGTAAAGTCGCGGAAACGCTCTTTCACATTGTAATGCGTTACTGCATCACGTCCACCCGGTAAGATCGCCATTTTGACGCGATCAATTGGGTGACGTTTAATTGGCTCATCAATCGTGCCACCCGCAATAATATTTCCATATGCAACTAAATCATAAACACGATAAACGGTTTTTTTCGCAAGTTGTTTACTGAGAGAAAATTGGGCTTCCAATGTTTTTGCAACAACCAATAAACCGCTGGTGTCTTTATCAATACGATGTACTAAACCTGCACGTGAAAGCTCAGCCAGTTTCGGTGCATGATAAAGCAAAGCATTGACTAAGGTACCTGTAGGATTGCCAGCACCTGGATGAACCACCATGCCAACTTCTTTATTAATCACAATAATATCATCGTCTTCATAGACAATATTGAGGGGAATGTTTTCAGGTTGGCTCGAGGTTTGGGCTTCTAACTCAACATTCAGCGTAAGCAATTCATTGCCTTCGCAACGATATTTAGGTTTTACAATGTTACCATTTACCAACAGATGCCCATCTTTCATCCATTGCTTGAGCTTTTCACGAGAGAACTCGCTCCAAACCAATGCAGCAACCTGATCAATACGCTGACCTAGATACTCTTCATCGAGTTGAATTTGCAACGATAAACGTGTTGCAGTTGCATCAGAATTATGATTATCTGCATCGACAGAATCTTCAAGTAAGAAATCTGTCTCAGAAAGGTTTGAATTGGAAGATTGTGTTGAAGTCATTTTGATGATCGATACAAAAATGGTTTAATAGCACCATTGTAGCTTATTGTCCCAAAAGCAGAGGAATTTTTATGTCGCTACCCCATTATAAAATTACCATATTGGCTTTATCTTTAGGCGTAGCGTCTGTATTTGTTGGTTGTAGCAGTAATCCAAGCAAAAAAGAAGTGGTTGATAAAGGCCCACAGTCAAGTGAACAAGTCTATTTTGAAAAAGCACAAAAATCACTTGAACGTAATCAATATACCGATGCTGTTAAATCACTTGAAGCGATAGATACGTATTATCCAACTGGACAATACACTCAACAAGCACAACTTGAACTCCTCTACGCCAAATTTAAACAAAAAGATTATGAAGGTACGATTGCACTGGCAGATCGTTTCATTCGTTTAAATCCACAACATCCAAATGTTGATTACGCCTACTATGTTCGAGGTGTAGCCAATATGGAAATGAATTACGACAGTTTGATTCGTTATACGTCATTACAACAATCACATCGTGATGTGAGCTACGTTAAAGTTGCTTATCAAAACTTTGTAGATTTGATTCGTCGTTTCCCAAGTAGCCAATATTCAGTAGATGCTGCACAACGTATGAAATTTATCGGTCAAGAATTGGCTGAAAGTGAAATGAATGCGGCGCGTTTCAATATTCAACGTAAAGCATGGTTGGCTGCTGCTGAACGCGCACAATGGGTGATTGAACACTACCCTCAAACACCACAAACACCTGAAGCACTTGCAACATTAGCTTATAGCTACCAAAAATTAGGCGATCAAGCCACGTCTCAACAATATATTGATCTTTTAAAACTGAACTATCCAAATTTAGTTAAGGCAAATGGTGAAGTAAATCTTCGTGCTGCTCGTAAAGAAGGTAGTTGGGTCAATCGTGCCACTTTAGGCTTGCTTGGTCGTGAATCTAAAACGGTACAAGTAAAAGAACAAACAAATGGTGAAACTGAGCAACGCAGCTTAACAAATCGTTTGAGCCTTGGTTTATTAGATAAACCGACAACCGAAGAAATCGATTCTGCTCCTATTGATGAACCAACCGATAAACCAAGTTGGATGAACCGTTTAAGCTTCGGGCTATTAGATAAGCCTGAGACCAAAGAAACTTCGGGGGCTGATGCTGCAAATTAATTTGTAATAATCAAAACCACAAAACAGGCAAGTCTACCCTTGCCTGTTTTTCATTTTATGCAACAATGAATTCTGACACACTGACTTCAACGAAGATATTATCTCTCAGTCCAAAATGGTTAAATGCACATGGCAATTCCACAACATACGATTGATCAAATCTTAGATCGAACTGATATCGTCGATTTAATCGGTCAACGTGTGAAGTTAAAAAAGACTGGGCGTACTTACTCGGGCTGTTGTCCATTCCATCAGGAAAAATCTCCATCATTCCATGTATATAGAGATAAGCAGTATTACCATTGCTTTGGGTGTCAAGCTAATGGAAATGCGATTCGCTTCCTCATGGACATTGATAGTCGTAACTTTGTCGATGTGATGAAAGACTTGTCTAATCAGACAGGCATCGAATTACCGAAAGATAATCACGACAATAAAAAACTTTCTTATAAACGTAGTCCTCAACAAATTGCAGCGGCTCAACCAACAAACACGTCAGTCGCTGAAAATCTAGCACCTATTTCTGTAGCAGACGAATTTATAGATGGGCATTTTGTCGATATAGATCGCGTTATGGATGATCCTTTTGCTCAATTTGATCCATCCTTTTATATGGATGAACAAGTTCAAGAAGGTAATCTCTATGACTTATTGGAAAATGTTGCTCAGTTTTATGAACGCCAACTCCCAATGAATCAAAAAGCACAAAATTATTTTAAGCAACGTGGCTTATCGGCACAAACGATTCAATTTTGGCGTTTGGGTTATGCACCAGAGGATTGGCAGCATTTAGAAAAAGCCTTCCCACAAGATATTGAAGGTTTGAAACAGTTGGGTTTGATTCGTTCTAGTGATAGCGGTCGAGATTTTGATTTATTACGTGAGCGGGTAATTTTTCCGATCCGCGATCATAAAGGTCGCGTGGTTGGTTTTGGTGGTCGTGCGCTCAATGATGAAATTAAACCTAAATATATTAACTCACCAGACTCAGAGGTATTTCACAAGAATCAATTGCTTTATGGTTTATATGAGGGTCGTAAACTCAAAGCCAACGATTGGTTAATGGTCGAAGGCTATATGGACGTGATTGCATTGCAGCAATATGGTATCAACGGTGCTGTCGCAACACTGGGAACAGCCAGTAATGCGGATCATTTAACCACCTTATTTAAACAAAATTCTCGTATTACCATTGCGTTTGATGGGGATTCTGCTGGACAGAAAGCAGCACGACGCACCTTAGAAATTGCGCTACCCTTACTCAATGATGGTCGTGAATTAAAATTCTTTGTGCTTCCGAATGAACATGATCCAGACTCATTGATTCGTCGTGAAGGCTTAGAAAACTTCCAAAAATTATTACAACAGGCACCACTTTTATCTGATTTTGTGTTTGCCCATTTAACAGGGCAACATGACGTTAGCACGCCTGAAGGTAAAAGTTTAGTCATGGGAGAACTACGTGAATTAACAGAGTTATTACCTAAACATGGCTCATTCCGTTATCTGCTGAGTCAGTCTTTCCGTGAGAAACTCGGTCTAGGCAAACGCTTTACCCCTCAAATCAGCCACGATGCCTCTTTATCTTTTAATATTCAAACCAAAGATGAAGATTTTGCAATCGCAATTTTAATGCATCACCCATTTCTCTATATTCATTTTGAAGAATTACTGGCAGTGATTGACCAAACTGAGCTGCTGGCTAAAGTTTTAGCAGTGCTCAATATTGTATTTGATGATTTACCGGATGATCAGGAATTAGCAACCTATTACGTACTCGGTGCATGTAGTCGTTATAGTAATGAGATTGCCGATGTTATGCAGAGAACTAATATTGAGTCATTAACTCAAGCACCTGAGATTGCTGATAAATTGGCTAAGGACTTTTCATTAAATCTACAAGAAAAATATTTAAAATTAAAACTGAGATCACCTATCTCACTCATTGAATCACGCAATTTACGTCAACAATTAAATGAATTAACAAAACAGATTAGTTTGAAGTTATTGTCCTAAGCTAAGTTAGTGTCTCGGTTTACGCTCATGCTCAAACACATCCTGTAGATGTTGCTGTAACCATTCAAAATAATCTGGATTTTCAGCTTTAGCAGCTTCTCTTAATAAAATAGAAGTTGGGTGCATAAGTTTTTGTGATAGGCGATGAGCAAACTCCTGCATCACCTGTTCTGCTGCATGACCATGTTGCAGTAACTCTAATGCATGTGCCAATTCTTTTTGGCTGACTTCTTCACTGTGCTGGCGATAAGCTTGAATGGTGCTACTCGCCTCTTTCACTTTTTGTTGGGTCATCAATTGAGTAGCCAATTGATTCACCATAATTTCAGCCTCAACAGCCGCCTGACGACGTTGCGCTAAATTTTCATCAATCACACTTTGTAAATCATCCACGCCATATAAATATACGTTATCTAATGATTCGACTTTCGGATCAATATCACGTGGAACAGCCAAATCGACCATCAACATTTGCTGATAGCGACGTTTTTTAAGTGCGGCTTTAACATCTGAATATTGAATAACTTGATGTAAACTCCCTGTACAGCTCGAAACAACATCTGCTCTATATAAATTCTGTGCAAGTTCAGCAAAAGGAATAATTTCAACCTCAACTTGATGAGCAATTTCTTGTGCCAGTAAATCAGCACGCTCATGGCTACGGTTACAAATTAGAATTTTTGCCACACCCATTTCCGCTAAATGCTTAGCAACCAAACTATTCATTTCACCTGCGGCAACTACCATAACCGTTAACTTTTCAGGGCGACTAAAGACTTGCGATGCTAACTGAGCAACTGCATAACCCATTGAAACAGCATGGCTACCTACAGAGGTCTCTGAACGAACACGTTTCGCTGCATAAAAAGCATATTCAAAAACACTATTCAGTTCAGGTGACACAGTTTGTGCGTCTTTAGATAAAGCCAAAGCACTTTTGACTTGTCCTAAAATTTGCGGCTCACCCAACATCAAAGAGTCTAAACCACTTGCAACACGCATCAAATGTGTAACAGCTTGGGCATTTTCGTAACGATAAACATGATGAATTAACTGTTTTACATCAATATTATTCACTTGGGCTAACCAAGTCAGAACGCTATCAGCATCTTCTGTCATGGCATAAACTTCAGTGCGATTACAAGTTGATACAACAACTAAATCATTCAAAGGTGAATGTTTATTTTGTTCAAGTAATAGCGCAGCTAATCGCTCTGCATTGAAAGCGATTTGTTCACGAAGTTCAACAGAAGCTGTTTGATGGTTGACACCCAATGCAAAGAAAGACATATCAGATCATCATTTCGCTAAATTTATGTTATTGTGCAACATCGGTGTCATAAAAAGCATTACTTTGGATCAATAAAAATTGCGTCAGCTATATCGCCGTACCCTTTTTAGCGGCAAGACGATTCGACGGTATTCTACCACAATCTTGTTGTTAGGTAGCATGAGCTCGTATGTCTCTGCACAAGCAATACACGACATGTATGCAGATAAAAGCTTTGACAACGCATTACAACAAAGTATGGTTGCTGAATTTTCTCTTGCTTATGATGATATTGCAACTGCATTACATAATTATACAGTGCTGGCAATTCGAAGTAATTCAACCACAATCAAACAGCGTGCTTTAGATGTCGCCTTAGAATATAACGATTTTCAATCTGCATTAGATATTGCAACACATTGGGTAGAACAAGAACCCAAAGATGTTCCTGCTTTATTTTACTTATCACATATTGCCCTGAAAACCCATGAATATGAATTGGCAGCTAAAACATTAGATAAGATCTTAAATATTGACCCAACTGCTGATCTCGAACAAATTTTGGCAGGGATTGCACCCGAACAAGCACAAGATCGTGAAATTTTATTAAATGCCTTACGTGCCAGTAAAGAACGTGAGAACCCGTCTATCTTAGCTTTAATCGCTGGATTAGAAGCGCAAGATGGCTTATATGAGCAAGCATTAAATAATATCAATAAAGCCTTACGTAAACGTTCAAAATCGACCAGTTTCATTTTGATGAAAGCCAATCTATTAATGGCTTTACGCGACGATACTGAAACACAAAAATGGTTTGCACAAGCCAGTCGAAAAAATAAAACCAATATTGATATACGATTAGCGGAAGCTCGCTATTACATTCAAATCAATCAACAACAGCAAGCATTAGATAAGCTTGAAAGTATTATCAAAGATTATCCAAAAACTGAAGAAGCTTTATTTATTGCCGGCTTAACCAGTATTGATTTAAAACAATACGAAAAAGCTGAACAATATTTAGTTGAATTACGCTCTTCAGCAAAATATCAGAATGAAGCTTATTACTATCTTGCAATCAATGCACAACGCAAACAACATTATGAAACCGCAAAAGCCTATTATCGGCTCGTAGATGGCAGTTTATATATCGTTTCGCGACGCAATATGGTCACTATTTTCGAAAAGCAAGGGCAATTGAATGATGCTTTACGCTTTCTTACACAAGAGCGGGTGAATTATCCACAACATGCAAGTTTTCTCTATCAAGCTCAAGCTGATATTTTAAAAAAGATGGACAATAAAAAAGCAGCTTTAGTATTGCTAGATGAAGCGATTAAGAGCTTACCCGATGATCCTGAACTAATTTATGCAGAAGTATTATTGCTGGATCCTTATACCGATCGGGATAAATTAGATAAAACTTTGAAGCAACTTTTAATTATTGAACCCAATAGCCCGACCTATTTAAACGCTTATGCGTATACATTAGCATTGCAAAATCGTCGTCTAAAAGAAGCACGAAAATATGCAGAACTAGCGCTCAACTTTGCACCTGAACAAGCCTCTATTCTCGATACATTGGGCTATATCGCTTTTCTACAGAATGATTTTGATACCGCAGCCAAAGTCTTGGGACAAGCCTATTCAATCAGCCAAAATATCAATATTGGAGTTCGCTATGCTAAAGCGCTGTATATGCAAGGCGCACTCACACAATTTAGTGAGGTTTTACAGCAATTGAAACAAAAACATGCAAATGCCCCACAATTACAACAACTTGATAGCTTAATCTTACCTATCACTGTAAAAAAGAGTTAAATACATGCGCTTGTTTTCAAAATTATGTGTCGCGATATGTAGCAGTAGTGTTCTAGTATTAACAGGCTGCCAACATCTAAGCCAACCAAATAAGATAATTGCTTCACCACAAGTGCAAGATGAAAATAACTTTAGCTTACAAGGTAAAATAGGTGTACGTACACCACAACAGTCTGGCAGTGCTTTTTTTACATGGGTTCAACAACAAGATCAATTTGATATTGAACTGACTGGAATTTTAGGTGTTGGGAAAACCCAGATTGAAGGCAAACCAGGTCAAGTCACTTTAAATAGTGCCAAAACAGGTCTGATTACAGCAGCTACACCTGAAGAATTACTGGAAAAAGCGACAGGTTGGCAGGCACCGATTATGCACCTTGCCTACTGGGTACAAGCGAAGCCTGCGACGCAAAATGCTCAAGCGAGCAAAGACGAACAAAATCGCTTGAAACAGCTCATTGAAGATGGCTGGACTGTTGATTTTAGCTATAACGATAAGCAAATCCTTCCAAATAAACTTTTGTTGAAGCAAGCACTTGCTGACGATAAAGAAAACCGTATTACAATGGTGATTCAAAACCGATAGATTAGATTCTTTTATGATTAGAGTACCTTCCCCTGCTAAATTGAATTTATTTCTGCACATCACTGGTCGTCGAGACAATGGTTATCATGAATTACAAACTATTTTTCAACTGATTGATTTATATGATTGGATGACTTTTGAGCCAATTGCAAATGGAATGATTCTAATTGAAGGCTTAAACGAGGTTGCTCTTGAACAAAACTTAATCTATCGTGCAGCACAATTACTCAAACCCCATGCAAAAGAACCATGTGGGTTAAATATTCAAATCGAGAAAAATATTCCTATGGGTGCTGGTCTTGGCGGCGGTTCATCTAATGCTGCCACCACACTCATCGTACTGAATCAACTGTGGCAATGCGGTTTAAATGAACAGCAATTAGCTGATTATGGTGTGCAGTTGGGTGCAGATGTACCTATCTTTATTTTTGGTCGAAATGCATGGGCAGAAGGCATAGGTGAACATTTATCATTCATAGACTTAGCTCAAAAACAATTCATAATTTTAAAACCTGACTGTTTTATCAGCACTCAAGCGCTTTTTTCACAAAAAACATTGACAAGAGATTCTAAGATCACTACATTTTGCGCCTATCAGTTAGAACCTTTTAATTTTGGAAATAACTTTGAACCTTTGGCTCGACAGTTATATCCTGAAGTAGAAGAAGCAATGCAATATTTAGATCAATTTGGTCTAGCAAAGCTTACAGGTACAGGTGCTTGTGTTTTTATTGAAGTAACAAGTGAAATGGATATAAAGAAAATTTTGCAAAACTCGCCTTGTAAAGCTTACTTGGTTAATAGTTTGGCAGAATCTCCTTTAAGAAATTTTTCAGTTACATGTTAGGGGCGTCGCCAAGTGGTAAGGCACCGGGTTTTGATCTCGGCATCCGTTGGTTCGAATCCAGCCGCCCCTGCCAATTTTCATCTGTAGATATATGTAATATATAGGGGCGTCGCCAAGTGGTAAGGCACCGGGTTTTGATCTCGGCATCCGTTGGTTCGAATCCAGCCGCCCCTGCCATTACATATTATCAAATTAGGGGCGTCGCCAAGTGGTAAGGCACCGGGTTTTGATCTCGGCATCCGTTGGTTCGAATCCAGCCGCCCCTGCCATATCTTTAGACAGACTTGTTTTATATCGATACTTGCTCAATTATATTGACATTATCATACAAAACGATTAAAGTTCTGCCGCATTAGGGGCGTCGCCAAGTGGTAAGGCACCGGGTTTTGATCTCGGCATCCGTTGGTTCGAATCCAGCCGCCCCTGCCATCCAAATTCATTATAAGCCAACCGCCAAGGGTGCTTCATGCCCAATCTTGTCGTTTTTAGTGGAAGTGCTCATCCACATTTCGCCCAAAAAGTCGTAAGCCATTTACATATTCCTCTCGGTGCTGCTTCTGTAAGCAAGTTTTCTGATGGTGAAATTTCAGTTGAAATTACTGAAAATGTTCGTGGTAAAGACGTTTTTATCGTTCAATCTACTTGTGCGCCAACCAACGATAACCTGATGGAAATCTTGGTCATGGCTGATGCTTTGCGTCGCGCAAGTGCTGGTCGTATCACTGCAGTCATTCCGTATTTCGGTTATGCACGTCAAGATCGTCGTCCACGTTCTGCTCGTGTTCCAATTACTGCAAAAGTTGTTGCAGACATGCTGACAACTGTAGGTATTGACCGTGTGGTAATGATCGACTTACACGCAGACCAAATTCAAGGTTTCTTCGATATCCCAGTTGATAACATCTATGGTACGCCAGCGTTGTTAGCTGATTTACGTCAACAACAACACGACAACTTAATGGTTGTATCTCCTGACGTAGGTGGTGTTGTTCGTGCACGTGCTGTTGCAAAACAGTTAGGTGATATCGATTTAGCTATCATTGATAAACGTCGCCAAAAAGCAAATGAGTCACAAGTGATGCATTTGATTGGTGATGTAAAAGATCGTGACTGTGTCATTGTTGATGACATGGTAGATACAGCAGGTACGCTTTGCAAAGCTGCAGATGCACTGAAACAATTTGGTGCTCGTCGAGTGATTGCTTATGCGACTCACCCTGTTTTATCAGGCAAAGCGATTGATAACCTTCGTAACTCTGTTATTGATGAACTCGTTGTTACTGACACGATTCCTCTTTCAGATGAAGCAGCAAACTTAGGTAAAATTCGCCAAGTTTCTGTTGCAAGCATGGTTGCTGAAACAATTCGTCGTATCAATAACGAAGAATCTATTAGCGCTATGTTCGATAGTTATCTATAATAGCCCAGCTTTTTTTCTTAAACCCTAGCTCGCTAGGGTTTTTCTATCACTAAACTGGTCGCAAGTTTAGTTACTCAAACTCAATGAGGATATGCCCATGGCAAACTTCGTATTAAACGCTCAAGCACGTGAAGTAGCACAACAAGGGAAAGGTTCGAGCCGCCGCCTTCGCCACGCTGCTCAAATCCCAGCAATCATCTATGGTGGTAGCGCTGAGCCTGTAGCCGTTACTTTAGAGCTTCGTGAAATTGTTAAAGCTTTAGAAAACAACGCTTTCTTCGAAGAAGTTATCGAAATCAAAATCGGTGATAAAGTTGAAAACGTTAAAATCCAAGCGTTACAACGTCACCCAGCTAAAAACACACCTATGCACGCTGACTTCAAACGCGCATAAGTGTTAAAGGCGTAAATTAGTGTCAAATATTTCGCTAATTGTTGGTTTGGGTAATCCTGGTAAGGAATATGCCCAAACCCGCCATAATGCAGGTTTCTGGTTCGTAGAACAGCTTGCAGATCGTTATGGTATTTCTTTAAAGGCTGATCCAAAATTTCATGGATACAGCGGTCGTGGTCAAATTGATGGTCATGACGTACGTTTACTCTTACCTACCACTTTCATGAACCGTTCTGGTCAAAGTGTCGTACCATTTGCAAAATTTTATCAAGTTGCACCTGAAGCAATCCTTGTTGCTCATGATGAACTCGATATGGATCCTGGCATTATTCGTTTAAAATCAGGTGGTGGGCATGGCGGACATAATGGTCTTCGCGACATCGTTCCACATATTGGTGCTAATTTCCATCGCTTACGCATAGGAATTGGACATCCTGGTTCTAAAGAACGTGTTTCTGGTCATGTGCTTGGCAAAGCTCCTAGCAGTGAACAAGCTTTAATGGATGCAGCGATTGATCATGCCTTATCAAAAGTGAAAATGCTTGTCGACGGACAAGTTTCACAGGCAATGAATCAAATTAATGCATACAAACCCGCTTAAATTTAAACTGAATTGTTGATCAATCACGCTTGCCATATTGCATTTTTAAGCGCAAAATGCGCATCAAACCGCCTATCGCCAGCGGGAAACGTGACAAGTCAACCAATAAGATATTCATCTTAGGTCTTACTCAGGAGACGCTAGCCATGCTATCTCGTTTATTAAAATGTAAAATTCACCGTGCAGTTGTCACTCATGCAGAACTTCATTATGAAGGTTCTTGTGCAATTGATGGTGTATTAATGGACTTAGCAGGGATTCGTGAATACGAAGAAATCCACGTATGGAACGTAACGAACGGCAAACGCTTCACAACTTATGCAATTCGTGGTGAAGATGACTCAGGTATTATTTCAGTGAATGGTGGCGCAGCACACCAAGCTGATGTCGGTGATTTAGTAATTATTGCAACTTTTGGTGATTTCACTGAAGTAGAAGCAAACCTCCACAAACCACGTTTGGTTTATGCAAATCCAGACAATACAGTCAATCACACGGCAAACTGTATTCCTGTGCAAATTGCATAAATACTTAAAAGATTTCTAAAAAGCCAGTCAATAAGAACTGGCTTTTTTATTGCGACTCTAAAAGGAAAATGAAATACAAAAAAACTTAAAAATAGGCTTTTATTTTACTCAATAGGACTTGTAAAGCAGCCTGACACTTTATTAAATAAATAGAAAATAAAGAAAATTAAATCATATGGATATTATAGAAACACTTCGGAAAGTCAGCGTTTTCTCACATTTAGATGAACCTAGCTTGGTTAAGCTCGCTCATGATTGTTCAATTAGATATTTACAGACAGGACAGCAACTTTACAATCTCAATGATCCCGCTTCTCATCTGTATATTGTCGTTTATGGGCGCATTAAATTAACAACCGCTTCAAGTTTATCAACGTATTTAGGTCGTTATGAGATCCTTGGAGAAATGGGCGTAATTTCTAATCAACCCCATCATGGTGCAGTCAAAGCAATGCGGGATACAACGCTTTTGGTAATTTCCCGACAACAATTTATAGATTTCCTTCACGACCAAACAGATACCTTATTTGCCTTATCTCAATTAATTATTGCTCGTACTCAGCCCGAGTTACAACATGCTCATCCTATGAGCCATAATCGTACCTTATCGATTATTCCAGTGTCTTCTCAGATCCCAGCAATTCATTTATCAGAAAAACTTACTGAGCATTTACAACGTTGGCCTCACGTACGTTTAGTCACGGCTGCTCATGTCGATGCCCTATTTGGAATTGGATTTAGCCAAACGCCACTTGATTATGGGCATGATGATTTAAAATTAAGAGAATGGTTGGCCAGCTTAGAAGAAAAACATTGCTACGTACTTTATGCTGCTCACCAAAATGGTGATGACTGGTCTAAACGCTGCTTGCACCAAGCTGATCGCATTTTGATATTGGCCGAAGCGAATCAAACACCTGTACATACACCGCTAGTAGATAGCTTAAATCAACACGATTGGCAAAGCCAAATTGAATTAGTTCTTTTACGTTCAGAGGGTGATCCATCTCCTTATACCCTTACTTGGAAACAGCTCTATCATGCACGCGCTCATTATTTTATTCATCCATGGGCACAAACAGATATTTGTGCGATTGCCCGACAGATTTCGAGTCAAGGCGTTGGTTTAGTTCTTGGCGGCGGCGGTGCACGCGGCTTTGCTCACATTGGATTAATTCGTGCACTTGAACAATTGCATATCCCAATTGATATTGTGGGCGGAACCAGTATGGGAGCATTTGTCGCTGCTTTGGTGGCCTGCGGTTTTGATAGTATTGAAATGACACATATCGCTTATGAAACCTTTGTGGCAAGAAACTATTTAAATGACTACACCATGCCTAAAGTATCCTTAATTCGTGGACAACGTTTTCACTCTCGCCTACAAGCGATATTCGGTCATCAGCGTATAGAAGAATTAAAAAGAACCTTTTACTGTATTTCAACCAATCTCACGACTGGCGAAGCTGTGATCCATGATCAAGGTGAATTGGCCACATGGGTTGGAACCAGTATGAGTGTGCCCGGTGTCGCCCCACCTGTCGCATGGCGTGAGAACTTATTATGCGATGGGGGTGTGATTAATAACCTTCCCACAGATGTCATGCAAAATTTGGAAAGAGGTACCATTATTGCCAGTAATGTCAGTTTACACGATGATATTCGCGTTCCGGGTATTGGTTTAGATCAACCAGATCAAAGTGCCCTACTGAATTGGAATAAACTGATCAAAGACAAACTCCTACATGCTCCACGTCTTGCAGAAATCTTAATGCGAACAGCAACTCTTGCTAGTGATACCATGATCCAAACTGCTGCAATTGAACGTGCCAATCTACATATTCGTATGCCAATCAATGGTATTGGTATGTTTGATTGGCATCGATTAGATCAATTGGTTGAGCTTGGTTATGAGCATGCACTTGCCACATTAGTTCCTATTCGAGAGACCCTTCCCACTGCATAGATTTTAGCTTAAAGAGTAAATTTGATATCGCTCAAGTAAACCATCTAAATATTGATATGTTTCCACATCAAGTTGCTGCATATAAGTATTCAAAATTTGCTGGCATTGCTGCTGTTTCTCAAGTGGCATGCGACGGACAATATCAAAAGTTACTTCCCATTGCGAACGAAGTAAGGAAGCATAAGCAATATGATGTAGAACCTTAATATCAATTTGAGCAATAGCCGTTGCAACGACTTGTCTCGCTTCATTTTGCATATAATTTACAACAACCAACATGTCTGTCCATAAATCACATTCATCGGCGGCTTCAACGATACTTTTGATGATTTCAACTTGGCGCAAAGCTGGTAAATTTGCGACATAGGATTGAGCTTGTTCAGATAAACATGCAACTACTGGCAACATATCTTCCCAAAGTTGGTCTTCTTGCGCAGCCTGAATAATTGCATTTATCACAATTTCCCCTTGCTGTACGGCGAGATCACCTAATTCCTGTTTGAGCTCATAACCGATATGGCTCATTAACGCCAATAGCTTCGGCCAAACTAAGCGTTGTGTCGGATCACTTACAATCAATAGTGTCTTGATGATACGTTCCTTCGGTAAAACATGCACCAGATGATCAATACGCTCTCTTGATTCAATATAAAAAGCGATCTCCAATAGATCACTTTCCTTTTCAATGATTTGAGCCACATCCTGTACCACTTCATCAGATAGCATACCAACAAAACGCCCCATCGTTACAAAGTCTTTTTGTTGTAAAAGAACTTGAGCAATGTCCTTAATTTGATGGGTAGTAAAATAAGCTAATAATTCTCTCGCTAATCTAGGATCTAAATAGACTGAAATTGAAGCCAATGTATCTGCTGGTAAATGTTTTGCAATTCGATAAAGGTTCTCTGTAGATAAATGTACTGCGATTTGAGCGACGATAAAGGGATCAAATAATTGCTTTACCATAATAGCGGTCAATCTACTTGGCAGCCAATTCACCCAAGCAGCAAGATAACGGAAGCGTGTTTTTTGTTGGCTTTGTAGCAACTCAATAATTGCAAAACGAAATTGTCTTAAGCTTTCAGGTGCTAAAGGAATTAAAAAAGCTAATTGTTGCTCTGAAACATTAAGAATCTGAGTTAATTTTATAATTTCAGCATGAACAGCAAGTCGAGTCATACTCACTTTCCTTATGTTTGTTATTTTTTATTTTTAAAAAGAAAACGTAAAAAAAATGGCATCTGAAATAAACTTTTGTTGATTCTTTGATTTTCTAATTGAATAGTCCGTTCTAATTGTTGATTAAGCCAGTTCATATCCTGCTCAGAAACATGCTTAAAATCTTTAAAACTCATCACTGGTCGATGAAGTTGTTGTGCCATTTTTTCTAACTCAGATTTATGTTGTTGGTCCATTTGATTGCCTATTTTATTGTTGTTTTATGACTTGAGTTTATGCTCAATTAACATGCAATACTAGTTTCATTAATAACGAAAAGCTTCAAATGAACTTCAGCTTATTTATAGATTTACATAGAACGATTCATTCTATAAAAAGTTGCCTTTTCTCATAAAAATCTGGCTATAATCAAGGCACATCGCTTCAGGGCGGGGTGTAATTCCCCACCGGTGGTAAGTTAGGCCTTGCAATCAAGTGACCTAACTAGCCCACGAGCCTGTATATATTTATATACTCGCAGATTTGGTGAGAGACCAAAGCCGACGGTATAGTCCGGATGAAAGAAGACGAAACCACTGAAATACGCTTTTTGCGTTGTTTTGGTGTACGCTTATTTTTTACATCAGTCCTGAAATGTTCAACCGTATCCTATTTACGAGAGCGTTTCATTATGTCAAGTTTAATTCAACCCGAACTTTTCTTTTCAGCCCTTTCTCCTGCTGAACAACGTATTCAACAAGCTCTAGAAGATATCCGCCAAGGCAAACCCGTCTTGGTTATGGATGATTTCGATCGTGAAAATGAAGCCGATCTTATTATTGCTGCCGAAACACTGACGATCGAAACCATGGCACAAATGATTCGTGATGGTTCTGGGATTGTATGCTTGTGTCTAACTGAAGAACTGGCAGATCATTTACAACTTCCACCGATGGTGGTAGATAATTCTAGTCAATTTAAAACAGCATTTACAGTTACTATCGAAGCGGCACAAGGTGTGACCACGGGTGTTTCTGCCAAGGATCGTGTCACTACGGTTTTGGCAGCAACCAAAGATGGTGCTGTTGCAAGTGACTTGAGTCGTCCAGGTCATGTGTTCCCATTACGAGCACGTAATGGTGGCGTATTAACTCGCAGAGGACATACTGAAGGAACTATAGATTTAGCCCGTTTGGCTGGTTTAAAACCTTCTGGCGTATTGTGTGAATTGACTAATCCTGATGGCTCTATGGCATCAGGTATTCAAGTTCTAGCTTATGCTCAGACACATGGCCTTACCGTGATTAGTATCGAAGAATTGGTTCAATACCGCTTAAAACATAATATTTAATGAAACAAAAAAGCCTCGATCATTCGAGGCTTTTTATTGCGCTCATGATTATGATACTTTTCGTTCTAAATTCAGTTGATTCACCGTATTAAGCAATTGGCTAAATTGTGAGATTTGAGCAAGCGGTTGTACTTGAGCAAGTTCTTCTGCTGTGCCATAACCATAATTTACAGCAATGGTTTCAATACCATGGGCACGTGCACCAATCACATCATATTGTCGGTCTCCCACCATAATGCACTGCTGCGTATCCAATTGCTCTTTTTCAAGAATATATGCAATTAGATCTATTTTATTGGTACGTTCACCTGTTAATTCACTGCCATACATTTCAGTAAAATATTGATCCAACCCAAAGTGAGCAAGGATACGTTTCGCATAAACTGTTGGTTTCGCCGTCGCTAAAAATAACCGATAACCTTGTACTTGTAACTGTTGCAACGTTTCTACCACTGTTGCATAGACCTCGTTTTCAAATAAACCTGTCACTGAAAAACGCTCGCGATAAGCAAGTAACGCTTGTTCAGCAAAATCATCATCCTGAGTATTTAATAACTTTGCCAAAGAAGCTTTCAACGGAGGTCCAATCGTCCAATCTAAATCGACCTCATCCGCTAAAGGGTGGCCCAGTTTTTCTAAAGCATAACGAATTGAGCGATGAATACCCGCTTTAGGGTCAGTTAAAGTCCCATCTAAATCAATCAGAATATTTTTGATCGTCATTCGTTCAATCTCTTAAAGCCTTACATAACATAGTCGAGAGTTTCTCGAAACTCCCATATACTAGCTTAAATGAGAGAATAAAAGGAAATGGCTGTGCGTCCTACCGTACTATGTTTTTCAGGTTTAGATCCTTCAGGCGGCGCTGGCTTACAAGCAGATATTGAGGCAATTGGGCAAAGTGGCGCACATGCAGCAATTGCCTGCACAGCATTGACCATTCAAAACTCGCAACAAGTGTTTGGTTTTGAAGCCACTTCAAAAGAGTTACTACTTGCTCAAGCAAGTGCAGTAGTGGGTGATTTACCGATTAAATGTGTAAAATCAGGCATGCTGGGTACAACCGATAATATTGCTGCATTGGCTGAGTTTTTACGTCAACATCCAGATTATCAATATGTACTCGATCCAGTATTAGTCGCGAATAGTGGGGGTTCACTCGGTGATCAAGCAACATTAGTTAAAGCATTTGTTGAGTTAATCCCTTTAGCTACAGTCATTACCCCAAATACAGTTGAATTAAGAGCCTTAACAGGTATTGATGATATTGAACAAGCCACTCAAAAATTATTTGAGATGGGCGCAAAAGCTGTACTAGTGAAAGGTGGACATGAAGATACACCTGATCATATTCGTAATGTACTTTATGCTGACGGCAAAATGATTGCTGAAAGCCATTGCCCACGTTTAGACGGACAATATCATGGTTCTGGCTGTTCTTTGGCAAGTTTTATTGCAGGACGTTTAGCCTTAGGTGATTCACTTAAAATTGCTGTCCAACATGCTGAAACGTGGTTATTTGGTGTATTAAAACAAGCTGAGACACCTGTACCCAATGGGCAAAAGATTCCAAAGCGGTTTTAAGACTTAAATAATAATGAATAGAAATACATATATTTCTATTCATTTATTCAACATGATCTAACGACAATTCACACCATTATTCAAATCAAATACCTCACCACTTAAACAATTTGGAGCTGCTTGCGCCAGCCAAAAAGCTGTTTCTGCAATTTCTTGTGTTTGGCAGAATTGCTGATTTAAAGTCGCTTCTTTTAACCGCTTTTGTCTTTCAATAGGAATCTTTTGCATCATCTGAGTTTCAACAGGGCCAGGTGCGAGACTAAAGGTTTGAATATTATGCTGGGCATGGCTACGAGCCAAACTACGCATCCCATTAATTAGCCCCGCTTTTGAGATGCCATACCAAATATCAGGATGCCCAATTTGCCCAGCAATAGATGCCATACTAATAATGCGTCCAAATTTCTGATTTTTAAAAATATTCTCAGCCACATCAATACTCAACTGCATCGTATGAATCAGATTTACATGCATAATTTTTTGCATTTCTTCCCACGTATATGAAGCGGCTGTAAGTGTATTCATATAGCCTGCATTATTAATCAGCACATCAAACTGCCCAATCTGCTGAATCACCTTTTCAATTTGATCATATTGCAACATATCCGCTTGCCAATGATGCAAATGAAGATGTGAATATTGTGGAGTATGTCGAGAAATATTATGTACCTCATAATTCTCATCCAAGAATTTTTGGGCAATCGCTTGCCCAATTCCTTGACTGCCTCCAGTAATCAATACTTTTTTCATGCCTAACCTATTATTCATCTAATTCAATAAAACGAGGCAATTGTTGAAAACGTGTTAACCAAGCCTGAACATATGGATATGGGTCTAATTCTATTTTTCCTTGATGCGCTAAAGCGATGTAAGGATAACAAGCAATATCTGCAATCGTGGCTGATTCACCAACCAACCAATTTCTTGTTTTCAAATGTTGATTTACAACTGCTAATGATGCATGTGACATTGCAGTCGCATTTTCGATATCAATATTTGGTTTTTTAATCAGATGAAATGCCCGTGCTGCCGATAAAGTAGAAGCAATTCTTTGATTGGCAAAAAATAACCACTCTAAAACATGCGTCATTGCAATTGTTTCTTGAGGAAACCAAAGCTGATGAGCATCATATGTTCTAGCGAGATAGCACAAGATTGCTTGAGAATCATGGATATACCTCCCCTGATCTTCTAGCACAGGAATCTGCCCTAAAGGATTCAGTTTTAGAAAATGTTCTGTCTTTTGCTCTTGGTCAGCTAAACTTATAGAGACTTTTTCATAGTCTAAATTCAGAAATGAAAGTAATAATCTGATTTTGTAACAATTTCCTGAGATTACAGTATTATAAAGTTTCATTGTCATCTTCTTTTGTGGTTATATAATTTTAATGTACCGAACGATCGGTACAAAATCAAGTGGTATGAGTAATTTTATGGATAAACCGACTTTAATTCGATCTTTATTAAGTATTTTCAGAGAATATGGTTATGAAGGCACTTCTTTATCCAAAATTTCTGAACGGACAGGTTTAGGTAAAGCCAGTTTGTATCATCACTTTCCAAATGGAAAACAACAAATGGCACAAGATGTTTTGAGCTATTTAGAACAATGGCGCGAAGATCATATTTTTATTCACCTACAAAGTAACGCATCACCTATTGAACGTTTAGAAGCTCTGACCTATTCATTAAAACAAGTTTATGAAAATGGCCATGTAGCATGTATTTTAGCAGTTTTAACCTTAAGTGAAGCGCACCAAACCTTTTTGCCTCAAATTCAACCCGTATTTACAAGACTGATTGAAAGTATCTCTGTCGTTTTACAAGATGCGGGAATATCAGAAGAACAAGCTTTCGAGCGAGCACAAGATACTGTGATACGTATTCAAGGATCTTTAATCCTATCTAGAGCATTACAAAGCCCAAAACCTTTTTTACAATTAATGGATAAACTTCCTAAACAATTATTATCTTAAAATCATTTACCACCATTACTTGCATTTAAGCTTAAAGTTGTTTTGACATTTTTTAATTGATTATGTGGTTGTAAATTAACAACTTCAATCACATAAAGATCTTGAGATAAAGGAATCCAGCCAATACTTCTGTAACTTTTATTTTTACCATCATGTCCTGTTGAGCATAAAGACTGAAATTGCTGATTAAAAACAATTTCATGATTTTTTGATTTTCTTACAAGAACTTGTAAGGTTATTGGTTGACCTAATTCTTTTCTCTTCTCTACAGGAATGTTGTTATATTTTATAGTCCCATCACAATATTGGTTAAAAGTATTTCCAACAACAAGATCATCAACTCGCTTTTGTGCTGATTCAAATTCAACAGTTAGGCTTAAGTGATAAGACTTTGATACATTTACCGTAAATTCAGTAGTTGCTAATGCGCCTGTATGAGTTAAATCAATCGGCAGATTTGAAAATAATGGAGGAAATGCACAAAGACCTGTCATCCACATGGCCACACTTAATACGGGCTTTTGACATAAAGCATAAGTAAATGAATTCATTTTTTTAATGTTTTGGTAATTTCAATTTTATAGATTTTATCTTTTATTTTGAAATAAAAAAGGCGCAATACGCGCCTCTTCTGTCACATTACAATTTATTCAGGGATACGTAAAACTTGTCCAGGAAAAATATCATCCGCATTTTTGAGTAATGGTCTATTCGCTTCAAAAATTTTATTGTATTGATTTGGATCGCCATAATACTCTTTAGAAATCTTAGATAAATTATCACCTGATTTTACGGTATAGAATTTACTTTCTGGTTCGGGTACCTCAACCGTCATCTGATCATCGACCTGAGCAACGTGATCAATATTACCAACGGCAAGAACGATCTTTTCTTTATCTGCTTGGCTTTTGACTTGCCCTTTAATGATGGCTGTATCGGTATTTCCATTGTAGGTTACTGATAAACCTTCAACACCAAGACCTAAACTTTTAATCAAACCTAATAATTTATTGGCAATCTCTTGAGCTGAAGGCTCAACAGGCGTGGCTGGAGCAGGCTGAGGTTCTGCTGGTGCTGTATTTTTTTTACCAATGCCTTTAACAAAATCAAAAAGACCCATTTTTTATTTCCTCTGTAATTATTGATTAAGCATAGTCAAAACAGACTTACAATTAGTTATACCGAAAAAATAAAGCATGCGAGTTTCAATTTAACGAGGTCTTGTAAATATATGTATATGCAATAAAACTAATTTTAAGGTTTCACATTTATATATTTTTTAAATATAAAAAGCCACCTTACGGCGGCTTTCAATTCGTTCAAAACTTGAAGCAATTTAAGCATTTTCTCCCACAATATTGGTCATATAATCAATTGCAGATTGAACGGTAACAATTTTCTCAGCCTCTTCGTAAGGAATTTGAATACCAAACTCTCCTTCCAAAGCCATAATAAGTTCAACTACAGCCAATGAATCAGCGCCTAAATCATCTGTAAAGGATGCATTTGGTAAAACATCTTCTTCATTTACACGAAGTTGCTCAATAATGATCTCTTTAATACGGTTTGCTATATTCATAAAATTCCCTTTTGTTGTTATGGTTTAATAAATTATTTTAAATAGCATAAACTTTATACACTCAAATAAATTATTTGCATATTTATAGTTTATTTTTTCTTGTAAAAATATTTATATAGCTATTCAAATCAAGAAGTTCTACATATAAAAAACTAACTTCAGATGACTTTTCAATCATGTAAATGATTAACCTTTATTAGTGACATAATCAACCAGTGATTGAAATGTATCTATTTTTTCCATTTCTTCATCTTGTACTTCAAAACCAAATTCCTCTTCAAGCGCCATACTAAGATCTAAGGTATCTTGACTATCAAAATGCAAATCTTCAACAAAACGAGTGCTAGGTTTCATCTCTACACCAAGACCAAACTTCTCCTCAATTACTGACTTAAGACGCTCTTCTATTGTTTTTTCAGAATTCATAGGGTTTTCCTTATATTTTAATTTTTAATATAACTATATTAGTCTCTGTAATTATCAATTCATGAAATATCATCTTTCGATAAACTAAAAGTATGATGGAATTTACGTATCGCCTCCTACATTCATCTCAATATAATTAATAGCATCACGCACTGTAAGAAGTTTCTCTGCATCTTCATCTGGAATTTCAATTCCAAATTCTTCTTCAAAAGCCATAATGAGTTCAACTACATCCAAAGAATCAGCACCTAAATCATCTACAAACGATGCATTAGCTACTACCTCTCCCTCGTCTACACCGAGTTGTTCAACAATAATTTGCTTAACTCGCATTTCGATACTCATAATATTTCCTTTTATTGTTATGATTTAATAAATTATTTTAAATAGCATAGATTTTATACACTTAAATATAATCATTTCATATTCAGAGTTTATTTTTTCTTGTAAAAATATGTATAAATCCACTCAATTAAAATTAAACATATAAAAAAGCCACCTTGCGGTGGCTTTTCAATCATGCAAAATGATTAACCAAGTTTTTTGGTTACATAATCAATTGCAGATTGAACAGTCGTGATTTCATTAGAATCTTCGTCTGGAATCGTGATGTCAAAATCATTTTCGAAAGACATTACAAGTTCAACCAAATCTAAAGAGTCAGCACCTAAGTCATCCATGAAAGATGCTTCGTTTTTAATCTCTTCAGCACGCATACCTAATTGTTCAGCTACAGCTTGTTTGATGCGTTGTTCGATATCGCTCACAGGAATTCTCCTCATTGCTTGTGGCGTTTTAATTTGCCACTAGTTTAATTGAATATAAAAACTTTTAAAAGTTTATACATCGCCAGTTAGGCCATGTATAGACCACCATTTACGTGTAAAACTGTACCAGTAATGTAACTAGCCTTATCGCTAGCCAGGAAACTCACTGCATTAGCAATATCTTGAGGTTCACCTAGACGACTTAAAGCTACTTGATCAGTCATTTTTTTACGAATATCTTCGCTTAACTGATCAGTCATTTCAGTGGCAATGAAACCAGGTGCAACACTGTTCACTGTAATCTGACGGCTCCCCATCTCTTTGGCTAAGCTACGACTGAATGCTTCAATCCCTGCTTTTGCTGCTGAGTAGTTCGCTTGTCCAGGATTCGCAAAATGTGCAACCACTGAACTAATGTTAATAATGCGGCCAAAACGTGCTTTGGTCATACCTTTCAATACGCGCTTAGACAAGCGGTATACGGCTTTCAGATGTATATTGAGAATATCGTCCCAATCATCTTCCGACATACGAAGCAACAAGTTATCTTTGGTAATGCCTGCATTGTTCACCAAGATCAGTACTGAACCATATTTTTGTTCAATATCTGATACAAGCGCATCAATCGCTGCACCATCACGAACATCGAGTACAGCACCTGCTCCATGTTCAGCAAAGCTTTCTGTCAGTTTTTGCGCACCTGATTCAGAAGTTGCGGTACCTACCACAAAATAACCGTCTTGAATGAGTTGCTGTGCAATTGCTGCGCCAATACCACGGCTTGCTCCTGTCACTAACGCAACTTTTCGTTGTTGTGTCATGCAATTTTTCCTTCTGCCACTAACACTGCGTTTAGGGCATCTTCCATACGTGCTTTGCTATCAATCGCAAATGCTTTTTCTATGTTGGGTAATCGCTTGGCAAGATTGCTGAGTACTGTACCTGGTCCACATTCAACCACATACTGCACACCTTCATCTTGAAGATATTGCATGGTACGTGTCCATTGAACTGACTGATATAACTGAGCCGTTAATGCCTGACGTAATTGAGCAACATCTGTCGCGATTTCCGCGTTGACATTTTGTATTACAGGAAGGTGTGGTAGCTCAATGGCAGTTTGTTCCAAAGCTTCAGCAAACTTTTCTGCTGCTGGTTTCATCAAGGTACAATGTGACGGAACAGAAACAGGCAATGCAATCGCTTTACCAGATTGCTCTTTTGCTTCAGCCATGACTTGCTGAACCAAAGCTGTACTGCCTGCAATCACCACCTGACCTTGCGCATTATAATTCGCCGCTTCAACCGAACCTTGACCAGCCGCAGTTGCATTCACTTTTTGGCAAAGCTCGATCACTTTCTCATCGGCTAAACCAAGAATTGCCGCCATTGCGCCTGTACCTTGAGGAACAGCACTCTGCATCAATTTTCCGCGTAAATGGACTAATTTAACCGCGTCAGCTAGAGTCATTGCCTCTGCTGCAACAAGCGCACTATATTCTCCCAAAGAATGTCCAGCCAAGTATTTCGGTGCTATACCACCTAACTCTAACCATACACGCCATAAGGCAATACTTGCTGTTAGCAAAACTGGCTGAGTATTTTCAGTTTGATCTAAACCCTCACCACTTTGTGCAATCTGCCAAAGATCAAAACCAAGTGCTGCTGATGCTTCTGCAAAGGTATCTCGAACGACACTAAACTGCTCTGCAAGCTCAGCCAGCATCCCTACTTTTTGTGAACCCTGACCAGGAAAAACAAATGCTGTTTTTGTTGCTTGAGCAGCCTGCTCAAGTCGCTTAGTCGACATATAAAAATCCTTAAAATGGTCTATCGCCAGTTTTATCAACACTCATGATTCTACATGAGAATGACAACAGACTTTTTTCCGATGCGGCAATTTACCATTGATTAAATCGTTTTTTAATTGCGAAAAACAACAAAAAAGGGAGCTTTCGCTCCCATTTTTTTTATACTTTAAGCTAACGCTTAATGCATATAACTCAATTATTCAGCATCAGCTGCTTTAGCGAATAATTGACGACCACGGTAAATACCGTCTTTAGTCACGTGGTGACGACGATGAGTTTCACCAGTAGTTTGGTCTACAGATAATGCATTCTCGGTTAAAGCGTCATGTGAACGGCGCATGTCACGGCGAGAGCGACTTTTACGGTTTTGCTGAACGGCCATGATGGCTCCTTACAAAGATCGAAAAATGGATCAGAACAAATTCAGTTGTCTTAACTCAACATGATAACACAAATTGTGTTATGAGTTAAGTTTGCCTTTCAAACTTGCCAAAACATCAAACGGGTTATCCCGCTTTTCTTCGACAACGTCCTGAACGACAGGTTGATGTTTATGCTCACAAACATCATGTTTGGGAGACAAAGGCATCAACAATAACAATTCATCTTCTAGTAATGCGAGTAAATCAATCGAAGCAGGCGTATCAATACTCCCTTTTTTCGACGATTCACTTTCACCTAAAACGATGAAATCAGCATCCTCATCCAATCGCTCTATCAGTGACTCATCATCAATTAAAGCTAAATGAAATTCTGACACTAATTCAATTTCAACAGATCCCAAACAACGTTGGCATTCCATTGGAACTTTAGTATCAATATGTCCATCTAACCATACAATGCGATGATAGGCATCCATTGATAGCTTACAGTCTATGTTGATCAATTGATCATCAATTGAACCAACAGCTTCTCGAGCAATACGAGCAAAGCGAGACAATGGCAGTGTTCCTGACCATGTATAGCCCTGTTCAGCCCATTTAAATGGCTCGATTTGGCTTGGAAAAGTATTTGCTGACATAATTAAGGCGGCAATTCTACAAATTCATCGGTACTCTGTCAAAGATTAAGATACAATTTTGCACTTCTTTAGACAGAACTCGTGGTAACACAGCAATGCATCTGTTGCAGCCGCAACTTGAAGTAACAACTTCATCACTTGTTAGCCCCCATTCAATCACTGTTCCTATGTTAACACCAGATCAAGTGCAACGCTCATCTTGGAAAACGTTAACAACAGAACCAGAACAGGTTGATTGGCTTATTTTACACTTTAATCACTGGTTTTCCCACCATAATGTCACGCTTGTTAAAGGTGATTTTGAACCAGAATATTTCCCAGCTATAAATCAACAGCCTGCAAAAATCCAATTTGCACATGGTTTCTTTAACAGTGCCTTGCATGAAATTAGTCATTGGAGTATTTCAGGTGAAAAACGTCGCCTTTTACCTGATTTAGGTTATTGGTATGCACCCGATGGTCGTACTGCAGAACAGCAAGCTTTATTTGAACAAGTTGAAATTAAGCCTCAAGCCATTGAATGGTTATTTGCAACAGCCTTTGGTCGGAAGTTTCGTGTCTCTTTAGATAACCTAACGGGTGATAGCGGCAATGGGACACAATTTAAAGATAATGTTTTTGCTCAAGTACAACGTTATTTTTCAGGTGAAGCCACTTTGCCACGAGATGCTGCACATTTTATTCACTATATCTGTGTTTGTACACGTAATGGCTTACCATTACAACTAAATGAATTTAAACGTGAATTACTTGATTGAATGACAAAATTAACACATCTAAGACTTGCATCTTTACTAGAACAAGTTTCATACTTAATTCAGCCATAAAGATCAGGGAGTTACAATAATAATGTTACATTTACATATTCATCCTGAAAATCCACAGGCTCGCTTAATCACACAAGCCGTTGAACGTATTCGTGCGGGTGATGTGGTGGTTTATCCAACTGATGCAGCCTATGCGATTGGTTGTCAGATTGGGAATAAAAGTGCGATGGAGCGAATAGCCCAAATTCGTGGCTTAGGCCCTAAACATCAATATGCAATTATGTGTTGTGATTTATCGGATATTGCAACTTATGCAAAAGTCGATAATGCGATGTACAGACTGTTAAAAGCCAATACCCCTGCTATTACCACATTTATTTTACCTGCTACTAGTGAAGTGCCAAAGCGCTTAATGCATCCAAAGAAAAAAACAATTGGTCTGCGCATTCCAAGTAATCCTGTTGCACAAGCTTTATTACAAGAACTTGGTGAACCGTTATTAACCAGTACATTGATCTTGCCTGATCAAAAAGATCCACTTGATGATCCTTATGATATTGAAAACCAACTAGGTAAACGGATTGATGTGTTTATTGATAGTGGTTTTGGGACTTTATCAACCACCAGTATCGTGGATTTATCTGGAGAAAATCCTGAAATTATCCGTCGTGGTGTTGGTGATGTCAGCGCTTTTGAATAGATCTCAAATTCAAATAAAGTAGAAAATGGATTTATTTCAAGTTTTACTAAACATCTATGATTATCAAGATGATCAAACAATCTATGTCATTGAACCTTGGCTTTTAGAATCAACAGCTATTGTTTTAAAAGAGCCACCCGAAGGATTAATACAAGTGAAGCATAACAGCTCAATTTTTGAATATTTTTTAGAGGTATTTGTTGTAAAAGAAATATTGAAAAATCTAGAGCAGCAAAACTTGTGCCTTCGAGACCAATGTCTACATATTATTGAATATGCAATTTATGATGCTTAGTATTTAGTTGAATGATACAAAGTCCGAAAGTCGTTGTTTCTGAAAACCGTGTTCATCAAAATTATCAGGACTCAGCCATTGCTGATAAGCATTTTTTAATTCCGACCACTCATCATCAACAATCGAAAACCATGCAGTATTTCGATTTCGTCCTTTTATGATCCGATCTTGCCGAAATAAGCCTTCATACTGAAAACCGAAGCGTAAAGCGGCAGCTTTAGAAGGCGCATTACAATCATCACATTTCCATTCAATACGTCTAAAACCATGTGCAAAACATTGTTCTAGCAGTAAGAAAATTGTTTCAGTTGACGCCTTTGATTTTTTCATTTTATGTGAAAAATAAACATTACCAATCTCAATCACGCCATGCCCAAGCCTCGGATTTAACAAAGCAACCCAACCTTGTATATCTTGAGCAACTTGAATTAGAAAGTGAGTGGAATCTTTAAAGCCGAATAAGTTGTCTAATGAATCTTTTAAACTATGTTGGCTATGTGGGGCAGAATATGGCAGATAAGTCCAGCATTGCTCATCGGGTTCTGTTGATACAGCTTCCCATAACTGTTCTGCGACCTGATTCGTAATTCCATCTGCTACATCAATCAACTGAACGTATTGTCCAAATAAATTTCCTTGCACGGGTGAAGCTGTCACATTTTCTTCAAGCGAAAAACCTATCGTTTGTCCGAACTGATTCTGTTGTGTTTTTAAATAATTTTTCATGGTGACTTATATTTTAGAAATGCGATGTTTAATGACCGATTTAAGCATAAGATTTTTATATCATCCATATTCGCTTGCATAAGTATAGAAAATACCCTGAGAACTTTAAGGTTTTTGTAAGTGAGTAATTTATTAAATGAAGGATTTCGATTAGAATAGGTTTGCTTGTAGCATGTGTCACTTTCTTGAACACAAAAAAATCATCCTTTCATGCTTTTGAAAATTCGCGTGGCTTATAAACGGTAATGAATCAAATTCTTCCTTCGACCTTGGAATTAATTCCTTCCATTCGTGTGCTTGACGAGTGGCAAGAAGTCATACCTGAAGATTTGTACATTCCACCTGCCGCATTTGAAATTTTACTGGAGCAGTTTGAAGGGCCATTAGACTTTCTGATTTATTTGATTCAGAAAAATGGCTTTGATCTTTTACAACTCGATATCTCTCCAATCGCAACACAATATCTATCCTACATGGATAGTATGAAGTCTTTGAATATCGAATTAACTGCAGATTATATGGTTATGGCAGCACTACTCGCTGATTTGAAATCACGATTATTGCTTCCAAAACCAACTCTAGTTGATCAATTTGAAAAAGATCCTAAACAAGAATTGATTGATCGTTTAGAAACATACCTCCGTATTAAGCAAGCAGCTGAACGATTGGGGCAAATGCCAATCTTTGAAAGAGATACTTTTAGTGCCAATGTCAGTATTGGACATATTGCTCCAATTTATGAAGGTTATGATGTCGATGCCTTACGTGATGCACTATTTTGTGTGTTTAATCGTCCAGAACCGATCACACATATTGTTGCGCAGGAACCAGTACTGCTCGAAGAACGTATAGCATTTATTGAAAGCCAACTGGCAACTGGCTTAAGTTTGAGTTTTGTGCAATTGTTAAACCCTCAACAAGGTCGTATGGGCATGGTGGTGACTTTTATGGCAGTGCTTGAACTCACGCGCCAGCAAAAAATTCAAATCATCCATACAGGTATTGAAGCTCCTTTAACAGTTCAAGGCATTGCAGCATGAGTTTAGATCCATTTGACACCAATGAAGGAATGTCACTTGAAGATATTCATCACGATGTCTTATTACAGATTGAAGCAATTTTGTTCGCTAGTGACTCACCAGTTTCACTTGCACGACTAAAAGAAGCATTTCAAAACCAATATAATAAACAACAATTACGTCATTTTTTGCAGCAACTTGCGATGTTGCAACATGGCCGTTCAATTGAGTTAATTGAGACGGCTCAAGGGTTCCGTTTTCAGGTGCGAGCAAAGTATCGCAATATTATTGCGCAGGTTTGGCCAGAACGCCCAACTAAATTATCGCCCTCGCTACTCGAAACAGTCGCAGTGATTGCGTACCATCAGCCTGTTACACGTGCTGATATTGAACAGATTCGTGGTGTATCGAATAATAGTCAGATCTTGAGAAACTTATTTGACTGGAACTGGATCAAAGAATCTGGTTTTAGAGATTTACCTGGAAGACCTGCGTTGTTAGTCACAACGCCCCAATTTTTAAATGCATTTGGTTTAGCTTCGCTAGGTCAATTGCCTCCCCTGCAGAACGCCAAGGAAGCATTCATGACACTCGATGCACATGCACCGAAGTCTTGAGAGGTGAACTGTTGATCATTATGTCTAAGGTTGTGCTGTCATGAGTGAAAAATTACAAAAGGTTTTAGCGAGAGTCGGGTTAGGCTCACGTCGCTATATGGAGGAAGTCATTGCTGCTGGTCGCGTCAGTATCAATGGAAAAATTGCTCAAGTGGGTGAACGTATTGAACCTACAGATGAACTCCGTATCGATGGTCGTAAAGTTCAGTTTCAGGTTGAAGATGAAATTCGCCGCCGTGTTCTCATTTACTATAAACCAGAGGGTGAAATTTGCTCACGCAATGATCCTGAGAAACGTCCAACTGTATTTGATCATTTGCCTCAAATCGCAAATGACCGTTGGGTAATGGTAGGGCGTCTGGATATTAACAGTACTGGTTTATTGTTATTCACGAATGATGGTGAACTTGCTAACCGTTTAATGCACCCTTCAAACGAAGTTGAGCGTGAATATGCGGTACGTGTGATGGGTGAAGTCACGCCACAAATTCGCAATAACATGCTGAAAGGTGTTGAGCTTGAAGATGGTCCAGCCAAATTCGAATCATTCTCTGAAATTGGCGGTGAAGGTATCAACCGTTGGTATCAAGTTGTGGTTAAAGAAGGTCGTAACCGCGAAGTACGTCGTATCTTTGAATCACAAAGCTTAAAAGTAAGTCGCTTATTACGTACCCGTTATGGCACGGTAATTCTACCACGTGAGTTACGTACAGGCCGTTGGATGGAATTGGATAAAACAGATATCGACAATTTAGCGAAATCAGTTGAATTAAAACCACGTCAAGGTACTGGCTTATTCGGTATGGCGAAACGTCGTACAGAAAAAATGGCAGAAAAACCATTGGCTGCACGTCGTGGTGGTTATTTACGTCAGCAACGTCGTGATGATGAACAAGATCAACCGCAACAACGCCCAAGCGGTAATGGCAACAATAACAATGGTCGTAAAACCATCGGTTTTAATAAAGGCTTTAAGAAGTTCTAATTCTTGGCTTTAAAGTAAAAAAACGCTCTAATTAGAGCGTTTTTTTATTGGCTTCAAGCTTGCTGAACAATGCCTTTCGGGATCGCATTCAGCAGTTTCTTGGTATATTCATGTTGTGGATGTAAATACAACTCATCCGAATTGGCAATTTCAACCAATTCCCCATGATTCATCACCATCACTTGGTCTGAAATATATTTCACTACGGATAAATCATGCGAAATAAAGATATAACTCAGACCAAATTCATCCTGTAGATCTTGCAATAAATTCAATACTTGCGCCTGCACCGAAACATCTAAGGCAGAAACGGATTCATCACAAATCAAAATCTCTGGTTTTAAAGTCAAGCAACGTGCAATTGCAATCCGTTGTCGCTGCCCACCTGAAAACTCATGCGGATAACGATCATAAGCTTGTATTGGTAAGCTCACTCTTTCCAATAGCTCGAGTGCAATTTTCTTGCGTTCAGCATCATTCTGTCCAATGCCATGAATCCGCATCGGCTCCAATAAAATCTGACCAATGGTAAAGCGTGGATTGAGTGAAGCATATGGATTCTGGAAAATAATTTGAATTTTACGCTGATACTGTGAAAATTCTTTCTCAGTCATGGCAAGAATATCTTTGCCACCAATCAAAGCCTGCCCACCTGTCGCCTCATGCAAACGCATTAGCAATAGACCAATGGTGGTTTTCCCAGAACCAGACTCTCCAACCAAACCTAAAGTCTTGCCTTTAGCCAGTTGGAAAGAAACACCTTTTACGGCCTGAAATTCATCACGGCCCCATAGTCCTTTACGGCTATAAAACGATTTTTTCAGATCTTTGACTTCTAAAACAATGGCTTCTTCACCAGTGAGTCCTCGCGACCGTTGTTTCAAATTTAATTCGGACAAATTGGTTGCTTCAATCAATTGTCCATTTTCGTCCTGCTTCATAAAATCACTGGTCACAGGTAAACGGTATGGACGTGTTGAAAGCTGCGGTCGGCAGTGCAACAAAGCACGGGTGTACACATCTTTCGGTTGTTCCAACACTTGCTCAACAGCGCCAGATTCACGGATTTCACCATGGCGCATTACGATCACTTCATCAGCAATTTCGCCAACCAGTGCTAAATCATGGGTAATGAACAGCATCGACATTTCATGGCGTTGTCGTAGTGATTCCAACAAATCAATGATTTGCTTTTGAATGGTGACATCTAAAGCCGTGGTTGGTTCATCCGCAATCAATAATTTTGGTTCACAGGCGATTGCCATCGCAATCATGACCCGTTGCTGCTGACCACCAGAAAGCTGGCTTGGATAAGCATCTATTTTTGTTTCAGGTGCTGGAATACCGACTTCTCGAAGTAACTCAAGCACTCTTACTCTGGCCTGCTTGCGTCCCATGCCTAAATGAATGCACAGCACTTCGGCAATCTGATCACCCACGGTAAATACAGGATTCAATGAAGACATCGGCTCTTGGAAAATCATGGCAATTTCCTTACCACAGATTTTCCGAATCTCTTTTGCAGATAAATTCAGTAAATCCTTACCCTCAAAAGTAATACGACTTTGCGTTGCAATTTGACTTTGCCCTTTCGGTAATAAACCCATCACCGCTAAGGAAGTGACAGATTTACCACTGCCTGACTCACCGACCAAAGCCACGGTTTTATTTTTAGGAATTGAAAATGAAATTCCTTTAACCGTTTCGATCCATTGTTTATTTTCGCCTTTAAAGCTGACCCGAAGATCGTCTACCTGTAATAGCGGTGTTTCATTTTGATGTTGCATAATTTTTTCTCCGCTATTTCAACTTAGGATCTAAAGCATCACGCAATGCATCGGTAAACATGGAGAATGCTGTGACCAGAATAGCCATTGCAATCGATGCCGCAGCCAGTTGCCACCATTTGCCCAAAATCAATTCACTTTGTGCCTCATTCAGCATACTGCCCCATGACACCACCCCCACAGGAACACCAAAACCAAGGAAACTCAGAATCACCTCTGATTTGATAAATGACACCACTAGAATCGAAATTTGAACCAACGCGATATGACTGACATTCGGAAAAATATGCACAAACATGCGGCGTAAATGGCTGACACCAATGGCTTTTGCGGCAAGCACGTATTCACGCGATTTATGCTTCATATATTCGGCACGAATCAGACGAAATACACCTGTCCAACCCGTTAGACCTAAAATCAGTACAATCGATAGAATGCCCTTTTGTTGGAGCACCGCAGCAATCGCCAATACCAACAATAGATAAGGAATCGAAGTAAAAATGTTGTAGAACCAGTTCAGAACATCATCCACCCAACCACCGAAATAACCTGCAATCGCACCCAAGAAAGTACCAATCACTACAGCCAATAAAGCGGATAACAAACCGACCAGAATTGAGGTTTCAGCACCTTTAATAGTTTTGAGTAGGACATCTTGACCCCACTTATCTGCCCCAAAAGGCAACGTGGTTTTTAACTCTTGTTTTTGATCAAGTAGATGCCCACCAAGCTGTTGATCGATTTGCTGCATATCCTCTGCCAAAGGATCAACCACACCATAATTATCAATGACTGAGCCACCTTGTTGTTCAGCCTGAATTTCGGTATTGAGCTGTTGAATCACATCTTTCAATGGATCAACTGGATTTGCAGGTAATGCCTCTATCTTCTGGCTACTGTCTTTAATTTGATCTGACGCAGTATCAGCCCCTAAAAATGTCGGTGGCGCGTAGCTGACTGCAACTTCTTTATTCCAATTAGAAGCAATCACGCCTGTCATCGATAACGCGAGCAGTATGAAATAAAACAGAACCACCAAGAAAGAAACCACGGCGATTTGATCTGATTTCAATCGATTCAAGGCCAAATGCCAGAGTCCTGTTGACGCAGATGATTCATTTGAGGAGGTTTTGCCTTTAAAAATTGTACTGAGCATCATCGTCCCCTACTTCAACTGTACACGAGGATCGAGAAGCTTATAAATCAGATCGGCGATCAAGTTAAAAATCATGGTGACCGCAGCGATATATACGGTGATGGCTTTAATCACAGGAAAATCGCTACGTTCAACCGCAATAATAATTTCACGCCCGATGCCCGGAATACCAAAGAATCGCTCAATCAGGAAAGCACCAATCAATAAGGCAGGCAGGCTAGCCATCACTTCGGTCACAATCGGAATCGAGGCATTACGCAAGACATGCACACCCAGTACCCGAGACTCCCCCACACCTTTGGCACGGGCAGTTCTGACATAATCCTGATTAATTTCATCTAGGACGAAGCTTCGATATAAACGTAGTGTTGGGGCAATGCTCACCACCAACATAATTAAGATAGGTAACAAAGAATATTGGAATAAATTTTGACTAAAATGATCACTCCAGCCCTGTACAGGGAACCAACTCAGTTGATAAGCAAGCACATACTGAAAAACAATGATATACACCAAAATACTGATCGACATGCCAATGGTACATAACATCATCACCATACGATCTGTCAGTGATCCACGAACTGAAGCAACCGCTAAAGCAAGGATAATTGAAATCACTGTTTGTAAAATCGTGAGCGGAATCAATAAAGTCAGTGAAGGCCCTAAACGGGTCAGGATAATCTGTGATACAGGTTCTCCCGTACTCCAACTTGCGCCATAATCAAAAGTCAGAATTTGCTTGATAAAAATCCACAACTGCACATAGTAGGGCTGATCAACTCCCAACTGCTTACGGATGTTATCGATTTGCTCTGGGCTAGACATTTTTCCTGCCAAAATATATGCAGGGTCTCCCCCTACCCAGTTAAAAAGAAAGAAAATGAGCAAAATGACACCCAACAATGTTGGGATCATTTGCCATAGTCTGCGTACGACATAAGCAAGCATAATGGCAAATCCTTATTTGACCCGTTGACCTGTAATTTCACTAAAGAAAGCCTTGTTATCTGGTTCTCTGCCTAAGAAGTCTTTGACCAATTGCACTGCATTTTTTTGACTGCCTTGTGACAGAATGGTTTGACGATAGCGTTGTCCCACTTCTGGATTATTCAAGTTATCGCCAAAAGCCGACAACATATCGAGTGCCAAGACTTCTGACCACATATAGCCATAATAGCCCGCTTGATAGCCCATCAAATGCCCAAACTGACCAGGGAATTCAGTATTAGGCACATAGCCCAGAGCGGTTGCCGATTCCATTTTTTTCCACACATCCATTGGCTGTACACTTAGTGCATCAGCGCCATGTAATGCCATATCATATTGTGCATAAAGCGTTTGGCGTGCATACCCCAATCCACGTCCATAATTATGCACAGCTTTTAATCGTCCAATCAGTGCATCATCCACTCTCGGACAAGCAGGATCACAATAGTCAGCGACTTTAGATAAAGTTTCTTTACGGCGCGCCCATTCTTCATACATTTGCGATGGTGCTTCAACAAAATCACGCTCTACTGATGTTCCTGACTGACCCGAATAGCGGGTTTTTGACAAAATTCCATGTAAAGCATGCCCAAACTCATGCACAAAAGTTTCAAGCTCATTGCTGTTTAAACCTTTACGATTAAAATTAGTCACTAATACTGAAATTGGTTTACGTTTACTCAGCGTACTGCCCCCATATACGCCCCATACTGCTGCATGACCATACTTACCTTCACGTGGGAACTTATCCATATATAAGCTACCCAATATCTCACCTGTTTTTTGGTCTACAACATCGTAATATTCGACTTCTTGTTGCCACGTATCCACTTTGGCAGCTTTAAACTGAATACCATACAAATTCTCAGAAATTGCAAACAACCATTTCTGTGCGGCAAGTGTTGGGAAATAATCACGCAGTTTTTCTTGGTCAATCTGGTACTTATCTTTGCGTAGTTTTTCGCTCCAATACCCCACATTCCAACGATTAATTTCAGCTTTATCTAAAGAGGTATTTAAAGTTTTTGCTTTAAATGCACGTAACTCCTGCACCTCTTTTTGCTCTAAAGGTGCCACGACTTTATGCACATCAGCCAAAAAGTTATTGACTGTTTTTGGCGTTTTCGCCATACGTTTCTTTAATGCCCAATCGGCATAACTTGGCTGACCAAATAACTGTGCCAGTTCATAACGTAAATCGATAATCTGTTTAAGGAGGACTAAATTCTTTTCTGTACCACGACGTGTAAATGCCGTTTGATAACGTTTTCTTGCATCATCACTGTCTGAAAGTTCCATAAAAGGTTGATATTCAGGATATTCAAAACCCAATAAATAATTGCCTTTATCATTTTTCTTTAAGCCTGAAATATAACTTTCAGGTAGTCCCTTTAATTCGGCTGGTGTGAATTCTAATTTTTCAGGATTGTCGCGGACATTACGAGAGAACTCTTGCGAAAGTTTGGTGAGCTCATCCAATATATGTTTTAAACGTGCTCGTTTTTCAGGTACAAGCTGCACGCCTGTATCTTCAAATTGATCAAGAATATCTTGACGATATTTACGATCAATTGGATCTGTTGTTTTAGTATTTTTAATCCGTTGATACAATTTTGGGTTCTGATAAATTTCAGTCTGCAACTGATTGATTTTTACTTCACAATCATCAGCAGCCTTACGAAATTTCGCATCGGGGTCCACATTGCTATATAAGCTAATTGGTCCTGCGAAGTCTTCAAAACTTGCCATCAATTGATCCCATTCAGCTAGAATAGGTGCAGCTGTAGATTGCGGTTGAATAGATTGTTTTTCTAATTGAGAAATACGCTGTTGTAACTTTTGTAAATTCGCATCACACCATTCTGCACTATCATTCAGTTTGAAAAGAGGTAGAGTCGCAGTTGTATTCTCTGCCCATACACCTTGGCTCATCCCTGTCATTACCATAGATAACAGACCCAGCGTCGATTGTTTCAACATATTCTTCGCCATTATTATTTCTCTCCAATTTAATTTCATTCATATATTGTTTAGGTTTCTCACGAACCTTCTTTCGACACTATGGTTTGTTTTGTTGAATATCGATATACATCCACTCTGCTGGCAGAATTGGGTGTTTTTTATAGCCAATCACTCGAGGTTGTGCCACGACAGTACGGTAACGAGTCGACATAAATTGTACAGGGGCATAAAACTCTAGCAATCGTGACATTTTACGATATAACAAATTACGTTCAGGGCCATCAGCTAGTTTTAATGACTGTTCATATAAACGATCATATTCTGGCAATTTAAAACAAGTATGGTTGGTGGCATGAATATTGTTGCCATAAAACAACTGTACAAAGTTATCTGCATCAGGATAGTCTGCAATCCAAGCAGAAGCCTTAAACATGGTTTTACATTGTTTTTCAGCCTTTAAACCTTCCGCAAAAGGCACAGGTTTAGAAACCATATTGACTTTAATATTGGCTAATTCTTTCTTTAGGAGTTCAGCCATCTGCATACTTCGTGCACTACTACTGGATGGCATAAATTCAATCACCAGTGGCTTGCCATTCGGTAACATCCGCCAACCATCTTTGCCCACGTTGTAGTTATAACGATCAAGTAATAAATTTGCTGCTTTTACTGAATATGGAATGCTGCTTTTATAATTGGGATCATGCCCCGCGACACCATAAGGAATCGGCGATTCTAACTTTTTGGCGTTCCCTTTCGCTAAAATGCTGATAAATTTCTCTTTGGAAATTGCCATCGCCATTGCACGGCGCAAAGCAATTTTCTCTTTACTCACGCCACCCACCACAGGATTTTGTATATTCCAATACAAGTAATCAATTGAAGGGTCAGCAATACGTGAAAGTTGAATCCCTTTTTTTGCTAACTCTGGCTTTAACTGACCATCTTTTAAAGCTTGTGCAGGTAATTCACCATCTAAAGTAAATATATCTAACCCATCTTTTTGGAACGACAACCATCCTGACTGTGATTCTTCAATCACCTGAATATCGACCACACCAATCTGCGGCATTTTTTTGCCTTGCATTTGCTGTACGATTTTCTGATCTTCAGGATTGGTCGCTTTAAAATTCCATGTGTAACCGCGATAATCAGGATTTGCTTTCAAAATAATACGCGAACCCGGTGTCCATTGTGCGAGAACATAAGGACCTGTCCCCACAGGATGTCCCATCGCATAGCCTGCTTTATCACGATAATGTTCAATCACTTCACGAGCGACTGCACCAGTTGGTTGATGTGCAAGTAGCATTGGGAAATTATAATTTGGCTCTTTTAATCGAATCAGCAAAGTATAACGATCTGGTGTTTGTAGCCCTGCAATCGGCTGATCGTAATTAAATTTTCCATTTTTCGTTGCTTGCTGGATAGCACTATCCATTCCTGAGATACGTCCCTCAAACAACCAACTGTTGGGTGAATGTAGATTTGGATCAAGCAAACGTTTAAAAGAATAGGCATAGTCTGCTGCAGTTAATTCTCTCGCTTTGCCTTTAAATACAGGATCAGGAGTAAAATAAATCCCTTTTTTTATTCGAATGGTATAGGTCAAACCATCGGTACTTACTTCTGGCAAAGCCACCGCCGTATTTGGAACAAGTTTTGCGGGTGAAGCTAAATAATCATAGGTATATAACGTTTCAAATACTGAATACAAAATATGTGCTGAATATAAATCTTGTACAGCAACAGGATCAAATCCAGTCTCAGCCACGGGAAAAGCATAACGTAACACTTTATTCGGATTAGCTGGGCTTTTTGCTTGTGTATAAGATGCACCTAAACTTAATGTTGTGCCCAATATTAGAGCTAGAGCATGACTTGGCATTGAGTATTTAAAATTTTGCTTCATCCTGAACTCGTTATTTATTTTGCTGTGAGGGTACAATATCTAAATATTGCCAATTGGTATTCATAATGGGATGCGCTTTAAATCCCTGAACATCTGGTTGAATCACCCAGTTTCTAATACGTGTATCTTGCAAAATCCAAGGATTATCAGCTTCAACTTGTCGACTCATTTTTTCATAGAATGGCATGCGTTGGTCAGGCGCTAATTTCATCGCTTGCTGATATAAGCCATCATAAGCAGCCGATTTATAGCATGATTGATTTCCACGACCAATATTTGCACCGTACAATAACTGAGTAAAATTTTCGCCCTCAGGATAGTCTGCATGCCATGCACCACTCCACATCATATATTGACACTGAGTTGCTGCTTTTAAGTTATCGGCAAAACTACTCACTTTAAACTCAGCTCGTATCCCTATCGCATCTAAATTTTTCTTCCAAAGTTCAGAATACATCACTGAAGAAGAACCACTTTCTGTATTGATTTTTAGAGTTAAAGCTTTGCCATTGGGAAAAAGACGATAGCCATCCGTTCCTTTTTTATAGCCAAAATGATCAAGCAATTTATTGGCTAAAACAGGGTTATAACCAATACTACTGCGATAATTCGGGTTATGCCCATTCACACCTGCAGGCACTAACATTTCAGCCCTAACAGCCTGTCCTTTTCTTAGAATTCGAATATATTCATTCAGATTAAAAGACATCGCAATTGCACGTCTTAAAGCAATTTTATCTAAACTATTTCCGCCAACGACAGAATCACGCATATTGAACATGGTATAAGTGACTTCTGCCTCTTTGTTGGCATAAAGGCGAATCCCTTTTTGTTGCATCGCAGCATTCAATTGATTGTTTTGATCTAAAGCTTTAGGAATAGCACTTGAAGTTAAAGTATCGAAATCCAATTGTTTCGATTGAAATGCCAACCAGCGTGATTGTTCTTCTTCAATAATACTAATATTCACTTTGCCAATTTGTGGCATAGGCTTACCACTCATTTGCTTGACGAGTTGGTTATCCCACGCTGTACCTGTCGATTTAAAATTCCAAACAAAACCTCGATAATCTGGATTGGCAATCAGTTCAATTTTGCTACGTGGTACATATCGACTCAGCATATAAGGCCCTGTTCCAACAGGATGCATTCCTAACCGATCTTTATAATATTCAACCGCTTCTCTAGCTGTCGCTCCAAATGTGCTATAGGCAAGAATATAAGGAAAATTATAATCTGGTTGGGTCAGCTTAAATTGAATTGTATATTTATCTAATGCTTGTACACCGTCAATCTTAGCATTATAGTCAAAACGACCTGTTTTATTGGCTTGGTCAACGAGGGCATTCGCTCCAACCAGTTTATTATCAATAAAAGAAAAAGAAGGCGCATGATTTTTAGGGTCTAAAATGCGTTTAATCGAGTAAACATAGTCTTCTGCAACCAACTCTCGACGCTTTCCTTTGAAGGCTGGATCATCGGTAAAGTAAATGCCTGACTTTATTTTAAAAGTATAAACTTGCCCATTTTTTTCAATAGTCGGTAAGCTCTGAGCAGTTGCAGGAACTAATTTCACTGGATTTGCTAAATAATCATATTGAACTAAGCGTTCGAAAATCACATCAGCAACATTGCCACTATAGAAATTAAAGGTTTTGACCATATCAAAACCATCATCAGGTGCAGGGAAAGCAACTCGAAGCACTTTTTCCGCTTGAGCAGGCGTTTTTGCAAATCCAATCGGCATCGCAGCGACAATAGTTAATACCAATGCAACCCTAAAAAATATTGACTTCAACTTACTGCTCACATCATTGTTTTTTAATAAATACTCGACTTTTAAATTGTATTCAACTTTATAAATAAACTTACTTTAACTATTTAATAACTCAGTATTTTTATCAAATCATTATTTCTTCTAAAAAATTTAACAAGCAATCAAAACATACTCTTGTTTTATCTATTTTATTTCATTGATCACAATTGGAATCAGTTTACTGCTTACCTTATAGCCTTGTGGTTTATTATTACATGCATCTCCGGTTACTGTAGTTCGAATCACATAAGGTGAATAAGGCATGACGTTTAAATAACCCGAATTGTCTCGGCCAGTACGGCAATCTTCTGCGCCCAGTTTTTCATCATAGCGACCGTCATAAGAAGATTCTTCCACTTCAGTAATCAGCTTCGTATTCCATTGATTGAAATAAACCAAGCTTTTACTGGATTCGACTGTACCTTGTCCTGAACCTGCACTTTCAATTTCGATCAGTTGAATCGGTTTACCTTTATAAACGGTGGGATGCACTTTAAAGCTATTCGATTGACCACCAAACTCCTTTAAAATTCGAGATTGTTTTAATTTTGGACGGGTTAATACATAGCCAGCCCAAAAATTACGTCCTGCATTTTCAAAACTCACACCAGATAAATAGGCTTCTTCTCCTGAAATCAGTTTTACGGCTTCGGTCGAATCAATCTGAATGGCTTGAGGAGGATTGGCATTTGAATCTTGTAAGTTGGTGATCCAACTGATGATGGTTTTATCTGTTGGTACAGCAGCGTGAGATACTGAAACTGTTATGAAGAACCCACATAAAATGGATAAAACTAATTTCTTATTCTTGTTCATTCTTGACCTTGCTTTTATTTAACAGAAATTCTCACATGAAATATGATACTCGGAAACGTCATCCACAACCTGCGTGAATTTTGCAATATATTGTTTCTGCGAAATAATAAAAACAAAACCCAAAAGAGAACAGGTTTTGTGGATGACAATGCCTTTGGCTACTTTGGGCGAAACCAAAGTAGGGCGAACCGCAGGTTTAACCTAAATTTGGCTTTAACGGAGTATGACTCCGTTAAAGAAGCTAGACAATTATTTCAATAAGTTAGTATTTATTCTAAGCCAAATCTAAGTTAGTTAAACTTTTCCAACTCAATCCATTGCGTATCAGGAAAATGTTTTGCCAAATAAGCTTTTAAATAATCTGCGGTATCTTTCGAAATAAGTGGATCTTTCGACTCATCCTTTAAGTTATAGACCAAAGCATGTAAACTCAAACCACGCTGCTTTAAAGCCTCTAAACTCAACAAAGTATGATTAATACTTCCTAAACGCCCAGAAGTCACTAAAATCACAGGAAATTGATGCTGAGCGATATAATCGATGGTCAGCAATTCTGTAGTTAAAGGCACCATCAAACCACCAGCACCTTCTAACAAAACCACCTCAAAACGCTGAGCCAGTTCTTTGGTCGCTGCTTCAATCTTGGCAAAATCTAAATCTCGCCCGTCCAAACGTGTGGCCAAATGCGGCGAAGCAGGATAAGTAAAAATTTCAGGCATGGTCAGCTTTTCATGATCTTCCTGAAACCAGCCACTGCCCATAATTTCACGATGCTTTTCGATATCTTCGGAGATATCGACATTCCCTGTTTGTACCAACTTCTGGGTAATAACACGCTGTCCCTGTTCAGTCCAAAGCTTGGCAAGATAGCCCGTAGCATAAGTTTTACCAATTTCAGTATCGATACCACTGACAAAATAAATTGCTGCACTCATGCTATTCTCCGTGCAATCACATAAATCGGGTGATAAGTCAGGCGGAAACCCTGCTCATCATAAAACTGTTGATAATCTAAATAAAATTGCTGCAACGACTGCTTAGTCCAACGATGTGATTTCGCTGTTGCGGTCACGCCTGTGGCTTTTAAATGCTGCAAGACCGATTTTGGATGATCAAAATAAATCTGCTTCACTTCTTGCTCAATGAACAGCACTTCAAAGTCTTGCTGCTCGAGCTGTCGTTTTAAAGATTCTAAGCCAACATAATTTAAGCCCTGTCCGGTCAGCTGTTTAATTTCTGTTAGATTATCTGGCCCAAAAGTAGAAAAACCGAAATATGAATTGGGTTTTAACGCAGAACGAATCCGTTGTAATAAAGCAGGTAGATCAAGCATCCACTGTAATGCCGAACTGGAAAGCACTGCATCTAAGGACTGCGGTAAATTCAGTTGCTCAATATCTCCGATCAACCAATTTACATGTTTAAAATTGAGAAAATGCTGATCCACATCTGCATATAAATCATTTAAAAACAGTTGCTCAATTTGAAAGTGGGATTGGAATAAGTGGGTGAGATTTCCCGAACCACAGCCAATCTCAAGCACAGAGGCTAAGTTCTGCGGACAATACACTTTAAGGTATTCAAATAACTGCACACTAATCTGTTTCTGTACCACAGCATGCTCAACATAGCTTTGCCCTGCTTTGGCAAACCGTTGCGCAACCAGTGCTTTATTGATGCTCACAAACACTCCACCAATTGTTCCAATTCATTTTTTTGCACCAAAGAGGTTAATGAAATACGTAAGCGTGAACTATTCTGTGGCACTGTTGGTGGGCGTACCGGCATGGCATAAAAGCCTTGTTGTTGTACATAGCGTGCTTTTTCAATGGCCGCTTGGCTTTCACCTACGATAACTGGAATGATATGACTGCTCGATGGGCTTGAAAAACCTTTTGCAATCACCGCTTGCTGTAAATACTGACTGATCTCAACCAAGTGCTGACGCTGTTGCTGCATGCTCAATACTTTATTAAAAATAAAATCTGACCATGCCATCGAGATCGGTGGCAATGCGGTACTAAAAATCAATGGACGCATCTTATTGATGAGATAGTTACGGATAATCGAGTCACAAATGATATAGCCGCCTACCGAGGCAATTGCTTTGCCAAAGGTTCCAACCAAAAAGTCAATCTGATCCAATACGCCATATTGTTCAGCACAACCCAGACCTTGCTCGCCCCTGACACCAATCGCATGTGCTTCATCGACATACAACATGGTTTTGGCAAAACGTTGCTTTAACTGCGCCAAGGCTGCTAAATCCGTCTCGTCGCCATCCATACTAAAAATACTTTCAGTCACCACAATAATGCGTTCAACTTGCTCATCTTGGTGATACTTTTGCAATAATTGTTCCAGATGTTGCAAATCATTATGACGATAACGAATATATTGAGCATTCGATAATCGAATGCCATCAATCATACTGGCATGCACTAATTTATCAGCCAGAATCACGGTTTTACTATCACACAAGGCTGGCAAAATACCGATATTCATGTGGTAACCGCTATTGAAAAGTAAAGCTGCACGACCAAAGGCTGTGCTTAGACTATTTTCAAATTGTTCATATTCTGCAAAATTACCGGTGAGCAAGCGTGACGAAGATGAACTAAAGAGTGCTCGTTCAATTTTTAGCGTATCCAGAAACTCTTCTCTTAAACTTAAATCAGCGGCCAAGCCTAAATAATCATTGGATGCTAGATTCAACATGCTTCGATCTTGAATGGTAATCCATCGTCCAGATTGCTGATTTGCAGTGAATTGACGGAAATTACCTTGCTGTTTAAGGTGGTCAAGCTGCTCGGCATAATGATCAAGCAAGGACATTAGCATGTGCTCCTTGCATATTTTTTACCACTTCACTCATCTGTGTTAATAAATAATGGAGTTCATCATCGCTAATCACATACGGCGGCATCACGTAGACCAATTTTCCAAATGGTCGCACCCAAATACCACGTTCAACAAACTGCTGCTGTAAGCTTTTCATGTCAACACTAGAGGTTAATTCAACCACTCCAATCGCACCTAATACACGTACATCTGCAACATGATCAAGTTCTGCTAAATCACTTAATTGCTCAACAAGGATCTTTTCAATACGTTGAATATTGCTCTGCCAATCTTGTTCAACTAATAATTGAGTACTTCTTAGAGCAACAGCACAAGCTAAAGGATTTGCCATAAAAGTTGGACCATGCATGAACACACCCGCTTCGCCACGGCTAATGGTTTCAGCCACTTGTTTAGTCGTTAATGTTGCAGATAATGTCATATAGCCTCCAGTCAAACCTTTACCGATACACATGATATCGGGTTCAACTTGTGCATGCTCCCAAGCAAACATTTTGCCTGTACGCCCAAAACCTGTTGCGATCTCATCAAAGATCAACAACAAATTGTATTGCTCGCATAAAGCTTTGGCCTGACGTAAATATTCAGGATGATAAAAACGCATGCCGCCTGCACCCTGTACAATCGGCTCAATTATCAGGGCAGCAATACTGTGATGATGCTGTTCAATCTGCTGTTTGAGTTCCTGAATATCTTGCGGATTCCACTCACCATCGAAACGACTTTGTGGTGCGGGTACAAAAATTCGATTCGGTAAACTTGTACCAAAAATTTGATGCATCCCCGTGACTGGGTCACAGACAGACATCGCATTCCAGGTATCGCCATGATAGCCAGAACGGGTGGTAATAAAGTTAGTTTTCTCTGGTCGATGCAATGCAGCCCAATACTGCACTGCCATTTTTAATGCCACTTCTACTGAAACCGAGCCTGAATCTGCATAGAAAATCTTATCTAAATTCGGCGGCGTGATTTTTAATAATAATTTGCCTAATTCAATCGCAGGTTCATGGGTCAGACCGCCAAACATGATATGCGCCATGTTTTGCAATTGGTCAGCAACTGCCTTGTTTAGTTCTGGATGGTTATAGCCATGAATCGCACACCACCATGACGACATGCCATCAACCAAAGTTCGCCCATCTTCTAATTCGATGGTCGCGCCATAAGCACGTTTGACTTTAAAGGTTGGCAATGGATTTAACATGGAAGTATAGGGATGCCATATATGTTCTAAATCAAATGAGTCTGTCATCCGTTATTTACTCTTCATCCTAAGCCAATTAAATTCATGGCAGTACCTACGATCATGGAGGCGGCATGGATGCCGCCTGTTAAGCTGTGGTATCAAGGATGTACCATCAGCTTAACAAGTGCCTTTGCTTACTTTGGGCGAAACCAAAGTAAGTCTAGCTGAAAGCTTATCCTGAAATTAAATTAACACTCAGCACGACTCCGCCCTAACAGATTTAAAATTTGTATGCATAATCTTAAACTTGTCAAAATCTAAAATAAATTGCGAGAACTCTCAATTCAAGCAAGATTAAACCGTGTATTGAATAAAATCTTCAATTTTTTGCACAGTCTGCTCAACCATAAAGCATGGAAAACCATGCGAAGCTCCATCAATCGAAATAACACATAGATTCTTTGCAGCTAAATCTTTAGTTTTTTGTATAACTTGGTAAGGAACCAAAGCATCATACTCTGCAAAGACATGTAACTGTCTGCCCTGATAATTTTCATACAACTCAACCAAGTTCAATTGCTCCAGCAACTGCAATCCCTGCCGAAGCAATGCAATCGGTTGTGGATTAATCAATCTCTGCATAGCCACGAAGTCTTTTTTTGCCGAACTTGTACCTTGACAGACCAATAAGCCAAACCGTTTTAGCGTGGTAATGGCATCCTGTTCAAATGATTGTTTAAATTGCATAAAGGTTTCTACAGGCATTGCTGCTGACCAATCTGCTTGAGCCACAAAACATGGATTCGACGCTAAAGTGATTAAAACTTTCTGTTCTGCATATTGTTGTTGTATTTGATTGACCAAGATTGTTGCCAGTTGTCCGCCAAGCGACCACCCCACAATTACATCATATTTAACCGCAAGTTCAACATGCTGTTGCAAGATATCACCATCCAGCGCATTAAAGATATTAAGCCGTTCAACGCTATATCCCTTTTGTTCTAAAGCCTCATGTAAAGGTTTTAATAATTCGGCACCACCGCCCCATCCCGTGATGAGTAGAATCCTATAATTCACGCGCTTGCTCAATTCCAAAAACTTGAATGCAGTATACTCTCCGATTTATACGAGTCATTATTTTCCTAATCCATCCCTTTTATTATGCTTTGCTCAAAAGACACCATAAAACAGATCAAAATTCTTTAAAGAATTTTCTAACCCATATGATTTCGAAATTTGCTAAAGTAGAGTTTATTACACTTTGAGATCAACATGATGAATACGATAAAGTCCAAAGTTATTATTTTATGCAGTTCGTTTTTTTTACTTGGTATCCCTAGCCTTAGTACAGCGCAAACTTCTATTTTTTCTAAGCAAAATACAGCTCAAAAAGAATGGGTGGGACAGTCTGCGCCAGATTTCAAACTACAAGATCAAAGTGGGAAATGGCACACTTTGAACCAATATAAAGGCAAGTGGATTGTACTTTATTTCTACCCTAAAGATGACACTGCGGGATGTACTCAAGAAGCGAATCAATTTAAATCACTTTATCCTCAATTCTTAAAATCGAATGCAGTAGTATTGGGTGTCAGCTTGGATGATGTTGCATCACACCAGAAGTTTTCACAAAAGCTCGGTTTACCGTTCCCAATCTTGGCAGATGAAAAAGGCGAACTTGCTGGAAAATTTGGCATTGTTAGAAACCTCGGGATTACAAAAATTGCTAAACGTGAGAGTTTCTTGATTAATCCTCAAGGTGCAATTATGTATCACTACACGAGTGTGAATACGCAAACGCATGCGGATCAAGTATTAAAAGATTTAAAAGATACTCAGAATAAATAAATTTGAATTAAGTCATATTGAATTTTAAGGGGAATAAAATTGCAGTTAGAACAAGATGAAAGTTTATTAATAAAAACTATACCGTTTAGCTCTTTATCGGGTCTTATATATATCATCATTGGAACACCGATTTGCCTATTTTTATTTAAAGATCCTGTTTTCTTATGGCTCTTATTTTTTCTGCCAGTTTTTTTGACGAATCGCTTAATCATTACCAACAAACGTATTTCTCTGAGAATGTTATTTAAAACACGCACTATAAAAATAAATGAATTACATCAAAAATCTTATTTAATAATAGACCCATATGTATTTAAAAAGTATGAATGGCAGCGTAAGCTATTAGGTCAAGATTTTCAAAAATTTTGGCATTACCGAACTAATATTTATTTTTCACAGGATGAAAATCGCCATAAATTAAGCCAACTTAGACTCTCACTGTTTTCCAAGAGACAAACAGATAAAATTTTGGCAATCCTCACTCAGGCATGGAATCTAGATTCGAATATTAAACAGCCAGATTAAGTTCTAGAATTAGAATTTTTCATCCAAATAGAAAGCCAACTTCTCAGTTGGCTTTCTCATTTTTGATTAGATCTGCGATTGAATATAATTTTGCAAACCAATTAATTCAATTAAACGCAATTGTTTTTCTAACCAATACGTATGATCTTCTTCTGTGTCCGAAAGCTGCTGACGCAACATATCACGGCTAATGTAATCACCTTTATCTTCACAAAGCTTAATGCCTGTCGCTAGTTTTTCACGCACATGATATTCAAGTGCTAAATCAGCTTTTAAACAACTTACGACATCTGTACCCACATTGATGTCTTCACGATTCATATTAGGTTGAGCACCCAAAAATAAAACACGGCGAATGATTGAATCAGCATGTGAAGCTTCTTCTTGCATTTCATGATCAATACGCTCGTAAATTTTACTTAAGCCCCAATCTTCGTACATTCTTGAATGAATTAAATATTGATCACGAGCAGCCAATTCACCGCCAATGAGCATATTTAAATAGTCGATGACTTCTGGATTGCCACGCATAATATTTACTCCTATCGAATAATAATATTATGGTGAACTTAAATCATATTTGCAAAATTAAATTGTGTAAGTTTATGATTTTTATAAAATTAAAATGAGAAACATACGCATTTACAGTTTTAATTCGCCTAATTTATCTAAATAAAAGAAGCATTTGCATATCATTTTAACCTTTTAAAATAGATAATCTTATTGAAAATCATTTGTTTGATTTTTTGTAACGATTAGCAATGCTTCTTATTCCGAATATATTTTGATCAAAAAATCATAAAAAATGACAGCTCGGCTGTTGTTTGTTTGAACAAAATTCGGTAAATAACAGCAATCACAAAAACATAATGCGGAAATAACAATGGATAAAAGTAAGCCAATCTTGGTCACTGGTGCTACGGGTTATATTGCGGGCTGGATTATTGAACGACTGCTTAAGCAGGGTTACAACGTACATGCAACGGTTCGAGATCCATCTAAGAAAAATAAAATTCAGCACCTGTATGATCTAGCAGATAAATCATCAGGACAAATCCAGTTTTACCAAGCAGATTTACTCGAACCAAATTCCTTTGATGAAGCTATGCAAGGTTGTGAAGTTGTTATTCATACTGCATCACCTTTTGTAGTCACTAACTATAAAGATGCCGTTAAAGACATTATTGAACCTGCAGTTAAAGGCACAGAAAATGTCTTAGATAGTGTAAATCGTACAGAATCAGTAAAACGTGTGGTTCTCACCTCAAGTATTGCATCAACCTATGGCGATGCGATTGAGATCCAAAGTACAGCTAATAATGAGTTTGATGAAAGCCATTGGAACAATACGAGTAGTGAAACACACCAACCCTATCCATATTCAAAAGTCGCGGCTGAACGCAAAGCTTGGGAAATGGCCGAGCAACAAAATCGTTGGAGTCTAGTCTGTATTAACCCAGCGTTAGTGATGGGGCCATCACTCACTGATGCTAGTCAATCAGGCAGTATCGAAGTATTACAACAATTCGGGAATGGTACGACCTTATTTGGTGTGCCGCCGATGTGGAATGGAATCGTAGATGTCCGTGATGTTGCAGATGCGCATGTTGCTGCGGCACTAAATCCTAAAGCACAAGGTCGCTATATCATTTGTGGTGGCACATTAAGCCTGCTCGACATGGGCAAAGCCTTAACGCAAAAATTCGGTTATAGATACCCATTCCCACATTTCACTGTACCTAAAACAGCTTTTTCTTTAGTTGCACCCGTATTTGGTCATTCACGCCAATTTGTAAAACTCAATATGGGTTATCCAATCTACTTTAATTCAAAGCGTAGTGTGAATGAGCTTGGTATTCAATATCGTGATATTCGGGAAAGTGTCTGTGAGCATTTCCAGCAGTTACTTGATGATGGTATTGTGAAAAAATATATTTAACACATTAAAAGGCGGCATCAACATGCCGCCTTTTTCTTCTCAAGGATCAACTTTAAATTAACTCGAGAAGAAAGAAATTAATTTTCATACTGCGCCAGAAATTCTAAAAACTCTTGTTCATTCATCACTCGAATTTCTAATTTTTGTGCTTTATCCAATTTGCTTCCCGCTTTTTCACCAGCAACGACACATTTGGTTTTACTAGAAACACTACCACTGACACGTGCACCCAAAGCTTGTAACTTTTGTGTCGCCTCATCACGCCCCATGGTTTCCAGTGTACCTGTTACTACCCAACTTTCACCATTCAATGGTTGACGTGTTGGTGCAGTCGGTGCATCCCAATGAATTCCTGCTGCCAATAAACGATCGAGTACTTCAATGTTATGCGGTGCTTGGAAAAAATCTGCAATCCACTCCGCTGTAATATCACCGACATCAGGCGTTTTCTTGAGCGCTTCAACATCGGCAGCCTTCAAAGCATCCAAAGTTTGGAAGGTATTAGCTAACATGCGTGCCGTGGTTTCACCTACGCCACGAATACCTAAGCCATAAATAAAACGTGGTAAGGTGGTTTTCTTACTTGCTTCGATGGCATCAATCAGATTTTGAACGGATTTTTCACCCATTTTCTCGATGGTCAATAAGGTGTCACGATGCTCGTGCAAATGATAAATATCAGCCACATCTTTAAGTAAGTCGAGATGCAAAAGTGATTCCACCCAACGATCACCTAAGCCCTCAATATCCAACGCTTTACGTGAAACAAAGTGACGAATGGCTTCAATCCGTTGTGCTGCACAATACAGGCCACCTGAACAACGTGCCAAGGCCTCACCTTCTGGCATCACTACAGGTGAATCACAGACTGGACAATTGGTCGGAAGATGAACCATCTCTGCATCGGCAGGTCGGAACTCCGCCCAGACCTTCTCGACCTTTGGAATCACATCGCCAGTACGGTAAACACTTACGGTATCGCCAACACGTACATCTAAACGGTGAATTTCACCAATGTTATGTAAGGTCACATTCGATACCGTCACCCCACCAACAAAGACAGGCGCTAAACGTGCAACAGGCGTTAGCGTTCCTGTACGCCCCACTTGCCAGTCAATATTTTCCACTTTGGTCAGTGCCGCCTGTGCTGGGAATTTATAAGCCGTTGCCCAACGCGGTTCACGACTCAAAAAACCTAATTGTTGTTGCTGTTTAAGGCTATCGACCTTAATCACCATACCATCAATTTCAACTTTAAGATCTGGACGTTCTTGTTGAATCTGTTCATAGCGTTGTTGCACTTCTTCAATCGAAGCACACAGGAATTGACGCTCAGCGATTTCAAAACCAAATCGGGTTAACCAGTGCAGGCTGTCATGCATGGTTTCAAGGCCATGATTCGGTACACACTGTGCAATCCCATAGGCATAGAACGCCAACGGACGCGAAGCTGCGATATTTGGATCGAGCTGACGCAGGCTTCCTGCTGCCGCATTCCGTGGATTAGCAAAGGTCTTCTCACCTTTGGCTTCTTGATCAGCATTGAGTTTTTCAAAGCCTTGCTTCGGCATCAACACTTCGCCACGAACTTCAAGAAACTCAGGAATCGCTTGATACTGACTCGATAGAACTTTTGGCAAGTTGCGAATGGTTTTGACATTTTGGGTAATGTCTTCGCCAGTCTCACCATCACCGCGTGTTACACCACGAACTAATACACCATTTTCATACCACAGTGAAATCGCTAAGCCATCGAGTTTAAGTTCAACGTCATACTGGACTTTTTGATTGGGTAAACGTTCATCAATACGACGTGCAAAGGCAAACAGATCTTCCTGATTAAAAACATTACCTAAAGACAGCATCGGCACTGCATGAGTCACGCTTTCAAATTTTGACAACGCTTGACCACCGATTTTATTGGTCGGTGTATCTGCCTGAATGCATTCTGGATGTTGTTGTTCTAAGGCTTTCAGCTGATGAAATAAATGGTCATATTCACTATCAGAAATGGAAGGTTGATCCATCACATAATAAGCATGATTATGTTTTGCAATCAGTTGAATTAACTGACGCATTTGCTCAATAACTGAGTTGTGTTCCATTTAAATTTCACCATATAAAAGGGCGGAAAAACCGCCCTATAATTTTTACTAAATTTATTATAAAAGATTCATTAGACGGTTGCTTGATTTGGACGATAATCAATCACATGATGACGCCAATGTTCTTTCAACTGCGGCGTAAATTCTAAATTATTTTCATCATAGACTTTGCCATCGACTTCACGTGCAATTAAGCCTGCAATACTGGTCATCATATCATAGCCTGTAACAGCTTTACTATTTGGCAAGGCAAGGAAGAAAGCTAACCCCTGTACTTGTTCTCCCGACAAACTTTCCAAATCAAAACCAGCAGGTCCATTATCTGTGACACGTAATACAGAGAACATTAATGGGCTTGGCTCATCGGTATTTTCATAACGATGGAAGCAAGACATCTCTCCAAAACGCAGACCGTATTTCAACAATACTTTGAGAGCTTTATCACCAGACAAAGCACGGCGTGGATTCGGATAAACATTCAAAGCAATAATTTGCTCTGCTGTTGCCAAAGCACTTTCATCATCATAGCGTTGCTGTTCATGCAAATGCACATCCAAAATATTACTTTCACCATCGAATTCTTCAATGGCAACAGTTTCAATATTGGGATTTAAGCTGAGCTCTGTTTCAGCTTTCTCATCCTCAGCTTTTTCTGACGTTGTTAAAAGCGCTTCAACTTCGTCTTGAGACTGCGATTCAAGAATTTTCTCTTGTTCATTTGAAATTGGAGTTAACTCGACGACTGGCTCAGGTTCAATCACAACATCAGTTTCAGTCGCTTTTACAATATTTTCCGCAGCAGCTGTTTCAACTGGCGTTTTTGCTCCTATCTGTGCCGTGTTAAAACTTGGTTCAACGCGTTCAACTGTAGCGGCGACATTGTTTTGTAGAAGTTGATCTCGCACATGACGAGGAATCACAGGTTGCTGACTTTCAGGGTTAACATGAAGATCTGCTTCTAATGAAGGCTCAACTGGTTTTGGTTTTCTTAAAATCATGATCAAACCAACGAGCATAATCACAACGGCGATAACAATGCCTATTATTGTATTCATTTCCATATTAGGACTCCGCAACTAACCCGTATTCTTTTGCCTGTTCTAAATCGACAGTCACTAATTTTGATGTGCCCGGCTCTGGCATGGTCACTCCCAGTAAATCAGTTGCCATTGTCATCGCCAATTTATTATGTGTAATGTAAATGAATTGCACTTGTTCAGAAAGCTCTTTTACCAAATTACAATACCGCTGTACGTTGGCATCATCAAGTGGTGCATCAACTTCATCCAATACGCAGAAAGGTGCTGGATTTAACCTAAAGATAGCAAATACTAAAGCCAGAGCGGTTAACGTCTTTTCACCACCAGATAATAGTGCCAAAGAACTATTACGTTTGCCAGGTGGACGTGCCATCAGTTTCACCCCAGACTGCCAATCATCTTCAAGGCTTAAAGTCGCTTCACCTCCACCGAATACCTTTGGAAACAACAATTGTAGTTCTTGATTGACCTGATCAAAGGTGGTCATAAATAACTTACGCGTTTCCTGATCAATGCTTTTCATCGCATCTTTGAGCTGATCAACGGTATTTTGTAGATCCTGCATCTGATGACTCAGCTCATCAAAACGCTGTGACACTTCTTCGTATTCTTGTGAAGCAGCCAAATTCACTGCACCAATTTTTTCGAATTGCTGCTGCGCTTTTTCAAGTTTTTGCTGATGATCTTTCATTTCTATCGACAGATCAGATAAAGCGTCCGCATTTAATTCTTTCAGCTGTTCCAGATAATGTTCACGATCTGATTTTGCTGCCTGCCATGCTAAACGCTTTTTTTCCAACTGCTCACGCACCTGCTCGTCTTTCTGTTGAGCTTGATGACGTTGTTCTGTGAGTTGCTGCTGTTTCTCTTGTACTTGATTCAGTTCAAGCTGCCATTCATTCCATGTTTTCTGTAGCTTTTCTGTTTGCTGGAATTGCTCGTGAAATTGAGACTCCAAGTTCGGCAGCTCAAGCTGAATCGGATCAACAAACTTCTTGGCCTGTTCGATTTGTTCAATGATTTGACGATATTGTGTTTTCAGGAACGAGATATCTTTTTCTAATAACTCAATTTGCTGATTGGCTTGCGAGGTCTGGCGACGTAAAGCTTCACGTTGCTGCTGTTGTTGAGTCAACTGCTGTTGCTGCTCATCCAACTGCTCATTCAAGTTTTCTACCTGAAACTGTAGCGTCTTATAGTTCGGCAACACTGCTTCTAATTTCAATGCCAGTGCATGCAGATCAATCTCCAAATCATCACGCTGCATGGCATCTTCTTCAAGCTGTAGATCAAGCTGTTTCAACTGATCTGCGAATTGCTGTTGCTGCAACACAAAGGCCTGTGCGGTACTTTGCAGTTTGGCAATTTGTACATCCAGCTGTTGCAGTTCTTTTTGCTTTTGCTTCAGGTTTTGTTGTTGTTGCTGCAAGCGCTGTTGCTGCTGTTGCAACATTTCCTGCTGTTGAGAAAACTGATGTTCCAAGTCATCCAGCTGTGGTTGTTGCTGTGCCAGTTGCTGTTCAATTTCCTCTAAACGCACTTGATGACTGAGCATCCCCTGCGCAATTTGACTGTCTTCATCATAGTGCAGTGCAATCACCCAATCGGCACCGACATGATAACCATCCAGCGTTAAAATCGATTGTGCTTGCTGGAGATGCACTTGATATCGCAATGCTGTGGCTAAATCTTCTGCAACGGCGACATTTGCCCATAAAGAAGATTGTGGCGCCTCGATCCACTCACTCAAACAAGTAAGCCCTACAATTTGAACAGGCTGCTGTTGTGATGACTTTAACTGTCGTGCGATACCCTCTTGGAAGGCTTGCCCATCCCCAATCAACTGCGCTTGTAACCATTTGGCTAAGAACTTCTCAATAATGCTTGCATGCGCTTTAGCTTGAGCGCTTAAACGTAGGCTTTGCATCAGTCGAACTGCATGTTGATCCTGCTTCGGGCTTTGCTTTGCGACAAGCTGATTTAGGTTCTTTTGTTCAGCCAATAAAACCTGAATCTCAGTTTTGAGGCTCTGTACATCAGCCTTGTGCAACTGTTGTTGATCTTGCTTAGTCTGGACATCCTGCTGTAATTGCTCAATGGCAGTTTCTAACGCAATTATTTCCTGCTGCAGTTGTTGTTGCAATTGTTCTAACTGCGCTTGTTCATCATCCTGAACCTGAGCACGAATCTGAGTAGTTTGCGTTTGTAAGGTCTGCTTTTGCTGCTCAATCCGCAGTACATTCTTACCGAGCTGTTCAATTTGCGCTGCCATCTGCAACTTTTTCTGTTGTTGCTGGTCAACTTGGGTTTTCAGTTGATCAAATTGCTGTTGTGCTTGCTTGTGCTGTGCCTGAACATCAGTAAAATTTTGCTCAGCCCTTTGTGTCTGCTGTTCTAAGGCAAGTAAGCTTTCATTTTGCTCATTAAATTGAGTTGTTAAAGTTTCAACCTGTAATTCAGAGAGTTGCAGACGCTCTTTGGTTTGTAATTTTTGCTGTTCAAGTTGCAGCAAGCTGGTACTGTTTTGCTGGAATAAACTCTGTTTTTGTTCCAAGGTCATTTTTAATTCAGACAGCTTTTTCTCGGCCTGTTGCCATTCATGCTGCAACGGTGAAGACTGCTGAATTAAGCGTTGGAATAAAGCACTGGTGGCTTCAAGATCGTGTTCAATGGTTTGAGATTCTGAACGGACTAACTTAAAGTTTTCACCGAGTGCCGTCATTTCAACAGTATATTCTTGTTGTAGCTTTTGACTTTGATTAGCTTGGAATGAAAGGATTTCAATTTTTAAAGTTCGAATCTGCCCTTCTAGGGTCTTATATTGAATTGCAGCTTCAGACTGGCGCTTCAAGCTGCGGAGTTGAGATTTTAGTTCAGCGGCAATATCGTCTAAACGCGCCAGATTTTGCTCAGTATGCTCTAAGTGCTGCAAGGTTTCACGACGGCGCGCTTGATAACGAGACACTCCTGCAGCTTCTTCAATAAACACACGCATTTCTTCAGGCTTGGCATCAACCAGACGGTTAATCATACCCTGTTCAATCACCGCATAAGAACGCGGCCCTAAACCTGTGCCCAAGAAAATATCAGTGATATCACGACGACGGCAACGCGTGCCATTTAAGAAATATTCAGACTTACCTTCACGTGTGACTTGGCGACGGACAGCCAGCTCGCTATAGGCATTATAAGCCCCACCTAATTTACCGTAGGTATTATCGAAACGAAGTTCGACACTGGCAACACCAACAGGCTTCCGTTTAGCTGTCCCAGTAAAAATGACATCCTGCATACTACCGCCGCGCAACTGACGTGCATTTGATTCACCCATCACCCAACGAATAGCATCGATGACATTTGATTTACCGCAACCGTTCGGTCCAACCACCGCAGTACGGTTTGCTTTGAAATGTAATGTAGTACTATCGGCAAAAGATTTAAAGCCTGAAAGTTTTAAACTGCTTAAACGCATACTGCCCTAACTAGCGGCGTGAGCGTCTAGCCCAAGCCAATTCAATCTGTTTCATACGTGTCAGAGATTCCAACACAAGGTTACGTAAGTGTCGACAAAAATCTTCCATAAATAAAGCCGCTTGTTGTGATTTTCGGATCAAAATAGCATCAATCACTAACTTAAACAGGGTAAAAGATTCCTGTAATTCACGACGTGAAGTATTTAAGGTTAAAAAGTAGCTACGACGTAACGAAGGCAACAATTCTTTATAAAATTGCATTAAATAGGGATTCGCCACCATATCATGCTGATCTGCTAAATATTTAAAAATCGAATCGTAGAATTTTTCAATATCCCCGGCACGTACAAATTCAACCAGTTGATCTAATAAGGTCTGTAGCTGTTCAGCCTCGTTAACTCTCCAAGTCTCACTAATTCGTTGCACAATATGCCCAAGTACCATGACATTGGTATCAAACAGAGCTTTAACTTGTTGAGCTGACATTTCAGAAACAATTGCACCACGTCGTGGGAAAATTTCAATTAAATAAGTACGTTCTAGTAGTAGCAAAGCTTCACGAACAGAACCTCGACTCACATCTAATTCTTTCGCAATACGTAGCTCTTGAATACGCTCTCCCTCAACCAGCTCACCACTAATAATTTGTTCACTAATATATTTTGCAATCTGTTCAGAAAGACTATCAGCCTCTTCGAGATTCATGATCCCCTCGCTATCGTTGTTATACGCATATTCCAATGCTATTTGCGCTTTTTTGTTTTAACTGATCTCACTGCATAAATTCTATATCATTGTCTAACAATTTTATTGCTTTTTAAGTCAATCGAAAGATAAAAACAATATTTTGAGGAAATATTTGATTAAAAATTTAAATTCCTTATCTTTAAGATCAATGAGTTAAGCTTATGAAATCGTGCTAACCGAATATCTGAAAATTAGTTTATTTACCAAAAATTTATTGATATAAATCACATAAAATAATATTTTTACCAATATAAGCACATTTTTATTAATTTTACTGAATTGCTCAGTAATTATGAGTAGCATTATGAGTGTTCATCAAGCTGTTAATATCGCAATTTTTGGGCTCAGTCTCAGAACATTGAATGAATTAAAAGAACATGTACAAACTGCTATTCCTAGTCATATCCAAGTCAATTGGAGCAATATTGCTGAACCGCAGCTCGATATTTTGATGATCAATCATGTCTTTTTTGATTCACCGAATATCAAAAGCTTAATCAAAAATAACCATATTAATGTTCTACAAATTGCCAATGATGCAGATAAAAATAGTTCAATCGAAGATGACATTCTATATCTACCATTGAATCATCTTCACTCTCTACATCAATGGCTAAATGAGCGCTTATCTAAAAATGCTGCGATAGAGAAAATATCCCCACCTCAAGCAACTAATACTACAATTCATCGGAAACAAATCAGGGAAGTTCTACAAGAAATCCTAAATCCTAAAAATGGGAAAATTCAGTTATTTGATAACAATGGTTTAATTGCAATTGCAGACCCTCGTAACGAATGGGTTTGGCAAAATCCGATGCTACAAACATTACATACAGATCCAAGCTTGAATTACACCTACGCCACACAAAATGACCAACTTTGGATCACAGAGACATCACAACAAGATTTAAAACAATGGTTATGGAATTTACTTTGGGCATCAAAAGATTTTAATGAACTTTGCCCCCCATCTGCATCAAGTTTTTATTTAGAAATTTGGCCACAACCGATAAATAAAATTCAGCGCCAAGATATTTTACGTATGGCTGCTTGTTTTGCTAAAGGGGCTGAAATTTCAGTTGTAGCCAGCCAATTAAAATTACCTGAACAGCGCGTCAAGCAATTTGTCGCAGCAAGTTTAGGTGTAAATTACGGCAAAATTATCAAAGATCATCAAGCCAATTATCATCCGCAAAATAGTCAAAATATGACTGAACAAAATTTTATGAAAAAACTGTTTGGTCGATTACGTAACCGTTTAGGCTTCTAACCTAGGATAATTCTATGATTTTACAACAATATAAAATTGTCTTTGGTGGAACCATGGGGTCAGGTAAATCCACGGCGATAAATGCCCTCTCGGAAATTGATGTGCTCAGCACCGAGGCTTTAAATACTGATATTGAATCGCATGAAAAAATGCTCACCACTGTCGGTATCGATTATGGTGAGATTACTTTAGATGATGGCGTCAAAGTCGGGTTATACGGGACGCCTGGACAAGAACGTTTTGAGTTTATTTGGGCTGTAATTTGCAAAGGTGCAATTGGTACGATTGTCATGATTGACCATGCTGCTGAAAATCCACTACTCGATCTAGCTCAATATGTAGAAGCGTTCAAACCATTTGGCAATAATATTGTGATTGCGATTACTCATATTGACCGAAAACCAGAAAGAACGCTTTCGATGTACCGAGATTGGCTTGCAACACAAGGCGTTAATTACCCTCTTTTTTTCGTCGATGCTCGTCAACAAGATGATGTTTTGCTATTGGTCGAAACCTTAATCGCAACAATTGAAGTACATTATGGGCTGATAACTTAAATTAAACCTTTATAAATAAAGTAGCAGCCAACAACAACTAATAAGCCTGCAAAACACTTTTTTAACATCGCAGCTGATAAGCGATGTGCTACTTTTGCTCCCAGTTTAGCTGTAATAAAGCTAATTGCGCTAATACCAAGAAAAGCATAAATATGAACATAACCAATCGTATTTGGCACATTAATTTGCTCTTTTGCACCAAACCACATAAATCCGATTGCACCAGCAATCGCAATCGGCAATCCACACGCCGCTGAAGTAGCCACTGCTTTCTGCATCACCACACCATGACGGTTCAAATAAGGGACTGTTAGGCTACCACCACCGATCCCAAATATCGCAGACGCCACTCCAATTCCACCACCAGCAATAAACTGTAATGGTGCAGATGGTAAGTGGCGATTTGGATCAATAACAGCATGCGCTCCGCTAAACATTTTGTACGACATCCACACTGCAAATACACCAATAATTAACTGTAAATGCTGCCCAGAGAGTAAATCAGCCACACCTGCACCTAAAAAAGACCCTAAAACTAAACCTGGTGCTAAATTACGAAATACATTCCACAAGACAGCACCTTTTTTATGGTGAGCGGTCACAGAACTAATTGATGTTACAATAATTGTAGCTAGAGATGTCCCCACTGCTATATGCATGATCACATTCGGATCATAATGCATTTGAGTAAAGACAATATATAAAATTGGTACAATAATTAATCCACCGCCAACACCAAACAAACCTGCAGTAAATCCAGCAATTGCGCCAATCAGCAAATATATGATTAACTCCATAAACACATGACCACTCTACTTATAAAACAATGGAAGATTTAGCAACTCGCCAGCTTCAGCAATTACTTAATGCAAAAAATCAATTTCCTGAAATAGTGTTGCTCAAAACGACGACAACATCGACAAATGATGATATGCGTAAAATTGCACAAAAAGGCATTAGCTCAGGATTAGTTTGCAGCGCACAGCAAACACAAGGTCGAGGTCAGCACCAACGGCAATGGTCTTCTCCTGAAGGTAATATTTATTTAAGTACACTGATTCAAACCAAAACAGCTTTAGATGGTCGTCTTGCACTGGAAGTTGCTTTAAATATCCTACAAATGCCAAGCTTACAAGGTCTAAGTTTACAAATTAAATGGCCAAATGATTTATATAGTGCTCAAGGAAAATGGGGAGGTATTCTGGTTGAACCACTTTCCCCTCATCAAGCGATTGTTGGCGTAGGCATTAACTTAAACACGCCCCCTGTAGAAAATGCGGATCAGCCAATTACCTCTCTGGCGATGCTCGGTTTAGCTCATACTGATCGTTTAACGCTGATTGCTGAGCTCTACACTGCGATTCAACAGGCTTCTCAATGGTTTGAACATGGCAGTTATAATTTAGCTGAACGCTTTAATCATCATGCAATATGGCTCAATCAACAAGTTGAGTTTGAACATGCACAAGGTAAGCTTCAAGGAAGCTTTCAAGGCATCTCCAATGATGGTGCTGTACTAATTAAAACCCATCATGTTCAATCCTTCTATCAAGGCCGTTTACGCCTCGCGCCAATTTAAGGAATGATCATTTTATGAAAAGTCTATGGTTGGATATTGGTAATACCCGTTTAAAATATTGGATTACCGAAAATGATCAAGTGCTTGAGCATGCTGCAGAATTACACTTACAGTCACCTGCCGATTTGCTGTTAGGTTTAATTCAACATTTTAGACATCAAAATTTAAGTCAGGTTGGAATTTCATCTGTTTTAGATACAGAAAATAATCAACGTATTCAAATGATCCTCGATATTTTGGAAATTCCAATTATCTTCGCTCAGGTACATGCTAATTATGCAGGGCTTCGTTGTGGTTATGATGTCCCAAGTCAACTCGGGATTGATCGTTGGTTACAGGTCTTAGCAATTTCAAAACCTGATCAAAACTTTTGTGTGATTGGCTGTGGTACAGCGCTGACTATCGATTTAGTAGAAGGGTTACAACATTTAGGCGGTTATATTCTGCCAAATTTATATTTACAACGAGATTCACTCATTCAAAATACCAAAGGTATTAAAATTCCTGACTCTGCATTCGATAATCTGAAACCAGGACACAACACCGTTGATGCTGTGCATCACGGTATCTTGCTAGGTCTAATTAGTACAATTGATCAAATTATGCAACAGTCACCTAAACATCTGATTTTAACAGGTGGAGATGCGGAGATATTTGCCAAATTTCTGCAACATCATCAACCTTTAATTGAATCTGATCTCTTACTTAAAGGACTAAAAAATTACGTTCAACTTAAGTCAGCATTGACCAATGTTTGAAGTATCTGGAACAACTGAGGAAACATTGTATATCCATCTTCAGTACGAAAATGTCCTGCCTGAACAGCTTCAATCAGTTGGGCATTCAGTAAATTTGAAAATTTAAAAGTCAAAGGAACTGGAACAATAGGATCGTTCGTAGAAAAGAAAACGAGGCGTCTTTTAACATTGGCTCGGATTACGGCGCTCGTAAAATTTGAATGCTTGATAAATTCATCATATTCAGGAAATTTGGGTATAGGCTCATTAAAAGCAGCAATAAATAGGCATGCTTTCAACTGAGTTTGTTGCAGACGCTTTGCTAGAAAGTGAGCCACGGCAATACAAGACAATCCATGGGCAACAACAATACTCGGTTCAGTTAAATCTTGTAGTTGTGTTTCTAAACAAGTTTGCCAAATTTCAGCTTCTGGGTGATTCGAATCCGCAAGGAATATTCGTTCAGCGGCAATTCCTTCAGATTCTAATTGTTGTTCTAACCATAAATACCAATGCTGCTCTGGATTTGCATTTTCACAATGTAGTATAAATACCTTACCGTTAGAATTATGTGACATATATAACACTTTATAAATATAAAACAAATACTTAAAATTATTGTGTCCCTTATTCGTTTATTTTCATATTGATTTTCTGTATTAAATTGATACTTAGATGCACAAGTAAGATTTAACAAAAAAGGCGCAATTTGCGCCTTTTCTAGATAGCTTTAGATTATTTTTTTGGTTCATTACTACCAAATAAAGGTCCCATGTTACCGCCACCAAATTGTTTTTGCATATTACCTAGTGACTTCAACATTTTGCTCATTCCTGACGGATTCGCAAATTTCTTCATCATTTTCGCCATTTGGGCTTGTTGCTTAATTAATTTATTCACTTCAGCAACGTCCATACCACAACCCGCAGCAATACGTTTTTTACGACTTGGATTCATCAAATCTGGGTTACGGCGTTCTTTAATGGTCATCGATTGAATAATCGCTTCCATTTTTTTCACTTGCTTTTCAGGATTTGCTTGTGCAATCGCATCTTGAATACCAGAGTTACTCATGCCAGGCAACTTATCCAAGAAGCCCATCATACCACCCATCTTGCTCATTTGCTCAAATTGCATCAGCATATCTTCAAAGTTGAAGGTTCCGCCTTTCTGCAATTTCTTCGCCATTTTTTCGGCTTTTTCTTTGTCGATTTTGCGTTCAACTTCTTCGACTAAAGAAAGTACGTCACCCATACCTAAGATACGTTGTGCAACACGATCTGGATGGAATGGCTCAAGTGCATCTAGTTTTTCACCAATACCCAAGAACTTGATCGGTTTACCTGTAATCGCACGAACAGAAAGTGCAGCACCACCACGTGCATCACCATCAGTTTTAGTGAGAATAACACCAGTCAAAGCCAGAGCATCGTTAAACGCTTTTGCTGTATTAGCAGCATCCTGACCTGTCATCGCATCGACAACAAACAGAGTCTCTGTTGGCTTAACTGCAGCGTGTAATTCTTTAATCTCATCCATCATGTCTTCATCGACATGCAGACGTCCTGCGGTATCGACAATTAAAACATCAGCAAACTGGATTTTAGCTTGTTCAATCGCACGATTAACAATATCAATTGGCTTTTCAGATGCTTCTGATGGAATGAAACCCACGCCAACTTCATTGGATACGGTTTCTAACTGCTTGATTGCGGCTGGACGATAGACGTCAGCAGAAACAGTCATTACTTTTTTCTTTTGGCGCTCTTTCAGAAAACGCGCTAATTTTGCGGCAGTTGTTGTTTTACCCGCACCTTGCAAACCTGCAAGTAAAACCACGACAGGTGGCTTTGCGCTTAAATCTAGAGTCTCATTTGCCTCACCCATCATTTTGGTGAGTTCATCATAGACAATTTTTACAAATGCCTGACCTGGAGAAAGCTGAGTCATGACTTCTTGACCGAGAGCTTCTTCCTTAACCTTCGCGATAAATTCACGAGTTACAGGTAATGCCACATCGGCTTCAAGAAGTGCCATACGTACTTCACGTAAGGTATCTTTAATATTGTCTTCGGTCAGCTGCCCTGAGCCAGTAACATTTCTTAAACTCTGTGTGAGTCGTTCTGTTAAGGTATCAAACATTGCGAAATCCGCTTAAAATGGCTAGTTGCAAAAAAATCTTTCTTAAAATAGAAAATTTATGCGTAAGATGCTATAGGATACTGTAGTTCGAAGCGAATTTACATCTTATATAGTGAATATTATTCAACCCCCTGAAAAAGGTTTGACATGATCAGTCTCCCCTTGGTTTACACAATTTTGGCACTTGTAGCCTATACCAGTTCTTTTTGGTATTTGTTTATACGTTTGATGTCAAAACGTAGTCCAAATCTTTGGTGTTATTCGATTATGATTGGTCTGGGGCTATTACTGCATAGTACTGTGCTCTATCAAGATATGATGACACCTATTGGCGTGAATTATGATGTATTTAACCTGATGTCATTCACTTCGGGGCTGATGCTAGCACTCAGTTTAATTTTAAGTTTAATTCGACCAATCTTACCATTAAATTTAATTGGCACTCCTGTTGCCGCAATTGGTTTAATTTTAGGATATGCTTTTAGTCAACCAAATCAAGTCATTGAACAACATAGCTTAGGTTTAGATCTTCATATCATCCTCTCTTTATCAGCTTATGCTGTTTTACTGATGGCAACTATTCATTCCGTATTGCTTTGGTTTCAAGATAGAGAACTTAAGAAGAAACAAAAAAGACGAATTTGGGTTAACTTACTTCCACCATTCCAAGTGATGGAATCGGTACTCTTTGATTTAATTATTACAGGTTTTGGCTTACTCACTGCTGCACTTCTCTTTGGCTTTTTTACAATTGATAACTTCTTTGCTCAGCATCTTGCTCATAAAACCGCTTTTAGTATTATTTCATGGTTTTTATATGGTGCGCTTTTAATTGGGCATTACAAATTTGGCTGGCGCGGACGCAAAGCAATACGCTTTACCATTACAGGTTTTATCTTACTTGCAATTGGTTTTATCGGCAGTAAGTTTGTTTTAGAAATGATTTTGGGACGTTAATTTCTAGCTTCATAATAAACTAGACAGCCTATCTGAAAATGCGTATAACGCTGTATTCTTTTAATTAGGTAATAATAATCGTGAAACTTGTGCTCGCTCCAATGGAAGGTCTAACTGATCCGATCATGCGTGATGTACTCACTCATGTTGGCAGTTTTGATTGGTGCGTAACCGAGTTTATTCGTATTACCGATAGTCTTCTTCCAGATCATATTTATTATAGTTTTTGTCCTGAACTCAAAAACTCAGGTAAAACTGCGGCTGGTACACCAGTTCATGTTCAATTTCTTGGCAATAACCCAGAAATGTTAGCAGCAAATGCAGCGAAAGTTGTTGAACTCGGTGCTCCAGCAATTGATCTTAACTTTGGTTGTCCCGCTAAAACTGTTAATCGTCATCGCGGCGGCTCTGTTCTATTGGATGAACCTGAAACCGTACACCTCTTAGTTAAAGCAGTTCGTGATGCTGTACCTGCACATATACCCGTTTCAGCTAAAATGCGTCTGGGCTATCTAGATGAAAACCACACTTTAGATAATGCACATGCGATAGAAGATGCTGGTGCAAATTGGCTTACCGTACATGCGCGTACTAAGGCAGATGGCTATACCCCACCTGCCTATTGGGAAAAAATTCAGCCAATCGTCGAAGCTTTAGACATCAATGTGATTGCGAATGGTGAGATTTGGAATAATACTGATGCCAAAGCGTGTATAGCCCAGTCAGATTGCCATGATATTATGATTGGTCGCGGGGCTGTGACTACACCGGATCTAACCTTATGTATTCGAGAGAATAGTGATCAAGCTATCCTTTCTTGGCCAGAGTTAGTGCAACTCCAGCAACGTTTTTTAAGTGGCCAGTACAAAACTGAAATCGGAATGATCGGTCGTTATAAGCAATGGTTAGGTATGATGACGAAAGCCTATCCTGAAGCTCAAGAGCTTTGGGCTAAAGTAAAAAAAGAGAAACAACTAGATGAGATTATTAACTACTTGGAGCAGAGCTGATCTTTTTTTAATAACAGTATATTAATAAAAAAAGCGACTGAGGTCGCTTTAATAAAATGACTAATATACTGTCACAATCTTATTACATCCCACTAACTTTCATCTTTAAGTTAGTAACTGATGCGCCTACAGCACCTATACTTCCAATTGAAGCATTTGGCAATCCATTAAAAGTGCTTGATGGATATGTCGTAGACGGACTTCCAGACTGCCCTAAAATTACGTTATTTAAACTCAAGTTAAATTTGTCTGAAACTCCTGAATTCCCAAAAACTAACCCACCAGAGTCTGTGCCATTTTTACCCTCAATACCCGCATAAAAACCGGTCAGCCCAAAAGGTGAATTATTATAACCCGTAAATTGAAAATCAAAACCAATACCATATGGATTATTGCTTCCATCATAGTCAGAAACAGCAACTATATTACAACCACTACCTGAACCACAAATTGAATTTATTGCACCTCCAAACATAATCATATGTCCTTGTGGTGCTGCACCTAATTGAATATTTACTGTTGGTTTATTAGCGGCAAAAACGATATCTATCCCACTTGCACCACCAACTCTTACAATTTCTTTTACTAAACCTGCTTTAGGTTTTAATGTAGAACTATCATAGATTGTATTTTTAGTGTATGAATTACTAATGATATCAGAGAGAGTACTTTCACTAGCAGCATATACAGAAAAAGGAGAAATACGAATTCCTGTGATATTACTGTTAAAAGATAAAGCAATATTTGTGAAAGCGCCTTTATTTAAAACAGTTCCAACATCTGAGTCAATTACAGCATTGAATCCAAGAATAGTTTCACTAGAACCATTTAGGCCTACAACTCGAACAGGACTAGAAGAAGTTTGCCCTCCAATCACTAAACCAGCCCTTTTAGTATAATCAGGCGATGTATACAATGAAGAACCACTACCGTATGATAAACCATCATTATCTATCATAGATAACTGCTTAAACTCAACATTTGCTTGTGCTTGAATAGTCAGACCATCTTGCCCTGTCATTGTAGCAAGACTCTGGTCATCCATAGGTTGCATCGCTATAGAGTATGGACTTAATAGCAGTAACGATAGACATCCTAGCTTTTTATTTTTTTTCATTGCCCTGATCCGTAGACAAATGTTTAAAATACATCCAATAGATTAACATAGCTTATCATCTATTCAATCTATTTCAGACCAAATAGATGATGCACTTTAATTACGTGGCATAATACCAAATTGGCTAGTTAATCTACCGCCAGTGATTGCTAATTCACCTAAACGAGCGCCAGAACCAGTATTAGGTGGATATAGATTTATATCTCTCGCACGAAAAACACCATCAGTAGTACGATCTGGGTTCAATGTAAAAGACGAATTAAAACTAACCATGCCTTCAGCACCATTCTGGTTCGCTTTTGGGGCAATTACAATTGCATTATTAAATGCCATTTTACCCGTTAAATTATCTAAACCGAGTGTAGAGCCATCAAGAGGATCACTAATTTGAATTGTATTACCTTGTTTTGGGTCTAAAGTAAAATCACCGACAATATTTAAACTACTCCCAGTTCCATCAGACTTATACTCACTATTTGGTATAAGTGAAAAATCCATGCTACCGCCAGCGCGTAACTTAATACCAAATAGCACATCATTTGGTGTAGCAAAATTATTTAATGCTACTTTATTATTAGCTGGAACAGAGCTACTACATCCTGCATTTGATGTAGATAATACACAAGTTTGGTAAGTTGTCCCAGGTAGATATCCAGCAGCAACTTGCGCTGCAGCCACAATAAGTAAATCTTTTAAACTAACGTTTAAGCTACCCTTTTCAACACCAATATTACCAGTGCCTTTGAGTAGTAAATCAATATTACGCAACCCCATATAATAATCAACAGGTTGATTATTAGCACCTATTTTCTTACCATCAATTACTAAAATTGATGTTGTTTTACTTCCATCAGAACTTACACCCTCAGTACTCATGGCCAGTGAAAAACCTAGACGTGGTGTTAAACCTGCGCCAACAACAACTTTATTTGTAGGTGATTTATTATAGCCTTTATAATCAGACGTGTATGCATAAGCAGTAGATGCATCAACATTGGTACCAAAAATCGCCATGTTGGCATTTAAATTATAAAAAGGTAATGCTAGTCCCCATTCATTAGTACCATTATGCTCTGCAATATTTGGAACTGCTGCGCCAGTTGCATCATTTGTCCGAGCACTATTGGTAAAACGACCTCGACGAGATATAGCTTGGAATTCAGCACCTCGAACCGCTACTAGTAAACTATAAGGATTTTGATTTGCAGCGATACCATTTGGAGTATCTGTATAGATATATTGAACATAATCATTATTACTAGTTAAAAAATTACCATTACCAAATCGACTGGTTTGGAAAAGTTTATTTGCAGGTAATAAAACTGTTCGAGTATCAGCTAGATTCACATATACATTGCCACTATCAAATGAACCACGATCAGTCGCTACTAATCCGGTTAAATTTCCAAATTCAAAACCATAAGTATTTAGACCTGCATTACCAATTTCTAGCGTAGTTGCCTTACCATCACTTCCTAACATTGGATCATTATCTTTAGTAAATTCAGCAGCCATACGGAAAGCAATACCTGTACTCCCCATAATATTATTTCCAGTTGTTGTAGTAATAGGATTATTTGCTGCTAATGATAAATCAGTGCTTAAGTTGTTAGTTCTACCAACAATATTACTTTGATCTGATTTACCATAATTTACTCCAGTATAATCTGGATTATTCTTATTTGTTGTATTCAAGCCTCTCAACTGTAAATAACCATTTACCATTCGACCACTTGCGCCAACACGTATTAATCCCTTGGCATTACTTGGACTATTAGTCCCATCAAGAACATAAGGTGAAGTTTGGCTTACACCTTTATTCAGTAAAAATTCTAAATTTAAACCTGAGTTTGTTGTATCACCACCAGCACCGACTATACCATTACCATAACTGCCAGTATTTCTTAAATTACTAGATGCAGAATCTGTAGTTCTTCTAAAATCAACATATCCATGTGTTGCATCTGGTTGAGTACTAGATGCTAAATTTATTGTACCATTAGAATTATATGCAATTGTTGCTTTACCAACACCATCGGCATTAGTTTGTAATTTAAAGCCACCAACGGCATCTACAAACATAACTCCTTTACCTAAAAAGTTAAAATTAAAGTTCTTAAGTATGAGTTGATTCAGTTCATTATTAACATCTTTTTGCCCTAAATAGATATTCGCATTTTTCAATCCTAAATCTAAAGTTGCTTGCTTATCTTTACTAAAGAGTCCATCACGAGTCTTAAAATTAATATCAATAACTGAACTTGTTTGAATTGCCATATTCCCAATTGGGGCGCTGCAACGCTGAGTAGACTCAGTGTCACATATTTTAAATTGATCAATCGTAATTAAAGAGGGATTTGTCGAAATAGCTAAGTCTAGTCCAGTTCTACCAGCATCACTACCGCTACCACTCCCTATATTTATTTTATAATCTGTTCCTGGAGTTCGATTTGAAATAGGTAAGTTTGAAACATTAGCATTCGTTGACCGAATCTTAAAATTTTCAGCTGTCGCTTGTAAATTACTATTTGTTCTACTCGAAGTTCCTATTCCAGCATTATCTTGCCAGTAAAGCTTATCAACATTAATTTCATCATAAGAGGTTGAAATATGAACTCCATCTTGACCATTAACATTACGCAATGCACTATCATCTAAGCTTTGTAACGCATGCGCAGAATTTATTAATAGCATACTTGTTGCTAAAGTATTTAATGCAAACCATGCTGTATTGTGATTTTGGTTATTTTTTTTCATCACTTCAATCCTTGATAATCTCTAGCTCTAGCAACGTGGATGACTGCTATCACAACCAAACATCATGATCTTACCTTGTATAGCAAGATTACCGTTCATTCTCATACCAACAAACCCAGTTTCCTTACCCTGATCATATAACGATGTTGGAGCATTCGTTGCATTGTAGGTTGTTGCTTTTAAATATCCATATCCACTAGTTGGTGGAGTACTAGCAGAACCTTCAACCACTTTGCCATTTGAATCGATATAACTTGTAAAATCATCTTGTTCAATCGCAAGTGCATTAAAACCAAAATTTCTAATTAAAATAGGCATACTGGCATCAAGACTAAGTTGCATAGAAGGTTTAATCTGATCAATTCCACCATCATTCTTATATACTAAATCAACGCCATCTAAACCGAGTTTTTGAATATCAACAGTTCCTTGGATTCCCTTGAACACTAACCATAATTTTCTTGCTGGGTTTGCTAAAGTTGGATCACTTTCTGGTACATCCCAAAAAGTATTAGCTCCTTGAACTCTACTACTAACAAATCGCTTATTTACCGAAAGTCCTAAATGACAATAACCTAAACCAGTATTACTATTCGCTGTCTTATCGCAAACTCCACCAACACCATCATCAAATTGATAAGTACTGGTATGATTTAATGAAAATTTCAATGACAAATCTGCTCCAGCTTGCCCCTCAACCTCTCTCAAAGCTTGGCTATCCAAAGTTTTTAATTCAGCATGTACTATACTTGTGCTGAATAGGAGCAAAATCATCATTTTCTTCATTATAATATCCTTTACTTATAGCATCAAAACCAGCTATTGATTACTAAACCACCACTTTCTTCCCGAAAATAGCTATTAACAAAACTTCAAACCACCCCAACAGTTAGATGCAAAATTTTGATTTGTTAATTTAAGGTTACTAATATTTAAGTTTAATGGGCTGTCTTTTAAATCAATATTACCAATATTCACAGTTAAAGTTGAACCACCAAGTAAACCTCTCAAATCGCTCGTCTGAGCTTCATGACCTCCGCCTGCACGTAAATAATATGAAACAGCACTTGCGATCTGTGGAAATAAAGGTGCAATATCAATAGGATCTTGCGGAACTACATATCCAATATTTACTGGATCGGCAAATGACATCCACCAACCTTTTTGTGCAACATCATCCGATTTCGCTCCTGGCCATTGCAGTGCTTGTTGTTGTAGCGATAAAGAAAAAGGAGAGTTAATTGGCAAATTATGAATAAGACCTAATGACTGATTCAAATTTAAATTAGCAGTTATATTTGAAATTTGCCCACTCATATAAACGTTTGGAAACTTCTTGCCCGCTGATGCTAGAAGGCATGCGAACCATCTACACGCTGTAACCGTTGCTTCAACCACACCACCTTGTGTATATATTCCTGTAGGTTCTGGATAAGCAGAATCATGTGGACCACTTCCATTATATTGAACAGTACCATCTACAGGGTAACTTGAGCCAAGTCCAACATAAATATTAGGAACTTTTACTGGTGCAGATAAGACTTTTGATTTTGCTCTAGTTTCATTGACTAAGATTGCAGGAATTTCAAAGTAGTTATTATTAATCTGTGGAATATTAAATCCACCTGCTGATGTTTTAAAATCCGCCTCTGCTGCCCCACCTAAACCTAATGCTTGTAAGGTACCTGTAATAACCAAGTCATTCGGATTTAAATACGTACCATACAGATTATCACGAGTAGCACCAGTTGTAGCATATCCCTTGATAATTCCAGAACTATCTGATTGCACTTTCATATAACCAGAAATAGTATTAATACCATTTGGAGAACCAGTATTTTCTGTTCCTGCTGTTAATAAACCAATTGCTTTTTCCGCACTTAGACGAAATCCAACAACTTGACGCATCGAAGCTGATTCTGGATTTTTAATAGCAAATTCAATAAATGGGTTTGTTAGTTTTGCGGAAGAAGCTGCTCTTTCCTCATTAGTCATGGCAACAGGTTTACCATTACTATCAACCTTTAAACCACTTAAACTTAAGTTATCTATATCAATATCACAGTCACCAATACCATTCACACCACCACAGCCTAACTGTAGTTTTTTAATATTCGCGTTTAATTCAATCTCTGCTTCCATACCTAATTTATAGAAACCAATATCTTTAGTACTTCCTGTACGAGTCGATTCTAAATTTTTTGTATCAACAGGAGAGATATAAGAGAGACTCATCAAAGCTTGACCTTGCACTTTTGATAATTCGTCATCAGTTAAATCAACCATAGTTGATGCATATATACCTTGACTAGCCAATAAAGCAAGAATACTAAAGCCTAAAATATTAAACTTAAACATAATGAATGACTCCTTGTCTTATAATCCCTTAGTGGTTATTTTCATATGCTGAATTAACAGCCCATCAATTACTGCTGAGCCAAAGTTATTTAACCCTGATGGATTCACACCACCTGTTATTGCTGTAGGGACAATATCTGAAGTAATCGCGGTTGAAGATCCTAAACCAGAGCCGTATGCTACAGCTTCTGCTCCACCTGCTACTCTAAACCAAGGCGCGTTCGCTCGTGTTCCGTATGTCCAATTAGTATTATTAAGATGAGTTGGTGTTGGCGTATTAGAACTTCCACCATTATTAACTGCACTTAACCGTGATAATCCATACAATCCATCAGATGTTGTGCTGCCACTACTTCCATTACAGGCTCCTCCAGACTCACCAGGCCAACAATCATCAGCTCCACGTTGCCCGCTACCAGGATTCGCCATACTACCGCCAATGATTTGATTTACATTGGTCACAGTTGCAGGATAACCATTCCCGTTTCCACCTACACCCAATCCAGAACCGTTATACCAAGTTAAACAGTCTGTCGTTGTATTTGTACAATAACGTGCATAAGTGCCGTCATCATTTCCAAAAATTTTATTACCACTTGCATCTACATTTGTAAGATAAACCCAATCAACATGATAGCCAGAAATATTAAACCACCGGTCAACTGAACTAGAACAACCTTGACCAAAAAGACCCGCAGTATAGTTACATGAAATCGATGCCTGACCATATGGATCTGTTTTCGTTTCAGTACCGGCGCTACCAAATAAACCGCCTGCTCCATGAGAAACCGTCAATCTATAACGATCAGTCACAATATAATTAGTATCAATACGTTGTTGACGTTGTTGGTATTGAGCTTCCCTAAAAATTTGCGTCCCTGAAATATTCGTTCTATTTTGTGGAGTTCCAAAGAATATGCCTATTGCTTCAACACCACTATCAGCAACCAACGTTTGTCCACCGTCATTACTCTTAACAGTACCAAAACTGATACTACTGTGCGTTGCAAGTTTTTTACCTGCCAATGCTGTAGAAGAATAATCATTTAAGGCAGATCCACCTTGGTACCCAGCAACAGTTGAACTACCACATTGGTAAACATTACAAGTAGAACCATAATAGGTCACACCTGTATCACCTGTATCACCTGCATAACGAGTATAAATTTTTGTATAAACATCTTGTTTATTTGGAATACGTGCTATTTCTAAACTAAAGTTCTTACCATCAGACCCTAAAACAACTGGTTGATAAAGAGACCCTAATACTAAATTAATGTTAGGGTTATAAATAAATATTCCATCATCTGCTGCAAATGTAGGTGCATTTCCTCCACTCAAAGCAGGTGTCGAGACCAAACTGGTATTTGACGTTTCTCTTGTACTCAATCGTAAAACATTACTTCCATTTGGATCTGGTGCAGTCCAAGATGCTCCAGAAACGCTATCTTTTACAGCACGATCTCTATAACGGAATTGACAAGCAACAGAACCGAATTGGACACCACCAGCATTACATCCGCCAGCAGAGCCATTATCCCCACCTAAAATACTTGTATTAGCATAGGTATTCCAAACCTCTGTATTTGACCATCCTGTTGATGCTGCTGTAGCATTTCTATCTGTATTATAAGTTCTTGTTGATACGCCAGCATTGTAAGTTGCTTTAACATTTGCAGCGTCCCCACTGTTAAAACGCAAAATACCAGAAGCTCCAAGAGTATTATTATAAAATTTACTCATACCATTATTGATACCAGTATCACCAGAAAGACCAACTCCTCCTAGAGTTTGGAACAATTGTAAATTACTTCCATTTACACTGAAATTATTCCAAATTGCCTGCAATCGCAATCGATTTTCACGTGGTATTTGCGCCGTGTTTACAGCACTTGTATTACGAGTACAACCATTTAAGCAAAATTGATTTGCGTCACCTTCTATTTTACTTGGGTCTCTGACGAAAGCATCAGCCCATAAACCCAATTTAAGTTTATAAGCATCTAACCCTGTATCTGATGTAAGTCCAGCAAGACTTTGATTATAAAGTGGAGCTTCCATAGAAAGGTAAGTAACTGAACTTTTAGATGTACCACCATTTGTACCATTGACATAAAAATCAGGTACATTGTAAGCAGTACTTGCCTTTAATAACCAAGGATTACTTGCTGTTCCCCAGCTCTTAATACTTGCATTAGCAGCAGTACTTGCTATACGGGTATTCGTATTATTATCAGATTTAGAAACTGCTAAACCATATAAAAACAAATCTGCTTTACCAGCACCAGCTGCACTAGCTTCTGATGTTAAAGGGCCAACAGGAATGTAACGGATATAACCAGTATCATTTAATCGATCATCCGTATTACCAGCAATCCCATCCGCTCCAGCCAATGGAGTAGCCTCATTAGGACCTGCGCCACGGAAAATCATATAAGTATCTTGAGGTAGTAAAGCGATGCCTTCACCAGTGGTTTCACTTAAACCATCGTCTGATAATTCTTGCAATGCAAAAACTGACTGATTTAGACATAAACCAATCAAAGTCGCCAAAACAGTTTTTTGAAATGATACCGTATGAAGTGTAGTCATCTTGACCTTCCCATTACGCGATGCTCCGCACCATCGTTATTTTTCTAACTTCCTTTCGAGTGATTCCCTAAAAGAGAAATTGTATCCAAACATCACTCAAACACAGGTAAATTTTACCCATATATATTCATTCTTCATTATGCCGATAATTTACACAAATGCAAAATATATTAGGTAAACGTTTTATTTTCCGATGAATGAATTATTGTTTTTAAATAATTTCTTTTAAATATATGTATGAATATTATGTCTTTATTCTTTAAATATAAGGTTTGTATTGCAACAACCAAAAAACTTTATGATTGTTGCAAAATGTAATTTAGAAATCATGTTTTCGGTAAAGTTACACCTGTTTGACCTTGGTATTTACCACCACGGTCTTTATAAGATGTTTCACAAACTTCATCACTTTCAAAGAACAACATTTGTGCAACACCTTCACCCGCATAAATACGTGCTGGGAGATTCGTTGTATTTGAAAACTCAAGCGTAACGTGACCTTCCCACTCAGGCTCTAACGGAGTTACATTCACGATAATACCGCAACGGGCATAAGTCGATTTACCTAAACATACCGTTAAGACATTTCGTGGAATACGGAAATATTCAATCGTACGTGCGAGAGCAAATGAGTTCGGTGGAATAATACAAACATCTGATTCGATATCGATAAAACTTCTGTCATCAAAATTTTTCGGATCAACAATTGCAGAGTGAACATTGGTAAAAACTTTAAATTCACGCGCGCAACGGACGTCATAGCCATAGCTAGACACCCCATAAGAAATCAACTTTTCTCCGTTTTCATCGAAACGGACTTGATTCTCTGCATAAGGTTCAATCATGCCGTGTTTTTCGCTCATTTCACGAATCCAACGATCAGATTTTATTGCCATGACTTTTATCCAAAATCTAAGTTAATGATTGGCGAGTACTTTAACGTAAAACGACATTAATGAAAACAACAGAACCCTGCTACCTAGATGGTTCAAGGCAGCAGAAAATTAGAATTAGAGATTGATTAGAGCTGAATAGCTAATGGGAATGGCAAAGCTGATCAGTACAACTGATGCTGTACGCTGTAACTTAGATTGAGATAACCATTTTACTTTATTGGTTGCCAACACAGCGCCAACTGAAATCCAAAATAGTGCAATTGGAAGAATGAGTGCAACAAAGCTACTCATATGCGCAACATAGATTTCTTGCGTTTGCCATGCTGTTGTTGGGAAAATTGCTGAAGCGAATAATAAAGCTTTAGGGTTTAATAATGTCGCACATAACAATTCTCTAGGTCGAATTGTAGGTTGATTTAAAATCACTTCTTGATTTGCTGTACGCCATAATTTAATCGCAAGGAAAATAATATACCCTGCACTTAATAGTTTTAAAAATGTTGGTAATAAAGGTAATGTCGCTGAGACTTTACCAATCAACATTCCCCATGCACTGATCGCAATAATATAACCAATTGCTTCCGCCGGAATCAGCAATAGAGATTTACGCAATCCTACCTGAATACCAGAGGATGCAAGTAAAGTATTAGTTGGACCAGGAGTGAGCAAAATGGTTATCACTAAACCAATAAAAAACCATGAAATCATTGAATGACCTCACTAAAAGATAAATTCAGATTAATATAATTGCCAAATGATAGCAAAATTTTAACTGTAAGCACTTATGACGAGAGCCTATTTAAATAAATGTTTTATCTATATTTTATTAATTACAAGTATACTCTACTCAAGAGTCACATGAGTAAAACACAGGCTAAAATACAACACATATAACGTATTCTAAGTATTCTTATTTTTTAACAAGATAAACTTTGGTGCAATTTTAAGTTTTCAATAAGTAAATAATGTTATTTTATATACATTCGTTCACTTTTCTCTTTAAATGTGTTCCCTCGCTTATGCCTAAGAAGTTTTTTAACAAGTGGCTGCCTTCATCAGAGAAAGTTGCTAGTCTAAAATTTATGAGAATTTTTGGTGAACGTACCTTAAATCCTCTACTTTGGTATGTGAACCGTCGTTCTATTGCGAAAGCCATGTTTATTGGAACATTTTGGGGAATATTACCAGTCCCTTTTCATAGCCTATTCATTATTTTGACTGTGTTATGGTTTGAAGTGAACTTGCCTATTGGCCTATGTATGGCTTGGTTAACCAATCCACTCACTGTCGTTCCAATTCTCTATTTAGGTTTTTGGTTTGGAACTAAAATTTATCATGTGCATATGATCAATAGCGATATGCTATTAGGGGTTTTACACCAAATTATCAATTGGCTTAAGAATTTTGGTCATGGCCATATTGATTTCAGCCTTGCGAAGATTCTCGTGTCAGGGCTTGTCATTGAAGCAATTTTATTTGCGATTAGTTTTTATTTAATTACACATTTACTTTGGCGTTGGAGCGTAGTAAATGCTTGGAAAAAGAGAAAACAAGCACTGCAATCAAATAATGAAATTAAAAAAAGCCTCTAAATTAGAGGCTTTTAAAATTTAGAAAATACGATTTTCATCACGCTGACGTTTTGGCAATTTATCCATTTGTTTTAATACAGCTTGTGCGATATTGAGGTAGCTCTCTGCCGCTGCATCCTGAGCAATCACACTTGGTTTACCATTATCTGCATGTTCACGAATTTTTGCGTCTAAAGGTAAACGTCCTAATAAAGGAATATCATATTGCTCAGACAATTGATCTCCTCCGCCTATCCCAAAGATCTGTTCTTCATGTCCGCAATTAGAGCAAATATGTGTCGACATATTTTCAATAACACCGAGTACAGGAATATTTACTCTGTTAAAGAGTTCGATTCCTTTTACCGCATCCATAAGTGCAACATTTTGAGGGGTGGTGACAATCACCGCACCTGTTACAGGAATACGTTGTGCCAAAGTCAATTGAATATCACCTGTACCAGGTGGCATATCAATCACTAACACATCTAAATCTGGCCAAAGTGTTTGGTTAAAAAGTTGCATCAATGCACCAGTTGCTTTCGGACCACGCCAAGCCACGGGTGTATTGTGCGCACCAATCAAATGTCCGATTGAAAGCACAGCCATGCCATACGCATCTAAAGGCACAAAATTTTCATTTTCAATTTGTGGAGTACGTCCCGCATTCCCCAACATGGTTGGAATACTTGGACCATAGATATCTGCATCCAAAACACCGACTTTTAGACCGAGTTGTTGCAATGCAAGCGCCAGATTCACTGTGGTGGTTGATTTACCGACCCCACCTTTTCCTGACGATACCAATATTACATTTTGAATACGTGAATGCGCAGCCACATCGCGTTGTTGCGGTGCAGCTTTTTGAATCGGTGGATTATTGGGATCGACTTCCGCTTTAGGAGAAGCATCCATTACAGGTGGTAAATTGCTATTTTCTGCTTTTGGCTTCGATGAGCAGCTATGACCTGCTTCACCATGCGCTGCATGTTTTTGTTGAATAATATGTAAATTTAATTCTTGGATACCGCATTTTTCCAGAGCTTCAGCGAGTTCGTCATGAATCTGTTGTAAGTGATCTTTTTCTTGAGGAAAAGTATTAATCGTGAGTTGTAAAATTCGACCTTGTACATTCACTTGGCTGATACGATCTTTTAATGCATTTTCAGAATGTGGTAGCACATAATTTTGTAAAACAGTTTGAATTTCATCTTCCTTCACTTCTTGTGCTGGTGAAAAAACAGATTTTAAGGAAGAAAGCCACGACATTTTGTTTACTCCAAAAACAGATGATCAATATATCACTGAGTTTGGCTAGTTTAGCAGTATTGAACATTGGACGCTCATCCCAGAGAAGATAATTGCTCATTTTTTATGAACGTGTTTTCTTCTCTGAATATAAGCGTGAATCTTAAATAGTCATCAAAAGATTAACCTTTGAATTTATTTAATGTATCTGTTGCAGCTTTCTTTAAATCATCCAATTTATGGCTCGCTTGAGCTTTTAGATCTTCAAGCTTAGCAGCAGCTTCATCTTTTAGTTCAGCAGCTTTTGCTTTGGCATCTTCTAACTTATGGCTTGCTTCTTCTTTTAAATGATCTAATTTCTCTTTGGCTGCATGCTGAGTATCTGCCAGTTTTTCTTTCAGCTCATCTGCTTTAGCAGATAAAGCAGCTTTACCCTCACCATACTGATCCGTTGCATTTGTTTTTAAATCATCTAAAGCTTGCTCACCCTTTTGCTTCAACTCATTAGCTTTATCTTTCGCTTGTTGCAAATCAGCTTTCGTTTGATCGAGATCTTTAGCTGCAAAGTTTTTAACGTCTTCGACAGTTTCCTGACCTTTTTGCTTGATGTCATTTCCAAGTTCGCTGACTTTATCTTTGGCTTGCTGTAAATCTGTTTTAGTTTGCTCCAAGTCTTTTGATGCGAACTCTTTTAACTGATCAATTTTGTCATTACTCATGTCTTGTTCCTCTTGTTATATCGTAATAAATTACTGTTGCTTTCAGTTATAGTTATACAAGATTCTGCGGATATTTAGAGGAATTGCTGCAAATTGAAACAAATGGGATACAGGATGATTCAATTTATTGCTTATGAATAACCATTTGAATTTTCAGATATAAAAACTATATAAATAACAAATGGTTTACCTAATCCAATCTGACTGATGAATTTCATACAATACATGCCAACTGAGTGGATGATCTTTTACCAAAGCAGGATGTTGAAATTCCCCCACTTTGATCATGCCTAACTTTTGCATCAGCATTTGTGACCTTAAATTTTCCAAGCTTGTAAAAGATACAATCTTTTCAAAGTTTAATTCTCTAAAGGCAAAGTCCAATACTGATTGAGCAGCTTCAGTTGCATATCCCTTCCCCCAATAAGCCTGATCTAAACGCCATCCAATTTCAATGCAAGGAGAAAATGAAAACTGTGTCGGTTGCGAATGTAAGCCAACAAAACCAATAAATTGATGGTTTGACTTTAATTCAACTGCCCAAAAGCCCCAACCCTGTAACTCAATGATCGCTCTAACTTTATTAATAAAAGCGTCACTTTCGGTGCGGGTCAGTAATTTAGGAAAATATTGCATCACTTGAGGATTTGTACTCATCTGAGCAAAAGATGCATAGTCCTCGGTCTGCCACTGTCTTAAAATCAGTCTTGCTGTTTCGATCATTTTTAAAACCATTAGTCATTCATTAAAAACTATTCACAATATACAGAAATAGTTCAGATATACTTTTGCGCTATCAGAATCTATACCTTGTTTATAAAGTTTTATATATGAATGAAAATGAACTCTTAGACATCCAAAATGAACTTCAAACCCAACAAAAACGTTTGAACTATATCCTTTCAAGCAAGAAAAGAATCCAAAACATGATTGATTCTTTTGAAAGTGATTTAGCTGAGCAACTCCTTCTAGTCATTCATAATGAAATTACTGATTATGCTGGAATCGCAACAAGTTTGGCACTTTCAACTTGTTGGAAATTTTCAAAAGTTGAATTTCCAAAGACCGTTCATTGGTGTGATAGTTTAGAAATTAATAGTCTTTCAATTAAAGATGAATTTACTGTTATTATTCAGGCACAAGCTTGGTTAGGTTTATCGGCAAATGCTGATAGTGCTCTTTGGCAAACGCCGATGTTTGCTGAGATTACGATCGATCCGAAAACAGATGGCCTAAAGAGCTATCACATTCATTTCTTATCTAAAGGGAAAATCATCTCTTTAAGAAAAAATTCAAAACAAAGTGTGACCGTTAAGCAGATGCAAAGTATGTAATCCTTTGGGATACATACTTTTTTAATAAAACAACTTAACTGCGCTTTAATTTCTCAAAACCATTGGCTGCAATAAATCCCAACAACAATGGAACTAACATAAAAACATATGCAAAAATTAAAGTGATAAATAGTTCAAATTGAAAACTTTTCTCCCCGAGAACGATCATAAAGCTCACAATATAACCAACCAATATGAGCCCTAAGCCTCTAAGCAGTTGAGATATATCGATTATCTTTTTAGGTTGAGGTAAAAAGTAGTAACAAATCAAATAAATAAAACTAAGGCATCCAATTAAAATTGGAGAAAACATAATGATAGTTGCAACGCCTCTTAGCACACCATTAGAAATATCTTGAGATGAAAATATCTGTTCATACATTAAAAAACACCAAACTAAGATGATTATACTCGCTGTTGCAACAACCCCTGAAATAATTGAGCGTAGAAACCAACGTTCAAAAATTAAAGTTTCACCACAATAATTTTTTGTCATTAATCTTTTTCCTCATCATGAGATAGCAAACATTCGCGCTCATACAGCCTAATGCCAGAGTCGGTAGCATTACGAAATACATCAAAATACCGATCTTTAAAGCTGAGAAATCAATCTGGTTCACTTGATCTTCAAACAGAATCATTGAGACCAGTAATGTCCAAGCAATTAAGATCACAAAACTAAAAACAGAAACTAAACTAGCTGAGAGTGATGCACAGACCAAAGACCAAGACCTCATTTCTATTCCTCTATTTTTGAGATTGTGCTTATTCTTAACAAATGAAATGTGTTTTGGTTGAAGCCAAAGTGAAGCTTGTATGAAGTTTGAAAATAATGATTCTCCATCAGGCTAAAAAGATTTCACTGATTCCCTTGTGCAAGTCGCTCTTAAGTCATGTAAAATCATCTGCCTTGTAAATACGAATGAGAGAACAATATCCGTGCGTAAAATTTTAGTCACCAATGCCCTTCCTTATGCCAATGGTCCTATCCATATGGGTCACTTACTCGGTTATATCCAAGCAGATATTTGGGTTCGTGCGATGCGTGCAATGGGTCATGACGTGACTTACGTTTGTGCGGATGATGCTCATGGTACAGCGATCATGTTACGTGCTGAAGCGAATGGCATCAGCCCTGAAGCGCAAATTGCCAATGTTCAAAAAGAACACATTCGTGATTTTGATGGTTTTGGTGTGCATTTCGATCACTATGATTCAACCAATAGTGACGAAAACAAAGCGCGTTCAGAAGAAATTTATATTAAAAACCGTGAAGCAGGCAATATCGCAATTCGCCCTGTAAATCAGCTTTTTGATCCTGAAAAAGGCATGTTCCTCTCTGACCGTTTCATTAAAGGCACGTGCCCAAAATGTAAGTCAGAAGATCAATACGGCGATGCCTGCGAAGTGTGCGGTACAACGTACAATGCAACTGAATTATTGAACCCACGCTCAACATTGAGTGGTGCGACTCCTGTTGAGAAATCGTCAGATCACTATTTCTTTAAACTTCCTAATTTCTCAGAATACTTACAAAAATGGACGCGTGACCAAGGTCGTTTACCTGTTTCCATTGCGAACAAACTAGATGAATGGTTTGAAGCAGGTTTATCGGATTGGGATATTTCGCGTGATGCGCCTTATTTTGGTTTTGAAATTCCAGATGCACCAAACAAATATTTCTATGTTTGGGTCGATGCACCGATTGGTTATATGTCGAGTTTTGAAAACTACATCAAAACTAAACGTCCTGATCTAAGCTTTGATGATTTCTGGAAAAAAGACAGCGACAAAGAAGTTTATCACTTCATTGGTAAAGACATCGTTTACTTCCACGCGCTGTTCTGGCCTGCAATGCTTGAAGGTGCGAACTACCGCACGCCATCTGGTTTATTCGTAAATGGTTTCTTGACGGTGAATGGTCAGAAGATGTCAAAATCTCGCGGTACATTCATTAAAGCTGAAACTTATTTACAGCACTTGAATCCTGAATATTTACGTTATTACTTTGCTTCTAAGCTTTCAGACAAAGTTGAAGATTCGGATTTGAATTTGGATGACTTCGTTCAGAAAGTGAATTCTGACCTTGTCGGTAAAGTGGTAAATATTGCCAGCCGTTGTGCAAAATTCATTAACAGCAATTTCAATAATACGCTTTCAAACACATGCGCTGAACCTGAATTGGTTCAAAGCTTTATTGATGCGGGCGACTCAATTGCTCAAGCCTATGAAGCACGTGAATTCTCTGCTGCTATTCGTGAAATCATGGCACTTGCGGATAAAGCAAACCAATATATTGATGAGAAAAAACCATGGGCGCTTGCGAAGCAAGAAGGTCAAGAACAACAAGTTCATGATGTTTGCTCAGTCGGTATTAACTTATTCCGTCAGCTTGCAATTTACTTAGCTCCAGTGCTTCCAACACTTGCGGCTCAAGTTCAGTCTTTCTTACAACTTGAAAGCTTTGACTTTGCATCACGTCAGCAAATCCTCGTTGCACATGAAATTGCTCAATTCCAACCACTGATGCAGCGTGTTGATCCTAAAGCAGTTGCTGCAATGGTTGATGCATCTAAAGACTCTTTAGCTGCTGCGGCAGAAGCGCCAAAAGTGGAAAAGAAAAAAGAGAAGAAAGCCGAGAAGAAGCCTGAACCTAAAGTGGGTGAAGCTGAAATCATTGGTATTGAAGACTTTATGAAAGTTGACCTCCGTGTAGCTGAAGTTTTAGAAGCTGCAACGGTAGAAGGTTCTGATAAATTACTTCAACTCACGTTAAATGTTGGTGAAGCTGAACCACGTAATGTGTTTAGTGGCATTCGTGAGTTCTATCAGCCAGAAGACCTAAAAGGCAAATTAGTGGTGATGGTAGCTAACCTTGCCCCACGTAAAATGCGTTTTGGTATTTCAAACGGTATGGTGCTTGCCGCAGGTAATGGCGAAGGTGTTTGGGTGATTTCACCTGAATCTGGTGCTAAAGCGGGTGATAAGGTTTCTTAAGATTTAGATCTGAGATGAGAAAAAGCCTCTACGTTGTAGGGGCTTTTTTGTTTGTTAGCTAACTTTTTGTCCTTGCAAATCATTTACAAGAGAAATTTTACTTTTATCAGATAAATCATCATATTTAGACTTTAAATTTTCTAGTAAGAAATTATTAGATAGACTAAATTCGTCAAAAATAGTATACCAATCTTTAACATAACATTTTATTTTTTCAGCTTGTAGAACTAAACCAAGCTCCCCTTTATCTTTATGGCTTTGTAGTTGTGCCTTAATCGAAAAATCATCTTTTGAAATTTTCCTACCAATCAAGATTAATTCAAAAACTAATTTTCCACTATTAAAACCAGGGTATTTAGCAATAATCTCTGCATAGTCGTTTAATTGTTGTAAATGTTTTTTATTCAAAGAGATACTTGGTTTTTTTATTTCAACGATAATACATTTGTAAATAGGTTTACCTAGGGCATCGAATGTATATTGTTTTCTTGCAAGAAACAAATCAACTTGCCTATTAAGTCCTTGAATGACTACTTCTGTATGATCATCAGAATCTAAATCATCTAACCCTATTTCATTGACTCCCTTAATTTCTTTTCTTAATTTCTGAGCAATTTTTGTAAACGTATCTTCTTCTGCCCCCAAAAGCTCATATTGTGAACCAAAAAGCCATGTATTTGCTTCAATAATTTTTTGTAAATCTGGCGTTTCTAATACCGATTCATAATGCTTATCCATTAACTCTTTAAGTTTGGCTACAGCTAACTCTCTTTTCTGTAGAATTTCAATCGTACTAATTATATTTTCTAACGTAGTTGATTTAAGTTGCTTTGCTAGCAAATTAACCTGAGTATCATTTAAGTCTAGGACATCATCTAAAACATCAAATATTGCATCATTTTCTTTAGATACCAAAAGCTTATCTAGCATTCTAATAATAATTTTTAAGGGCTTTGTATTAAGATTTGTAAAAACTTTGGGATCAGCTAAATAAATACTTCTCACAGCATCTTTTGTATTTTTCTTTCGCCATAATGCATAATTGTGCTCATAGCCAAGGTAAGATGGGAAATATCCTTTTTCATCATAACTTTCTATTTTGGCATCAACATAATCTCTTAAATAGTCTTCATATATTTCTTTCAGAAAAGAACTCATTTCTGAATTAATTTTTCTTAATATTTTTTGTTGTTGCTCAAACTTAGAATCCATTTCTAATTCATTTTTATTATAGGTATCATTCCATTCAGATAAAGCATAACAACTTGTAAAAAAATCTATCTTATTATTAGCCTTACTTAATTCTTTAAAAATTATCTTTTGATTAGAATCTAATAAATAGTTACATGATTTATCATGACTTAACTTTTCATGCCATCTTATAGCCTTTATTTTAAAATTAATATTCTCGATCTGTACATCTTTTTCAAAGCAAGAGTTTTCTAAGATAGGTACTTCAACTCCATTTAAGAATAGTTTTCTGTGCGGGTTTACTATTAATAGCCAACTAAATTCTTTTTTTATACTATCCAAAAAGCTTTCATCAGATGGAAATTTAAACTTGGGATACAACGAACTCAAAACAACACAAGTACCTGATTTTAAATTACTTACAAACCCCATTTGATTTTCAGTTGATATAAGTTCTCCCTCATATTTTGAAATCGCATCAGCTGAAATACGGATTTTAGCATTCTCGTTTTTGTATTTAGTAAACCACACCGCTTCATTTGCTAATTTATGAAAAGCTAGACGTCCTCTACCATGTGATCCATGTAAATCATCATCATTTTTCTTATTAGATTCATTAAATTTTTGAAAACTATTATCCAAATTTAACAGATCAATTCCATCTCCATCATCACAAATTGAAACCGAGTCAACTGTACCTAATGCATTCTTATGTAACCTAACATTCACATTACTCGCTCTTGCATCAAAACCATTCCAAACAAGCTCAAAAATAGCTTTATATGGTTCCATATTTTTAAAGTGTTTTTTTATTCCATCATCTGTAATCTGAGCTATACCACTAAAGTTTTTCATCTTCGTAAGCCAATGTTTTTCTTATTCTAATCAATCATAACTCATAAATAATTTTTTTGTTATTTACAATTAGATTTTTAAATTTTCAACGTCACTTCATCCCAAAGATCAACTTCAATCCAAGCAAGGTCATCACCCCACCAGCAATACGATCAAAAACAGCCTTAGATTTTAAATAAACTTTGCGAGGGGCTTCTGCTGACAAGGCGACCGCAACAAGCGAGTACCAACCTGCATCAATAAAAAAGCATAGCATCGGCAATACCACATAAAAATAAGTTGGGATTTCTTTCGGTAATAACGCGGTAAAAATACTGGCAAGGATAATCGCAATTTTAGGGTTACTTAATTGGGTAATCAGTCCTAAACGAAATGCTTGCGTATAACTCATGGTCTTGACTGCACCATTTACAGCTTCCATGGGTTCTTTGGCATGTTTAATAATTTTATACGCCAGCCAAAGTAAGTACAAACCACCAAAAACTTTCAAAGCGATATAGGCAGAAGGCACAGCCAGCAAAATTGCTTGTAGCCCCATCACTGCAAGCAAACCAAATAATGCTGCACCCGTGCCCGTACCAAGCGCAGTAAATAAGCCATGTTTACGTGAAATCGCAATTGAGTTTTTGGCAACATAAATAAATGTAGGACCAGGACTAATTGCCCCCAACATTAATGCCAAAGCAATAGAGCCTAAAATCAATAATGATTCCAAGATAGACCTCAAGATTAGAATAATTTTCAACTATTTATTTTACTTAAAAAACCATAATAGTAGATATATTTTTTTTGATTTCTGTTTATAAATTTAAGGATTTTTCAAGCAATTTGATATTTAGTAAAAAACTAAAAATAGAGTAAAAACTCAATTTAATTTCAATATCAAACAGTTAAAACATAGCATATGAATAGTAAAATTTTATTGTGCATCCATTTTTTCTATTAAAGTTTTTTTCTGATAATAATTTATCATCGTTTTTTAGCAGAACTTTCATATATTTTTAAAACATATAATCCCATAATAAAATTATGGCTTTAATTTTCTTTAGAACTACAAACGAGGCACATCAGATGCAAAATAAAAGACTGAAAACATTAGACCGCTCTAAATCACATCTTTGGATTGTAGGTGGAGGCATAGCTGGTATGGCTGCTGCTGCTTTTGCGATTCGTGATGCTAAAGTGCCAGCCGAACATATCCATATTTTAGAAGAGTTGAATGTTTCTGGTGGTTCGATGGATGGTGGACATAATCCGCTTAATCCTAACCAAGCATGGGTCACACGTGGTGGGCGTATGCTAACTGATGAGACTTATTTGTGTACTTGGGATTTATTTTCAAGCATTCCATCTTTAGAAAATCCAGACATTTCTGTTCGTGAAGAATGCCGTGAGTTCAATGAACAAGTCAAAACCAATGCTCAAGCACGTTTGATCGACTCAAATCATATTATTGCAGAAGCTCAAAAATTGGGATTATCAACGCTCAACCGTGCTCAAATGTTACAGCTGTTAGCATTAAAAGAAGATCGTATTGGTAGTCGCCGTATCGATGAATTTTTTGATGATGCATTTTTCAAAAGTAATTTTTGGCGGATGTGGCGAACCACGTTTGCCTTTCAAAAATGGCATAGCGCAGCAGAATTACGCCGTTATTTTTTACGTTTCATTCAAGAATTACCACGCATCCATACCTTGGCAGGCGTGAAACGAACCAAATACAATCAATATGATTCAATGATCCATCCCCTACAACGTTGGTTGGTGGAACAAGGCGTTGATGTTCGTTTCGGTAGTTATGTCACAGATGCAGACTTTGTCGAAGATGCCCAAACGAAGGAACGTAAGGCAGCCAAACTTTATGTCAACATTCCAGAAGGCACTGAACAAATTCAACTGGGCGAGCATGATCTTGCGCTCTTTACTTTAGGTTCAATTACGGCTGATTCACGTTATGGTGATAAATTCGATGTTCCTGAGCTGATTCGTGATCGACAAGATCATGGCTGGCGTTTGTGGGAAACATTGGCTCAAAAAGCCCCTGATTTTGGTCGTCCAATGACCTTCTATGGCAACATTGATGAGCATAAATGGAAGTCCTTTACGCTCACCATGCATGATGATGTACTGCTAAAACGGATTATTGATTACACAGGAAATGAACCCGGTACAGGTGCATTGATGACTTGGTTTGAATCTGGTTGGCATCTGTCTGTGGTCGTCCCAGCTCAACCACATTTTGCTGACTTACCAGAAGGCAAATTCACCTTATGGGGTTATGGTTTTGAAATTGACCATATCGGCGATTACATTAAAAAATCAATGAGTGAAGCCACAGGTCAAGAGATTTTAATCGAGTTGATTCATCAACTTGGTTTCGATGACATCTTGGATCATGTGTTGGCACATACCGACATTACCACGGTAATGATGCCTTATGCTTCTGCCCTATTTGCATGTCGTAAAGCAGGTGATCGCCCATTGGTCATTCCTGAAAATGCGGTCAACTTTGCTTTCTTAGGTCAATTCGTAGAGCTGGAAGATGATGTGGTTTTCACTGTGGAATATTCAGTACGTTGCGCCATGATTGCCATTTATCAACTCTTAGGTGTCGAACGTGAAATTCCAGAAATTTATAATGGTTTACTCGATCCTAAAGTTGGCTTAAATGCTTTGGAAGCAGTCTTTCACTAAGTTTTAAAAAGCCATAGGGCGGATTGCCGCCCTATGGCTTTTCAGCTTATTTTGATAAAACGATATAAGCAACATCACTGCTAAATGAGCCATCGGATTTGATTTGATAATATCGTTGCACCTGCTCTGATGCTTTGCTTTGTAAATCACGTATGGTGGTAATGGCATATTCAGGAGTTTGCATCCGTTCTGTCCAACTTTGGAAATCTAAATCCAAACGTTGCTTTGCAACGGTTTCAACTTTAAAGCCTGTAGATTCCGCGAAATACATCCATTCCTGCAAACTATAATTTCTGACATGACTCGGATCTCGAATCATTTCAATGGTCTGAAAAAAAGTATCAATCACAGGATTTGAATTTCCTAAAATATCAACAATAATAACTTTGCCGCCTTGAGTTAATACGCGATAAATTTCATGCATTGCCTGAGCAACACTCTGCCAATGATGCGCTGAATAACGCGTGATGACACAGTCAAAACTTTGATCTACAAAAGGCAATTGTTCCGCTGCACCTTGTTGGGCAATCACGTTTTCAAAACCTCTTTGTTTGGCTTGAATCGATAGAAGCTCAACCATTGACGGCGTTAAATCATAGGCAACTACTTCATCAACCAATGCTGCCACCTGATAAGTCACATGCCCACCACCACAGCCCAAATCTAAGACTTTTTGAAATTGATGAGATTGGATGAGTTGTTGCATCTTCTGAAATTCGACGCCTTGTGCATGTACGTGACTGTGTAAATAAGCTTGCGATTTATCTTGGTATTGCTGTTGATTAACTTGATGCTGAGTGGTCATGTTTTTATCCTTGCTATGTCATCTATCTTTTAAAATAGACGACACTAATCAAAAATAAAAATGATGTATTTTAATAGAATTAATAAAAAAAAGTTATCAATTATAATCCAATTAAACTGGCTGCCACATTGATTGCGATGGCTAAAATCATGGTATTAAAAATAAAAGCCAAGACACAATGAAAAATATTCAGATGCCTCAATTCAGAACTGGTAATCGAAACATCTGCCGTTTGTGCAGAAGTGCCGATAATATAACTAAAATAAATAAAATCGAGATAATCAGGTTGATCAGTTTTTGGAAAATCTAAACCCGGATTCTTTTGCTGACTTTTGGCAAGATAGTAATCATGCGCGTAGTGAATCGCAAATAAAGTATGCAGCAACAGCCATGTTGAAAAAATAGTCCCAATGGTCAACAAAATCAGAAATCCTTTTAAAAAAGTTTGGTCTTTTGGGACATGACTCAATTGCACCACAATCGAAATAAAACAAATCACAATCGCAATCAACACGACATTTAGAATGGCCCATTTGCCTGCATCTTGTTGTTTGGCTCTTTGCAAAATATGTACGGCATCTAAGTGCCACATCATTTTTAAGGTCAGAAATAAATATAACCAAATGGCAATATTCCAGCCTATTTGTAAACAAGTTGCCCATTGCCAATGGGTGAAAAAATGCAAAACTGCATAAATCACGAGACCTAAACTAAAGGTTGCGGATAGGTATGGTCGATGTCTAATCCCTCTCGCAAAACGCTGTATAAAGCCCTGCATTTTTCACCTTTTATTTTGTGTTTAGTCTCAATTGATGCTTATTTTGACGTTATAAAGTCTTATCGGAACACCATATCACATGTATTTTACTTAAATTAAACAAAATATAAGCTGCTTAAGATTTACTTCGGACAAAAATGTCCGTTTAATTCACATTCGATCTTTCAAGAATTTGAGTCATGGCAAAACGTCAGCAATTGGCAGCGCATAATCGTGACGAACTCCTCAACGCAGCAGAGGAAGTCTTTAGAACACATGGTGTTCACGTCCCATTACAAACCATTATTGATCATGCAGGCGTTGGTCGTGCGACCTTTTATCGTAACTTTGCAGATCGAAAGGCATTGATGCTGGCTTTACTTGAACAAGCAATGACTCGTTTAGAGCAACGCGCTCTAGCCTTACAAGGGCTCAATGATGGTTTTATTCGTCTAATCGAAGGCCACGTTGAACAACTTCCACATTTGGTTGTATTGATTGATTACTGGCGCATTATTGATCGACAAGACCCAATCATGCTAAACATTTATGAAAGACGTGATAAAGCTTTGCAACCACTGATTGATCAAGCGATTGAACATCGACTCTGTCGACCTGACCTCACTCCACAAGATTTTGGCATGATTACGGCGATTTTAGGATCTTCATTTCAGGGACATCATCGTTCTGATCAAATTCGCTTAGCACAACGCGCAATAGAATTATTATTAAACGGCATTAAAGTTTAGTTCGAGGAATAACATGGATAAAAGCCCTCGCTATCTTGAAACTCCTCCTGATTGGTCTGCGGATGAGCGTCCAACCTTACCCGGCTCGCCCGCAGCAATCGCACACGCTAAACCAAAACGCTTCGCCTATTTTTTTATTGGGCTGTTTATTTGTATTGCTGCCAGTTTAAGTAATGGCTTTATCGTTGCGAATTTGCCCATTTTCCAAGGTGAATATGGTCTAACCCCTTCTCAAGCTGCTTGGTTACCTGCGGCTTATGTGATGGCGAATGTCAGTTCTAACCTGATTTTATTTAAAGCGCGTCAACAATATGGTTTGCGCCTATTCTCAGAAATTGGTCTATTGGTTTTTATTGGCGTATTGATCTTACACATTTTCGTTAAAACCTATGAAATGGCATTGTTTGTTCGTTTCATTGCTGGCTTAGCAGCTGCACCACTTAGCTCATTGGGTATGTATTACACCATGCAAGCTTTTGGTAAAGCCGATATGGCCAAAGGAATTTATTTAGCATTCGGATTCCAACAGCTTGGCCTACCCTTAGCGTGGATCATTTCCCCGTTCTTGCTGAGTGCCAATCAGTGGGATGTAATTTATACCTTTGAACTGGGCTTAGCGATCTGTTGTTTAGCGATGGTAGTTGCGTTAAAGCTTCCTCGAAGCTTACGTTTACAGGTTTTTGAAAAGCAGGACTTCTTCACTTTTGCTTTACTCGCTCCCGGTTTTGCATGTTTGTGTATTGTATTGACCCAAGGTCCAATTCATTGGTGGTTTGATAGTCCTTGGTTGGCCTATACCTTAATTGTGGGTTTTTGTCTGATTGTTTTTGGTCTTACTTACGAACATTATCGTGCTAATCCACTGATCATGACACGTTGGTTAGCAGCAGGCGATTTACTCAGTTTTGTGGTTAGCGCCTTTGCCTTACGTTTGTTAATGTCAGAACAAAGTTATGCTGCTGTCAATTTTCTAAAAACCATAGGTATGGGACCCGATCAGTTTGTCCCACTCTATGTCGTGATTTTCTGTGGGACCATCGCAGGCTCAGTCTTTAGTGCACTCACCTTTCACCGTGAACGCCTCATTCTGAATTTATTTCTCGCTGAAATCTTGATTTTAATTGCCTGCGCCTTAGATTATCACCTCACCAGTGACGTTCGCCCTGCCAATTTCTATCGCAGTCAATTTTTAGTCAGCTTTGCAGGTGGGGTCTTTATCGGCCCACTGTTGCTCATGGGCTTTATGCGAACTTTACAACGTGGTCCTCAATATGTAGTGACCTTTATTGTATTGTTTTCAGCAACGCAAAACTTTGGTGGTTTAGTCGGTTCATCCTTCTTTAACACCTATCAGCAACGCCATACCTATGACTATAAAGTAGAAATCAACAGCAGTCTCGACCCTACCGACCCCATCGTCGCGCAACGCTTACAAACCTATCAACACAGTGCCATGCTCAACAGCAATGATCCTGTTTTGCAAAACAACCAAGCCTTGCAGAATCTGAATAAAGTAGTAACCCGTGAAGCCCAAGTCCGAGCCTATAACGATGTAATTGCATTAAATGGCATTTTTGCAGTGGTTTTACTACTTTGGGGCTTATTCAAATATGCACGGAATAAATACAAAACCCGAAAAAGTTTGCAAACAGCCAGTTAGTACCACTGTATTAGATTGAGAAAAGATTATGTCCGAACAAGATAAACCTGACAGCGATAACGCTGCAGATGTGAAACAAAATGAGAGTACTCAAGTAGTAAAAGCGCCTACCGCACAATTGCCACCACCTCCACCACCGACGAGTAAACTGATTAAAACCAAACGCTCGACCCTCTGGTGGATGTTATTGGTACTAATAGTTGGCATTACCATTATCTTATGGGCATGGCGCATTGGTCCCTTTCATACAGCCGTTGAACAAACCGACAATAGCTATGTAAAAGGTAAAACCACGATTCTGTCCTCACAAATCAATGGCTATGTTAAAGACGTGTTGATCAAAGACTTTGATCAAGTCAAACAAGGTCAAGTGTTGATGCATATTGATGCCACCACCTATGACCAAAAAGTGACACAGGCAGCATCAGGGGTAGAGCAGGCTGAAAACAGTCTTGCTAATCAAACCCAAGCGATTGCTCAACGTCAGGCTGATGTTGTGGCAGCACAAGCCAAGCTAGATCAGGTTAAAGCACAATATGACTTATCCGTAGCAGAGTTAAAACGCTATCAACAACTTGGAGATAGCGGTGCTGCTTCAAAATCTGAACAAGATAAAGCAGCAGCAGATGTGCAAAATAATCACGCTTTACTCAAGCAAGCTGAAGCCAATATTTTAGTGGTACAAGAATCGTTAAAAACGGCACAAGTGGCACAATCTGGCTTAAAAGCACAAGTCAATAGCGCGCAAGCACAACTTGACCAAGCCAATACAACCAAAGACTACAGTACTATTGTCGCGCCATTCGATGGGCAATTGGGTGAGGTCAATCCTCGTGTAGGTCAATATGTAGCGGCAGGAACACAATTACTTTATTTGATTCCAAAACAAACATGGGTGATTGCCAACTTTAAAGAAACCCAAATCGCCAACATGAAAATTGGTCAAAAAGCGTACTTCACTGTTGATGCCATGAATCATCAGAAATTTACGGGGCATGTTGAGCAGATTTCTCCTGCCGCAGGTTCTGAATTTAGTGTACTCAAACCTGACAATGCGACAGGTAATTTCACTAAAGTGGTACAACGGATTTCTGTCCGTATTGCGATTGATCCAAATCAAAAAGGCATGGAAAAATTACGACCAGGTATGTCTGTGATTAGCTCTGTAGATACTGACTCCTAATGCAAGACTGACATTCTCAATCAAATCCATTTACAATGTGATCAAATTCATTTCCCTTGTTCGAAAATGTTTGATCACATTGCTTTTCCCATACCCTATCAAACATTAGCGCTTAGCAGTTCGGTTCAATTAACCATTAAGCGTTTGGATCTGATTCATCCTCAAATTTCAGGCAATAAATTTTTTAAGCTGAAATACAACTTACTCGCTGTACAACAACAAGGTTTGTCCCAAGTACTAACTTTTGGTGGTGCATTCTCCAATCATATTGCAGCAACGGCTTATGCAGCTCAACGCTTTGGCTTTCAAAGTATTGGCATCATTCGTGGTGAAGAACTTGCGACTCAAGACTTAAATCCTACCCTACAAACAGCACAAGATTTTGGTATGCAACTGCATTTTGTCAGCCGAGCCGAATATCGGCTACGCCATGATGTTGAGTATTTACAACAACTACAGCAGCAATACTCTCAAGCCTTTATCATTCCAGAAGGTGGAACGAATGCACTTGCTCTACAAGGAACACAGGAAATTTTGAGTGAAGATGACCGAAAGAATTATGATGTCATTTGCTGTGCCGTTGGAACTGGTGGAACAATTGCAGGGCTGATTGAAAGTAGTTCAAATCAACAACAGATAGTGGGATTTTCTGCATTAAAGGGGAATTTTTTACAACACGATATTCAACAGTGGACCACTAAAACCAATTGGACATTAACCGATGCCTATTGTTGTGGGGGTTATGCAAAAACTACTGATGAACTACTACAATTTATGCAGCAATTTGAACAGCAATATGCAATTCCTTTAGAACAGGTTTATACCGCTAAGATGATGATGGGGTTGTTCGATTTAATTCAACAGAACCACTTTCTAGCAAATACAAGGATTTTGGCGATTCATACAGGTGGGCTACAAGGCCGTTTAAAAACATAAATCACCAAAATCATTTTTATCATTTAACCTAGATTGATGTTATTGATTTACACAAAACCTCAGTGTTCCTGTCGCTGCGGGATTTAATACGCCAGTTAAATTCCACTCTAACGCATCTCCGACATGATTGATATTACAACTATTACCATTCGGTGTTGAATTACAACTCATACTTCCGAAACTGGTGGCTATAGGTAGACTATCCTTAATTTTCACATTATTCAGCAGCTTCGTACTATTATTTTTATAGGTGATCTCATACTCTAAATGGTCGACCTTATTTGCTTGATTCATTACAGAAAATTGATTTTGATCAGCAGGCGTTGAAGGACAACTGGCAACTGCGCGTACCTTTTTAGTTAAGCTAAGACCCGCTTTACCAATCAATGTGACATCTTGTCGTTTAATTGATTGACCCGTAATTGTCTGTGTTGGATTTGCCAAGATCACACTATAACTTGCCTCTAAGGTCGAAACATGCTGTGCACCTGCCATGACATTTGTAGGTGAATGAACACGTTGAACCAAACAAAGATCTACATTGGGTTGTAACGTATATGGATTCGCTACGGTTGGATTAAATATGGTTTCACCACTATCCACATTCCCATTACAGTTAGCATCTTTATAAACTAAAGCTTGCCAAACTTGGTCATTACCACTGTTGGGTTGTTGGGTAGACAACTGATTGAACTGAGTGATTTGTACTGGAGCTTGTGAATTGAGACGATGCGGATAATCTGTGACATCTCCAGAAGCTATGGTGTGTTGCCCGTCTTCAGTCAGTACGATATTCAGATTTGCATCACCAAAATTATTATTTGGATAACTGGTTGCTGTTGTTTTAGGAAGTGAAATCGTATCCGTACTTCGGTTATAACTTCCGGTTGGACTCGCTCCGCTGACAGAACTATATTCGGACAAATTTGTTTGTACGATACAAAATGGATTGGTTAGAACGCTGTCCTCAACTTTAAAACTATATTCTCCATTACTATTACTGATCGTCACAAAATTAAGCTCAAGACCAGCACAATTAGCAAGTTTAAGACGACTCCCTGCAATGCCGATTTCATTTGCATCTTGTACGGCATTATAAGCATTACTCAAGATATTATTGGTCGTTCCGCCATTATCGTTAAAAATACGCCCTGTAATCAGGACTAGTTTTTTTCGACTATTGGTTAAAGTACAAATAATTGCAGCATCATCATTGTGAATCGTTAGCTTAAAGCCATTCAGTGCGATGTTGTTGCCTGTGCAAAGTAAACTACTATTATAATCTGCAGCATCACCTTTACTAAATGACTCAAGAATCGTTGCAGTTTTACCAATCATATTCGGCATAAGCACAACAGGCGTTCCAGTGGTGCTATTTGTCCCTGTCTGATCAGCAATAGAAACTGCGGTGGTTGCATTGGTATCTAAGCCAATACTATTCACGATTGCACTATCACCAGCGATTGCATTATCCCATTTTTTTATCAATGTTAAAGTCGTGAGCGTATTGGTTAAGGTACATACAATTTCAGCGCCAGAAACGATACCACTTTTATTTAATGTAACTGTTGCATTGGTATAATTCGTAGTAACTGAACTGGCTGGCAATCCTGTGCAAACTGCATTGGTTAGACGGAAACCCGTTGGAATATTTGTTTCAGTAATCACAGCATCTGTTGATGGATTTGAGGTAGTAAAATACTGTGTTTCCCCCACAGTTTCAGTATCTTGAACTGTAGTCGTAATTGAATGATTTGCGATACCATTATTGCCAGTAAAATCAAACTTACCCAATCCACCACGGCTAATTTTCTTAATAATTAAACTAGGCTTACTATTAATAAAAGTACACGTAATATCAGCACCACCAGTAATTAAATAGGTGTATGGAATCGTGATTCTATCGGTACTAAAATTACCAAATGTACCAATGTTGCCTGTAATCAAACTATTTGAATCAATACAACTCGCAGATTTTAGTGCATAACCCGTCGCAATCGATGACTCTCTAATAACGACATCTGTTGAATTACTCACTACCGTTAAAACAGGCGATGTCCCCGTTCCAATATTGGGTGATCCTTGTAAACTTGTCGCAACATTACTGGAATTACTGGATAAATTAGTATTAGCAAAACCGAATGTTCCCGTTCCTCCCTGAGAAATTTTCTGAATCTTTACCGTTGGAATTTTGGTATTCACAAAGTTACAGTTTAAATTTGGATTATTGCTAATATCGGCTGCTGTTAGAGTATAAACCGATCCTGATTGGCTACCGACAGAGTTGCCCGCTGTGTTACGACAACTGGCACCTGTTAAACTCCATCCCCCGCTAGTAGGTAGACTACTTTCATTAATCGTTATGCTACCAGTTCCTGTGACGACAAAAGGTTGCACACCAGTCAGCGTCGTATCACCATCAACCTGATATTCTTCACCCTGAGTCAATGTTGTAATCGAACCCGAAGCTTGGCTTGTACCAGTCAGTGTAAAACCGAAAGTACCTAAGCCACCTATTGTTGATTTTGTGAGTGTAATTAAAGCTTTTGCAATAGCAACTTGCACACTACTACTATTATCAGATGGGAAAATTTCAGTGTTGGCAGCGGGTACATTGACTGTTGCAGTATTGGTTACAATCCCTGCTGAATTCGCTTTGGCTTGAACAATCAGCGTACAAGTTGCCCCTTTAGGCCCACTAAATTGACCAGTTAGCGTATTGCCGGTAAAACTTGCATTACATGTGATTGCACCATTTGATTTGGTAGCACTCAACAAAGAGAGTGTATTGAAATTACTTGGTATTGCATCAGTAAAGTTTGCTCGACTCGTATCACTGACTGCATTTTCACCTTTATTACTAATGACCAATTGATACTGAATGGTATCTCCTAAATTCATCGTCAATGAATCAGCTACAAAGCTTCCAGAAGTACCTATTCTTTGTTTCTTCTCTACTTTCAAATCCATATCTGTCGGCAGATCATCATCTTTAATTACATAGTTTGCGACACCGTTACCAGATGCTCCGCAATCATTTGATGACATAATATGAAAATCGTTACTTTGATTGATGGTTACATTAAATGTATCGTCAACTTCATTCACTAAATCATTAATAATTTCGACCGGAACTTCAAGAACATAAGGAGTGCCCGCACCGTAATTGCCTTGCGGTATTGTCTTGGTAAAAGTGTTTGCAACTCCACCATTAATTTTATAATCGACACCTAATTGAGCTGTGCCATCATTTACATTAAAGACCAATGAAATACCACCACTCGGTACATCACCGACCACAATAACCTTAAGTGGCTGCACTGTGCCGCCATTTTCAGGTACAACATAATTGGCTGAACTAAACTCAATAATCGGTTTTACAATAATTTGTATCGCATCTAAAAAATTTCCGCTGGTGCTTGTTCCCGAAGTCGACTGGAATCCCATCGGCACTTGTCCTGTTGCGCCTGTATAGGTAAATGTTCCACTGTAGTCTGCCCAACGTTTAATTGTAGAACCCGTTGTCGCCCCTACACCTGATCCAGAACCGCTAGAGACAGAACATGTACCCGACACACAACTTGTGACCTGCCCATCCCCAGTTTTACTTGTCGAGACCGTTGTGATCGTTTGAGTTCCAGCACGCAACAACATCGTATCGTCAGCAGTATTACGCCCATTATGGCTAAATTTCCAAGATACAGACTCACCATTCACTAAACAGATATTCTGAGAAACAGTAGAAACAGCATCTGCGTTTAATTCGACAAATTGATTGCCTTCCCGTGCTTTGATCGTGTTGGTGGGGGTTGTATTGGTACCATCAATATTTCTTGAGCCAGCCCACATTTCCATGAGTTGCCCTGAACCATTGGTTGAGATTGAGCATGTGCCACTGAAGCCCTCATTTCCATATGGGTGTGTGGTTAGCCAACCAGGTACGCGTGTGCTACTAATATAAACACGACAGACATTGGTTCCCGTGGAAATAACGGGAGTTTCAAAACCTAAATTTAAATAACCACGCTGATAAGCAGCATTTGCAACAGAAATATTGAATATGCACAATAAAATGGCGATCGTGATTTTTGTAGAATAAGTACACTGTAATTTCAACAAATCAAGTATTTGCAAAACCTTCATACCCACCATAACGCACCCCGACATTAAATGTGTAGTTTGGATTTGCAAGAAACGTGCTATTTAAAAAAATAATAGAGAATACCGAGGTACACCCCATAATAAAATCAATGACACCGCCGCAAAAACAGAACTAAAAACAATTTAATTTTCTGAAAAACATCAAAGTTTAAACTTAAAAAGAGACTTTGCTCTCATTTGTATTCTACATCAGACTTTGTATGTTTTTTGTTAAGCCAATCATGATTTGCTAAAAAACTGGATCTATTTTGTATCTAATAATGTGTAAATTTTAGTAATGAATTTACTTCATAAATCCGTATAACTTCGTAAATTGTGCGTACTAAACTTCGCTTAAATCTTTTATAATCGCTCGCTTTTCGTCTACCGAGTAATCCTCATGGTTCATCAAGTTGATGTTGTTGTTTTAGGTGCAGGTGCATCCGGCTTGATGTTGGCTGCAGAGGCTGGTAAACGTGGACGTTCCGTTGTCGTATTAGAAAAAGCCAATAAAGTTGGCAAAAAGATTCTAATGTCTGGTGGTGGCAAGTGTAATTTCACTAACTTAGATGTTGAACCATCAAATTATATTTCTGAAAATCCACACTTTGTTATTTCAGCGCTCACTCGTTACACCAACTGGGATTTTATTGGTTTGGTCTGCGAATATGGTATTGAATATGAAGAACGTAAACACGGTCAGCTCTTTACAATCAAAGGCGCAAAAGAAATCCTCGAACTTTTACTTGCAGAGTGCAATAAAGCGAAACGCGTTCAGATTCAGACCCATTGCGAAGTACAAAGCGTAACAGCACAAATAGATTCAAGTTTTATTATTGAAACCAATCAAGGCACTTATCACTGTGAATCTCTCGTTGTCGCGACTGGTGGCTTATCTATTCCAACACTAGGAGGCTCTGGTTTTGGATATGAACTTGCACAGCAGTTTGGACACCATATTTTTCCTACCCGTGCAGGTCTAGTCCCCTTCACCTTTTCAGACCATTTTAAAGAAGTCACAACACGCTTAAGTGGTAATGCTTTAGATGTAACACTGGTGAATGATCGCCATCAATTTACTGAAGCTTTATTATTTACTCATCGAGGCTTAAGTGGACCAAGTTCATTACAACTCTCAAATTATTGGACCGTGGGTGAAAGCTTTAAAATTGATTTTTTCCCGAGCCAAGATTTAGTTCAATTCTTCAAGGAAAAGAAAAAGTCGCAACCCAAAGTTCTGCTCAGAACTTTGCTCAGTGAATTCACGGCGAAAAGTATCGTGCTTGAGCTACAACAACTAATTTGGGCGGAACAAAGTGAAACTGCGATTGGCAATTTTAGCGATTTACAGCTAGAGCAAATTGCTGATCAATTGCACGCCTTTTCTGTTAAGCCATCTGGAACTGAAGGATATCGTACTGCTGAAGTCACGTTAGGTGGTGTAGACACCAGCGAAGTTTCTTCAAAAACCATGGAAAGTAAAAAGCACAAAGGCTTGTATTTTATCGGTGAAGTACTCGATGTAACAGGTCATTTGGGAGGATATAACTTCCAATGGGCATGGTCATCGGCTCAAGCAGCGGCTCAATTTGTTTAGTTTACTTAACAAATTAAGCCGATTGCTAAATAATACTAAGCATGATGATCTGAAGAGTTAGCGGCTTCTGTAGAAGATACTTTTTGAGTATTTTCAGTTGGTTTTTCTTTAGCTGTATTTGATTTCGCAACAACAAATTTGTACGCACTCGCCAAAAAACCTACAGTAATACCTGCAATAATAATCGGTGCAAATACGCGATTTGGCCTCTTCATTTCACTCTCCTCTATAGAATTTTTATTTAGAGACTATTGATACTTTATCTATAAATGAATTGCTTTTCAGGTCAAATTTTTGATTAATCCTATTAAACTACAGTTATATGCACCCTAAAACTCAGTTTTAGGTCTCGTTTTTCTAAAATATGCCCTAATCACGATATAGATAAAAACTCAATAATGCTTATACAAACAAAACGACCACCCTGCTTAGAGTGGTCGAATTGGTTCAAAAAATCAAAGATTTTTTTTACTATTCATCTGAATAAGGTGGAGTCGGTGGTGTTATTGGTGGTACAGAATGACTTGGTGTGATTTCTTTATGTAACGGATTTGGTTGCTTAGCTTCATTTTTTGCCTTATCTAATAAATCTGTCAATAAGCGTTCTGCAGGTTGACGACCGCCTAAACCAAATGCCAAGGCAAAAGCAACTGCAACTGAACCAAGCGTCAAACCAAAAGCCAAATTCACAATTGAATCCGCAATACCCATGGCTTTTAGACCCATCGCAATCACTAAGCCCATAATTAAAATACGAACTAGGTTTGCTAACCAACGTGAACTATTGTATTCACCGCGTTGCACCACTTTAGCCACAACATTCGCGAGCCAAAATCCAATAACTAAAATTACAGCACCAAGTAAAATACTTGCACCAAACTGAATAAACATCGCAATTAGAACACTTACTTGCTCTAAGCCAAGGCGGTTCGCAGCTTCAGAGATTGCAAACAACATGGTAAAAAATACAATCAAATAACCGATCACATCAGAAACACGTGTTTGCCCAAGGAATCGTTGCAAATCAAGCTTTATTGGAATTTCATCAATTCCCGCCCCTGAAATCAGTTCAGCGACTAAACGTCCAACAAAACGAGAAACAATATAGGCAACGATTAGAATTAAACCTGCTGCAATAATTTGTGGAATTGCATACATTATTTCATTCAACATCGCTGTTGCGGGTTGAGAAATCGCTTGGATTCCTAAAGCTTCAAATGCCACGATCAACGCTGTAATGACAATGATTGCAAACACAAATGAGCCTAAAAATTTCGATACATTTGAGTTTTTAAATAATCCTACTTTTTCAGCTTGAGTTTGTAGTCCCAAGCTATTACTTAATCCCTCAACAATACCACGCACAATTTTGGCGAGAATATAACCTACAAAAATGATCACACCCGCAATAAACAAATTAGGCAGATAAGCAATCGCTTCGTTTACCATGTTTTGTACGGGAATCAGCAGTCCTGTTAAACCTAAAATAGACAGCACAATTGGTAGAAATAGTAATAAAACCAACCAGTAAAAAATTTCTGCGATATTACTACTTAAAGCGTTAACACCAACTTCACTACTTAGCTTCTCATCTAATTCTGTTCTAGATAATACGTTGGTCAATCCAGCACGTACCAAACGCGCCACAATCCAACCAATAAATCCTACTGCAACGGCTGCAAATAAGTTTGGTATATAAGCAAGTACTCGTCCTACCATATTGCTAAACGGGTCACTTACACCACTAATATTTAAAACATTGAGTGAGCCAACCACAGCGAGAATCATGACAAACCAAAACACCAATTTGGAAACCAAGTTTTCAATATTGGGTGTACGACCAGTTGCCGAAGATAACTTATGATTGGTATCAAGCTTTTGCAATAGCCGCTTTACACCTGCGGCAATGACTAAGGCAATAATCCAACCCACCAGTAAGATCACAATTGCTGCAAAAATTGGATGAAATTGATCCCAGTAATACATGGCATCAAATCCCCCTCGATGAGAGGGATCATTAAAAAATTCATTCATGCGAGTTATCCTTATATTGTATTTTTAAATCTTGATATAAATCACCCATCACTGTTCTATGTTGAAACACACAAACTATGAATGTTTATCACCTTAGTTTTTGTCGATTTTTCAATCAATCAACAGCATCACTAATACAACAAAAAGCACTCATAATTTTGCAAAAAAGCCCATTAGTTCACACTAATGAGCTTTTAGATAAATTGTTTTGGTCAAAGCCATTTAAGCATTCAGAAGTACAGACTGCAGATTTGACATCATCACTTGAGCAGTTGGATTTGCTGAATGATCGGCGATCATAAATACAAGCAACGCTATCAGAAAAATTCCAACTATTAATAACATATAGACTGGTAATTTCCTTTTACGTGCAATTTCTTCCTTACTTGCCACATGAGGTTGTGGCTTACTAAAATCATGCATCATAGCAGCCCTCATCCTTTTATTTGTTAGGCTTTTATCTTAGCAATACTCAATGTTGCATTGTGTGAAAAAGATTCGGACTATCGTTGCTGTGTTTGCAGAACTCTACTTTTTTTATTTATTTTTTTGTTTAAAATATAGTCGGTTTTAGAATACGCTAAAAATAAGCTATACTAGTCTGCTTCGTTTCTCACATGTTTTGCTTTATGTCCTATAGTCAACAAAGTGTTTCTCTTGATTTAGACACGGATGTTACTCATCAATGTTTTTTACATCACACACGTGATGAACATTTAATAGGAATTATTGAGTTTAATAAGCCAAGCTATATCTTAAAGTGGGGAGATTTAGAATACTTCCGTCGTCGTACTGAAGAATTCTCCGTCATGCCTTTACCTGATTGTGTAAATGCAATGATTATCGATATTCGAAATGTACAACCTTTTTTAGACAATGAAGTGCCTATTTTACCTTGGCGCCTACTCGAAGAAGATTGCCCAGTTCGCCTTGTTGTTCCTCAAGACCGTTTAGAACATTATATTGGTATTTTTGAACCGACATGGCTGACCACTGATGTCGATACTGCAATTCAAGAAATCCGTGAATTTATGGATATGTTTGTACATTAAGACATATCCATACCATACAACTACCAATAATTCTCTACTGCAATATTACCTTCACCACGACGATTCATCGTTAAACCTCGTTGTTTTAGTGCCTCTTTTGTATCTTCAACCATCTGAGGATTACCACACAACATCACATGACTACTTGCAGGGTTCAAAGCTAATCCTGCTGCTTTTTCTAATTCACCATTACCAATTAAAATTGGGAGTCGATCATGTAATGCGGCTTGGGGATCACGGGTAACAATTGGAATGAATTTAAATCCAGAATGCCCTTCACCAAATGATGCAGCGATTTCTTCAATACGTTCCACATAAGCCAACTCGGACTCTGTGCGAACGCTATAAACTAGATGAATATGTTTATATTTATTCCAAGTTTCAAAGTCTTGTAACATACATAGAAATGGTGCAAGTCCAGTACCAGTCCCCAATAGCCAAAGATCTTGTGGTAAAGGTTGTTGATACCTTGCCAAAGTCAAATAACCATAAGATATTTTATCTAAATAAAGTTCATCACCGACTTTAAGGTGTTGCAAATTTGACGTAAATGCACCATCTGGAACAACAATTGAAAAGAATTCTAAAGTTTCATCAAAGGGCGAAGAAACAACAGAATAAGCTCTTACAACTAGCTCACCTTCAACCATTAAACCAATTCGCGCAAACTGCCCTGCTGTAAATTTAAAATGAGCAGGTCGAGTCATGGTGAAACTAAAAAGATTGTGGGCCCAACGATGAACAGATAGAACTTTTTCTACGCTAAATTTTTCAATTGACATGATTTGAACGTGGCACGAAACAGTAGGCTCATGTTAGCATGATCGAATAATTGATGGATACTCAAAACATTAAGGCTATTTAACATGCGCATGACCTTACGCCAATTGGCTGTTTTCGTGGCGGTTGCACAAGAAGGAACGGTAACCAAAGCGAGTGATGCTGTCAGACTGACACAAAGTGCAGCAAGTATGGCTTTAGCTGATTTAGAAGATGGCTTAGGTGCGCCTTTATTTGACCGTTTAGGCAAGCGTTTACAACTGAATGATTTGGGGCGTTTTTTATTGCCTCAAGCTTTAGAAATTTTAGGTCGCTGCGAATCCTTTGAACAAGCCGCTAAAGGTGAACTGCAAAGCATTGATTTGCGTTTAGGTGCAACCTTAACAATCAGTGATTATTTAATGCCTGATCTAATGGCTGAGTTTTTACAGCATCATCCTCAGGCCCATCTTCAATTACAAGTTGGCAATACTCGCCAAATGATTGAAGCAGTGAATCAATTTCAGCTCGATTTAGCCTTGATCGAAGGTTCTTGTCATTTGCCTCAATTGCAATGTATTCATTGGCGAGATGATGAGCTTGCAGTCTGCTGTGCACCTGATCATCCTCTAGCAAAGTTAGATCGCCCAATTACACCAGCAGATTTCCATGAGGTTGAATGGATTTTACGTGAAGAAGGCTCAGGCACACGTGAAGTTTTTGACAATGCGATTTTACAAGATCTACCAGATGCCAATATCCGTTTAACCCTCGGTCATAACGAAGCAATTTTAAAAATTGTTGCTGGTGGTTTGGGGATGTCTTGTGTTTCAAGACTCGCGATCGAACCGCTGGAGGAGAAAGGTCAATTGGTTATTCTTAATACACCCTATTGGCAATTAACTCGCCCACTGTACATGTTAGTGCATCGTCAAAAATACCAAGGTCCTGGACTCAAAGCCTTTTTACATTTTTGTGAAGATCAGGTTTAAGCCTGATCTTTTATTTTAATGTCTAAATTGGCGCTCACATGGTTCACCATCATTATTTCCATCCATTTTAACATTTGGACAATTTCTTAAAAAGAAGACAGCCTCTTCATACGAACGCATTTGAGAACAGTGAGTTCGCCCATCACAACTAAATTGGGTTTGCGCGGTGGCAGGTTGCTGTTCTAATCGTTTTTGATCATGGTGTACTGGTGGTGTTGGTATTGCTTTTAAAGCTTGCTCCGTTTTTTCAGATAACTTTACTTCAGGTAAATCACCCAATGCCTGCCTTTGGGCAATCACTATTTTCTTTTGCTCTTCGATCAACTGAGCTGCTTTTAATTTTTGTGACTGTTGATAAGACTGATATTTTTTAAAGACCAGAACTGCTAAAACCGCAATAATCATTAAACCAATAACCGTAACGATCATTCTCTTTTAGAACTAGATTGAGGATTATTTGGTAAAATTGCATTAGAATAGATCTCAGAATTAGAGGCAAAATGGCTAGAAGGATGAGAGCTCTTTAAATCTAACCGAACAATATTTACTGCTTTAAATTTATCTTTATCTTGAACAATAAGAAATTTAAGTAATTCGCCAACTTTTGGCTCACCGCCTGCTTTGGGAAAATCGGTAATATGAAAGAAGATATCTGCCTGCCCTTCAAGCGCTATAAAGCCAAACCCTCTTTCTGAATTATATTTTTTAATTTTACCTTCAACAAACATATTTTTCTTTTCTCATTTGCAGAGTTTAATCGATCAATATGGAGATCAAAAAATTCTCTCCATATTTTATCTAGATGATTAACGTCGAAAGTTTGATAACAATTCTGATGTAATCGATTCATTATGAGCCAATATTTTATTTTTTTTAGTTTTTGCAGGATTCGGATCTACTCGTTCAATTTGTACTGCTTTAAATTTTCCATTATTTTCTAGAGCTACAAATTTTACTTTTTCATTTCGTTTCGGCTCACCTTCCGATGCAGGAAAATCTGAAATATGAAAAAAGATCTCGCCTTCAGCAGTTGCAATAAAACCAAACCCTTTGTCTGGGTTATATTGTTTAACTTTTCCCTGATAAAATTCTTTTTTCATGACATTCACCTAATTTTCAAATACTGTAATTCAGTATATAAAAAAAGAGACTTTAAATCCTCCCCTGAAAACCGTACGGTTGGATTAAGTCTCTGTTTTAAGCATATTTTCAAAAATTAATCTTTTTGAACACTACCAAATATCTTATCACCCGCATCACCAAGACCTGGAACGATATAACCATCCTCGTTCAAACCTTGATCAATTGATGCTGTATAGATACGTACATCAGGGTGCGCAGCTTCTACCTTTGCAACACCTTCAGGTGCAGCAACCAAAACCATAACACGTATATCTTTACAACCACTTGCTTTAAGCACATCAATTGCCGCAATAAGTGAATTACCCGTTGCGAGCATTGGATCAATAATCATCGCTAAGCGATTCGCAACATCAGGTACTAATTTTTTATAGTAAGTACGAACCTCTAAAGTCGCCTCATCACGCTCTAAACCCAAGACACTCACTTTGGCACTTGGGATCAAGCTCAGTACGCCTTCAAGCATACCAATTCCAGCACGTAGAATCGGTACAATTGTAATCTTCTTACCTGCAATACGTTGAGTCGAAACTTTACCTGCCCAACCATCAATTTCATGATCGACAACAGGAAGATCCTTTGTTGCTTCATAAGTGAGTAACATCGTGACTTCTTGCGCCAATTCACGGAAGTTCTTTGTGCTAATGTCTGAACGGCGTAATAAACCAAGTTTATGACGAATAAGCGGATGGCGAATTTCTTGAATCGACACGAGTGAGTACCTAACTAATATTAATCTTTGAGTATTATAGAGTGTTTTTTTACTCTTCATTAAAAAAAGCCCCCAAATTTTGGAGGCTTTTTTGTACAAATCAAATCATTATTGTTGTTGAGACAACATGAAATGCAATGGAGAAAGAATTTCTGACTTCAATGCCAAATTGATCATTGGATCTGGGTAGATACCGAGTAATAATACAAGCAATGCTGCACCAAGTACCATGATACCACCAACTTTAGTTCCCCAATGTGCATCAGCATCAATACGAGGTGTTTCTGGTGGTGTCATATACATGACGATCATCACGCGTAAGTAGTAATATAAGCCAATACCACTTCCTACAACGACCATTGCAGCCAAGAACCAATGTTGAGTTGTTACAGCAGCCATTACCACAAGGAATTTACCAATAAAACCTGCAGTTAATGGAATCCCTGCTAATGACAACATCATCACGGTCAATGTTGCAGTCAAGATCGGACGACGCCAGAACAAACCACGGTAGTCTGCAAGACTTTGTGCTTCATCAACGTTGTTATATGGACTAGACATTAACGCAACTGCACCAAATGCACCGATTGTTGTAAATACATAAGTAATCACATAAACCGTTACACTGCCTAAACTTGCATAAGTCATGCTAATCAAAGCAATCAACAAGTAACCAAAGTGTGCAATTGATGAATAACCAAGGATGCGTTTTAAGTTAACTTGACGTACTGCAAGTAAGTTACCGACCAAAATTGATAACACAGCAATGACTGTCAAAACAGTCACTATTGATTCAACTAAGATTGCACCAGAACTTAATAAGTAACGTACAAATAAACCAATCGTTGCAACTTTGGCAGCCGTTGCTAAGAATGTCGCCATAGGTGCTGGTGCACCTGCATACACATCAGGCGTCCATTTATGGAATGGTGCAAGTGAAAGCTTAAATGCAACAGCAAAGATAATGAGACCTAGACCTAATAGCACCATTGGTTGCTTGATCGCAGTCATCAAAGCTTGAACAGAATCATAGAATGACAATGAGCCTGTATACGCATAGATATATGCCATACCCATCAACAACATCGCAGATGCAGTTGCTGAAAGTACAAGATACTTAATTCCCGCTTCTAAAGATTGGCTACGTTGATGCGTGTAAGCCAACATACCATACACAGGAATTGACATTAACTCTAAGCTAATGAAGAAAGCAGCGTAATGAGAACTTGCAACCAATAACATTGCACCTGCTACAGAACAAAGTAACAAGATATAAAGTTCTTCACGATTATCTTTATACGTTTCAATGTAAGCATGTGAAAGCGTGCTACAAGCCAAAGCAGCAATCAAAATCAGGAATTGGTAGAGCATGGTAAATGGATCAACCATAAACATGCCCATCACGTTCGCAGGAACAAAGTGCCCGCTAAACATGGTATATGCAATTAGAATTGCAGAAAGGTTTAGACCCACAACTGTCGTTGTTGCAATCAGATTATGATTACGTTTAATCGCAATCAATAACATCACAACAACTGCAGTCAATGCCACAATCATGGCTGGGGCAAGTGGCATAAGCTCAGAAAAAGAAAGTGTGAAGTTCATGGTTTATCGCATCTCCACTTGTTCAAGTTGAGTCGCAGTCTGTTGAACAGTTTCGACAACTTCTTGTACTGGCATATAACTATTGACTAACCACTGCATACTTGAATGTGACATATCCAAGAATGTCTGTGGGTAAAGTCCTAACCAAAGTAAACCAATCACACAGATCATCAAAATACTAACTTCACGTACTGATAAATCTTTCAGTGGACTCGTGTAGTGTTGCTTTTGTTCAGCATTTGGTTCGCCAAAAAGTGCTTTGTGAATCAGAATCAGACCGTAAAGACCTGCAAATACTAAACTTACTGCAGCAATGATGGTGAAGGCTGGATAAGCTTTAAATGAACCCATAAGAATCAAGAATTCACCAATAAAGTTACCTAGACCTGGTACACCAACAAGCGCTGCAACAAAGAACATCAGGAAGAATGGCAAGTATTGCAGTTGGCCACGAAGACCGCCCATTAAACGTAAATCACGGGTATGTAAACGTTCATACACTTGACCAGACATAATGAACAATGCAGCAGATGACAAGCCATGTGCCAACATCATGATCATCAGACCTTGGAAAGTCAGAATATTACCTGCATAGATTGCAAGTAAAATAAAACCCATGTGTGAAATAGACGTATACGCAAGCAGACGTTTCATGTCTGTTTGTTGGTAGGCTAAGAATGCACCGTAGAAAATACCAATCAAACCCAAAATAATTGCAATATCAGCAAACTGAGCTGACGCTGCTGGGAAGAATGGAATTACGAAACGAAGTAGACCGTACGCTGCTGTCTTAATCAAAATACCAGCCAAGTCCACAGAACCCGCTGTTGGTGCTTGTGCATGCGCATCAGGTAACCAACCGTGTAATGGGAATACCGGTAATTTAACTGCAAAACCAACAAAGAAACACAACATAAATGCATATGCAACTTCTGGTGGTAAGTGGTTTGCCACAGCCAATAAGTAGCTGTAATCAAAACCAATCATACCTGTCATCATATATCCATAGACCACTAAGCCTAAGATACCGATTAACATGATTAAACCAGCGATTTGTGTATATAAGAAGAATTTAGTTGCAGCATAAACACGTGAACGACCATTTGATCCTGAGTGTCCCCATAACGCAATCAAGAAATAGATTGGTACAAGCATCATCTCCCAGAAGAAGAAGAACAAGAATAAGTCAATTGCAAGGAATACACCGATGACCCCACCTAAACTCCAAAGGAGGTTTAAGTGGAAGAAACCAACATTCTTTTGAATTTCACCCCATGAACAACCTACAGCAAGCACACCCAGTAACGCTGTAAGTAAAACCATGAGTAGAGATAAACCATCCACAGCCAAGTGAATGCTGATCCCTAAAGTCTGAATCCATGGGAGATGGAATTCAGCAGCCCAAGTTGGGACTTTACCGCCCAACTCGTAGCTATATGTACCAGTTTGCCATAGTGCAATACCCAAACCAAAGGTAATGAGCATACCAATCAAGGCAATCCAGCGTGGCAAATGTTGGTCAAATTTATCAACCAACCAACAAATAAAACCAGCAATGAAAGGAACTAAAATCAGTGCGGGTAAAATTAAATTGTTTTCCATTTTATTTCCCCACAACCTGAATCACGATCAAGATCATCAATAACACCACTACACCGAGTGACATGCTTGATGCGTATTCACGCAATGAACCTGTTTGACGCGAACTTGTAAAGCTATTACCACCTTTCACAAGTGCAGGTAGCACTAACCATAAACCATCAATTGGATCACGACCTAAGATTTTCGCAATCAATAAATATGGTTTTACAAAAACGATGTCATACAAAGCATCAAAACCAAATGCGGTACGGCAAATATGTGCTAAACCAGAACCCAAAGACGTTTGAGCAAATGATTTAACCGCACCATACGCAAAGGCAAATAAGAAAATACCAACAACTAAACCAACAAGGGCAACACCACTTGCTAAATGTTCTGCATGTGCCACAGCTTCTTCTAAAGCTTCAGGAACAACAAAGCTTGGAATACTTGCAGCAGTCAATAATTTTGCAACAGGTGCTTGTAAGAAATAACCAACACCTGTTGATAAGGTCGCAAGAATTGCAAGCGGTGCCCAGTAAGTTACGCCATGAATGGCATGTGCATGGGTTTTTTCTTCGCCAAAGAATACCACCCAGATTAGACGGAACGTATAGATAGACGTTAAGAATGCACCAGCAACACCCACCCAATACAACGTATTATAAAGTGGAAGGTTTGCAATCGTAGACTGTGCATATACTGCACCTAAAATCGCATCTTTAGAGAAGAAGCCAACTGTTACGATTGGAAGTGCAGCTAATGCGCCACCACCGATTACGAAACACCAGAATACAAATGGAATCTTTTTACGTAATCCACCCATTTTGAAAATGTTTTGTTCGTGATGACATGCAAGAATCACTGCACCTGAAGAAAGGAACAATAACGCTTTGAAGAATGCGTGAGCCAACATGTGGAATAAACCAGCTTGATACGCCTCAGCACCCACTGCCATAAACATATAACCGAGCTGACTCATGGTTGAGTAAGCCAAGATACGTTTGATATCGGTTTGAACCAATGCAGCAAAACCAGCTACAAGTAAGGTTACTGCACCTGTAATCGAGATGAATTGCATTACTTCTGGTGCCATTTCCATCACAGAGAACATACGGCAGCATAAGTACACACCCGCTGTAACCATCGTTGCAGCGTGGATCAATGCAGATACTGGTGTAGGACCAGCCATCGCATCAGCTAACCAAGTTTGTAATGGAATTTGCGCTGATTTACCTGCCGCACCTAAGAACAACATCAATGCTGTCCAAATCGACAATGATGAACTTTGCGTCATCACAGTCGCTGCATGTTCAACAATGTACTGTGTATTCAACGTACCAAACTGTTGATAGAGCAAGAACAATGCGATGAGTAAGAAAACATCACCCACACGTGTTACGGTGAATGCTTTGATTGCTGCCCAACCATTTGCAGGGTTTGAGTAGTAGAAACCAATCAAGAGGTATGAACACAGACCTACGCCTTCCCAACCTAAGAACAATAACGCCAAGTTATCGCCGAGTACCAACAACAACATGCTGGCAACGAACAGGTTGAAATAAGAGAAGAAACGTGCGTAATCTTCTTCACCACGCATATACCATGATGCAAAGATGTGAATCAGGAAACCAACACCTGTGATCATACCTGTCATCAATAATGACAAACCATCAAGGTGCAAGCTGATGCCTGGCTCAAAACCGCCAACACTGAACCACGTCCATAAGTGTTGAACAAAAACGGTTTGGCCACTGCTGGTAAATGCAAGGCCAGCGATTAAAGCAAATAACGCAGATAAACCAACTGAACCGACACCAATAATGGCAGCGACATTTTCAGACAGTTTGTTACGCCCTGCCGCTAACAGGATAAAACCAATGAGCGGGAATAAAACGGTTAAATATAATGTACTCATCCGCGCATCTCACTAGCTGCATCCACATCCAAGTGATGGAAGCGATGATAAAACTGAAGGACGATCGCAAGACCAATACACGCCTCTGCTGCAGCAAGCGTTAGGATCAAAATGAACATCACTTGTCCATCTGGTTGAGCCCAAACACTACCTGCCAAAACAAATGCCAATGCAGCAGCATTCATCATCACTTCAAGGCTCATTAGCATAAATAATAGGTTGCGTCGCACCATTACACCGTAAAAACCGAGTGCAAAAAGGATGGTTGCAACAATCAAACCATGTTCTAAAGGGATGTGTCCCATTATTCTTTATCCTCTTCTGCACTTGGTTCACGTTTGCCAAGGTGATATGCAGCAACTAAGGCTGCAAGCAATAACATCGCGGCAACTTCTACCAATAATAGATAGTGAGTAAATAATGCTTGACCGACTGCTTTAGGACCTACAATTTCTGTACCTAATGGTGCAGAAATCGTGGTGTATTCTCCACCCAACATCCAAACCAGAACCAAGCCCAATAAGAAACTCATTAATGCAGGATATGCCCATGCATCAGAGGTTAACCATTTACGTTCTTGTTCAATCGTATCTTGTCCAAGGTTCAACATCATGACCACAAAGACGAACAAGACCATGATTGCACCAGCATAAACAATAATCTCAAGCGCACCCGCAAAAGGCGCACCCACGATCATGAAGATACCAGCAACAGCAAGTAAAGAAACGATTAAACTTAAAAGAGCATGTACGGGATTCGTATTTGTCACAACACGTATTGTCGATACGATGGCCACAAGTGCCATCAAATAAAATGGCCACATCATGGTAATAAGCTCCGTACATCAACTGGTGCACTTTCTTTTTGTGCTTGACCTTTTTCCTTACCATTTACTGCCATACCAGTAACACGGTAGAAGTTATAGTCAGGATATTTGCCTGGGCCAGAAATCAATAAGTTTTCTTTTTCATAAACCAAGTCTTGGCGTACATATTCAGCAAGTTCAAAATCTGGAGTCATCTGAATTGCAGTTGTAGGACAAGCTTCTTCACACATACCGCAGAAAATGCAGCGTGAAAAGTTAATACGGAAAAATTCTGGATACCAACGTCCATCTTCTTTTTCCGCTTTTTGTAATGAAATACAGCCTACAGGACATGCAACCGCACAAAGGTTACATGCCACACAACGCTCTTCACCATCTGGATCACGCGTCAAGATGATACGACCACGAAAGCGTGGAGGCACAATTTGTTCAGCTGGTACTTCTGGATATAAAATCGTGTCACGTTTACGTGTTACATGGCTAAACACCATCCACAACGAACGGACAATCGATCCAAATCCAGCTAGAATTTTATACATTTTGTACTCCCTGCTGTCCTAGGCCTGATTCATCAGAATCACAGCACCAGTCACTAACAAGTTGACCAACGCCAATGGCAAACAAACTTTCCAACCAAAGTTCATCACTTGGTCATAACGTGGACGCATTAAAGAACCACGCGCCAATACAAACATCATTACAAAGAATGCTGTTTTAATCACGAACCAAAAAACTGGTGGAACAAATGGAATTTCTAAGTTAAATGGTGCAAGCCATCCGCCGAAGAATAACGTTACGATCAGTGCAGAGATTAAAACCACGTTGACATATTCCGCAACGAAGAACATCCCCCACTTCATCCCACCATATTCAACGTGATAACCTTCCGCCAATTCTTGCTCAGCTTCTGGTTGGTCAAATGGATGACGATGCGTCACTGCAACACCAGCAATAACAAAGATAATGAAACCAATGAATTGTGGAATAACAAACCAAACATCACGTTGAGCTTCAACGATTTCACGTAGGTTGAATGAGCCTGCAATCGCAACCACCCCCATCAATGAGATACCCAAGAACACTTCATAAGAAATAGTTTGAGCAGCAGAACGAAGACCACCGAGTAACGAGTATTTGTTGTTAGATGCCCAACCACCAAACAGCACTGCATAAACTGCGATACCAGCCATTGCCATAAAGAACAATAGACCGATACTCATATCCGCAACGCCCAGTGTAGGACTTACTGGGATGACCATAAACGAAAGTACAGCAGTTGCCATCGCAACTGCTGGTGCTAAACGAAAAGTCAGCTTGTCAGCAAACTTTGGTGTCCAGTCTTCTTTGAACATGATCTTGAGCATGTCGGCAACGATCTGGAACATACCACCCGGACCAACACGGTTTGGACCATAACGGTCTTGCCATAATGCCAAGAGACGACGCTCAATAAATGACATTAACGCAGCAACCAAAACTACCACCAGCAAGATCACAACTGCTTGAATCACTGAATAAGCGATTGGCCAGTTCTCAGCCCAAAGTGGCGTTTGACGTATAATTTCTTGATTCATGAATTACACTCCTACTGCCACAGACACAGGCTCTGCCAATGAAACGGTTGGTGCTAGACCAATTGGATAACCAATATAGCCTGTTGGTAAATATTCGATGACTTGTACAGGTAAGCTGATGCTGGTTTCGCCTGCTTTCACGGTAATACGTTGACCATCTTGAACATTTAAGCGCGTCGCATCTTGTTCACCCACGGCAAACATCGCTTCAGGAATACGTGATTCCATTGCTGGTGTTTTAATGGTGAATTCACCAGAACCAAAGATATGGTGCATTGGCACAAGACGGAAACTTTCAGGATTCACAACCACGGCAGTCGGTGCAACATAGCTACGTGCAGGACGTTTTGCTAAGCGATCGAATAAACGCACACCCGAATCACCACCTTTTAAGTGACCACCGACTTCATCTTGGTACTTGTTCCACGCTTGTGGCGAGTTCCAACCCGCAGCCCATGCGAAAGGTACTAAAGACGATGCTGTCTGATTACCCACATAACCTTCCATCGAGAACGTTAATGCTGAATCTAGATCAGTTGGCTGTTTAGGTTCATGAACAGATAATGGCGCGCGCATTGCTGTACGACCAGAATAACGACGTGGTTCACGCGCAATCTTCAAGCCATGGATACGATATCCTGCATCAGGTGCAACATCTTGAATGGCTTCAAGCACAGGAACATTCTTCACGATGTCATCAATCACATCATCAAGCAGTGTCCAATCTACAGCTTTGCCTTTGAGACCAGTCTCAACGGCATGTAACCAACGCCAAGATTCTTTGATTGCATATTCAGGCTTGTAATAGCTTGGGTCATATACTTGATAGAAACGTTGCGCACGACCTTCTTGGCTCACAACAGTACCATCACCCTCTGCAAAACTTGCAGCAGAAAGAACGATATCTGCTAGTTTCAGAGTTTCTGTTTCACTATGATCCAATACAATTACAGCTTCAGCTTTCTCAAGTGCAGCTTTGACTTGTGCAACTGGTAAACGACGAGTTAAGTCATTTTCAACCACAACAACAGCATCATACTCTTGAGCAAATGCCTGTTCTAAGCTTAAACCACCGAATAATGCTAGACCCATTGAGTTCACTTCAGGAACCGTCAAAGATAAACCAGCATTTTCACCAAGATTCTGTGCAACTTGTGCAGCAGCTTCCATAATCGCTGAGTCTTGCAAGCTTGTACCAGAGATAATCAATGGTTTTTTCGCCGCTTTTAAAGTGTCAGCAATCGTTTGTGCAAATGCTTTTGCATCATCGTCAAGACCAGATACTGTTTCACCTTTTACAGCAGCAGCGACAGCAAAACCTAAACGTGCAATATCGTTTGGAGAAGCAACAACTTCACCCGTTGCCACATCCGCTAAACGTGTTTGTGTTGCAGCAAGAATATAAATCGGTGATTTTGCTTCTTGGCCAATACGTTGCACAGGCTCTGCTAACCAGTCAGGAGTACGCGTTTTCGCAGCCATTTCTTTCGCTTTATTTTTCGCAGCTTGGCGAACTGATAAAGCCATACGTGGTGCTGTTTGCGTTAAGTCTTCACCCAAGATTAGAACTGCATCATAGCTCTCAATTTCACGCATGTTCGGGTTATAGATACCCTGTGTTTGCATGATTGAAGCAGCTAACTCAACCAAGTTCTGCTCTTTTTGAGACATACCTGTTGAATAGTTGGCTTGACCAACAAGTTGGCGAAGTGCGTAGTTTGATTCCAAGCTTGCACGAGGAGAACCGATACCTAGAACTTTCTTACCTTTAAGCTGTGCAATGACTTGATCAAGTGCTTGATCCACACTCACGGTTGTAACAGCATCACTATTACGGAACTGTGGTTGACGTGGACGATCTTCACGATTCACATAACCCGTACCAAAACGACCTTTATCACACAGGAAGTATTGGTTTACTGAACCATTAAAACGGTTTTCAACACGACGGATTTCGCCATAACGCTCACCTGGTGAGATGTTACAGCCCGAAGAACAGCCATGACATACGCTTGGAGCATACTGCATATCCCATTTACGGTTATAACGCGCAGAATGTGTCTTATCAGTAAATACACCAGTCGGACAGACTTCAGTCAAGTTACCAGAAAATTCAGACTCTAAAGTTCCTGATTCTGGACGACCAAAATACACACGTGATGCATTGGCATACACACCAAAGTCTGTACCACCCGCATAATCTTTGTAATAGCGTACACAACGATAGCACGCGATACAGCGGTTCATTTCATGTGCAATAAACGAACCCAATTCTTGGTTATGATGGGTACGCTTCGTGAAGCGATAGCGACGACGATCGTGTTGCGTCATCACCGTCATATCTTGTAAATGACAGTGACCACCTTCTTCACAGACTGGACAGTCATGTGGGTGGTTGGTCATCAAGAATTCGACGATTGATGCACGAAAATCCGTTGCTTCTTTGTCTTCAATAGAAATAAAGGTATTGTCGGCAGCTGGTGTCATACAAGACATGACTAAGCGCCCACGTGTATCTTCCGCATTATTATATTGCGTAACAGCACATTGACGACAAGAACCAACAGAACCTAAGGATGGGTGCCAACAAAAATACGGGATGTCGATACCAAGGCTGAGACATGCTTGTAGCAAGTTTTCAGAGCCATTGACTTCATACGATTTTCCATCGACATGAATTGTAGCCATAGTCGAATTCCTTAAGCTTGTTCTACGTCAAGAGCAGGAGCATGGGTTTTAACCTTTGCTTCAAACTCATGGCGGAAATATTTTAATGCGCCCATAAGCGGCTCCATCGCACCCGGTGCATGAGCACAGAAAGTTTTACCGATCCATAATTTACGAGTCAGTTCTTGTAAATGATCGATATCTTCTTTCTTACCTGTACCTGTTTCGAGTGCTTTCAGCGCTTTGACTGCCCAAGGTAAACCATCACGGCACGGTGTACAGAAACCACATGATTCACGTGCAAAGAACTCTTCTAAGTTACGCGTTGCAGAGACCATACATTGGGTTTCATCAACCACCATCAACAAACATGTTCCTAAACGTGAACCTGCTTTCATGATGCTTTCAGCGTCCATTGGCAAGTCAATGTGCTCGGCTGCCAGAAAATCTGTTGATGCGCCACCCGGTAACCATGCTTTCAGAGTGAGACCATCACGCATACCACCTGCATGATCTTCAATCACTTCGCGCGCAGTGGTACCAAAAGGAAGTTCCCAAAGTCCCGGGAATTTCACCTTACCTGACGCACCATAAATCTTGGTGCCTGGATCTTTGGACTTGTGCGCTGACAGGTTGATGTACCATTCAGGACCACGCAGCATAATTGCTGGCAGGTTGTTGTAGGTCTCAACGTTATTGACAATCGTTGGACGACCCCATGCCCCTGCTACCTGTGGAAATGGTGGTTTTGTACGCGGGTTGGCACGGCGACCTTCAAGCGAGTTGATCAATGCGGTTTCTTCACCACAGATATAACGGCCTGCGCCTGTATGCACATACATCTCAAAGTTCCAGCCAGTACCGAGGATGTTTTCACCCAAGTAACCTTTGGCACGAACTTGCTCTAATGCTTCATTTAAGTATTGAGCAGCTTCGATGTATTCACCACGAATGAAGATATAACCATGCGTTGCTTCAAGGGTATAACCCGCAATCAACATCCCTTCGATCAATTGATGTGGAAGTTTTTCCATCAACAAACGGTCTTTGAATGTTCCAGGTTCCATTTCATCGGCATTACAGATCAAGTAGCGTGGACCACCATCATTCGGTGCCATCAACGACCATTTAATTCCTGCTGGGAAACCTGCACCACCACGACCTTTAACGGTTGCAGCCTTGATGACTTCAAGCACATCTTTTGGTGGCATACTGAGTGCTTTTTTAAAGCCAGCGTAGCCTTCTAATGCTTCATATTCATCAGCACTACGGACAAACTCCTGCCTGCTCAAACGCCAAGTGAGTGGATGAGTTTCAGGGTTACCATCGCCATAAATTGGTTTTGGTTCAGTATTCATACATACTTCTCCAATAACTGTTTAACTGATGACACATCCACTAAACCGTGAGTATCTTCATCAATCATTAACGTTGGACCTTTATCACAGTTGCCTAAACAGCAAATTGGGAGCAAGGTAAAACGACCATCTGCCGTGGTTTGTCCGTATTGAATGCCAAGCTCACGCTGGAACGCTTCCGCCAATGTCTCCGCCCCCATCAGGAAGCAGGCAATTGAGTCACAGAGCAAAATCACATGACGACCTACAGGTTGACGGTAGATACGGTTATAGAACGTTGCCACACCCTCTAAATCCGCCACACTAATCGTCAGTAATTGTGCAATTGCATTCATTTGAGCATCATCTACCCAGCCATTACGGCGCTGTACGCATTTTAATGCATCCAGAGAGGCCGCACGCGGATATGGATAGTGATCAATGTGATGTTCAATGTCATGAATTTCGTCAGCAGTCAAAATCCCTTCAACATTCACACGAGGTTTTTTATCAGTCAAAATCATCATAATCGTTTACCCCTAGCGATCCACGTCAGCCATAACCACGTCAATGGTCGCCAAATAAATGATCAAGTCAGAAACCAGACTGCCATTAATCACAGAAGGCATTTGCTGCAAATGCGTGAAGGTCGGTGTACGAATACGAGTACGGTAACTCATCGTTGACTTATCTGAAGTCAAGTAATAAGTACTCGCACCTTTCACCACTTCAGTCATAAATGATGACTCACCTGCAGGCATGACAGGACCCCAAGATACGCTCAAGAAATGCGTAATCAAGGTTTCAATATCTTGTAATGTCTTATCTTTTGGTGGTGGAACAGCCAGTGGATGATCCGCTTTATAAGGACCAGATGGCATGTTATCCAAGCACTGTTGAATAATTTTCAACGACTCAGTAATTTCACGGAAGTGAACCAAGACACGTGCATATGCATCACCTTCATATTCCACTGGAATATCAAAGTCGAAGTTTTCATAACCACTGTATGGACGATATTTACGAACGTCAAAGTCAATACCCGTCGCACGTAAACCAGTACCAGTTACACCCCAAGCCAACGCAGATTTAGCGTCGTATTGCGCAACATTGCGGGTACGACCAATAAATACTGAGTTTTTAAGCGCTGCAGTGTAATACTCGTTCAAACGTTTTGGCATCCACTCTAGCAATTCTTTAACAAGTTTTTGCCAGTTGTTTGGAAGGTCATGCGCCGTACCACCGATACGGAACCATGCTGGATGCATACGGTAACCCGTGATCGCTTCAACGATGTCATAGACTTTTTGACGGTCTGCGAACATATAGAATACAGGGGTCATACCACCCGCATCCTGAATCGCTGTACCACAGAATAACAAGTGGTTATTGATACGGAATAATTCGTTTAACATCACACGAATGACTTGCGCACGCTCGGGTACTTTAATACCAGCAAGCTGTTCAACTGCCATCACGTATGGCATGTTTTGCGCACAACCGCCTAAGTAGTCAACACGATCGGTATAAGGAATAAATGAATGCCACGTCTGACGTTCAGCCATTTTTTCCACACCACGGTGGTGATAACCAATATCAGGTACGCAGTCTTTCACTTCTTCACCGTCCAACTGCAATACGACACGGAACGCACCGTGTGCAGATGGATGGTTAGGACCTAAGTTCAAGAACATGAAGTCTTCATCAGCATTGCCGCGTTTTAGACCCCAGTCTTCAGGCACAAAGCGCAGGTGTTCTTGTTCAAAATCCTGTTTCGCTTGATTCTGCATATACGGCGTATATTCTGTCGCACGCGCAGAATATTCTTTACGTAATGGATGACCTTCCCAATAGGTTGGTAACAAGATACGACGGAGCATCGGATGCCCTGCGAAATCGATACCAAACATATCGTAAGCTTCTCGCTCGTACCAGTTGGCATTTGGCCAAATATTGGTTGCGGTTGGGATGCTTAAATCATTTTCATTTAATGCAACTTTAATACGAATATCACTATTACGCTCAAGCGATAACAAGTGATAAAACACAGTAAAGTCTGATGCTGGTAAACCATCACGGTGAACACGTAAACGCTCATCAACCGCAGATAAGTCAAACAGCATTACATAAGGACGTTCCACTTTACGGAGGAACATAAGGACTTCTTGCACGCGTGCGCGCTCAACCCAGACTGTTGGAAACTCTTCAAAAGTCGCCTGCACATAGAAATTCTCACCAAATTTGGTTTTGAGCTCTTCTACGATTGCAAATGCTGGGCGTGAATCAACTTGCGTTGACTCTGGCATAGCAATGTCAGTTTCAGCCATTGGCTTGGCTTCCTATTTAATACAAATTCTGGCAATTTTCCCGATGATCATGTCTCTTCAGACATGTCACAACTCATCGTTCAAATTATTTAATTTCATCCATAGAGCGTAAATTTTTCACCGCAATACGTTCCGCATTTTTACGATCGCGTTCTGGCATCATCTTTGGCTTATACACAGGCTGAAGATCATCACCAATCACCGCTGAAAGTGGACGGCGCTCTAGTTGAATTTGGTCTTGAAGTAACATCAATGCTTGGATCAATGCTTCTGGACGAGGTGGGCAACCTGGGATGTACACATCAACAGGAATAATTTTATCAACACCTTGTACTACAGAATAGATGTCGTACATACCACCAGAGTTCGCACAAGCACCCATAGAGATGACCCATTTAGGCTCAAGCATTTGTTCATACAAACGTTGAATTACAGGTGCCATTTTGACAAAACAGGTTCCTGCAACAATCATTAAATCTGCTTGACGTGGTGAAGCACGAATAACCTCAGCACCAAAACGAGACAAGTCATGTACACCAGTTAAAGTCGTCGCATATTCAACATAACAGCATGATGTCCCGAAGTTAAAAGGCCATAAAGAGTTTTTACGACCCCAGTTCACTGCGGTATGCAACACATCTTCAAGACGTGTCATCATCACACTTTTATTAACTTCTTCCTCAAGAGGATCAGTTACGATTTGACGATCTTGTAATGGATACTGATCGGCATCTGGATTCGCACGGGTTAAAGTATATTTCATCCCGACTTACTCCTGTTCAAATGATGATGTAGTCGGTGTTTTAGACTTAACACGACCAGAAGACTGTGCTGGAATATGACCAGTAGGATCGACAACAAGCTCTTCAATATTATTGAATCGAGTAATGTCAGCAATATTCATATTCGGTGAACCAATTTTTGTTGTCACACCAGCAGATTTACGACGATCTACAGGTGCCCAATTCAGCGCGCCTACAGAAATTGCATAAACCAAAGCGATCAAAAGATCCACAACAAAAATAACGACCGTGGTAAATCCAAACCAACCTACTTCACGAACTGATGTCGACCATGCGTAGAGGTAAAGAGCTTCCAAGTCAAAGACAACGAAGAAAATTGCAACTAAATAGAATTTGGCTGACAAGCGGATACGAGCACCGCCCGCACCAACTACACCTGATTCAAACTGCTCTTGCTTCGCACGCCCCCATGCTTTACCCCCTAGGAGTAAGGGAACTGTAAGCATAAAAACGCAAAGAAATGTAACGCCGATCACGAAGGCGATAATCGCCCAATCGTATGGAGTAATGGCACTCATGCGGGGATAACTCCTGGCAGGCCTATTTTTAACAAAGAATGTATGTATTGGCCTTCAAATACACCAAACACAAAATTAATCCCGCCAATTGTACCTGATTTCTAATTTCTCATGCTAGTTGAAGCGCTTTAGTCTTTAGGATGATTTTGTTGATTAATTTCCTGATACGACCTAGATCGCTACAAATTCACCCTTAAAAATCGAATTATCAAATCGACTAACCAATATTGATCATTTTTTTCTTTATTCTTGCGCCAAAAATATCCGCAACTTGTCATCAATGCTCAAAAATATTGCAGCATGAACTAAATCATTGCATTGATACAAATTTGTGCTGAAAATTTAAACAAAATTTATATAATAGCCCGACCTAATTCCTCCAAGGAAAAGTGTCAGGATGACTCAATCAATGGCAGCATCAAAACCTAAATCACTTTTGCAATTATTTTTCGTTTTCGCTGCTGTGATCTTTTTTTGTTGTCTCATCGGTATCGCTACCCGACACTTAACATTTCTTGCTTCGTTTTGGCCAGCCAATTCTGTTTTACTGGGTTTACTGATTCGTTTCCCACAAACACGGCACCCGATTAGTTTGATCGGTGCAATCGTAGGCTACTTGCTTGCGGATACTTTGCAAGATACCCCATTTTTGCTCAATCTCTGTTTAACCACAGCCAACTTGTGCTATGTTCTGACCGCACTTTTCCTTTACATCAAGTTAACCTCACTGATTCGCTCCATGCATCAAGGTTACTTCTACTTATTCTTATTTAGCTTCTGCTGTGTCGGTGCGGTATCAAGTTCTTTATTTGCTGCATTTTCCCTTCCCTACTTTAATACCAAATTCGCTCTTGGTTCGTTTTGGATTGATTTTGGACATTGGTTTACTGCTGAACTTCAAAATGCTTTGTTAATCCTCCCTGCTATGCTAAGTGCGCCTGTGCTTGGAGAGTTCAAACAACAAATTAAAGAGTTTAAAGCACTCACTGTTCAGGAAAGCCTACCGTTATTTAGTGTTATTTTTTCAATTGTGATCGCTTACTATGACACCGGTCCTGGTTCAGTGCTTTATCCAATTGCCGCATTAATTTGGTGTGCTTTACGCTATCGCCATTTTTCAGTCACGATTATCACGTCTGTGAGTTGTGCTTTTATTATTTATCACGTCTCACAAAACTATTTACTGCTCTATCCAGAGCGATATTTAAATAACACCATTTCTATACGCTTGGGTTTAATCATGATGACGATTGGACCACTCACAGTTTCCAGCATTAATATGGTGAGAACAAAGCTAATCCAAGAGTTACAACATATTATTGCTCATGATGAACTCACCTCAAGCCTGACTCGACGTCAATTTTTACAGTCAGTTCAGCTTTTACAACAGCAAGCAAAAAACTCCGCCCAAACGACCGCTTTTTTCATGTTAGATATCGATCATTTTAAACAAGTCAATGATAACTATGGTCATCAAATTGGAGATCGTGCGTTACAAAGTTGCGTCCAGACCATTCAAACCATGCTGAGACCGCATGATTTACTTGGTCGTTTAGGCGGTGAAGAATTTGCCATTTTCATGACTGATATAGATGCAAACACAGCCTATCAAGCTGCTGAGAACATCAGAAAAAGAATTAGCCAAACACCTATCAAATTAGAACAGCAAAATGACTTTTATATCCAAGTGAGTCTAGGAATTTATATCTGCGAGGCAGAAAACCTACAATCTATCGAACATCATTTCAAGCAAGCAGATGACGCCTTATATCAAGCCAAACGCCAAGGTCGAAATCAGGTTGTCATTTCGACATAATATGTTGCAATTCAGCTACATGCTTTAATTAACTTTATACACTATTTGACTGAGAGATCGGTATTCTAAAAGTAGCAAACAAGGAGAAAAATATGCATTTAGAATATACACATGACTCAGATTATTTCTTTTTTTCACAGCTGCTGATGCGGCACATTGAAAGTTATATTCGGAAACACCCTGATGCTGATAATGCAATTTTCGACCTAAGAGATATCTATGAAGTCTTTAGAGAAGACTTTGCGGCAACAACAACCAATCTTGAAAGTATTCTAAACATTGCTGATAGCTATAAAGTTGAAACATTAAGTGGCGATCAACCATTGATTAAAAGTTATAAAATAGACGTAAAAAATAATTCATTACTTCTGGATTTTAATATAGATGCACTGAATGGCTTAAGGGCTGGTCATCCATTAATCGAACCTGATTCATCTGTTCATGAATAATCAATATTTATGCTTCATAAAAAATCAAAGCCAAAGCTTGATGCTTTGGCTTTCTTATATTTTTCACATAAGCTTAAATGAATTAAAACTATTTTTTTATGTTTTGTTTATAGCGCTTCGCTGGCCATGTCATGGTAAAACGTGCGCCACCCAAATTAGGACTTTGGTCTACCATAATATCTCCACCGAACCAATACGCGATACGACTCACGATTGATAACCCCAAGCCATACCCACCCGATGCGCGTGTACGACTATCATCCAAACGAGCAAACGCTTCAAAAATACGTGTGCGCTCTTGCTCTGGAATCCCTGGCCCATCGTCCTCTACACACACATAAGCCTTACCATCAGCACGAACACCACCACTAATTCGAACTTTATGATCGCAATAACGAACCGCATTTCCAACCAAGTTTTGTACCACACGATGCAAATAGCGACGTTCAGCATCTACAGATAATGACAATGGCGGTGCAATTAACTCGATTTCTTTTTGAGTCTTCAGTGCTTCTGTTTCCATTGCAACCTGATCGAGCACTTCAACCAATACTACATCTCCAAAATCTAAAGATGGCGTACCCTGCTCTAGTTTGGCGTAAGTCATAATTTCATCAATTAAAGTATTGAGTGCTTCAATATCTTTATCAATCATATCGACTTGCTGAATTCGATAATTATAGTCATCTTCTTCAGCTAACATTTCCATGCCAAAACGAATTCGTGCCACAGGTGTTCTGAGTTCATGCGACACTGCACGCATTAATTCACGTTGTGCTTCAATCAACCGCTGAATGTGATCTGACATATTGTTATAACTAGATGCCAAATTTGCCATTTCATCTGTGCCTTCAATCGGAACACGTAATGACAAATCACCAGACTTCATTTTATTTAAAGCAAAACGAACCTGACGAATTTTCCGCTCAAGCGGTAAAATTAAACCGTAAACACCTAGACTTAATAAGAATAAGCTAAATAAGGTAATACCTGCTGAAAGCTGAAAAGGCATCCAATTAAACATTGGAACTGGGCCTAAGATAAGGACTTGTGCAGGATGATTTGGCATCGGAGAAACAATTGAAATCGTTGTACCACGTACAGTTGCACTATCCTTATATAACAGAATACTTTGGTCTTGACGTAAACGACCGATTTGCTCTGAATCTAGATTAATATCTTTTATATTGGCAATCGTAATCGGATAGTAAAAATGCTTTTTAATTCTTTCTAAATATTCACGCTCTTGGCCCGGATAAAAAATCAAATAATCCAGTACAAAAATTGGCAATGCCTTCATTTGGCGCTCGCCGAGCTTATCCACTTTGATATAAAGATAATGTTTCGCATCATCTTTCAGGCCAATAATGATATAACCCACACCATTATTGGCATCATAACGAACTACTGATTTCTGCTCAGCAATCCGCTTTTTCTCAGTACGAGAAAGCTCTACACGTGCTGCATCAACATAGTAGATTGGAAGTTCTAGTAAATCGGAGGCATCAGAAATCCAATCTAACTTTTGTTGTTTTTGAGGCTGTCGAGATACCCCCTCACTGATGACATACGAAATACCATCCGTCAGAGATTCACGATATTCTTGCGCGCGTTGATAGTTGATGACCTGTACCAGCAAATAACAGAATGCGGCAACAACAACAACTAAAACCACTAATCCAGCATAAATTCGCAAGAAAATGCTGTTTTTTAGTACTCGACTTACCATAAGGGAAATAAATCCAAGCTAATTTAAAGCAAGACGCAAATTATATCCCGTTAGTTTCTTTAACGAATAAATAACCTTTGCTACGCACAGTTTTGATACGTTTTGGATTTTCTGGATCATCACCAATTTTTGGACGAATACGTGAAATACGCACATCGATCGAACGATCTTGACCATCGTATTCAATACCACGGAGACGCTCAAAAATATCTTCACGAGATAAGATGCGCCCTGCGTTCGAAGCTAACAACCACAATAAGTCATATTCAGCGCTCGTAAAATCAACCAATTCACCATTTAAAGTCACTGAACGACCACCGTTATCAATCACAAGATCATCAAACTCGATACGTTGAGCAACTTCGTCTTCAACTGTTTTATCAGTACGACGTAATAAAGCACGAATACGAGCTAATAAAACACGTGGTTGAACTGGTTTAGCAACATAGTCATCTGCACCCATTTCTAAACCAAGTACCTGATCCATATCTTCAGTACGTGCAGTTAACATCAAAATAGGCTGATGATAATGTGGACGAACTTCTCGACAAACGGTTAGACCATCTGCACCCGGTAACATCACATCCAATACAACTAAATCTGGCTGCTCACTGATAATACGGCGAATCGCACGATTACCATCTGTTTCGACCCCAACTTCTAAACCGTTACGAATCAAATACTCTTGTGTTAAGCGTGCTAAGCGTTCGTCATCTTCAACGATCAAAATCTTTGGTAACTTTTCTTCTTGGCTCATTTGTATGCCCCTACAATTAGAGTGAATCTATCTATAAAAATCTGACAGATACATTGGTTTATGTTTTGCAATATACACACGTTTACATTGTAAACAAGTAGGCGTTCACCAAACTGATACACGGCTAAGCACTTTTGTTATATTTTTATTAAAATTATGAATTTTAATATATTTTTTAATTTCATCTGCTTTTTCCGACAGGATGAATTTTTAGTATAGATTTTGTGCCAATGTTAAACAATTTGTTTCTTTCTTCACCCAAAATAATTTAAGTGTTTGTTTTTTGACTTATCCACAGAGTTATCTATAAGCCTTTTTTAATGGCTTTGTTATGCTATGTGCCTGTGAATTCAGCAGTTAAGACATGAAAAAAAATTTACCAAAATGTCAAGGATTGATCTGCTGTAAAAAATCCCGTATCTTGTGTTGAAAATAAACTTTAACCACTAAGTATTGTGTTTATCCCTCAAACATCGTGGCATACATTTTGCTCGATTCAAACGGTCTATGAACATAAAAATAGATGATAATGGAGCTATGCTGACATGAGCATCATCACTTCTACTCCTGGTCAAATTCAGGTAATTAAGCGCACTGGTGAAATCGCGTCTTTTAATGCCGAGAAGATTTCTGTTGCGATCGGGAAAGCCTTTTTAGCTGTTGAAGGTCAACAAGGTGCTGACTCTAGTCGCATCCATGACCGTATCACTCAATTAACAGAGATGGTACTCAATACTTTTAATCGTCGTTTACCTTCTGGCGGTACGATTCATATCGAAGAAATTCAAGACCAAGTTGAATTAGCACTTATGCGTACAGGCGAGCAAAAAGTTGCACGTGCCTACGTTATTTATCGTGAACAACGTGCCACTGCTCGTCAGCAAGCAGGCGCGAACCACCATCCTACCCTTCAAATCACTGATGCTAATGGACAGCTCCAACCATTAGACCTCGGTGCACTCACAACGACAATCGAAACAGCAAGTGAAGGTTTGGAAGGGATTGATGTACAAGCGATCGTCGATGAAACCGTTAAAAACTTATACAACGGCGTAAAAGAAAGCGACATCGCAACGACCATGATGATGGCAACACGTACTCGTATCGAGCAAGAGCCAAACTACACGTATGTGACTGCACGCTTATTACGTAATGAGCTAGTGAGCACAGGTTTAGAGTTCTTAGGTCTATCTACAGACACATTAGAAAATGATGCTTTAGAAACTTTCTTGAAGAAAGGGATCGAGCTTGATCTTCTTTCTGCTGATCTTCTTGATTTTGACCTTGCAAAATTGGCAGCAGCGATCCAACCAGAACGTTCAAACCAGTTTACTTATTTAGGTCTACAAACTTTATTTGACCGTTATTTCATTCACTCTAATGGCGTACGTTTCGAATTACCGCAATTATTCTTTATGCGCGTATCGATGGGTCTATCATTAAATGAAGAAAATAAAGAAGAACGTGCAATTGAGTTCTATAACTTATTGTCTAGCTTCGACTACATGGCTTCTACGCCAACCCTGTTTAACTCTGGTACATTACGTCCACAATTATCAAGCTGTTATTTAACAACAATTGGTGATGACCTATATGACATTTATGGTGCAATGCGTGACAACGCTATGCTCTCAAAATGGGCGGGTGGTTTAGGTAATGACTGGACACCTGTGCGTGCTTTGAACTCGTATATCAAAGGCACAAATGGTAAATCACAAGGTGTTGTTCCATTCCTGAAAGTTGCAAACGATACGGCTGTTGCAGTAAACCAAGGTGGTAAGCGTAAAGGCGCAGTCTGTGCTTACTTAGAAACTTGGCACTTGGATGTTGAAGAATTCCTAGAGCTACGTAAAAACACAGGTGATGACCGTCGTCGTACTCACGACATGAATACAGCGAACTGGGTTCCTGACTTGTTCATGCAACGTGTATTTGAAGATGCTGAATGGACACTATTTACGCCTTCTGAAACACCAGACTTGCATGATTTAACGGGTGCTGAATTTGCTGAGCGTTATGCACACTACGAAGCTGTAGCAAAGCAAGAAAACATGCTCCACAAGAAAGTACGTGCGAAAGACTTATGGCGCAAAATGCTTTCGATGTTGTTCGAAACAGGTCACCCGTGGATCACATTCAAAGACGTATGTAACTTACGTTCACCACAACAACACGTGGGCGTAGTTCACTCATCTAACTTGTGTACAGAAATCACTTTAAATACAAACCAAGATGAAATCGCAGTCTGTAACTTAGGTTCGATTAACCTTGTACAGCACGTTCAAGGTGGTGTGTTAGATCGTGAGAAGCTTGCTCGTACCATTAAAACTGCAGTACGTATGCTTGATAACGTCATCGACATTAACTACTACGCAGTACCACAAGCGAAAAATTCGAACATGAAACACCGCCCTGTGGGTATGGGTATCATGGGCTTCCAAGATGCACTTTATGAAATGGGCATTGCTTATGGTTCAGATGCAGCAGTCGATTTTGCTGATGAATCAATGGAAGTAATCAGCTATTACGCAATCGAAACGTCGAGTAACTTGGCGATCGAACGTGGTGCTTATTCAACATTTAAAGGCTCATTGTGGGATCAAGGGATCTTGCCAATTGACTCTTTAGAAATTGTTGCGAAATCACGTCCAGAGCGTATGTTCGAAGTTGATCGTACTCAACGTTTAGATTGGGATAGCTTACGTACTAAAGTTCAAAAAGACGGTATGCGTAACTCGAATGTGATGGCAATTGCACCTACAGCAACCATTTCAAACATTTGTGGTGTATCTCAGTCAATTGAGCCAACATTCCAGAACTTGTATGTGAAATCTAACCTTTCTGGTGAATTCACTGTAATCAACCCTTACCTTGTTCGTGCATTAAAAGAACGTGGTCTGTGGGATACTGTGATGGTGAATGACCTGAAACACTTCGAAGGCTCAGTACAAAAGATTGCGCGTATTCCTGAAGAATTAAAAGCAATCTTCGCAACTGCGTTTGAAGTGGATACACGTTGGATCGTAGATGCTGCATCTCGTCGTCAAAAGTGGATCGATCAAGCACAGTCATTGAACCTTTACATCGCTGGCGCGAATGGTAAGAAACTTGACATCACCTATAAGATGGCATGGTTACGTGGTCTTAAAACTACGTATTACCTCCGAGCTTTAGGTGCAACATCTGCTGAGAAATCAACAATTAATACTGGTGCACTGAATGCAGTAAAACCAGCGACAATTGAAGCACCTATCGTTGCGGCTCAAGCAGTTGAAGAGAAAAAACCTGAAGTTCAAGTTGAAGAAGATGGTTTCACAACAGCAGCTCCAGTACCAATGGCTTGTTCAATCGACAATCCAGATTGTGAAGCTTGTCAGTAATTAGATCTTGGAGAAACCCTTCTTAAATAAAGTAGGGTTTATTTAAGATTTAAAGGAAAGAGGCAAAGATTATGTTGAATATTAGCCATAACTACATGTTAGGACTAGGTGTTTTAATCTTTGCCTTTATTTTCTTTTATGTACCAATGGTCTATGCATTTTTAGCCATTCGGAAACAGCAGCGTAAGCAAGATCAATAAAGTGCTTTATTGGGAAGTAGAACTATGCTTCAACCTGATTTAGAACGATATGCTAATGCCCCTGCTGTTTTAGTACAGATTTATGTCGATCGGATAGTACTTCATTATCCATCTTCAACAGAATATCTAACTGAATGTGCACAGTTTTCACATCCACGTTCGTTATTAGGTGATTTAAATATCGCTGAAACTGCATTAACGCAGTTACTCAAACGTGGTGGTGGCGGTTTTAAGTATCTAGCTCCTTATATGTTTATTCAAGCAATGGAGCGAATGGAATTTGGTTTAACACAAGTAGAAATACGAGCATTACAAGAGCTAGGGCTAAATAGCGGGGCAAGAGCGATTGCCATTTATGATGAAACAGGCAAATTATTAACGCCAAACTCACTTCCCGCAACTATCAATCTCAAACGTTTAGCGATGATGGGATTGATTATTACCCTTTTTGTTCTGCTGTGTTTTTTATGCGCCATTTTCATTTTTTAAAACTGCAATGTAAATAAATTAAGATTATAGTGAGATTAAATATGTCTATCCTTAGCTGGGACGATTTTGAAGATGATACGCAAAAACCGACTGCACCTGAACACAAGTCTGCGTCCCTCGACTCGCAAAAAACGGTTAATACGCAAGTGGTATCTGATTCAGAGCAACCATCGCCGCGCGTGGCAGTTGCACAACCCACTGGAACCAGTACCATCCGATCAACAAATCCAACCGATTCGTTGGCTCGAGCATCTCAAGCCTTAGAAAACCTTGATGTTGCACCAGGCTTAGAAGAGCTTGAAATGGGTGCACAGCGCGTACAAGTTGATGATAAAGCTATGATCAACTGTCGTGCAGACTTAAACCAGCTTGTTCCATTTAAATACGAGTGGGCTTGGCAAAAGTATCTTGACGGGTGTGCAAACCACTGGATGCCGCAAGAAGTGAACATGAACCATGACATCGCGCTTTGGAAGTCTGAAAATGGCTTAACAGAAGATGAGCGTACGATTGTAATGCGTTCTTTAGGTTTCTTCTCAACTGCAGATTCGTTGGTCGCAAACAACTTGGTATTAGCAATCTACCGCCATATTACAAACCCTGAATGCCGCCAATACATTTTGCGTCAAGCATTTGAAGAAGCGATTCATACACATGCGTATCAATACTGTATTGAATCTTTAGGTATGGATGAAGGCGAAGTCTTCAACATGTATCGTGAGATTCCTAGTGTTGCGCGTAAAGCGTCATGGGGCTTGAAATATACACAATCTTTAACTGATCCTAATTTCCATACAGGAACACCTGAAAACGATCAACGTTTACTGCGTAACTTGATTGCATTCTATTGTGTTCTAGAAGGTATTTTCTTCTACTGTGGTTTTACTCAAATCTTGAGTATGGGTCGTCGTAACAAGATGAACGGTGTTGCTGAACAATTCCAATACATCCTACGTGATGAATCTATGCACTTGAACTTTGGTATTGATATGATCAACCAAATCAAGATCGAGAACCCTCACCTTTGGACTGCTGAATTCCAACAAGAAGTCATTCAAATGATTCTTGAAGGTACGATGCTTGAAATCGAATATGCACGTGACACGATGCCACGTGGTGTATTAGGTATGAATGCAAGCATGATGGAAGAATATTTGAAGTTCATCTGTAACCGTCGTTTATCGCAACTTGGTTTACCAGAGCAATTCGCTGGTGTAACAAACCCATTTGCATGGATGTCTGAGATGATGGACTTGCGTAAAGAAAAGAATTTCTTTGAAACGCGCGTAACAGACTACCAAACTGGTGGTGCGTTAAGCTGGTAAGATCATTTAATGGAAAAAGGCTGTCTAACGACAGCCTTTTTTAATGGTTATAAATATTAAATGTCCCTTTAACCTACAAAACTTAGATTGACTAGAACAAGAAACAATAAGACCTATAATCTACTATTCAAAATGACTTGAATAATACATATTGCAACATTTGGTATACCAAAATCCTTTCTATTTTAAAGTAAAATTCACAAACTTTTTCTCCAAACATCAGTCAAGACAACCCTTTTACTGATGTGCCTTTATTGCGCCAATTCTTATTGAAATCCTTTCTCTCTATATTATCCATATAGGGAGTCATTTAATTTTTAAGGTAAATTGAATGAAAAAATTCTGGAAGTATTTATTAGTACTATTACTGGTACTAATAGTGATTGCTATTGCCTTTCTTTTTAGACCGATTACGTCTAAGGCAATTAAAACGAAAAATGATGAAACTGTTGTTGATGCTGTATTGGTCGGCGGTGGAATCATGAGTGCCACACTTGGTACTTACCTCAACGAGTTACAACCTGACTGGAACATCCGCATGTATGAACGTCTTGATGCAGTCGCACAAGAAAGTTCAAATGGCTTTAACAATGCGGGTACAGGACACTCTGGCTTTATGGAAATGAACTATACCGAAGAAAAAGACGGTAAAATGGACATTTCTAAAGCTATTAAAGTGGCAAGCCAATTTGAAATTGCTAAGCAATTCTGGGCTTACCAAGTGAAACAAGGTGTATTAGAAACACCAAATACCTTCATTAACCCAGTACCACACATTGCTTTCGTATGGGGCGATAACGTGAATTTCATGGAAAAGCGTTATGCTGCCATGATTCAAAATCCGTTATTCGCTGGTATGAAAATGAGTGAGGACAAAGCTGAAATTCAACAATGGGCACCATTGGTGATGGACGGTCGTGATCCTCAACAAAAAGTGGCTGCAACCCGTATGGACGTTGGTTCTGATGTGAACTACGGTGCAATCACCAAGCAATTGATTAATAATCTCGAGAAAAGTCCAAACTTTAAACTCAGAACTTCAACTGAAGTCACTGGGATTAGTAAAAATGACGATAATACGTGGTCTGTTGCATTCAAAGATGTCAAATCTGGTGAAGTCAGTCATGTAAAAACACGTTTCGTGTTTATTGGTGCTGGCGGTGCTGCAATTAAATTATTGCAAATGACTGGTTTACCAGAAGCGCAACAATATGCTGGTTTCCCTGTGGGTGGTGAGTTCCTTGTAACTGACAATCCTGCGGTAACAGCAAAACACACTGCTAAAGTCTATGGTCGTGCTGATCTTGGTGCGCCTCCAATGTCTGTGCCACATATCGATACCCGTTATATCGACGGTAAAAAATATGTGTTGTTTGGCCCATTTGCAACCTATTCAAACAAGTTCCTAAAACATGGTTCACAGCTTGATTTGCTTGCATCGACCAACAAAAATAACGTCTTGCCTATGGCTGCAATTGGTCTACAAAATGCTGATCTTGTTCAGTATCTGGTAAGCCAAGTATTGATGTCTGATGCAGATCGTTTCAACGAGTTGAAAAAATACTACCCTGAAGCTGATCCTAAAGACTGGCATTTACAACAAGGTGGTCAACGCGTTCAGATCATCAAAAAAGAGCCAGGCAAACCTGCTAAATTGCAATTTGGTACAGAAATCTTTGCCTCTAAAGATAAGTCTGTAACTGCATTGTTAGGTGCTTCTCCGGGTGCGTCTACATCACCTTACATCATGCTTAACTTGCTTGAAAAAGCATTCCCTGAGCAGACTAAAGGTGTATGGAATGACAAATTGCATGAGATCGTACGTTCTTATGGTAAAGACCTTTCAACAGATCCAGCGTTGTTAGATCAAATCCGTCAGTACTCAAGTTCAACTTTGGGCTTGAACTATACGACTCCAGCAAACTTAGTTCCTGCTAAGAAAGTTGTTAAAGCTGAAGCTGTTGCTCAATAAGTAACGCTAAGTACATCAAAAAGGGAGGAGTTTCAGCTCTTCCCTTTTTCTTTATTTGTATGTCTTAAATCTACGCCTTATGTCCTCTGCTGTACCTCATTCTGCTTTTGCTGCATTTGCCAGTCGTGACTTCATGTTATTGACCATCAATCAATGCTGCCTGACTTTTGCGGTGCTGATTCAAGAAGTCCTAATCGCGTATTATCTGTATCAAATTACCAAGAATCCGCTTATCCTCGGCTTAGTCGGGATCATGGATTTTTTACCTTTTCTAGCGCTGTCTTTATGGGGTGGTTATATTGCTGATCGTTTGAATCGTCAGCGTATTTTGCAAATCAGTTTTAGCTTTGCGATTCCCCTATCGATTGCCTTATGGGTCTGCTTTGACCTATACAATACTCAAGCGTTGAGTACCAATTTCTTACTGATTTCCACCTTTAGCATTCTGTTTTTATTTGGTTGTATTCGCGGGATTTATAGCCCCTGCTTTAATTCGCTACGGCCTTTTGTAGTACCAGAACATCATTATACCAATGCAGCAACTTGGACCAGTATGTGTTGGCAAGCCAGTGGCATTCTTGCACCCGTCATTGGAGGCTTCCTGTTGGCTCATTTGGATTTAGAGATTACTTTTAGCGTCATCGTGGCACTTTTTTTCAGTGGTAGTATTGCCCTCTGGTGTTTACAAAAACGAGATTTCCCGCAAATCCAAACAGAGTCAGTAACTCAGAGTCTAAAAGAAGCGCTGAATTTTATTTTTAAAACTAAAATTATTTTCTGGGCCATGTTTCTCGATCTTGGTTCTGTTTTCTTTGGTGGCATCATGGCTCTCTTGCCCATTTTTGCCCAAGATATTTTGCATGTCGGCACAGATGGTTTTGGCCTATTGCGTGCTGCACCTGCCTTTGGCGGTTTGGTTATGATGATGATTTTAGTGCGTTATCCGCCTAAATCTAGACCGTGGCAAATGATGTTGATAGCAGTGACAGGTTTTGGTTTTTGCACGTTGTTATTTGCTGTTACCAGACAGCTGTGTTTTTCTGTCGCAGTTCTCATTATTATGGGGGCATGTGACAGCATCAACATAGTTATTCGTCAAACGATACTGCAATTGATTCCTCCAAAAGACATGCTTGGACGTGTGGCAGCCATTAATGGCATTTTTGTCACCTCGAGTAATGAATTAGGTGCCTTGCAGTCCAGTATAATGACCCGTTTTTTCAGTGTAGTTCCTGCAATGTTGATTGGTGGTTCACTTTCTTTGCTCTGCGTTATCTTAACCAAGGCAAAAACCAAAGCTTTATTTAATTTTCGTTTTTAGTTGTCCAAACAAACAGTTATTTAAAAATCAAATGTGATATGAAACATACTTTGCCCGCATCTTCAGGCCTCTCTAAATTTATTATTTTTTCCATTTTTGTATGGCTGGTGCTATTGTGGCTGCAATCCACCTATATCGTTGTGATTGGCGGCGATGCCTATCTATTCTGGACCTCATTGGGTCTTTTGGTGCTTAACCTTCTCAGCCTACGCCCCAATATATTAAAAAACCGGATTGCCTTGGGCATTACAGCGATATTACTGATCTACCTGCTGTTTCACTCCTTATTCTGTACTTATCTAATGATCGTTTCTTATTGTATTTTCTTTTTATATTCAGGCGAATATAAAAATAAGCGCACGATTAAATTGATCAGTTTATTTTTGATTATGATCATTTTTGCGATTTACCAGACTCAATCATTGCATGAACTCAAGAGCCATTATGCCATCTACGATACAGGTGAAACATGGCAAAAATATGGTGCGCTATAAACCCTAACATTTATGTTTTTTGTGTTCTTGATCAAATCATTTTTGTCTATATGTAGCCATAAACTGAAGTGTATCCTGCAAAGTCAGTTGAGCAGGTTTAGTGTCCAATAGAAATTGATATTCGTGTCCTGTAGGATCAGTTTTCTGATTAAAATATCTTGATTGCGTTACTACACCGACTTTCTGTAATTGTTTTTCTAATTCACGTGCTTGTTGTTCAAATGATGCAGTATTGCCATCTGTTAAATAAATTGGCGGCAGTGCTGAGTTTAGATATTCAGACACGACCAATCCTTGATCCTCAGTTCGCGTCAGCCAATCTTTATCCTGCAAATATGCCCAACCAATACGTCCAAAGACAAATTGGGTAATTGCTGAGTTTGCTTGGAGAACTATATTTTTCAGATCATAGGGACCACAATACAATAAAGCTCCTCGAATCTCGGATGGATTTAAGGTATTGGGAATATTCATTAAATTTGCATATGAAGGATTTGATTGAATAAGTAAAAATTGCAACGCAATTTGTGCTCCCGCAGAATCACCTGCAATAAAAATATTCGACATATTTAAATCATGTTTTTCAGCAACACTACTTTTTATATAACGAATCGCTTCCGAAACTTGGATGACGGGTTCAGGGTATTTCGTAGTTGGTACAAGTTCATAATTGAGTACGATTACAGCGTAACCTCGCGCTGCTAATTGAGTTGCGTAGTCTTTGACCTCAAGCTTATCGCCACCCACAAAACCACCACCATGAACCCAAATCACGACTGGGTGATCAGGTAAAGGAGTTTGAGTGTTATAGAAATCGAATGTATTTCTCTGATATTTTGATGGATAGGTTAAGTTTGTTGACACAGCCACATTTGACTCTTGGTATTGAGCAGGCCGTAAATCTTTTGGAATACTAAATAAACTATGCTGCAATAACCAAATCGTTGGTTTAGGACTAACAAATAATACAGATACGAATATCACAACAATAAGAGCGCAAAATATGATTATTCTTTTCATTTGAAGCTCCTCTCAAGTCTCATATTGATTGAGAATCAATATACAAGATCATTATTCTTTTCAGATAATATGCAGATTATTATCATTGCAAGCTAGAACATTGACCAGCTTATACTTTGCAAAATCTTCTAGGTTTAAAAAAAACCTCACATGACGTGAGGTTTTTTTATGCGGAAAACTAGTCTTGTGAATCTGGATACAGAGGACGATTTCCTGGACTAATACGATTGATATGCAAGAAGGTCATATGACGTTCATACTTATCCAAAATGTCATTAATCACCTGTTCTTTGGTATAACCAACCAAATCATTGTCCTGAGAACCTTCATACAAGAATGTTTCTAAACGATAGTAATATTGCTTACCACGTTTACCGCGCTCACTAAAGGTTGGTGCGATATAACGCACAGGCCAAATCTGATAAACGAAGTTATGCTCTTCTTCGATATAGATGGTAAGGTCAAGATGATACAGCGTACTGCTTTCCTCAAGCTCTGTCTGTGTCACCTCAACATTCATGCCTCGTTTAATCAACTCATCCGCGACTGTTTGCACCGCAGGCTTACACACACTATCCAGCATACGCTGTGTTTCGCTGCTACCTGGATGATGCATGACACGGGACAAACGCTGTTTCCAGTTTAAGATGTCGACGTTTCCAACCACAGGTGCAGCATTCAGGCTACGGCTGGCTTTACGATAATCCTCTAAGCGTAAGGATTTATATAAGCCCGCCATCACCAACAGCATCACAAAACTAAACGGCAAACCCATAATGACGGTGGCACTTTGCAGTGCAGTAATCCCGTTGGCCATCAACATCGCCACGGTGAGCAAACCAATGGCAGTTGCCCAGAAGATTCTCAGCCAACGTGGTGCATCATTATCGACATTGGAGAACTTGGTGGTAAAGTTACCGAGTACCAAAGCCCCTGAATCGGCAGACGTCACATAGAACAATAGACCGGTAATGGTGGCGATCCCCGCAATAAAGGCAAAGCCTGGATATTGCGCCAACAGGTCATAAAAACCATGTGCAGGATCAGTCAGTACAGTTTGTGCCAGTGCCGTATTGCCTTCAAAAATCACGTTATATAAGGCGCTATTCCCGAAAATAGACAACCATGTAATCGTGAACAATAAAGGAATGATCAAGGTGCCACAGACAAATTCACGAATGGTACGACCACGTGAAATACGTGCCAAGAATAGCCCTACAAAGGGCGACCATGCGACCCACCATGCCCAGAAGAACAAGGTCCAACTGTTCATCCAGTCTTTTGGTCGGTCAAAGGCAAAACTTTCCAAGGCCAAACTTGGGAAACGACTGATATAGTCACCAAAGTTTTGCACCAAGGCATTGAGCAGGAATTCGGTATTGCCGAGGAACAGGACGAACAACATCAGACCAATCGCGGCATAGATATTGATTTCAGACAGTACCTTGATGCCTTTATTGACCCCTGCCGTCACCGAAATAATCGTGACAATCACAGCAAGACCAATCAGGGCGATCTGAATCCATAGATTTTCAGGTACATCAAACAGTACATGCAAACCATAATTGATCTGCACCACCGCAATACCACAGGTGGTGGCGATACCAAAGATCGTACCAATGACTGCGGCTGTATCGACGGTATGCCCGATCGGCCCATCAATTTTATTCCCAAAGATTGGATATAAAGCAGAACGAATGGTCAGCGGCAAGTTATAACGATAACTAAAATAGCCCAAGGCCATCCCGACCAGCGCATACATGCCCCAACCCGTTAAGCCATAGTGGAACAGCGTCCAGACCATGCCCTGACGCGCAGCTTCATAGGTCTGTCCCTCGCCCACGGGAGGATTCATATAATGAGACAGCGGCTCAGCCACCGAGAAGAACATCAAGTCTGTGCCGATGCCCGCTGCGAACAGCATGGCCGACCAACTCAGCAAGCTAAACTCAGGTTTGGAGTGCTTCGGACCGAGCTTAATATCACCATAACGCGAGCAGGCAATAAAGATCACGAAGATCAGATATAGCGTTGCTGCCAGCAAGTAATACCAGCTGAATTTATCACTGACCCAAGCCAGCACCACATTAAGTAAGTGGTTGGCAAAGTCATTAAAAAAAATCGTAACCAGTGCAAATGTTAAAATAAGTAGAGCTGAAACATAAAAGACCACACGATTTAAATGGTCTTTATTCGCTAATGTAGAATCATCAACCGCTCTTGGATTATCTGTTGCCATACAATCCTCAGGGAGTTAGAGAACAAAAAGAAAATATTCATCTACGTCTTTCCACCTTTGCATCAATGAAAAGACATGTCTGAATAAAAAATGAAAAATAAAAGTCATTTACCCGAATTACAATGTTTCTGATTTTTCAGTTATAGCTTGTGATGACTGAGTTACCTGCGTTATCACTTGCGGCGGTATAGGACGAAACTGATCCTGTTTTAGTGCTTTGGCCAAGCCAAACATATACAGCAAAATAATAACGGAAAATGGTAAACCACACAGCACCACGGCACTTTGCATGGAGTGAAAACTCCCTGCCAACAGCAGCCCGATACTGACAATCGTAATCACCACAGACCAGAAAATTCTCAACCAAATCGGCGAATCACTTTCATTGCTACCCCCTTTCGAGGACAGATTTGCGATCATGAGTGTACCAGAACCCACAGGGGTCAAAAACAATACGAAACAAATCACAACAACAATCCCAGCAATATAAGGATTGAACGGTAAAAATTCGAGAAGCTTAAATAAGGACAAAGCAGGGTCGGTCAGCACCAAGTCACCGAGGATTTTTTGCTTCTGTTCCAGAATAAAATAGATTGCAGTATTGCCAAAAATCGAGATCCAAGCCAAGGTAAAACCGAGTGGAATCAGGCAGACACCCAACACCACTTCGCGAATGGTACGGCCTTTGGAAATTCGCGCAATAAACATACCCACGAATGGTGCCCATGCGATCCACCATGCCCAATAGAATACGGTCCACGAACCTAACCACTCACCCGCCTTGCTGTTATAAAGATACATATCAAAGCTTTTTGCCAGAAAATGATCGAGGTAATCGCCCATGTTCTGCACCAAACCATTAAGCAAATGATTGGTTGGGCCTGTCAGGAACACGAATAGCAATAAGGCATAGAGTAATCGTAGATTAATACGAGATAACCACGCCAGACCTTTTTCAATCCCGACCACGGTAGTGATGGTCGCCACTGACATCATCAACAACACCACCGCTATCAGTGTGGTTTGGTTATTGGGAATTTCTGGGAGAAGATAATGTAGACCCGAGACCAGTACCAAAGCCCCGATGCCCAAGTTAGTCACCAGAGAAATCACCGTGGCTAAAATCCCGAAACCATCGACAAAGTCACCAATCAGACCATGAATCCGCTCACCAAAGATCGGATACAGCGCAGAACGTAAGGCAAAATAACCCAAAGTGACACCCAGCAAGGCATACAGCACCCAACCATGAATGCCCCAATGCAGAAAACTATACATCATGGCATCACGCGCAGCTTGTATGGTGCCACCCTGACCTTCAGGCGGTCGCAGGAAATGATCAACAGGCTCAGCTACACCGTAATACAACAGTGCAATCCCGATCCCTGCCGAAAACAGCATCGAGACCCAAGCCAGATAACCAAATTCTGGTTTATCGTCATCTTTGCCTAAAGGAATCTGCCCAACCCGTGAAAAAGCCAGCCAAGCAACAAAACCTAAACAAACCACGATTACCAGCATGTAGTACCAACCAAACAATTGATTGGCCTGCCCTTGTATATAGGTCAACCAGAACTGGCTGCGCTGTGGAAACAACACAAACAATAGGCCAAAAATGCCGATACTGATTGCGGAGCTCCAAAAAACAAACAAATTTAAACGTATAGGTTCAGATGGGGACCCTTCATGACTGTTTGACACCATGTTCTTGCTCCTTGCAATTGGTGTTTTTTTCTTAAAAAATAATGTGATAAGTGTTCAATTCTGCTTATCGCCTTATCCATAAGAATCTTTGATTTATTAATTTATATCTCTTCTTGCCAATCAAAAATTCATTGATTTTTGCAGATTATACTTTTTATTGATTGAACGTTCAATCAATAAAAAGTATGATAAAAAAATGTTATGATGCTCTACATCGAGAAATGTTGAATAAAAAGCACCTTGGCCGGGCTTGAAATGGATAAGCATGACAAAGCGTAGAGTTAAACCAGAGCATGTGCGACGTGAAGAAATTATTAACGCCGCATTTTATGTAATTTCTGAAGTGGGGTTATCCAATACCACCATTGCACAGATTGCAAAAAAGGCCGAACTATCGACCGGTATCGTGAGTCACTATTTTGGTGACAAACAGGGTCTAATCAATACCTGTATGCAAGAAATGCTCAACGTTTTGCGTCAAAAAACTGACCAATACAAAGCTGAAGCAGATGCGCATCCAGAAAGCCAGATCAAGGCCATTATTGATTCCAACTTCGATATCAGTCAGGTCAACAAACAAGCCATGCGGGTCTGGTTAGACTTCTGGTCAGCCAGTATGCACTTGCCCGAGCTTGGACGTTTACAACGAATTAATAATCAACGCCTGTACTCCAACCTGAAGCATTATTTTTTGATGTTGGTAGAGGATAAACAACAGGCCAGCATTGCCGCTCGCGGATTGGCGGCTTTGATTGACGGATTATGGTTACGTGGCAGTTTGAGCAGTCATGATGAGTTTGACAGCCAGTTGGCACGTTCCATTGCTTACGATTATGTAAAAACGCAATTGCAATTTGCGAACAAACCTTTGCAGGAGAAACAGAATGAGTGATGCACAAGTTCACCAGTTATATATCCACGGACGTTATGTCGCAGCAACCAGTGGTCAAACATTTAACAGCATTAACCCTGCCAACGGTGAAGTGATCGCAACACTTCAACAAGCCTCACAACAAGACATTGAAGCGGCTGTTCAAAGCGCACAACAAGGCCAGAAAGTCTGGGCAGCCATGACTGCGATGGAGCGTTCTCGCATCCTACGCCGTGCAGTTGATATCCTACGTGAACGTAATGATGAACTTGCCCAGCTCGAAACCCTCGATACTGGTAAGGCCTACAGCGAAACATCGACTGTTGATATTGTGACAGGTACCGATGTCATCGAATACTACGCAGGTCTTGCAACTGCCATTCAAGGCGAGCAAGTGCCACTTCGTGAATCAAGCTTCTTCTATACCCGTCGTGAACCGCTTGGTGTAGTGGCTGGGATCGGGGCATGGAACTACCCAATTCAAATCGCAATGTGGAAATCTGCCCCTGCCCTTGCTGCGGGTAATGCCATGATTTTCAAACCAAGCGAAACTACGCCGCTAACCGCATTCAAACTTGCTGAAATCTATACGGAAGCGGGCGTTCCAGACGGCGTCTTCAACGTGGTTCAAGGTGCGGGTCGTGATATCGGTCAATGGCTGACTGAACATCCTGTGATTGAAAAAATTTCGTTCACGGGTGGTGTCGAAACTGGCAAGAAAGTGATGGCCAGCGCTGCGGGTTCAACCTTGAAAGAAGTCACCATGGAGTTGGGGGGTAAATCACCGCTGATTATTTGTGATGATGCCAACCTCGACCGTGCTGCGGATATCGCCGTCATGGCAAACTTCTTTAGCTCAGGCCAAGTCTGTACCAATGGTACTCGCGTGTTTGTACCGAAAGCCCTGCTGGCTGATTTTGAAGCCGCCGCTGTAGAACGGGTAAAACGGATTCGTATCGGTGATCCGATGGCTGAGCAAACCAATTTCGGTCCTCTCACCAGTTTCCCACATATGGAAAAAGTGTTGTCTTTCATTGAGTCAGGCAAACAGCAAGGCGCAAAACTATTAATCGGTGGTGGTCGCGCCACTGAAGGTGATCTCGCCAAAGGTGCTTATGTCCTCCCGACAGTATTCAGTAACTGCCAAGATGATATGGCGATTGTGCAAGAAGAAATCTTCGGCCCTGTGATGAGCATTCTCAGCTATGAAACTGAGGAAGAAGTGATTCGTCGTGCCAATGATACCGACTTCGGCTTGGCTGCGGGTGTTGTCACCCAAGACATCACCAAAGCACATCGTATTATCCACCAACTTGAAGCCGGTATCTGCTGGATCAATACCTGGGGTGAATCACCTGCGGAAATGCCAGTGGGTGGCTACAAGCAATCTGGTGTTGGCCGTGAAAATGGCTTAACCACGTTGGGGCATTACACCCGTATCAAATCCGTTCAAGTTGAGTTAGGTGAGTATCACAGCATTTTCTAATGCCCTCACCTTTCACCCTCAAAATTAATCCTCAATGCCGAGCAATTCCATGATTGCCTCGGCATCCTCAAGAATAGAAAAAGGGATAACGATGAATACTCAAGCATATGACTACATTATCATTGGCGCAGGATCTGCCGGAAATGTGCTCGCAACACGTCTGACTGAAGACAAAGACGTGACTGTTTTACTTTTGGAAGCCGGTGGTCCAGACTACCGTTTAGATTTCCGTACTCAAATGCCAGCCGCTTTGGCCTTTCCTTTACAAGGTCGTCGCTATAACTGGGCCTATGAAACCGATCCTGAACCCCACATGAACAATCGCCGTATGGAATGTGGTCGTGGTAAGGGTCTCGGTGGTTCTTCACTGATTAACGGCATGTGCTATATCCGTGGCAATGCCATGGATCTGGATCAGTGGGCAAGCATGAAAGGTCTGGAAGACTGGAGCTACGCCGACTGCTTACCTTACTATAAAAAAGCCGAAACCCGTGATATTGGCGGCAATGACTACCACGGTGACAAAGGTCCTGTATCCGTGGCAACCCCTAAAAATGGCAATAATGTGCTGTTCCATGCCATGGTTGAAGCTGGCGTACAGGCAGGTTACCCACGTACCGATGACTTAAACGGTTATCAACAAGAAGGTTTCGGTCCAATGGATCGTACCGTGACCCCAAAAGGTCGTCGCTCAAGTACTGCCCGTGGTTATCTGGATCTAGCCAAAGGTCGCCCGAATTTAACCATCGTCACACATGCCACCACCAATAAAATCTTGTTTAATCAAAAACAGGCGGTGGGTGTGGAATATATTATTGGTGCAGACCAAGCCAATATGAAACAGGCACAAGCGAAACGTGAAGTGTTGCTCTGTGCAGGTGCGATTGCCTCACCGCAAATCTTGCAACGCTCAGGCGTAGGTGAAAGCAACTTCCTGAAATCAATGGACATTGATGTGGTACATGACCTACCGGGTGTGGGTGAGAATCTGCAAGACCACTTGGAAATGTATTTGCAATATCAATGTAAACAACCTGTTTCACTTTACCCTGCACTACAATGGTATAACCAACCTGCCATTGGTGCTGAATGGTTATTCAATGGCACAGGTGTGGGGGCAAGCAACCAGTTTGAAGCGGGTGGCTTTATCCGTAGTTCGGAAGAGTTCGACTGGCCGAATATCCAGTATCACTTCTTGCCTGTTGCGATTAACTACAACGGCAGTAATGCAGTAAAAGAGCATGGCTTCCAAGCCCATGTCGGTTCAATGCGCTCACCATCACGTGGTCGGATCAAGCTCAAATCCAAAGATCCCTTTGAGCATCCAAGTATTCTGTTCAACTACATGTCTACAGAACAAGACTGGCGTGAATTCCGTGATGCGATCCGTATCACCCGTGAAATTATGGCGCAACCTGCGCTTGATCCGTATCGTGGTGAAGAAATCAGTCCGGGTAAACATATCCAGACCGATGCAGAACTGGATGAATTCGTACGTAGCCATGCGGAAACAGCGTTCCACCCATCATGCAGCTGTAAGATGGGTGAAGACGACATGGCCGTAGTCGATGGTCAAGGTCGAGTGCATGGCGTACAAGGCTTACGTGTGGTTGATGCTTCCATCATGCCATTGATTATTACCGGTAACTTAAATGCCACTACCATTATGATCGCAGAAAAAATTGCCGATCAAATCCGTGGCAAAAAACTCCCTCGTTCTGAAGCGGCTTATTACAAAGCGGGTACAGCACCTGTACGTCAAGCGCCGTTACGTCCAATACTGTAAAGCGCACGATGTACATGTGACAGCTGAAGTTTAGCTTCGGCTGTCACTTCGCTCAGGGAATATAGAATGAAAAAATTATTATTGATTGTACCTTTGGCTTTTTACTTTCAAAGCACCCACGCCACTGAAACCCCTTCACCCTACTCGGCCAATATCACAGCGGCCAGCCAATACGTTTCTCGCGGTTTTCAACAAACTTGGGGCAAACCTGCCTTACAAGGTGGACTGGATTACAACCATGCCAATGGTTTTTATGCAGGCACTTGGGCATCGACGCTAAGTGATCATTTTATTCGGGATGCCTCAGTCGAATGGGATGTATACACAGGTTATAGCCGTACGATTGGGGATTTTACTGTCGGCACTAAAGTCGCCTATTACTATTATCCTGGGGCAAAAACCACTGCGGATACAGGCAATACCCGTTTTGATTATGGGGAAATTATTCCTGAAATCAGTTACGGCCCGCTCAGCGTGAAATATGCGATTACTTATACCCAAGATTATTTTGGCAATAATTCCGATACGCTAGGCATAGGAAATAACAAACATTCCCGTGGCTCAGGGTATTTGGATGTCAATTGGCATCAACCGATTACGCAAGGTTGGTCAGTCGATGCGCATTATGGCAACCAACGCATTAAAAAATTTTCTGCTGCCAGCTTCCAAGATGCCAGTTTTGCCGTCAACAAAGAACTACCCTTCAACCTTTCCAGCAGTTTGACCTATAGCAAAGCATGGGATAAAGACGGTTTTTATCAGCAATACAGCAATGGCAATCCCAACGCCAAAGTCTCCAATCCAATTGATTCAACCGTAACTTTGTCACTGACCAAAAGCTTCTAATCCAAGCTGAATCAAGTCTTCTGGCATAAAAAAAGCCGCTTCATTGAAAGCGGCTTTTAAAAATCTTGGATATTAAGGCTTGATCAGTTCAATCGTTGTACCTGCACGTTTTGGATCAATCAGAATCTTGGCATGCTGCTCTGGATCGCGCAGCGCCTCAAAAGCATTACCGACGCCTTCCAAACCGACCACACCTGTAATCAATGGTGAACAATCCACTTTACCTTCTGCAATCATATGCAGGGTGTCACGGAATTCAAGCGGCGTATAACCCAATACATATTGGATTTCCAATTCCTTATTAATCGCCAAGGCAGGTTCGATTTTATCACTTTGCATACACACGCCCACCCCCACAATACGTGAGAACAGTGGTGCACCTTCCAAGATTTGCTGCATGATGCCAGCGACACCCACACATTCAAAAATCACAGGACGTTTCGGCAATAAACCAAGCTTATCCCCCACCCGCATAGCATTCACCCACGGCAATGAGAAAGTCTGAACTTTGTCAAAAAGCCCCATCCCCATATTGATTGCTTCAGAAACATTGCCCAATAAACCCAATTCTTTCCAACTACTAAATGGCGATTGCTGTTTAGGATCAATCAAGATATCTGCACCACACTGCTCAGCCAAGCGACGACGATTTGGTGAAAAATCACTAGCCACCACGGTTTTGACGCCAGCCGCTTTCAGCATAATAATCACGCCCAAACCGACAGGACCACAACCAATCACAATAGCTGGCTCATTTTTCTTGATTCGACTACGTCGTACTGCATGCAGCGCAACAGCCATTGGCTCAGTCAAAGCTGCACTGTCTGCGTCTAAACCATTCGGCACTTCAAACATTAGACTGGATTGCACCAAGACTTGTTCTGCATAACCACCCGAAGCACTTGGCGACAGTCCCGTCGGAACATAACCTTGTGGATCAACATTTAACAAGGGCATGGCACAAACTAAAGTATCTGCTTTCAATTTACGTCGTGTTTTTGGGCCATAATCCAATACTTTGCCACAGAACTCATGCCCGAAAACCAATTTATCTGAGGATTTTGCCACCCCATTAAATCCGACGCGCGCTGCCAGATCATGCATATGGTCACAGTAATGCTGCATATGTAAATCCGAGCCACAAATCCCGCAACGCACGACTTCAAGTAATACTTGTCCTTTTGCAGGAATCAATTGAAGACTATCTTCTAGTTTCAACTCAGCGTTCTGACAAACCAGTGATTTCATAGGATGCTTTCCTTATTGTTTTATTGCATGTGTTAACTGTTTTAATTTTTTTATTAAAACAGTTTAGCTCACTTATTTCATTTTTAATTTTGACATACAGCATTGTCAGAATATATGACTTAAAGATCAATATCCCTATCAAATAAGGTCAGCTTTATAAATCACCCAATGAAAAAGGTTAAAAATCATTCTCTTTTAACTTCAAATAGATGAGTCTATTTTTCTAAATTACTTCCCTATTTTCATTAAAACGATCAAATTTAGCACTTGCATTTAATAGTGTCATTATGCCAATATATATTTAATGGCTTTAAGCCACTATAAAAGAGAAACTAAAAATGACGATTCAACTTATGACAGCTCAAGCGAATGTTCCCATCGAGTTTTTGCAGTTTTCAGGTGGTGAGCGTCATATTCAACTACAACCTGAATTATTAAACCAATTAACAGCTGACACTCAGATCAAAACTTCACTACAGAACAGTGCAGATGTGATGGATTATCTGCTATTAGAAAATGTATTGTTGCAACAAGACACTCACCTTTCGGTAGAAATCCCTTATTTTCCCTATGCACGTCAAGACCGTATCTGTGCACAAGGTCAGGCCTTCTCATTGGATTTAATGACCAAGTTATTAAATAGCAATAGCGAAAAGTTTGCAGGGCAACGTCAGAAAATTGTGGTGTGGGATTGTCATAGTCAGGTGACTCTGGAGCTGCTACGAAAAAATACCCGCTTCCAACAAGTAATAAATATCGAACCAATTGAGATTATCCAGCAAAGCCCAGCATTGATGCATATTTTAAGCGCCGACAATACAGTATTGATCTGCCCTGATGCCGGCGCAATACAACGTACCCAAGCGATTGCAAACGGTATTAATCCGCAACGCCAACAAGCCATTGAAGTGATTCACTGTAAAAAGAAACGCGATCCAAGCACTGGCAAAATTAGCACAACGGCGGTGGATAGCCCTGATTTGATAGGAAAAACAGCCGTGATCACCGATGACATTTGCGATGGTGGTGCAACCTTTATTGGTATTGCCAAACAATTACGCAGCCTAAACTGCCAAAACATTATTTTATATGTCACGCATGGCATTTTTAGCAAAGGTCTCGCGGTATTTGATGGCTTGGTCGATCAGATCTTTACCAGCAATAGCCTGCCACAAACAGAAGCAAGCAAACTCAACATTATCAATTTTCAAAATTAAGATTTAAAGCACGAGGCCAATAAAAATGAGTATTAAAATTAACCCACTCAATGCAATTGATTTCTATAAAGCCGACCACCGTCGCCAGTATCCAGTGGGAACTGAATACGTCTATGCTAACTTTACCCCGCGTTCATCACGTTTAGCCAAAATGCTGCCTGATTTTGATGACAAGATTGTGTTCTTTGGCCTACAAGGCTTTATCAAACACTTTTTGATTGAAACCTGGAATGAAGGCTTCTTCAATCAACCTAAAGCCAAAGTGGTCGCAGCCTATAAACGCCGTATGGACAATTCTTTAGGTGAAGGTGCAGTGCCTGTCGAGCACATCGAAGCTTTACACGATCTCGGCTATTTACCATTAAAAATTAAAGCCTTGCCAGAAGGTAGCCGCGTCAATATCAAAGTACCAGTATTGACGATTATCAATACTGACCCGAATTTCTTTTGGTTAACCAACTATATCGAAACTGTGCTCAGTGCCGAATTATGGAAAAGCTGTACCACCGCCAGCATTGCCTATGAATATAAACGCTTCTTGACCCAATATGCAGAAAAAACAGGTGCAGCTTTAGACTTTGTTCCCGTTCAAGGCCATGATTTTAGTAGCCGAGGAATGAGTGGGATCTATGACGCTGCCCAATCGGGTGTGGGTCACTTAACCAGTTTTATTGGGACAGATTCAGTTGCTTCCATTGATTATGCAGAAGAATATTACAATGCAACAGGTGTCGTCGGTGTTTCAGTACCTGCAACAGAACACAGTGTGATGTGTATGGGCAGTGAAGAAAGTGAAATCGAGACCTTTAGACGTCTGATCTGTGAGCTTTATCCTGCCGGTGTAGTCAGTATCGTTTCAGATACTTGGGATTTCTGGCGTGTGATTACCGAGTTTAGCGTGGAATTAAAAGCAGAGATTTTAAAACGCCAACCGAATGCCCTCGGACTCGCCAAAGTGGTGTTTCGCCCTGACTCAGGTGATCCCGTGAAAATTATCTGTGGCGATCCTGATGCAAAGCGAGATAGTCCCGCTTATAAAGGTGCAGTGCAATGTTTATGGGAAATTTTCGGCGGCACAGAAACCGCTCAAGGCTATAAGGTATTGAATGAACGAGTTGGCTTGATTTATGGTGACTCGATTACCTTAGAACGTGCGCAAAATATCTTAAAAGGTTTGGAGGCCAAAGGCTTTGCTTCAAATAATTTGGTCTTTGGAATCGGCAGCTATACTTATAACTATTTGACTCGTGATAGCTTTGGTTTTGCAGTCAAAGCCACTTGGGGTCAGGTTAACGGTGTCGGCCGTGAACTGTTCAAAGACCCTGCTACAGATTCAGGCGTTAAAAAATCAGCTAAAGGTCTATTACGGGTAGAGCAAACTGAGAATGGCTTCGAACTATTTGATCAACAAAGCTTTGAACAGGAGAAAATGGGCGCACTACAGACAGTATTTGAAAATGGTCAATTGTTAAGAGAATGCTCACTTGATCAAATTCGGGAGAGATTGGTCTAAAGCGAAATTCTCTATGATTAAAACACATCCAGTGATTAGATACTCGGAAAAGTCATCTGCAACCTGAACAAGCCAAAACGACTAAAGCTTTGGCTTAGTGCAAGATAAATCAAATGAATAGTTAAGCGCTTAAGCAAAGCTTTCGCCTTGCGGTACGGCAAAGATTATCAATCTTTGCCGTACCTCGTTTTGCCTACTTTTGCCAAAACACTTGCGAAGCTTTAAACACTTCTCAGGTCGAGCCTGAACAAACTAAAGTGATTAAAGCTTTAGTGAAGTGCAAGACGTAGTGGCTTATCCTAAAATATGATGAGAACCCAATAAGACTTCGCTATGATGTTACTTTATTCCGATTTCTTAATATTTCTATGAGTAAGGAAACTATCCATACTTCCGAACAGGAATACCTTGCCCACTATCAGAAAACAGACTATGACACCCCACTGTTTACGGTTGATATGGCAATTTTTTCTGTGGCAAAAGGTCAATTACAGGTTTTAATGATTCAGCGCTCTAACTTTCCTGAAAAAGGAAAATGGGCGCTTCCAGGTGGTTTTATTGATTTAAAAACTGATCCAGATTTAATGGCAACAGCTCACCGTAAACTGCTTGAAAAAACAGGGATTCACTCCCCTTATCTAGAACAAGTTGAAACCATCGGCAATCAGCATCGTGATCCACGCGGTTGGTCGATTACATCACTGTATTTTGCACTGATTGATTTTAGTAAATTTGAGATTCAAAAGACTTCAACAACTGAAATGAGTAAATGGATTTCTATAGAAGAAGCCTTGCAACTAGAATTAGCTTTTGACCATCAGAAATTACTAAAATTAGCATTTGATCGCTTGTGCAATAAAACCCGCTATACCGCACTCCCAGCTAGTCTCATGCCTGAATTATTTACCCTGACCGAATTACAAACGATCTATGAAATTATTTTAGGTCAAACCTTAGAAAAAAAATCATTTAGACGGCGCATGCAGGAAGCGGGAGCAGTTGAGGAAACAGGGCAACAAAAAATTGTCGGTAAACGCCCTGCTCAATTATTTCGTTATGCACTAGATGATTTTAATTTCACCTTTCCGCGTATGTTGGAAACACCACGTAACTCAGATAATAAAGAGGAGAGCTAAGGCAAAACCTTAGCTCAAAATATCACTTCCAAGTTTCGCGGATCATATCCACTGCTTTTTCAGCAATCATGATCGCAGGTGCGTTGGTATTACCATTCACCACTGTTGGCATAATCGACGCATCAATCACACGCAAGCCTTGAATACCATATACTTTCAGCTCAGGATCGACCACCGCCATCTCATCCACACCCATTTTACAACTGCCAACGGGGTGATAGACCGTATCGACACGTTGGCGCAAAATCTCACGAATTTCATCATCAGTCTGCACATTGGCTGTAAACATATCTTCTTTAATTTTTTCACTTAAAGCAGGTGCATTCATTAACTTTTGCGTGACTTTAAAACCATCAACCATATCTTGCAGATCTTGTTCATCCTCTAAGAATTTAAAATCAATCAATAATGGATCATCAACATTTTTACCACTGAGTTTGACTGAACCACGCGCACGCGGATTCAATAAACACACATGACATGAAATCCCATGTCCCATATGCATGGTGCGCGCATGGTTATCGACCACCGCAATCACAAAATGCAGTTGTAAGTTAGGCTTATCTAACTCAGGGCGGCTTTTTAGGAATCCACCACATTCTGCATAATTGGTGGTGATTAAGCCACGACGCTCTTTGCGATAACGTCCAATTTGCTTAACCAAATCCAAACTACCACCAACCGACACCCCAAAGGTTCCTTCCATTTGCTTGGTCTTATAAGCAAAAATAAAGTCAGGATGATCGTGTAGGTTTTCACCAACACCTGCTAAATCTTTAATTACAGGGATATCATGTTTTTCCAGTTCTTTACGTGGGCCAATCCCCGACAACATCAAGACTTGTGGAGATTGGAATGCACCCGCAGACAGTAAAACTTCTTTATTGGCGCTAATAACAATTGTCTGTCCTTTATGGCTATACTCCACCCCAACAGCACGACCATTTTCAACAACGATACGTGAAACTTTAGCTTGGGTAACTACATGTAAATTTGGTCGCTTACCTAAATAAGGAAACAGATAACCACGTGCTGCGCTCCAACGTTCACCATTTTTTTGTGTAACCTGATAAACACCGAGTCCTTCTTGTTCTGCGCCATTAAAGTCATCATTGAGTGGATAATTGACCTGCTTCGCAGCTTCAACAAAGGTTTTCTGATACGGATTGTCCGAACGCAATTCACTGACATTCAATGGTCCGTGTTGGCCATGATATTCATTACGAATACGCTCGTTATGCTCTGATTTTATAAAGTATGGCAATACATCCTGATAGGACCATCCTGTATTACCTAGAGCTGCCCAATGGTCATAATCACTATGATGACCACGAATGTAGACCATCGCATTAATTGCAGAACTACCACCTAAGCATTTTCCACGAGGTTGATAGCCTTTACGCCCATTTAAACCTTTTTGTGGAATGGTTTCTAAAGCCCAGTTATTAATCTTGGTTGGAATACTAATGACTGCTGCTGATGGTGTATTCACCAACCAGCTATTGCCATCACCACCAGCCTCAAGTAAACAAACTGATATATTTGGATTTTCTGAAAGCCGACCTGCAAGTACACAACCTGCTGAGCCACCACCAATAATTACAAAATCAAAAGCTGCTTGTGTCATTTCTATCCCTGTTATTTTCATTTTTTAAAAGTTAAAATATTATGCCTAAAACCACATAAATAAGCGGCATTACTTGTCTAACAGCTACATGCTCTACAATTAAAAATTAACTGGATATCACTCAAACCACAATAGCTAAACTAAGCAAGGAAATTGAGATAAATTATCAGACAAAGCAAAAAGCTAATTTACAGGATCTTTCTTCGTGCTTTTCCGTTTTAGATATTCAACATGTTGGCGATCTGTTTTCCATGAAGATTCCAATATTTCTTTTTCTATTCTGTAATGAATTCTTTTTTGCTTCATTGAACTAATTACTTCTTCGTTGAAGCTCTTTACATAATTTATCCATGCCTTTCCACGAAATACATTTTCAGGCATCTCTGTTTTGAATTCACATCTAGGAGTAAAAATAATAACTGAATGCAAATATTTTGGTTCAAGTATATCACTTAAAATCATCTCCAAAACTTTCATGTGTTTGTAGTTTTGATGTAATGGATTTTGAAATTTATAACTTTTTTTATAAATCTTTTGCGTCCATTGTTTCTGACGAGCACTACCAAAAATCCAACCCGTATAGTTTTTCGTTTCTATAATAAAAACACCGTAAGGACTTATTAGAATGTGATCAATTTGTGTTGTTCCCTGCTCTTGATCAGGAATCGTACAGTTATTTAACAGAATATACTCATCGCCTAATGCTTTATCGACATGTACGGCAACCATGAGTTCACCCATCTTTCCTTTAAAATGGGGCGATTTCAAATAAGTAAGAACAGCTAAAATAATAATGATAAAAATAAAATAGAAAAGCATCTCTTCCCAATCACTTATAGTTTTTGAAGTTTAAAATAATGAATCTAATACGTTATAAATATTATATTAATAACATAATCAATTAATGCAGACGTAAAAAAACCGCCAACTTAGCGGTATTTTATCTCATCTTTTAAGATGATGGTCGGAGCAGTAGGATTCGAACCTACGACCCCCTGGTCCCAAACCAGGTGCACTACCAGGCTGTGCTATGCTCCGAAATTGGGGTGAATGACGGGATTCGAACCCGCGACAACCGGAATCACAATCCGGGGCTCTACCAACTGAGCTACATCCACCATCAAAACTTTGATTCTATATACCAAGCTGCCAAATGGCGCGCCTGACAGGATTCGAACCTGTGACCATCCGCTTAGAAGGCGGATGCTCTATCCAACTGAGCTACAGGCGCATAACGATGATAATACTATCACGATACTTCGCCGATATTTAAAACTATGTTTTACAACATATTTTAAATGGTCGGAGCAGTAGGATTCGAACCTACGACCCCCTGGTCCCAAACCAGGTGCACTACCAGGCTGTGCTATGCTCCGATTTCTTTTCAGCTTTTAGCGTATCGCACATCGTGCGGTACGGTGTGCATTCTAGGCGCGACGCCCTAGAACGTCAACACCTATTTTTCAAAAAAAGAATAAATCCTTATCAAATGTATATTTAACAAGCATTTTCAAACGTTTTAGCGTTTCAAAGAAGTACTAAAGTTCAACATTCGATCTAAGGGTAATTTCGCGCGTTCAGCAAGGGCTGGATCAACGTGTATTTCTTGATCAGCATGTTGTAATACATGCAAAATACCATCAAGTTCGTTCATCGCCATCCATGGGCAATGTGCGCATGAACGACAAGTTGCCCCCTCACCTGCGGTTGGTGCTTCAAATAATTCTTTATCAGGCGCTGCTTGTTGCATTTTATAGAAAATACCACGATCCGTTGCCACGATCATTTGTTTATGTGGCAAGGTCTTAGCTGCTTTAATCAGTTGCGAGGTACTTCCTACCGCATCAGCAATATCCACCACAGATTCAGGTGACTCTGGATGAACTAAAACCGCTGCATCTGGATAGAGCGCTTTCATTTGTGCGATACCACGGGCACGAAATTCTTCATGTACGATACATGCGCCATCCCACAACAACATTTCAGCGCCTGTTTTCTTTTGAATATAGCGACCTAAATGCTGATCTGGTGCCCAAATAATTTTTTCGCCCAAACTATCTAAATGTTCAATGATCTCAACCGCACAACTTGAAGTCACCACCCAATCGGCACGCGCTTTCACAGCCGCCGAGGTATTGGCATACACCACCACGGTATGATCAGGATGCTGATCACAGAACGCTGAAAACTCATCTACAGGACAACCCAAATCAAGTGAACAGGTGGCTTCTAAAGTTGGCATCAACACTGTTTTTTCTGGTGATAAGATTTTAGAAGTTTCACCCATAAACTTTACACCTGCCACCACAAGGGTTGTTGCAGGATGATCACGACCAAAACGTGCCATTTCCAATGAATCAGAAACACAGCCCCCTGTCAGTTCAGCAAGCTCTTGTACTTCAGGATCACAGTAGTAGTGAGCCACAAGCACTGCATTGCGTTTTTTCAACTCAGCTGCAATTTGGGCAAACTTTTCTTGTTTCACTTCTGGGCTAAGACTATTGTCCTTTGGCTCGCCCAAACGATCTAAATGCGCCTGCACAATATTTTTGGCTTCGTTCGCAATTAAATTCGCATCATTCATAAAGCGTCTTCTCTATCCTGCGTGCTTGCATCGCTGCAAACTTATAACGTGGGTATCTTGGTGAGCATTTAGTTAATATCACACTATCCACATACCAGCTTATAAAAAAAGCCTCACTGTGGAGGCTTTATTATAACGCAAATTTATGAGCGATAATCGGCATTAATTTTGACATAGTCGTAAGAAAAGTCACAGGTATAAACCGTGTCTTTTGCTGTACCACGACCGAGGTCAATACGAATGCTAATTTCCTTCTCAGCCATGACGGTTGCGCCCGCTTCTTCGGTATAGTCAGGGTTTGCACCACCATCCAAGCAGATTTGTACATCACCAAGCCAAACTTGAACTTTGCTGCTATCTAGGTTGGGTACACCCGCTTTACCAATCGCCATCACAATACGACCCCAGTTTGGATCTGAAGCGAATAAAGCCGTTTTAATTAACGGTGACTCAGCAACGCTATAGGCCACATCACAACATTCTTGGGTATTGGCTCCGCCTTCCACCTGAACGGTAATGAACTTGGTCGCGCCTTCACCATCACGCACAATCAATTGCGCCAAACGATTCATAATACGTGCAAGCACATCGAGCACTTGTTGATAACGTGCATCATCTTGGCTCTGAATCTCAACACCACCTGCTAATCCAGTTGCGACAAAGATACAAGAATCATTGGTTGAGGTATCACCATCAATGGTAATACGGTTAAAGGAATGTTCAACCGTAGTTTGCAGTAAACGCTGTACCAGTTCAGCACTAATCGGGGCATCGGTTGCAACGAAGCTGAGCATGGTCGCCATATTCGGACGAATCATACCTGCGCCTTTGCTGATTCCCGTCATGGTATAGGTCACACCATCCAGCTCAAACTGTTCAGATGCACCTTTTGGTGTGGTATCGGTAGTCATGATGCCTGATGCCGCATCCGCCCAACGATCGGCATTTAAATCATTGAGTGCAGGTTGAATACCTTGTACTAAACGTTCAATTGGTAATTGCTCACCAATTACACCCGTTGAAAACGGTAAAATCTGATTGGCATCAACACCAGTTAACTCAGCCAACTTGGCACAAGTGGCTTCTGCATTTTTATAACCGACTGTGCCTGTTGCAGCATTGGCATTACCCGTGTTGATAATCAAGTAACGTGGTTTATTTTCTGCTAAATGCTTTTTACTCAATTGAACAGGAGCAGCTGCAAAAGTGCTTTGGGTAAATACCCCGGCAACGTTCGAGCCTTCAGCAAATTCAAAAATGACTAGATCTCGTCGATTTGGATAACGTACATACGCTTCAGTTGAGCCAATTTTTACACCCTGCACCACATGCATAAGTGGCATTGTTACGTCACCAACAGCCATTTTTAAACTTCCATTCAACTTGTTATGAAGGGCTTAAGCTTATTCCAAAAGGCGATTAAAATCGAGTATTAACGACATGGATAATTTATAAAATAAAGTTAGTTTTCTTAGAATTATACTCAAGATTGACTATCGTGATAGGCGGCATGGATGTCGCCAGTTTGGCTGTGGTATCAAGGATGTACCATCAGCCAGACAAAAGATTTTTGTTACTTTTCATCTTTGAAAAGTAGAAAAATGCCTACGTAAAATACATCTAATCCCTTACTGATTTATGAGGCTATGCAGAGTTTGAAATTAAAGTTATTTAAGCTTTGCTTTGCTCTAAACTGAGTAAAATCTGCTTCTTATCCAAACCACCAGCAAAGCCAACCAAAGCCCCACTCGAACCAATCACCCGATGGCACGGCGCAATAATCGAAATCGGATTCTTACCATTGGCAGCCCCAACAGCACGTACCGCTTTTTCGTTGCCTAACTGAACAGCGATCTCTTTATAACTACGTGTTTCCCCATAAGGGATAGTCAATAAAGTCTGCCAAACTTGTTGCTGAAATGTAGTGCCTTGAAAGTCCAACGGCAAATCAAATTGCTGACGCTGTCCTGCAAAATACTGTTCTAATTGTTGTTTAACCTTATGCAGCATTGGATGCTGACGATCTTCTATCAGTTCAGCGAGTCGAACTCGTTTATGATCTTCATTGTCCCACATCACGGCGACTAGTGCATGATCATGAGCAACCAGTTTTAATGCACCTACAGGAGAATCCATGTACATATACACCAGTTGCATTACGCTCTCCTTAAACCATTAATTTGATGACAATTTCATCAACATTAGGCCAGATACAATTAATATTGCAGCAATCATTCGCATCGCAGTCGTTGGTTCATTTAAAACCATGATGCCAACAATAAATGATCCTATCGCACCCACTCCCGTCCAAACCGTATAAGCTGTACCCAAAGGCAATGATCGCATTGCAATTGACAATAATACGACACTTAAAATCATAAAAATGATGGTCACGATACTTGGCGTTAGTTTGGTGAAACCCTCAGACATCTTCATTGAATATGCCCAAATAATTTCAAAAATACCCGCCAAAATTAAAATTGCCCATGCCATTTTTTACACTCAACCTTAACAAGAGTTGGGTCGTCCCAACGTGATGCTTTTGAAGTGAGGTCGTCCTCTTAGGAAAAGCAGTGTACTGTAAAATTTCGAGATTATGTGAAAGGTTATGTATGGATTCCAATGCAGTATTTTAAAAAATTAAAAACTTTATCTAAGGTTAAGATTTACTGCCATGAAATTTGGTCGACTTGCATTAGCTCACATGCCCCATTTCCTGTATCTTCACGGGATAAAGAACTTTTCCAATGCCAGCCATCTTTTGTCTGTATTTCGATTAAAGAACCTTTTAAATAGACTAAATCATCTTTTTTAATTTTTTTCATTTGAGATGCGACATAAGCATTGGCTGGAACTAGATGCATATTGGCACTATGCGTTGCGATTTCTCTCAAAGAAATAGGCGGTTGATGATCTATACGCCAGTGATACCAACGATTACTTTGTGATACATCAATTTGTTTATAGATCTGTGGATTTGCCATATCTCCCCAACCAACAGCAATATCCATTGGTGAAAATTCAGCTTCACGCCCTAAATTGTAGTCTTCTCTAGAAAGCACACGAAATGCGCCTTCATAGCGCTCCAAGGCATTAATCTGTACGCCTTGTTGAGTGGTCATTTGACTAATATTTGGCGCTGGTTTTAATACCTGTGTCCAAACCAACCATACGATAGCCAATCCTAGTACGCCATACATCCATCTTGGCATGCTTAATTATCCTTCTTTCTTTGTAAGCATTTTATCCATTGCTTCAAATGATTTAAGCATGAAATTAAAAAATGACCTAAAACACTTAAATAATTATCCTGTGACTCAACTTTATGCTCCTGTAAAGTTGCAGTATCTGTATTCAAAGTATTCATTTCTAAAGGTTCATAATGTGACAAGGTTTGTTGTAACTCTGCTCCCAAGCTCAAGCGAATTAGAGCAATTGTCACCTCATCAATTCCACAATGATGATATAAAGTTAGATGACGTGTGTCTAAATCAATACTATGTTCAACTAAAATTTCAGCAAATGGCAATAATGCTTTTCGAATACGTTGTACTTCCACCAAACTACTCATGTGTGGAATATAATAAAAACTGACTTTCATACTACGATCACGTGGAACAGCGTCAAATTGAGTTATCAAATTTTGTGTTTTTTCTCTCCGACTTAGAGATTCATTTGCTTTATCAGTTATTAAATTGTCTTGTTGTTCTAAAGCCATTTATGCACCATGAATGACTCAAAAAAGATACTGCTAGTATAAACCAACAGTATCTCAGGATAGTGACCTTTTAGACAAAGGATCAGAACTTTAACGTAAGTCCCAAACCATATAACCAACCTTTTTTACTGTCTGTAGCCGATTGCAATTCGGTTTGTTTCAAACCTTTGTTGTATGCATAAGCGACATCAATAAATGGCATTATTTTTTTACTGATTTCATAACGCGTTTGCAGGCCTATCTGAAGTTTAGATAATCCAGATTTACTTGCATAACTTGACTCATCATTGAATATTACATCTGCATTCAAATAAGGTTGAGCAATCAACTTTTGCGTAAATAATACATCCCGTGTTGTTTCTAAACTCAATTGCCAACGTTGGTTTTGGCCTGCATAAATATAAGCTTCGGTTTCAAAGAAATACGGTGCTAGACCATGTAAACCTAATACCGCGTCCCATTGATTTTGAGCATACTTTTGTTCAGGCTGATATTGATAACGAACACCGGTTTGTACATCCCAAAAGTCAGCAACATTGCGGCTGTATAACAGCTTTGTTTCGGTTTGAGTTTTTTCCGATTCTGCTTTTTCAACATGTGCTTGAATGAATATTTTATTTTTATCACTTCCCACCCATGTTTTTAGCTCAGTACTGGCACTACCTCGACCATCGTCATCAACGATCCATGCATTTTTAATCGCGGTGGCTTGATAAATTTGTCCACCATGTTCACGATGATGATCATGTATATCATGTTGAATATCAGATGGTACTTGCTTTAATTCAGGTTGATGTTCTGAATGCTCAATAGAAGATGATGCATCCATCAATATATTCTGTTGTACCGACCGATCCATTTGCATCATTTGATCATGCCCCTCATGTGCAGATGCAAATACACTCAAAGAAGAAATCATGCCACCAATTGCCAATAATTGCGTATAGCGTTTCATCGTAGAAGCTTGCTTAGTGATGTGCATGACTCGCTCCTTGAGATGATTGAACAGATGTTTGTTTTAGTGCTTTTGAATCATCAACATTTGCGACAATCAATTTACTCATCATGCCCGCACTCATGTGGTACAACAGATGACAATGAATCGCCCATTCGCCTAGCTCATCAGCAGTAAGTAAAGCTGTAACAGTTTTGCCGGGCGGCACAATCACCGTATGTTTATTTGGCATATCCTGCGGTGCCTGACCATTTTCCAGCTGCATAAACATGCCATGTAAATGCATTGGATGCGCCATCATACTTTCATTCACAAATTTGAGACGGATACGCTCGCCATAACGCACGGTTAAAGGTTTGAAGTCAGGATCACTAAATTTCTTACCATCAATCGTCCAAATATAACGCTCCATGGTTCCACCTAAACGAATCACCAATTCTCGCTCTGCTGGGCGACTATAACGCTCAGGTTGTGGCTGTAAGGATTGCAAATCGGCATAACTTAAAGCTTTTTGGCCTGCTGGCATTGCTGTGTTAGCCCATCCCTGAACGGTATCTGAAGTTGCTTTTTCAGAGGATGCCGCCATCTGGTGTTGGCTATGATCTGACGGCGTTGCTGAAGCTGACATATCCATCTGACCGTGTGCACTATGGTCCATACCCGCCATGTTCATCTGTCCATTCGAACTATGATCCATTTTCGACATGTCCATTTTTTCATGTGAGCTATGATCCATCGCTGTTTTTTGCATCGGTGTAACTGGTGCTTTAGCTTGAGGTATCTGATGCTGACTATGATCCATATTGGCCATATTCATTGGCTGATCTGAACCATGATCCATCTTGCTCATATCCATCTGACCATGCGAACCATGATTCATCCCCATATCTTCCATCGTCAATAATGCACGTGGACGCGCTTTAGGGATCTGAACCTTTTGCGTATTCGGTGACATGCTATTGTGCAATGAAGCAATTGCAAAACCAGAACGGTCGATTGATTCAGCTTCAATTTGATAATGTGCCTGCTTAGGTTCCACTAACACATCATAAGTTTCTGCTGTGCCAATACGAAACTCATCCACAGGAACAGGTTTCACTGGCTGACCATCGGCACTAACCACAGTCATTTTTAAGTTTGGAATACGTACATCAAAAAAAGACATCGCTGAAGCATTAATAAATCGCAAACGAATCTTTTCATCGGTATTAAAAATAGCAGTCCAATTTTGTTGTGGTGTTTGTCCATTCACCAAGAAGGTGTAACCGGTGACATCAGATAAATCTGTTTTAAGCATCCTCATCTGATTCCACATCGAACGATCTTTCCAAGTTGCTTTTAAACCGTCTTGTTTCACCTGCTTCCAGACATCACCCACTGTTTCACGTTGGTTTTGATAATACTCAGCCGACTTCTTCAAATTTGCCATGATCTTGTCACTTTCTGTTTCATGGAAATCAGACAACATCACCACATAGTCACGCTCAGCTTTCTCATGTGCCGCGACAGGTTGTTTGCCTTTCGGATAAATTACCAAAGGGCCATATAGGCCATCTTGTTCCTGTCCTTTACTATGCGCGTGATACCAATAAGTTCCGTTTTGACGAACTTTAAAACGATACTCAAAACTGCCATTCGGCTTAATACTTTTAAAGCCATTAAAACCAGGCACACCGTCCATCAATCCTGGCAAAAGTAATCCATGCCAATGTAATGACGTATCTTGATCTTTGAGTTGATTATGCACATGAATGACCGCTTCATCACCTTCTTCAAACTCTAATAACGGCGCAATAAATTTGCCATTTACCGTAATACGTTTGACAGGTTTTCCAGTGACATTCACCATTCCTTGATTAATGTTCAGATGATATTCTTTTATTGCAGCCAAACTATAAGGCGCAAAAATTAGACTTAAACCAGCAATAACACCAGCATATATTTTTGAGGACATAATATTTTCCTAATCTGTGAACTATTTTTAAATCGCTCGTTGAAGCGAAAAAGAGCTTCTAAGACAGATTAGGTTCTAGGAGGACGTAAAATTTCTTGCCAATGACCTGCAAGATGACGAGCTTGATACGCAGTATTTTTATATGTGTTTAGCTCAAAAAAAGGTGAGACAGACAGGCTTGGAATTTGTTGATCGAGTGCAAAATTAATCGTTTGACAATGCGAAATATTATTACAATCAGGGCAATGTTGCTGATCTTGCATTTGACCATCATGGCATTTAACGACATTGGTTACATCATGCGACATATCCATTTGATGATGCTGACGTGTCATTTGTTGATCATGACATGGTATCACTTGCGCTGTAGGCATCTTTTGATCAAGTTGAATCGTTTGGACTGCTGCAATAGACGCACCGCTTCCCCCGATGAAGAATATCATCAGGAATACAAACCATAGATGCTTGTATTTTTTATGAAGTTGCACTAAATATCCTTGGATCAATCATCAAATGAATGCGATTTACTTAGCATAATTTCTTTCTATCTTATGCACAATCTACTTTATGTTCAACTTATGCTAATTTCATGCATTTAAGCAACAGAATTGCCGATTTATCAAACGAAAAAGGATAAAATACGTTATGAACAAAAATAAAGCAAAATAAAGGACTTGATGCACAAAAAAAGGACAAAATTTTGTCCTTTTTTGATATTTTTGTTGAGAATATAAACAACTGAAATCATTTTGTTTATTTTAACAACATCTTATTCATTTGCTTATCAACACGGTTATCCACTCAGTTATAAACAAAGTTATCCACAACCTTATATGAAAAATAGTATGAAAACACTAAATTTCTTTTGCACCAACTTGAGCTAATTCTGCACGCATTTGATCAATTACAGTTTTATAGTCAGGTTGACCAAAAATTGCAGAACCTGCTACAAACATATCCGCACCCGCTTCAGCAATTTCACGAATATTTGCTGGGCCAACACCACCATCAACCTCTAAACGAATATCAAGACCGCTGGCATCAATAATTTTGCGTGCTTGGCGAAGTTTCTCCAATGTCATTGGAATAAATTTTTGCCCACCAAAACCTGGGTTCACACTCATCAATAAAATTTGATCTACTTTATCGAGAACATAATCAAGATAATGTAAAGGGGTAGCTGGATTGAAAACTAAACCTGCTTTAGCACCACCCGCCTTGATCAATTGTAAAGAACGATCAATATGATCCGTTGCTTCTGGATGGAAAGTAATAATATCTGCACCTGCCTCCAAAAAATCACCGATCATACGATCAACAGGTGAAACCATCAGATGCACATCAATTGGCGCCTTAATTCCATAATTTTTCAATGCCTTACAAACACCTGCACCAAAAGTTAAGTTTGGTACATAATGGTTATCCATGACATCAAAATGCACAACGTCTGCACCTGCAGCTAAAACCTTTTCTACATCTTCACCTAAACGTGCAAAATCAGCAGATAAAATCGAAGGAGCAATTAAATAAGGCTTGGACATGAATGACCTGGCAAACTTTGAAAAATGATAATTGAATTATAACAAATTCATCGGCTTTAGGCTGTTACAAAGATACGATTACGACATTGCAAACTTGCAACAACACGTTGCATGAATACTGTTTTTAACTGCATACGATTTTGCTATTTTTAATGGCGAAATCAGAATTTGAAGTTAAAAAATGAATAGTACGACACAAATTACAACTCACGAAGGTAAACGTATTAGTAAACGTTTACTGAATCACTGGAAGCACAAATTTGAAGTATCAGAGACTGAACTGTATTCAAAAATTTTCATGCCCACAGCAACGGTGACGCTTACACCACAAGAACAGCATTTAGACGTATTGATTGAGAATCAGCAAGAAGATGTTGCTCATCTAGAACAAGTGGTTATTGATCATTTAAATCGTATGGCACAACAAGAGTTTATTGTTGAATGGCAGCATCATTAAAAAAAGAAGCTCAATCGAGCTTCTTTTTTTAAGCCATTCCCTTTTCTAACTGAATCGCATGAAATTGTAGATGATCATCAATAAAACTTTGAATAAAGTAATACCCATGATCATAGCCCTTGTGCTGGCGTAAAGTTAAATGTTGCCCTGCATCCAAGCAAGCTTGCTTAAACTTTTCAGGGTTTAATTGAGCATAAAACTGATCTTCTAGACCTTGATCAATTAAAATTTCCTCAAAAACTCCACCCTTTTGCTGAACTAAAGCCGTTGCATCATGTGCTAACCATTGCTGTTGATCTGTACCTAAATAGTGACTAAATGCCTTTTCTCCCCACGGACAAATACTTGGCGCGCAAATCGGAGCAAAAGCTGAAACTGATTTAAATTGTTCTGGGTATTTAAACGCCAAGGTTAATGCACCATGCCCTCCCATTGAATGTCCAAAAATTCCAATCTGACTTTCAATAATCGGAAATGCTTGCAAAACATGTGCATAAAGTTCATCAACCAAATAAGACTCCATTTGGTAATGTTCAGCCCAAGGTTGTTGAATAGCATTGATATAAAAGCCTGCACCCTGACCAATATCCCAATGATCGCCCTGCGCAATGCCCTCTCCACGCGGAGAGGTATCAGGGCTAATTAAAATCAGACTCAGCCGAGCTGCCATACGTTGTGCATGTGCTTTAATTGCAAAGGTGTCTTCAGTGCAAGTTAAACCCGCAAGATAAAATAATGCTGAACAAGGCTTTCCTTCTAAAGCAGCAGGAGGTAAATACACTCCAACTTTGGTTAGACCTTTAAGATGCTGTGATTCCAGTTGATAAATACGCTGTTCACCCTCAAAACAACGATTTTTTTGCAGTAGCTGCATGTTGATTATCCTGTGTTTTTGTAATGTCTGTTGTTGTGATATTTTGTGTTGGGAATAAATATGGCTCAAGTTGTGGCAACATCAATTCCATGTTACGACCAATGGCCCATTGCGGCTCAGATGGTTCAAATCCTTGAGCTGTTTCCCACTGTGTCACAGTTTGTTTAGACTGATCAAATGCTTTTTTCATTGAGGATTGTTCACGCATCGCCAAATCGAAAAAAGCACGACCAAAATAAGTGTAATCTGCTTCATTATTACAACCAAAAGAGGTTTTATCTGCGGCTGAAGCAGTAATAATTAAGGTTTCAGGCGACTGTAACGCTGGAATAAAACTTCCTGAATAACAAGCTGAAATTACAATCACTCGCCAACGAATACCTGATTTATCGAGCGTTTCACGTAGCCATTTCGGGTCGACTTGCCCTAATTCTAATGGTGCATTTTCGATTTCAAAATGATTACGCTCACCGTGGGATGTCATATAAAGAAATAATACATCGCTATCACGGTTCATCTGCTGACCAATCCGACGCAACGCTAACTCAATACTGGTTTTAGATGCAATTGGAACATCTAAACGTGTCGCAGGATTGTTAATCAACATAATGGAACGTCCAAACGTTCCAAAACGAGTATCAAATTGCTCTCTAATGCGCTCAATTTCAGATTTAAAAACATCAGCGTAGCTATCCCCAGCTACGCCCATAAAATACCAATGGCTTTTCGCAATATCACCATATTGGATTTGATCTAAAGCTTTGTCCAACACATGACTTTGCGCATAAAAAGCATCTTCAGCAAAACTTGGTGGTGTTTCTTCAACTTTCCAAATCGGTTGATCTTTTACCGAAAGTTGCCAAACCACCATTGTTGCAATAGTCGCAATAAAAACTAAAGCACGCTCCCACCACGGCCAATTTAATGCCCGTGAAAATACCCAAATCACAGCCAGACTTTGCCAAACAAATAGCCCAACAAATAATGGTGGTAAGAAACCATTATAGATTGTATCGGGAATGAAATTTAGATAGCCATTTGAGCCTAAATATTGGATCAAGCACTGTAATAATAGGATATTGGTATCAAGCACTAACCATAATAATGCGGGTACAAGCATTAAACGGGCTTGGTTCATGCGTTGCGAAAGGAAAATCCCCACAATTAAGGCAATAAAAGGCCAAAGTGCGTAACCAATCAAACCTTGAGGGTTGAATTCACCAATTTGCCCTGCCACCAACCAGCTATAAAGTGAGTTGGTACAACCACCTAAAATACCCCAAATAATGAGTTGAGTAATTGATGGATGAACAATCTGTAAGGAACGTCGAGACCCAAGGAACAACCACATTCCAGCAATTTGGTTACTTTTAAAATCATGCCAGATATTAATGGAGGGTTTGAGGTCGATCATAAAGTTCTTCGGGTATTTCTCTTTTCAAGCTTAGATTGAGAATATGTCTATCTTTTATAAAATGAATATGACTTTTCCTAAAAGGAACAATGTCTTTCCTTCATTTAAGCTCGACAAGAATTTTTTATCAATCATGCTTTTGCACTATATCACAAATCTTTACCGAGCATTCACCTAAGCTAAACAATCACTTGGATAAAAGTTAAGTTGAACTTTTGGGAAAATATGCATCAAAACGACAAGCATCACCTAGCCATTGATGATCTGGAGCTTGATCAGCCAAATAAACAGCATGTCGTGGTCGTTTTACAATAACACGCTTAGCGATTTTACTGGCAAGATGCAGTAATTCATCACCTAAATCCATTTCACCATCTTCAGGTAATAACATATGCAATAATTGCATTTGCTTTTTGACCTGTGCCTGTTTCTTTTGTGCTTGGTGGTTTTGATCTCGCTGTGGGAACATCGGATCTAAATAAACGACATCGATCTGTTCATCTCGCTGCTTTAATCCATGTAAATAATCAGTTGAATCAGCATAAATGAGTTGAATCCGTGGCATAGTAGATTGCAAAAAAGGATCTCGTTCTGCTTGGGCTTTGGTATATTCTAATAATACGTATAGGATGGGATGACGTTCAATTAAACGCACATCAGCACCTAAATAAGCCATCAATAAACTATCATGGCCTAAGCCAGCTGTTGCATCAATTAAATTAGGTTTTTCACCTAATTGACATGCTCTTGCGATCATTTCGGATTTCAGACTGGCTCGTTTTAAACGAGGAATTTCAGCACGCCAATCAGGTTGCATTTTCATCCCATTCGCAGCCAGACTCAGTCCATCTTCATCTAAAACCAAGGCCATGTCTGGATTCAGACGAAGGAAACGTGCATTCACTTTTTCAACGATTTGACCTTTTAGTTCGACATCCAAACTCGCTAAACGGGTTTGAAGTTGTTGAAATTGCTCCGCGTACTCCGTCTGATACCAACAGATCATCTGCATTACCAATGCACCCAACCTGTCCACCATGTCGCCAAAATAAATAAACCAAAGACTATACGGTAGTAAGCAAAAGCGGTGAAATCATGCTTAGAGACATAACGAATTAATGCACGAATCACAATTAAAGCTGAAACAAAAGCAACAATAATTCCAACTGCTAAAATAGCCATATCATTACTATGTAATTCATGACGCATTTTATACATATCCAGTAAGCCTGCACCCATCAATACAGGAATGCCGAGGAAGAATGAAAATTCAGCCGCTGCTTTACGTGAAATACCTAAGAATAATGAACCAATAATGGTTGAACCAGAACGTGAAGTCCCTGGAATTAACGCAAAACATTGAATCAAACCAATCAGCGTTGCCTGCTTGAATGTCAAATCCTCGACTTCAGGACTTATAATTTTATGCTGGCGGCGTTCAGCCCATAAAATAATGAAACCACCGACAATGAGGGCGATTGCAACCGTAACTGCATTAAACAAATAAGCCTTTACCACATCACCAAAGGTCAATCCAATAATCACAATTGGAATAGAAGCAATAATTAAATTCAGGCTTAAACGGCGACCTTGTTCTTGACCTGTGAATGCTCCGATTAATGCACCCCACAGCTTGCCCCAATATTCATAGATTACCGCTGCAATTGCACCGATTTGTACTGCAACAGCAAACATTTCTCGCTTTTCAAGCGTCCAGAAATCTAGCAACTGCCCTGCTAGAATCAAGTGCCCTGTACTTGAGATCGGTAGAAATTCAGTAATCCCTTCCACCAAACCCATAATTGCTGCTTTAAATAGCAATAAAAGATCCATAATTAACCTTAATTCGCTTTACTTTGTTCTGGAATTTTTTTCCATGCATCATCACGTAAATACACAGGTAGTGCATGTTCAGCATCAACCCATTTTTTTTGTACAGCATAAATTCGCGCAATGGTTGCAATATCCTGCGCAGTTGCTCGAATTTCTGTTGCAGACGTTTTTAGAATGGAAGCCTCTTGCGAGTCTATTTGACTTGGCTTAATCAATTCTGAACCTGAGCCAATCGCCGTAAATTTACGATATGCGGTCGCTTGTTCATAATTTAACAATTTTTCTTCATCGACAGCATGCATAATCCCATCTTCATCTAGACTAAAATTAGCAATATAAACTTCTTGCATACGCGCATCTAAAACAGCTGTAACCTGCTGTAATCCTGTCAAACGATATGCAGCTTGCGCCAATGCTTGCAAGCTTGATACAGGAATAACAGGCAAATCTTGTGACCATGCCAAAGCTTGAGCAACCGCAGCATTAATACGTACACCACTAAATGAACCTGGTCCACGACTAAACGCAATTGCAGCCAAATCAGCCAATTGAGTTTGAGTCTGTAATAGCGCCTGTTCAATTAATGGCAAAATGGTTTGCGTTTGTGCTTTTGGTCGCTCATCTAATAGAAAATAGAGTTCTTGAACATCATCAATTAATGAAACTGAACAGTGCTCATTTGCAGTTTCCAATGCAAGCAACTTCATGCAAAAACCTTAGCTTAAAAGAGATAAAAAACGTCGAGTATCATACCCCACTCAAGCGCCCTAAGCGAGTTATTGGCTTTTTATAGATACAAAAAAGCCAAGGATATACTTGGCTAAAGAAACACAATATATCAACTCGTAATTATTAGAAATTAAACTCTTCCAATACTAAAAAATTCTTATAGTGTTCAGCATAATGTAAAGCACTCAAGCGTAACCGTGCAGCGCCATGCTCATCTAATGTTTTGATCACTTTTCCTGGGGACCCCATGACTACAGAATTATCAGGAATAACTTTACCCTCAGGAATCAATGCATTTGCACCGATAATACAATTTTTACCAATCACAGCATTATTTAAAACTACAGCATTGATACCAATTAAAGAATTATCTCCAATCGTACAGCCATGCAACATTGCTTGATGACCGACTGTCACATAGTCCCCAATATTCAGTTCAATACCTGCATCAGTATGTAAAACTGCATTCTCTTGAATATTCGAGAAATTTCCAATCCGAATTTTACAGTTATCAGCTCTTACAACCGCACCAAACCAAATACTGACTTGGCGACCTAACTCAGCTTGACCAATCACCGTTGCATTCGGTGCAATCCAGCCATCCCAAGGTTCATGTAATGCTTTAGGGCTCAATCCTTGATATGTGTACATCATGACAAAATACTACTCTATTTTAAGAAGACGTGATTAGAATTTAGATAATCCAAAATGAGGAGGATTAACTAAAAAAGGCCATTTTTTTTGATGTCCAAGTCCATACTGAAATAATGATACTAACATTCGAGCGGTTAAGCCCCATACGATCTCATTTTCAACCTGCATACTCGGAAAATAAATTGATTGTCGAGCTAAACGCACTTCATAGGGTAAAGGCGGTGCATCAATTAGCTGCTGCAATGGTGCAAAAAAAATACGATCTATCTCTGTAGGTTGTGCAATTAGATCTACTTCTGCGGGAATTAATCCTACAATCGGTTTCACAGATAAACCACTACGCGCACGTTGTATCGGTAAATCACCTAACAGTTTGACATCGAACGGATTAAGTGCTGTTTCCTCCTGTGCCTCACGTAACGCCACCACAATATTGCTGGTATCACTCGGATCACGCTTTCCTCCCGGAAAAGACACCTCACCTGCATGTTGAGATAAATGGATTGAACGACGTGTGAGTAAGACCTTCGGTTGCTGTTCTTGTGTAATTGCAATTAAAACCGCTGCATCAGCCTGTTGGATTCGTTTGGAAAAACGCAACCGTTGTTGTAAAAGCTGTATTAACGATGGTTCTTCCATATGACTCATCTCTTTTTCTCGTTTTCCTTACAAATCATCATAACTGAAATTTCAATCACAATCATAGATCATGATGCGAAGTGATCAAAATTCAGTTATGCTGAGTTATCTCTGTAGCTGATGATAATTATGAGCTTTTGCGTTGCGTGTGGACATCAAACTGAAGCAAAAATCCCGCTAGGTGATCATAAAACGCGGCTCGTCTGCACACACTGTGGCAACATCCACTATGAAAATCCGAAAGTCATTTGCGGTGCCTTAGCCATTTGGGATAATAAAGTTTTATTGTGTCGGCGCGCTATTGAACCACGTTATGGGCTATGGACACTCCCAGCAGGCTACATGGAATTATTTGAAACCATGGAACAAGGTGCTGCTCGTGAAACACGAGAAGAAGCTGAAGCAGAAGCTGAAATCGAACAGTTATATTGCATGTACAATATTCCACGTATTGGACAAATTTATGTTCTATTTAAAGCACAATTGAAAGATGGTGTTTTTGGAGCTGGAGAAGAAAGTCTCGAATGCCGTTTATTTGAAGAACATGATATCCCTTGGGCGGAACTGGCATTTCCAAGTGTAGAACAAACTTTAAAACATTATTTTGCAGATCGTAAACTAGGATTATTTCCTTCTCATTTAGAAACATTAGGTACACGTTTAGATCATACAGGTTAAATAAAAAGACCGCTTATCGCGGTCTTTTTATTTAACTCTTATTTTATCTTAACAGCTTTACATGCATTTAAATTTTGATCCGCAAGTTGAATAGTCACTGGACCGGTCCAGCGTTTAGCCATTTTACGATCTTCGTCTGTTGGTTTAACATAATTATTTTTATCCGTGTCCTTTAAATTATCGTATAAATTTACATACACACCCTGATAATAAGCGTAAGTGTTTGACCAATATACTGTACTACTTGTCTCAGTAAAGTCAGTTAATGTTATTTCCTTTTGTGGTGCATCACTTAATAAATTATGAATATTAATTTTAGCGCCACCAATAGCTCTAATCGTCTCGTTATAAATAACACCAACATTTAATCCAAACATAGCACCATTTAATACACCAAATTTTGGATTAGACAAAATTGCTCGGACAGATACTGATTTACTTGTAGGTGTAAAAGAGGTTGCTCCGGTAGAGCCTATACGATATTGAGTTTCTCCAAATTCATCAGTGATCGTCCCATCTGAATTAATAGATTGGATTTTTGCACACTCTCCAGACATATCACTAGATGTAGAATTTTTACGAATATCAGTTCGGATATCACCATTCTCGTCAATTACAATCCCTAATTTAATTTTTTCTGAGTCAGGAATACTATTATCAGAGAAACTAAAAATTAGAGTCGCATATAAAGGGAAAATATATTTTTGATTTGTTTTTACATTCGTACTGGTTTTAAAAACATCTTTACCTAAGTAACTTGGCGGGTTTGCTTTATAAATTTCTAAACTTCCATTATAAGCTCGACCATCTATAGCTTGCTCCCATTGCCCCAAATGTGCTGTATTTACAGAGTCTGTATCTTTAGCATTTAATAGCAGTCTATAAATATACTCTGTCCCAGGTATTGTATGACCATTAATCAACTTACCTTGCTTAAATTTTAAGTCTTCTGATGGGTTGGTTGTCAAAGCAAAACGCAGCGGTTGGTTAGAGTTTATTTCACGATTAATAGGATTCAACCACGTATTTTGAGGATTAATTTGTACTTTTTGAGCTTTGACTTTAGTAATTAATACAAGTGGTGGATAAAGCTTACCCTCTATAAAACTTGCAGGACCACGCCATTGTTGGCCTGTTCCTATTGTATATCCTTGTCGATCTGTAAGTAAAAAGACTTCCCCCATCGAATGTATAAGGTCATTACCTTTATCAGGATTTACACAATCATTATAATTTGATTGATTACAACCAAAAAAGCCATCTGAAGTCTTAACTGAAGGTGTAATCGTACCCGCTTTTAAGAAAGGTATTGTTGCTTGCCATACACCTGCATTAGATAAATTTAAGAGACGCTGAAGCAGCACCATCGCTTGTTCATCTGTTACATTACTAACATTCAACCATGGCTTTAATATATCAACGTAAGATCCATTACTCAGTTCAGCGACACCAATATCTTTAGTTAATTGAGATAATAGATCTTTCTTTTCATCAGTAATCTGAGTAGGTTGAATATCCCCCAAAGCATTATCTTCTTGCTCAAGACCAATGCTATGGAAAATTTTTATTAATGCTATCGCTACACGAATAGTCTCATCATTTGGATCAAGCGCTGTTGGCATTTTTCCTGTTAATGCGCTTGCTAAATCAATTACTCGAAGCCGTGGTACTGGATACCTTAAGTCATTAATCTTAGAAATATCATCTAATTTCACAATACCAAGGTTAATTTTCCTAGCATCTTTACCTTGTATATAAAAAGTTGCAGTGTCGCCTAATTTACAAGCTCCCCCAACAGCATTTGAATCAAGTTTAGTTGCAAAGTGATTTGCCTTATCGCTACTACAATCAAAATTTAAACCAGAAATAGGATAATCCATGGCAAAGGGTAGACAGTCACTACTTGTAGGAGTGCAACTCGTACTAGTTGTTACGCCACTAACCCCTTTATTTGGATCTTCATTAATTTTTGTACTCTCGCCTCCACAGCCTTGTAATAATGCTACTAATGTCGTTAAAGCAAAGGGTAAGAAAATTTTGTTATTTGTCATGGGTTCATCCTATTAATGCTTACTGTAAAGCAGCAATCTTAATCTGTCCTTGATTTGAAAGTTCCTGCTCTGGAACATCCACGGCTGATGCTAATGGAGTCATCATCATATAATAACTTTTAGGCGGTATCTTAATTACACCTTGAAGAGCTGCATGTTGTAATAATGTTGCTGGAATCTTCTGATTCTTAAATCCACTCACGCCTTCTAATATACAACCAGACTTATCTAAAAAAATCACTAAAGGCCAATAATATGTTGGTTTATCAGTATTAGATGCATAAGAATCAAATTGCATATATTGAACATTTTGATCAAGCTTAACTAATTCATATTCAAATTTTTCTTTTATAGGTTTACGAGGCCATAAGCCAATTTCTTTTTCGGGAACTAAACTCTTGATCGTTTTATTTTTACTATAACTTTCTAAGAAACAGCGATCACTCTCAAATGCCAAAGATAAATCTTGTGCAGATAAACGCACATAATTATTAGATAAAGTAATTGAATTTAGATTCTGGTTTGATTTTTTTAATATTTTATCCAAAATTGATCGACTTACACCTTTTTTGCGCTCTATCGTCTCTATACGTCCTGTACCATCAGGCATACTATAAAAGCGCTTTTTACCCTCTAAATTAAATTCCTGATCTTCTAAATATTCATTATTGACATATTCAACACCATCTACTTGTATGAATGCAGATGAAGCAGATGAAGCAGATGAAGCAGATGAAGCAGATGATTCTGCCTCAATACTAGTTAGACTTTTACTAGCAACATTTAATTTTGGTGTTATCTTTTTATTAGTATTGGTATCAATTATTTCTTTTGAAGTATTTATAAAATTTTGAGATTTTGGTTGATGAACTAGTTCAGAAGCTAATTTTGGTTCTGAAGATGATTGCATTTTAACTGTATTCTTAACAGCATCTTGCTTAGAGGTTGATATTGTTGGTAAATTTAAATTTACATTATTTCTAACTGGTAGGTTTTTTTCTGATGCTGCCGAAGAATCAACATGAGTAGAACGTATAACCTTATCTGTTCTATTCTCATTTTCTGTTGGTTTTTTAGGAATAATCATTGGTCTTCCATCAGGACCAATAATTGTATAAAAACCTTCTGCATATACAACCGAAGTACTTGCAATAACAGTAATAATTACAGCTATTGCAAGCTTAGATTGTTTTATTGTCATAGTCGTTAACATTACCATTTTGTTCTATAGTTGATACCAAGCAAAGTGATCTTAGTATTGGTTTTAATATCTAAGCCTGCATATGGGTTTAACAAAATATTATCAACCCCTGTTTTATTTGCAAGACTACTAGTATTTGCAGGAATATCATCACGACTGCGTAAGAAGCCAATTGAAAGATCTAAATCTGTATCTTGATCAAATCGATAACCAACACCTAAACCGAACAGTTGAGCATTATTAATTGGTACCATCGTATTACGTTTGTCGTCCGGAATTGAACTTGTACGAGGCTCATAGCCCATGCGTAACTTCAGCCGATCAGTTGCAGAATACTCAAAACCGATTCCCCAACGCCAAGATGATTGAAACTTTAAAGGTAAAGCCAAAGAACGATCCGTCACATCAGCAGACAAAAGTTTAGCAACCTTTAATAATGATATTTGTCGATCAAATTCAAACTTAAACTTATCCCACGCAGCGAAGTCGGTCCAACCGAGATCAAAGTTCATTTGCAAGTCGGGAAATATTTTATATTTTATACCCGCTTTAAAATGTTGTGGATATTTAAAATCCATGGCAACTAAACCTGATTCCACATTAGGAACATACCCAGGCAAGCCAAGAATTGCCGCAAGAATTTGACCAGTTGCTGACGAATTTAAACCAGCTACGAGTTGTTGTGGAGCTGTCGCATTATTAATTAAATATTTACCTCGCAATCGCATTTTAGCTTCACTTTGATAGACCATACCAAAACTAAAATCATCGGTTGGCTCCCATAATACGCCCAAATTATAACTTGGACTTAATGATTGCTCTAAAGATACATCCATTGCCCCCATTTTACTAAACGGGTTCATACCTTCTTTGGCATTACAAATACCAAATAATAGTAAATCGGTGATAATATCCCCATTATTCTTAAATGGAGTACATACCACTTCATCTACCATTCGCAATACACCAATCATTTCATTTGGAAATCGTAGATCCGTTTTAAGTGCGATCGCTTGGTAAGACATACCAAATGATGCACCAACTGATAAATGATCATTCACTTGATAGCCAAAAGATGGGGATAAATAGGTAATACGCTCTAATGCAACTTGTTGGCCCATATAATTACTTGGATTACCATCTTCTGCGCCAAAACCTGCAACTAATGGTGCGTACATAGCTGTCGCATAGGTTACTTTGGAACCAGGTGGCTTATAAGCAATCGCTGCAGTTGGTGCAGCTAATGGAGAATTAGGTCCTAAATCTACGATTTTTTTGAGAATCGGTACATAAATACTTGCGTATTCAACGTCCCCGTGAACTGTTCCTTTAAAATCTGTACAAATTCCAGTTCTAACTTCTGGTCCATCATTACAAACCAATGGATCATCTGAATAACCAAAAACATTATAACCAGCAGGAGCTGAATACTCACGTTGAATAGCAAAGTTAGCTAAAATACCTTGCACATCAGTCTGTAACCCATCAATCTTAGCTAATGCTGCTGGATTAAAATGTACCGCACTAATCCCTGGTGGATCAGCAGTAACTGCATTTCCTAATGATAATGAACGTAAATCTACAGATAAGTCCTGTCCTAATTGTGCGTTAGCAATATTAGATAAGCTAGCTAAAAAAATTGCTGCCGTCAAAGGACATAATTTTAGGTATTTCACCATTACATCTCCTTAACGAACTTTTTTGCCAAAACCTATAATATCGAGTGGGAAAGATAATCCTAGGGATACATCAGGAGCATCTTCCGTTAAGCCAATACCAACTGTACCATTTACAATTGTTTCAGGTGAGACTCTAACTCCTAAGGCAAAAGAAAGCATCGCACTACTTTGATCAGCCGATTTATAACTTTCATCATTCTTGAAGTAGAATTTTGCACCAGTGTTAAAACTTTGCTGATAGGACATTGTGAGTGATACGTCGTAGTTAAACGAATATGCAAATCCGAATGAAAAACCACCACTTAAACCTGGATCAAAACTTTCCAACACTCTGTTTCCGCGTAATTGGTTAAGTCCAGATTCTTTCAGACCATAGTTCGCCGATACTGAGCTAAAAAGCACAACAGGATCGATGTATTTGCGAGTACTTGCACCAAAACCAACTGAATAATAACCTTTACCAGTTGACAGCTCATCAATACCAATTTCATAAGGACTATCACCAGTTTTAGTTGATAAATTACCAAATAAAACCAACGGAAGACGTCCTTGTTTTAAAGGAAATGGTTCCCAACGAGCTCCAAAAGAAATATCACCTAAACCAGCGGCTGTTTTTTGCTGTAATAAATCTTTTTTTGCTATGAGAGGAATAGATGCTGATAAGGTCAAGTTATCAAGTAAACCATATTGGGTAGTAAATGTATTTGTAAGTGTATGGTTTGCATCTTCTTCAACACGTAAGCGTTGTAAAGCACTTGTACTATCGCCCGTAGCAAGATCTAGTCTACTATCTCGATAGTATGTGTAATCAATGTCATAATAAGAGGAAATAACGCCTTTTTTTATCAATGAATATTGACGTTCGTTAGATGTAAATACTTCTTGTAAATTTGTTTCTTTAGTCGCATCACCTTCTTGCTTTTGTAATGCATTTGCTGCTTGTGTTGCTTGACTTTCACCAGCTTTTACATTGGACTCATCTTTCACTGCATCTGTAGCTTGATCTACTTGCGCTGTTTGTTCGGTCTGAACTTCCGTTGATTTCTGTTCTTCAGCATAAAGTGTTGTTGTTACTGCACTCATACTTAATGCCAACACACTGATGTTCATCCATGGACTTTTCATTTTGCGTTACATCCTATTAATACATTAATTTTAATGATTTCTAAATTACTTCCGCTTGTAATATAAGCGCATAAAAGTCGTAATTGGTTGATTGTAAGTAGCGGAAGTAGGGTCTGCATCTAATACTCGGCGCATTGTTGATGCTTTATCGGCCATACGTTCAAACTTTTGTGTCGGGAACTGAATTTCCGCAAGAGCGTATTTATTAACAGTTGCATCTTCTACATGACGCATATCTGAGTCTTGCAACGCTAATAAGTTTTTACGATACTCTTCCGGAATATCTACAATGAAAAGTGTATTATTATCCCAAATCTGTTTAAAGCGAATTTCATCAAAACTAATATTGCCTAATGATGGATCAGCCACATAAACTCGACCATTTTTATATGCTTTATATACAACAAAATGTTTAAAACCAGCATAAGTAATAGGAACAATTGCAGGCTGTTTTAAACTGGTTAAATCTGAAAACTCCCCTCGATACCCACCACTATTCAACCCAAGTGCAGTAACAAATCGCTTCATGTCTAACAGAGAAAAACTACGGCGCTCAATAATACGCTGATACTCACCATACTGAAGCAAACCTGTCATCGTTTGTTGTTCAGTCAAACGTAAACCACCATAGCCATTTAACAGCGTAGTTAATGCTGCCGAGCCACAACTATAATCATAAGCCTGACGTACAATTCCTCGAAATTGATCTTCTATAGCAGGTTTAATTGTGACCGCCTCACGATGATTACGTGTAAAAGAAGGATTACGAGAATCTAAGGTCTCTGTATAATATACAGTACCTTCTGGTTTTTTTTCTATTTCGAAGGCTTGCGTTGTAAAGTAATACATCAATGCTGAGCCTAAAGCGATCTCTAACATAAGTCTCTTTTTCTAACAGTGGCACAACTTGCCTTATTCATTTTATTTTAGTGTCCGTAAACACCTCATCCCTGCATGTTGAAGATACCTTTTTTTATAAAAAAAAACAGCTTTTTTTTAGTTTTTTTTGACGAAATGTATTTTTTAATAAAAATTAGTTGTCATTAAGTAATTTATTGTGCTTTAGCCAAACTATTTTCAGTTTTTTAGCACATAAAAAATACTTATTTCAAATAAAAAAAAGCGCAACTAGTGCGCTTTTTTTTATTATAAGATTAGTGACCAGAAATAGTGATCATAGAACCTTGAACATTTGCAGTACCGTTGAAGTAGTAAGTTTGTAAACCTTGAACTTCTACATCACCAATTGAAGCCGCTGCTTGGCTACCTAAATGAACACCTTTGATGTACATATCAGTTTTAGGTGTAGTAGCACCAGAACCAGTGATAATACGTAAGTAACCGTTGTTAGAACCTTCTTTACCAACTACGCTTACTGCAGCATTAACAGTTAAATTAGCTTGGCTAGCATCTGAAACTTTGATGCTATCAAGGAAAATTTGACCTGCAGCACGGTTACCAGTTGTACCATCTGCAGTACCAGTTTTAGTAGAACTATCAACAATACCTAGGTTTTTAATCTCTAAACCACCTTGCATAGTTGTATTCAATACAATCATTGCACCTTGTGGAGCAGCACCTAACTGAATATTAGCGCTTGTAAGACCAGTCTTGATTGTTAAACCAGATAAAATTGTGTTGTAGTTAGCTGCATCATTACCACGACGAACAGCTGTAGTGCTTGCTGCATTAGAGCCAGACACACCAATTTCACCGATATAAATATCTAAACCAGATACAGCAGCTGCTACATTAAGGAACGCACCATTTGTACCAGTACCTTTGTCTGTATCAATTGTAAGATCAGCAAGGTTGTGTGATGCTAAAGCACGAGTATTATCTACAGCAGTACCTGTAGCATCCATTGGAGCAGTAATTACGATACCGTTAGCAGCAGTTGCACCAGTACCATTTGATTTAATTACGATAGCACCAGCATTAGCAGCTGTACCATTTAAACCATCGTTATCGTGAATTAAAACTTTTTCAATTTCAATTTTAGAAATACCGATACCAATATTGATACCGTCTTGACCTGTTGCAGCGCTTAGTGCAGCATCATCCATTGACTGCATAGCCATTGCATTCGCGCTAATCGCCATTGAAGAAACTAAAGCTAGTTTAGTAAACATTTTCATTGAGCACTCTCCCAAGAGCATTTATTTTTTGACTTTCACTACTCTAAACTGTCCACGGTCGTTTTTTTCTTAATGACAACTTGAACTTCCAATCCTTGAGTAGTTCGTTTAGCAAGTACTAAATTACAGGTTTGTTATTTTATGTTCAACTACTGTTAATCGATTTTTATAAATAACCCGACAAACGGCATGATACTTTTTCCGTGCATCACTTTAACTTATATACTCTAACATATGGAAAGTACTATATTTTTTTAATCAGCATTTTTAGAAAATCATAGTCAAATATCCTATTTCGACCTTTTATCATCCGCCCAAATCAATGCAAAATGTAAACAATTGCGCTTTCTTAAATCAATTCATGAAAATTGCAACTTATTTTGCAATTTCAGTAGGTAGAATCACAATACATTTCACAAATATTTTTCAAGCTTTTATCTATAGGTATCTATAGGATAAATATCAGTAGAGTTTAGATGATTGTAGTACAATTATATTTTCTAAATGTATATGAATATATTTTTGTTTTATGTCTCATTTTCAGCAAAAACTTGACACGCAACTCACCTCTGCATTTGACCTTCTTATACAACTGAATGAACTAACTGGTTTAGTTTATTTATACGATAATCACACTCCAACAATTGGTTTTTTGCCTCAAGAATTCTTAGTATTAGAACAGTCAGAACTAAAAAAATTTTATAAAACTCAATTTAATAAATATAAGAATGCACAAGCAACCTTACCTATTAGCGATTTTTTAAATTTTCAAGCCAATTCAGGAAGTTCAATGAGAACTACTTTTAGTGGTGGATATATTGGCTTTTTTAGTTATGACTATAGTGCAAATCAATTTATAAACATGGTTTCACGAAATCAACCCAGTTTTTTCTTAGGTCTATATTCGACTTTTTTAAAGTTTCAGGATGATGCTTGGTATTTTTATAGTGATGAAAATGAAGCTGAAAGTATCTATCAAAATGTCATAAATCTACTCAATCAATCAATCAATATTCAAAAAACACCTTTCTCATTATTAGAAAAATGCTATCCGCGCTGGTCTAAGCAACAATACCTACATGCATTTAATCAAGTGCAGGAATATATCAAAGCTGGTGACTGCTACCAAATTAATTTAACTCAAGAGTTTATTGCAAAAACACAAGGTTCATTATTAGATCGAGCACAGGATTTATGGGCGCTCACCCATGCACCTTACGCTGCCTATCTCAAGATAGATGATTTTGAGCTACTCAGCTGTTCTCCAGAATTGTTTATCGAATTTCAAACAAATCGAAACATCAAAACGCGGCCAATTAAAGGTACAATGCCTCGTTTTGATGATGCTGAGCAAGACCAACAATCTAAAGATCAGCTAAGCCGCTCTGAAAAAGATCAGGCTGAAAATGTGATGATTGTTGATTTACTTCGTAATGATTTAAGTGTTTATGCAGAAACAGGATCTGTAGAAACTACAAAACTTTTCGAAATTGAAAGCTTCAATCAAGTTCATCATATGGTCAGTGAAATCACTGCAACCTTAAAAAAAGAAGTAAACCCCATGCAGATGTTATTGTCCGCCCTTCCGGGTGGTTCAATTACAGGGGCACCCAAAATTCGCGCTATGCAAATTATTGATGAATTAGAAGGTGCTCCACGTGGCGCATATTGTGGAAGTTTGGGTTATTTTAATTTTGATGGAACAGGTTGCTGGAATATCTTAATCCGTAGTATTCAAAAATATCAGGATCAATTATCGATGTGGGCAGGTGGCGGCATTACGGTTGCTTCTGATGCCGAAGCCGAGTACCAAGAATGCTTTGATAAAATTTCTGCCATGCTTGATTTACTCAATACATGGCAAAAACCTGAAAACTAAATTTTATAGAATTATAAAATTTGCGTTTTAAGCGTATTCACTAGGCGTTGATTTTGTTCATCTGTACCAATCGTGATGCGTAAAAATTGATTAATCCGTGGCTTATTGAAATAACGCACAATAATCCCCTGCTCACGCAATTGTTGAGCCAGTTGAGCAGCATCATATTCTGAATGTGTGGCAAAAATAAAATTGGCTTTCGATGGCAACACATCAAAACCTAAAGCCTTGAGATCACTTACTAATTTTTCTCGACTCTCAATCACTTTGGCACACTGCGCTTCAAAATAAGCTTGATCTTCAAATGAGGCTACCGCCGCGGCAATCGCAAAACGATCAATTGGGTATGAATTAAAGCTATTCTTTACAGCTTCAAGTGCTGCAATCAAATGAGATTGAGCAATAGCAAATCCAACACGTAAACCAGCTAATGAACGTGATTTAGATGTTGTTTGGCAAACGACTAAATTTTCGTAACTATTGACCAATTGCACTGCTGACTCAGCGCCAAAATCGACATAAGCCTCATCAATCACAACCACACGATCTGGATTCGCCTTAAGCACCTGTTCAATCTCATCTAAACCAAGCGCGATACTGGTTGGCGCATTCGGATTGGTAATGATGATACCGCCATTTTCCTGTGCATAATCACAAACATCTATTTCGAACTTGTCATTCAAAGGAATCTGCTTGGTTTGCGTTGCAAAAAACTGGCTATAAACAGGATAAAAACTATAGGTAATATCTGGGTAGAGAATTGGCTCTTTCTGAATAAAAAAAGCCTTAAAAATATGCGCTAAAACTTCATCGGAACCATTACCGACAAAGACTTGAGCAACATCAACATGCTGCTGTTTGGCAATTGCTTGCTTTAAAACCGTCGCATCTGGATCTGGATATAAGCGCAAAGCATCAGCTTGGTGAGTTAAAACTGCTTGAACTGCTTCCACAACTTTAGGTGATGGTGGATATGGGTTTTCATTGGTATTAAGTTTGAGTAAGTTCTGAATCTTAGGCTGCTCACCTGGTACATAGGGCTCAAGTTCACGAACTTCTGGACTCCAAAAACGCATTTGTTCAGTTGTAAACGTCATTGTTCTACTCTCATATATCTCAAAAAAGGGGCTTCTATCAGCCCCTATCTATTCTTCGAATCGGTTATTGGTAACGATAGCGTGCCGAGCGTGCATGGGCATCAAGATTTTCTTCAACGGCCAACACATCTGCTGTTTTAGCCAAAGTTTTAACGCCCTCTTGCGAGCACATAATTAAACTTGAACGCTTTTGGAAATCATAAACGCCGAGCGGTGAAGAAAAACGCGCTGTACCCGAAGTTGGTAAGACATGATTTGGACCTGCACAATAATCACCGATCGCTTCAGGCGTATAACGCCCCATAAAGATCGCACCTGCATGACGAATCTCTTGGCTCATTAATTCAGCATCATCAAGACATAATTCTAAATGCTCTGGAGCAACCTGATTAATCAGTTTAATCGCTTCCGAACGATCCTTTACCAGTACCAACGCACCACGATTTTGAATCGAAGTTCGAGCAATTTCTGCTTTTGGCAATTCACTTAAATGCTTTTCAATGGCTATTTCGACAGCATTTAAAAGTGCTTCATCTGGCGTAATAAAAATGGCTTGTGCAACCGTATCATGCTCAGCTTGAGACAATACATCCATAGCCAACCATTCAGCATTATTTTCCCCTTCGGCATACACCAAAATTTCCGAAGGTCCCGCGATCATATCAATACCCACCTGACCAAAGACTGCACGTTTGGCTGCTGCTACAAAACGGTTCCCCGGTCCTGTAATTTTATCGACAGCTGGAATGGTTTGCGTTCCATAAGCTAACGCGGCGACGGCTTGAGCACCACCAATAGTAAATACACGGCTTACCCCTGCTAAATATGCAGCTGCTAACACTAATGGATTCAATTCACCATTTGGCGCTGGAACCACCATGATAATTTCGGGAACCCCTGCTACATGTGCTGGCAAAGCATTCATAAGCACAGATGATGGATAAGATGCTAATCCACCAGGAACATAAATCCCAACACGATCAAGTGGTGTGACTTTCTGACCTAATGTATTACCTAAATCATCAACATAAGTCCAACCTTCCTGCTTTTGTGCCTGATGGAAAGAACGAATACGTTTTGCAGCCAATTCTAAGGCTTCACGAATTTCTGCGCTTAAGCCTTCAAATGCAGTTTTGAGTTGAGGTTGGGTCAGTTCCAAATCCGAGAATTGATGCGCTGGATGTCGATCGAATTGTTGTGTTAATTTAAGTACATGATCATCACCATACTGACGAACATCAGCAATGATTTGGTCTACAGTTTGTACTAATTGAGGATCATTCACAGTTTCAAATGCTAAAAGTTCAGCAAATGCCTGTTTAAAATTTTGATCCTGAGTCGATAAACGTCGCATCAATTTACCCACAAGGCGAATAAGAGAAGGCTAAGTTTACTCTTTTTCAACACGCTTGTGGGCAAGATAACATCAGCATTTCCACCTGCTTTAATAGGAAAAATCATTTTTAGGTTTAAATATTTTAAATTTTATGTATTTAAGTCTGGATTATCCCAATCTCCATCATGCTGTATTAGCCAATTCAAAGCACCATGACGTTCCACAACAACTGAAGCATTTAAATTTTCAGGCGCATCTTGTTGTTTTAAACGAGCATCTACGCATGCCCAATCATAACGATAGGTCAAATCTGCCTGATCTAAAATTTCATCCAGATTTCTTAACTCAACTTGCTGCATAAATTCATCAAATGAGCGACAAGCAGAAACTACCTGAACTGCAAAATCACAATCTGCTATTTCATTTGGATAATTGAGTTCTTTCACAATTCCGAGTGCCCAAAGTAAAACCCAGTAAGCCTCATATTTCCAAATCATATTCACGACATCTTGTTGAGAAACCTCTTGATTTAAAATATTTCGTTCTTTAAGGGTTAGCTCATCAAATACTTCAAATTTATTTAGCAAATCAACGATAAAGTCTTTAGTTTCTTGATCAAATTGCTGATTGTTTAAATCACATGCCACTTGGATAATGATCAAACACGCAATTGCTCGTTTGGCAATACTTTCAACTGAACGGGCTATAACTTCATCAGCCGATTCAATATGCGGCAACCACTCGATGTAAGGAATCGATTGTGCTTGTAATTTTAAAATAGACTCTTGTTTACGCTGTAAAGGTGTTTTCATTCTTATCTCTAATCACAAAACGATAAAGCCTTTTAACACATAGCCAAATCTTAAAGGAAGACATTCCTTTCCTTTAATCAGAAGATTAAGCGATAAAAAAACCGTTCAAAAGAACGGTTTTTTTGAATCATCATGCAAAATCATACTGAACGTGATTTCACAGCTTCTTCAAGTTGCGTCAAAATTGGATTTAACACGGCTTGTTTACGTTTAAAGCTCGCTTTATTGACAATTAAACGAGAAGAAACTTTACAAATTTCTTCTAATGGCTCTAAACCATTGGCACGTAAAGTATTACCTGTATCGACCACATCGACTATGTAATCACCCAACCCAACCAAAGGTGCAAGCTCCATAGATCCATAAAGTTTGATCACATCAACTTGCTCGCCTAAACTTGCATAGTATTGACGGGTAAGATTCACGTATTTAGTTGCAATTTTTAAACGGCCTTTCGGACGTTCCATGCCAACCTTACCAGCAGTCATTAATTTACAATTTGCAATTTTTAGATCAAGTAACTCATAAACATGTTGAGCGCCATGTTCCATCAGCACATCTTTACCCGCCACACCAAAATCTGCTGCACCGTTCTCAACATACGTCGGTACATCAGAAGCTCGAAGAATCAAAATACGTACTTTTTTATGTGTGGTTGGGAAAATTAATTTACGTGATTTATCAGGATCTTCTAATAAATTAATACCCGCATTCTCAAGTAAAGGTAATGTCTCTTTTAAGATACGACCTTTACTGAGTGCTAAGGTTAAACCATGATCAAAATTACCTATTACATCAAAATTTGGATCATCGTTTCTTAAGTCATTCATCCTTTTACTCGCTTAATCTGAGCACCTAAACTTTGTAACTTTTCTTCAACTTGTTCATAACCACGATCGATATGATAGATACGATCAACCAAGGTTTCCCCTTCTGCGACTAATGCAGCGAGAACAAGCGAAAATGATGCACGTAAATCAGTCGCCATTACAGGAGCAGCTTGCAATTTATCTACGCCAGTTACGACTGCATCATGCCCTTCCACTTGAATATTTGCGCCCATACGTGACAATTCAGGAACATGCATAAAACGATTTTCAAAAATTGTTTCTGAAATCGTTGCAAAACCACGCCCAATCACATTGACCGCCATAAGCTGTGCTTGCATATCAGTTGGAAATTCGGGATGAGGTAAAGTTCTAAAGCTCACAGCTTTAGGACGTTTACCTTGCATATCTAGTTCAATCCAATTATCACCACGGGTCACTTCTGCACCCATTTCTTCAAACTTATCCAATACTGCTTCTAACAATGCTGGATCCGTATGCGTGGTTTTAACTCGACCACCTGTAATTGCAGCGGCAGCTAAATATGAACCAGTTTCAATTCGATCAGCAACAACCGCATATTCACAGCCATGTAAACTTTCAACGCCTGTTACAACTAATGTATCTGTGTCTAGACCTTCAATCTTGGCACCCATTTTAATGAGCATTTGTGCAAGATCAGTAATTTCAGGTTCACGAGCAGCATTACGAATCGTCGTCACACCATCAGCCAATACAGCAGCCATCAAGATATTTTCAGTGCCACCAACAGTGACCATGTCAAAAATAACTTCGCCACCTTTTAAGCGACCATCAACAGAAGCATGGACATAACCATTTTCAACTTCAATCTGCGCACCTAAAGCTTCCAATGCTTTTAAATGCTGATCAACAGGACGTGAACCAATCGCACACCCCCCAGGTAATGAAACTTTAGCATTTCCATAGCGAGCCAATAGTGGACCAAGTACCAAAATTGATGCACGCATAGTTTTCACAAGTTCATAAGGTGCAAACTGATTATCTAATGTTGACGCATCCGCACGAACCGTATCCCCTTCATAGCTCATTGTAACGCCTAAGCCAGCAATCAGCTTCACTAAGGTGTTCACATCTTTTAAATGAGGTACATTCGTTAAAGTAATCGGAGAATCTGCAAGAATCATTGCAGCAAGTAAAGGCAGAGCCGCATTTTTAGCACCAGAAATACGTACTTCGCCCTCGAGCTTAACACCGCCCGTAATTAAAAATTTATCCATTAATATTTAAGCTCCGAAAAGGCTTGCTTTGCGCCATTCGTCTTTTGTCATTGCGCGAATCGTAACTGCGTGCACTTCACCACTTGCGATATAAGAGTTTAATGGTGCATATACGGCTTGTTGACGAGTAATCGTACGTTTGCCATCAAACTGATCATCAACAATTCGAAGGTCGAATTTCCCAGCTTGGCCACTCACTGCTACTTCTGCTTCAGGGAAAGCTTCTTTTAAAATTTGCGTGAGCTGCTCACTATTCATTACTAGACCTCTTATACAACCATGGCGTCAAACCATACATTTTACTATAACTTTTTCAGATAATTCAGTAAGCCGTTTCTTTTTTTATCGATAAAAAAAAGAGGCTATTTGCAAAGCCTCTTTTGATAAAAAAAACTTAAGTTAAAATTGCCAGCTCATGTTGATAAGAACACTGTATTTTTCTATGTTTTGCAAGCTGTCTTTTTAGTTTTTCTGTTAATTTGTTAATCGAAGTATACATATCATCTGCTGTCGCCTGCGCAAACAGTTCAATCCCCGGTAAGCGAATAATCGCCTCAGCAATATGATTAGAGCTCCCTTTATGAGAACGTTTATCAATTTGATGATCTTTAGCCAATTTAATTTGCATACTATTCACTTGATCTAGATGCTTAGTCATTTGACTAAATTTCATTTTTATATTTTCTTCAATAGCAGGCGTAATGGTTAAATGGTGTCCACGAATCGTTATTTGCATAATTCTATCCCTCACCTTTTTCTAAGGATACAAAGAATCGCCCAAGCAAATTTAATGCATATCAAGATTCAACATTCATTAAATCATTTTAGAGATTCCTTTAGTGACTATTAAAAAGATTCATTATTCCGTAATAATGAATGCCTAGAATAGTCACACCTTGAAATTTAGATCAAGACTTTTCTTTCTGAAGATGATGGAATATGTAACGATTCACGATATTTTGCGACTGTACGTCGAGCTACTTCAATCCCCTCATCTTTCAACATTTCCGCAATTGCATTATCAGACAAAGGTTTACGCGGATTTTCATTCGAAACCAATTTTTTGATCATTGCACGAATCGCAGTCGAAGATGCTTCCCCACCTGTCGTCGTTCCAACATGGCTTGAAAAAAAGTATTTCAATTCAAATAAACCACGTGGTGTAAGCATATATTTATTGGTTGTTACACGTGAAACAGTAGACTCATGCAATTCAACTTCCTCCGCAACATCACGAAGAACTAAAGGTTTCATTGCCTCAGGACCTTGCTCTAAAAAAGCTCGCTGATGTTCAACAATACAAGTTGAAACTTTGAGTAATGTTTTATGCCGTTCGTCTATGCTTTTAATAAAATTTTTCGCCTCAAGCATTTGATTACGTAAATAAACATTATCATCACTCTGATCAGCACGACGAATCATATTTGAATAAAAAGAATTAATCCTTAATTTAGGCATAACATCAGGATTAAGCTGCACTTGCCAATGCTGATCTTTCTTGGAAACCACAACATCAGGAACTTGATATTCAGATTCTTGTTGGCTAAATTCTAAACCCGGATATGGTTTTAATGTTTTTAATAAATCAACAGCACCTTTCAACTGCTCTTTAGACAAACCTGTTTGTTTTAATAGTTTATTTAAATCATTTGCTATTAATAATTCATAATACTTGAGTAAACACTTTGCTTCAGCTAAGTATGATTTTTTTTGATCTATGCCTTCTAATTGGATCTTTAAACATTCTGCTAAATTTCGAGAACCCACTCCAATCGGATCTAAACGTTGAATATGTTTTAAAACAACAATAATTTCATCTTCTTCAACCTCATCAGCACTCTCCATTTCCTTTAATAGCCGAGTAACTGCAAGCAAAATATCATCTAATTCAGCATCTAAAAACCCTTTATCATCTAAAGAATCAACGATGCAATAAGCAATTAATTTATCTACTGTAGAAAAATGTAATAAATTTACTTGCTCTAAGATATGTTCTTTTAGACTCAATTGAACTTGACGATTATCCTCTCGTTCCTCATATTCTGGCGACGCCAATGCAGTTGATTGATGTGTATAAATATCATCCCATTCGGTATCAACAGGCAAGTCATTTGGTAAATGATCTGCATTAAGTTCAGTTGTTAAATCTCCTGACTCACTGATCTCTGAAGTAGATAAACTTTCTGTTGTATTATTTTCTTCAATTTTTTCCAGTAACGGATTACTATCTAATTGAATTTGTATTTCTTGCTCCAATTCCAAACTAGAAAGTTGTAGTAAACGAATTGCCTGCTGTAATTGAGGGGTTAACGATAAACTATTCGCAACTTTCAACCCTACAGATAATTTCATACTAAGACTTCCCTTTTTAAATAAGCAAAAAACATGCCCATAAAAATATTTATAACATAAAGCAATGTTTACGCCTATAAGCAAAGCTCTTTTCTACTGATTAATCTGCTCAAAAATAGCAAAGGTGCAAATATTTATTGTAATAAGGGGTTGTATCCCTCTCATTTAACAAACATGCAAATAGCGTAGAATTATTTTATGTTTTGCTGCTTAAGACATTCAAGCATTTCTTCAAGCACATTCTTTCCCAGCATTCTTCGCACAAGCTCATTTAAATCCCCTGCTAGAAAGCCAGACCAAGTCGTACTCGTTGAACCAGACGAATGCGCATAACGACCAGAAGTAGACCAGACCTTTTTATCTGATGTAATAAAAGCTACATATAGCTCACCGTCAGGATCATCCAATATCCATTCACGAACAACTCTAGGTTCTTGATTTTGTTTCTCTGTATTTTTTTTAATGCTATTCAATATTAAGAAACACAAATAGATAGAAGCAATAGCAGATAAAAGTGTATAAAAAATCATGCTAACCAATCTTTATTAATTATTCGAAATATTGCTAAGAGAATAACACAACTCTAATTTCTACATATGACATAATTTTCATCAGACTAAAATTTGTTCTTAAATCAATCCCCAATTTCTTTTCTTCCCCGAATAAAAAAACACCCCCTCTGCTTAAGCGGAGGGGGTGTTTAGTATTTAAAAGCTGGCGATGACTTACTCTCACATGGCAAACGCCACACTACCATCAGCGCTAAGAGGTTTCACTTCTGAGT
>CAJYTY010000031.1 GCA_913777945.1 uncultured Acinetobacter sp. | reverse complement strand
GGTCGGCTATGTTACTCTAAATCTCTTCAAAGTCAACAGGTAATTTCGATATTTTTAAAACTTTATCTTCAAACCCACAACCTAACCACTCAAGCCAAGTTACTGTTTTTCAACAAGTTTCTATCTGAATCACCGCCGATGGATGTGCATTCTACACTATTTCTCACCCCTTGCAAGCTTGTTGGACTAAAGTTTTGATTGCATGGCTATATTTTGAACCAAAAATAATATAAGTTATTATTTTATATAGTTTATTTATTTTAAATGTTTTTTCTCACATTTAATTTTGTTTCAGATAGGCCAAAATCATCTGGCATAATTCCTGTTTAAGCTTTTGTTCTTCAATTAAAAAGTCGTTACTACTGACATAACGCATCATGGTAAATAAGGTGCTGTTGATGATCACAAAGGATTTATGCTTGAGTCTTTCAAAATCCCATTCGGGATAAAGCCGATTAAACACATAAAGACCGACTTCGAAAAAATGCTGTTCTAATATCTGAGCAGCTTTTGAATGGTTGTATTGATGCCAGTGTTTAAGTACCTCGATAAAAAATCCCTGATCGGCATTCATTTTATCGAATCCAAATTGAATACTCAGTGGAATCAGGTATTCAATTTCTAATTGCTCTTGTGCAACTACCAGTTTTTTGAAGGTCTGCCCCAGTTGTTCACTTTTACGTAACAGTAGCTCTTGAATAATTTCTTCTTTGTTCTCAAAGTATTGGTAAATTGATCCGACACTGATACCAGAGCGCTCTGCAATTTTAGGTGTCGTGACTTGATGTAGGCCGTATTCTGCAATACATAATTGGGTAGCCTCCAAGACAGTATCGACCAGATAAATCGCGCGTTGCTGCTGGGGTTGTTTTCTCATAAATCGCCTGTCTCAAATGCGAATTGAATGCGAATAATTATTCGTATTAGAGTTGATTAAACATTAGTCAGGCTGAATGTTCAATGCAAACTCTTGTACCGTCCAGATTAGCTTCATTTGATCATATGTCGAAATCACGCTGGCTGGGGCGTGTTTTATCCTATATTTGTAAGCGCCCCATTCAACCCAACGTAAAAGAGTATAGAGAACTCGCGGAAGCGTTAGTGACGGGTGATCCCGCCATGGACAAGGTGATCGATTGGCTGATGCAAAATCCTGCCGAACACCGACAGCTTTTTGAGACGGCACTCTTTGAAGGCCTTGATGCGCTAGCTGAGCCCATTCCAGAACTGATTGAGTTTTTTGAGCAGATTATGCATCCACCTGCATGGTTCGATGAAAGCCGCCTGAATGATGCAGTGATTTTCACGCATCGACTGGGCGTCAATAACGGTTTTATTCTGCGCGATTTGTCTTTGATGGTGGGCTATTTATATCCTGGATTTAATCGTCCACTGATTCTCACTGGGGCATTGAAAAAACATGCCGGTAAACGCTTGGCGGAAACCACAAAATGGTGGGTTGAAATTACCGAGATTGATGGTTTAAAGCGCTTTGGATCAGGTTTTACCTCGACCATTTACGTGCGCTTTATTCATGCACTGGTTCGGCATCAATTGTCGCGCTCAGAAGAATGGGATACAAAAAAATGGGGATTACCGCTCAATCAGTTTGATCTGGCCATGACCAATATCGCCTTTAGTGGTGTGGTGTTATTGGGTATTCGGGCGCTGGCTGTATTTCCGAATAAGCATGAGGTAGCACAATTTTTACATTTCTGGAAATATGTAGGCTGGCTGATGGGGGTCGATGAAAAATGGCTGGTCGATAACGAGCGCGATGCTTGGCGTTTATTGTACTGGATGCAAGATGCTCACCCAGAATCAGACGAATCGAGCTTGGCACTTGGACAAAGCCTTTCAAAGGAACCTTTTGAACGTCGTTATCAGCGTATGCGTAGTTTTCAGCAAAAGCTGGCGTATCATATGCATCTTGAAATAACGCAGTTTTTTATTGGACGTAAACGCATGCACAAACTGGGCTTGGAAGAGCGCCCTGCGGCATGGTTTGCTTACTTCTTAATTGTGCGAAATCTGATTTTACATACCAGTGCAAAGTACCTACCCAAAGTGGACCGTTTTTTACTTCGACGCGGTCGAATTGTACAAAAGTTTGGTATGCATTTATATCAAAATGAAATTCAGTCACTCAGCGATATGCACAGTTAAAAAAGGGAGCCATGCTCCCTTTCTTTTCATCTGTTATTGATGGGCTGCACCCCCCGAATGAGATGAATGATCCATATTCATATCTTTCATGTCCATATGCATTTCCTCATGTGAAGTAGTAGCTGAGGCTGCTGCATTTTGCTCAGTTGCTGGCGCCATGGCAGGTGCTGTTTTAAAAGCATGCTGCTGGGTGTGCATTTTCTGCTGACTCGGCATGTAATCTGGCTCATTGTTCACCGCCAGATAAAAAACGCCCATAAATATTAGACTCAAGATAAAGGCCACGATCAGCAGCTTCCATCCCCACACTGATTTTTCGGGTGACAGTTTTTCACTCATGTTCATCTCCTATAAGAAGAGGCTGATCTCACGTTTTCATCCTCTTCTATATTTAGTCTATAAAAAATGCAAATCTTAAAATTTCATACTCACGCGCGCCCAATAATTACGCCCGCTGTTGTTAAACTGTTCGTTAGCAGCATAGCCAAATAAGGCTGCTCCCGATTTATTCAGATGTTCGGCATAGGCTTTATCGAGTAGATTATCAATCCCCACAGCAAAATCGAGTGTTGGACTGTATTGATAAGCTGCATTAATCGCCAGCGTACTAAAGCCCTTACTTTTACCGATATCATAACCTACGATATTGCCTTCATTGAGACTAATTCGGTTTTGCTTGGCGACCGCGCGCCACAATAGCCCTAGACTATAGCGGTCTTGTACATAACGCAGATTGAATCGGCCCTCGAGCGGTGCAATTTGAGGCAAAGGCTTACCGTCGCTGGTATTTTTACCCCATGCGTACATGGCAGATAGATCGGTTTGAAGATGATCGCTCAGATGATAACCGATTCCTGCTTCTGCCCCTGCAATGGTGGCATCGATACTACGTGCTGGTAAAATGCTGACACTGCCGTTTGGATTAGATTGATACGGCACCAAAATAAAATCATCGATCAATCCAGCATAGGCCGATGCCCACGACGTTAAGGCCCCCTGTTCAAATTCAAAGCCTAAATCAAGCTGTGTGGTCTTTTCGGTATCAAGATAGTTCAGTAGCCCCTTTGATACGCGAGAGATTTCCCAATAGTCTGGACTACGCTCAACATACCCAATGCCTGCATAGGTTTTAAGCCCGTGTTCTGGCAATGCATGTTCAATTCGCACAAAGGCACTTGGATTGGTGTCTTTACGCTGTTGATCATTCGCAGCATGATTCACTTTTACTTGATCGATACGACCACCCGCAACCCATTTTGTCTCTGGCGACAAGGTATACGTCCACTCGGTAAATGCACCATAGCTTTGATATTCTAGGTCACGCTTTAAAGGTGGAATTGGGTTGGCATCGCGCATGTACATATTGCCTGCGTGCTGATTATGCTGAGAATCCACACCAGAAATAGCACTAAAATTGCCCCATTCGGTGGTTACGGCCGTGCGTGCATTAATCGTGCGGCGCGTTACCTCCATGGCCCCTCCTCCCATACTCATGCCCATGTTCATATTCATCGCCATTGGCGGTGTGCGCAGTTTAAAGTTGTCCATTACATGATCGTTGTAGCTATAATCGATCTGCGCCTCAACTTTCTTGATCACATCAGTGATATTTTTTTGCTCGGCATGCAGCCCTAGGCTTTCACGTCTAAATTGTGTGCCATCCATAGTTCGGCCAGCATAGGCTGACTCTCCATCGCTGGCGCCTCCCCGTAGCTCCAGCCAAGTATCTTGAGTCGGTTTCCAGCCTAAAGCTAAATCGGTGCTCCAGCGCTCCCATTGGGATTGCACTGTTTTACCGTTTCCGTCTTGATAATTTCCGGCTACTGAACGATTGGCATTCAAGCGTGCATATTTGCTTTCGTCACCTACGGCAGCTTCGATATTGTGATCAAGCCGACCAAAGGAGCCAATCAGTACACTGGCCTGTCCACGATAAGGTTTATCAGCACTTAACTGCTCAGGTTCGCGTTCAAAAAGGACTGTTGCCGCCGAGCCAGGGGTGGCATACAACACAGTTTGCGGGCCTTTAATTACGGTAATTCGATCATAACTTTCAGGATTAATGTAGGAGGTTGGAGAGTCCATCCGCGCTGGACAAGCCCCCAAGTTTTCGGTGCCATCGGTCAGCATTTTAATGCGTGAACCAAACATGCCCCGAAAGGTCACATCACCGTTAGTACCGCCATTTTTAATAGCGTTAAAGCCCAGAATACTTTGTAGATAATCTGCACCATCAGTGGCCGGAACGGGCTGAATGGGCTGTTTGGGATCTGCCTGAACAATCAAACCATTTGAACGCGTTGTTTCTTGTGCAGTTACCACAATTGGCGGCATCTGTGTCGTATCAGTTGCAGATTGCGTTTCGGCAAATGCAGTTGTGGTGGCAAGTAGCATCGCAGCCGTAATCGGCTGTAATAAAAATTGAGGCTGAGTCATGTCTGTATCTCAAAAACATAAATACGCGCTATGCCTGATACGTCTTATGCGTATAAGGCCAGAAAAACATACGAGGGATAAAACCCCGCAACGAAGCGTGATTTATGCAAATACAGGCGGTGCCCGACCTTGAGGCAGTAAAAATAGACGTTGAAGCGCATAATAGATGTGTCGAAATGCTTGCTGAAACGCCAGCAAACGCACTTGAATGCGAACCAGTATTTCTTTTACATCCAGTTCGGGCGGTAAAATTAAATGGCCATAGACGGTGCAATATTGACACTGATGATTGACATCATGATGATCATGAGCTGACGCCGATTGCGCTTTTTCGAGCATGCGGGGCATATGCTGCATGTGTGAATCTGCATGCGACATGGCCTTATGATGCTGAAGCGCCGACAGATCAAAAGTTTGGGCAATGGTTTCACAGACCGGAGCAATCTGATACTGCTTCGGCAATAACGGCTGTAAAAAAACCGCAATCTGTAATAATACTGCGGTGAATCCCAGCAGCAGCCCAATTTTAAACAAGTCCAGCCTTCTCAGAAATTTTGCCGTTACAGTATAACAAAACCCAATCGAAATTGGGTTTTTTTGGTGCATTTTGAGCGATTAACGTTTGACAGCGACCTTCTCTTTCTGGCGTGTCAGTTTTTCTACTTTCTCACGCGCTCGCTGACGTTTAAGTGGAGATAGATAATCGACAAACAGCTTTCCGCTCAAATGATCCATTTCGTGCTGAATACAGACAGCGAGCAAACCATCGGCCTCGATTTCAAATGCCTCACCATCAAGGTTCAACGCTTCAATCTTGACGCGTGACGGACGGTTGACTTTGTCGTATATTTGAGGAACAGACAGACAACCTTCTTCATAAGCCTGTGTTTCGTCTGTTAATGGGGTGATTTTGGGGTTGATGAAAACCATTGGCTGATCTTTTTCTTCAGATAAGTCCATGACAATCAGCTGAATATGACGATCAACCTGAGATGCAGCCAAGCCAATGCCGGGTGCTTCATACATGGTTTCTAGCATGTCTGATGCCAGTTGGCGGATTTCATCTGTCACTTCTTCGACAGGTTTTGCAACGGTGCGCAGGCGTGGATCAGGAAAACTCAAGATCGGTAATAAGGCCATAGTGTCTCCTCATTCGTGCCATTGATTAGAAAACCCAAAGAAAGGCAACTCGAAATAAAAATGTATGTATTGCCGTTATTATAACGCAAATACAGACCTAATTTTTAGGAATTATGATAATGAACATGGTTTTAAACGGCTTACGCACGTTTTCTCGTTTGGGGCTTAAACAATACGGTTTCGCGCTGGCCATCTGTGGTGTAGTGGGCATATCGAATGCTGAAGCTGCAACGCGCAATCACAATCCACCCTCACTCAAGGCAGGTGCACCGCATGTCTATGTGGTCAAAAAAGGGGATACGCTTTGGGATATTTCTGGAAAATTTTTAAAAAAACCATGGCGATGGCCAGAGATCTGGGCCAGTAACAAACATGTGAAGAATCCACACTGGATTTATCCAGGCGACCGATTGCTGCTGTGTACGCTCAATGGTCGACCACTCGTTGGACGAGATATGGGGGATGGCTGTGAAGGAATTATTCGTCGTTATACAGGCCGCACCACCTTACCCCTACAAGTTCGCATTGAAGAATTAAAAAATAGTATTCCCGTCATTCCGCTAAGCCAAATTCAGCAATGGCTGGAGCGCTCGACACTTGTATCGGCGGACGCTATTGAGTCTGTGCCTTATGTTGTGGGCACCACTGATCAACGTGTACTGGCTGCCAAAGGTCAAAAAATCTTTGTGCGGGGTCAGGGCCTACAAAATGGTCAGCGTTATGCGATCTATCATGAGGGTGAGCCTTACACCACCCTAGATGAACACGGCAAAAAGCGCATTCTGGCCGTCGAACTGATTCAGGTGGCTTCGGGGATTGCAGTGCAATCTGAACAAGAGATCACCACGCTCGAACTCACCGACACCTATAACGCAGAAACACGTCGTGGCGATTTGGTCATGCCAGAGCAAGATGCCATGTTACCAACATTGTTTTATCCAACCGAAGGCAATGAAATGGTGGCAGGTGGCAAGATTGTTCGTGTTATGGGCTCTATTGCCACAGCAGCACGCAATAGTGTCGTGACGCTTAATCGAGGCTTGAATCAAGGTGCCAAAGTAGGACAAGTACTCGATATTTATGCGCAAGGCGAAAGCGTCAAAGACCCGAAAACGCATGAACTGATCAAACTTCCGAATCAAAATATTGGAAGTTTGATGATATTTAAAACCTTTGATGAATTCAGTTACGCTTACGTACTCGAGAGCAACTTACCCATTAAAGTCGGGGCAGAAATTCGCCCTCCTCAAGATGAAGAATAAAACAATATTATTAATAGACTTATGATGAAACAATTTTCTGCGCACCATCGCCATACCATTGCAGTATGGTCATTGGTGCAACACTCACTCTCAAGTTTTGATACCTTAGTTCGTCATTTTGGCGATTGTGAAACGGCGCTTGAACCTCAGAATCTGGCCAAGTGGCAACAGTTAAAGCTACATGCCAATCATCTAAAGCGAGCTGCGGAATACGCAACACCAGCGGGGCAAGCGGCATTTTCAAACTTGCTTGCGCACATTCAGCAACACACTGATTTTATTGTTACGCCAGAAGATCCACTATATCCGGCCCAGTTGATGCCCTATACCGGCAAGCCCCCAATTTTATTTGGTCGAGGTTCGGCTCAGCCCTTATTACAGCCACAAATTGCCGTGGTGGGCAGTCGTAAACCCAGCCCACATGGTCGGCAAGTGGCCTATGACTTTGCCTATTACCTCAGTGAAAAAGGATTTTATATCACCAGTGGGCTTGCACACGGCATTGATGAAGCAGCCCATCAAGGCAGTGTCATGCAGCAACGGGCGATTGCAGTGATCGGAACTGGATTGGATCGATGTTATCCGGCAGGTAATCGTACATTATACGAGAGTATTACTTCGCAAGGCGGTGCAGTCGTCAGCGAGTTTTTGCCGGGCACACCACCGTTAAAGGCCAATTTTCCACGGCGCAACCGTATTGTGAGTGGCTTAAGTTTAGGCGTGTTGGTGGTGGAAGCCAAAAAAGAAAGTGGCTCACTGATTACCGCGAATCGAGCTGCTGAGCAAGGTAAAACGGTCTTCGCGATTCCGGGACATATTTATAGTGAGTTTCATCAAGGCTGCCATCAATTGATTCGAGAAGGAGCAATTTTGGTGGATCATCCGGAGCAAATTCTGGAAGATTTAGCGCTTCCCACACATTGGCATGCTCAATCTACGGCAGCAGTCTCGGCCACCTCTACCCCTGAAGATGTATCCGATGCCTTGGCTGTTCCCGAAGAGCTGATTCCGCTTTATCAGCGCTTAGACTGGACGGGACAAGACCTCGATCAGTTGGCACAGCAGTTTGAAGGTTCGACCGCAGAGCTGACCGGTCAACTCATGGAACTTGAACTGTTGGGATTGTGCATTCAGCAGTCGGGACGTTATCTGCGTTGTACTGGCGGATTTTAAGGTTCACAATAGCGTTATTTTTAAATTTGGAGATGAATTATGCTGACCACCTCCGTTACGGAAGCAGCCCAATACCTGACACAGGGCGATGTGCTGGCCTATCCGACCGAGGCAGTCTGGGGCTTGGGCTGTGATCCTTTCAATGAGCAGGCATTTCATGAAATTCTGCGTTTAAAGCAGCGCCCTATTGAAAAAGGCGTGATTTTACTGGCCGGAGATATTTCACAGGTCGAGCATCTACTGGATGAACTTGATCCAGATATTCGCCAGCAAGTCATTCAAAGCTGGACACAGCGCGGCGTCGATGAGCGCGCCACGACATGGTTATTGCCGATCCATTCACAGCAAATTCCCGCTTGGATTACAGGTCAACATCATCAGGTGGCTGTTCGGGTGTCTAATCACCCACTTTGTATGGCACTGTGTCATGCCTTTGGCGGCTTTATTGTCTCTACCAGTGCCAATCCGGCAGGACTTGAACCTGCGCGCTCACTACAGGAAGCTTCCGCCTATTTTGGGCAGCAATTACATTATTTAAATGGTGATTTGGGTTTAAGCCAGCAGCCAAGTCGGATTCTCGATGCCAAAACTGGCGATGTGATTCGCAACTAAATAAATGAACACTCAAATGCAAATAATTATCGTTAATTTGTATTATACAGATCTGTCTATCTAGCTAGCTAGATAAATGGACAGACAAAAAAAAGCTCAGTCATATGAGGATGACTGAGCATAAAAAGGGATGTGTATCAATCACATCCAGAGGGTTCAACAATCTGGAAGTAGCAACAGTACACTTAAAAAGTGACTGTTTTTACAGTGCGCGTAGTATGAAAGAAACAACTCATTAATACAAATATATTATTTATCTTACATAAAATTAGAATAAGTTCGAATCAATTTGAATATTTGTTTAAAAAGTTAATTTATATTGATCTTTTTATTCAAATTTTATAGAAAACTGATAATTGTTTAATTTTTAAACACATCCTGTAATCATAGTGGAATTCGATAAGTCATCACATCGTGTCAGAATATTTTTTACTTAAATTTATTCAGACAAAAGAGAGCACATAAAAACCCTGTTCATATGCTCCCACCCTGCCCTTAGCACTTAAAAGTGATAATCCACTCTTACCATAGGTGTGCTCGCAGTGGCCCCCTTTCCGGCAAAACCATAAGTATCGTTACCGAATTTGTTTTTCCAGTATTCGTAACCTGCACCCGCACGTAATTTGCTGTCTTTTAGCCCGATCAATCCGCTCATGTCATACATAACGCGTGCATCGATGTGGGTTTCCGCTTTGGTATCGCCACCAGATTCATTTTTTCCTTTAGCATCAATCCACAGTGCATAGCCTTCAAAGGACAGCGGTGTTTTTGCAATCGGAATGCCCCACGTAAACTGTGCCGCCATGTGTGTATCGTAAGTATAACGACCCGTTGAGTAACCAAATCGTGGCGTATCAGAAGACGGATCATTACTTTCAAATAGTGCCAGCACACTAAAATCTAAAAAGCCCGGTACATCAAAGCGAACCGTTGGGCCTACCACCCACATGCGCTTTTTCGAGCCATAACTGTCATTTTTGGTATTCCAGTCTAACCCCGCGGTCAAACCTGCGCCACGTATATAGCCGGGTACCGCCAAATCCTTTTTAAACAGTGCACCTGCATCCAGATAACGGCGTATTACCACATAGGCTTCTTGGGCACCTTTACCACTTGACTGGGTACTGTTGGGCTCATCATCTGACTGAAGTAAATCGACATTGAAAAAGTTGGAGCCGTATTTATCACCACTGGCATGGGTGAGATTAAAAATCTGCTTGGTAATATCAATTCGATCGCCTGCGGCATCATTTTTATAAGGTTCTGCAAATTGAGTACCGTAGCGCCAGCCAATTGAGGTATCACTCCAGATGGCTGCATCTGCGACTTGCATGGCGCCCATTCCCCCCAGAATGGTCGCGAGGCTTCCCATCAGTTTTTTTAATGATCTGCCTTGTTGTACTGCGTTCATTACACACTTCCCCTGATCCACTTCCTTAAGTAAAAGCACTGGCTATTTATCTGAAGATGCATAGCGATGGCTGTTTGACATTCGCTTAAATGGCTTGCAAAACGATGTCGCCCGCTGATAAAGGCAAGTTTCCTACCAAAGAAATGATTATTGAGAATCTGCAATGTTGCTTATGCAAAAAATGCCATAACACATGTCTATCATGCATCCATATTGGCCATGATAAATAAGAAAAGACCAGCGCCAGCAGATGATGATCTGATGCTCGCGCCTGATCAGGGATGCGCGTTATGGTGATACAAAGGAATTTAGTTTAAGACGTGACTGTCGTTTCGAAGTACCGAAATAATCAGCTCACGAAACCAGCGCTGTTCTTGCGAGCGATGTAAACGCTCATGCCAGAGCAAGAAATACGGAATCTTGGGGAACTTGACTGGCGCATCGACCACTTTGAGTGGCAGCAATGCACTATAATGGCGAGAGAATGAACGCGGTGCTGAAAAAATCGCGTCAAATTGCAGCAGCATGTAGGGAATCATGCCGAAGTATGGCACATAGGCCACGATATTACGTTTGATTCGTTCTTTGGCCAAATACAAATCAATCACACCACGCTGACCGACGGTATATGGCGTTGGGGCAATATGGTCGGCTTGCAGATAATCGTCAAGTGTTAATGGTCGTGCAGCCATTGGATGCGATTTACGCATCAGGCACACCACTTCATCTTCAAACAGTGGTGCAAGGCGCAAATATTCGGGTGGCTGCGGCCAGTTACCAATCACGGCATCATACATTCCGCTTTCTAGTGCATGGGTATAATCTACATCGTGCGCCATCGAGTGCATGATCACGGTACAATGCGGCGCTTCTTGTCGTACACGACGCAACACTTCACCCAGCGCAATCGCGTTGAGGTAATCCGGCGCGGCAATATTAAAGACTTGACGCGACTCGGCCGGATGAAAGTGCACCTGCTGTGTGGCAATCAGTTCCATTTGCGCCAGTGCTTGACGCACAGGTTCAAGTAGCGCTTCACCACGTTCGGTCGGGGTCATGCCATTACGACTACGAACCAAAAGCTGATCGCCAGTAATGTCTCTGAGTTTTTTGAGTGCGGTACTGATGGCAGGTTGGGATTGATTGAGCCGCTTGGCCGCATTGGAGACGCTTTTTTCAGTTAATAGCACATGCAACACCTGCAAAAGATGTGCATCTAAAGCTTCCCATTTGTTGGCTGGATTAATCACCGCTGCGTCCTGATTTTATTCGTTACATGTTTAGCGTATTCAAGTTTTATACCAAATGGACAATTCTAAAACTCATCCAGACGATCAACCACACGCCCTCAATCAGTACACTACCATTTACTGCATGTTTTGCCTATTCTGCCATCGTATTGAATACACTGCCACACCACACTGTCCATTCAGATACTCGCCCGCATAAGTTGAAGATACAGTTAAATTAAAAAGAAAGCGGATCTTTTAAGACGAGGTATTTTGTACGATGACAGGCGCATTTTTCTTTTGTGCCATCACAATGCCAACCAAAATCATCATGCCACCAATAGTATGAAATAAAGTCCATTGCTCGGCTAACCATAAACTGGCAATAATTGCAGTAAACACTGGCATTAAATTCATAAAAATACTGGTACGATTTGGCCCGATGTGTTGTACCGCCAGCATCCACAGCAACGGCGCCAGCAATGAGGGAAAAATACCCGCATAGAGTAAGCTCGGTGCATTTTGTGCATTAATTGCATCTAGACCAAAATACATTAAAAACGGGATGTGATAGAGCAAGGCAAAACCGATTTGCACATATAGACTAATCAGTAATGGAATTTTGAGCTGCCATTTTTTTAAGAATACACCATAAAAGGCATAGAAAAAGACAGCCACGACCATGAGTAAATCACCCGAATGACCGCCCATATTGAGTAGCGTAGTAAAATCACCTTTGCCTAAAATATACAGCAGACCTAAAAACGAAATGATACTGCCCACAATGGCAAATCGATTGGGAATATCTTTTAAAATCAGCATTGAAACAAAGATGGTAAACACGGGAATGAATGCATTGACAATTCCCATGTTGGTGGCGGTGGTATAATGCGCGGCGGTATAAGATAAGCCCTGATACAGCACCATCCCGAAGGCACTCAGTATGGCGAGCTGGCCCAAATGCCGACGGACCAAAGCACGTTGCGCCCAGACTTTGAATAGCATGAAAGGCGTCAGCACAATAAAGGCTATGAGCCAGCGGTAAAAACTGATGCTGGCCGGCTCAATCAGATCGACCGCATAACGCGTAACGGCAATATTCATCGACCAAATCAGTACTGCAATTAAGGGCAATAAAAAAGCCCACCACTGGGTTTTTGCGATCTGATTCATGCTGCTCTCTGTATCCTGAAGATACGATTATTGTCGATAATGACGGATTAAATTGAAATATCGCATTTCAGACATTTATATCGCGTGATCGCCATGCGACTGTACAAACAAACACCAGCTCTGCATAGCGTACTTTACTACCGCTGTGAGTTGCGCTAGATCTGCACCATCACGTGCCTGTAGCGTAAGACCCTGAAGCAGCGTGGCATAAAAATCGGTCATGGTTTCAATCGGTGCGTTGGCGGGTAAATCACCATCGATGATGCCCTGTTGCAAGCGCTCCAATAATTTGTGTTTGGTTTTCAACCGTTTTGACAACAAGGTGTGCTGAACTTGCTGGGTCGATTCGGAACAGTTCATGGTCGCCACCACCAACATACAACCGGAAGGCTTATTGGGTTGCAGCAAACGGTTCAGATTGTCATAAAAATACAATTCAAAGGCAATTTTGGCAGTTTTGGCTTGTTCAAAAATACGCTCGATGGGACATGCCTCATGCGCTAAATAATAATCGATGCTTTTATAAAACAAAGTCGCCTTATCGCCAAAGGTACTATACAAGCTCGGGGCAGTCACATTTAATGCCTGAGTCAGATCATTGATTGAGGTCGCCTCGTAGCCATGTGCCCAAAACAGCAGCATCGCTTTTTCAAGCGCTTGCTGCTCATCAAAGCATTTTGGGCGCCCGCGTTTTTTTTTGCACGACACGTCTTGATCCTGCTGCTCAAAGCCATTTGCTACATCTGTCATAAACGCCACGTTTATTTTTATAACAATCACTATTAAATTACTTGACGCTGGTGAATTGTTCAACTATTTTATTTTCATAATGATCACTATTAAATTATAAATTAGATCGATCACACGCTTTGCATCTCCCATAATTAGGATATTCATCATGAATGCGCTTCATGCTCAAGAGGCTATGCCCTCTCGTCCCACTGGTGGCAGTTGGCTCGCCATACTCGCCGTTTCAATTGCGGCATTTGCACTGGTGACCAGTGAGTTTTTGCCTGTCGGGGTACTCAATGACGTGGCCACTGATTTGAATATCTCGGTGGGTACTGCCGGATTGATCATCACGCTCCCCGGCGTCATGGCGGCGCTGGCGGCACCATCACTGCCGGTTATTTTTAAACAGCTCGATCGTCGTTATGTACTGATTGTACTGACCGCCATTATGGTACTGGCCAATGCCTTGACTGCCTTTGCAGACGATTTTAACGTGCTGCTTATCAGCCGGATGATTCTGGGCATTGCCATTGGGGGGTTCTGGGCCACGGCAATTGCATTGAGTGGTAAATTGGCGCCTGCCCATTTACCAATTGCCAAAGCTACCGCCGTAGTGATGGCCGGTGTGACCTTAGCCACGGTACTGGGCGTTCCGATTGGCACGTGGTTAAGCGAATTTTATGGCTGGCGTAGTGCTTTTGGCATTACCGCCATCATTGGTTTTGTGGTGCTGCTGTTACAGCTACGTTTTTTACCGGTGCTGGTTCCTGAATCATCGATTCGACTTCAAGACCTACCAGCCTTATTGCGAGTGCCTAAAGCACGTAACGGCATGTTAATTGTGCTATTGATGGGTTTGGCACACTTTTGTGCTTATAGTTACCTCGCACCTTTTTTTAAACATATTGCAGGATTCGACGGCACCACCATCAGTAGTCTGCTTTTGCTATACGGTATTGCGGGAGTATTTGGTAATGCCTTTGCAGGCTATAGTGGTAATTTGAATATTCGCTACACCATGGCTTTTGTGGGCGTATGTTTTGCGGTTGTTTTCTTTAGCTTTCCCGTCTTTGCCATTCATGAAGCCGGCGCGATGATTTTAACTGCGTTATGGGGCTTTGCCTTTGGTGCATTTCCAACTTCGGCCAATATCTGGATGTTTGTTCATGCGCCTAAAGCCGTCGAAAAAGGCATGCCACTGTTCGTCGGGATGTTTCAGGTCATGATTGCGACAGGCTCTTTGATCGGCGGCTATGTAGTTGACCATTTTAATGAAAATATCTTAATTTATGGTGTGCTCAATTTTGTTGTGTTGGCCTTAATTGGTTTATTTACCTTAGTTAAAGGTTTAAGCAATCCAAAGCTTCACTGCGAACAGTAAATTTTTTCGGATTTCTCATATGGATTTATCTTCCGTATCATCTGCCGCAGCGATGCTTAAAGAGCAGATTGATATCCATGAGTTTTTCTTTCACCCCCACGATGAAGTGCTTGCACATTCATCGCTTTGGGGGGATTTTAATTTTAGCTTGAATGGACTGCTGCAAATTCAGGTCGAGCAACGGACATTTTTCGCACCACCCAATTACGGTGTGTGGCTACCACCACGGACCACACATTGTTGTCTTAATATCGATCAGCCGACACATTTCGTGTGTATTCGGCTACATCCTCAGCTTTCCGCGAAATTGAGTGATTGTCCAAAAACACTCGAGATCCAGTCATTTTTTCATGCCTTGGTAAAAGAGATTCTAGATCCGACACGTGATCATTCCGAGCAAAGCCGTCTGCACTTATTACAGGTATTGCTGGATCAGCTCCTGACAGCCAAACAATATGATCATTATTTACCATCGTCAGCGCATCCCGTACTGGCACCGATTTTAAATGCCTTGGCCGATGCCAAACGCTTTGCTCAAAGCCTACAGCAAATTCTTGATGATTTTGAGATTAGCGAGCGACATGCGCTGCGCTTATGTCAGCAAGAGTTAAACATGGGGCTCTCTGAATGGCGCAATCGAGCCAAAGTGGTATACGCAGTTGCAAAAATTCGTCAGGGTGATTCAGTCAAACGTATTGCGCTTGAGCTGGGCTATCATCAAAGCTCGAGCTTCATCGCATTTTTTAAACGTTACACCGGACACACACCCGTACAGCTTAGAACGCGTTAATCTCAAGCCTTAACGATCTGTTTCATCACAAAATTATGCTATACATCACATTTAAACATGTCATCGTATGCTATGCCTGAGCGCCCTCAATACATGCTCTTGTAAGCTTATCTTTACTCTTTCTTTTGCATAAGGATTCGATATGAGTCAGTCGGTTTATCATATTCCTGTTCAAGACATTCAAGGCCAAGCGGTCGATCTTGAACAATACCATGGCCAAGTACTCTTGATTGTGAACGTTGCATCAAAATGTGGCCTCACGCCGCAGTACGAAGGACTCGAAGCACTGTATCAAGCTAAAAAAGATCAAGGCTTAACCATTTTAGGCTTTCCGGCCAATAACTTTTTGGAACAAGAGCCTGGAACGAATGAAGAAATTCAGCAGTTCTGCTCTTTAAATTTCGATGTGAAATTTCCATTGTTTGCAAAAATTTCGGTTGCTGGTGAAGACAAGCATCCGCTTTATCAAACTCTTATTCAAGCACAGCCCGAACGTATTGGAGAAGGCCCGTGGTGGAAAGACTTGGTTGAATATGGTCTGACCCCAAATGAACCACCAGAAGTGCTATGGAATTTTGAAAAATTTTTAGTCAGTAAAACAGGCGAAGTCGTTGCCCGTTTTGCACCCGACATTACCGCAGATGATCCTCGCCTGATTGATGCCATTAATCAAGAATTAGCCAAATAAGCCATTCTATATGAGGCATGCCGCAGGTATGCCTCATGCATTCTATCCTCTAAAAACAATACTTTTACAACATGACCTTCATATTCTGCTAAATCGGGCATGCTCTAATTATTAAATTAATAATATGGCGCCATTTGAAGTTTCTGTTTGATAATGCGGGTGTCATATGGCCTTGGATGGAAAAAATGATGATGCCTACACCTTTCGCTGCTAAATTTTCTTTGCTTGTGCTGAGCTGTAGCATATTGTTTGTGGGGTGTGATCAACAACCCGACGCGGAAAGTACAGCGCGTGAGCAAAGCATGACATCGGCCAATCAAGACAACATGCCTATCGATAATCAAGGTAGTGATGATGCCCTCAACAATGAAGAAAGCTCATCGACCACGAATCTATTTTATTTGCTTCGCGACGCGGCAGATTTGCAGCTTAAAGTAGGTCAAGACATGCAAAAGTTGCAAGCGACGCAAAGTCAGCTTGAAACTGCACTTCAAGAACAAGATCCGCAGGCCGCACAGCAAACATTATCTCACTTTAAAACCCAGTTGACCCAATTCAATGACAATCTCAATCAGTTACAACTGAAGAGCCCAGAGGTTGAAAAATTACGTCAACAGCTGATCAATACCAATGAGCAGCTGTTACAGAGCGATCTGTTTCAACAGATATTGAACTGGAAAAAACAGGATATTGTGGCTATTCAGCATCAGCTCAATACGCTACAAACTGAAATGCTGAAACTGGCTGCCCTAATTGTTAACCCAAACTCGACGGCTTCAAGCACAGACTCTAAATCTTAAGGCGCCCTAGAGATCGCTCAGACTAAGACAAAGTTGATAACTGAGTTGCTGCTCAGGCAATAGTGTTTGTTGCTCGGTGGCCACTTGTCCAGCCTCAACACAAACAAATTCTTGCCAGCTTTGAGGTGCTAAATCGGCCATGCGCTTGGTTTTTTCAATCCATGGGTTCCACACCACCGCACTTTGTGCAGATGTCTCAATCACAATTTGTGTTGTAGACGAGTCATCTAAGCGAAATTTTCCTTTCGTGAGCGGATAGATCTGATCGGTTTCACAATGAAACTCGAGCGGAGCAGTATCCTGCTGCTTGATCTGATGACCATCTAGTTGATCGATGTAAGAACACCCTTCAACGCCATACAGTCGGGTACGTTGAGTCTTGACAGCAAAATAACTGTGCCAAGCAAAACCGAAGCTGATCGGATGGAGATCTAAGTTATTCAATCGAAAGTTGAGTTCAAGGGTTTGCCCCAACCGGATGTGCATTTCAAGACAAAATGCGGCATCCCAATAACGACGAGTCGCAGCATGATCACGAAGCTCAAAGGTCAAGCTGTGCCCTTGACCCTGTTGATATTGAGCATCTTTGAATTGCCACTGCATATTTCTGGCAAAGCCATGTGCAGGATAGTCTGTTTCAATTGCATGCTCACCAAACCATGGAAAACATAGCGGAATGCCACCACGAATAGCCTTTCCTGCTGCAAATGAATTACGATCTGAGAGCCAGAGTACATCACGCTGATGCTGCTTAGAATAAAATTGTAGAACTTGCGCGCCCTGTAGAGCCACTTGAGCCGTACAAAATTCGTTGTCGATCTGCAAGACCTGAAGCGCATCTGGTCCCAACGATGCCCACTGAAGGCCCGTGATGTTTTGAAACGCCATATCTGTCATGTCCTCTGCTGCACCTATTTGCAACAGAGCTTAGCGCAAAGCTTTGCTAAACAACAGACATAAAAAAAGCCACCTGACGGTGGCTTCTTCAATCCAAAATCGTGGCTTAAAGCGCGCGATTCTTGATTTTACGAATCGTTTCAAGCTGAGCTGCAGTTTCTGCAAGCGCAGCAAGTGCAGCAGCAGAATCCAGATCACTCTTCTGATTGGCAAGCAATTGCTCGGCGTGCTTACGCGCTTCAACAATTGCTGCTTCATCTAGGTTGTCAGCACGGATTGCAGTATCTGCAAGCACGGTCACAACGTGAGGCTGAACTTCTAACACACCGCCTGATACATAAACGATTTCTTCTGTACCATTTTCCAACTGAACGCGGATCGGTCCTGGTTGGAGCAAGGTTACCAGTGGCGCGTGTCCAGGTAAAATACCCAACTCACCACCTGCACCTTTAGCGATCAACATCGTAACTTGTCCAGAGTAAATTGACTCTTTCACACTTACGACATCACATTGCATCGTCGCCATGAGAACCTCCTAAATTAGAGTTGCTAATTAAAGTTTCTCAGCTTTAGCAATTACTTCGTCAATACCACCCACCATGTAGAACGCTTGTTCTGGGATGTGATCGTATTCACCAGCTAAAAGACCTTTAAAGCCACGAATCGTTTCTTTAAGTGGTACTAATTTACCAGGTGCACCCGTAAATACTTCAGCAACGTGGAATGGTTGAGAGAAGAAACGTTGGATTTTACGCGCACGGTAAACAACCAACTTATCTTCTTCTGCCAATTCATCCATACCCAAGATCGCGATGATGTCTTTAAGCTCTTTATAACGTTGCAATACGTTCTGTACAGAACGTGCAATTTCATAATGCTCAGCACCAACAACCAATGGATCTAGCTGACGTGAAGTTGAGTCAAGTGGATCGATCGCTGGATAAATACCAGAAGATGCGATGTCACGGCTCAATACAACAGTTGCATCTAAGTGAGCAAACGTCGTTGCAGGCGATGGGTCAGTCAAGTCATCCGCAGGTACGTATACCGCTTGGATCGATGTGATCGAACCAGACTTAGTCGACGTAATACGTTCTTGAAGTACACCCATTTCCTCTGCAAGTGTAGGCTGGTAACCTACTGCAGATGGCATACGGCCTAACAATGCTGATACTTCAGTACCTGCAAGTGTGTAACGATAGATGTTGTCAACAAACAACAATACGTCACGGCCTTTACCGTTTTCATCTTTTTCATCACGGAAATATTCCGCCATAGTCAAACCAGTCAACGCTACGCGTAAACGGTTACCTGGTGGCTCGTTCATCTGACCGTAGACCATTGCTACTTTGTCAAGAACGTTAGAATCTTTCATTTCGTGATAGAAGTCGTTACCTTCACGGGTACGCTCACCAACACCAGCAAACACAGATAAACCTGAGTGAGCTTTCGCGATGTTGTTGATCAACTCCATCATGTTAACGGTTTTACCAACACCAGCACCACCGAACAGACCAACTTTACCACCTTTAGCAAACGGGCAAAGTAAGTCGATGACTTTAATACCAGTTTCTAAAAGATCAGTAGAAGCTGCTTGTTCAGCATATGAAGGTGCTTGACGGTGAATTGGCAAACGCGCTTCAGTCGCAACTGGACCTGCTTCATCAATTGGGCGACCCAAAACGTCCATGATACGGCCAAGTGTAGCCGGACCTACTGGAACAGAAATCGGTGCATTTGTGCTGGTTACGTTAAGGCCACGTTTAAGACCTTCTGTAGAACCCATTGCGATGGTACGAACAACACCATCGCCAAGCTGTTGCTGAACTTCTAATGTAGTTTCAGTACCGTCAACTTGGAGAGCGTCATAGATCTTAGGAACGCTATTGCGCTCAAACTCGACGTCGATTACCGCGCCGATGATCTGAATGATACGACCGCTACTCATTGCTGTCTCCTCAATTCAAACTTAATAATGTTAAACGGCAGCGGCACCGCCAACGATCTCGGAAATTTCCTGAGTAATCGCGGCTTGACGCAGCTTGTTGTAAATGAGTTGTAGGTCTTTAATCAATTGTCCTGCGTTGTCTGTCGCTGCTTTCATTGCGACCATACGAGCTGATTGCTCACATGCAACGTTTTCAATTACACCTTGATAAACCATCGACTCGATATAGCGAACCAACAAACCATTTAACAATTGTTCTGCTTCTGGTTCGTAGATATAGTCCCAACCATAAGTACGGTTGAGGTTATCGCTTTCTTCTGCTGGTGCTAAAGGAACAAGTTGTTCAACTTTAGGCTGCTGAGTCATTGCATTGACGAAGCCATTTGACACAAGGTAGATACGATCTAACTCGCCTTTGTCAAATGCATCAAGCATGACCTGTACTGAGCCTGTCAACTGTTCAAGACTTGGCGCATCGCCAAGCTGGGTCGTTGCACCAAGCACTTTACCGCCGTAATTCTTAAAAAACGAAACCGCTTTTTGACCAATCAAAGCAAATTCAACTTCAATTGACTGCTGTTGTTGTGCTTTGACATGCTGCACAACTTTCTTGAACAAGTTAATGTTCAAGCCACCTGCCAAACCACGATCTGAAGACACCACGATATAGCCAACACGCTTAACAGGGCGATCAACCATATAACGATGTTTGTATTCAGGGTTTGCTTGGACCAAGTGAGCAATTACACGGCGCATATTATCGGCATACGGACGGCCTTGGGCCATGCGCTCTTGCGCACGACGCATTTTAGAAGCAGCCACCATTTGCATCGCGCGAGTAATCTTTTGCGTGCTCTTGATACTGGCTACTTTGGCGCGAATTTCTTTTAAATTTGCCATACGCTTAACCTAGTAGTCGAAAGCTCTTTCGAGCCTTCGAAGGTTGATCCGTGAACCAAACTTAACTAAAGATAAACTTAGTAAGTTTGAGTCGCTTTGAAGCTCTCAATACCTGATTTGATTGCTGCTTCGATGTCTTTGTTGTAATCACCAGTTTCATCGATCTGTTGCATCAAAGGCGCATATTCAGAACGGAAGTAAGAAATTAGCGCAGCATCAAAGTCTACGATTTTCTTCACTTCTACGTCAGCCATGTAGCCTTCGTTAGATGCATAAACAGAAACAGCTTGGTCTGCAATTGAGTAAGGCGCATATTGTTTCTGCTTCATTAACTCAGTTACACGTTGACCATGCTCAAGTTGTTTACGCGTTGCTTCGTCAAGGTCAGAAGCAAACTGAGCAAACGCAGCCAATTCACGATATTGTGCAAGAGCGGTACGGATACCACCAGACAATTTCTTGATGATCTTGGTTTGAGCTGAACCACCAACACGCGATACCGAAATACCCGCGTTCACAGCAGGACGAATACCCGCGTTGAACAATGATGTTTCAAGGAAGATCTGACCGTCGGTAATCGAAATTACGTTGGTTGGTACGAATGCAGATACGTCACCCGCTTGAGTTTCAATGATTGGCAATGCAGTCAAAGAACCGGTTTGACCCGTTACTGCGCCATTCGTGAATTTCTCAACGTAGTCAGCTGAAACGCGCGAAGCACGCTCAAGAAGACGAGAGTGAAGATAGAATACGTCACCTGGATATGCTTCACGACCTGGTGGACGACGAAGAAGCAATGAGATTTGACGATAAGCAACAGCTTGCTTAGACAAATCATCGTAAATGATCAACGCATCTTCACCGCGGTCACGGAAGTATTCACCCATTGTACAGCCTGAGTACGGTGCCAAGTACTGCATAGCAGCAGGATCAGCAGCCGCAGCAGCGACAACAGTGGTGTACGCCATAGCGCCAGTTTCTTCAAGCTTACGCACTACGTTTGCGATGGTCGATTGTTTTTGACCAATTGCAACGTATACGCATTTAATGCCTGAATGTTTCTGAGCGATGATCGCATCGATCGCCATTGCTGTTTTACCAGTTTGACGGTCACCAATGATCAACTCACGCTGGCCACGACCTACAGGGATCATGGTATCAACTGATTTATAACCAGTTTGAACAGGTTCGTCGACCGATTGACGCCAAATTACGCCCGGTGCTACTTTTTCAACAGCATCAGTTAATTTCGCATCAATTGGGCCTTTACCATCAATTGGGTTACCCAAAGCATCTACGACACGGCCAAGAAGTTCAGGACCAACTGGCACTTCAAGTACACGACCGGTACAACGAGCTTTTTGACCTTCTTGAAGGCTTAGGTAGTTACCTAAAACAACGGCACCCACTGAATCCTGTTCTAGGTTCAGTGCCATACCAAATAAGCCGCCGTCAAATTCGATCATTTCACCGTACATTGCGTCAGCAAGACCGTGAATGCGCACGATACCGTCAGATACCATGACGATGGTACCTTCGTTCTTCGCGGTCGCGCTGGTGTCCAGATCGCCTATACGCTGTTTAATGAGCGCACTGATCTCGGATGGATTCAGTTGTTGCATTGCGCTATTCCTCAATCTTTTTAAAGTTCAGTCTTCTTTTATGCATTATGCAAGAAGACGAGTCCGCATTTTTTCAAGCTTGTTCAGCGCAGAATCATCTATCACTTGATCGCCTGCACGAATAACAACACCTGCAATTAATGCAGGCTTCACTTCTACTGCGATCGTCACAGAGCTGTTATAACGCTTTTCGAGAGCAGTTTTTAACAGTTGTTCTTGTTCAGCAGACAATGGAAATGCCGATTCAATCACGACATCTACCACGTTGTTATTCTGTGATTTAAGCTCTTCGTATTCTTCTGCGATTTCTGGCAAAAGAATCAAACGATCATTATCAGCAAGAAGCGTCAAAAAATTTGACACTGCTTGTGATTGATCTTCACCTAAAATTTTAGCGAAAAGCTCAACTTGCTCCGAAGGAGTAAGTTCAGGACGATTCAAATAAGCGGAAAATGCTTCGTCTTGCACCGCTGCACTGAGCACTTGTAATGCTGTGGACCAGTTATCTGTCGCACCCTGCTCAGAAGCGTAAGCAAAAGCTGCTTTAGCGTACGGGCGTGCCAACGTCAAGAGTTCAGCCATACTTCCCTCGCTTAAAGTTTAGCAGCCAGCTGTTCAAGCATGGCAGCATGAGCTTGTTGATCAACTTGCTGGCTCAGAATTTTTTCTGCACCATCAACTGCCAAAGCAGCCACTTGTTGACGTAATTCTTCGCGAGCAGCATTGATTTCTTGATCAACAGTCTCTTTTGACTGTTGACGAATACGTTCACCTTCAGCAGTTGCTTGGGTGCGCGCTTCTTCAATCAATTGTGCTGCACGACGGTTCGCTTGTTCGATCAATTGAGCCGCTTGTGCTTTAGCAGCATCAAGCTCTTGCTTAACTTGCGCCTGAGCATCAGCGAGATCCGCCTTTGCTTTTTCAGCAGCATTTAAGCCATCAGCGATTTTGCGCTGACGCTCACTAATCGCATTGATTAGTGGTGGCCAAACGAATTTCATGCAGAATGCGACGAAAATCGCAAATGCAATCGCTTGACCAATCAATGTGAGGTTAATATTCATAGCAATTCCTCAAAATGGTGGATTTCGGAATTAAGATGATTAACCTACAAACGGATTAGCGAAGATGAAGAACAAGCCAATACCAACACCGATCATAGGCACAGCATCAAGAAGACCTGCGATTAAGAACATACGAGTTTGAAGTTGTGGAGCAAGTTCTGGTTGACGAGCAACAGCTTCTAAAAAGCGACCACCTAAAAGACCAAAACCAATCGCAGTACCTAAAGCACCGAAAGCGATCAAGATAGCAGATGCAATTGCAACTAGACCTAAAGTGAGTTCCATGAAAAATTCCTCAGAGGTTAGGTTATTACCAAATTAAACTAAAAATTGTACCTAGCTATCCCTATGATAACTAGGGATAAACCATTAATGCTTTTCGCTTGCCATGCTCAAGTATACGATGGTCAGCATCATGAAAATGAATGCCTGCAACGTGATGACGAGAATGTGGAAGATTGCCCAAGGCACGGACAATGCCCATTGGATCCAAAACGGTAAAAGTGCGATCAAGATGAAAATCAACTCACCCGCATACATGTTACCGAAAAGTCGTAGAGCCAATGAAATTGGTCGTGCAAGGAAAGTTACCAATTCCAGAATTAAGTTCACTGGAATCAACAACGCTTTTGCAACTGGGTTACTTGGATTAAATGGGTTAAGTGCCAATTCACCAACAAATCCGCCAATGCCTTTCTCACGAATGCTATAAAACAAAATCAGCACAAATACAGACAGCGACATACCTAGGGTAATGTTCGGGTCAGTAGATGGTACGATTTTGAAATAAACATGGTGAGGGTCCATGCCAAACACGTGTGCACCAATAATTTGAGCCAACATCGGCACCCAATCCACAGGGATAAGGTCCATCAAGTTCATGAGGAAAATCCACACAAAAATGGTCAAAGCAAGAGGCGCAATCAGACGTGATTTACCATGGAAGGTATCGCGAACGCTGGAATCAACAAACTCGATAATCATTTCGATTGCAGATTGGAATTTTGATGGCACATCCGCTTTTGCAGCTTTTGCAGCACACCAGAAAACCAAACAGAAAATGATACCAAGGCCGATTGACCAACCCATCGAGTCCAAGTGAATAGCAGAAAACCCCATTTCTTGAGCTTCTTTTGCATTCTCAGCCAATTTCCAAGTTCCGTCCGGCATTTTGCCATAGGTCAAATTGGTCAAGTGATGCTTGATATACTCTGTCGAAGTAAGGGCATGTTCTTCAGCAGCCATAAATCACACCTGGTCAATGTCAATTACTAAAAAGAGTAGACGAATCTCGCAAGCTGCTTGATATCTCGTCACACTCAAAAAATTTTTCAACTTTTGATGTGCCTAAACTCGTTTTTGTAGACGTGACACCCAAAACGGAGCGACCCACGACATGGCTTGAACGAGAATAAAACCACAAAACAATGCCACCGGTGATAACGGTTTGACGTTGCTTAAAATTAAAATAAATCCAACGATCACGATTGCAAATTTTCCCAATATGCCTCGATACATATTGGAGAGAACCTGTCTAGATGCTCTAGCTCCAGCTGCACGGAATGACTGCCAACAAAAATATACGTGTGCAATCCAGCATACAAAAGCCCCCAAAGCAGCACTTAGTGCAGCAGTTGAGTCTTTCACTCCCCATGCAATCAAGCTAGAAACAGGGATCATTAATGCTTGTAAGAAGACCATTGCTTTCGCTAATCGTCGGTCAATCAAGCGACTAGGTCGGCTCATTGTTTATCCACTCACAGCATGAATGCTTGACAAGTTTCGCAGTTGATCGTTTTTAATCGCAGGCATTATAGAGCCCACCCCCTAAACATGCAATCATTTCCCGACCTAAGTCATGTTTTTTTCTAAGATTGCTTCGCGCTTCAAGAGTGGGAAGCGCTTCACAATAATGTGCTTATTTGCTTGCTGTTTGCACACATTTCACGGTTTGACTGGCCAGTTTCTGCCAAGCGACGACAAAGTCATTTTCGCCTGTCAGACTTTCGTCTACCGACTCAAAGACAATTGGGCTAAGTTTTTGATATTGGTTTTTGCTGGCATGTGCTTCGGCCATGAGGCACATTCTCTCACTTGGACGATTGTCATTTAAGTATTTGATTTGACCTACCGTTGGTGCTACATGTGGATCATCCGTCAGTGCACCGGCAAATTTAAGATTCAGTGAGCGCTCTAGATATTGGTAGGCGTCGTGATACGACCAGTAAGGTTTTGGAGCGGCAGTACTGTTGTACTTTTGCGCAGCCTGTAGCATGTCTCGGGCAAACAAGCGTGCGTTATTCCAGTATTTGGTTTTGTTTTCTGGCATTTGCTGCGAGCGTAATGCCGCAATAAAGAAGCCAATGCGTACCGCATTATTAGGATCGAGCCATACGTGCGTATCGATCGTATTGGCAATAGGCACCCCACGCGTGGTTCGTTGCGGGAGTGATGTGCCAATCTGGGAGTTAATGATGGAGACTGCTTTTGCGTTATTGTCGAGCAATTTAGCCAAAGGTGCTTCATGTGCCTTGCCCAACCAGATCACCAAAGAGGCATCTTGTATGGCTTTGCGGTGTGCAGGCGTCAACTGAACGTCATGCCCGGATTGATTGCTTAATAATAGTTGCGGTTCTTCCACGCCTGCCGTAATTTTTTGGGCAATCAAATATAAAGGATGAGTAGATACCACCAAGGGACCTTGTGCCCAACTGGCAGCACTTAAAAGAGTCAAACAACAAATCAGCACAAAACGCAACATGAGCAAATTAAAACCTAGATCTGGAACTGTGTTATATTATAACAAAATTGCAAAAATTCCTAAGCCTAATCGTAACATCTATGAGTTCATGTTAATATTTGATAAAACTACGAGGTTGTCTTATGAGCTCCTGTTCCCACGAACATCACAATGCATTACATGGGGTCCATGACCATCACAATGTAGCTGCGCGTCTGGCTGAAGCAGAAAGCTTATGTGCCGCAGCGGGAGCACGCTTAACACCATTACGTAAAGAAGTTCTGGAACTGATCTTAAATGCATCGGGTCCGATGGGTGCCTACGACTTGCTTGCGAAAATTAAAAGCGACTCTGACCGCCCTGCTGCCCCGCCGACAGTTTACCGAACGTTGGATTTTTTACTTGAAAAAGGTCTAATCCATCGTTTGACGTCAATCAATGCCTATATTCCTTGTTGTCATCCACGTGAAGGACATCAGGCTGCATTCCTGATTTGTACCGAATGTCATGTGGTAAAAGAAGCATCTTCTCAAGGCCTTACCAGCCAACTCAATCAGCTGGCCGCCTCTGATCAGTTCAGTGCGCAGCATACGATTATTGAAATTTCTGGAAAATGTCAGCAGTGCACCCAGCCGCGTTAACCTCTGAGCTTATTCGCTTAGATGGAATTTTTGTTCATCGCGATGACAGAGATATCCTTAAAAATATTGACTTTGCCTTGCATCAAAACGAAATTGTGACCTTGATTGGTCCCAACGGTGCAGGAAAGTCGACTTTAATTAAAGTATTACTGGGCATTACCAAGCCCACGCAAGGCAAAATCCGCACCGCCAAAAAACTCAAGATGGCCTATGTGCCACAAAAATTCAATCCTTCACACAGTTTACCGCTGCGGGTAAAAGATCTACTCGACCTAGAAAAGTGCAGTAAGTCGTTACGGGATGAAATTGTTCAAGATACGGGCATTGCCAAATTGCTTTTAGCCAAAGTACAGCAATTGTCTGGCGGTGAACGACAACGTGTGCTGTTAGCACGTGCGTTATTGCGTCAACCGGATATTTTAGTTCTGGATGAACCAATGCAAGGCCTCGATATTCAGTCAGAGGCAGAGCTTTATGATTACGTACGTAGTCTTCCCGAGCGCTATGGCTGCGCTATTTTGATGGTGTCGCATGACTTACAGTGGGTCATGCAAGGTACACAGCGCGTGATCTGCCTCAACAAACATATTTGTTGTAGCGGGTTGCCTGAAAGTGTTCAGCAACATCCTGAATACTTGGCAATTTTTGGTGGTCAGCGCGTGCCCTATCAACATCATCACGATCATTGTGCCCATGGCGACCATGTGGAGCCTTGTGCACATCTTGATCATCCTCATATTCATCCCGAACCGGAAGCTTAATCCATGACCGAGTGGCTACAACTCCTCCTCCCCGCATGGACGATGGGCACTTTACTGGTATTCCTGACTGCACCGCTGGGCTGTCTGATGCTGTGGCGCAGAATGTCCTTTTTTGCAGACACCATGGCCCACGGCACGTTACTCGGTGTTGCGGTGGCAGGTGCTCTGAGTTTACCGTTATGGTTTGGCGTCACTCTGCTGGCTTTGTTGCTGGTGGGTATTTTATGGGTCTTACATGATCCACGCTTACCCAACGATGCTTTACTGGCATTGTGTTCAGCGACGCTACTCTGCTCAGGATTATTGTTTATTCAGTATTTACCTAGCTTACGACCTGAATTGCTCAGCTACTTATTTGGCGACCTGCTCACCATTAGCTGGGATGAGTTACCAATCTTTGTAATCTTGATTGGTTTTGCACTGTGCATTTTGTATCGATACTGGCAAGCGCAAATCCAGATCGCGATTGATCCAGATATCGCCATTAGTGAAGGTGTAAATGCCAAATGGCAACGCTTGATTTTCATGTTGCTGTTGGCCTTATTTACAGTGCTTGCGCTACGTGCTGTAGGTTCTCTGCTGATGGGCGCTTTACTGGTTATTCCAGCCTTGACGGCACGTCTGGTGGCGCACTCCCCTAAACAAATGGTGATCTGGGCATTTGTGTTTGCTCAACTGGGTGTGAGTATTGGACTCTGGTCCAGCGCGGGCTTAAACATTGCCACAGGCTTAAGTATTGTAATTTGCATGTCGATGTTATTTATCGCAATTTTTCTGGTTCAAAAAATTAAGGCGCGCCGTCAACAACCCAAATATTTATAAGTATCAGGGTTTAGTGCGTTTGATTGACCATGCTCAGCAAGAGCGCTGCGCCACTAAACATCACCGCAAAGCTGCGATTCAGATATTTTTGCTGTCGCGGTGAGCGCAATAAGCGCAGCACCTTGGCAGCCAATCCGGTATATCCCGCCATTACAATCAAATCGATCAGCACCATGGTTAGGGCCATAATGCCGTACTGTGGTGCTTGCGGACGCGCTAGATCAATAAATTGAGGCAATACTGCGAGCAAGAACACGATCGCTTTTGGATTACTGATATTGACAACAAAACCCTTGAGAATCAGACGCTGACGAGAAATTTCAAGTTGCTCGGAATGAATCTGAATCGATTGAACAGGCGCCGTCCATTGCAAATAGGCCAAATAGAGCAAATAACCGATTCCAAACCATTTCACCAGTAAAAAAGCCCACGGTGTTGTGGTAAACAGTACGCCCACACCGGCTGCAACAATTCCAATTTGCACCAAAAGTGCTAACTGTAGGCCAAGTGCGTTCCAATAGCCACGACGAAAGCCATAATTCAAACCACTCGACATTGAGGCGATCGCACCTGCGCCGGGAGATAGACTAATCACCCAACACGCCAGCATATAGCCTATCCAAACTTGAAATGACATAACCTGAACATAAAGCAAAAATGGGATTATACCTGTTGTATGAATCCGATTCTAATCATCGATAAAAATATCGTTACCGCGTATTTAATATGCAGCAAAGATACGGCACAATAGAGAAATATTGAATTTAAATAATGCTTTAGGAGTCACTGGTGACTGCACAATCTGTCATTCTTCCCCTACCCTCAGATCATGCGCGTTTTATTGTTTTAAACTTGGGCAACTTGTCGGTAGAAGGCTTAAAGAAACAATTACAGGCTTTATTGACAACCCGCGATCGATTGATCACACAACATCCCAATGCGCAGATCAAAACAGGTGTAGCATTTGGTGCAGCTTTGTGGAAACAGCTTTATACACAGACTCCTGAAGGGTTTAAGACACTTGAACCGATTCACGGTGCTTTTCATATGCCCGCAGTGCCCACCGATGTGCTCATTCATATTGCCAGTACTCGAGCAGATATCTGTTTTGCTTTAAGTCAGGCTTTTTTTGAAGGCATACAGGATCAAGTAGAAGTTTTGGATGAACGTGTATGTTTTAGATACTTCGATGGTCGCGATATCACGGGCTTTATAGATGGCACTGAAAATCCACAGTTTCCAGACGATCGTGCAGAAACAGCACTACTGGGTGATGAACATGCAGTTTTTGCAGATGGAAGTTTTGTTTTCGCACAGCGTTATGCGCATGACCTTGAAAAGTGGAAAAAACTCAAAGTTGATGCGCAAGAACAGGTGATGGGACGCACCAAACTGGAATCTATTGAACTTGATGACGATGTAAAACCAGATAATGCCCATGTTGCACGAACAGTGGTAGAAGATGAGGAAGGTGAAGAATTAGAAATTCTGCGCCATAGCCTGCCTTATGGCGATGGAAAAGGCGATCAAGGTTTATTTTTTATTGCCTATACCAAAGACCTGAGCAGAATTGATCAAATGCTAGAGCGTATGTTTGGAACCAGTGGCGATGGTATTCATGACCGACTGCTGCATTTTGTGACACCACTGGATGGTGCGTATTATTTTGCACCGAGTGAAGAAGTTTTGGAGAGTGTTTTGGAGGGTTAGAAAAATTAAGGAGAAGTTGATGGTTTCAATTTCTCCTGTATGTAAGAAATAACATCTTATAACTAAAATTTGAAATAAATAAATATACTAAACCCCATAAGAAAAACTATTTAATCTATTAAATTAAATTTTATAGTGCATTAGAGTTTCATATCTACAGCATCTCATCTTATTATATTCTTTAGCACTAGAATAAGCGAAAATTCACTTGTCTTGATTTTCTAATTAGAGGGTATATTTATCTGTACTAAAATTCTTTTTAGTGATATCACATTTATAAGTTATCAACTTAAATTTTCATATTTTGCTCAGCCTTAACTTGATCAAAATAGTACCAATTGATAATATTTTTTAGACATAGTTAATCCTGCCGCATTATGCAATATCAACTAAATCAGTGCCTATGTGAACATTTCTCCTTAGTTTTTATATTTGTAAAAATCCGAACTTTGTTAAGTTCGGATTGATTTCAATCACTTATCAAAATATGAATACAACAATTATTTCAACTGTATTCGCTTTTCTTTATTACCTTCCATGTAAGTTAAATTATAATTCTTATCAATTAATACATTTCTGGTTGCTGGAACAAATTTCATTTCCTCTATACCAAAAGTATTAATAATTAAAATAGCAAGTTGTGGACCCTCATTCTCATTGTCCTCAAATGGAGAAATAATAATTTGTTTACCACTCTCTGTTTCTGGAAGAACAATACCATCCCCATAACTTGAAGAAATAGATGGATAAAACTTTATCAAAGTTGATGAGTTCACTAAGTTGATTTTAGAACAGCTATTTACATCTTTCTTTAAAAGACATTTAAAATGATCAACTGAATTATAAGGTAAATCTGTTACCACTAAGCCATAAATATTTTTTTCTTTATTTGAATTTTTACCAGTTTTTAAAAATGATAATCTAGATAAATATTCGTCTCTATAGCATTGATTTCTAATTAGACTTGCACCTTCTCCTACTGTATGACTGATTTTTCCCTCACAAGTGTTTTTTATTTTTTTTATCCACTTATCATAATCTTTTTTTTCTTTATTTTTTTCGTTATCAAGTTTAATAATTAATTTTTTATTTTCTTTTTCTATACATTGTATACTTTCATAAACATTACTTTTATTACAATTTGCTGACGAACTATCTGCACATGCTGATATTGCTGTACCAAATGCTAACAACAACAATCCTGTACTCACCAGATACTTACTAGACATATTAAATTCCTTTGAAATTTTTAGGGAGAATAATTTTAAAAGGTTTTGGCATTTTATTTCTTAGCTCAGCGGTAGTCCAATGAGCATGTATAGATTTTCCATAACCAAGCCTTAGTCAAGCGAGGAAATGTTTTCAATTTAGTTTGATTATAAAATCTAATGTTACACAAAACTGGAAGGCAGGCACGGACGAAATCAAACTTACTCAAATATAGCGTGTTTAATGATCAATTTCCCATTCCATCTTTCATTACCTATGGTTACTGGCTTTGCTCAAAGCCTGATTAAATTTTATAGATTGAATTAGAGCACCAGATTACTCCGTTCTCTATAGACGATAAAAGCACCTTGATTTGACAGCAAGATGTTTTCAAAATCAGGTCAATCAAATTCATGTGCGTGTGAAAGTCCTGTATAGATTTATAGAATTATCTAGACCCCACACTCAAGTTATCATTTAGAATTGAATAAATTGGGGAAATTCAGCTTTTTAAAATTTATGCAACAAAATCCTTTAAAACCCCTGTTGGTTTAAATCTATTACTATCGATTTTTATTTTTAAAACGATATATCCTAATTTAGATGAAGTATATCAAATATTATTAATTTAAATTCTTCTTTAATATTTTTCCATTTCCATTTTTATACTTAATCACTCCCGAGCTATCGATTGAGTAATAATCACCTATCTTTTCTATTTCCAGTTTTGACTTAATTTTAATTAAATAAAATTCTGATTTAGCCTCCTCATCTGTATCTACATACTTTTCAGCTATAGAGTAAACTATATTATCACCCTTAGATATAAATCTAAAATTATCGGCATTAATATCTTTTACCTTACTATCTAACAGAAAACTCGCTTCAACTGGGAGTTCTTTTAAAAGTTTCGTTGATTGATACGAATAATCTTTTATATCACTTATTTTTTTGCATTCTTTTTCAGATTTATTTTTCCTACATTCCGAATAAAAATTTGATGATATAGGAAATTTAATTACTCTAACATTTCCCTCTAGTTTATTTACTTCTTTGGCGACTGATGGACTACTTGAGCAACCCCAAATAGGGGTTAACACCAATATAGCTAAGTACATTTTTACATAATTAAAAAATTTCATAAATATAATCACTTATTTTCAAAATACACAACTTTTTAATAGCATAAAACTATTTATATTCTAACTGTCTTCACCGCAAAAGACTAAACCTAAAAACATCTATCAATATAATCTTTTTTCCCTAAAATATTCATTGGAGTTTCATTTTCATTATCATATGTAACATTATATAATTTGTTATTCTTTTTATCAATTTTAATCCACCCAAATGTCGCCCCATTATTTACCCCACTTTTACTTTTTATAAATACCTGTATATAATCCTTTTCTGAAAAATCAAAAGTAATATCTTTCTTTTTAATTTCTTTTAAGTCAAAATTTTTATAGACAATAGCCTTAAGATCATTTTCACATTGCTGATTTTGATCCAAACTATTAACATTTATTTTCGCACTGCATGCACTAGTTAATAAAACAGCAAATAAAAAACATATAAATTTCATCAGCAAACCACCCTTATCTCTTAAAATTTTGACACAATCCTAACTTTAATCTTACTTAATTCATTTCTATAAACTGCTTGTTTGCTCTCATCTTTTGAAAACCATCTAGCATAATTCCCATTGTATTTTTGAATGTATTCTGAAACATATGTCATACCAACCAACACAGATGAGACACAAACAAACACTTTTTTCTTATTTTTTTCTTGAGCATTACCTCCGGAACCACTCAACCCTTTATTTTCATATGCTGACCACGTTCCTGTAGGTGACTCAATAAACAATGATGAATCCCAACCATAATAAGGTGCAGAACCATGCACTTCCATGCCAGGAGTTCCACCATGTTTATATTGCTCTGATGAAAAATGTCTAGTCTCTGCTCTATACATTCTTTCTACTATTATTGCTATTTCTTTGCCATATTTATCGTAAATAACTTTCAAGGCATTTCGGGCATCATCTTCATCAAACAGCTTATTTTTCTTTTGCTCTAATTCAACTGGTTTATTTAAAACAGAAATAACACCACTGCATGACAATAAATTATTTAAATTTCCTTCCTTGATAATTTGAGAAAAATAACGACCATTTAAACCATCTTTAGTTTCAGAAAATAAACTATCAACTTTATAATTATCTGAAAATTCGCGAACGTCTAAGTGCACCCACGTGGTTGCCCCATCAGACAATCTCTCTAAACCAAATTTATTTGAAGACCATCCGAGACTTGTATTAAGATATTTACAAAACCATTCTTTTCTTACTTTATTCTCTAGCTCATTATCCCGAACAGTTTGATTATTCTTATCTTTAATAACAATATCCAATGCACATCCCATATGATTAGTTGTTGCACGTCTTTTTTTCCAGTTATTATCAATACAACGATAACCTGAAGATATTCCTGTAATTTTATAACCATTAGGATTAGCTATTTTATTAAAATAAAATAGCATTGCTTTTAATCCCCATATGAGACTCTTATGTATACCTTTATATTCATGTGCAGGTCTTATAACCTTTATATATCGCTCTGAACTTTTTTGATAACTCTCAAATTCAAACTTATCGTTTCGCCCTTTTCCGAATCCTGTACATTTTCCACATGGGCACTTCATTGATTCAAAATATGGAGAGATATCATACTCATCACGGAATTTATCCAACGCTACTAATACCGAACCACAAATTTTTCCTGTCTCTGGTACTCCCATATAGTCACGCTGGAATTGCTTAATACATTTTGCAGTAAGATCGGTAAACTCATCCGTAGGTAAAGCGCCCCCAAAGCCTGCCAGACGTATATTCACCTCTCGAATAAGGTCACTCTTACCACTTGAAATACATTGCGGATTGGTTTTACATAAATTTGAAGCATCTACTTTAGGAGTTCCACCATCCTGACTGCGATCGTCAACCGTCAATATCTTGGAAGTAGAGTTTGTAGTTTCATTCAGCTTTTTCTTGGCTTCTTCATAAAGCTCATTTACTTGATCGAGGATTTTACTGCCTAAATTTGTTCCAAAAGCTTCTTGTTCCTGCTCTTTCTGAGGTGTTGTATCAGAAGGCATAGTAGATGGAGTCTGTGATGGTTTCGATTTAGTACTGGCCAAAGATTGTGATTTCTGCTGAGTAGCTGGTTTAGACTTGTCTTGATGTGTATGATTTCCGGTAGCAGGAATATTTACAGGTAACTTAATAACTTGACCTATACTAATCTTATTTGGATCATCTATTTTATTCAAACGCTCTAATGCTCGGACAGTCGTATGATTTTTTTGAGCTATTTCAAATAAAGTTTCACCCTTTTTTACAACATGTGTTTTTCTTTTATATTGTCCACTACTACCTTGATTGGTTAATGTTTTTAAATCCAACATTACCTTTGGACTTGTAATTTTTACGAGCATACGGTCTTTAGACATTACAAAGCTTTGTACTTTAACCATCAAGCCATTAAACATACTTTTAATATAAACATCTAAAGTCGTACCTTTATCTCGGCTAATTTCGACAATACATCCTGAAGAGTTTGTTGCTCCAGCAGCAATAACCTGTCCTGTTCTCTGATTTTTTACTTCATATTGTGCTTTTGAGATGGGACGACCAAATAAGTCTAAGATTTGTATGGTAACTAGTGATTTTTTGCTCACTTCCAGTCCCTTCCTTCTATATTGTTATCTGACTCTGAATCATTCACATTTTGATCAATCATGAGATCTTCCTCATCAAAACCATCGATGACCAATCCCCATTCATCATTAGAGCCAACAAGTACCTGAACTTTTTCTGGATCTGGAGTGCTGATTTTGCCTGTACGCCCATGTTCGTCTATTGATCCTGAAGTAAATGAGCTTGTTTCAGGAACAAAAGCTTTATAACTGAGTTGACTAAAATCATTCGCCCAGAACAAATCATAAATATCTAAACGGTTACTAAAAATTGGAGTATTTGGCAACTCGGGTACTTCATATGAAACTTTTTCACCACTGGTAAACACATGCTGTCCTGATTTAACCTCAAACTTACCACCTGTCTTGATAAAAACTCCATTTCCATTGACGATCAACTGAGAACCGCCAGCTTTAATATCAATTTCTTTAGTACTGATTAGTTCGATCTTATCTTCGGTAGAAATCAGCTTAATCACTTTTTTGGCAATAATATCAACTAAATCATCTTGCGCTTGTATTTTAACTGCGCCTTTTGCTGCATAAGCACTCAGTCCCTTTTGTGCAGCAAACAAACTTACTTTATCTTGTGCATGACCAATAATATTTTTCTGTGCGCTCAAATTAATTGAGCCACTGGCACTCTCAGCAATATCCTGAGAGGCTTGTAAAATAATATTTTCAGGGGTGGTTAATGCAATACCGTTTGGTGATGCCAGTAACATAAGTGCTTGTCTAAAAATTTTGCCCTGCTCTTTTTGTTTGGTATCGGCGCTACTTTCTAAGCCTTGTGTATATCCTTCCATAAAACCTTGCAAAGTACTCAAAGCTTTAAATGGCGTGACTTCTAATTTTGTGCCTTTAGTGAAAGTTCCACACTCGCTCATCAAATCAAAATCCCTGATATCAGCATGAGCAAGCACTTTTCCAACATCTTGGATACTTTCAAATGGATTTTTCTGGATTTTATCTTTAATCCCTACCAATTGGCCTTTGATGAGATCCGTTCCATGCTCTTCCACATTTTCAATAAAGGCCTTTAGATTTTCTAATGCATCCTCATTACTCGCCAAGAATGTATCAAGCTCTTCTATAACGCCTTTTGAGTCGCTTCCCAAACGCCCAATATCTTCAATAAAACCACCACACCCCTTTAATGCTTGAATGGGATCTTTATTCAAATCATCTTTAAACAAATTTAAGGTACGCTCTAAAGCCTGATCTGTAGTTTTTAACTCAAGCGATTGAATAAACTTAGGTAAGCGATCAATGACATTTAGTGCGTCAGTTTGCTGTTTGAGGGCAATATCACTCAGCATTTTCATACTTTCATGACCCTGAACCAGTAACGATTGTGCCTGAGCAGCTTCTAAATGATCAGCAATGGCTTGTTCCTGCGCATAGGTACTAATGAGCATACCCTGACCAGCACGAACCGCCCCATAATGATCAGTTCTCAGTTCAAAACCTTCCCCACGTCCCTGACTGGTTTCTTCGTTCTTTGGGTGGCTCAGATTTCCCAAATTTAGTTGACTGGTACCATGACTGCTTTGTAGTTGTGCACTAATCTGACCCGTTGTGTCATCAAAACGTAGCTGATTAAATCCGCTTCCTGCGACTTCTTTGGAGCGAATTCCACTCAGGTTTCGCGTGGCAGGCAACTGGCCTTTTACATCAAATTTTGTAGGCGAGCGTTGTCCTTCATGGATACGCCCAATCACAAATGGCCGATCGACGTGACCATCAAAGAAATCGATGACCACCAATTCGCCTACACGCGGTAAAAATCTGGCGCCATATTGCTCACCAGCCCATGGTGTGAGCACATCGACCCAAGCCGAATCTGTATCATTTTCGTTGGAGCCCGCACCGGTATCATGCGCATGGTCTTCTGCTCGGGTAAATAAAAACCGAACCTTAATGCGCCCCCATTCATCCACGTGAATTTCTTCATTTTCCGATCCGACCACCCTTGCTCGCTGTGGATATACAGCAGGACGATGCACCAAAGGCTGATAATCGGGCACTAACTTGATTTGACGACGAATCAAGGACAACTGATTACCTTGACGCTCCTGATTTTGTAAAAAATTTAATGTTGAAGTAGGTTGAAGCCGTTCAACCTGCTGTTGCAGTGCTTTGGGCAAATTATTCTGATTGTAAAATTGCTTTTCATAAATCAAAAACTGTCGGTCTGCGCGCTCATGCGTATCTATTTCGGGATGTCCCGTCAGCTCAAACCAGTATCCGACCTGCGCGTCACGTACGCTGCTATGTGCAGTAAAATATTTGGCCTGAAATTCTTGATAGGCGGTCATATTCTGATTCAATTTTTCGATTTGCTGCGCACTAGAAATGGTTGCTTGATCGGCACCTGTTAAATCGGTTGTCCATGCAGGTTCGATCGACCAAGCCTGTTCTAGACTTAAACTTTCGTTACTGTGCTGTTCACTGTGCAGATGCGCACTTTGAATCGATCCGTTTCCTTCATCTTGAATCAAGGCATCGGCTTGCCAGCGTTGTAAATATGTCGCGGTAGATTGTAATTGGCGATGCGCAACAAGCTGTGTCATGCTGTCAAAATATTCGGTGGCATGGCTGCGATGAAAACGAATCACTCCACGCTCAAGGGCTAAAAATGGCTGATTGTGATCAATCAATCGTAGTTTTTGAGGCGCCATTTCTTGCAAAGCATGTGCAACCACAACATGTTTTTCATCCACCAACCAATTTATCCCTTCACTGCGCCATAAACGCGTGAGAAATTCATAGTCAGTTTCATTCATTTGTATACTGAGCGGGCGAATATCGTAGTCTTGGCTCAGACCGCTCAAATCAAGCGTTAAACTTGCTGCAAACAAGCGACTTTTACTTTGCCATTCTTTAAATAGAATTTCGCTAATTTCGGGTACACTTTTATTGATAAATACACGGCTGTTCCGCCGCTTATGCCAAAGTGCAGTCGGATCTTGTAAAGTCAGCGTGTAAATAGTTAGTGCACCATCACTTTGCCCTTGTGTTGCACGGGTAATAATGCCAGATGTTCTGGCGAGCGCACCGCTATCGGTCACTTGATCGACCGCCACCCGACATCCAATAAATTGTTTTAATGCGATGTGCGCATTGGTGGAAAGACAAGTCAGCTCAACACTTAAGCCATCATTTAGGGCATGTTTTCCCTCAATCCGCTGTAAAAAAACCTGCGCATTTAAGGCAGCATGACTAAATTGTACATGCACAGCACGTTTTAATGCCCCCAGCCCGAGCTGTTCTAACACCCCATTCATATTGCTTAACATGATCTAAATTCGTTTTTTAGTTTTATTGATATCAATTGCAAGCCATTCTAAAAAATACAGACCGTTTCGTCTACAGTTATTCTATACGGCCCAATAAAAAACCCCACATTCGACTTGGCAAATGTGGGGTTCAGGCTTAATCTATATTCGATTAGAACGGTACGCGTTTATAAGTACGGTATTCAGGCTTCCAAAATTCTTTTTCGATATTGGCAAGCAAGACCTCATCGGGGATATTCAGTGCAACACCGTCTTCAATTGCCGCTTGAGCAACCTTAAATGCAATACGCTTCGATACCGCCTGAATCTCTGAAATCGCAGGCAAAAGATCGGCGTTTGGATCATTTAACAACGGCGAACAATCGGCCAAGGCATTGCTGGATGCCATCAGCATATTGTCAGTCACCCGTTTAGCCCCAGAAGCAATCACGCCCAGACCAATCCCTGGGAAGATATACGAGTTATTACACTGTGAAATATTGTAGAGCTTGCCTTTATAATTTACAGGTGCAAACGGACTGCCGGTTGCAATGAGGGCTTTGCCATCTGTCCACTGAATAATATCTGCTGGCACGGCTTCAACACGTGACGTCGGATTCGACAAAGGCATCACGATTGGGCGCTCTGAATTTTCATTTAGTGCACGGATCACTTCTTCAGTGAAAAGTCCCGGCTGCCCCGAAACACCAATTAACACCGTCGGTTTAGCATTTTGAACCACATCGAGGAGTGATATCACCTCTTCCACATTACCCCAAGCCGAGACAGTGTCTGCTTTTTGTGCCAGCTTGCGCTGGAAGTCGAGTAAGTTGGGTTGGTTTTCTGTGATTAAACCAAAACGATCCACCATAAAGACACGTGCACGAGCCTCATCATCGCTTAGACCTTCAGCCACCATTTGTGCCACAATCTGCTCGGCAATACCACAGCCTGCAGACCCAGCGCCCAAAAAGGCAATTCTCTGATCTTTCAGCTCTTTACCTGCCGCACGACTTGCTGCAATCAGGCTACCGACTGAAACCGCAGCAGTGCCTTGAATATCGTCGTTGAAGCAGCAGAATTTATCGCGGTACTTGGTCAACAATGGCATTGCATTTTTTTGTGCAAAATCTTCAAACTGAATTAAAGCATCAGGCCAACGACGGCGAATAGCAGTCAGAATCTGATCCACAAACTCATAGTATTCATCGCCACTGATACGTGGTTGACGCCAGCCCATATAAATTGGGTCGTTTAGCAATTGTTGATTGTTGGTTCCCACATCAATGGTAATCGGCAACGTATAAGCAGGACTGATACCACCACATGCCGTATACAGCGACAGTTTTCCAATCGGAATCCCCATACCGCCAATACCTTGGTCACCTAGACCCAAAATTCGTTCGCCGTCAGTGATCACAATCACCTTCACATTGCGTTTATTGACGTTTTGCAAAATATCGTCGATATGCTCACGGTCTGGATAAGAAATGAAGACACCACGATGACGACGGTAAATATCCGAAAACTCCTGACACGCCTCGCCCACGGTTGGCGTATAGATAATTGGCATCATTTCTTCCAGATGATCGTTGATCAAACGGTAAAAAAGTGTCTCGTTGGTGTCTTGAATATTTCGTAAATAAATATGCTTGTTGATCGCGTCGTTAAATGTTTCATATTGTTGGTACGAGCGCTGGCTTTGTTCTTCGATAGTTTCGATCACATGAGGAACCAAACCGTGCAAATTAAAATGGCTACGCTCTTCCTGAGTAAAAGCCGATCCCTTATTGAGAAGTGGGAGTTCGAGGAGGGTATATCCTGCATAAGGAATATAGAGGGGGTGTTTATTCGTATTGGTTTCAGCTGTCATTGCCTATCTCGTGTTTAGGGACTATTGCCCTAAAGGTTACTCGTCTATTTATCTACTGCTATAGCTTAAGCGTTTTTTAGGCAAAACAGGTATTTCGAAAATTTATAATGATATCGTTTACATTCAGCGCTCAAATAAGATTTACTTCATAATCCAATTTTATTGTTTTTATTGCCTGAAAAATCCAAATTGATCGGTCTACGGCAAAGCGTCCACTTTGATTGTCGGGAAATACAAGAATCCGAACAAGACCCTCACCTAAATCAGTCAAAATTTGCTATATTGGGCGTTTTTCTGCGACACATTCCTTTTAGATCGATATGAATACCGCCATACAAGCCGCTTTGGATCATGCAGTGCAGTCTCTTCAACACGAAGGGATTCTTCCATCAGATTGGATCAACAACAGTATTTTGACGCGTACCAAAGACCGAAGTCACGGTGACTTTGCATCCAATATTGCAATGGTCGGCGCAAAGGCGGCAGGAATGAAACCTCGTGATCTTGCAGAAAAGATCATGGCGGCATTGCCAGAAGTGGCGGACATCAGTAAAGCCGAAATCGCAGGCCCAGGATTTATCAATTTCTTTTTAAATGCCGATCAACGCTTTGCTGTGCTGGATCAAATTCAAGCGCAAGGGTCGAAGTTTGGTCAGACTCAAGTCAATGCCGCAAAAAAAGTACAAGTCGAGTTTGTATCGGCAAACCCAACCTCAAGCCTGCATGTGGGCCACGGCCGTGGTGCAGCCTACGGCATGACTGTTGCCAATTTGCTTGAAGCAACAGGTGCCCAAGTTGATCGTGAATATTACGTCAACGATGCGGGCCGTCAGATGGACATTTTGGCGACATCGACCTACTTACGTTATTTAGAATTACTTGGTCAATCTCTGGTTTTCCCTAAAAACGCCTATCAAGGCGACTACGTTAAAGAAATCGCGCAAAGCATTATCGATCAAGACGGCGATGCTTACGTGCACCCTGTTGCAGCGGTGTACCATGATGTGCCTGAAGATGTTCAGTTCGCAGCAGAACTCGATGCAGAGGGCAATAAAGTCGTTGTTTCTGGCGACAAAGAAAAACATATTGATGGCTTAATTGCCAATGCACAGCGCCTGACAGGTGAAGGCTATCGCGTGTTTCATCAAGCGGCACTCAAAGCCATTTTAGATGACATTAAAGATGACCTTGAAGAGTTCGGTGTGACTTTTAATCAATGGTTTAGTGAAGCATCACTGAATCAAAAAATTGATGAAGCGTTACAAACACTCGATCAACGCGGCTTTTTATACGAAAAAGACGGCAACATCTGGTTTAAATCGACTGAATTTGGCGACGAGAAAGATCGTGTGGTCAAACGTCGTAACGGTCAAACCACCTACTTTGCTTCAGACATTGCTTATCACCTCGATAAATTACAACGTGGCTATACCGATATTGTCGATATCTGGGGTTCAGATCACCACGGCTATATCGCACGTGTGAAAGCTGCAATTGATGCCATGGGCTTTGATTCATCTAAACTGACCGTATTGCTGGTGCAGTTTGTGAGCTTATGGCGTGGCGGTGAAATGGTACAGATGTCATCGCGTTCTGGACAATTTGTGACCTTGCGTGAACTGCGTGAAGAAGTCGGTAACGACGCCGCACGCTTTTACTATGTAATGCGCAAATCGGAACAACACATCGACTTCGATTTGGATTTGGCCGTATCGCAAAGCAAAGACAATGCCGTGTATTACATCCAGTATGCGCACGCCCGTATTTGCCGTATGTTGGAAAAAGCACACAGCAACCAGATCGCGTTTGACCGCACACAGGCTCGTCCATTGGCAGAGCGTTTAAACCTCGATGCCGAAACGGAAATTCTGGCCAAACTGGCTGCTTACCCAGACATTTTGGTACGTGCTGCAAATGCCTACGAACCGCATCAGATTGGCAACTATTTAAAAGAATTGGCAGCGCTGTTCCATGGCTGGTACAACGAGCACAAAGTCTTGAATGACGACGATCAAGCGCTTACACAAGCACGTTTATTGCTTTCAGTAAACGTACAGCAAGTTTTACGCAACGGCTTAGAATTGCTGGGTGTATCTGCACCAGAGAGCATGTAAGTTCGCTGATTGAACGCGATCTGAGACGCTGTATTACAAAGAAGCCAAACAATAGTGTTTTGGTTGTTTCGGCTTCTATGTTATTGGTTACGTGGTAGAAATTATAAAGAGGATGTCCACGTGTTTGGAAAAACGCAACGCGGTGTATCTGAACGACCGAACAAGCCCAAGAAACCGTTAGTGCCTCGCTGGTTAGGCATGGTGGTGGCGATCTTGGTGCTGATGTGCATTGCTGTCATGCTGATGCTGTGGAAGCCGTGGAAACCTGTTTCGACCAAAAATGAAGTCACTTCGACCCATTATCAAGAAGAAGACACCAATCACGATTATCGCTTCTATGATCTGTTGCCTCAACAGCAAATGACGCCGATTCCGGATCAGGCTGTTCCAGAGACCAAAGATCAAAATGCTGCGGTGATTGTAGAAGCACCGCGAGAAAGTGCAGCCAGTGCGCCAACTGCATCGGGTAGTACGGCAAATGTGACTGCGGCGCCTGCGCCACAGCCTGCCAGCTTTATTTTGCAGGTGCGTAGCTATGCAGATCCTGACAGTGCTGATGCTCGTCGTGCTGAAATTATTTTAAATGGACTGTCTGCGGATGTGGTCAAAACAGTCGAAAACGGAAAAACATGGTACCGTGTGATTTCAGGGCCATATGAAACACAAGAAGCAGCTTTAGGTGCTCAACAAACCTTGCAACACAGCGGCATCGACTCAATTGTCGTGAAACGCTAAGACTGAATATGCTTTACATCCAAAGAACGCTTTACGCGTTCTTTTTTATCGCAATTTCATTTTTAAAGCTTAGGCCCGTTGATTGGATCGGATAAATGGCAATCCTTTGGGCTGGATAAACAGAATTAAATTACCAAGTAAAATCAGCATCACCCCGAATACTGCACTCCACGTCCACTGATAACCTTCAAAAAAAGTTGAAATGGTCAGTGCCACCAAAGGAAACAGCAAGGTGCTGTATGCGGCAGGCCCTGCCCCGATCCGCCGGATCAGCATAAAATAAATTGAAAACCCCAGTACAGATCCAATCAGCGCAAGATACATCAAGGCAGACCAACCGACCACTGAACTCTCGGGTAAATATGATTGGCCGGTGAGCGCAATGATGACAGCCATCACGATGGCGCCGTAGAGCATGGCATAGGTATTGGTGGTCAGGACATCACAGCCTTGTTTCTGATGACGCAAACTAATCATATTCCCCAAAGAAAAACCATAAGTCCCCAATACACACAGTAAAATTGCGCTCACGGTTTGCCAGTCGTTTTGCGTCGTTGCTAGGTCGTGCCAAAATAAAGCGATCATGCCCAACAAACCACAGATAAACGCAGGCAGGAAATAGGCTGAAATTGGCTGACGGAAAAAGAAATAGCTATTGAGCGTGTTAAAAAGAACCGCCATAGAAAAAATAACAGACTCCAGACCGCTGCTGATGTAACGCACGGCGATGTAAAAGCAGATAAAATTTAAACTAAAAATACATAAGCCTTGTAACAAGCAAAATAGGTGATCATTGAGTTTCAGGCGAGTCAATCGTCTTGAAATCAGGAGCGCCACCATCAAGAGTGCACCCGCAATAAAAAACCGCCAAAATACCGCAACAACCGGCGCGATTTCAGCACTTTGCAAGGTAATTGCGATCCATGTCGTTCCAAAAATCAGCACCACCAAGGCATATAACACCGCGTTCATTACAATCTCTTTTTATCCAGTGTACTCAACAGTATCCGCAGTGTTCATTTTGAACGCTTTCGCATATTTGCGGCCACTTGCCTAATCTTGCGTTTTTTTACGAGACAACTTTTATCAAATGATGAAAAAAAGATAAAATCATCGCATTATTATTTTTAATTCGCTACCGTATTTGGCATGAACTATCAAACCCTGTCGCAGTTGCAACAGCATAAAACCAAGTTACTCGATAGCCTGCAACTGGGCTCGGGCATGCAGTTGGCTGCTTGGCAAAACCAGCACGATCGGGTAAGTGTATGCAGTGATCACCATACCTTGAGTTTATATATCAAGGGCGGCTATGAAAGTTATAAAAAGACCCCACAGGGATGGCGTAATGGTGGTGGGCCAGATCGCTTTTGTTTAATGCCTGAGGGACAAGCCTCGACGTGGGACATTCGTGATCATCTGCGTTTTGTGCATCTGTACTATACCGATCAGCATTTAAAGCATGTCGCAGCACAAATTTGGGACAAAGAACCCGCGCACATCGAATTGGCAGAACAAAGTTTTGTCGAGGATGTCCAAATCAGTAGCGTATATCGGCATTTTTTGCTTAATTGTGATTGGCAAGATCGCAGCAATCATTTACAGCTTAGCCACAGCGCCAGCTTACTGCTGATCTCTCTATTACAGCGTTATAGCAACGTAGAATGGCAATTACCGCGAGTGAGCGGCGGGCTGGCGCCGTTTATGCTTCATCGGCTAAAAGCATGGATAGACGAGCACCTCGCAGAAGCCATGACCTTAGCAGACATGGCAGCACAGACCGAACTGAGCGAATATCACTTTGCCCACATGTTTAAGCAGTCGACAGGCGTTTCACCACATCAATATGTATTACAACAACGCTTGCAACGCGCGCATGACTTGGCGCTTCACTCAACCCAACCGCTTACCGGCATTGCCCTGCAATGTGGTTTTAGTTCTGCCAGCCACTTTAGTACTCGTTTCAAGCAGTACTATGGCTATCGCCCTTCCGAATTACGGCTTGGGCGAGCCATCCCCGATTAATAATCCCCTTTCTCTTTGGCACGCTGATAAGCCGGGCGCATTTCAATTCGCTTCAAAAATGCCCGAATATTTGGAAACTGCCCAGTTGTTCGGGTTAGCAACGCATTCAGCGGAAAGCTCATTTGAATATCGGCAAAGCTAAATTCCCCAGCAAAGTAATCGTGTTCAGATAAATACTGCTCAATAAAGGCAATATGATCTTTTAAGCGTGGGCCAATAAATCCAGCTTTAACGCCATCGGTAATTTTGTTGGCGACCGGTCGAATAAAAAATGGAACATTTTTACCCACGTTATTCATCACCAGTTGAAACACAAGCAACGGCATCAGTGAACCTTCGGCATAATGCATCCAGTAGAGATATTGAAATGCATCGTCATCTTGCTGCGGTTTAAAACGTTGTGCCGTATCAAATTTGGTTTGCAAGTACTCCAGAATCACAGCCGATTCTGCAATGGTACGTCCGGCATCTTCTAAAATAGGCGCTTTGCCGAGCGGATGTACGCGTTTGAGCTCAGGTGGTGCTGCAAGGCTTGGCAGTCGTTTATAAAGCTTGATCTGATATTGCTGCTGGAGCTCTTCAAGTGCCCATACAATACGAAATGAGCGTGATTTCTCTAGATGGTGAATCGTCAGCATGAGATTTTCTTTTAGTCCTGATGTGTCTGATCTGTACTCTCAGTTATAGCATTAAGCCCATGACAATGGCATGGACTTAACTGTAAAGTCATTTCATTGAAACATCATGATTGAATGATGATTCTCATATCAACACTGCGCTGCAAGGTTTTAATCACTAATCTATTAACTGCACTTCGGGCAATATAACTTATTTGGATGCTCTCATCTGATCTGGAAAGGCAGGCGCTTCTAGTCGCGGACCATCATAATCTGGAATTTCACCAAAACGTGAGTCGTGATTGATCCATTGGTCACGGGCTTCACGTAATTCCTCGGTGGTACGTCCAACCAGATTCCACCACAATAAAATCGGTGTTTTAAATGGCTCTCCCCCGATCAGTAACACCCGATGACCTTGTGGCAATTCAATCTCTATTTCGCTAGCACCAGATTCGAGGACCAGCAGATTGTCTTGAGTGAGTTCGTGGCCATTGATCCATGCATGACCATCCAATGCCAAAAAACCATATTCGAATGTTGGATTCAGTGAAATACGTGTTTTGGTGTCTGCCTGTGCAGTCATGTCGACGCCAACCAGAGGCGTATGCACAGCCACAGGTGATTGTTGCCCCAGAAACTCGCCCACCAGTACCGTAAACTTGATCTGATCTTGTTCTGTGTGCGGCAGATTCGGATAATGATCAAATTGTGGCGCCATATTGCGTTTTTCATCTGGCAAGGCAATCCATAGCTGAGCCGCATGCATTTTGGTCTCATGCTCTGGTGCTACCTCGGTATGCGAAATACCGTGCCCGGCAGTCATTAAATTAACCTGATACGGACGGATTAACTGCTTCGATCCCAGACTATCGGTGTGCATAATGGTGCCTTCGATCATCCAAGTAAAGGTTTGCAGGCCAATATGCGGGTGTGGCCCCACATCCAAGCCATCGCCTTGCGGAAAATGTACGGGTCCTGCATGATCTAAAAAGCACCATGCACCTATCATGCGTTTGTGACGGCTGGGTAAGGCTCGTTTAATGACCGTGCCTTGACCGATTTCTGCACGACGAATAGGAAATTCCTGAATTGATTGAGGGGCGGATGATTCGCATTGTTGTGAATCAGAGATGTCCGTGTCATGGTTGGTGGTCATGGTTTTTTATCCTTTATGATCTTTAATCATATTTTTTCTTTTCATCGGTGCTGAAAAATGAGAAGTATCTTTGAGCATAGCCTGTCTGGTCCATCGGGTCTTTGGTGGTTAAGTAACTATTTGAGGGCTTGGCTTGAATCACAAATATCGATTCTTTCAAGCCATTTTTAGCTCATCTCTTGACGTACTCTCGCCTCTCATTTTTCTATCAGTTTCTTCTTCTATCTCGACATAAAGCGCATAAAAATAAATTCATTCTTTGCTATTTTTCAATTAAATTGAAGAGCCAAAATTTTTAATTAGATTTTCTAATTGATCCACTCTGTACTTTTTTATTGAAGCGTCAAGCCTTATGACTCGTCGAAATGTGTTGGTTTTACTTTGGGTGCTTCTTCCTGCGTTGCTTACAGCATGCATTTTATCCATTGCTGGAAATCCTTCCGATGGTATTCGCCTCGGCTTACTCTCACTTCCAGGAGCATGGCTGATTTATCGTGCGATATCACGCACTCGGTTGGGTTGGAAAGTGGCAGCTATTTGTTGGTGGCTGGTTTTTCTCGGCGATGCCAGTTTGCGTTCATTGAGCTGGTTTGTGTATCAAAGTGATACCGATGCTTATTTTATTGTGCAAGCGATTGCCAACACCACAGCGCAAGAAGCGCTTGAATTTCTTCAATTGCATGCTCAAACGCTACTCTTGGCGAGTTTGGCATTTAGTATCGGTTTTATCGGTTATTTCTGGATCTGTTTTAAACCTACTTTCCGCAACTTATCAGCGCATGTGTTTCAGGTTCGACTCAATCGTTATTTGTGTTCATTTTTAGGTGTATTGGCGCTAGCTAGTTATCTGATCGAGCCATCGCGTGCCCAGCATCCGATGCTCTATTGGACAGACTATTATTCTAAAATTCAAAATTTTAAGCAGCAGATCGAGACTCATCAGCAGATACACGATGTATGGCTGGAAACTGCCAAACATAAGTTGGTGCTCGATAACCAGCAGCCTCAGTCGCAAACGCATACCCTATTGATCACCGATAGTGTCACCAGCAAAAATTTTGGTGTGTGTGGTTATCCGCGTAATACCACGCCAGAGCTAGAAAAATATAGCAGCTCTTTTAAAATTTTCTGTCAGGCCTTTTCACCAGCGGCATCCACTATTGGCGCACTGAAAATGAAACTGACCGAGGCTCGTCACGTCGAGCAAAGCCAGTATGCCACCGAAAGTGTACTGGCTTATGCCAAGACTGCAGGCTTTAAGGTGTACTGGATCAGTAATCAAAATGACAGCTATATTTCCTCGCTTTTTGGTTCTTTTGTTGATGAGCAAATTTATACCAATCATCGCTCAGGACGTAGCAGTCATTCTTTTGATGAAAAGCTTTTGCCAGTGTACCAAGAAATCTTAACGCGTCCAGAACCCAAAAAACTGATTATTGTGCATATGCTCGGTGCACATCCAAATTATCAGCTCCGCTATCCGCAACAGTTTGATCGCTTTTCATCAGAAAATACCGACGCTGTGGAATCACAGCTAGAACAAAATGATATTGGAATGCTGGTTCAACAGCAGCGCAATTATTACGACAATAGTATTTTATATCAGGACTGGTTGATTGGTCGTTTCTTCCAGATCTTACAAAAAAATGATCACGCACAGCGGCGCTCATTTATTTTTGTGTCCGATCATGGCAACGAAGTGGGTCATGAGATCGATTTTGCTGGCCATAGTCCAAATACGCAAGCAGGCTATCAAGTGCCTTTAGTTGTTTGGCACAATGGAATAAAAGACACGGGCGTCAATTTAAACTCACCCATCAATACTGCCGATGTGGATCAAATGATGATGGAGCTAATGGGCTTACATGAGCGCAATCCACACACGCATGATTCATTGCTCAGTCATAATTATTTATTTCATCCCTCTTCGAACTGGCCCTACTGGAAAGCGACAGCGTCGTCTTAAATTCACCACCGACTTAAAAGAAAAAAGAGCTCAAATCTGTATGTCTAAAAAGTATCCTCATCAAATCGATCTTGATCTATTTTATAAATATGAAAACTTCTTTCAATTTGAACACCTAAACCAAACTCGATCATTAAGGAAGTTAGCTTATCACCATCAATCAAGACAATTCCTGATTTTTTTGCAGATTCAATTGCTTCTCTACTGAAATTTGAGGTCGTAATAAAAACACCCTTTTTAGCCACTTGATCAGCCAAAGCTCCTTTAAACTGCTGAATATCCGGGCGGCCAATTGTATTGTCCCAACGCTTTGCTTGAATATATATTTTATCAAGCCCTAAACGGTCTTCACTAATAATTCCATCAATCCCGCCATCATTTGTTTTGCCAATTGCTTGTGCTGCATCTTTATGAGAACCTCCATAGCCCATTGCAACTAGCAAATCAACAACTAATTTTTCAAAAAATTGTGGTGAGTTATTTTTAATTAAATTAAGTAGTTCGATTTTTAAATCATTTTCCAATAATTTAGCTTGCTCAGTAATTATTTCTGGTGGAGTTAGTTCATCAGGAATTACATCAACTTCTTGATAAAAATTTTGTTTTTGATCTTTATCAAGCTTTGAATTATTTTTTCTAAATTGATTAAAAGAATCAAATTTTGATAAATATTTTCTATCTATTTGATTAAGTTCATTAAGGTTTAGACTACGACCTAGATCAGATAATTTAAAGTGTGCGCGTTCTGGATATTCAATCAATCCCGCTTTTTTTAAGTATGTTTTAGTCCACTGCAATCGATAAAATATAACATTTCGACCATCTTCCATAGTTTCATTTATTTCTTTTTCTGAACAATTCAATTCATGAATTAATCTTGTATACGCTTCTTTCAAACTGTAGGTTATATCATCAGCATGCATCAGCTTCAATAATGGCAACATTAAATCATAATGTGTATACATAATTATCTTCATATCTCATTTATTTAAAAATAAATGAAAGGGTGCCGTAGCACCCTTTCAAACTTAAATCTTTATTCAACGCGTCAACTATAACGAAAAACTCAGTTTACTAAAGAAGTAAAAATTACTTTAAAATAATAATTTGGCAAAATGCGATGCATTTTGAAAGCCCAAATTTACTCCCATTCAATGGTTGCAGGGGGTTTAGACGACACGTCGTAGACAACACGTGAAACGTCTTTAATTTCATTCATGATACGCGTTGAGATCTTATCGACCAATTCGTATGGCAGGTGTGCAAAACGCGCGGTCATGAAATCGACTGTTTCTACAGCACGTAACGCAATCACCCATGCATAACGACGACCGTCTCCGACCACGCCCACAGATTTTACAGGTTGGAACACAGCAAATGCTTGTGCTGTTTTGTCGTACCAACCGCTGGCACGTAATTCCTGCATAAAGATGTCATCGGCAAGGCGAAGAATATCGGCATATTCTTTTTTCACTTCACCCAAAATACGCACACCCAAACCAGGACCTGGGAATGGATGACGATAAATCATGCTATGTGGCAAGCCCAATGTGGTGCCCAGTTTACGCACTTCATCTTTAAACAAGTCGCGTAATGGCTCAACCAAATCAAACGCCAAGTCTTCTGGTAAACCGCCCACATTGTGGTGCGATTTAATCACATGCGCTTTACCTTGTTTGCTGGCGGCAGATTCAATCACATCAGGATAAATTGTGCCTTGCGCCAAGAATTTTACACCGTCAAGTTTACGTGCTTCTTCTGCAAACACTTCAATAAACTCGCGGCCAATAATTTTACGTTTTTTCTCTGGATCAACTTCACCAGCCAACGCAGTCAAGAAACGCTCTTCAGCATCGGCACGGATCACACGGATGCCCATGTTGTCTGCAAACATTTGCATAACTTGATCGCCTTCGTTTAAACGAAGTAAACCGTTGTCGACAAATACGCAGGTCAGTTGATCGCCAATTGCCTTGTGCAGCAATGCTGCCACCACAGATGAATCGACACCACCAGATAAACCGAGCAATACTTTTTCATCACCAATTTGCTGACGCAGTTGCTCTACACGCAAATCGATAATGTGCTCCGGTGTCCAGAGGCCACCACATCCACAAATTTTGTGAACAAAGTTAGACAGTAATTCTGCACCTTTAGCGGTATGTGTCACTTCCGGATGGAACTGCACGCCATAAAAACGGCGCGTTTCATCAGACGCAGCCGCAAACGGACAGCTTGGTGTACTTGCAGTAGTCACGAAACCTTCTGGTAAACGACCGACTTTGTCGCCATGGCTCATCCAGACATGCAGCTGGTTCTCACGATCTTGTAAATTACCGATCAGTGGGTCACGGTGCTGGATATCCACTTCGGCATAACCAAATTCATGCACAGTACCCGGTACTACTTGACCGCCCAGTTGCTCTGACATGGTTTGGAAACCATAACAAATCCCCAATACCGGTACACCAAGCTCAAAAACAACTTGAGGCGCACGTGGACTACCTTCCACATGTACACTTTCAGGTCCACCCGACAAGATAATGCCGTTCGGATTAAATGCACGAATGTCTTCTTCAGACATATCAAAAGCATACATTTCAGAATATACGCCGGCTTCACGTACACGACGCGCAATCAGCTGGCTGTATTGAGAACCGAAATCCAAAATTAAGATACGATCATCAGTAATGTGAGTATTGGTTGTCATGATTACACAACTATGCAAGGCAACGAGAGAAGCGCAGTATTCTAACATTTTTCACTGTACCGCGCACGCTCTTTCCTTCAACAATCAAACTCGCTAAAAGAGTCGATGAAATACAAGGATTTACTTACTTAATGTGCGTGCGTATAACGCTCGATTTGAATCACCTCAATATCGGTCGGTTTATAGCGATGTGTATCGACTTCACCCACCACACGAACATGATCACCGACCTTCAAATTGGCCTGTCGCCATAGGTCATCGTCAATCTCCACACCAATGCGACCGGTCGCATCTTGAAACTGATAATGATCGCCTTTGAGGTGCTGGGTAATCTGTCCAATCAGAGTAATGCCTGTTTCGTCTTTAAGCTGAGCGATTTGTTGCACATTCACTTTATTTTTAGCCGCTTCTTGAATAATCACATGATCATCCTTACCCGCAAAGGCCATCGATGAGGCCGCTAAACCGACCATAAGCGACAATAACGTCGTTGTTTTTTTCACAGATCATCTCCTTTTATTATTCAACTCGTTGTGATCTAAACAGAATTTCACGAGATTGTCGGGTAGAGATTTGTAAGAGGCAAATCAAGTCGCTTGATCAATGTTACTTTTCAATTGCGGTATCGATACTAAACTTGCCTGCGCCATGTAGCATCAAGAAAAATAACCCACCTGCCATCGCAAAGTTTTTCATAAAGTTAATGGCTTGTGCACTCTCGGCGCCTTCATGAAAAATAAATGCCGTGATGATGCTAAAAATTCCTAGACCAAACGCTGCAAAGCGGGCCTGAAGTCCAAACAGCAACGCCAGACCACCACCAAGCTCTACCAGAATCGTTAGAGGTAATAATGCTCCCGGCACTCCCATAGACTCCATATAGCCTACTGTTGCAGTATAAGCAGTCAGTTTGCCCCAACCCGCTACGACAAAAATATAAGCCATCAATACACGGGCCACCAAGCTGACCACACCATTTACACCGTGATGAGCGACTGCATTTTTAACGATAACATTTGGATTAAACATCAGATATACCTCATTATTTGAACATGTTTTGGAATACTGAGATTCTAAGTAGAATTATTTTTGCAATAAATATGATTAAAAATACAAATTGTTCTATTTTAAGAACAATAAATCTCTTTCAGATTGTTACTTTATCGTACTGACTTTCCGGTACAGCACTGTTAGGATTTGGATACAATTTTGCACTTTGATGCCCCATGGAACTCTTCGATTTTATTTTACATGTTGATGACCACCTCCTTGAATTCATTCGAAATTATGGAGTCTGGATCTATGCCATCTTGTTTCTGATTATTTTTGTAGAAACTGGTTTGGTGGTCATGCCGTTTTTACCAGGTGACAGTTTATTATTTGCAGCCGGTGCGCTGGCTGCCTCAACCGGTGCCATGGATCCTTGGCTACTGGGTTTGCTGTTATTTATTGCAGCGGTGCTGGGTGATACGTTGAATTATCACATCGGACGCTTTATCGGACCGCGTGTGTTTGAAATGAACTCTCGTTTTATCAACAAGTCACATTTGGTCAAAACCCATGCTTTTTTTGAGCGTCATGGCGGTAAAACCATTATTTTTGCACGCTTTATTCCGTTTGCTCGTACCTTTGCGCCGTTTGTAGCAGGCGCAGGCAGTATGAATTACAAATTTTTCCTAAGTTATAACGTCGTGGGTGCCTTTTTATGGATTGGCTCGTTTATTACGCTTGGGTATTTGTTTGGCAATATGCCTGTGGTCAAAGACAATTTCACGCATTTGATTTTTGGCATTATTATTTTAAGTATTTTGCCTGGCGTGATCGGGTTTGTACGCCAAAAATATCTAAATAGACGCCAAACCTTGCAAAAATAAACGCTTAAAAGAATCTAAAAATCACCGGCAGCATACAGACCACCAACAGCAAGGCAGAACCTTTATACAAATGTTCTGCCCGCACACCACGAACATTTCCTGCCAGCAAAGCACGCCCAAAACACATCCAAAAGAATGCAACAGGCAACAAAATCAGGCTAAACAATATAAAGACATGTACAGTATTGTAGAGCGACTCCCAAGTTTCGGGCGGGAAAATACCCGCAGCAAACAGTAAGGCTTTCGGATTTTTTAAACTGGCAAAAAAGATCTGACGTGGTTTAATCGAGATGTGTTGCTGACTATGGCGCTCAAGATGTGAACTTTTCCATAAATTAAATGCCAGCCAAATGACATACATGGCACTAATGGTATGCAAAATCGGAATCAAAGCAGGCCAGATGGGTTCACCCAAGTGAATAAAAATGGCCCAGAGGCTAATGCCATAAATGTATCCCAGCCACTCTGCTGGCACCGCATAAGCTGTTTTTACAATACCTTGCTGGTGGGCAGCACTGGCCAGCAGGGCGTTGGTTGGCCCTGGAATCAACAGTACCGCGATCATCGCGATGACAAAAAACCAACTCTCAATCATGCAGTATCCATAATGATGAAGAAGCAGCACACCTTATAGGAAAGTCATTTCATCTGACAAGTTTTATACACTGACCGCACAGGAAAATCGACACAAAAACAGCAGTACTATTTTATAAGATTTTAATTTTTATAAACAATTTTAATAATATTTTGAAAAACTTAATTTTCGGTTTTACACCAAACTTGTGCGTAAAACCGAAGGCTTAGTATAAAATCCTTATCGTTTTCCGGTCATAATCGGGCAATTTTTAAACTGTGCAGCTTGAGCAATCGCCTGCTGCTGGCCCAAAACACGAGATAATTCCGTGTTTTTGGTTTCAGATGACTGACCAAGATTGACTGAAACCGACGGTCCAAAGCCCCAACCGCCACGTCCCCAACCACCACCGAGCCCTAAGCCAACACCGACACCTGTACGTTTGGGTGTTTGTACGCCGCTGTTAATATACGTCTGAATCCGATTGTATTCACTTTGCAATTGCGAGCAATTGAGTGATTGATACTGCGTAGGTGAAACGTAGGTGGGTTTTACAGTGGTTGCACATGCACCGAGCAGTAAACTAGCGGCCACTAAAGGCACAACATTTAAACCTTTCATATATGATTCCCTTTAAAGCGATTCGATTTCCCTGAACAACGCTTGATAGGCCAAGGTCAGTTTATGTTCAGGTGCCAAATGAACCAACGGCAAGTTCTTGAGATGTGATTCCTTCATCAATACTGAAGGCGGCAACATATGATTGAGTACAGGTAAGCCTTCATCTTTCAATTGTTGCACCACTTCGCGTGGAAGTTTGGCTTGTGCCTGAAACTGATTGACCACAATTCCTTCAATTTCGAGACGATCATTATGATCATCTTGGGTTTCGATCACATTTTCAATCAATGTTTGTAACGCACGTTTGGAAAATACATCACAATCAAAAGGGATCAGGACACGATCGGCCGCGATTAATGCCGATAAAGTAAAGAAATTGAATGCGGGCGGCGTATCAATATAAATCCGGTCATATTGACCAGCAAGTGAGATAATCGCGTCACGCAATTTATAAATTTTATGCTTGGACTCAAGCGCATGTTCAAGACTACCCAGTTTTGGGCTAGCAGGAAGCACATCTAATTGAGGAAACGCGGTTGGATGAATAAAACTGTCGAGCCCTTTGGCACGCGATTTCAAAAGTGAGCCGATGGCATTGCCAATCAAGCCCTTGGGCTGATTTCCACCGAGTACATCGTCGTAGAAATTTTCAATATTGGGCTCAAGTACGGGTTTGTCTGCCGCATAGGTGGCCGCTTCACCCAGCAAATACTGGGTGGAGTTGGCCTGTGGGTCAAGATCGATTACTAAGGTTTTAAAATGCTTGGCACTGATTGCGGCCAGATTTACCGTAATACTGGATTTTCCAACCCCACCTTTTTGATTGAATACCACTCTTGTCAGCATACTTCCCCCGCTTCGTGTTTATTTTTCTTTCGTACACAGTTTAACCCAGCATACGAAATAAAAGGAAAAGTATGTCAAACAATTAGTTAAAAACTGGTTTGATGATCACCAGACTCATGATTGCCACAAATGCAATCGCCCCCAAGAATAGTCCGGCACGACGTTGGACCAGTAAAATTTGATTATCCTTTTTAAAGGCTTTCATGAGCGATGACAACAGTACCAAAAACAGAACCATCTTGGCATAAAACCAAGGCTGAACCTGAAAATGCTTCATAAACAGCAATACAACACCCGTTATCAGCACAATGCTATAACTTAAATGTTGCAAGGCTGTGAGCGGCACACGGGCAATTGGATTGGGCTGCTGATTTTGCGTACCGATAAATAAGGTGAAAGCACGAGCGACAAAGACGACCAGTGCGACGGTCACCGCAGTCATATGAATTATTTTAGTGATGAGATGCGCATCCATATTTTATCACCTCAACGTTTCGGTGCATGTGCACAATCTGGGCTATCAGGTGCCTGCCCTTGCCACTCTTGAGGAACATAAGCATGAATGGCCAAAGCGTGAATACGTGCCGGGCTCATTAAATCGGCAGCTAGCGCATAAACTTTCTGGTGACGCTGTACCAAACGTAATCCTTCAAATATCGGGCTGACCACCACAACTTTAAAATGGCTTTCTTTTCCTGGAAAATATCCTCCATGACCGGCCGACTCATTGATGACCTCAAGATGAATAGGATTCAGTGACATCAATCGCTCTGTTAATTGCTGTTCAAGGCTCATGCGTTTTCCTTTTATAGATTCAACTTCTAGGCAGTATATCGTGTTCTCTCTGTTTTCATTGATCATTTATTGAATACCCGCCCAAGAAATCACATTCATTTTCGATCACCTCTTAGCCAATACGGGACGTTTTAAGCTTATACTGCCTTTATTTTATTCAATCAGTCGATTTATTTGCATAAAGGTGTTGACCCTTGTTTTTCTTAATGTATTATAGGCGGCACGCGGGAATAGCTCAGTTGGTAGAGCACAACCTTGCCAAGGTTGGGGTCGCGAGTTCGAGTCTCGTTTCCCGCTCCAAAATTTTTAAATTTGGATTTACAGGTCATATAACATTCAATGTTGTATGACTTTTTTTTGTCTAAGAATTTTGTATACGCACTGATAATAAAATTGCTGCCAAATTGGCTTAAAGAGTTTAGTTAATTTCTATGATATAGAGTATAAACTTGACAACACTTCCCTCATAAACAGTATTTCTTAATAGACTGTCTTTTAAAATTCTAAGCAACCAAATCATCAGTGTTTCAATGAATAGCTTTGTTTAATGATGAAATGATATGGATTCAGAATACACAAAGGACTGAGTTAGCATCATCTGATCGAGAAAAAGTCTAAAATTCAGCAATAAAAAAAGCACCCGAAAGTGCTTTTTTTTAATTGTTACTTATTGAGCAACAATATTGACAGCGCTTGGACCTTTCTGGCCTTCAACGATGCTAAATGATACACGCTGACCTTCATGAAGCGTTTTGAAACCTGAGCTTGCAATTTCTTTGAAATGTGCAAAAACGTCAGGACCTGAATCTGGTTGAATAAAGCCAAAACCTTTAGTTTCGTTAAACCATTTAACGGTTCCAGTAACTGTGTTAGACATAATCTTACCCTATATTTTTAATAGTAAATTGCCAAATAAAATTTGACCGATATAACTTTGAAAATTTAACAAATTGAGCTCAAGAATCTAAAAAACGGAGGATTATGAATAAAACTTCGATACTTTAAAAGGTTTAACTAATTGTGTCATTTCTCTAGCTAGACTCTATACTACCCTAAAAACCACATCAAGTATATGCTTATTTGATATATATACTTACAAAAATAAAATACGATTACTCAAAAACCGATGAAAATTAGACCCTTAAAAATATCATTAAAAAAATATTTTCTATCACATTAACAATTATATGTTATAGTCGGATTTTAAAATGCATTAATTTGATATTTATTTTCGGATGATCTATCATCCGAATTTCAATGTAAAATAATTTTCTTATCACCTTCCTATTTTTTAATTAACTAATTAAGTTATAAATATTTTAATTGAAATAAAGTTAACTATTTAAATAAATTAATTAATCTCAATTTAGGCCAAAAGGATACCTTATGTCTAGGTCTACCATGATTAATTATAAAATCACGATTCAAGATGCAAATAATTTCATCAGAAAAATCATCAAAGTAAAAGATATTCAATTTAATAAAGAACTTCTTTACGAAACAAATGAATGGTTATGGATTTTTGAAGACAATAATGAGTTTTGTCCATTTGAGCTCTGGAGTTTTATGGATCGCGTAAAAGTACATGATGGACTCATTTTTAATCATAAAATATATAAAGTCATTGAGGTCACTAAAATGAATAAAATAAGATATATATAATAAAAAAGCTCATATTATGAGCTTTTTTATCTATTTTTAACCATACATCTATCATTTGGTTTTTAATATTTTTACAGCAGTACCAGGCTCATGATTGTTTAATGCGAGCCAGAGCACTTTACTGTTATCTACATGTCCTTTAGTCATGACACTTGCAATATCTACCTCAAAATTTTGCAAAACGTCATTTGCATAGTAAACGAGATTAAATACTGATTTTATTTCAATGGCTTGTTTATTGATCATCACATTCAACTTTCACTATTTTTTCATATAGAAAAATTAGATTGTAATTTATAGAGTTTATTAAATTCGGTGTAGAAAGACTTTCCATCTAAATTTAATGCCAGAACCGTACCAGATTCTAATTCAACTTGCTTCGTCACCTCAACCAAGGTCTGACCATGCAAGTTACTTTGGACTTTTTTTAATGGCACAATATTCACGCGAATAATGTCGCCATTTACTGCTTTCGCTGTTGTCCAGCCGTTCATAATATTCATTATAAAACCCATATTTATGAGCTTTTGTAATCAGAAAAGATTAATTTACATGTATCCAACTTGGATAGTGATAAGTTAAAGGCATCTCGCCTAAGATCTATAACAGTTACATCAGCTTTAATGACACATAGGTGTCGATTGATCATATTTAGTTTGATTCAACATAGCAGCCTGATTTGCTCAAACTGCTATTCACCGGTGTACCTTTTAGGTACACAATGCGTTAAAGATTTGAATTCGTATAAAATAATAATTACTTTTATAAAATGTGGGAGCGCAAGTCCATTAACAACTCAAATCTACTTGTTCTGGATCGGAACAATTTCGGCTAAAGCTATAGTAACACCATTTCCCAGTAATACCTAATTTAAGTCGCTTTTAGATACAACTCTCATTCATTTTAATTGCTTTATAATTCGGCTTAATATTTAGCAAATTAAGCAAAATTGAAGCATATAAGTCATATCCGGAAATTTTTAAGACAATTGAAAAATAAGAATAAATAATATATTTCACATGCCGTTATTTATCGCAAGTTTTGAAACATTGAAAACGTAATAGCTTTACCTTTCATGTCATTAAAATCTCTATACAACGTATTGTTTTTAATAAATAAGTTGAAGTATTTATTTTCAGATAACGCTTTATCATCTTCTAATGAAAAGATAGTGATACCAGCTTTTGAAAATAGATCGTCTAAATTTTCAAAAGTCGTATTCTTTTGAAAGAAATTCTCAGAAAGTATTCTTCTGATACTTACTTTTACTGTCATTTTGAACCTCACAAACGAAACAACTCTTTCAAGCATACACATTTAAATGATGCTATTGGCAAAATAATTTTTTTGTTACAATATTTCAATAAAATCAAGATTTTGATGCTTTTAAATTATTAAGCTACTGTTTCATATAACTGACTAAATTATCCGCAAATTACAAGTGTAAATCTTAGGTCTCATCCCAAGTTTAATACTCATTTTTATAAAATTTTTCATTCAATTTTCGTAAATTTTTCTATTTTAATTAACTTTAAAAACCCCTTTCGGGGTTTTTGCATCTTCTAACTTATGTCTACTTATAGATGATTCAAATAAGAGACGAAACATATGATAAACATGAAATTCATCAATCAATATCTGATATCTTTTTGCTACTTAAGAGGCTTTAGGTCTGATACTTTTTCGGCCTTAGGTTGCATCGTTTTACTGCTTGAGTAGATAAAGTAAAGCGCTATACCCAAACAAATTAATGCCGCGAATCGTTCAATAGAAAAAGGCAAGGCTTCATTATTCAACCAGCCAAAATTATCGATCAACATACTCATGAGCAACTGACCGAAAATCACAGCAACTGTTGCAACAGCAGTCCCGATACGCTGTACAGCCAGCACCATAACAACAATATATGGCACACCACAAAAAGCACCTAATAATTGCCATTTAGGTACATCAAGCAAAGTCAGTGAATGTCTGGGTTCGAAATAAAAAATTAATAAGGCAGTAATTAATGCGCCAACCGAAAAGGTTAAAAACGCACTTTTAAACACACCGACTTGGCTTCCAAGTTGGCCATTAATTGCAGCTTGAACACTCAACATGGCACCACCAAACACTGCCAATAGAATCATAAATGTTGTGATCATATTCGCTATCCTCGTGCAACCAAAATAAGTGCAATCACAATAAAAACTAGAGCAATAAGACGTTTAGAATCGATTTTTCGATGAGATACACCCAATAGACCAAAGTGATCAATCATCAGACTTTTAAAAATCTGTCCGGCTAAAATACCAATCATGGTCATGGCTATGCCAATCACAGGTGTAGTAATGGTCAGAATAATCACATAAATCGGACCCAATACACCGCCAAGCAACTGCCAAGAAGGTATCGAGAAAAATGAAGGCGTATTTCGCGGACTAAAAAACAGCATCAGTAAAAATGTGAGCGCTGCGCCAACTCCAAAAATACTGAATGTTGCCCATAGCTCCCCGACTTGTGCACCCAGTGGGCCTAATAACCCAGCTTCGACAGACAGTCCCATTCCACCTAAAATGGTTAACAGAACAAAGACCAATTGCATGATTAACCCGATCGTTGTATTGAAAGCAACGCATATTAATCTAGCCAATTCATTTTAAAAACCGCATAATTTATAAATCACTTTTGCAGATATTGCACAAATGAATCTTTCACATTCTATTGATATACGTGCGCTTCGTTTATTTGTTCAGGTGTATGATGCGCAAAATTTTTCTACTGTTGCCAGAAAAGAAGTGGTTTCAGCGTCATTAATTTCAAGAACCATTCAACAGCTTGAAAATGCACTGGAGCAGCAACTTTTTTATCGTAATACACGGGCAATTACCCCCACGGAATCGGGTCATTTGTTTTATGAATATGCCAAGCGTATTCTCAATCAGTTTGACGAAGCTCATGAAGCTTTACAAGATAAGACTGTTGAGCCATCTGGTCTCATTCGAATTAATGCGCCTGTATTTTTTGGTCAACGACATATTGCACCGTGGTTAACAGGGCTCTGTAAGCGCTATCCAAAACTTTCGATTGAGCTGATTCAAACCGACGAATATATCGATCCATTTAGAGACAGCACCGATCTGGTTTTTCGTATAGGCGTACTCAACGATTCATCTTTACACGCGCGAGTATTTGGTGCACAAAAATATTATCTTGCGGCATCACCTGAATATTTATGCAGATACGGACAACCTCAACAACCTGCGCAGTTGTTAGAGCATAAAGCGCTTGTTTATAAAGGATTTGAAGGACCAAATCGCTGGTTAATTAAAGAAGCAGACGGCGCATGGACTCAATTATCAGTCCATGCACTCATGACATCGAATAATGCTGAGAGCCTTATGCGTGCAGCACTTGATGGTCTAGGTATTGTCATGTTCCCAGATTGGCTCATTGGAGAAGCGTTAAAGTCAGGTGATTTAGTTCAATTACTTCAACCGCATGAAGTCTCGATTAAATCCCAACCTCAATACATTGCGGCAATTTATCCAAATGCACGCCATCCACCCCTGAATGTTCGTGCAGTCATCGATTACTTTAGCGAGATTTATGGCACCCCACTTTACTGGCAGTATTAATCACTCAGTAAAATTAAAATTGAACTTAACTCATTTAACGAGCTACCAGTGCAGTGCCAAGTTACTTACATACAATTCCAGAACCTTCTTTATAGTAATCCGTCGCGGTTTTGAGCTCTGCCAACAATTTGGTTTCATTAAACTGATTTGGCTTTAAATGAACCAGCGCCGGTATGTATTCAGATTTATAAACATTGGGCCAATCGACGCATAAAATCTGGACGCGCTGGGTTTGCGAAGTATTGGGATTGTCGAGTAAGTCCATAAAATGACTAATTTGTTTGTCCGATTGTTCAAACTGGGCCTGATAGTTAATTGCTTTTGGCGCCTTTTGTGCTTGAACAGCTTCGGAGCTGTGCATCGGTGCAGAGGCCGAATGCGCTGCGTTCGATACATGATCTGCCGATGTCTTTGGCTCAGGTTGTTCTGGTGAACGATCACATGCAGTAAGCGATAAACTAAGGAGCAAAAGCGCGAGACTATGACGTTTCATCATGATGTGAGTGGCTTAAAAGCTTGAGTATAAGATGACTTTTCATCTAACACTACTCGATTTGTAGCAACTTGTTTAAACAACTCTCAATTGATTCATAAAAAAAATACCCGCTCGAAGGCGGGTATCTTGTATCAGTTTAGTTTGGTTGAACGTGCCATCACCTGTTCAGGCACATTTTGTTTTAAAATCACTGCAAGTGTTTTTTCATTTTTTGCAGTATCAATGCCATTACTTGCCAATACTGCATTCACATCTTTAGGGCTTAAAGTAAACATGGCGCCAGTCATTGGATCTACAACCAATATTCCAATCAGACCACCAAAAATAATATTACCGAAATACCAGCCATTTAAGCGTGACTTAACTTGCATGGTTTGAGTTTGATATCCATCTTTAGAAAATGAGACTTGATAGTTTTCAGGCTGGAAAAAACCGGCGCTTTTTTTCAGAGTTACAGTCGCAGGAGTTTGTCCCATATGCACTTTTTCACCTTTTTTATTGGTGATCGTGATCGTTGCAATTTCTGGTACGCTTTTAAATGACATCGTTTGGGTTGAACCCGTAATAATGGTTGCACATCCTGTGAACGTTGCAGTGACTGCCAATAAAGACGCAATGAATGTTTTTTTCATTTCAAACTCAATGATTACATGTTGTAAAAATTTAGAAACAAAACTTTACACTTTGTTGTTATATTGTCAATTTTTTCTTTATAATTTCATTGAGTTAGTTGCTTTTTTAGGCAAATTAGATACTTTATTCATTTAGAATGATGCCTTAATTGTGGGATGATGAGTTAAGTAAGGAAAATCGACATCATTTGGGTTTAGCGGTACTCATTTCACTACGCCGCGATATTCATCATTGTTTTTTTGATTATTCTTGATCTAATTTTTATATCTTGATAAAAAAAATAGTTTAAAACATTAATTTATAATAATTTTGATGAATTCTTACGACTCTAAATAGAATCACATTCTCAATATTTTTAAGATTCCTTATTTTTAAACTCCCTGTATGATGGAAAAATCGTCTACTCCATGTCTGCACCAAAAAATTTTAAGATTTGTCGATACTAACAACCAGATTTTCAATCAGATCTCAATAAATAATCATCGACAAAGGCCAAACTATGACGTATATCGAAGCAAATAAAATAGGGAAATCACGTTATGGCAACAACAGATTCAACCTCTGGCGCTCAGCCCCCCTTTCTTTCTAAGCAAAGAATCATTGCAAAGCCAGATTTTAATCGCTGGCTCGTCCCTCCTGCCGCTCTTGCCATTCATCTGTGTATTGGTATGGCCTATGGATTTTCGGTGTTCTGGCTACCGCTCTCCAAAGCAATTGGAATTGAAGATCCTGTCGCTTGTCCTGCCGATGTCGGCTTTTTTCAGCAATTGTTTATTACCACTTGTGACTGGAAAATCTCGACGCTCGGCTGGATGTATACGCTGTTTTTTGTTTTGCTGGGGAGCTCCGCTGCAATTTGGGGGGGATGGTTAGAGCGCGTTGGCCCACGAAAGGCTGGACTGATTAGTGCGCTGTGCTGGTGTGGCGGTATGCTGATTTCTGCGCTCGGCATTCATTTACATCAATTCTGGTTGATGCTTTTAGGATCAGGCGTGATTGGCGGAATTGGCTTGGGTTTGGGTTATATCTCTCCCGTCAGTACACTAATTAAATGGTTCCCCGACCGCCGCGGTTTGGCAACAGGCTTGGCGATTATGGGCTTTGGTGGCGGTGCCATGATTGGTTCACCTCTTGCAGTCGAATTAATGGCACACTTTTCAACACCAACCAATGTGGGCGTGGCAGCGACTTTTGTTTGCATGGCGCTGGTCTATTTTGTATTTATGGTTGCGGGTGCACTGACTTACCGAATTCCGGCACAAAACTGGAAACCTGCAGGTTGGGAACCGAGCACCAAAATGCAGCAAAATGCATTTATTACCAAACAACATGTACATGTTAAAAAGATCTGGGGCATCCCTCAGTTCTGGCTGGTCTGGGCGGTACTCTGCATGAACGTTTCCGCGGGGATTGGCGTGATTGGCATGGCTTCACCCATGCTTCAGGAGGTTTTTGCGGGTCAGTTAATTGGGCTACCTTTAAAATTTTCAGAACTTAGTCAAGATCAGCTCAAAACTATTGCAGCAATCGCTGCCGGCTTCACTGCATTGCTGAGTCTATTTAATATTGGGGGTCGGATTGCGTGGGCCAGTTTATCCGATCGTATCGGGCGTAAAGCCACCTATAGCGTATTTTTTATTTTAGGTGCGGCTTTATACGCTTTTGTACCGTTTGCAGCGCAAATGGAAAGTAAGCTGTTATTTGTTGGGGCGATCTGTATCATCATCAGTATGTACGGAGGTGGATTTGCAACAGTTCCGGCTTATCTGGCCGATTTATTTGGCACCCAAATGGTTGGCGCAATTCATGGTCGATTACTCACCGCATGGGCTACCGCCGGTATTTTAGGGCCTGTGATTGTGAATAATATGCGTGACTATCAACTTGGTTTAGGCCTTGTAGCGAGCCAAGTCTATAACCAGACCATGTTTATTTTGGCAGGCTTATTAATTGTGGGTTTAATTTGTAACCTATGTATTCGTCCGGTCAATCCCAAGTATTTCATGACGCCAGCCGAACTTGAAGCAGAGCAAAAAAGTGCCGAAAAACATCATGAAAATCAACAAGTATCGAGTGCGATTCTGACTGAATCGAGTACTTCAAGTAACAATCACCTGTTACTGGTGGTATTGGCATGGCTAGCGGTGGGTATTCCATTACTCTGGGGCATTTATCGTACACTCATCAGCGTTAAAGCTTTTATTCAGTAACGCTTAGCGCATAAAAAATCCCGCATCGGCGGGATTTTTTATGCGCTAATAATTAGCTTGCTAGTCGCTTTTGAACCAAGATCGATCCAACAGAATAACCCGCACCAAATGAACAGATTACGCCATATTCATCTGATTCGACCTCATGACCCGTACGATGCAGCGCAATCATTACTCCCGCAGATGACGTGTTGGCAAATTCATCTAAGATAATAGGTGTGCGCTCAGGTTCAGCATCTTTACCCAATACCAGTTTGGCAATCAGCTGATTCATGTTCAGATTGGCCTGATGCAACCAGAAACGCTTGATCGACTCAGCTTCAATTTGGTTTTTTTCAAGTTGTGTACTGATGATTTTTGCCACCAAAGGACACACTTCCTTAAATACTTTACGGCCATCTTGTCGGAACTGCTTGTCATCACGTACCGCATCTTCGCTTCGATTTAAAAAGCCGAAGTTGTTGCGAATATTATTGGAAAACTGGGTAAACAAATGGATATCTAAAATCTCAAACCCATTTTTAGTTTCGGTGTCCTCAATAATCGATGCCGTAGCAACATCACCAAAAATAAAGTGACAATCGCGTGAACGATAGTCGGTATGGCCTGAAGTAATTTCAACATTGACCAGTAGCACACGGCGCGCGCCAGACTTAATGGCATCATATGCCTGTTTTAAGCCAAACGTTGCCGCCGAACATGCCACATTCATATCATAGGCATATCCTTCGATCCCGAGCGCCGTCTGTATTTCTACAGCAACTGCCGGATAGGCACGCTGCAAATTAGAGCATGCCAAAATCACGACATCGATATCTTCCGGAGCTACCCCCGCATTGGTCATGGCATCCTTTGCTGCCCACACGCCCCATTCGGCTTGAATCGAAAGCTCGTCATCGGTACGTTCTTCAAGGCGTGGGCGCAAGCGTGATGGATCAAGTACACCTGATTTTTCAATCACGTAACGGCGCTGAATCCCTGATGCTTTCTCAATAAACTCAGCACTTGAGCCTAAACGCTCTGGCAACTCACCCGCAGCGATTTTCTCAGCATTGTCCTGATTATACTGTTCTACATAGGCATTAAGACTTTCGACCAGTTCTTGATTACTAATCGATTCGGCTGGATGGTACAAACCTGTACCGGTAATACGTACGCCCATGTAAAACTCCTTATGAGAATGCGGGGATTATTGAATTCCTAAACGCTGCCAAGCTTTTTGCAGACGTGATGATGACACTGGCATCTTGGTTTTCATAGGTTGTGAAAACAGTGAGATTCTCAGTTCTTCAACCATAAAATAAATCTCTTTAAGTTCAGGTTTGTGCTTAAACTTAAACAGCTTATCCATCCAAGGGTCAACATCGGCAATGGCCGACTCATCACGCTTTAAATTATTGGGTAAACGATCTAAACGCATTAATAATGCTTTTAAATAACGTGGATATTCAAGCCAAACCTCTGACCCTTGCGTATACACAAAGTCGCTAAGCTGCATTAAATCCAGCTGATCTTCAATATCGTCAATGCTACGACCAAAAATATCGCCATCCAGCATCATCAGTTGACGACGAATGTCTTGCCACTGAACAAAGATATCGGAAATCACTTCTAAAGCCTGCTGTCCATGCGTTAAGAACTGCTGTTTGACCTGTTTAAGCAGTGCTTCAAACTCAGCCTTATTGACTGGTAAGGTATCGATGCTGAGCTGAAGTGTCGCATACACCAGCATTTGCTCGAGTTTGGCTTTTTCACCCAAAGGTGAATAGGCCAAGAAAAGCGGTTTGGAAATCTGCTTTTTCAACTGGCGAGTTAAATCCCCCAACTGCATATGAATCAGGCGAATCACACCTTCACGATGCTGCTTAATCGCTTCATGCTGATCGTTAAAGGTTTGAATGACCACGCCAGATTCATCTTTTTGCTCGAGTGCAGTAAAAGCTTTAGCAGGTACCAAGGCCTGATACTGCTTTACCACCACACCCGTTACTTTCTGCGATGCTTCAAATACGAAGTTGTCAGGAAATTGTTGAAACTCGCCTTTCAACTGTTTCACTGGACGATGAGTTTCGGTACGACAACGCGCTTTGAGTTCAGCAAGGTCGCGTCCTTTTTCAAGAATACGCCCTTTTTCATCGGTCACCACAATAAACGGCACCAGATACTGCTCAATTCGCTCAAAAGAGAAATCTTTTTCGGTGATCTCTTCGCCACGAAGTGCAAAAGCCAAAAATTTAAAGATATGCTGATTTAAATGGACAGCATCAACTGATTGCATCAGTTTTTTGGCTGTATCGGGAATGGGAACCAAATGACGACGCTTGTCTTTAGGTAAAGATTTAAGCAAAGCTTCGATTAAATCCAGACGCCAACCCGGTATCCCCCAAGACCAACGATTTTCATCCACTTGTGGCAGTGCCTGCACTGGAATTTTAACCGTTGCACCGTCTTCATCATGACTCGGATCGAAACGATAACTAGTAGCGAGACGGAGTTCACCATTTTGCAAATAATCCGGAAATTGTTGCGTGGTTGGTCGATCATTTTGCCAGAGCGCATCGTCATCAATAAACAAATAACGGGGCTGTTTGGGTTCAACCGTTGCACGCCAATCTTCAAAACTACGTCGACTTGCTATTTCGGCAGGAACACGTTCGGCGTAAAATTGATAGACTGTTTCTTCATCAACCACTAAATCACGGCGACGCAACTTGTCTTCAACTCGCTCAACTTCTTCGAGCTTAAGTAAATTATGCTTTAAAAATGGTGGCGTGATGCCTAAATTGCCAGTCGTGAGCGCATCACGAAGGAAAATTTCACGCGCGGCAGGATGATCGACTTTTTCGAAATTGACCAGTCGCTTTGGCTCTACAATCAGGCCAAACAACGAAATTTGTGCATAAGCTTGTACCAAGCCTGTTTTTTTCGACCAATGTGGCTCGTAGTAGTGATATTTCAGTAAATCTCGTGCCGCAAGCAATATCCATTCTGGATCGATTTTGGCCAAAGTTCTTAAATACACCTGTGAGGTTTCGACCATTTCGAAGGCCATGACCCATGCCGTATTCGATTTGTGCAGCGTACTCGCTGGAAACACTTTGGCTTTTTGCTGGCGCACAGCCATATAAATGTTTCGTTCATCGGTTTTATTGGCAATAAACGACAGCAAGCCTGTTAGCAGTGCGCGATGCAAATTTTCATAGGTGGCAGTTTTTTCATTAAAAGATAAATTTAAGCCTTTTGCCAGATCGACCAATTGTGCATGGGTTTGCTTCCACTCGCGCAAACGTAACCAGCTCAGAAAATGCTGACGAGCAAAATGACGACGTTTATTTTCACTCGATGTTTCCGGGCTATTTTTTAAGGTATCCCAGAGTTTAAGATAAAACAAAAAGTCAGAGTCAGCTTCACGAAACAACGCATGTTTCTGATCGGCTTGCACTTGTTTGTCGGCAGGACGCTCACGCGGATCTTGTACCGCCAGGGCACTCACCACCACCAAAATTTCGTTCAACACGCCAAAATGAGAACCGCCGACAATCATACGCGCCAAACGCGGATCGATCGGCATGCGTGCCATGATTTGCCCAACTTGAGTCAGTGTGGCTTTTTGTTCATTAAACGCGCCCAGCTCGACCAAAAGCTTGCGTCCGTCATTGACTAAACGGTGGTCTGGCGGTTCAATGAAATCAAATTCTTCAACGCGCCCCAAGCCCAAGCTTTGCATCTGTAAAATAACCGAAGCCAAATTGGTTCGTTTAATTTCAGGCTCAGTAAAGGCCGGACGGCTAGTAAAATCTTCTTCGCTGTATAGACGAATACATACACCCGGCGCAATACGACCACAGCGTCCTTTACGCTGATTTGCTGCGGCTTGTGAAATGGCTTCTATGGGTAAGCGCTGTACACGAGAGCGATAGTTATAGCGCGAAATTCGCGCAAAGCCGCTATCGATGACATAGCGAATATTGGGTACGGTCAGCGCGGTTTCGGCAACGTTGGTCGAAATGATAATTCGACGGCCTTTATTTCCCGGCGTAAAAATCTTTTGTTGTTCGCTTAAACCCAAACGAGCGTATAGCGGCAAAATTTCTGTATGCTTCGGGCCATATTTTTCTAATGTTTCTTGTAACTCTCGAATTTCCTGTTCAGTACTTGAAAAAATCAGGATATCTGCATGCTGTGGATGGCCTTTTTCTTCGGCATCGGCAAAGCATTCTTCGACTGCCTGTACCACTGCACGCGGTAAATTCTCTTCGAAATCATCAAACTCATCGTCATCACTACTGCCAATACTTAGCTCAGAAATTGGGCGATAACGGACTTCAACCGGAAAGCTTCGACCTTCCACTTCAAAAATGGGTGCATGATTAAAATAAGCACTAAAACGGTTTACATCTAGCGTTGCCGAAGTAATGATGACTTTTAGATCAGGGCGTTTGCTCAAAATTTGTTTGAGATAACCCATAATAAAGTCGATATTCAATGAACGCTCATGCGCTTCATCGATGATGATGGTGTCGTATTTATTTAAAAAGCGGTCATGTCCTAACTCAGCCAGCAAGATACCGTCCGTCATGAGGCGCACGATGGAATCATTCGAACCCTGCTCATTAAAGCGCACTTTAAAACCGATTGATTCGCCTAGCTTTTCGCCCACTTCTTCTGCAATACGCTGAGATACGCTGCGTGCTGCCAAACGACGCGGCTGCGTATGACCAATCATGCCAGTAAGACCACGACCAGCCAGCATAGCAATTTGAGGTAACTGTGTGGTTTTTCCTGAGCCGGTTTCACCCGCTACAATAATCACCTGATGTTTTTGAATTGCTGCAATCAATTGGTCTGCATATTGGGTAACTGGCAGATCCTGATTCAGTTTAATGTTGGGTAAACGTGCTAGGCGTGCTTTGACTTGAGCATTAGATTTCTCAAATAAAGACTGATATTGCTCTGGATTTTTATCTTTACCCTTGCCTAGTCGATTTAAGCGATGTCGGTCACGCACCATAACCATTTGATCTACATCTAAACCACTATGCACAGATAAGTATTCCTAATCATTTTCAATAGATCGTCCATTTTACGCGGGAATATGCATGAACGAAAGTCATTCAGTCTATTTCTTTTTTTGTGAATGCGCTTGAAATTAATCACATACGCCTCAATACAAACAAGAATGCGGCGTGCTGAAGGCTGTCATAGAGCGATCATACAACTTGCCTAGAGTTGTAATAGCGATCGGATGGAGAAATGTTAGGCAATTGTATATTCAATTCATTTTTCCGATATTGTTTATGCAAAAATACTATTTCCCCAATAAATCAAAGTTCTTTATTCTATTCTAAGTTTTAAAGTTAACGATAACATCTCATTCATGATATATGGAGAAATTGATGAGCTTAATTAATACTGAAGTTAAACCATTTAAAGCAACAGCTTACCATCAAGGTCAATTTGTTGAAGTCACTGAAGCCGATCTTAAAGGCAAATGGTCTGTTGTATTCTTCTATCCTGCAGACTTTACTTTTGTTTGCCCAACAGAATTAGAAGATTTGGCTGACAACTACGAAGCATTCAAAAACCTTGGTGTTGAAATTTATGGTGTTTCTACTGACACGCATTTCACACACAAAGCTTGGCACGACACTTCAGAAGCAATCAAAAAAATCCAATACCCATTAGTAGGCGATCCAACTTGGACGCTTTCTAAAAACTTTGACGTGTTAATCGAATCTGCTGGTCTTGCTGACCGCGGTACATTCGTGATCGACCCAGAAGGTAAAATCCAAATCGTTGAAATCAACGCAGGTGGTATCGGTCGTGATGCTCAAGAACTTCTTCGTAAAGTAAAAGCAGCGCAATACGTTCACGCTCACCCAGGTGAAGTATGCCCAGCTAAATGGAAAGAAGGCGAAGCAACACTTGCTCCTTCTATCGACCTTGTTGGTAAAATCTAATTTACCCACAGAAAAAGCCGCCCATTTTGAACTGACCCCATTAAGTTGGACAGTTAATTAAGCAGCTTCTAAGGACTGAGTTCTGTACTGTACAGGACTTAGTCCTTTTAATTTAACCTTGATTCTTTCATGATTATAATAATGAATATATTCTTTCACGGTTTGTTCCAATTCTTCAACTGAATTAAATTTTTCACCATAGAAACACTCTGATTTGAGTATTCCAAAGAAGCTTTCCATTGAGGCATTGTCCAAACAGTTACCTTTACGAGACATACTCTGTCTTAAACCGTGCTGTTTGAGTTGCTGTTGATAATGACGCATTTGGTACTGCCAGCCCTGATCTGAATGGATTATAGGCTTATCATCATCTGTAAGCTGGATAAGCGCATCATCCAACATCTCTTTCACTAATCGATATACTGGGCTACGTTGAGTTTTAAAGGCTATAATTTCTCCATTGAATAAGTCCATGATGGGTGATAAATAAAGCTTCTCACCCCGAACATTAAACTCAGTTACATCCGTTACCCATTTCTGATTTGGTTTGTCAGCTTTAAATTGGCGTTGTAGTAAATTATCTGCAACTCGACCTACTTGCCCCTTATAAGAACGATATTTCGTTATTCTGATACGTGATTTAAGCTTCATCAACTGCATGAGTCTTTGTATACATTTGTGATTAACTATTAATCCCATATTTCTCAAAGCAAGAGTAATTCTACGATAACCATACCTGCCTTTATGCTTATTATAGATCGCCTTAATTTGCTGTTTAAGGTCACTGTATTTATCGTTAAGCTTTGATCGTTGCTCATGATAAAAGTAAGTACTTCGAGCCATTTGTGATGCGCGTAATAGATATTTCAATTTGTGTCTTTGCCTTAATTCAGAAATGAATCTTATAACCGTTGCTGTTTGGTTTGTTCCTGTTCTTTCTGCTTCTGAATCAAGGCTCTCCGCTTTTTTAAATAGGCGTTCTCGGCGCGTAGATATGCAAGCTCTTCTAGTAACTGTTCTTGAGTCTTGTCTCGATCTTCCAAGGTGCATCGGACCCTTGTTGTCTTAGGCTTTGGCACTGATTTTTTTCGTCCCTTGGACTTAGCTTCTAAACCATCTATACCGTGTTGTTCGTATTGGCGCAACCAATTGAGTAACTGTGTGTATGATTTTAAGTTAAATTGATGTGTGGCTTCACGTACAGATAAACCCTGTTTAAGAACAGATCGAATAGCTTCAAATTTAAAGTCAGGGGAATATACAGTATTTGTATTTTTCCTGCTTAGTGCATGAACACCATGTTTATTATAAATGGCCACCCATTTAGCAACATCACTATGATGTATACCAAATTTATGACTTACTTGGCTTCTACCAAAACCAGATAAGTAGTATTGGACAACCTCAAGTTTAAATTCTTGAGAATATTTAGCCATAGAAAAGCACCCTCCAAGTTAGACTGAATATGTCCAACTTTCGGGGTGCAATTCATTTGGACGGTTTTTTTATTTAAAATATTTAAAAAAACCATTAAAAAAGCCCGCTTAACGGGCTTTTCAGCAACATGTAATATCAGCGTTACGGCGCTAATATTCTGATGTTTAACGCAGTCGTATTCAGGCTTACATATCTGTGTTCACCTGACTAAGTTATCCTTGAAATCAGGAAGAATATGTTGGCCTTGAACTAACATTAGCACTGAAATACAAAAAGGTCAATATTTAATCAATTTAATGTCCTTTTTAAGTACCAATCAATCATATTAAATTTCAATTACTTAGTATTTAATCGTTTTGAAAATAACATTCCATCGCAATTTTTTAACAATTGAGTAAAACAAAAAAAGGCTTTGTTTGATCACAAAGCCTTGAGTGCCTATATATAACTTAGTGTCCTAATTGATGAATCAACGTGAGATGCTTACGCACGCCCTGATCAATCACATGCGGCATGATCGAATTCATCATGACAAAACCACGCTCAGGCCAACCAATGTAGATGGTTTGTTTGTCTTGCAAAATGGATTGCACGATCACTTTAGCCACCAGTTCTGGACTGTCTGCCTTGCTTCCCATCGCCTTCATCAAATCCATAGCTGCCTGACTGTTCATGGTGGTCTGGGTCGCGCGTGGCGCCACATAAAGTACCTGAATATTGCTATCTGCAAGCTCTCGTCTGAGTGCTTCGGAGAAGCCTCTTAAGGCAAACTTAGTGGCACAATAAGTGGTGTATCCTGCAAAACCCAATGAGCCATAGATGGAACCAACATTGACAATCTTGGCCTGACCACCTGCATTTAATTTTGAAATCAAACCTGCTGTTAAGCTCATGGGCGCAGTGACATTTAAATGCACCAGTTTCTGAATTTGCTCAGGTGTTTGATGATCTAAAGTAGCAAAGCAATTTACTCCCGCGGCATTAATCAGCAGATTTAAGCCATCAATTTGCTGAGCAGTCTGAATGACCTTGTTTAGATCTTCAAAATTGAGTAAATCTGCACGCAGGACTTTGATTTGCCCCGTATATTTTTGCTGTAAAGACGATAAAGCCTGGGTATTTCGCGCAATCGCCAAAACTTTAGCGCCTTCTTTACAAAGTGCATCACAGAGGGCAAGTCCGATTCCCCCACTTGCACCGGTTAGTACCACATGTGCATTCGATAATTGCATCCCTGTCACTCCTTTTTTTATGCAGCAAATCGCAGACCGAGCGCTGGAACTTGCTCGTACATCTGGGTATATAACGAGAACACGACTTTTGAACAATGAATAATGTCTTGTTGATCTTTTTCGTCGATCACACTGTTCATGAGTTTTTCAAAATTTTGCATGTGCGAAATATCTAAACTACCGTGCGACTTTAAGTAGCTAAATGCTTTATTCGGTAAGTTTAGATGTTGCTGAATTTTCTCTGCTGCTTCGGTGGCCACTGACACACTAGTGCCTTCAAGCACATTAACCATACCAAACAGCGCAATAGGGTTGACGCGTCTAACCTGATCAAATAAAAATGCCACCATCAATTCGATTGGCTGACACGGGCGGCTATTTTTGACAATCTCTGGATCTACACCGCAAGCTTTGAGGTCATTTAAAATCCACTGCTCGTGTCCTGCTTCTTCTTCAATATATTCGCAAATGGCAGGTTGCAACCAAGACAGACGCTCTGGAAGTTGTGCGCCTGCGGCCATCATGAGGGGTACTGTAAAGCGCACATGATGATAGGCCTGGCTTAGAAATGCACAGTACTGTTCAAGTGACAAACGGCTATTTAAAGCATCTTCAATCAGGGAGGTTGAAAAAAGTTTCTGTCTTTCCTGAGCGGTTGCATTTTGAAGTTGTTGAAAAAATTGCATAGTAGATTCCTTTAAGCAGAAAAAACATGTTGAAAACGACGTGCGATTTCATCGCGACGCAATCGGCCATTTGCAGTGGCAAGTTGATTGTTGGGACTAAAGGGTTCTGTAAGCCGAACCCAGTGTTTGACCTGAGCATAATCAGGCAACTGATGATTGGCATGTTGAATAATCTGATCGATCTGTTCGTTGGTAATGGCTGTATTCACCGGCCATAGCAGCGCGTAGTTTTCTGGTAAAGCTTCGCCATAAACAAAAGCTTGCCCCACGACGCCCGTCTGACTTAAAAGTGCTTCAACCCATTCAGGATTAACATTACGACCAAAACTGGTAATGAACTGATGCTTTTTACGACCACGAATGTATAAAAAGCCATCTTGGTCAAGATGTCCTAAATCACCTGTCGGCCAGTATGGGTCTGGCATTTGTGGATGATTTAGGTAGCCAAGGCAGCGGTTATGGGCAACCAAAATTTCGCCGTCTTCAGCAATTTTGACCTGTACATGCGGTAAGGGTTTACCCACGCTCCCTGCACGATTCGCTTCAGGTGTATTTAACGCCACGACTGAAGCACACTCTGAAAGTCCGTAGCCTTGATAGACAGGTAATTGAAGTTTATTGGCTTTCTTGAGCAATTCTGGATTGACATGCCCACCGCCAACCGCAATAAACCGAAAGCATTCAGCGCGAATGAGTTTGGTGGAAACGGCTTCGACCAGCAAAGCAAGAAACTGAGGAACTAAAATCAGGCTCTGTGGCTGTGAACTTTGAATAAATTTTGCGAAAGTTTGTATATCAACACTACTTGCGCCGCGTAATCCTAGTTCGGCTGCTTTGGCCAACTGGATGCTGCCGCCACGCATTAAAATGGCATAGCAGCCGATATTTTCAAGTAACACCGCTAGCGGCATTAGGGCTAAATGTGTTTCAGGCTGAGATGAAGCAATCGCATGGCAGAGTGATTGCGCGACTGTTAGAATTTGTTCACTTCCTAAACACACAGCTTTGGGTTGACCCGTAGTGCCCGACGTAAAGGTTAATTTTTGAGTTGTTTCTGGTAACGTAATGTGTAGAGGTGCTTTTAAACGCCAGTACCCCTGCTGTTTTTCATAGCTCGTATGACCCTCTAAAATAAAATCAGACTGAGTAATAATTAAATCGGCTTGAGAAATTTCAAGACAATATTGCAGTTGTGAATGGGTAAAAAATGGAGGCAATAATATGGTAGGGATATCAGCAAAAAGTAAAGCTAAATCCCAGAGTAATAAATCGACTGAGTTTTCTAAAAACAAAGCCACCATACGAGTTGACAGCTGTGTCAATTGTGTTTGTCTGGCTTGAATTTCCGACCAAAGCATTTTATAGGTGATCTCTTGATCCTGATCCCGAAGTGCAACCACATTTGGAGCACTCAAGCTCAATTGCTGCAATCTGGATTTAAACTCGGTTAGTTTAGGCAACATGATCGATATCCTCACGAAGTGCTTCCAAACCCATTGCATTAAAGATGTTGAGCTGATTTAAATTAAACGCACATTGCATAACATCTGCTGCAAATACATGCGGATGATGGCTGTAATAACTTCCCCAATGCTCATAACCATCTTCTAGTCGCTCGGGGTCGGCATCTCTTAAATCAAGCAAAGATAGACCCAACTTTTTAAAGCTGTTAATGAGATGGTGATGCCCTGTAAAACTCACCCATTTAAAATGATTCTGTGCCAGTATCCATGTGAGAAAGCCGATAATTAAACGCGAACTACCATGATGGATGCCCGACAAATTCCCAACTTCAATTACCTGCTCACGCGTAAACACACGACCAGTTTTGTCATTGATCATTTGCTCGATTGGTTTATCTAAGTATTGCTCCAGAAAGAGTGTGTGAGTTGCAGCTAATCGAATTCCTACGACAGCTTGACAGTGCATATTGCAATCAAACACTGCCAAAAAGACTGGCATGAACTGATAAATTTCAGCTGCATAAATGGCACGAAAACGATCTTGTACAAACAGTTCACACTGTGATCTGAGTGGATGAGCTTCGTCCACACAAAACATATTGAGTTGTGTTTTTTTATCTTTCACTTCAATTGGAAAGTGTTCTTTAAATACTAGGCTCATTTGAATATTCCAAATATTCGATAAACTCAGTATCAAAATGAAAAATGAAGAGATTCTTAGGAAAACTTAAAAAATACTCAGTGTGATTATATTTTTTTGTAATTAAGCTAATTTTAAGATAAATAAAATTTAATAAAAATTAAACACTTAAATAAAATATGATTTTAAAACCTTGTTAACGATTCATCATATTTTAACTAAAAATCATTATAAAATGAGAACGCATACCATTTAAAATTATCATCGTGATATTTTAGTTATGATCATATTAAACTAATTTTAATTGAATATTCAAAAATAATAATCAGACCGTATCAATTAGACGTATAATTTCAAAAATTTCTTTGGGGAACGTTATGTCATCTATTTATTTGGCAGGCTCTGGCCAAACTGTTGCTAATGTAAGTGTAGACTATCCGCGACCTGACCGTTTAGTCAGTGGCAATCCGAAGCGCCTAACCTATGATCTTTATCAACATCCCGAGATGAACTGTGGTATCTGGGAATGTGAAGTTGGGTCATGGAATATTCAGTTCAGTCCGAACAAACAAGAATTTTTTAGCGTTATTCACGGAAAAGTACGCATTCATGATGCTCAATCAGAGCAATTTATCGAGATTGCTGCCGGTGAAGCGGGCATTATTCCACCAAATTTTCAGGGTCGTTTTGAAGTGGTAGAACAAGTCAAAAAGTATTTCGTGATTGTGGACGCGACCTAAAGGTTTTTATTGAGTATTTATAATGAACTCCCTCTTATATGGGGGAGACTAAGAATTTTTAAATCTAAAATCAATAATAAGAGCACTACGTTGACATGGTAGTGGTCTAAAAGTTATTTGACTTTAAAATCCTTGGTCAGATTTATTCAAAAATAATATCTTAGAATTACTACCTCAACAGACTCAAGGTTCCGAATTATTGACAGGAATTAATACACCTTTACCTGTAGTTGTATTCTGAATAAATAAGTCAAAAGAGGATGTTATAGATTCATCAAATCGTTTTTGCCTTGTAAAAAAATATTTGATGAGTTCAATGCGGTAATTAAAAAAATCCTCTCTATTTAAGAACTGGTCAAGTTTCTTAAGAGAGTTCACAAATACTTGATAAATGGGATCATCTGGACGACCGGCATATAGAGAAAAATGTGCATGCATGGGTTCAATTACTTCATATTCAATCAAATGTTCTTTAATTGAAACATGAACGATTTCGACTTTATTCAGCGTATAAATTGAAATAAAAGCTGTACCTGTAGCAGGCTGAGTTGTTTTATTATTCTGAAAGTAAAAACATCTGGCCTCTTGTGCCATTTGCTAAAAATCCCAACAGTTTCGCTTGGCATACGCTTGTAAAATAAGAAATAAATAATGCATAAGCATCACATCACCAGATACGGTAATAGCGCCATATTCCCAGTATTTTATTTTCTTGTAGTGATCAATATAGGTTTTGGGTGGAAGATTGGTTTCCGGAGCACACTCGATCGTTAAGCGTTGATCACTCGCTAAAAAAATGTAATCTTGTATATTTATGGCAACAGTCAATGTCATTTTTATCGTTGAGTTGGCTAAAATTAGAATTTGAATAATTATCACATAATAAACAATTCAAAGGCTTAAAAAATGAGCGGAAAATTTAAAGTAAAGGCCGGTCAACATCAGTTCTTATCGGGCCAGCAAGTCGTTGCTGATATCCCATATATACCAACCTTTAATAAAGATGGTTATATTCTGGAGTTTGATGTCAGGCATAAGATTGATAACGAGCTTCTTGAGAAGGCACCAACTTACAGTTTAATTGACTCAAAAGGTACTGTACGTACGGGAGAAGTTTCAAAAGACGGTATAATCCAGATAACCTCAGCCGATAAAGAAGAAAAATATACCTTGATGGTGCATAAATATGATGCTGAGTCTAAGTAGCAGAACGAATGACGTATACAGCAAGATTAAAAGTCTTCTGCGATGATAAAAACATCTTATCTAACTTGAGATACAACTATAACAACACATCATCAAATTATACCCATGGAGGAAAATTAGATTCCAACGGGTGTACCAAAGTTTATCAATGCAATAAGCTTGATCTTATCTTTGTAGAGCTGACATTTAATAATCATAAACTTGCACGAATTCGAATACCAGCACTCGAAAATGGAGAGTTCAATCAATCGACATTCAAATTAAAATCAACAAGTGGAACAACAAAAAAGCTGAGTCAAACAAAGTTGCTGTAAGAGTTAAAAATGAACTCGAAATTGCCTTAGACAATTTAAACGGAACAGCGGTTTATTTTGGCAATAATTTTTTGATTCAAGATGCCAATCTACGTGCTGCATACATGCGTGAAATTCAAAAAATGAGTAATGGTTATCTAGAAGCCGTTAAGCAGGGCAAGATAAGCGTTAAAGATGCTGTACTTGAAGCAACAGAACTCAGAAATCAAATTTTAGATGCAACGCGTAAAAAGAACTCAGCCATTGGACTGGCCATCTCTCAAAAAGAAAAGGCTGCCGGAAAAACTCTAGAGCAAATTTTAGAATATTACGCAATGGAGATTAAAGATCCAAATAAATTCAAAGCACTTAGACCAAATCGTAGCACATTAGACAAACACATTAAAAACTGCATACAGTCAGGCTACTCTTACTTTGATAAATTATCTGAAGTGGATAGGAATAGGGTTTATTACAGTGTCCTTAAGGGATCGGGAAAATCAAATAAATCGTTCAATGGAAAAATCAAATGGATGCGTGCATCTGGTCGTGTTCTGGTTGTTGTCTCATTTGCTTATGCCGGTTATGAAATTTATAACGCAGACAATAAAAGAAAAGGAAATATACAAACAAGGTGCAACATTGGGTGCAGGTATTGCTGGCGGTGCAGCGGGTGGAACGATTGCTGGCGGAATTTGTGGGCCAGGTTCCCCTATTTGTTCGACAGTGGGTGTAATTATCGGCGAAATTACAGCGTATCAACTGGTCGAGGCATTTGACGAAGAACTTGAAGCTTTTACCAAATGGACACTTTTCTAAATTTGGAATTAAAAATGTTTAAATTATTAAAAAAAATTTTTGGGATAAAAAAGACTAATGATGACTATCAGCGATCAAAAGTTGTTAGTTTTAAATTTGATAACGAAAAAATTACTGCTCATTATGATATTTTAGAACCTCGTAATATTTTTTATAAACAATTAACATCTATATATATAATATTTTTAGACTTTGATTATCCAGTTCCATTGTGGTCATTTGTTTCAGATGATTACTCTATACAAATTCCCAATGACTACCCTACTGATATACAAAGACTTATTGATATTCTATCGAATCACTTAGAAGGCTTTAATGAGCACTCTCACCAAGAAATCATCACGGCAATGGGTACAACAAGTGGACTTTTTCATATTTGGGTAAAAGATAATAAATAATTGGGTGCAACATTGCATATGAGTATTGCTGGTGGTGCCGCGGGAGGAGTGATTGCAAGAGCAATCGCGGAATTACAGCGTATCAACTGGTCGAGACATTTGACGAAGAACTTGAAGCTTTTACAAAATAGACCTTATTTTAAGTCTTGGAATTAAATATGTTTAATGTATTAAAAAATCTTTTTAGAAAAAAAGAGAATAATATTGAAATAAAAGAAGCAAAAATCATTAGATTCGAGTTCGATAATGAAAGAATGATTGCTGAATATGACACGATAGACACACGGAAAATTTATTACAGAGATTTAAAATCTGTATTTATTATTTTCTATGATGAATACTTTCCTATTCCATTGTGGAATTTTGTATCTGATGAGTATTATATTAGCATTTCAAACAATTATGCTACTGATATACAAAAACTGATTGATATTCTATCCAAGCAATTAGATTGCTTTGATGAGCAATCTCATCAAGAAATCATCAATGCAATGGGTGCAACAAGTGGACTTTTTCACATATGGAGTAAAAGATAATAAAAAGTTGAGTAGCATTATAATTTATTTTTTGAAATAACTTATTCTAATAAACCTAGATCTAATTGATAGACTTTATTGTTAAAAAATATTTGTGGATGAGATTTCCTTAAAACACTAAAAATTATATATAAATATATTTGATTTAATTCAGTAAAATTATCTAACATAGCTATATATGAATTTCCTAATCAGTTTCATAAAAATGCTAAGTTTCATTTTTTATTTTATATAACATCTTACTTAAAAGTTGATAATGCATAATCACTTAGTACTATTGAACATCACTGCTCGAGTTTGAGATTTGGATTAGTAGATTAAACAATCGCTACATCCCCTTATTTTTTGAAGTCACTTTATTTTAAGACTTAAGTTAATTTAAATTTAAGTGATCCAAATTGACTATTCTTATAAAAGTGTGACTTTATTATCGATTAAACAAATTAAACGTAAAACATTAACCAATTATTTAAATAAAAAATTAATGAGATTTTAATCACATATTATTCAATATTTTTTCTAAAATTAATTTTTATATTGTTTTTAAATAAAATTTACTGTATCTCTAATATTAACTATTTAATAAATAGGTATATAAAATGAAAAATAATATATTTAAATTTATGATCATAGTGGTAACTTCTATTTCACCACTATTTTGTCATGCAGATAACACAATAACATTTAAAGGAAATATTGTTGAAGAGACATGCTCTACATCAAATATTGAAAAAGAGTGTACTCAAATCAATACTCTCAATATGACTATCGATACTCAATTTTTAAATCAAGACAATGTTTTAAACTTGGCAGGACATACTGAAAAAATGGATACAAGTATTGAAACAATAACTGCTAATAAAAAAGTAGTAGTTCTAAGTTATCACTAAAATGAGTAGTCTAGGTTTGTAGCTCTTGGTGAAGTGCTCAACACATGAATCATGAAAAATTGTTTGTAGTTCAATCAAAAACAATAAATAATTCTACTTTTCTCGTGAAAAATGATAAATTTTTCACATTTTTTCAAAAAATAGATAATTTTTCTTGTATAATTTTAAAATATATCTTGTTTCTTGCATTTTTGTATGTAGTTTTTCCTACATATAAATTAAAATATAAATATTATTTAAAAACATATAGTTAGATCAAGGTTAAAATACTCAAGTTAAATCAAAAAGTATCAGTGTTCTGCTTTCCATTTAAAATAGTGTGACATGGTTTGCATTTTGTTAAAAAAGTGTTATTATCCTCGCATTACTTTTCAGGATGCTAACCTCTGGAAAAGTAAGAGATTAAACTTTTATCCAGACTTTTTTGAGAAAACACTATGAAAAAACTTGCCTTAATCGCTGCTCTTTCGGTTGTAGGGATTGCGAATGCTCAAGCGGCTGATGGTACAATTACAATTAATGGCTTAGTAACAGATAAAACTTGTAATATCGTAACACCTGCTGGTAAAGACTTCACAGTTACTCTTCCAACTGTTTCTAAACAAACTTTAGCAGCTGCCGGAAATGTTGCTGGTCGTACTCCTTTCCAAATCAAGTTAGCTAACTGTTCAGAAGGTAAAGTCGCAACTTATTTTGAACCTGGTGCAACTGTTGACTTTAATACTGGTCGTTTACTTAACCAAGACGCTAGTGGCGCTAAAAACGTTAATGTTCAACTTTTAGGTAACAATAACCAAGTAATTCCAGTTCTTGCTGCTGGTGCAAACGGTGCTCAAGCTAACTCACAATGGGTTGACGTAGCTGCAGCAGGTAGCGCAGATCTTAACTATTATGCTGAATACTATGCAACTGGTGCTTCTACTGCTGGTAAAGTGAACACTTCTGTTCAATATACAATTATCTATCAATAATTGATGGACGATAGGATTTCTATATACGTATAGAAATCCTATTTTGAGTAGCAATTTTCTAAACTTCATTGGCTGAGAATCTGAAATGAAATTGAACAATTATAATTTTTTGTTAGGTTTGACATTTGCTTCGGCGTTAGTTGTACCTGTCACTCATGCAGAAATTGTAATTCATGGTACTCGAGTAATTTATCCGTCAGATGCTCGTGAAGTGACGCTACAAGTTAGCAATAACGGTTCAAAACCATCACTGGTTCAGGCTTGGATTGACGAAGGTGATGCAAAAAGTACTCCTGACCAATCCAAAGTTCCTTTTATGATTGCTCCTCCAATTTCTCGTGTTGAAGCCACCAAAAGCCAGACTTTTCGTATTACGGCACTTCCTACTGCTTCTCAATTAAATCAAAAGCAAGAAACAGTTTTATGGTTGAACGTTTTGGATATTCCACCAAGACCAACATCAAAAAGTACAGATACAACACCTGATAATTTTCTGCAATTAGCCATTCGTTCACGTATCAAGTTCTTCTATCGTCCTGCTTCGATTAAAGATGACGCGAATTTAGCAGCAGATAAACTTCAATGGGCTAAATCTGGCCAAAATTTAATGGTGAAAAATCCTACACCTTTTCATATCACAATGACTTCTATTTTTCAGAAGGTTGGCGATAAAAAAGTTGATTTATTACCTGAAGGGTTAATGGTTAAGCCTTTCTCTGATGCATCCGTTCAGCTTAAGAATAGCAATGTTCAGGATATGAGTTTTACTAATGTGAATGACTACGGTGGTCGAGTAGAACACACAATAAAACTTCAATAATCAGATTTATATTTTTAATAAATTTAAGCACCTATTATGTGAGTAGGCGGACTTAGCTATGCCAAAAAAACGGCAAGAATCTTATAAATTATTAAAACGCCATATTTTTTATTATTTGGCTTCTGGCGTTGTTACAATGACAATGCCTGTATTCGTTCACGCTGAAGAAACAGCTGCTAGTGCTCCTATCGAAGCTGAGTTTGATTCTGCTTTCTTAATTGGCGATGCCAAAAAAGTTGATATTTCTCGTTTTAAATATGGTAATCCCGTTTTACCTGGCGAATATAATGTTGACGTGTATGTAAATGGTCAATGGTTTGGTAAACGTCGAATGGTATTTAAAGCATTAGATTCGACACAACAAAATGCTATGACCTGCTTCACAGGAATGAATCTTCTAGAATATGGTGTAAAACAAGAGATTTTGTCTAAGCACGGTTCAGTTCAAAAAGAAAATAATACGTGTTACAAAATAGAAGATTGGGTAGAAAATGCATTTTATGAGTTTGATAATTCTCGCTTACGTGTAGATATCTCAATTCCTCAAGTTGCATTACAAAAAAATGCTCAAGGTTATGTCGATCCAAGTGTATGGGATCGCGGTATCAATGCTGGCTTTTTATCTTACAATGGTAGTGCTTATAAAACATTTACTAACTCTAACAATAGAAGTGAAACATCCAATGCCTTCATGGGGATTACAGCTGGACTAAATTTAGGTGGCTGGCAATTACGTCATAATGGTCAGTGGCAATGGCAAGATACTCCTGCTGAAAATCAGTCTAAATCAAGTTACGAAGAAACCAGCACCTATTTACAACGGGCATTTCCTAAATATCGTGGTGTTTTAACACTCGGTGATAGCTTTACTAACGGCGAAGTATTTGACTCTTATGGCTATCGTGGTATCGATTTTTCAAGTGATGATCGAATGTTACCAAATAGTATGTTGGGGTATGCTCCACGTATTCGTGGAAATGCCAAAACAAATGCAAAAGTGGAAGTTCGTCAACAAGGTCAGCTGATTTACCAAACAACTGTAGCACCAGGTAACTTTGAAATTAACGATTTATACCCTACTGGTTTTGGTGGAGAAATTGAGGTTACTGTTATTGAGGCAAATGGTGAAATACAAAAATTTGCCGTGCCTTATGCATCCGTTGTACAGATGCTACGCCCTGGTGTAAATCGTTATTCATTAACAATTGGTCAATTCCGTGATAGTGATATTGATATCAATCCTTGGATAGTTCAAGGTAAATATCAACAAGGAATTAACAACTACTTAACTGGTTATACTGGAATTCAAGCTTCTGAAAACTATACAGCCTTATTGCTAGGTGCTGCTTTTGCAACCCCTATTGGTGCTGTTGCATTTGACGTTACCCACTCTGAAGCAGACTTCGAAAAACAAGCTTCTCAATCAGGTCAAAGTTTCCGTTTAAGTTATAGTAAGTTAATTTCTCCAACCAATACAAACTTAACACTCGCAGCTTATCGCTACTCAACAGAAAACTTCTATAAATTACGTGATGCTCTGCTGATTCGTGATTTAGAAGATAAAGGGATCAATACTTACGCTGCTGGTCGCCAACGCAGTGAATTCCAAATCACCTTAAACCAGGGTCTTCCTGAGGGTTGGGGTAACTTCTACATGGTAGGTTCATGGGTCGATTATTGGAACCGTAGTGAAACGACTAAACAATATCAAGTTGGTTATAGCAATAATTACCATGGTTTAACTTATGGCCTATCTGCAATTAACCGTCAAGTTGAATATGGTTCAAACACTCAATCGCGTGATACGCAGTACTTGATGACACTATCATTCCCAATGAATTTTAAAAGGAATTCAGTCAATGTCAACATTACTGCATCTGAAGATAGTCGTACAGTGGGTGCAAGTGGTACGGTGGGTGATCGCTTTAGCTATGGTGCTTCTATGTCGCATCAAGACTATACAAATCCATCGTTTAACGTAAATGGTCGTTATCGTACTAACTATGCAACTGTTGGTGGTTCTTATAGCGTAGCTGACTCTTATCAACAAGCGATGATGAGCTTAAGCGGTAGTGTTGTTGCACATTCAGAAGGTGTTTTGTTTGGCCCTGAACAAGGACAAACGATGGTACTTGTTCACGCACCTGAAGCAGCAGGAGCAAAAGTGAGTAATACGGTTGGTCTAAGTATCAATAAAGCGGGTTATGCTGTAGTGCCATATGTTACTCCTTATCGTCTTAATGACATTACGCTTGACCCTCAAGAAATGTCAAGCAAAGTAGAACTTGAAGAAACGAGTCAACGAATTGCACCGTTTGCTGGTGCAATTGCTAAAGTGGACTTTGCAACCAAAACGGGTTATGCAGTTTATATTAATACTAAAACTGTAGATGGCAACAGCTTACCGTTTGCAGCACAAGTCTTTAATCAAAAAGACGAAGCTGTGGGTATTGTTGCACAAGGTAGTATGATTTACTTACGTACTCCACAAGCTCAAGATCGCCTCTATGTAAAATGGGGTGATGAAAGCAATGAGCGTTGTTCGGTTGAGTACAATGTGAGTAACCAGTTGCAAAATAAGCAACAAAGCGTGGTAATGACTGAGGCTGTCTGCAAATGAAAAGAATATTATTAACGGGTGCTCTATTTACCGCCGGTCTTGGAGTGTATGGTGAAGCTAATGCATACTGTACACTTAGTTCTGGTTTTACAACTGTTGATATTTCAATGGCTGTTGGCCGAGTCGTAGTACGTCCAAGTGACGCGGTTGGCAAAGTTCTAACAAAAGCCACTTTTCCTATTAATTCAAATGGTTCAACAGTACGTTGTACTTCATATAGCGATACCATTACAGCTTCCTTGACTCAAAACTATCCTTTAAGTCCTCTAGGAAATAGTATTTATTCTACAAATATTCCTGGTATCGGTATCCGTTTATATCGTGAAGCTGAAAATGCGAGTAACTTTTCTGGATACTATCCATATACCCGTAATTTGACTCCTGGAACTACTTATAACCTTGCTCAAGGTTATTTTGTTGTTGAGATCGTAAAAACTGCTACTCAGACAGGTTCTGGTACTTTGGTTCCAGGTTTATATAGTCGTTATTACGTTAATGGCAATACGAATCGCCCTTTTTTGACAAGCACTGTGTATGGCAATGCAATTACTATTGCTTCATCTTCATGTGAAATCCAAGGTAATATCAATAAAGTTGTACAGCTTCCTACAGTTACAAAGACTGGTTTCAAAGGTATTGGTTCAACTCAAGGTGAACAAACATTTGATATGAATATTCTATGTAATGGTGGTATTAATCCTACTGGTTACGAAGAGAAAAATCTGATTAGTTTAACTTATGACTATACTCAAGATGGAACAAATAATCAGGTTTTAACAAATACTGCCGCTGCTTCTGAGAAAGCAAATGGTGTAGGTGTTCAATTACTGTGGAACTATCAAAATAAAAATCAAGTTATTAAAAAAGGTGATAAATTAGCACTAGGTACTTTGTCTTCTAACCAAACACTTCAATATAACGTACCAATGACTGCTCGCTATTATCAAACAGCAACAAATGTGACTGCTGGCAAAGTTCGTGCAATGGCAACTGTAACGATCGAATATGATTAATCATATTTGATCGTTCCTTGATGAAGTAAAACTATAAAAATCAAGTGTAAATTTGACTTTATCAAAACTTTCTAAATTTTATATTAGTTAGGAATTATTATAAAAAAATGAGTATATTTAGCATTAATATAAATATGTTCATACGAGTAGTAAACTTAACTGATATTAGTTTAATTCTTATAGTTTATCTATTAAAGCATCAGCAAATAGCACATTAAAATTTCTAGATAATGGAAATGAGCATCTAATTAGATTTGATGCTCTCTTCTTAGTTGAATTTATTGTTTATTTCTGCAATTTTGTTGTCATCTTAATCAAAATCACAAACGCCAGACAATAAAAAAAAGGGCTTACAAGTCATTGAAATTGCTTGTAAACCCTTGTTTTATCTTGGTAGGCATATCCAGACTCGAACTGGAGACCTCTACGATGTCAAAGCCAAGCTAAATATATTAAATTCAGTGACTTATAACGGTCTGGTGCAAATCTGGGGAAATCCTGACAAACAAGATGTATATCTAGGTCCACAAGCGATGGAGATTCTGACAGAATTTGGGATGATTTTCCAATTTATGTTTTTACCCCAATATTTTGGGTATGCTCTAAAAGCTGTAACTTTTGTAACCCTCATTCAAATATGTATTTATCTATATGATATTTAATACTTTATATAGATTTTCTTAGAGTAACTTATGGGTAACTTTTCTGTAACTGGTTACGCTGTTTTACTGTAACCTTGAGTTACTAAATATATTCATATTTTTCAATTATTTATGAAGATTTAAGGATTTTAGGTTTCGCTAGGTTACACTAGTAGCGTAACCGTATAAGTTATTGTTTATATTTAAATTAAATAGTGAATTATAGTGTTTTATAGGTGGGGTTACACTTTTTCAGATTTTTGATTTTCTCCGTGGCTACCCTTCTTTTCGCTTGTTCATTTTTACCTACTGAATGGCATGTGCAGGGATTTGAAGAATTGTGCAGATTTTTGAGGAATGTGATTCTGCCCTGTTTTTTGTACGTCAAACCCTGTCTATAACAGAGCTTGAGCTGATTTTTTAAATATGAAAATTTAAAGCAAAACCGACACAAAAAGCCCCCAGGTGACGTGGGGGGTCTACCGCCCGCGCTAATCCAGAATGTGCAGTGAACTGCACATTTTCTGGTCAATTTTGTTTATGGTTTAAAGCTCGAGATTTGCTTTGAGATCTCATGCACTTGTAGGTGTAGGCCACACATCAATGCATTAAACTCGTTGCTTGGCAAGCCATCGTCGAAGTACATACGGGCCATTGCAGAGATATTCAGCTCAAGCTTCTGGATTGAGTCTGTAATGTTTTCCAGTAGTTCTTCTGCATCTTTTGGCGAGTTGCCTGGCTTGAGATCTGGAATCATGCTGCACCTCCCAATAGTGCCTGACTTGGTTTAAACAGCATGCATCGATGAGTTTTGTTATCTAGTATGCTGCGTACTGCATGACTGCTCTTGAGATAATGCGGATATGGTTGAGTGCTTTGTGAAAGCTCCTGCTGTAGTCGTTTTGGCTCTGGTAAGTCGTGGATGATCTCGTAAAGCTGTGGCAGATACAGTGCGATCAGATCTGGCTTGTGGCTATGGTTGAGAGCAGATAATCCATGGCGATAAACCGATTGCCAAAATTGATCTAGCAATTGGTTTTGCTGTGAAATCACGGGTGTGACTGCATGGATAGATAGCACTGTTTTATGCAGCCGGTTGCTGAACCATAGCAGTTCAACTTTATCTAACTCCCCTTGATGATTGGCAATAAGCTGATTCACCGTCAGCTCTGGGCTACCTGAGTTTAGGCGTACCTTTGCACCGACATAAATGCCCTGCTGCTCCAGTAGCTGATTATTTTCAAGTAAGGTTGCCATTGCTTTAAATGCATTGATAAATGCAACTTTGACTTGTGCAGCTTTCTCACCAGTAAAACCCATGACCAAGAACATCCAACCATCTTGGGTCATTTCGTACATAGGACGTGATTCACCCTTTGCATCAATATATTCAACCAGCTCAAAATTGAGCGCGTTAAAAGATTTTTCGCAATCTAGGTTTTCAATCGCTCTTAAAATATTGGTGTGCCTTTTTCCAAAGGCCTGAGCCACTTTGAGACTATCAGTTTTGATTTGTTGATTTTGAATAAAGACGGCTTGAGTTAAGTCGAGTGCATTCATTTTGCACCGCCTTTCATCCAACGGATGAGACGAGTTTTAAAACTTAATTTTTGAGCAAAGTCTGGAGAGGTTAGACGTTGATAACAGAGTTCGTTTAGGCAAGATTCTGCCTGAATAGTTTTATTCATCATTATGGCTTTCCTTTTGTATTAGATTGCCACCTCAAGCGACCAAACTTGATGGTGGCAGACCGAACGGGGTTGGTCGACCGCTACAAAAGGAAACGGCAGGCTTGCGCCTCCCCATCCGATCTACCATAACGTAGAGTACAGGGATACCTCAGACATAAAAATACCGCTTAGCAGCGGTTAAATATCTGCTTTTGTAAAACGAGCGACCAAACTCGACCACCATGTGGGTGGTATTTTTAGAGTAGCTTAGTTACTATTAAACATCAATACTTTTCTATCACACTTTATAAATTAAGAAATATGGAACTCTCAACTGCTTTATTATTCATCAAAAATTCATTTGGCTCGGTGATCGGGACAACAGTAACATTAATTGTATCAATATTTATTATCTACGGCTTTCTGATAAAAACAGGAGTTATTGAACATATTTCATTAATAACAACTTATAAAAGAAGAAAAAAAGATAAGCTAATCGCAAGCAAAGAGGTGCTTATAAAGGAATCGCGGTTAGATGATAAAACAAAAGATAAAATTATCTATCACCAAAAAGTTCTTTATTTACAGATAGAATTAGGAACTGAAGAAAAGGATCTAAATAAACTCGAATATTTAATTAGCTTTATTGATAAACAAAGGGCTATTGTAATTTTTGAACTCTGTAAACACATTCTAGTTTATGATAAAAATAATTCTAGTTTAACACTCAATAAAAAATACAACATTAATGATGCAAATAGAAATAATATCATCGGATCCATAATATATTTTTCAATTTCAGCACTATCAATTGCAGCAATGTTATATACTAGTTATTTTTTCGCACACAAAATTTCAACAATAAATGAATTTCTAATTTTAGTTATTTTATCAACTATAATCTTGTTAGTAGGAGTTTATATTGCATTTAAAATATTAACATATTTTATGAGATTAAAATATGTTAAATGGTTATTGGAAATGGAGAGGATAGGTTAATCTATTAATAATAGCTACAATCTAAACTTAGTTAAAATATATTAAAACATAAAGTAAATATGCTGAGTGAAATATTTAATTTTCTATAAAAAAGTATATTTATATTTAGGAGATAGATATATTAAAATTCCACACTAAGAAATTGATCTTGCAGAAAAAATATCAATAATCTTAAGATTATCTAGATTTGATTTTTTTATTAAATTGAATATATAAGCTTTAGGTATGACTTTTCCTTTAAGAGCTCTAATTTCAACAATCATTTTATAATTCTTTTTTTCATCTATATATGCCTCCATCAGACCGACCTCCTCGATTAGAGAAGATTTTAAAAAACTATCAAATATATTTTGATACTCTTCACCAGTTAAAACACGATCAAACAATATCTCCAAAAGATAAAATTTATCACTATTTATTTCTTTATAAGAATTAAAATCTTTATTAATAGATTTATTTTCTTGGTTCATATTATATATTTGTTTCTTTAAAGATCCAAACTCAGACATAAGAACATTGAAGTATTCTTTTTCACCAAAATTTGATGAATCTTGAAGTACTGCTGGATTTGTCATTGAAAGAAGCTTAATAATAGAATTGACACTTTTTCCGTCAACCACAGCTTGTTTGGTTTCTATTAAGACTTCTTCTATAGCTCGCTGATCAGCTAAAACTTCACGATAGTCCAGACTTTTTCTATATTCAACATAACGAAAAATATTAATATCGAAAATTCTTGGTGTTCCCTCTTCCTGCACCAGAATTGTTGGCTTATCAAAAGCTTGTCTTAAGCCGAGTTCAAATAGAACATTTGGATTCCTTGTACTTAAATCACAAATTGCCATAGGTGATTCAAGTAATTTTTGCAGAATATCCAGTTGAATCAAGTTTGCTTGTTTAGTGTCATCTGCTCGAACTGGCCTATAACCTGCTGCAATACAAGCAGGTTTAAAAATATCATCATATACACGTTTGAAGTGCCCCTGTTTGTAATCAGGGTGATCTGCTATTGGCATAATAATGAAGCAATCATTATTTTCTGACTTCTCTGTAACTTCTTTAGTTTCATCTGTTTTTTTGGTAGTCATGATTTTTAAGTGAAAGATTTATCATCACTTAGTAGTATCTTAGTTACTCATTGTGTGTCAATCATGATATATATTTACCTATAAAATTTTATGAAAAATTGAACTTGGGGTTTATTGCGTGGCGGATAAAAAAGCAGAAGCTTTGAAGATTGTTGAGGATGAAGTAGAAGTATCTTCTTCATCTAGAGCTGATCATGAGGCCTGGTTTGATGGAAATATCCATCACTATAAAACTTTAGCTGCAATGGTAGCTGCAACGTTAAAGAGTACACTTGATGGGCATGGCATTAGTTATGTAGATATTCCTTTTAGAGAGAAAGGTAAAAAGAGTTTCCTTAAGAAAATAGATGATAAAAAGAAAAATAAAGATTACTCACCCAATGATATGACAGATTTAGCTGGTATTCGTGTTATCACGTTAATTGAGTCTGATGTACAAAAAGTTGGCGAGTTAATTCATTCTTTATTTAATGTACATCCTGAAGATAGCATCAATAAATCCGCTTCACTTGGCGAAGACAAAGTTGGTTATCGTTCTGTGCATTTCGTATGTGATATTGGAGAATCTAGGGAAGCGCTACTCGAATGGAAAGCACTTAAAGGTTTATGTTTTGAAATTCAAGTCAGAACTGCTTTAGAGCATGCATGGGCTGAAATTGAACATGATAGAGGTTATAAACTTGGTGGCAAACTACCTTCTCATTTAAGTCGCAGATTTAGTCTTCTTTCTGGTCTATTAGAATCTGCCGACCTCGAATTCAATAGATTAACTGTTGAAATTGAAGAATATGCGCAAACAGTTAAGCAAGAAATTCAAGAAAACAATCAAATAGATATTGAATTATCAACGATTGGTATACGAACTTTGTTGCAACATATTTTTCCAAACAAGGGGCTTCAAAAGACTGACGATGAAATGCTTGCTAATACTCTTAATGAAACGATAAATTTCGGTATAAATAATCTTAATCAATTAAAAAATATTATTTTACAAGTTAAACCCTATTTAATTAAAGTAGATCAATTTAACGAAAGTGGTATTATTTGCACAGCCCTTCTATTTGATAACCTCAATAAATACATGACTCAATCTTGGGAAAATTCCTGCCTACAGTTTAAAATTATACCTGAATCAGTCGTTCAAATATTGCAAGAAAAATATATAAATATTGATATAGAGCAATTTTTCTCAAATTATAATATTGATGTTTTTACGGATAACTAGTTTATTTTTTATGATTAACTTTACGAATAAAAAAACCATTAAAAATAATCTAGAGCTAGTTTTAATGGTTTTGACAGGGCTTGGTATTTTCTTAGTTTGGTTTTTTTACCCTTATTTCTTGCAGAAAGCTGATGTACCGTTACCTAAAGAACCTCCTAAAGTTTCTATACCATTTAAGCCAAATCTAGAAACCGATGATTCCAAGGCAGAAACGAGATTTCAAAAAGTAGGTGAAATATATGGCACTTATGGTGATAGCTATGGATCTTTAAATACATTATTCAGTGGACTAGCTTTTGCTGTCCTGATTATTTCTTTGTTTATGCAGCGACAAGAATTACGTGCCCAGCGTGAGGAACTTGAAGCTCAACGTAATGAAATTAAAGAAAGTAATACGATTGCAAATGAGCAACGAAAAATTGCTGAAAAACAAAGCCTAATCACTGAACAGCAAGCACAACTGAATGAACAACAGATTCTGGATGCAAAAGTTCAAAATTTTTACACACTTCTTTTTAAATTTTTGGATGAAAAGAAAAATAAAATCAAGTCCTTAGAAATATCTAGAAATTCTGAAATTAAAGGAAACTATGTATTCGATCGATTTTATCAAGAATCCTTATTACATATACAAGGTAAATTTGCATATAATGTTGAAAATCTTAAAAATTCAAATGAAAAAGTATACATTCCTGTAATAGTTTCTGCTTCATCTGAAGCCCATGCACACACAAGAGAAACTATTATTGACAATGAATATTTCGAATATATTTGCTTCATTCTCAGATATATTGAAGAACATGATCATCTTAAGACCTCTAATGATGCAGTTAAAATTTTTATTTCACATCAAACTATTAATGAAATGTATACCATGTTCATAACAGCCATTAACAATGCTAACAATTTTGATAACAATGAATTGATTAACTTTATACAAAAGTATGCATTACTTAGAAAAATAAATACCTATCACACACCAGATAAGTATTTTTCAATATTAATTAATAAAACACTTGGCGAAGATTCCTATATCCCAAAATCCAAATTTAAATAAATGGATTTGTAGCAATCAGTAGTATTGATGTTCTAATGCAAAAATTAAGCTACGGTGATAAGTTTTTTATTTCTATACCTTCATTGGGATGAAATTTACCACCATCGAATAGCCGAAATAATCTGCGCAAATCCGTACAAGCCAATGACTGCAATTAATGCGTAATACATGTTTCGTAATGATTTATATTTTGCAAACACTTCCATTACTTTATCCAACTTTAAATTTAGGTTAAAATTCACCTATGGTTTACCTCTTATGTGCTTAAGTGGTGGACACAAAAAAACCCGAGACGCCACATCTTGGGTTTTTTGCTATGTATCTTCATTATTCACTTTTTCAAAGAAGCAAAAGAAGCTTGTGAATATGTAGCATCCCCTCTTACAAATTCAGATGATGTATTTTTTAAGCCGTGTTCACATTGTTTCGTATCTCTGCATAACTTTTAAATGTAATCACGCTCTGTCCAATCCATCCATTGATTTGATCTGCAATCCGGTGCTGTAGTGGAATAATTTCCGAGTTCCAATGCACCTGCTCTGCTTCGGTAATCGAACCAAAGCCACCGGTGTTGTTGGGAATAATCCCAAGTAGCTGTGGTGGTGTCCGCATGGCTGCCAGTATGTCATCCCGTGTAATGGACTTGATGTGTGCAAACTCGTCCTTCGCTGCCACTTCAGATACAGGTATCAACTTAATCCCGTCTGGCTTCCCACTTGGTGAATACAAAAACAGGTTACGAAAGTTCCCTGGCCCTTTGCTGTCTTTGAGTGCCTGGCGTAAATTATTTACATCATCTTCGCTTTGTTGTGGATCGGTCAGGTACAAAATAAAGCCCGCATGTGAGCCATTGTTGTAGTATTTACGACGAAATAACGTGGCAGACTCGTTTAAAAAAGCCGATTGTAAAGCTGCCAGATATTCAGGCGTGCCGTAGATCTCCTGATTGATATCACACTCTCGAACCTGAAAAACCGTGTCACGCTCAAAATGGTGGTACTTCCAGTTTTCGGTAATCATGAGGAACTCTTTCGGGTCTTGCTTGCGGCGCATGTACTTGGCAAGAGGTGTTGTCACCTGCACAATCTTATTCGATCTACTTTTTACTGCTTCCACGTAACCCATACCAAAAACCAGAAAGTCCATTACCAGTTGCTCAAATGCCTTTGAAGACATCAGCTTGTTTGGCTTAAATGCTGAAACCAGTTGATTACGCTTATAAATAATGGCGGTAGACAAATATGGTGTACTTCGAAATGACTTGGCCAAGCCATCCAGACTCACAGGCGGCTCATAGTAAGTGCCATTCCAGTACACCTGAAACATACTCATTAGATCGTGCGTGTTTAATACCGGTTCTGGATCTCCAAAGGTAAATGCCTGCATGGAATTGTTTTGAGTTAGCGTCGGTAAATGGTCTTGTGCATTCATTAAAATATTTCCATAGCAGCAGTATTGTGGAAGTTACGTCCTTCAAGGGGTTCATTGGCAAACACATGCATGCATGCCCAAGCCAGATCGGCATGCCCGACTTCTTCGGAGCGCGTGGCTTCAAATGTGAATTGACGACCAGAACCGGTCATAGTTTTTTTAATAGCCATAAAGCTTTGTGCTACATCGGTCCAGCCAGCATCGAACTCGAAGCGGCTATGGTGAAGTACATCCATAGCTTTAAGTACCAGCATGGTTTTGACTTCAACCGAATAGCTAAAGGTTGTGAGTGCAGGAAAGAACTGGCGCACAAGCTGGGCAACGCCTGTACCCATCCCTGTAGTGTCTAGCCCGATGTATGTCACTCGATAGTTTTCACATACTTTTTTGATATAAGCTGCCTGTGCCTTGAAGTCCATGCCTTTAAACTGGTGGCGCTCCAGCAAGCGAAATTTCGGATAATTTATTGATGGCGGTGCAATAACCACCAAGCCCGCTGTATCGCCAGTTTCGGCAGGGTCATAGCCCACCCATACTTCTTGGTATCCAAATGGCCGTAATGTCAGTGGTTTAAAGTCTCGATCCCAAAGCATCCAAGAATCGACCATACATTGCTGCATGACTGCCAATGGAAATACGGAATGTCCGTCATCCATAAACATACACATGAGCAAGTTGGCAAAGCTTTCTGCCGAGTACTCAAAACGCAGTTCATCTATATCAAACAGATCACAACCGCCCCGCTCTGCATCCAGAATGGTGACAATCTGACGCCAGATTTTATCTTCACACAGGCGACCATCTTTAAGCGCTTCATGACTCACATCGATATTCAGGCGCTTGTCTTTGGCTCGGCCCTTATTGAAGATTTCACCTGTCCAGAAGTTATAGGCTTCATGGCTTTTAGAGGAAGGTGTTGAAAAGTAGGTTTTACGCCAGTGCTTGTGCATGGCCATACCAGAGGCAACTTTTTGTAAGGTCAAAAAGCCATGTACCCAGAAATATTCATCAAAATAGAAATTGCCATGAAATCCTTGCGCAGTTTTGGCATTGGTACCCAAAAAAATCAGGTCAGATGATGGCCCTTCCTCAAAGTTAAGGGTGATTGGGTCGCCCTGTAAGTCCAGATCGATCGACTCGGCAGCAAACGCCTTGATATAAGATTTAAATACATGCGCCTGTGCTTTAGACGCAGAAAGGAAGATCTGATTACTTCCCCCTGTAATTGAATCGACAAATGCTTCGCGTGCAAAATAGTACGTGGCGCCAATCTGACGGCTTTTCAGGATATTTCGCGACCGCTGATTTTTGGCTTTCCACCAGTTACGCTGATAGTCGAACAATCCCTCATCAAAATCTGCCTGTACCTTCTCAATCATGGCCTGCGTGATGAGATTACGCTTAGGCATTTTCTTCGGTTTGGCATTACGGTTTTGAATTTTTGGATTAATGTCGGCTTCATTGCCTTCATTGGTCAGGTACTTTTCGCGTCTGGCGTATTTGTCTTTTTGGCGTTCGAGTAAATCAATTTCCTTAAAGTCGCCCGGTGTTTTTTTATCGAGTAGATACAAGGTACACAGACGTGCTTCTAATGCCTGAGCAGCCAAGCCTTCAGGTGCGTCTTTATCCCACTCATCGCGTGCCTTCCACGAATGAACGGTTTTTTCATTTTCCTGTAGATACTCTGCAATCGCACTAATGCGCCAGCCCATCCAGTACAGGAACTTCGCTTTAATCCGGCAGTCGAATGTCAGCTCGAAGCGTTCTGTGTCTAATGTATTCATGCGCCAATTAAATCAATGCATCTGGCATAAAGCTTGGTGTTGTTTTTGTAGCATCCCCTCTTACAAAGTCATTGTGTTTACTAATCGTGTAGGACTTTCAATGATGCTCATTATTTGTAGAGCAAAATTCCTAAACGGTTATAGATCATGTCAAACAAAACAAAATTCTTTCGTGTTGCGGTTGAAGGCGACACCATCGATGGGCGCGTGATTGAACGTGCCTGGATTGAACAGGCTGCAAAATCTTATAGTCAGGACGTATATGGCGCACGTATCTGGGTTGAGCATTTGCGCGGCATCATGCCCGATTCTTCATTTCGAGCTTATGGCGATGTAATGGCGGTTAAGTCAGAAGAAATCGACTTTAACGGCTCCAAGAAACTGGCTCTTTTTGCGCAGCTCGATGCTACTCCGGATCTGGTCGAGATGAACAAGAAGCGTCAGAAAATCTTTACCAGTATAGAAATTGATCCCAATTTTCAAGGCAAAGGATCTGCTTATCTGGTCGGTTTGGCGGTGACAGATTCTCCCGCATCGATTGGTACAGAAAAGCTCAGTTTTTCAAGCATGGTGGCTAAATTTGGCGAGAACTCCAAAACCAATTTGTTTTCTACAGCCATAGAAACCGAAATGGAGTTTGAAGATGACAGCAAAAATATGTTTGTTGGCATGATTCAAAAATTCAGTGAGTTTTTTACCCCGCAAATTGAAAAGCAAGGTGAAGAAGCCAAGCAAAACTTTAGCGATGTTAAGCAGGTGCTTGAGCAAATTGCAGAAACGTTTGGTAAGCAAAATACCGCCTTTTCAACCATTGAACATGAGTTTAATGAGTTGAAAACCAAGTTCACTTCTTTAGAGCAAAAGTACAACGAGCTTTCAGAAGCCTTTCATTCTCATCCAGATCCAAACCATCAAAAACGCCCTGAAAGTACTGGTAACGCTGGTACTTCAACTGCTGTTGTTTACTAATACGGAATTTCAAAATCATGCGTAACGATACACGTAAACTCTTTAACCATTATGTACGTGAAGTTGCACGTATCAATGGTGTCGAAAGTGCAAACGTCCAATTTTCGATTGCACCGACTCCCGCACAATCACTTGAAGAAAAGATTCAGCTTTCAAGTGAGTTTTTGGGCCGCATCAATGTTATTCCAGTGCCCGAGCCAAAAGGTCAGGCCATTGGTTTATCGGTCACACGTACCATTGCAGGCCGTACCGATACCACAGGCGACAAAATTCGTAATCCATCGGATCCGACAGGTTTTTCAGACAATACTTACGATTGCCAGAAAACTGACTTCGATATTGCCCTGCTCTATTCCAAAATTGATACATGGGCAAAATTTCAGGATTTTCCGGATAAGTGGGCGAGTGCCTGTGCCAAAGCAATTGGTTTAGACCGGATCATGATTGGCTGGAATGGTACCAGTATTGCAGCCACCACCAATCGTACTCAAAACCCGTTATTGCAAGACGTTAATGAAGGATGGTTGCACAAAATCCGTACCCGTAGCCCAGAGCGCTGCATGACTGAGGTTGTGGCAGGTTCAGGCAAAATTACAGTGGGTGCAAATGGTGACTATAAAACACTTGATGCACTGGTGAAGGATGCTGTCGATGATCTGATTGATGAAGTGCATCAGGATGCGACCGATCTGGTGGTTATCTGTGGACGTTCATTACTAAATGACAAAAACTTTGCCATCTTGAACAAAGAACAGGACAACCAAAACGTACTTGCGGGTCAGGTGTTGGTCGGTCAAAAGCAGATTGGTGGCTTGCCTGCGGTACGTGTTCCCTTCTTTCCAGACAATGCCTGCCTGATTACGTCTTTAGACAATCTCTCTATTTACTACCTTGAAGGCTCTAAACGTCGTTTTATCCGTGAAGAACCAGAAAAGAACCGTGTTGCGGATTATCAGTCTAGCAATGAAGACTATGTGATTGAAGCCTATGAAAAAGTAGGTTTGGTCGAAAACATTCAACTTTTGTAGGTGACTTATGGGACATGCACGTAATCACCGCCTTCGCGTTTTGGCTGAACAAGCAGCCAAAGCCGATGAGTTTGGTGGCAGTCGTACCGATGCTTCGATTTATCAGTTGCAGCTACTTGAGCTAAAAAACGATAAATCACTGTTATCCAATATCAAGTCTGATCAATCCAAGGCGTTGGCCAAAGCCAATCTGATCCCTAAATATCTGGCCTATGTAAATGGTGTTATTGCTGCCAATACCAAAGTTGAGGACGAAATTGTCACAACTATTATGCTCTGGTGTCTAGATGCTGGCTGGTTTGAACAAGGCTTGGAAATCGCAAAATTTGCACTCGATCATGGCCTAGACATGCCGGATTCGTTTAGCCGAGACACGCCAAGTATTGTGGCAGAAGAAATTGCCAATGCGGCCTTATCCAAAATCAAGGCAAATGAAACTTTTGACTTGAACACACTGCTTTGTGCCGAGCAAATGACCGAAGGTTTCGATCTGCATGATCCAATCCGAGCCAAATTGTACTGCGCAATTGGGAAACTGTTTTTAGCGCAAAATGACTTTCCACCTGCGATTGAATACATGAAAAAAGCGATCGCTAAAAAAGACAATGTTGGCTGTAAGCAGGATCTTGAACGAGCCGAAAAGTTACTGACCAAACAACAAGAGGAAAAAGCGTCTACACCTTCCTCTTAACCCTGTGCCCCCTGCACCTGGTCGGCATGATGGGGATGACACAACTTTTAAGTTGTTGTTCTGAACCATCATCCACCGACCACCTAGGATATAACAATGACTGGTTTTAGCTTTAATGTCCCTCAAAGCACATCTTCTGAAGTCATCTCGAATGATCCGTTTTTTCCAGATGTCGCGCTAGAAGACGTCAGGCAAAAAGTCAGATTCGATGGCAGCGTGACGAATCAGCGCTTAACCGATTCGATCACCGCTGCAATGCTCGAAATTAATCATCAGTTACGCACGCTAAAGACTAAAGCAAGCTCCCTGAATGACTTGGCCACTGGCCAGATTGGCGGTAAGGCAAATACACAAATTTTGTATGAGCGAGCGATTCACAGTGCCGTAGCTGCCGATATCAACGAAAAATACCGTGCTTATGACAGCACTGGTGATGGTCAAAAACGTGGCCAAGAACTTGAACCGACTGTGGATGATCACCGCCGAAATTTGCGCTGGGCCATTCGCGATCTGCTAGGTCAATCTCGCTGTACGGTGGATTTGATATGAGCAAAACCGTAACGGCTGTTCAGGGCGACACAATCGATCTCATTTGCTGGCGCTATTACGGCAGAACATCTGGTGTTGTTGAAGCGGTTTTAAATGCAAATCCGGGCTTATCTGATCAAGGGCCTATTCTTGAGCTGGGGACACACATCATCCTGCCTGAAGTTTCACAGGAACAGGTCACTGAAACAATTAATTTATGGGACTGATATGCCTGAACCAACGACTACCACTAGTCTTTCAACACTGACATTAAGTGCTGTATCACTACTGCCATTCATCAATGGTAACGCACTTTTAGGAGCAGTACTCGGAGCTGCATTCATTGCAACTTATGAAAAAAATCTGACCGCCCTTTCACGCCTACGCACCATGCTGCTTTCGACCGGAATTGGTTATCTGCTCGCCCCTGAAATTACCAGTCGGACTTTCATTACCAGTGATGCGACGGCAGCACTGATTACATCGACATTTTCTTTATTTATTTTGATCAAGGCTGTGGACTGGGTAAAAGCCAGCAAGCTTTCAGACCTTTGGAAAGCCTTTCGAGGAGGATCATCATGATTGAATTTCTATTCCAGTTGATCGCTGTTATTGCGTATATGCTCTGTGGCATTCGCATTGTTTGCTTCAATCGAAATGACACAGATTTTCATCGTGGTTATTCATTCTTAGCCACATTGCTCATTGCGTCATTTATGGGACAAGCCGTCCATATCCTCTTCTTTAAAGATCCGGTGACGCTATGGGATGCGATATTTGCTGTATTACTCACCATCATCATTTATAGGTCTAAAGGAAATGTGGCCAAACTGATCTGGAGCGAATCATGAAATTATTGAAATTCGGTTCAAAGGGAACAGACGTCACTCGCCTCCAGCAATTACTGATCAAAAATGGAATTAAAGGTAAAAGTAACAAGCCTTTATCTATCGATGGTGATTTTGGTGAGAGCACCGAGTTTGCCGTCATCCAGTTTCAGAAAAAATCTGGCATTAAAGTCGATGGTATTGTGGGTGAAACCACGTTAAAAGCCTTGCAAGGTGTCGATGTATCCAAGGCGTTAAAAGATTTCGACTTAATTGCTGGCGCAAAGCGTCTGGGTATTTCAGAAACTGTTATCCGTGCAATCGCTGAAGTCGAAACGCTTGGTCAGGGCTACTTACCTGACGGCCGACCAAAGATTTTATTTGAGCGTCATCGCATGTATTTTTACTTGGTAGAAAAACGCGGAAAAGCTTTTGCAAATCAGATGATGGCCAAATATCCGAATGTCGTGAACACTCAAACAGGCGGATACCATGGTAATGCAGCTGAATACACCCGACTCGCATTGGCCAAACAAATCGATGAAGAGTGTGCATTCCAATCTGCCAGTTGGGGCCGTTTTCAGTTGATGGGCGAAAACTGGAAAGCTCTCGGCTATTCTTCAGTTCAAGAATTTGTTGAGCATCAATACCTGAGTGAATCGCTGCAATTTGAAAGCTTTCTACGCTACTGTGAAACTAAAGCCGGTGTAGTGGATGACAAAAAAATATCCTTACTTGATGCCTTACGTGCTGAAAACTGGCATGCGGTGTTTAGCCTGTACAACGGCAAAAACTACAAAAAGCTCGGCTATGACACCAAGTTTCTACGTGTGATGAATCGCCTTGATCCAAACTATGGAAATAAAGCTGCATGAAAAAGCCAATTAGCTTGAGAGACTATCTGGTTCAAAATATTCAGTTCCTGAAAGACAATCCGGATAAGCTGAGTATCTTGATTGAATCTGGTAGCTACCGTTCAACCTTAGCGACTGGATACAGTATGGAAAGTATTTGTCCAGTTCGTTTTCTGATTCAGGATTTCTCTGGTGATCCTGATCTGATTGCTTTCTTATTGTTTCAGTGGTTACGCGTTCACCAGTCTGAATTGATGGCCAATCTTGAAAAAAATAAAAATGCGGTCAAGTTTGAAGCCGAGATCTTGGATAACGATAAAGTCGATGTATTGTTCGAAGTTGAACTGACTGAACGCGTCATTCTGACCAAGAATCAAGATGGCTCATTTAGTTTTAGCTACCCAGAAGAGCCACAGTTGACAGCAGCTCTGCCCGCTACTCCATGTGAGCTGATTGATGATCATGGAAATATTCTGGCAGCCTGGACCAGTGCAGAGCCTCAAAATTCTGTCAGCATTGAAATGCCTTTATTCAACAAGAGGTAAGCCATGCAAGATAATCTCGATGATCTGGTCAAATTTCTAAATCCGCTTGTTCAGCAACTCAGCTCATCTGAAATGACAAAGCTGAACAAAAAAATTGGTAAAGATTTAAGACGTAATCAGCAGCAACGTATTTCTGGCCAGACCAACCCAGATGGATCTGCCTATACTCCTAGACGTTTAAGGGATGGTAAAAAAGTACGCCGAAAAATGTTTACCAAATTAAGATCCTTAAAATATTTAAGGAATTTCTCCAACGCTGAAAAAGTAAGTGTCGGCTTTTTAAGTAGCGCTGTATTTGTTGCCAAGATCCATCAAGAAGGTTTGCGAGGACGTGTGGCCAAAAATGGCCCTTTCATTACCTACCCAAAACGTGAATTACTCGGCTTCAGTGAGTCAGATATAAAAATGATCAAAGATTCTGTTTTAGATCATTTCGATAAATTGAAATAAAAAGCCTTTTTGTTTGTAGCATCCCCTCTTACAAATCGAGATTGATGCAGTCTGATTTGCTCTCGCGCAAAGTAAGCGCATGAATGCAGAAATGAATCGACGTCTTGAAAATGTAATCCGGCTCGGACGTATCAAGACGGTTACCCCATCTAAACCTTTTCATACGGTCACTGTCGATCTTGGCGATATCGTGACAGATGAATTACGCGTACTGAATTTAAGAGCCGGTAAAGATTCAACTCATGATTTACCCAGTATCAAAGAAGAGTGCGTGGTATTTAGCCCTGCGGGTGAACTTGCCTTGGGTATCGTCGTTGTGGGCCTTAATAATGAAAATTTCCCTACCCCGTCCCAAGATCCAGATATCAAATTACGCTTATTTGAAGACGGTGCAGTTATCAGCTACGACACTAAAAACCATAGCCTACAAGCAATTTTACCTGCAAATGCCACCGCAATTTTAACCGCGCCTGGTGGTCTTACTGTAAATGCAGATACTACGATTAACGGCAAACTGTTTGTGAATGGCGACCAGACCAACGTTGGTAACGTTCAAATTGATGGTAGTACCGCAATGACTGGCAATAACACAGTCGGTGGTAGTCAACTTGTACAAGGCTCAAGTTATTCATCTGGTGATTTTAGTACAGCGGGTGACGTGAAAGCCGGTGATATCAGCCTTAAATTCCATAAAACCAAAGACGTCAAGTCAGGTTCAGACCTGTCCGGAGTACCAACGCCATGATGTCACGCGAAAATGGCCAGTCCATCGAATTATTTCAAAGTATTAAGCAATCGATTCAAGACATTTTAACGACACCGATTGGAAGCCGTGTCATGCGTCGTGAGTATGGGTCCATGATTTTTAAGCTGCTTGATCAGCCTTTTAATGATGCTGTGAGATTACAAGTTATGGCAGCAAGCGCAACAGCCATTCTAACTTGGGAGAATCGCGTCAGCTTAAGTAGTGCCAAGTTTACGCTTGTTGAAAACGGTAAGTTTCAGGTCGATTTAGACGCTCGGATTATTGGTACTTCCGACAATAAAAAATTATCTATTCCGCTGCAAATGGGATCTTCAATATGAGCGTCGACTTTTCACAACTTACCAAGCCCAGCATGGTTGAAGAAATTGACTTTGAATCGATTCTTGCTGAGCGTAAAGAAAAACTGATTAGTTTATTTGATAGTAATGATCAGGATCAGATTCGTCAGACTTTACAGCGTGAAAGCGAACCACTGACAAAGTTTTTAGAAGAAAATGCCTATCGTGAAGTCATTCTGCGTAACCGCATCAATAATGCAGCACTTTCTGTACTACTAGCTTTTGCTGAAAAGACCGATCTTGATGCCGTCGTAGCTAACTATGGCATTAAACGATTACTGATTAATGAAGCGACTGCAGACAGCGATGCTATGTATGAAACCGATGATGCTTTACGTTATCGCGCCTCTCTGGTTTTTGACTCCTTATCCGTTGCTGGGCCCACCTCAGCATACGAATACCATGCCTTAAGTGCCGATGGTCGTGTAGCCGATGCCAAGGCATCCAGTCCTGCACCAGCCGAAGCACTAGTCACCATCTTACAAAATGATACGGAAACAGGTGCAGCAACCGACGCACTTTTATCAATCGTACAAAGCTATTTAAATGATGATGTACGTCGACCCGTCGCAGATCGACTGACAGTTCAATCAGTCGATGTGATTCCTTTTGAACTCACCGCCACAATATTTACTAACAATTTACCCGAATCAGACTCTCTAATTTCAGCAGCCACCGCAGCAGTCAAAAAATATTTAGATGAAAGCCGACGTATTGGCCGGTCTATTTACCTTTCTAAAATTTACAACTTGCTGCATGTGTCAGGCGTTGTTCATGTTGTGATTTCAAGCCCTGCTGCAGATGTTGAAGTAAGCCAAGTTCAAGTCGCGCACTGTACCAAGATTACCATTAATGCTGGAGAAGCTTGATGAATAAACTTCTCCCGCCTAACTCAACACTACTTGAACGCAATATTTGTAGTGTGACTTCTGAAGCCACGGACTTAGACGTCAATATTCGTGCAATTACTACACTTAAAAATACCCCTAACGATTTTCTTCCACTCATTGCATGGCAAAACAGTGTTGATCGTTGGAATCGGAACTGGTCAGACAAAGAAAAAATTGCCCAAATTCGTGCATCTTTTCAGATTCATCAAAAGAAAGGCACTGTGGCCGCACTGAAAGAAATTACCAAAGCCTTTGGATACTCGTTATCAGTGACCGAGTGGTGGCAAGAGCAGCCAACCAATACACCAGGAACATTTCAAATCACCATCGATACCGAAGGTAATGAACTCAGTGAATCAGGCTACAACACCCTGATCGCATTATTGAATGATGCAAAACCTCTGACACGTGAACTCAAAGGCATTGAAGTTAATGTGGTCTCAGTGCGTGGTGATACCAATATCGCTTGTGCCATGTACGACGGTGAAGACGTCACCATCTATCCCAAACAAAACCAATTCATCCCAATTTGCTGTCCGATTTTTATCTTCTTTGGACATGACGACACTACCATTTATCCGAGAGCTTAAACATGGCAGAACAAATTTATTATTCAGTTTTCACAAAAAAAGGTCTGGAACTTTTAACAGAAGCGATTCGTAATGGCACCAAACTTGGCATTACAAGTATGGCCTTCGGTGATGGCGGTGGTTCATTACCTGTTCCAAATGAAAATTTTACCTCAATGGTTCGTGAAGTACATCGAACCCAACTAAATAGTCTCGCGCCAGATCCAAACAATGCGAACTGGCTTCGTGCAGACGCGATTATTGCAAGTGCTGTAGGTGGCTTTAATATACGCGAGCTTGGCTTATACGCGGGTAATGTACTGGTTGCATACTCAAATTACCCTGCGACTTACAAGCCTAATCCAGCAGATGGTACTGCACGTATCATGACCTTTCGGATGATTTTGCAGATTGATAACACTGCTAATTTTGAACTTGTGATTGATCCAGATGTGGTGTTGGCGACAATTCAAAAAGTTGAAGATGTAAAAGAAGAATTATATCAAGAAAATTATAAAAACGATTCAGGAACAAATGTTTTACGCGATACTAAAGAATCCGGAATACTTGATACTCTTGTTGTTGATTTAACGACCAATCCACCGATTTCATTAAAAAATAAAAAAATTAAAATACCTAATGGATTTTTTAAAGCGAAAACATGGGCATATAATCGTGATTTAGGTGAACAAATTGAAAATTACACAGAATTTTCGATTGTTGGAAATGGAGATACTACGCATATTCAGTCAGAAAGAGATGAGTTAATGCGTCATATTTGGCTGGATCATATTAATCATTTCAAGATTGCAGATATGTATTTGGACAACACACCCTCTGGCGAAGGTAGTGAGCTGAAAGGTAGTAAAGAAGGACAAATTCATCTGAGATGGGCAAAAAATGGCTATGTAGATAACCTACGTTTTGCTGGTGGAGATCAATTGACATACGTTTTAAGCAACTCTAAGAACGTTTTTTCCAATAATATAAAAGTTGACTTCCAATACAGATATCCTGTCGGTACCTCAAAATCTCCTCTAATTATTGCTGATTTTTCAGAGCAATGTGTTATCACAAATTCATCAGTATATGCAGTCAGTGAAGATGGAATGATCATGTATGAGGGTGATCTTGCGGATAATGACCAAGCCGATGACTCAAAGTGGGCATTTTGCAATCTGTATGGACTTAAATATGAAGAAAAAGAAAATTTAAATGCATGTATGTGGCAAGAAGGTGAGCATAAATTAAGTAACTCACACTTTTTTGGCATGAATTATATCGGTAACGGTATCGGACATGGCTTAGATCAATACTCACTTGGAACAGACATTGGCTGTACAGTACGAGATACGCAGTTAAAAGGTGTTTGGAATAGATCAAAATATATTAGTATTGGTGGTCATTTCATAAACATCAAGTCACCAAAAACTAACTTTAGTGAATTAGAGCGTACAGCAATTCATGTTGATGGTGCTGAATTTACAGCATCGCTTGGTAATTACTTTGAAGGAAATAGAAGAGACTTATGTGCATATTCGGGTGGAGAATTTCGACCTGGTAATTCTGTCCATAGTGTTGCAGATAGATTTAGTTCAGAAATTATAACTTCTGGAATCGGAACAAACATAAGTTTTCTTGGGATTTCAAATGGACAAATATCTGAAAGTGCAGAAATTAATATCTATGGAAATCCAATTTTATTAGTAATATCAAATGAGAGTGTAACCGGATCGCTTGGTATAATAGGAGATTTTAATAATCATCACATTGCGAGAATAGACCTTTCTCTATTTGAAGCAACAGAAAGAACGAATACACCGCTATTAACACAACATGCTTTCAGTAAAATTGAAATATCGAGATCATCAATAGTAGGTTATAAAAGTGGATTAGTTTCATTAACGGAACAAGGACACCAGGGCTTTGTAACATTTACAAAATGTCAATTTACGAGTGTAAACTTCCTCGATAGTGATTTGTTCAACGCAAAATATATTGATTGCACATTCTTTAATTGTACGAACTCTCCGGAATTCAAAGGATTAAACCTTAAGTGTGATTCTAATTTACTACCATCTTCTGCACGTTCGATTGTTTCACTAGAAGCAAATGCTAGCTACTCATTTCCATTATGGATCCATGAAGGTCGTGGATTATATGAGATTACTGTGGGTGGTTCAGGTTCAAACACATCATATGTCAAAGCAATTTTATCTAAGAAATCGACAACAGATCCAGTTTCTATCTCAAAATTAATTGAATCAGATATTGATGCAATTGAATTAAGTTGGGAGACAGATAAGGGAATTCAAATTAAAGTTAAACATGCAGGTACTTACACAGTAAAGTTAGGATAAAAATATGCAAAGATTTATAAATGGTATTGATCTTGAAAGTTTATACACAGTTCAAGATGGAAAATTTAAATTGAATGAAGGTGTGAGTGGTAGTTGGGCTGCATTAGCTGAGTCATACTTCAACTCCAATTTTATTAAAATTGAAGTTCCTGATTTGTAGTATCCCCTCTTACAAAACCCCACGCTTAAATCGTGGGTTTTTTTATGCAAGCCTTTTGGTGAAACAAAACATCAATAAAGGTTTTGCCCCATGGCATTAGATGAATATCACCACGGTGTACGAGTCTCGGAGCTCACAGACGGGATCCGACGCGCTATTCGCACCATTACGACCAATATCATTGGTTTAGTCGCTACTGCATCGGATGCAGATGAGACTACCTTTCCTGAAGATACTGCTGTTCTGGTAACCAACATTCAAAGTGTGATTGGAAAAGCCGGCAAACTTGGCACCTTGAAAAAAGCACTTCAAGCAATTGTGGATCAGGCCAATACCACGATCATTGTGGTACGTGTACCCACTGCCACCACAGAAGCTGAACAAACCTCACTTGTTGTAGGGTCCACAACCGCAGCAGGCAAACTGACTGGTTTAAAAGCCCTACTCACTGCAAAGGCCAAGTTTGGTGCATCACCCCGCGTATTGGGCGCACCAGGGCTTGATACTCAGGCCGTGACCACTGAGCTGGTCAGCATTGCACAAAAGCTTCGCGGTTTTGCTTATGCCTATGCCTATGGCTGTGACTCGAAAGAAGAAGTTGTGGCTTATCGTGAATCATTTGCAGCGCGTGAGCTCATGCTTATCTGGCCACAGTTCATTCATTACAACACTGACACATCGCAGAATGAAGCCATTTCACCAGTCGGCTACGCGCTCGGTCTACGCGCGAAAATCGATAGCTTAATTGGCTGGCACAAAGTCATTTCAAACGTAGCCGTCAATGGCGTAGTCGGTATCGACCGTGACGTATGGTGGGATCTGCAACAAACCGGCACAGATGCCGACTATCTCAACTCCAATGAGATTACCACGCTCATCCGTGAAGATGGTTTCCGATTCTGGGGTTCACGCACTTGTGATTCAACGGGCGATTATCCTTTTGAAGTCTCGACCCGCACAGCACAGATTCTGGCTGATACCGTTGCAGAAGCACATATGTGGGCGGTCGATAAACCGCTTCATCCATCTCTGGCCAGCGACTTGCTCGAAGGCGTCAATGCAAAACTAAGCGACCTATCAAAACAGGGTTATCTCATGGGTGGCCAAGCTTGGTACGACGAAACAAAAAATCCGGTTGAAAACCTCTCTGCAGGTAAATTCCGCTTGTCGTATGACTACGGCCCTGTACCGCCTTTAGAGGATCTTGGTTTTTACCAAAATCTGACCGACGACTACCTTGCCGATTTCGGTGCACGGATTACAGCTTAAGGCTGTACTCCTCTTTCATTACGAGTAAAACATTATGGCTTTACCAAGAAAACTTAAAAATATGAACCTCTTCAATGATGCCGAATCACTCGTTGGAGAGGTTGCAGAATGTACTTTACCCAAGCTTAGCCGGAACATGGAAAATTTCCGTGGTGGCGGTATGAATGGCCCCGTGGCCATCGATCAAGGTATGTCAGACGATTCCATCGATTTTGAATGGAAAGTTGGTGGACTAAACCTCACCTCTATTCGTCAGTACGGTATTACCTCTGCTTCAGGTGTACTTTTGCGTTTTGCTGGAGCCTATCAGCAAGATGATACCGGTGCCATTACTGCAGTCGAGGCCGTACTTCGTGGACGTCACGAAGAAATCGACATGGGTACTCAAAAGCCAGGTGATGACACTGAACAAACCATCAAGACCAAGTGGACCTATTACAAATTAACAGTCGATGGAAAGGTCGAGGTCGAAATTGATGTACTGGCCATGAAAGAGATCGTCAACGGTGTCGATCGTCTGGAAGCACAGCGCAAAGCATGCGGTTTATAAGTTTCCTTCCCTACTGTGCAGCATGTGTGCAGTAGAAACAATTTTTCTATTTTTATCAGGTATCAAACATGAACGCTAAGACCAAAGAAATTTCATTAACACAAGGCTTTACACGTGGCGAACTTAAAATCACTACCATCACCTTACAGCGTCCAAATACAGGACATTGTCGAGGTTTAAATCTAAAAGATGTACTTAGCTTTGAAATCAATGCACTTGCAGTTTTACTGCCACGTATTACCCAGCCTTCAATGACATCCCAAGATGTATATGAACTCGAACTCATGGATACATTGAAAATTGCAGAAGCGATCACAGGTTTTTTGGAGAATACAGAAAGCTCCCCTTCTGTGTAGATGATGTGATTGCCAATATAGCAGTCGTCTTTGGCTGGACGCCTGCTGATTGTGCAAATTTTGAAATCGATGAATTAATCGCATGGGAAAACCGTGCAAGACAAAGATCAGGATCAGAGTAAAAGTATGAGTAAGCTTGATTTAAGCATCATTATTAAATTTGTGGATAAAGCAACACAGCCAATCAGACAATTTCAGCAGAATGTCCAATCTACAAATCAATCATTGGATCGGCTTACTCATTCTATTGATCGACTTGAAAGAAGCTTAAATGGTGGAAGATCATTTCAACAATATTCCAGAAATTTAAAAGTAGGCACAACAAACTTAAATCAAAACAATTCAGCCGTGAATACTATTCATGGTGGTTATGATCGTGTCGCAACAGTTCTGGATAAAGTTCGAAATAAAACCCAAGAATGGACAGACACTTTAAAAGCGAATAGAGCTGAAATGCGTAAGGAATTTAAAGCATTGGCAATCAATTCTATGATTGCTGGTGCAGGACTTTATAAATTCTTTCAACCTGCTATCGATTTTGAAAAACAGATGTCAGGAGTGCAATCTGTTTTAGATCTAGAAAAACAAAGTGCTGCAATGAAACAACTTACAGCAGATGCGCGTAAATGGGGAGCTGCATCTTCATTTAGTCCTGGAGAAGCAGCACAGGCACAATTTGCATTAGGCTCAGGTGGATTTAATGCAGACCAGATTCATAAAGCACTGGGAGGAACCTTACAACTTGCAGAAGCTGGCAAAGTAGAACTGGAAAGAGCTGCTCAGATCGCAGTAGGTACACTCAACGGTTTTGGTTTGGCTGCTGACAAAATTAACCATGTAAATGATGTTTTTCTAAAAGGAACCAACTTAACGGCAACCAGTGTTGACGGTTTAGGCGAAACCATGAAGTACGTCGCACCAATTGCAAAAGCCTATGGCGTAAGTATAGAACAAGCCACTGCCATGACAGGATTACTTGGAAATAACAACATTTTGGATACTCAAGCAGGAACATCATTACGGAGTATCATGACGCGTTTTGCTGGCCCACCAAAAGAAGCAGCTAAAGCCTTTGATAAACTAAAAATTAAAACTGTTGATGCTAAAGGTAACATGCGTGATATCGCCGATATTTTGGCAGATGTGAATAAAGCTACAAAGAATCTAGGCACTGGACAACGGCTTGATATTTTCAAAGATATTGCGGGGCAAGAGGCAGTTTCAGCTTTTGCGGTGCTAGTGGATGAATCTGTCAAACTTGACAAGACAACAGGTAAGACCGTCAATAATATTAAATTAATGACGAAAGAGTTAGAAAACTCTGAAGGTGCTGCTGCTCGGGCTGCAAAAATATTAAAAGATAATCTAGCAGGTGATATCGAACAGTTAGGCGGAAGTATTCAAGATCTCAGCATTTCACTTTTGAATGTTGTAGGTACCGATATCCGCACCTTTGTTTCTGGCCTTGGTAACTTCATCGACAAAATAAAAGACTGGGTCGATGCAAATCCGCAATTGGTCAAGACAATTGCAAATCTAGTTTTAAAGTTACTTATGTTTAAAGTTGCGATGTTAAGCATCCGTTATACAAGCAATCTTTTATTTGGCACCATTTTTAGCATGATTGCAGGCATCACCAAATTTGCCTTAATCATGTGGTTTGCCACCAAAGTTGCAAACAAGTTTGGTATTGGATTACCTAACCGGTTTACCTTGATTGCAAAAGGCGTGAAATATCTTGGTCGAGCCTTCATGTTTTTAAGTAAACAATCCTTACCTTTCTTAATAGCAGGATTAAGAACTCTAACCATTGCGCTACTCACCAATCCATTTACGCTCATCATCGCGTCTGTGGCAACATTAGCATTATTAATCTGGAAATATTGGGGTCCCATTAAAGCTTTTTTTGTAGGATTCTGGGATGGTTTAAAAATTGGTTTCTCTCCTTTAATTGATAGTATTGGCTCATCATTCGCTAAACTCAAAACTACATTAAGTCCTTTACTACCTGTTTGGAATGTACTGGCAACTGCATTTAACTGGATAAAACAAGCCATTTTAGGATTATTTACACCGTTTCAGGCTACTAATCAGCAGTTAGCCAAAGCAACAGAAAATGGTAAAGGGCTTGGCGTTGCAGTTGGAATAGTCTTAGGATTAATTGGTACTGCAATTTTAAAAATTCTTGAGTTTGGTGCTTCGCTGATTAATGGTTTTGGCAAAGCAATTGGAATATTTGCAGCAATGATCGTGGTAAACATTGGCAACTTACCTAAATTCTTTCAAGGCTTGTGGCTGAATATTCAAAACTTTTTTAAAAGTGGTATAGCCAACATTTCAGCAACTATATTGAACTGGTCCCCCTTTGGTCTGTTTTACTCTGTTTTCGCCAAAGTTTTATCCTGGTTCGGTATCGATCTGCCTAAGCAGTTTACTGGCTTCGGCTCAATGATCATCCAAGGGTTAATCGATGGTATCAAATCTAAGTTTGATGGACTCAAAGGCGTTTGGGAGAAGGTCACCAGTTACATGCCAGACTTTATGCGCAAGCGCATGGATATTCACTCTCCATCACGTGTCATGGCGGGTATGGGTGGGCATATCGTCGATGGTATAGGTGTAGGACTAAACCAACGCACGCCAGCACTACAAACACAGTTCAACCGCACGCTCGGTGTATTTGATGCATCCCCAGCCATGCCCTCCACACCGACACTCAAGCGAAGATTCACCGATAGCATTGGTATCACTGAAACACCCGTTTCAACTACAGGTCGTTTTGATGACCGTAGCCAAACAGCGCCAAAATTTAAACGTGTAGCTGCAATCAATAGTCCACGCAGTATCAGCGTGACCAATAGTGACAACATCACTATTCACATCAATGCTGGTGGCGGTGGACCCATTCGTAATGCAGCCAATGAAGTACGTCAGGCTCTGGCTGAACGTGACCGCCAGCGTAATGCCGATTTACGCCGCATGCTGACAGATCGGGAGTAATACACACATGATGATGGCACTCGGTTTATTCGTATTTCAGCTTTCAACGGCTTCATATCAAGAGCTACAGCGCTCGACATCCTGGCGACATGCAGGAAACAACCGTTTTGGTAACACACCTGCCTACCAGTTTACCGGAAAGGAAGAAGAAACCATTACGCTCTCCGGAGAGATTTATCCGGAGATTACTGGTTATCAAAATTCACTCGATTTACTTCGGACTATGGGAGACACAGGCAAGCAATACATCATGATTGAAGGTACCGGCAAAATTTATGGCATGGTGGTGATTAATAAGGTCAATGAAACACGATCAAACTTTTTTCATAACGGAGGTACCCGTAAAATCACATTTGATGTATCGCTCACCATTACAGAAGACACCACAAAAAAACTGATTGGCCCTGCTGGCCAGATGCTATTGAGTCTGGGAGGCTTATACCTATGAGCGTATTAAGTCAGGTGCAGGCCAAATACAGCAGCCTGAATAATTACCCTAACGCTATTTATCGCGTCACCGTCAATGACGTGGATATCTCGTCACATCTGGCATCACGCCTAATAAGCATGACCATTCAGGACAATCGTGGCATGGTGGCCGATAGCGTAGACATCACGCTGGATGATTCAGATCAAGCACTCGAAATTCCCTCTGTAGGCGCAGAAATGAAAGTCTGGCTCGGATGGAGCGACACAGGCCTGATTTACAAAGGTTCGTATCTGGTAACAGGTGGCTCCCACTCGGGTTCGCCAGATACCTTACACATCTCTGCTGAAAGTACAGATCTGGCAGAGTCGTTTCGGCAAAAGCGTGAGCGTTCTTTTCATCAAGTGACATTACAGGAGATCTTCCAAAGCATTGCCTTTGACTACAAACTTAAATTGGTGGTGCATGCCTCTCTGGCCAATCGTACAGTTAGCCATATCGATCAGAATGATTCCGATGCCAATATCATGACACGTCTTGCCGATGAACATGATGCTATTGCTACAGTGAAAAATGGTACCTTGCTGCTACTCCCGATCGGAGAAAGCCAGACAGCATCTGGACTGGATTTACCTGCAGTCGAATTGATCCGGAGTGAGGGCGATCAGCACAGTTATTCCTACGGCCAGAGTAACGACAAAATTGAGTGTGTGAAAGCATTTTATTATCCGCCTAAAAAAGGCGAAAAGCTTTATGTGATTGTGGGCACCCATACCGATAACCCCAAAGAGATCCGCTTTATTCATCGGGACAAAAAAACCGCTGAGCTTGCAGCACTGGCAGAGTTAAAGCGCTGTAAACGAAACGAAGAGTCGCTTACGTTTACACTGGCTAAAGGGCGTGCAGATTTAATTCCAGAGCAGCAGTTTACATTTACAGGGCTTAAAACACAGATCGATGAAATTATCTGGCTCGGCAAAACCATCACGCATGACTTAAATGAATCGTCTGGCTATACCACCCGTATTGAACTGGAGCTGCAACTTCCAAATGCCGATGATGTCTCTACCCTGTTTGATGACAATACCAAGCTGGATAAGGAAGAAAAACAAAGCCGCGAAGCAAAATCTTATGCAGATTACACCGGTGTAAAAGCCTGGTACGAAACACCGGCACAAAAAGCCAAAAGGAAAAAATCGACGACCAAAAGTAAATCGCAAGTGATTGCAACTTCGGAAGTGACAAAGACTTTAGGTGTAAAGCCTAAAACCGATGTGGTCATGATTGGAGATCAGCGTAATCCGAAAGTGATGGTGAAAACCTATAAATCGCGCGCCAGTGCAGTCACAGCCATCAAGCGCGAATATGCGCGTATTTTAACTGCTCAAAAGCAAGCCAAGAAAGTTGAAGCATAAAAAAACTGCTGAATGGGGATTCAGCAGCTATAAAGGGGTTTTTACGTCGTCCTTATAAAATAACTATATTTAGTACAAATATCAATATAAAATCACTATAAATAATACTTTTTCTGTACAATAAGAAAATATAAACCAAAAAGGTTCCTTATGGCCAATACAAGAAATCAGAATGCTTGCCCTCATTGCGGTTCAAAAGTGATTATCAGACATTCCCAAGTCGAAAACCCTTTACTTAAAACACTCTATGGCCAGTGCCAGAATCTGGAGTGTGGCTGGACAGGTAAAGCGCATCTGGAATGGGCGGCAACTATCTCTCCCTCTGCAATACCAAACCCTGCAATCAATATCCCAGTTTCACTATGTGCAATTCCAAAAACTGCGACTGCGCATGATTCACGACAGTTGAGAAATCGATAATGACAGACCTCATCGACATTGCGCAGATGCGCCAGATTGAACAAGTACAAATTATCCCTAAAGATTATTCCAAGCCTTCGCTGGCCGAGTGTGAAGCATGTGGCAATGAGATTCCACTAGAGCGTCAGAAATATGGTGCCGTGACCTTATGTATTGCGTGCCAGACGCATCTTGAAAATAAAAAAAGGAACTTCCGATGATTCCATGCTTGGTTATCCTTCTTATCTTACTGGTTTTGGCCTTGCTCATTTTATGGTTGGTGCTGGACTACCACTTTATCCGGATGAAAAAGCTGCTTGAAGATAAAGAAACAATTATTAGAAGATCAATTTCAAAAATTGAAATAATTATAAGTGGAGAAACAAAGTGAATAAAAACGAATTTGTAGCAAAGTACTTTTCAGTTGTAGTGGTAATTCTTCTATGGAAATTACCCGAAATTATTACATCAATCCGTTGGTGGTGAATTATGTGGCTCTATCCTTTTATCATTGGCATGCTGACTGGTTTAATTACCAGTGCAGCCGGTTTTATTTATATGGTGGGTTAAAAAAAGCTGCATAAGCAGCTTTAATTTTTATCCATTGGAACTTCAAAAGCTTTGATTTTCCAACTTAAACCATCTCTTTCCATTTTTACAGTTGCTTTGCCTTTTTCTGGTCTATCTTTATTTTCCAAAATCATATTCACACGATTAAATGATTGATACGAGAGTGAATAATCAATATTTTCATTAGTGCTAGATACTTCTTGTTGTGGTGCTGGTGTATCTTGAATTAACCCAGACTGTTTAAGGTCTTTACCTTGTAACATCAAGGTAATACCTTGAGGTGTGACTATAGCATCTACCATTTTCTCAACCATAACAGATGCAAGCATGGCGCCTAAAGCTGCGAACTCATCATTGTTATTCTTTTGATTTGCCATTTCCTTAACCATATGGGCATTTAGTTGATCTTTGAAACTTTGGCGAACACTTGGAAAATCAATATAATTTGCTAATTTTTCCGAATCACCTTTTTGTACTGCTTCTTTAATTTGATGGATTGCAATATAAGGAGATGCGAATAAATAACCCACTACTAATAGTATGACGCCGATTATGCTAAATTTTACAGCTTTAGACATTTTAAAATCCTGTTAGATACTAAATTTATAAATAATGTTTTCAAAATTTATTAGAAAATCAAAAAGATAATAACCAACAAAAGCACAGCACTCCAAAAGAAAATCTTAAATACACTCCAGCTAACGTCACTGTCATCATAGTTTCTATTAGATTTTCTATGTGATTTATATGAAGTATATGACAAACCTGTGCCAGATAAACCGACCGTAGTCCGAGTGCCCTTCCGGCCAACATTCACACGTGCACCTTTCACACCAGCAGATATACTACTAATGCCTTTTTTACTAACATTGAGCTTTACGCCTGGTGCAATTTTAAAACTTTTTCTGAAATTAAAACCCATGGCATTCTCCTTATTATTAGCCGCCACAAATCGATTCACACGGAATACCATCGTCATCCCGATCAAGGCGTGTATTACCACACTTAAGGGCAGCTCTTGCCTGACTACAGCTTGTCATCTGACTACAAGTTCTCGGATAACTACCGCATTTTAAATGACTAGATGGTACCGAGTTGGTCTGACGAATAACTTTAGGTTTATTATTTTTACTGCTAGTTGGCAAAGATTGATTAACAGACTGTTCATTATCAAATGGATTACTAACAGTGCGTTGTTGAATCTGAGCATCGTATAAGCGTCGCGCTTCTTCAGGTGTAATCGGTAATTTTTGATTGGTTTGACTTGTAGCTACTTGTGGTGAAGTACTTTCAACTGGATACGGTACATAGTACACGCAGCCAGTTATCAAGGATGTAAATCCAATCAAGCCTAAAATAAAAAGCAAAATTGCATGATTTTGTCTAATCATTATTTACATTTCTTTTTTGAAGCACTCATAGAACCATCATTACAAAGGAACTTACCCTCAGCAGTACAAGCCTTTATACCACCTTTACTTTTTGAGCAAGGCTGATTACCACGAGCTTCCGCGTAAGAAACAAAACAAACAGATATAATCATTGCGACAAAAATTTTATTCAACATAGTAAATTCCCCAAATTACTTTTTATATCTTTTACACCATAGTATCTAAGATACTTCTTTTTTTCCATAAAAAAAGATGAAACTACTCATCAACTTTAGTTGGAATTTTTTCCAATTCTAAGAAATTTTTGGCTGCTTCTGGTTTAAGATATTTCATAAGCTTAGAAAATGCGACTATTAGACATCCTAGAAAAAACCAGATTGGTGACCATATTGACCTTTCATCAAAAAAATTTTTTAACTCAGGATAAAATATTGGAAGAAATAAAAAACACAATAAAGGAATTGCTCCAAATCCTGTTATAACAAAATAAAGAATACTTCCTTTTCTTTCATATTTTTTTATTTTTTCATCTGTTAAGTCAGCCTTTAATTTGAAGCTACTATTATCTTTTTCCAGATGAATACTTCCCAAACTATACAATCTTACTGCTTTATTTTTGTCTTTACAGCTAATGATATAATTTAATAGATCAATATCACTATCTTTAAATTTCAAATAGTTATTTAACTTTGCAACTTTCAAATGATACTCTAAATTTTCTTGTAAGTTTTTAAAATTTGGATCTTGTAAAAGTTCTTCTTGATCTTCAAACAAGTATTTTATTTTTTTTCTACGGTACTCGGAATGCTCTCTTAGACCTGAAAAAAAACCAGACTTCCCAATAAAATAAAGACTCACAACAAAAAATATAACAATGAATAAAATATTAAATGAACTTAGACCTGAACCAAAGTCCACATGCTGATCTATAAATTTATTCAAATCAAAATTCATCTATTTAGTCCACTCAAATTTTTATTAGTATCAATTATTACTTCAGTCATATCGGTTGTACTTTACAATCATCTTTTGTAATGGTCGTGATCTGGCGCAAACAGTAGCGCGCAATCATAACCATTGAATATTTCAGTTTTATTGTCAAACATTGGCTCTAGCAGATTTAGCTGGAGCCTTTGCTTAAGAGGAAAACTCATAGTTAGCGATTAAGATAAGGTTAATTTACTGAATTGAATTACTAATTAAAAAGATATGCTCATACCATGCTAAAAATAAATCTTTATCTCTAATCAAGTTTTCATCAACTAAAGGATAGTATTCAAATAAATTTTCATATTTAAATTCTGCTTTATTTCTTAATACAGCTTCTGAAATTTTAAGAAATCCCGATAAGACTGTATCACCAAAAATTTGATCTTTCAAATAATAGAATATATTCATTGGTTGACCATTTGCTAAACTATAATGTGAACGATAGCTTTTGAAACCTTCTGAATAATATAATTCACAAGTTGATCTTAATACATCAACAAATTCTCTAATACTACGAAAGTTAGAACCTTTTTTTTCAAAAACTAAAAGTACAAGAAACAAAAATATTTTTTGTCCATCTTTAAATTTTGTATTATATAAAAATGCAAATTTATTTAAAATTCTTACTAACTGTCTAGGATTTGGTTTAAAAATATAACATAAAGTTTCAACACATTTTAGATTGTTAGCACTATTAAAACTCACTCCTAAATTTTCTATAAAATTTACTAAAGCCCTATTAAAATCTATTGATTGCTTGTCTGACTTATCTAAAATGATTGTTACATCAATAAATTTATCTAAGTATTGATTACTTTCAGAAAATCCATAATATGAATTAATAGACTCCTCTAATTGTTTTTTATTCATTGATAAAACGAAGACTACTTTTGGTACGTCAAAAAAATGCTTAACTCTCTCGATCAAACGTACTGAAAATTCTGGTTTACAACGGTCTAATTCATCAACTATAAAAACTAGTGGTTTTTTTTCTTTCTGTGTTATTTCTGATAGCTTAAGCTTAAAAAAATCTAGTGATTTTTTTTCATTTTCATACTCATCAATTTGTTGTGAAATATGCTCACTTAGTTTTTCGTTTAATATTTCAGCAGCAGTCTCACCAAACTTACCAGTATCGTCTTTGATCTCATTAAATGTATCAGTCAATTCCTTAGAAATTTTTCCTGCACCAATAAGAGTCATAAGTACTTGAAAAATCAGAACAGGCATATTAGGAAGTACTGCACGATACACGTTACCAATAGTACTCTTTATGTCATCTAACTTTGATTTATCTATATCAAGTGTATTAGTAATTTCCATTGCAATTTTTAAGAAAGGATCTTCTATGTAGTCTTGAGAGAAAGCATTTAAATAAATTACTTTATAATCGTTATTTTCTAACTGCTTTTTCCAGTGGTTTACAAACCAAGACTTACCCGCTCCCCATTCAGCATCGATTGCAATAGTGGCACCAACTTGCAAGCGTGATACGTAGCCCTCAAGCGAATCTGCAAGGGCTTTTCTACCTAAAAAATCTCCTTCAAACGGAGTTTCTATTTGATCTGTACTATCACTAATTTTTCTAATTTCACTTACAGACATTGCTTTTCCCCCTGATTTAACAAATTAAAGACGAATCAAAATCTTAAGATTTTATACTCTCTCTTACTTTAAATTCTTAATTGCCTCAGTTGTAGCTTTAACCATATCGGTTGTGCTTTTCATCTGGTCAGATATCAAATTACTCATATCTTTATGAGCTGCACCGTCGATCTCACGGCCAAAGTACTTAAGTGCCAGCTCTTTACGTACACTCGCAGCTTCTTCTGGAGATAAGCTTTCCATAAAGCTTGGATACGCTTGTAGTTCAATCTGTGTTTGATAATTTTGATCAGCTAATTTCTGGTAATGTATAGATTGCTTTAGAAAGTAACTAATAACTGTAATTCCAATAGTCAGAATCGAAAGTTTCAAAATCCAATACGAAACAATATCGATTTTTACATTATTGATTAAATAATCTTTTCCTAAAAACATACAAATTGCGACGAAAAGAACAATAGGTAATGCTCTATAAAAATATTTCCTATATTTTTTTTCGAGTTTTTTGTATTTTTCAACTGCTAAGCTATAAATTGTTTCAGTTCTTAGGTTATCTAAGATATTTTTAGATCGTCTAAACCCTAATAGCTCACTATTAATATCAACGATATTTTTTCTTAATCTATCCAATATTAAACTATCAAAACTTTCTTTTAATAATTTATATCTTAACAGTAAAGACTTTAAACTCTCAACTTCCTCAAAATAATAGTGATAATCTGAATTATTAATTTCATCTAATATATCAATTATATTTCCATCCCTTCTTTTAATATACTCTAAATTTTTATGCTTAGCTGTGCTTAATAAGTCATTAATATTTTTTAATAAATATTTAGTTAAATCCAATTCATCAGGACTATTCAAATTTAATGAGCAATAATCATAAATAGATTCTATTTTTTCAATTAAATCTGATAAATTATTAGAATTATTCTTATGATAAGAATTAAGATATTCTATATATTCACATTTCTTTAATTCTATAATTTCTTTTAAAAGCTCTTCTTTTAACTTTAAAAAATTTTCATTAATATTTTTAATATTTTCGTCATCTAGCTTGGGCATTTTGAATTCTCATTTATTTTTCAAATATTTATTTTAATTTTTCATACCAACCATCTACAAAGTTACCTTCCGTACCAGTCTGTTTAACTTCACAATTGAACTGGCGACCAGTTTTGCCCAAAAATCCAGATACATGGTCAGGTTTATCTGTCATTGGATCAAGTTTTTCATTATTAGTCGTCATTATAGAAGTTAAACACTCATTCATACTTGAAAACTTTCGTCCAACTATTTCTTTTTCAGGCTCATCAGAACATGCAGATAATAAATTTAAACAACCAAATGCAAGCATTATAGATAAGAGCTTTTTATTCACTGAAATTTTCCACCAAAAATTATTATTAAACTAAAGTATTGACTCATAAATAGTAACTAAGATACTCTAAAAAAGCTAGATAGACATAAGTCTTTTAGCCAGGCGTAGGAACCTGAAAGTATTAGATCACAGACGCATAAAAGTCCGTCTCGGGCTATTTTTTTGCGTAAAATTCAGCTTTGCTGCATTTTGGCAGGCTGGACGGGACAGCTTCGGCTGGCCGTATCTGTGATCACGGTATTCCTACTCCTGTTCAGTCTGTCACCATCACCGTAGGAAGTTTTGGTGTCAGATCAAACTTAGGCTTGATCACAGGACAGCAAATGAAAACATTCGCTTCTATGCATTCGTGCACCAAAAATAATCTAAAAGAGCATTCCCCTATCTACGACTTGGCGGCTTATCAGCAACGCCAGCGCAAAATCAAACGAAAACGACTCCTAAAAAATCTCACCGATACAGCCATCTTTATCAGTATCGCAGGCTTTACCTTCTCCACTTTGTTTTGGGGAGTACAGCCATGAATGCACTGATTCAAATCGACGATGCGGTATTTATTCAAAATGAACAAGTCAAAACCACCAGTTTAAAAGTGGCTGAGATTTTTGATAAACGTCATACTCATATTCTCGAAAAAATTGTTAATTTAGACTGTTCACATGAATTTGCATCAGCCAACTTTTCGGCTCATGTTCAAGTTATAGAAATCGGCAACGGTGCAACCCGTGAATCTAAATATTACGAAATGACCAAAGACGGTTTTATCTTCTTGGTTATGGGCTTTACGGGTGCCGCAGCCGCACGCATTAAAGAAGCCTACATCAACACCTTTAACCAAATGGCAGCCATGCTCTACAACGCACAAGGCGACCATTCCCACATCCATGTGGGTGCTACGGTGCAGCTTAAAGCAGGCGGGCCAATCTATACCGTGAGTAAGATCCATTACGACACCAACGGCCTCATGCAAGATGCCGAAGTGATCTGGCACGACCGAGCCAAACTGTGTAGGGAGGTCATTCCAGTGGCATGTTTATCGCTCGATACCAAAAACCTCACCCAAAACAAAACCCTAAGCGACTTCTGGCAGAGCGTACAACACTACGGTATAGAACGGCTCAACCATAGCCGAAGCGAACAGATCCTGGCACTCAACATCACGCAGGTGTACCAAAGTATCGAAGGCTTACCACCCAAAGCACAGCTCTCGGCTATCCTTATGCAGAGCCGCAGCCCCTACCCGCTGTATATACAGCATAACCATGCCATCAATAGCAGTATGACCGATAAAACAGTACGTTGCTGGCTGTTTAAGATGGTTCACACGCCCTTAATAAGCTGAACCTGTGCGACCTAACCCGTCGCACCCCACTATATTTTTAAACAGTTTTTTATCAAAATACGCCCATGATCAATAGACAGGGGGAGCAATGCACTCAACACTAGAAATAAACAGCCATAAAGACATGACTGCAGAACAAATACTGGAAGAAATTAGATTCCCAATAGAAAATCTAGAACTTTTCCTACAAGCCATGACCAGAATGAAACTTGACAACGCGCTAGAAGAAAAAGAATTTACTGCCATCATCAACACGCTTCACCACCAAGTGGTTCAGATCGCCAAAGCTGTGCAGGCTTAAAACGAATAACCCCAACTTAGGTTGGGGTTTGTTGTGATAAATATTCATTCCATTTTTTTATAACAAATTGATGGCTAAACATTGATGGTTCAAAATTTGTAAAAATAAATTTATGATATTTTTCAGAAAAATAAATATCAAAAATTCCTGTTTCCTTCAATTGATTTCTCAAATCAATACTTATGCAAGAGTAGCATAAAAATGTAAGCTGCTCTAATTCCGTCATTGTATAGCTTAAAAGCCTAAAATAAAAAGCTTTATCAGTTTGATTCAAAGTAGATTTTTTAATTAAACCGATTATTGAAATATTACAGAAAAAATAAGTGCTTAACTGTTCTGGTAAATTTGAACTATTTAATTCACTTTTAATAAATGCCTTAATATCTTCAAGTAGTTCCTGATCATTGTCATTATTTAATTTTTTACTACTCCAATCTCCACAAATTTTTGAACTAAAGTAATAAGCTATTAATCTAAACATTCTTTGAAAGTTATTCTCACCCAAACTTACACGAATGCCATCAAGAATTTTACTTTTTTCGTTAAGAAGCATGTTAAACGAAGTTGAAAAAATAGCATGCTTAGATTCTTGCATTTGTGCATCGTGCGTAGCTTTAGCCAATTCTAACTGTTCTTTCGAATTTTGACGCGCATGTTCCAATTGAATATCTGCTAATTCCTGAGCATTTCGAATTTGACGTTCAGTCGCTTCATGAGCTTGCTTTAACTGTTTTTCCATGTCTTCTCTAGACTGTTGGAGCTGTTTCTCCATTGCATCACGTGCATCTTGATTTGCCTGACGTTGCAAATATGCTGAATACATCACAATGATTAACGTAGCCGAAGTAAATAAAGTATTTAAACTTCCATAAATATCGCCAAATGTTCCAAAGTCTTTAAGTGCAGTTTCTTTAGAACCAATGCCTATCATGAGCCATTTAAAAAATAATGGGAAAAGTCCCCAAGCGATGAGTAATACGATCAACAAGACCACGCACAAAGTAACTTTTTGACTTTTATTCACCCCTAATTCCCCAATTATTTTTCTAAATTATTTACTTAAACTGATTTGCATACGTCTCTACCAGTGAAACCAACCCGCTACGCATTTCTTCGCGTGTCTGGCGGTAAAGCTCAATTAGCTTCACCTCATCATTAGAAAGCTCACTATTCTTTACATCCGAAGTACCCCATAAGATGTACGCGACATTAAAGCCATGATCTTCAAGCAAGTCGAGCTGATCCATATCAAGCGGTGCATTGTGCTTTTCATAACGCACAATAGAGTTCTTTTTTACCTGCAAAATTTCAGCAAGTTCTTCCTGAGTATTAATCCCCAAGCGCTTTCTTTCATCGCGTAAACGAGTACCACGATTATTTAAATCATCATTTTTCATACTTTTCTCTATAAAAGCACTTGTAAATCACTATAAAAGGTACTAAATTAGCAGTTACCAAGTTACTAAGTACCATTAATGGTGATTTTCGCATGACTACAACAAATGAGCAAACAAAACCAAAGCACACCGAGCTAACAGCCGTGCGCTGGACCAAGCACCAACTCAAAATGCTTAAAAAAATCGCTTATGAAAACGAAACCCAACCTGCCGTTTATATCCGTGATTTTATTCTTCAGCACCATCCTGAAATGCAAGAGTCTTCCGACCCTGCCGAATTGTAAACGCACTCAGTTCGGCAAACATCTAGCTGCTACAAAAGTGTAAAAAAATACACAAACTCATACAGTTATATAAATTTAAAAGTGGATCTTAATGTCAAACATCAAAGTTCGCATAGACGAAAAACTCAACCAGCTCTTTAGCTTTAAGCGCGTGGGTGACTGGTATCGTCAGGGGATATGCCCGAACTGCGGCAAAAAAGAACTCTATACTCACGCCATCAATCCGCGTGTGGTCAAATGTGCCCGCCTAAACAAGTGTGGCTACGAAGAGCATGTAAAAGAAATCTGTGAAGATCTATTCAAAGACTGGTCAAAGGACTTCCCACGCACCAAAGAACAGCCCAATGCGGCTGCAGACGCTTACCTCATTCACGCACGTGGTTTTAATCCGGAGATGCTCAAAGGTACATACACCCAAGAGCTATTCCGGAACGATCTCAAGTATCCCAATGAAGTCACGGCCACCATCCGCTTTAAAATAGCCGAAGGTGTGTATTGGGAGCGATTTATCGACCGGCCTGAGCGTTTTGGCCGCCAAAAGGCCAACTTTATAGGCAAATACGAAGGCCTGTGCTGGACACTTGAAGACCTCGACACACTGTGTAATGCACAATCCATCTGGATGACAGAGGGAATTTTTAACTGCATCGCCCTTAGCTTTAGCAAACAGCCCAGCATTGCCACCATGTCCACCTCAAACTTTCCAAGCCAGATCCTCGCTCAAATTTCAGAGCGCTGCATTCAGCTTAAAAAGTCACGCCCGCGCCTGCGATGGGCTTTCGATAACGACAAAGCCGGCAAAAAGGCCATTAAGAAATTTCACTTACGTGCTTTACAGGAAAAGTGGGATTCAACCGCAGCATTACCTACTGGCCAGTTAGACTGGAACGATCTTTTCCAGCGCGATCTGCTGCACTCAGAGTACCGCGACCAGTACAAACACTATGGCGAGCTCCACATTGCCGAAACACCGGAGCAAGCAGGCCTGCTCATTTATAACTTTAAAGATGCCCGAAGAAAAACCTTTTGGTTTAACCATAACTTCCGCTTGTACTGGTTCAATCTGGATATGGACAAATACACCAAAGAGCTAGAACGCATCGAGACAGATCCGGAGCGAGATCTCCTGCTCGACAACCAAAAGCGCGAGCTGGCTTTACAGCAGTGTGCGGCCGTAAGTGAAATATGCAATCGTCAGCTTAATCCACTGTATTTTCAGCGAAACGATATCACAGACGAATCTTGGTATTACTTCCAGATTCTAAATCCGGAGAGTGAAGCCAAAGCCACCTTTACTGCAGAGCAAATTTCAGCACGTGGTAAGTTTGCCCCTCGTCTACTTTCCGTGCAGGTGGGTGCATGGTGGACAGGAAACGACCATCAACTTTTAACCTTTATGAAAAACCAGACCGAGCGCTTACGAGAAGTCAAAACCATCGACTATATTGGCTATACCAAGGATTATCAGGCATATATTTTTAATCAGCATGCAGTTTATAAAGGCCAAGTTATTGAAATCAATGATCATGATTTTTACAAAGTTGGGCGTATCGAGTTAAAAACACTGGCCAATAGCCCTAACATCCAGCTTAACCCCAAGAAAACCTTTAAGCCGACATGGTGGAAAGACTTCTACCGTGTACGTGGCGCAAAAGGATTGATTGCCCTGGCATGGTGGACAGGCGCTTACTTTGCAGAGCAAATCCGTAACATGCACAGCTCGTTTCCATTTATCGAAATTGTAGGTGAAGCCGGTGCAGGTAAATCCCGCTTGATCGAATTTATGTGGAAGCTCTCAGGCAGACAAGACTATGAAGGTTTCGATGCCAACAAATCCACCAACGTTGCGATCTATCGTAACTTCGCCCAGATCTCGAACTTACCTGTGGTACTCATCGAAGGCGACCGGAACGACCAAAACGGCAATGCCGTCGGGAAAGCCAAGTTTTCATGGGACGAGCTTAAAGATGCCTACAACGGCCGGGCGATTCGCTCCAAAGGCTTAAAAACAGCAGGAAACGAAACCTATGAACCGCCTTTTCGTGGCGCCATCATGATTTCGCAAAACACACAGATACAGGCATCAGAAGCGATTTTAACCCGTACACTGCACCTCTATTTCGACAGAAAAGGCCAGTCTTTAGAAACGAAAAAAATTGTAGATGAACTCGACCGCATGGACATTCAAGACGCCTGTACCTACATTACCCACTGCCTGCGCCATGAAGAAAGCTTTCTGGCCAGCTATGCTGCCAAGCTAGAACAAGCCGAAAAGGACTTTCACAACAACGGTATTACCCATACCCGTATTGCGCTGTGCCATGCACAGGTATCGGCATTAATCGATGCATTGGCCAAGCATATCTTGCACGATGTGATTGACCTAGAAGAAGTTTGCACCGCCAAAGATATGCTGCTAGATATGGCCAGAGAACGTGTCGATCAGCTTAATGGTGATCATCCATTGGTAGAACAATTCTGGGATGTCTATGAGTACTTAAATGCCAGCCGTAGCAGTGAATTTACCATCAATCATTACGAACCACATGGGCATCAGATCGCGATTAATTTGAATGAAGTCTACAAAATTGCTGCCAAAAACTATCAGCAGCTACCAGACATCAAGGAAATGAAAAATCTGCTCACCAATAGCCGGCGCTACAAGTTTATCGATAAAAGCCGCGTCGTAAAAAGTCACCGCTATCCAGCCGATGAAGTAAAAAATGCACTGGAAAATCGGGAAATGCGTGAGCACACCGTGCGCTGCTGGATTTTTAATAATCCAGCCTTTTCAGGAGGAATCTAAATGGCCGAGTATGTGATTACGCTAGAAGCAGATCGACCACCCGAGATCCTTCTGGGCCAGACGCTGTTTGGCGGTAAAGTCACAGCGTTAAACCTGGGAAAAAAGAAACTGGTTTCAGCGTCTGAACTGGCACAGAGGTATGGGCTATCTGCCACCACGGTACGAGAAAAATTAAGTGCCATCAATCAAGGTACCAGTGGCAAGCATCTGTACGATCCAGATCTGGCCGATGAACTGCTAAAAACCAAGAAAAGAACTCGCGGCCGATACCGCGAACTGTAAAAAAACACCCGCCCTTGAGCGGGTTTATTTTTAGGCCACCTGATTAAATGCTTCCACTAAATCTTCGGCATTTGGGTTGTAGTAAGTATTCACCAAAATTTCAATTTTTTTATGGCCCGTGATTTTGGCAAGTACTTCAACCGACAGTTTCTTCACCCTTACCATGCGTGTAATCGCTTCATGCCGGGTATCGTGAAAGTGCAATCCATTTAAGCCAATCGCGCCTTTGCGTTTTTCCCACATCAAGCGAAACGCATTTTCAGACTGCGGGATCAACTTCTTGCCATTGTGCTTAATCAGGCTCAATAGTGCTTTGGCTTCCTCAGATAACGGCACATTACGGGTATCGCCATTTTTTGTTTTGGTTAAATGAAGATGGCCTTCGTAAATATCCTTCATTTGCAAAGACAGCAGCTCACCTCTACGCAAAGCCGTCTCCAGTGCAAACAAGAACCCCCAAGCAACATAATGCTGTGGCAAAACCGGCTCATCGCCTCTTTCATAATCCAGAACCTTTAGCATCAGATCAATTTCAGACGAATGAATACGTCTGGCTCGTGGCTTAGGCTTTTTGGGTTTAGTGATCAGCATCCACGGGTTATCTTCAAGCAAAAATAACTCTTTCTGCGCATAGGTAAAAACAGCACTATAAAAAGAGATCTCTTTTAAAACGGTATTGGCCCCCACTTCAAGCAATCGCTTGTTTCGCCAGTTGGTGAGTTGCTTGGGTGTGATCTCATAAATTGTCTTATAGGCAAGAAAACCAAATTTTTCATCAAACTTACTGACTTGGCCTTTCATCCAGCTTCGTGAACTTTTAGATTCATTCAGTAAACCGATATTTTCATAATACTGATTAAGCAGTTCCTTAAAGGTCACTTTAGGTTTAGTGCCTTCCTCTTCTTGTTTTTGTGCAATCTGGGATTCTAATAATTGCTTAATAGCCCATTGTTCACATTCTTTCGCGGTATTACGCGTACAGGAGAGTCGTTTGCCCTGGATTAAAATTTGGATACGGTAAACATCACCGCGTTTGACAGGTTTTGGTAGCTTCATTCATCCTCTTCTTGGTGCAATCTTGGTGCAATTTATTGTTTATTTCTGCAATTTTGTTGTCATTTTAATCAAAATCACAAACGCCAGACAATAAAAAAAGGGCTTACAAGTCATTGAAATTGCTTGTAAACCCTTGTTTTATCTTGGTAGGCATATCCAGACTCGAACTGGAGACCTCTACGATGTCAAGGATGTGAACATTTATTAAATATCAATATCTTACAATTCATTGACACAATAATTGACACACTCACTTTATCTTGTATTTTCTGCTTTCTAACCCTGACACAGCATAACATGCTAATTTATTTGTTTTCTAGATAGGGAGATTTAGGGTGCAAAGATTCTATATCAAAAAAGGCGATCTATATCTACACGTGGGTACTGTCACGTATGAAGAATATCAAGACTATTCTGACATCGACGCCATGCACATGACACAGTATCGTTTTCTAAAAAATAAAGATGACGCAAAGTGGTTTTCTAGCCGCGGCGAAGCAGATACGTATAGGTTTAAGCGGAAAATAAAGGATGTTGAAGTGGTGCGGGAATAGCACTAATTAATAGCTTTCACCAAAGCCCAATGCCTTGCTTTACACTCGTTGTATTTCGCAACAGTATCAACAGACCAGAGCAATACAGCCTTACCGTGCCCTGACTCTAATTCATTGAGATTCGGGCATGGTTGTTTTAGATTCGCTTGAATGTCCGGCTTTAATAAGGCTGTTGAGTTCTGACAGCCCATCAGAATCAAAACAGTTATTGAGATAAATAGGACGCTCAACGATCTTTTGCACTGTACGTGTAACACTTTCGACTTTTGCTTGTCGCTCTGATTTGAGTTGTTCATAGTCTGCACTCGCTTGATTTGCTTTAGCATTTGCTTCATTCAATGCTCTGTACTGTGCTTGCTCGATTGCTTGTATGCGTTGCTGACATTTCACTTCAGCATCTTTTAGCTTTCCAGTTTTGACGTTTAGTAGCATCAGCGTGATAAGCAATAAAAAAGCGAGCAGCCCAATAATGATTGCTCGCCAGTATTTTAAAATAATGTATAACTGCATTATGAATTGGCCCCCATGCACTTATTGTATCGATCAACTTGCCGTGTCCAGACGCCATAGCAGCCGTTAGAACGTATTGAGCAATCACGCTTTGCAACGTATTTCCATTTAAGCAATGACTTGCATGCAGCCACATACTGTCCCGCCTTGAGATTACGAAGCATTGATGAGCCTTTCCACGCATTAATGCCGTATTGATATACAAAGTCGTTATATAAATCGTATTCGACTTGAGAGACTTTCACATTTTTCAAAGTTGCATTAAATGCCGGTGCGTTCTTAGAAATATGGCATTTAAGTTCTTGGAGAGCCTTTTCTTTTGAAATAGCCGGATCATTCAACGTTACTTTTTTTCCGTTACAGTAAACTGTGGTGCCGTTTCCAATAGTTGGCACATCCCCTTTAACTGGAATAGTAGGTTTGGGTGTAAAGCCTTCCTTTTGTGCCGTAGCACTTACCTGCTCTTCACTTACATCAGATATAAAAAAACCGCTTAAACTGGCGGCTACTATAGATCCAATGACAAAATACTTTGTTTTATTCGTCATCACAGCACCCTTTATTTTTCATTTTCTTGTTATGTAGCTGCTGATCACGTTGATCTTTACGAATCGTTGACCAAGCTTGAATCAGCAAGCCAATAACTGCACAAAGACCACCAACAATCGCCATCCACTCAGTTGTAGTAAATCCCCCCAAAACCGCGACACTCCCACCCGCTAAATTTGTTGCAAGCCCAAAGCCTGCACTACTTGATGCTGTTGGTTCTGGCATAACGCCCCCTTTTATTTTTTGGCAATAAAAAAGCCCCGAATTAGGGCTCTTATTTAGGCTATTGAAATTAAAAAACTTCGCATGATATTTCTTAACTGCTCTACTGATCGACCATCACCTGATGCAGGGTGTATATGATCGGGCATATAGGGAGTGATAGAATCAAAGTTGTTCCGATTTCTATATCCAGTTTTTTCGTGCAAATTTAAAATAGGTGCCGACCAATATTCGGCTAATGACTGTTGGCATTGTACAAGTGTTTTCCAATGATCCTTTTTTCTTACAATGCCTGGGTTTGCGTTATCTTGACTAAAATGAGTAATAAAACAGAATTTTAAATCTGGTTTTAATGTCAACATTTCATCAATGATTTTATTATGAGCACCGATGAATGTATTCATGTCTCGCGAATCAATACTCATAATCGGATTAAGCGGATCAGCAGGATTAAAAGCATCAATATCAGATGGATGTTGATCGTAGTCATTTACACCATAATCGAAAACAATTAAATCTGGCTCACTTTCAGTTCCAATAAGACTTAGAAGCGAATTTTGATAGTTAATTGCATCTGTAGTTCGAGCAAAAGATAATCCAACACCCAGTCCAATACCGCCAGCAGGTACACATTTGTTTATAATCGTCCCTCCAAGATCATGTACAGCAAGATTAGCATGAGAAAAAATATCACGATCTGCTTCTGTACTTGAATGTGGGTATCCCGCGGGAATGGATGTTCCGTACCAAGCAATTTTCTTGCCTGACCACTCCGATTTCTGATTCAAGCTCAATTGCATCGTGTATTTTTTTACGCTTTGCACACTATCTGATTTTGAGATATTAAACTTACAGTATTTTGTGAATTTTGGCGTAATAAATCTAAAATTTGATGTGCCTTGGGCAGTACTCGCGGGTATTGATGAGATAATATTAAAATTTTCATCGTAAAAAATACCGATATATAATGATGCAAAGCTGATAACATATTCAGTTATTTCATTTAATTCAATAAATTCATCAGTATATTTATAAGAAGAAAATGCAACTTCATTTGCATTTGTATCCAAAAAATACCCGTCCTTAAATGACGCATTCTGAATTATATTCGGGTTTATTTGTGGGCTTACAAGCTCATTAACAGCATCAGCGATATTCGAAACGCTTGCTTTGAATGTCGGAATTTCTAACTGTTTTGTATTGAAATATACTCTTGTATTAAGTACTTTTGACAAGTTAAATCGAATGTATTTTGCATTTTGATTAGTAACTTCAAAAGTATATTCAGTACCGTCAATTGATTCAATTGTTTGTATAAACTTAAAGTTTTCATCGTAAATTGCTGCTAAAAATGTGTAAGACGGTGTCATTGTGAATGAATCGCCAACTCGAACATTCAAAAAGTCAGTAACTTTTGTATTTTCGAAACTAATAAGATTGCCGTTATTATCTATATAGCAGTTATCAATAAAGTCTATATTCTCTACATCAATCTCACTTCTTAATATGCTATTTCCTTGACTGATATTTGTTCCAAGAATTCTAGAAAATGAAATATCGAACGACGATCTTTTTAAATTATAGTTTTTTGCAAAATCTAATGTGCTTAAACCTTCATCTTTCCATTCATACTCAGTTGTCGAACCTGATTTTAATACCCACAAGTAATTTTTCTTTGTATCAAAAGCGTATGCTTGTTTCGGATCGGCTTCAGTAGGCGTAAAGCTAAGTAATTGTGCTTCGGTATCAAAATATTTTATACCGTTTGCACTGGTTGAGATTTGTATTTGTAGATTTTCCTCTGCTGCAATTGCACGATTTTTTTCAACATTTACAGCATTGGCAACACTGGCAGATAGGGTAAGAAGCCCCATGTTCAATAATTTTAAAACTTCAGTATTAAATTTATTACGAATCAATACTGAGCAATTATCTGCGTCAACAAAAATGTTTGCTGGCTTACCATCTTTTGCAAAAAAACCATTTCTTGTACGGATTGGCTGTGTTGCTACTTGGGTTTTGGCTGCATCCCAATACACTGTAATTGGATTGTTTACGGGATCTTGGTTTGCCACCCCAAAAAAAACAAAACCCGCATCTAGCGGGATTCCATTGATATCTGGGATGACTGGGCTTGGCGGTGTTACTAAGTTGCTCATATTTTTATCCTACGATATGAAAATGTACTTGGGTTGGGTTAAAGCGACCTTTTGAATTGTCACCACCATAATTACAAACGAGTCTAAATTTGGTTGTTGTTTGCGTGAATGTCTCATCAACAGTCACAGATTTGGCGTCGGTACTGCCACTAACAAGGCCTGCGAATACAAGGTAATTTGCGTTAGACATCGCTGTCGTTAGGGTTATTTCATAAACTCCAGTATCAATCTGAAGAACTGACTCAAAATTAACCCCACCGATTTTGCTGCCCGATCCAGTGAAAGCCCCGTAGCCACGAATGCCTGCTAACGGGGCATCACCAGTGGCGCTTAATGAGTTCGCTACACCAGCCTTAAGTTTTTTTGGTGTGATGATAGTGTTGTCACTTGTACCAGCCGACACCTCGCTTGATGTTGCAACTTTCGCTATTCCCGCATCTGTCTCTGATGCATCTTTAACCTTTGCTGTGAACTCCTCGTCAATATCTGTTTTAGAGTAAACATTGAGGTTTTCACGAGCTGCTTCTTTGTCTTGAAGATCATCAAGGTTCTGATCCGAGCGCAAAAACAAAGCGTTCAATTGCTCTTGAGTCATCCCGCTTTCTTGATCTATGACAGCATTAGTTGTCACACCAGGATTAAGATTGACTGATGGTGAAGACCAAACCAGTTCGCCTTTTTTATTCTTCACCGCAATAGAAACAATCGGTTCTGAGGAAAAAATCTCACGCACTGAGCCATTTTTTACAACATAACCATTCATGGTTCTAACTGGTTGTTCTGCTGGTACCTGAAGGCTACTGTCATAAAATATTTGGATCGGGCTTGCAATTGGGTTTTTATATTGCTCTCCAATAAAAATGGACCCACCGCTTAACGGGGATCCATCTTTATCATTGAAGACAGGAAACGGTGTGGAGACTCTATTGCTCATTTCAGTTTACCCCGATGTTTAGAGCTTGATTCACACGTTTGCGAATCTTATTGTCTTTGATGTGCTTGGTTGCTAAACGAAGTGCTGATGCTACGGGTGCAGGGAATCCAGAAAATCCCGATAGTGCGATATCAAGCGCTGCTGTCAGAGTTGCCGCTGTGTTGCTGTAGTTGATCGCTGCTGAACTTGGTACAGTAAACAGTGTCTTGGATAATTCATTGACTGCTCGAAGCTTCTCGGCGCCTTGTAGCCCAAAGATGTAATCAAGCTTTCCTTCTTTATCCAGTTTATTGATTGCTTTGTTGAGTGCAGCGGGGCTGATCATTTGATTGCCCTGTGCATCTGGTGCCACGCCTGCGGTTGCCACATCTTTAATCTCTTGCAGCGTTTGACCTTGAATGTCTTTCCATGCCTGCTTACCCTCTTCGCCTGCCGTCAACAATGCACGACGAGCAAATCTAAGATCATCAAGTGAACCATCATGAATAATACGTTTTTGAATATCCTCAAGTGCCACGGTACGATCTTCTGTACCCTTTTTATTTGATGTCAAATCCGTAATAATCTTGCGGTTTTCCCAGTGTTCTGCATAACGTTTACGCTCAAGTCGTGCAGCTCGATATAAATCACCGGCTACAGGCTCAACATGCTGATCAATCATGCTTTTCAATATTGCAGTTTGACGAACATTTGGAGCGTCAATGTTTGTATTTTTATTAATTTCAGATCGCCATTTCTCCATTTGCTTGACGGTGGGTTTATCTGGAATCAAATTACCATTACTGTCTTTTTTGGCTATTTCAAGCTTCAATGCTATTGATTTAGCATCTGCAATAATTGGTGTAGATTTTAAATCTGGTTGAGAATTTAAATAATCCAGCACCGTGATTGTGTCGCTTCCATTTTGAACAGGTTGGGTAAGGTCAACAGGATATTGGGCCTCTGGTGATTTATCTGCTTTGGTATAGGCAACGCGGACTCTTGCCTTTCCATTCTTCATTTGCTTTTGAAGTGCATTATCAACAGATATACCTGCTTCACGCATATTTGTAGCTTGTGCGTCGGTCATATCAATGAATGCATCAAGGTTTTGTTGCATTACTTGATGCTGCTCTTCATAGCGCTGACGAATTGGTGCACCAAGTTGCGCATTTTTTGCTGTTTCAACCTCAAACTTTAATTGCCCTGGATCTCGTGTCATTTGACCCTGAGTTAAGTTTGGTGGGTATGGTAAATCCTGTGCCATTGCTTGACGGATTGTTGATGGGTCGACTTGAGCAGCACCAATATTTGCGGGAGCTGGGCCAGTATTGGTTGAATCATTTAGACCAACCATATTTTTTAAACCATCCACACCAGAGCGAACTGCGTTAACAGTCGCCTGAACAGGTTTTTGAACTACATTTACGGCTTGCTGAGCTCCTTTTTGCACCACCTGACCAGCTTGCAAAGCGCCACCTTCAATAATCGGCATAGAGCCTCTTGCTGCCTGCGCTGCTAATCCTATTTCTGCTGTAGCCGGAGTTAAAGCTACTAGAGGTGCTAAAGCTTCTCCTGCTGCCTGTGTATACTCCTGACCAGCGGCAGTTCGTGGCATATAAGTTAATTGTTCAGAGCCACTTGCTGCACTCTGCTCAATTCTTTTTGCTGCTTCAGGAGTTCCAAATTGGCCTGACAATACCTCTTGACCTAAGCCGCCAAGCGCTCCCGCTGTAAAGCCTAACGTACCACTGGTCAGCCCAGTTCCAAGTGATAGCGCTGTTTCACCCAGCCCCTTAAGCTGGTCTGTTAAAGTTCGCTCAGGAGTTTGAGTGACTGGTGCCTGTGCATCGGTAATCACACCATTTTGATCAAAGTCCGGCAAACCCTGTGGTTGTGCAGCACTTTGGTTTTTAGCCTTGAATGCTTCAATGATTTTGAGTGCGCGCTCATTTTCTGAGTTTGGTTTTGTTTGGGTAGCCTGTGTTTGCTCTTGTTGTTTCTGTCGATACATACTCACAATGTCAGCAGCTTGTTTTCTGTAGTCGTCTCGCGCACTATTGGTCACTGTTCCACCAAGCTGTGAATAAAACTGGTCTCGGTTTTTGTGGCCAGATGCATACTGTGGATCGTCATAGCGCCACTTGATGTAATTCTTTCCTAAAACCTCAGATGCTGTTTTGTAGTCAACATCTGGATTATCAAGAAAAGTCTGTTTTGTTTGTTTGTACTCTGGTTTGGTGCGCATCTCATTAACGGCATACCTTGCCATAAGGTTTAAAGAATCTTGTGTTTGTTTGATCTTACCATCAACTATAAGCCCCATTTTTGACAATGATCTTAACAGCGGCAATTCACGACCATTTTGCCAAGACAACATGCCAACATTGGTTTTACTGTTTTTATCGTCGGTATGCGACCCAAAAAGATTCTCTGGAAGAAAAGAGCTTTCGCGGCCAACTTCAGATGTAATAATCTTTGCCTGATTCTCACTTAATCCAGCATTCTTAAATGCGGATAAGACTTGCTGCATTAAATTTGCCATGGTTTTTCCTCGGGCATAAAAAATGCTCAGATAGCTAAAACTATTTGAGCATTTAATTTGCTGGGTTTTGTTGGTTAATGAAAATAATTTAACTTAAAGGCTCTGCATTTTTTGGCTTAGTTTAAGAATATTGCCTCCACTGACCACGATAGACATACCAGTAACCAAAAGCACCAAACATATAATAAAACTGCCCGTCATAATGTGATGCACTTTCTGGAGCATTCTTTTTAATTTCTTCAATGTTCATTTTGCACCTCTGCAATATCTTATTGTGGGTGTGGCAACTACTCAGGTTAAGTAGCTTTTCGGTGATCAGCCTAGCCACAAATTATTATAACAAGTTATTTATTTGAAATCTGCTCATAAAGATGTGCAATTGTTCGATCTTGTTTGTCTAATCGCTCTTCAAGTATCTGAATGGATTTATTAAATGCCTTTTCCTGACGAATCAAGCACCAAGCAAACACAACGATTATAAATGCAATAGTAATTAGCATAGATCACCTACTTACAACCTTTGTTGTCATATGCTTTTCGTACAGCTTCCTTCTCGCCGCGAACATTAGCCAACTCGGAAGCCTCCACTCCATCACCCTGACCAACACCCCACCAAAATGCCTGTACTTTGCTTGTTTTAATGCGTTGCTCTTGAGCAATCACAAGTTGATTTTCGCGTCTTGCTAGTGAATCGATTTCATTGTTGAGTTGTTGGCAGCTAAAACCATCATACTTTAAGCCAGAAGTGTAAACCCCTGTGATTTGCGACGTTTGAGTTGGCATATTTAAACAGGCCGTCAACATTAAAGGCAAAGTAAGCAAAATTAATCGTTTCATTCTATTCCCCTTTTATTTTAAAAGGAGAATAGCATATTTTTTCTACAAGCCATTCTCATTAGCAAACTTTTGTGCCTCTGCTTCAGAGATGCCGAGCTGTCGAGCTGCTTCTTTTACTGCTGGAGAATAACCCTGTCCTTTTGTTGCATAAATCTGCGCATTTCGGTTAGCAGTTTTGGCAACGTTATTCGCTGATTGCGCAATCATGGCAAGTTGTTTAGCAACCTGATCAGTGCTTTGGCTTAAATCCAAGTTACCAAGCGCCTCTGTCACCTTTTTACCCTCTGCCTCTGTCATGGCACCTAAACCACGAAGCCCTTGTGCACCAATTAAAAATGCTTGACTACGCAATGTATCTACACGTTTTGCAAAGTTATACTCTGCTGTACCAGGCACGCCTCGCATTGCTGCGTTCCAATACCCTGCACCAGTTGAATCTGAGAGCTTTTTATAGTCATTGATTAACTCAGCAGCTAAGCGAGCTGTTGCGGCGGCATTAGTAGCGGCAGATGAAAAACCGTTTACTTTTTCAAGACGTTCGGTTTTTTGAGTGCTTGTTTCATTTTTCGACATGCGAAGTTTCTGAGCTTCGAGTTTTTCCTTTTGATTCAAACCATCATAAAACTGCTGCTGATCTTGGCTGAGCTTGTCATAATTAAATTGATTATCGTACTCAATTTTCTGCCCCTGATTCATCACACCTTGACGACGATCTTGAGCAGCTAACGGGATATCACCAGTTTCAGCAATAGTCTTGTCGGTTTGAGCCTGCTTCTGAGCCAATTCAACAGGCTGCATTTCATTTGCACGCTGTTCAGAGCCAAGAGCTGTCCAAACATCTTTGAATTTATCAGGATCGGTACCAGCCATTAGCATACCAACTGAAGCACGTGCAGCATCGGGATTGGTATCGATGAGTTTAATAATCCCTTTTGTCACGCTTGCATCTTTCGTATTTCCAGCGTTTTCGTACGCTGTGGCTTGATCTATTAAAACCTGTTTAGCAATATCTGGCTGCTGATTGGATAGTGCCGCAAATACCTGTGAGGATGTATTGAACACAGCCTTACGCTTACCATCATCCATGGTGTCATAGGCACGTTTCAGGTTTTCAGAAAGCTGTGGATACATTGTCATGACTTTGGCATAGCCTTCTGGTGATGGGTTGCTTGCCAGATTAGCCAAGTCGGCCTGCATTTGTGCTTGTTGTTTCTTTTGTAGCGCAAGCTGTTCTTGCTTGAGCTTCACTTCTTCTACCTGAGCCGCTGTATTAAACCCATAGTTAAAGCTCTTCTGCACAGTATCCATTGGGTTTGGCAGATCAAGAATGTAGTTATTTGGCTGTGCCATGATTCACCTCAAAAGCCTTTGAAAGCGGCTGCACCTGATAAACCACTCAGAGCACCAGTTATACTATCCCACATTGAAGCGCTAGCTTTTCCTTGCGCCAGTGCGTTGCCCGCTTGAGCTTGACCAATCGAACCAAGCAAGTTACCGATATTATTTGCAGTCTGCATGCCTGCATTCCCAACACCAGCGGCAGCGTTTTGGCCAAGTGATGTTAATCCACCCAAGTTTTGATATTGCTGATTGACCAACTGATTGAGTAATTGCGGTCGGAACTGTGCAAGCGCTGACTGTGTATTGCCACCGCGTAGGCCACCTGTGGCTGATGCATTTTGGAGAAGTGCATTTTCACCCTGCTGCACGTAAGTTTTCATTGCTGCGCTATTATTGATTGCATCAATTGCGGCTTGCTGTTTATCTGCACCATTTAAGCCGAGTAGGTCAGACTGGCCAGATAAGCCTTGATTACCCGCATTCACATAGGGCTTCATTAACTCTTGTACAGCATCAAACTGACGACGTTGCTCATCGATTGCCGCTTGTGATGCTTCTGTTTGCGCTGCGGCAGCCGATTTAGCTGCTTTGCTTTGCGCACGACTTGATAATACACCACCAACAACGGTTGCGGCGGCTACTGCTGCGACTGGCATAAGTATTCCTCTTTTGTAAGACCAACCAAAAACTGATCGATCAGGCGGTTATTCTTGAGATACGAGCTGCGATTAATTCCTTCAACTGTAAACCCGAGCACCTGTGCATATAGCTTGGCCTTTCGGTTGTAGTCAGGAACGTATGAAATCGCTTTTTGATATTTGCTAAAAAGATGGTCTAGCAGTAATCGGCCTGCATCAAATGCCTTTTTCCCGCGGAAGTGTGGCAGTAGGCACGTATGAATTTCTGCTGTCGTGCCATTTTGTGGGACCAGCGCATATAAACCGTGTAACTGGCCATCGTCGTACACGCCTAGCCATTCAAAAGTATTAGGTAAGACGGTGAGCTTTGTATTTACTGAAAAATCATCACTCACATCACCATTCACATCCGGATTTGTGATGATTGAATTAATGATATCGATATCATTGATCTGCTGAAGATACATACATGCCTCACGTGACCTCACGGCCTGAAACGCGAAGCACCAGAGCGCTTGCTGTGTTTGAAATTGCACTAATCAATCCACCAGATTCAAGTATATGACCCACTACTTCCTGGCACGTATAAACTTGACCAGCCGCCACCGATTGATCCTTGATAATCAAATTTGAAGTACCGGCAGAACCAGAGGTCACAAGATTGATGCTAAAGGTCGCTGCTGAGCTTGAAACATTGGTAACTGTGCATTTATCAATAAGCGCCTTGACGCCTGTTGCTGTGTATTGAGTTGTCTGTGCATTTTCAATGAACTTCGAACCCACAAGATTTTTTGCTGTTACTGTTGCCATTTTTATATCTCTAAGTTGAAGTTTGAGCATTCGATTTGCTGACATGCAACATCGATATAATCAGACTTTGTTAATTCTTGTGCTGGTGAGATGCCGAGCGAATCAGATAATGCATAAGCATGAGTAGGTGACAACGCGCTCAACTCAGCAAGACGCATTACATTGGCCACTTCTGCATTTGCAATGCCTGCCTGAGCTGCCGCGTGATCTGCTGCCAGTTGCGACCCAACCACTTCATCATTGCCTTTATTGAACTCACTGGGAACCAGACTAAATAAGGCTTCAAATGCTTTGACAAGTCGCATATTGCCGCCACACATAATCATCAAGTCTTGTCTCAATGGCATTTTTGGATCAACTATTGTCATTTATGCCCCCAATGGTTCAAGCTGCGCTTCTAGCCGTGCAACTGATAATCTACTTTCAGAAGTTCCAGTAAATCTCTGAATGCGCCAGTTCACCATATGCCCACACTGAAACCAGACTAGACGCTTATCACGCTGACCTGTTTTGCCCGAACTAATCTCACGACCATTGGACCATGTCACACCATCGGTAGAGTACTGTGTGCTAATCGTTGGGCTTTTTCCAAAGATTGTTCGCCCGGTTAAGCAAATAAGTTCAAGCTGATAAAAGATCGCGCCGCGTGATTCGTTGTAGATGATTTGAGTTCCAAACGACCACCCTGTAACCTCACCCCAATGCTCACCAGATGCGTTTGTAAGTGTTCCGAGATTTGATTGATACGGATGCCCAACAATCCACTTGTCATAGCACCAGACATGGTTTTGAGCTAAATAACGACCCTCGCCAAATCCTGAGCATAAAAAAAACCAGACTTGCTGGTTTGTGGCTTGTGATGCGGCTGCATCATAGACAAGCGTTTTATTTGGCAAATGGAAGTATATCCATTGATGAGCATCAACGATTCGAGACTCAAGCAAGCATTCTGCTAATTGCGTTTCAGTGTATTGACGCAAAATCTGATCAATTTCACGTGTTGCAATGCGTTGTGTGCCGCCATTTGAGCAAAGATAGATAGAGCAAGGCTCATTCTTTCCACTTCCAACAAAAGCGATTGTGTCCAAGTATTTGCAGCATGTGGATGGGCTAAGTGTGCCACGTGTCATCATGGCCCCATTAACGCGACTAAAAGGGAAATTATCACCGCCGACATTATCAAATACTTCAATCGTATAGCGATTTAATGCATAGACTTCATTGCGTAGTTTAAATAATGCGTTAATTGGATCGGGATCAGCCTCAGATGAGCCATATTTAAGTGGATTCACTGCAAATGGATCATTCAACTCTGTGACAACGAGAAATTCACCATCTGTTGTCATAAAGTATCCATCGACCCAAACAAAATCCTTTACTTTTCCTAAATCCGGATCTGTTATCTGTTTTAGTTCTGTACCGTCGTAAAGGTATAATCGACTGCCTGAGTTAATCGCCAAGTGATCAAATGAGTAGTCAAAGTTACAGTATCCTGTACCACCTACATGACCGATATTTACAACCTCACCTGTGCTTTTTACCTTTACAAGCTGATCACCACAAACACGATAGCATTCTTCATTCCAGTTAATACCACCACGATCAACACCAGCGACTTCTGAAAAATGCTCAATGCCTTCCGCTGGTCTTAGGTATCCATTTGCAATTCCGTTTTCTTTCGGTACTGGAATCATGTTTCGCGGATACATTGTCCGGAAGTCTGAATTATCATCGGTGTAAATTCCACTCAAAATAGGGATTTGCATTACTCACCCCACTCGATACCAAGTACCTGATAACTTATCAAAACGTAGCTTAAAAAAACCTGTGGCGTTCAATGCATTCGGTGCACCAATTACAGCAGATCCATTACCAGTGACTGTAAAATTATTAATTTGCTGTGAGCAGGTAACACTTAGCTCCTGTTTGTCCGTTACATCCGCAAGTGTTGGTAGCTTGATTTCACCAGTTTCAATACCTGCCGATGGGTTTAAGTACAAATACGTACCCTCTGGATAATTCTCAACATCTATTGAAAAGTTTCCGTTTGGGTTAAAGTGTTGAACTTTAGGCTGTGCATATTCTGGCGTTGGCACCTGAGACAGTATTGCTTGCACTAAAGCGTCAAAAGGAATTGCACGGTAATCAGAATTTTTTGTGCGAAATAAGACAACTTGATCACCAGCTTCGGGCGCATCAGTAGTATTTAAGCGTTTACTCATTGAATAGCTCCAAATCTTGATTCGGTGACAAAACTACATTGTCGTCTTTGTTTTGAATGAATGTAGAGCAGCGCTTGTGCCCTGCGCCCGCTGGCAACATAGGATCTAGTTTTATACTGATAGGCTTGATGACTGACATTCTAATCATATTGTCATAAGCTTCACGTGCGGCTGCCCTTGTATCTACTGATACTTGCTTGCCCATACTCGGTGCAATTCGTATTGCTAAGTTATAGATCATTGCATCAACAACATAATCAGGCGCATCAGTATCATCATCAATATCGTCTGAGTCGGCACCGGATGGCAGCGGAAAGCCGATCTGAATATTACGTGACGACCAGCCAGCCACCATGTTATTGAGTTTACGTCTTGCGCTTTCTACTTGCTCAGGCTGTAAATCAAAGTCATAAGCAGCCAGACCTAGCTCTTCAAACGCTTGTTCTATGATTTGACGCTTAGTCCATGACATATCAGCCACCATTTAGCAGTGCGAGTAATTCATCTTTAGAATCACGTGCTTTGAACTTGATGCCGCGCTTTTTGAGTTCTTCGCGTAACTCAGGAACATGCATATCAGAAAAATCTTGCTTCAAGTCGCCTTGCTCGGACTGTTCTGAGCTTGCATCAGCTTCAGTTCCATTATTTGTCGCTGTAGGAGCATCTTCGAATGATTCTGCTTGGCTTCCATCAACTTTTCCGTTGCATTCATTTGAATCTGAGCTGTGGACAAAGGCGTCATTAGTGTTGCCATCATCGCGATCATTTTCTTTATCCTTTAATTCTAATGTTGATAAAGCCTCACCCATTTGAGAGCTTTGGCCTACATATACACCACCCTGCAACTCAGCAATACGCGCTTTCATCGCTGGTACATCATTTTTAAAGGCAATTAGCTCTGCTTTTGCTGTTTCAAGTTGATCTTCTGTCCATGCGAGTTTTTCGACTAAACCGTCGTGCGTTTTACTGCCAGTTCCTGAAGCGCCGCGATCTTCTACAACCGGATCAGGTAGATCAGAAAAGCTTACATAGTTAATTTCACGAAGCTCAGTTTCTTGATCTAGATCATTAACAATTTTTGTATCATAAATTTCTTTGCTGCCGCGATATAAGGCTTTTGGATATTCCACTTTTCATTACTCCAAAAATGACGACGCCCGCATATAGCGGGCATTTGTCGTCATGTTTAAGTTTAGGATTGATTGAATAGCTCAATACCGCACATTTCTGGATTTGTCATCACAACACCGAACCATGTATCTAGACGGAACTTGGTTTTCATGGTGTTAATGTCGTATTGCTTCTGGAATACAATTTCAATACCGCTTGAAGTTGTATATGTCATTACAGCAGCACCAGCATCACGAGGTACGGCAGCTACTGCCGGAATCAATTCAATTGCATTCCGATGCCAGAAAGGATTTGCATAAGCGGTTTTGATATTAAGAATATTTACTACCGCGCCATTCACAGGTGTAGCTGAAACGTTCTGGTACTGCTTTTCTGCCTCACTTGCACCTTGTGCAGAAATGATTGGAGGTGAAATAACAATTGAGGTCGCGCTGTTCACTGAGATAACACGGAAAGTTTTTAACTGACCTGTTGCTTCTTTATTGATGTGATGAACTGACTCAACTCCAGCAATAGTGAAACAATCGCCAGCTTTTAATGCGCCTGTGGTATTCGCTACTGTAATTGTTTGATAGCGATTGTCAACGTTACCCACTTCACCTGTAGATGCTGTAGATGTGGCTTTAGGAACATAATACTGGTTAGCAGCACCAATGGTTACACCTGTAGCAACCGCAGCAGTTAAGCGTGGCACATAGTCAGCTTTAAATGTATCAAACCCCGCTACCTCACCAACAAAACTTCGAGTATAAGCATCATTTGACTTGTTGCCGGTGAATGAGCGTGTAGATTTTGCCAAATCTCCTGCAAGCCCATTGTAATCTCGTGCTGATAAGATAAATTTACGATCCTCACTATTGATGCCTTGCTCTGTTAAAGCTGCATCAGCAAGTGAAATATCATCGTAAGAAGATGCTGAGCCAGTTCGTGTTACCACAACTGTTCCCTGCATCGCAGCAGTACGGGCAACAGCAGTGTTGATATCAGAAGCCAGCTTTTGACGAGCAGATTCACCAAGTCGTTGCTGTTGAAGGGCATCTCGAAGCTCAGATGCATCCAGTAAAAATGGGCTTGATTTTTTAAAACCAATCGTTGCTGGTACAGCTAACTGAGTCTTTTCTTTGAAGTTGTTGGTTTGGTCCATACCATCATAAGATGTTGCGATATACGGCATTGGACGCCACATTGTATCATTGGTTCGAGCGGCATCTGTTCCACTGATTTCATACTTTGACACATTTTTTGCCATTACTTCTGAGTCTTCAAATCCCTCACAAAGCTGTTCCCATGCGACAATTTCTTCTTTGTTAAATGCGTTTGGCATATTTAGTACTCCAAATTATTTGTTTTGCTTCTGCTTCTTATAGGCGACAACTTTTGTGTAGTCTCCTGTCTTAGCAGCTTCAGCGCGTAATTTATCTAAGGTGGTATCAACAACACCCGACAAGGTAGCCGAACCACCTGGCTTTCTTTCAGGATTCGTTTGCGGTTTACGTGTTTGAGATTTCATTTGAGCGTCAATCCGTGCTTCGAGTTTTCCAATCTGGAATGCGAACTCGAGTGGGTTTTTGATAGCAGCAAGTTGTTTGGCTTTTTCTGGATTACGGCCAAGGTTGTAAACAAGCAATTCAGGTTTTTCGGAATAAATGACAATGCCCTGCTGATTCACATCCAGTACATCTCGTACTGTCTGCTCAGCATCGTCAAAGTCTTTGGCTTTCTGCTTCAATATCGATTTTTTAGCTTCGTATGATTGAAGTTTTTCTTCCCAACCTTTTTGAACTTGCTCCTGTTCCTCTTGTTGCTTCTTAGCTTGTTCATCGTGGTGACGTTTGCGTTCATTCCACTCTAATAGCTCAACTTCAAACTGTTCAGAGTCGTACCCGCAACCCTCAAGCGTTGGCTTCTCACCAAGCTCTTGTTGCTGTACTGGCTGATTTTTTTGTTTGAGCTGCTCTTCAAGCTCTTTGATTTTGCGCTTGGACTCTTTGGCCTCAACACGCAAATCTTTAACCCACTGTGGTGCTGGCTTGCCGTTGAACTCTTCTTCAGGTTCAGGCTCTTGCTCATCACCAAGATTGATTTTGAAGTCGTCTTCGTCTTCTTCGTTTTCACCTTCACCTGCTTCTGGCTGATCAGCTTGATCGTCGCCTTCTACCATCTCGGTAGTTTCTTCGGTCTCGGGTTCAATTTCAGGAGTGTCGATTTCTTCAACTTCTTGATTTTGCTCATTCTCAAGGTTCATTTTGAATTCCCTCACCCATAGGCTGGGCGGCTGCCATCTGTTCTTGATCGATTTGCTGCAACAGCATCATCATTTCTTGACGCTCATCTCGAGACATCTTAGAAATCGTTTCTGCTGTTTTAGCGCGAGTTTCTTCTGCTTTCGTGATTACTAAGACAGTGTCAGCTTTAGCTTTCTGCGCCTTGGCTTCTGCTTCTGCTGCCGCTGCTTGTAAATATTGAGTGTTCGGATCAGGCGGTTGATTCTGCATCTCAGCCATGATTTGCTTTTGCTCTTCTTCGGTCGGTTGCATGACGCCTTGCCGTAGCAGCTTGCCACGGAAGTAATCGCGCACGTCTTGAATACCTTCTGCATCCATGTTGTACATAATCATTGAGCTAATGATTGGCTGATCGTCTGGCGACACAAGCGGCAACATTGCTGTTAAAGCTTTGATCGTTGCATTGCGCTTGCTTGAAGATGTCGGGCCTACAGTCACAGCCAAGTCGAATGATGCCTTGGTGAGATCGTTTTCGTACTCAACACCTTCACCCATGTCGATTGGTCGAGATAGTTCAACCGAATCAACTTCATTCTGACGACCGACAACTTTCATTGTTCGGCCCTCTTCAATGTAGAGTTCACGTGCCATCGAGAGCCAGATTTCACCAGAACGCCGCACAGCCTTTGCCATATTTGACATGTAGATAAAGGTCTGTTGTCCGATCTGATTCTGGACACTATCAATAGCTTCTGCGCTGATGTTAGAGACAATCTTTTCGCCCTGCTCAGGATTACCAAGTAAGTCTTTAATATCTTGCTCAGACGACTGCATGAGAGCTGCTAGTGACTGAGGAATAGATGGCGGCTTGGTGTATGACATCGGGCCAGTAGCCAAGACATTATCGTTTGCATCTTTTAATGGATTTGCGAGTAAGTATGGATAGTTCTCAACATTGTCCTGAGCCCACAAATGCTCAAATCCAAGTATTTGCTGTGGCGCCAAGATTGGCTTTTCAGTTGCAGAAGATGCGCTGATTTCACCCAGCTTACTCATCATCATATTTTTTAGACGTTGAGCATCTTTAGTTAAGCGAACATGGCCCATGCAGCGCTCTTTGTTATCAACAAACCAACGCTTCCCATAGACTGGAACAATTGGAATGTGACGCCCCGCAATGTACCCGCAATCCTCAAGAACCTCGGCACCAGACAATATGTACTTATGCACTTTGCACTTTTCGACCGTTTTCTCGCGAATGAGTCGAGCACCAAAGGCATCTAAAGCACGCTTAGTCTCTGGATCTTCTTTTAGATCTTCAACGCAATGCTTTTCTTCAGTGCCATCCGGGAAGCGATAAATATTAACCCTTTCCTTGATCTCTTCCTTGACGTAATACTCGGCAATATAAACAACTTCTGGTGTTACCCAATCAAAAAGGTTGCCATTCAACAAGCCTTTGTCAAAACTCGTCGGATCTTTCTTGTACTCATCTTTGAATGCTTCATGCGTCATTGAGCTGATAACAAAGCAGAACTTTGCATCTGACTTGTCTTGACGTTTTGAATCAAGATCAAACCACACCGATGAATCGGCGTCATAAATCGGCTCAAAGCGGATTCGCTGATGCTCGTTTTCTTCATCGTCTTCGTCTTCTTTACATGCTCGTAAACGCCACGCACCAAAGCCACCGCCTACCGCTTCCTCAAATGCATTATCGAATGCCTCATCTGCGACTGAGTCCTGCTCATCCGCACGATATAAACCGTCGCATGTATCAGCTAGATCATCATTCTTCGAGCCATCTTTACTGATAAAGTCAACTGTAATGCGGTTGTTGCGGTACTCATTGATAATACGAATAACAGCTAAGTGAATCTTGTTGACTTCGAATTTTGGTTTGTTGACGAACTGTTCGCCTAATTTGCCTTCCCACTGTGCGCCCGCAATTGAGTAGAAACGACGATCTTCCAAGCACTGCGCGCGTTCATCGCGTAATGCTCCATAGATATAGTCGTAACGTCTTAATGCGAGAGAATGGATATTGGCAAGCTGTTGTTCTTTAGCCACAACTTGACCTCACTTATTTTGATTACCAGCAATGCGCTGTTGGAATTACGTTGACTTTGACTGTTTTAGGTTTACCCACATCGCCCTTGCGAACTGCAAATCGACGCATCATGTATGCATAACGCACAGCATCCAATACATCATCACCAGTCTTGACGATTCGGCCTTTGTCATCACGGTGGTATTGTAGAAACTCATCAAAAAATGCTCTTAGGCCACGAAATACTTTGAACTTGCCTTTACGCATCAAGTCGAGTATTTCAAATAACCCAGCTTCAACACCATTCCCACCATCTGGCCATGTTGCGTGATTTGCAAGCATATTGAACCCGGCTTTTTCGTAGTAAGATTTCTGCTGCTTGGTTGAGCCCTTTTCAGTTTGATGACCATCAGCAGGCCAAGCAGTTGGAACGTCGCTTGACCATATCTTTGTGGCTCCCCACGCTTCATCTGGTGATACATGGCGTTGTTTCCATGCATGCGTGACATAGACCGTTTCAGTATCCATATCAATCGCAAGCTGAACCTGTGCCTGTGGGTGATCCCAACCGAAATCCATCCCGTCGATCACCATCCAGTGGTCTGGAATCTCAAATGAATCACAGGTGATGTATTCTTCGCTTAGATCATAGATTCGACCATGACCAAGCATCGGAACGCCTTTAGTACGCATTTCCTTTTGATGTGGTGGATATGATGCAAGTAATGTTTGCTTTGTTTGCTCAGTTAAGTGAGTGACATCGTCCCAACCTGCGCGAATCAAATATTGTCCGGCGCTTGGAGTATCCATAAATTGAATGACGAGATCGGTTCGCCCATTCTCTGGTGTGAAAGTTAAGATGCCACGACCACCATTACCCTGATCACCCGTTGCAGTACGTGTTAGAACCTGCGGGAAAATGTTTTGATCGCGTGGCTCCTCGTCGATGTGATACCAATCCAATGAGTCACCCATCAAAGCATGCTGACCTTGAGAGTATGACCAGAACTGAACTTTTGACGATTGATACTGAACATCACCACCACCACCATGACGAACATAGATTGTCCGCATTGCGTTTGTAGTGCCCGTCATTGATTCATGGTCAAGAATGTATTCAGGCGGGATTAGACCGCCAACCCAATTATTCTCGACTCGACGGCCAAAAATTGGAGTCTGCAAAAGGTCACGACACTTTTCGCCCGAGTAGCCAAGCAACCACATCAATGGCGCCTGATCAAATACATGGCCATCCCACCAATCCGGATATTGGCCTAGTGCGTGAATCGTATCCATATATGTGCCAGTCATGGTTTTACCGACACGGTTTGCTGCCATGAGCATGACTTGAGAGTAATCTTTGGTTGCCCAAACCAATTCGCGCTGAAATGGGTATAGCTTATCACCAAGTGTTTTATAACGATCTCTCTCAAGACGCTTTGCTTTTTCTTCAAGTAATGCTAAGTACTCAAGTTTCTCCTCTCGTGTCATTTGGCATCACCTTACTTTCTAATTCTTTGATTCGCTTATCTAGAGCTTCGTCACTTACAGAATTGAGGTCAATCTTGCCTGAGTGCTCAATCTTTTCTTTGAATGCACCAACCGCCACATGTTTACCTAGTAGCTCAAGGTTTTTAACCTTGTCCGGCCATTTGATCTTTTTGAGCCAACCAACTTGGGTTTTTTCGTCACCACGACCATCGAACTCTTCGATATTCTCAATATTTGAGATGTATTGACGCCAAATTACAGGCCAATCACCAATAGGCTTAAATGCATAGTTGTCATCCATAATGTCCAAGACATCCATTTGATCAATCGCCACTAAGCGTTGCAAGACATAGTCTGCGTCAATTTTGGTGCGCTCTGAACGCTTGGCTTGAGCCTCTATAATTGCTTCCAGTATGTCGGGTTTTGTAAGGTTTTCAGCCCCAATTGATCTTGCAGTAGCCTCGCTATATCCCGCTCTAATCGCTGCCTGTGTCGCGTTAAGATCTATCAAATACTCTTCGACAAATCTCGCTTGTTTTGCTGTAAGACTTGCCATTTTGACCTCAACTTCTTGGTAAATTTTCCGTTAGTTCACGTTCATCATAAGAGTTGTGTATATAGACACCATCCTCGTAAGTGCAACCACACTCACAATCTGGCGATTGATCATGAGGTTTTAAATCAAATTCTGGTATTACATGAACTGAACCATGAACCTTATAAACTCCCCACGACATAAATACCTCACTCAAAATGCAATTGTATTAATCCCAGTAATTGAAAAAACAATGCAAGCTATTGCAAATCCAACAAGCATTCCAAGCATAAATACACTATTCATTCTCTCACCCAAATCAAATCCTCTGGCGTCTCCAACCAACAACCTTGAGTATTACAAAATGCATGAATGTCATTCAGGTACTCAGCAAACTGAGCAACGCTTGCATCTGTCGTGCTGATCAGTTCGTTTAGTCCTGACGCCACTTGCTCATAAGCTGGATGCTTTTGATCTCTCAGTAGTCTCACTGCATCGAATGTCTTCTTGTATTGACCAACATCATCCCGGTAGAAGATGACTGATAAGAACTTCTTCTTGAAGTACAAATGCTCTGTGTTCTTATCCGAGCCGTGATGCTTGGCCCATTGTGTAAGCCACTTCCAATACAACCGGTTTTGAGCTTTTGATCTATCCTTGTCGTCTTCCTGAATATTGACTACCAACGGCTTCCCGTCGCCTGCCGCCGCTCCATGATGCTGACCCAAATAAGCATACACACGCTGAACATCTGAAAAAGACTTGATGACGAATGTTTGTGCTTTCATGCGTCACCTTTATGGTTCAAAACAAACCGTTAATGTTTTCAGAGAGAAGTTTGGAAAGATCTTCATCTAATGGCTTACTTTCTTGCTTTATCTGCTTAAAGATTCTTTGAACACTTTCCTTTGCTGCTCGTTCAGCTTCTTCTCTTATTCGCTTACGCTTCAGGTATTCATCAAGCGTTCTAGGTTGTTCACCAGGTAAAAGCACGTCGAACTTAGGCTCACGAATCAAACCTATGGCCTGCATTTCTGATATGTCCATAAGTCACCTCAATAAAAAACCACCCGAAGGTGGCTTAGTTTAATACTGGTTTGCTATCTTCAAAAAACTTGATGCAAAGACCCTTAAAGTAATCAAATGTGCTTTTCTTAATTTGTTCTGATTTACCACCAAAGATAATAGAATGTTTGTTGCCTACACGTCTAAATGAGAATGGAATTCCATCTGCGGTCATGTTAAACGCTTCAATGTTTTTAGAAGATTCCGCTTTGCCATCAATCTTGGTTTTTTGCTCATCCCATGAATCACTAAATCTTGCGAATGATTGCATAACCTCACCAGTCTCTATTTTCTGCCAATTCATTAGAACACCTCATCATCTTTAAAATTAAGCATCCGCTCGGTCTTCTCTAACCACTGCTCAAACATTGCTTCTGACTCTTGCCTTGTGCCTAATCTGTATTGATCAAACGCCGCATGACAACTTGCACACAATGGAACTGTGAAAGCGTCTGAACTTTTGATACCTCTGCCTTTCCCATGCTTCGAGCTATTTGAATGAGCCGCCTGCGCATTAGGACCACCGCACCTAACGCATGGCAACTTTCTTATTGCGTTTAGCCGCTTTGCTGAGCGCATCTTCTAAATTCCCGATCCGTTCACGTAATGTTTTAATCTCGCGCTCACATTCGGTTTTAAACTTATGTGTGCTGTATTGATGATCGTAGTTTTCGAGACGTCTGAGATTCATTCGATACGTTTCGAGATTTTTCTTTGCTTCGATTAGATCCATATCGATCTCACTTATGTTTATTGAGCCGACGAGCATATAAACGCTTTTTCTTCTGACTTACTTTGTTTGGCTTGTTGCTTACTGGTTTTGCCTTAAAAGCAAATGGAGATACTGAACCACCAAGTGCGGGCAATGCCGATGCTGAAATAAAACCAATACCACTTGCTAAAACTGCTAAGCTGCTTGCCAACATTTTACTCATGCGCATTTTGATGCCCCATTTACTTTTTTATGGATGAAAAAAACCCCACCAGTGGCAGGGCATAACTACATATCAAACCAATCTTTTTCTTTTCCGCACTTACTGCACTTTAAAACAACGTGTCCGTCGTCAGTTCTTGATGTGAAAAAGTGAAAGCAGAATAATCTTTTTAGTAACTGAAGCATGTGAACCTCCAGAAACGCAAAAAGCCCATCGATTTGATGAGCTTTTGAAAGTTGGTCACGTTACGGTGTAATACGACCAGTATAGAAATAATATACCTTAGTCAGTAAAATTTTACTAGCTTTATTTTCTCGCTTCTTTAAATGTCTTTTTACGATAAGCTTCAATTTCCTTTGCGGCACTGTCGATTGCCGATTCTAATGACAAAAACATCAACTTCTCGTACTGTTGCCATGTAGATTCATATGACTTAAGTGTCATCTGCCAAGTTCGAATGCCTGCATAATAAAGCCGACCTTGTTTAGTGAAATTATTCTCAAGCTCAGGATTTAGAGAAAAATCAATAACCATGCGCGCTATTAAATCAGCCAGCTCTTTGATCTTAATCTTTTCAGGCTCTCTCCTTTTATCTAGCATGGCATTTGTTTTTAAAATTGCGGCTAAATGCGCCTGTATATAGCGATAGTCAATTTCAGATTTCTGGCCAAAGACAATTACCGAAGTAATTGACTTCTCTAACTGCGTCTCCATTGCTGCAATAGCACCGAGACGATCTTCAAAATTAAGTGGTTTTTCTCCTGTGCCATGTACTACGGGTTCGAAACTTGGTGAACTCGCGGTAATGCCATGAGTCAACCATTCGAAACTTTTAAACTTCTCAACTGCTACTGCATTCATGCCATTCCCCTTATGCTGCTTCTAAACGCTTCATCGCATCTTCAATCCATTTCAGCACTAAGCCAGATTGAACCTGTTTTGTTGTTCCGCGAATTACAAACCAACCCATAGCTGCCGCTACTGAATACTTCTCACAATCTGCCGTGTACCCTTCGCCCCGCGTATGACGACCATTGCAATGCACACCACCTTCAACCTCAACCAGAATCGGAAATCCATCAATTCTAAAATCAGCTTTCCATCTTCGGTCTGGATTGAATCGAAACTCCTGTGTGAATTCGATGTTCATCACATTGAGTTGCTGGCAAAGCATTGCTTCGCCTTTACTCACTGTCTTGCTGTACTTCGCAGTCAATTTTGATCGCGCTGCATACTTAGACTGCACTTGCTGCGCTTGTTTGAATGAATTGCTCATACTTCACCGCCTTTGAGTGCTTGTTCTAACCGTTTCAATGCTCTTAATGCACCACCTTTGATAAATTCAGGATCATCTATTGCATCCTCATCAATCCACCGGGCAGCACCTTTAATCACTTGCAGTGAGGCATTCACCCGCGCCTGTAATTTATCGTTCGTAAGTCTCCATTGTTGATTTGCTTGAGCTAATTGATTGACTTCCATTTCTTGCAAAGACTTCTCTTTTCTTAACTCATCAATCCGCTTTTGCTGGTATTGCCAAGTTTGCAAACCGTGATCTAAGTCTGCTACACCATACCCACCCTTTTTAGTTGTATATGGGGTAAATCTAAGCTGTAATTTTTGCCTTTCTTGACCCTGTTTATGAATAAAATCCTCATAATCCAATCGAGTTCTCTCATTAAAAACTCTAACTGATGTTTGATAATCTTCTAATGTTTCAAACGCTTCTCTACACTTATCCATTTTTCACCTCACAACGTGGGCTAACATCGACCATGTCTAAGACTTCGCATTTTTTGTTTTTACCGCCAAAGCCAAATGCGTTTTGCATGGATTCTTTTTTCCATTTTGGCCAAGAATTAACAATCTGCTCACATTCATCTAGATATTCAACAAGTGTTGATTTTTTAAAAGAATCAACGAGTTCGTAGTCTGAGATTGCTTGCTTTATCTGCTCATAATCACTTGAGTAGCCAATTTCCTTGGCAATTTTCATTGTGTGCTTTGCTTGATCAAGGCCAAAAAGGCGATCAATTATGTCCAGCGACTCAACTACCTGCTTTAACTCGTTTAAATTAAAAACATCACCCCATTTTTTTATTAATTCAATACTTTCACCCTTCCATGCGCGAGTCATGCTATTTGACGAGTGATTCCACTCTTGTAACCATGCCTGCCACCAACCCGCACCAATAAGTTTTAAATACATTGAACCAGCGATGTGAGTTGCATTATTTGGTGCACGACTTAAAACCCGCTTCGCTTCCTCAATCCCGCGCTCTGCCACAAACTTGTGTGCGTTCATACCACCACCTCGATGTGCTGAATCAAGCAATCAAGCAGCACTGCCGCTCCATTTACTTGAGAAACCATTGCTGTGCATGACGCTGTAACCCATGCGCTTACTGCTGTAAGGCCCTTTAAGTCTTCATCTACGGTTTGTAGCCAGTGACGAGAGACGCCTTTCCAGCGCGTTTTAATGCCGCCCTGATCAACTTTGATATGCTTGGCACCGTCCAGCACTTCTTTCATACTCATCGGTTTATCAAACTGCCATTCCATTTCATGTTCATGCACAGTCCCATCATCAGCTCGAGCAGTTGTCTTGATTACTAGATTCCAGATCTGTTTGCGCTCAACTCGATCAGCACGAAGTAGTGGTACAAACTCACCTTGATAGATCATGTTGAAATGTTCATCTGTCAGGCTGCCTTCAATTGACTCAACCAGCTCAGCCGTCGAGATGATTTCCCATGTTGCTGTTAATTTTTTCTTGATTTTTTTCATTGTTTTTTTCCTTTCAAATCACTTGATTTGATTAATCCATTTCTAATAGCCCAACGAACACACAAGTCGCAGCGACATGAACGTTTCTTGTAGTGATCAGATGTGCCATGTTTAGGTTTTTCTACTTGATTGACGGCCTGTTTAATTTCGCCACCATTTGCCAAAAACTCGTCAACTTCCTGCTGAAGTTTTTGAGACTGTTTTGTCTTGAGCTGTGATGCATTCATGCTTGAAGCTTGTGAGCCGTATTTGAATGCCATAACACCCTGCACTGCTGGATTTTGATTTTTCATGCCGCACCTCCAAACAAATCCTGTTGAGTTTCCATGCCACCCCATTGCTCTGCCATTGCATCAGCAATGCCTTGAAAAGTTCTGCTTCTTTCTTTCCATCTCTCTGGACCAGGTGGCAAATAGTGAAGTCGTTCACGCTGTTTTTTTGGTAAACGCATCATTTCGGCTTTTACGTTGTTTGTTGCTTTCAAAGGGTCCAAACCACACAACCAAAGACATGTAGCTTTTTGCTCCATATGCCCAAACATCCACGGTTGAATAACCTGGGTTTGTTTGACACCACCAATTAATGTTTTGGCATAGCCATGCATAATTGGATTTTCAATTGCACGCTTCGGAATGTGAGTTGCATTGAGCAATTCTTTAAAGAATGCAGCAGCATCGAAAAGTTTTGGCCAGCGCTTAGGATCTGTATGCAGATGACAAACACCGGCATTTGTTAGATAAGTGCATTCTGGATGAGCAATCATCATGTCCCAGTCATGATGCAGTACATCACGGACATCACCCTGATAGTGCTTTCCTGGTTGCTCAGTCGGCAGAAAATCACAAGACGTTGCGTCATGACCAAGCTTTGCAAATGCCTCTCTCACAACTCCAGAGTATTCACATGCGATGAGTATTTTCATACCGCACCTCCTTGCTCATTTAAGCCAGCAGGTCGCTTGATAAGAGCCTTTAACTTATCGAGATATTCCTTAGCTCTTTGTTTTTCTTCTTCCGTTTGAACTACTGGCTTGTCTTCGCCAAAATCAGCCTTAACAGGTATCGCTGCTGGCTTTACCCATATTTCTTGACATATACCCTTAGTTACAAACTCATTAACAACTTCAACGTAATTCTCTTTAAATGCTTCATAAACATTGTGAGATGCACGTTCAAAGTTTGTTGCGTAATCAAGATTTAAAAATCCCTGATAGCAACGATCAAAGGCCTCTTTTTCTGCATTGGTGATAGGTGAATCATTGTGTACACGCCACTTGATGATATCTGCCAAAGCAGCATGTTTTTTCTTGAATGAATCAACTGCCCGCTGTTGCTCAGTGCCAAAGCCTGTAATCCCTAAGCACCACTTGCGGAACATTGCCGGATCAGGGCAGAAACCGTTATCACGCACCATTGATAAGCCAACATTGACTTGCTCATGAGTAAGTCCATCAAGGCAAATTTTCATAGCATGATTTATTTGTTCAGTAGGAATGCCCTCAAAAGTTTTCTCAAAAGAGCGCGGTGCAATTGCTTTGAAAATACCAACCACTTTTGCAGAGTTGACTGGTTGAATTGATTGTTGAGCGTTAGAAACCATACTGTTCATGACCAGACTCCTCTTTTTCGATTAGAGCTTGTATTTCAGACATGCGAGTTGATGCTTGGTTTTGCTTAACAAAACCTTGAGATTGTTGTTTTGGTGCGAATAGACCCTGATAATTACCAGTGATAGAGGTCTTTAGGGATTGGTTTGAACCTTCAAAACCCCACTCAATAAAATCCTTGTAGATCGTATTGAGAGCATTTTTGGTTAACTTAGATTTAGCTTGTTGTGAACGGTTAGCTACGTATTGTTCCCATAGCTCTAAGTCACAAAGATTTGCAAAAGTGTTTTTTGTAAGTTTAATAACTTCATCAAAACCCAATTTACGAACTTTGTCTTTGCGTTCCTTTTCCGCTTGAGTTTTTGCTTCAGCTTCTAGTTTTTGTTGTTCAAGAAAAACTTGTTTCTTGTTTTCCTGATAAACAAAAAAATGATTCTCAAGTGGTTTGTTTGAGCGAAGCGAGTAAATATAATTATCTATAATTAAATATCTATAAATAATATCTATTGTGTCTTTAGTTTCTAAAGTGGTCTGTGCTTTAGTTTCTAAAGTGGTGCGCTTTAGTTTCTGAAGTGGTTTAGTTTCTGAAGTGCTTTTATTACTAAAGTGCTCAACCAGTGAAATTTCATTTAATTTGTACTTGTTTCCAAGTTTTGGATTGGTTGCAATAACTGAAATAACACCCAGGTCGATAAGCTGTTTTAAGCCAGCACGTACAGTAGCTGTGCTCAACTTACGGATATGATCCTCAAGACCCTCTATCTTTCGCCCTTGAAGTTGCGAATAACTAACAAAGTCAGATTCCTTATTGAATCCACTGATGTATTCCTCTAGCTCGGCATACACGTTACGAGCAGCATCACCAAGAAATGGCTTAACTTCATTTCGATAAAGCCGACTAGACATAACGTAGCCTTTGTCGAATTTCTCTGACATAGCTTTACGCTCTTGTTTTGGAAAATTAAGCAATCTGCCTTGAGGTGGCTCATGCTTGTGTGCTAAATTTGATTTGTTCATACAGCTTCTCCTGTGTGAATAAGAACACCCCTAGTTGCTGCTAGGGGTTTTCGCTTTTTTGGCTTTAGAAATATTTCGATTCGGGAACTGCTTCACTTCATAGCAGTGGTCAATTCCCTTCACCTCATCTATTACCGCGTAAACCTCTCTCTTGTTTTTCAGGACATGATTGATATTTGTCAGATGACAACCAACCATTTCCGCAACGGCTTCTCTGCCGTGTTCTTCTACAAGTGATGTCAAAGGTACTGTTTCCATAATAATAACTATGCTAGTGAAAACAATTAAAATAATAACACTGCTATTTAATACTTGCAATAACATTGTTATTTGATGTTTAATAACAACGTTATTATCATTTACTCATCATGGGCTTTAATAAAAAATGTGCATAATGGCTAGAAGACCACTATCGCTAGAACGTCAACAAGACGCCGAACGCTTAAAAAATGTTTGGGATAATTTCCGTTCCACACATAAAGCTGAGGGTAAAAAAGTTACTCAGGAAGATGTTTCTGAAGCTTGTGGATGGTCGACGCAAGGCGCTTTTAGTGCTTATCTAAATGCAAGAACACCTCTAAATTTAGATGCGCTCATCAAGTTATCTACATTTTTTTCGATAAATCCTGCTGAAATCAGCCCTTCATTGGCTGCTGATATTAAGGCGGTTTCATCAGACGTTGATGAGGATAATAATAATAAGTCAGTTACCAAACGGACTGGGAGGTGGGTCCCTGTTAAGGCTTACAGCAAAATGGGCGAAGATGGTTATTATCATGACATGGGCTATTTAGGCGATGGTGGAGATGGTTATGTGCCATCTTTCACTGCCGGACCAAATGCCTATGCAGTACGTGGAAATGGAACATCTATGTATCCAGAAATCCGACATGGGTGGTATGCAGTATGTGATCCAGATGCGCCACCTATTCCTACTGAGTTTGTGGAGGTTCAGTTTAAAGACGGTAAGCGAACAATCAAAGAGTATATAAGTGTAGCGAATGGGGTTCTCCATTTGCTTGGTATCAATGGTCAAAACAGGTTAATGTTTGATATCTCAGATATTGAAGCAATTGTTCCAATTATTGATATTGTGCCACCTAGTCGACACATGTATGAGATTCCTTTGAGAAGTTAATAACATATTTAGTAAAAAACCCGCATTAGTGCGGGTTTTTTTTATAAAAAATAATCTTGTTAGTAAATAAATTGTAAATTTAATAGCATTGCTATTGATATGAAATAATAACATCGTTATTATAAATCTCATCAGTTAATAAAAAAGCCCCTAGCTTTCGACGGACAGGGACTTTTACTCAACGAGTGAGGTCATTATGAAACAAAGAACAATTGAAAGTCAAACTTTCAAAATTGAGCGATTGGATCATGGTGTTTTATCTATGCCAAATCGTACACGCAATATTAATTCTGATCTGGATAAGTACAAAGCCGAGCAAGCTGCTGTTGCTAAAGAAAAATATGATCTTAGCAAAGCTTGCTTTAAAGACGATAAAGAAAAAGCTCAAGCTATGTTTGCAGGCTTGGAGATCAAGCACCTTGATGACTATGCCTCGCGTATGGGTATAAGACGTAGTGAAGCCAAAGCCGAAATCAAAAGCTACTGCACTTGGCAGCCTAAAAAAGCTATCAAAATAATTCAAGCTCTGATGGAGGTTGAAGCATGAAACAAGAACCAAAAAAACACAACAGCTCAGGTCTAGCGATGGCAAGCCTGTTTGTGATTGTTGCTGCTATGACAGTAACCGGATTGAAATCATGTGCCAATGACGCTGATTTTCAAGCTCAGAAAGCTAAGGCTTATCAGGCTCAGTTTGCGGGAGATCAGAAATGAATAACTTTCAAGCAATCATTGAAAAATCAGTTGAAGAAAGTCGGATGCAAATTGCAATAACGGCTGATCGACTTGCTGTTGCTGACCAGTCTTTTGCTAACGACTATCTCCTGAACGTGGCAAATCAAGTTCTTTATATGCTTGGTACAACTTTATCAATTGAAGATTTTGAAGTTGATTTTGAGATATTGAAATCACACTTGATGCAGGCCTTAAAAGATCAGGAGCCTACTCATGAATAACTACAAAATCCGCGTCAACAATGAAGCTGAAAGCCGGGAAGCTCAGGAGTTGTTTTTTGAGTTGGGTTATAAGCACAAGTGGGATGGAGCTGTTGTTAAAGAAAGCTGGAATAAAGCACGTTTTGTTTATGCTGAAGACAAAATTTTGTGGTCTGGGAATTGTTCTGATGACTTCGCAGAATGTGACTTCCAAGAACTCACCCTGCCCCAACTTCGAGACCTTGTTGTTTTGCATCGGAATGATATTGATGACGCAAATTGGGAAACTGAAGGCGATGATCAGATTTATCAAGACTCGAGTGGTAAGTCTTTCATATTCCGCGAACAAGGTTGGGATGAGTTACAGCATCATGAAATGCGTCAAGCAATGTGGGAAAAGACCAAGTCTAAACCACAAACCCCTGAAAATGAACAAGGCCTAATCAGCGGTGCGGATGCGTTAATCGCTATTGGCAAAGGTGAACGCGTTCAATACAGCTTTGATGATGATAAGTACTGGCAAAACGATATTGCCAATTTGAAGATTACAGATTTTGGCGGTGGTCATTATGCGTTCCGACTTAAACCCCGCACCGTAAAACTTGAAATTGAAGTTCCTTTGCCATTTAAGCCAAATAGTGAAGATGAGTTTAAAAATGCTTACCGAATTCAAGTAGGCAATAAGCAAATATTTTGGAAAACAGAAGCTGATTTCTTGGAAGCTACTTCTCAAATCCAAAAAATTTTGGAGCACTCAAAATGAACATGATGCTTCGTACTCCCAACTCAGAAGTTGTTCGCACAATTCTAAACGAATACCACACCTGTAAAGCATGTGGATCTAAAACTCAAAACCGCTCTCTATGTGATGGCGGGTTTATCTGGCAATGCAAATGCGGTTGTACTCAGCGCGTCTGGTCATGCAGTAAAGCGTACACCGAAGCATTGGCCTATTTACTGGCGTGAGGTGGTTATGAACTACCTCATATCACCAGCGTTTATAGAGCAATTTGGCTACTTTATCGGTGAAGAATCAGAAGCCACTCACTACAGCACATTTGGACAAACTGATTGGAAATTGCGTGTAGTTGGAAAGCTGATTTTTTACTGGGATTCGCTAGCAAAGTCTTGGCGCAAGTGGCCTTTGACAGTAGCACATTGCACACCAATCGGCGAGCAAGAGCCAAATTTTAGATGCGGGCCTGTTAATCAAGTTGCAGTTAAAGTAGTGGTCAAAGCAACTGAACTGGCGCCGATTTATACGGATTCAAGATACAAAGGCGATTAATGAGAAAACATTTGCTCATTTAAGCCTTGTAAATGAAATTTTGAGCAAATAATTGCTCGGAGAATGAAGATGAACTCAAAAGTAAATGAATTACAAGTATTAGAACAAAACTCAAATGCCATTGTCGAAGCATTTAAAACTGAAGGTGGTGCCAAAGCACTGTTTGATCGGATTGCAGAGCAAGCACGTTCTGTAGTTCCTGATCTTTCAACAGATAAAGGACGCAAAGCGATTGCTTCTATGGCTCGTAAAGTTGCCTCAACTAAGACGGCTTTTGATGCGCACGGCAAGGAATTAAAAGAGCAATACACAGTTATCACGAACAAAATCGATGCTGATCGTAAATTATTCCGTGATTCGTGCGATGCGTTGCGTGATGAAATTCGCAAACCTTTAACTGAGTGGGAGCAAGCCGAAGCAGATCGTATTGCAAAGCATCAAGCGGTAATCAGAGCCATTCATAGCCTGCATGATGAAAACACCTTAAATAAAGAATCTCATGAGATTAAGGGTTACATCTTCGATCTTGAGAATATGGAAATTGGTTCATCATTCGAAGAGTACGAACAAGAAGCCAAGATCGCAAAATTTGAAACACTTGAAAAGCTACGGACTGCCCTGGCTGCACGTGAAAAATATGAAGCCGAACAAGCCGAATTAGAGCGTTTGCGTCAAGCTGAAATTGAGCGCAAACAAAAAGAACGTGATGAAGCTATTGCTCGACAGGCTGCTGAAAATGCACGTATTGAAGCTGAACAAAAGGCTAAAGCTGAAGCTGATCGAATTGAGCGTGAAAAGCTAGAAGCTATAGAAAAAGCTGAGCGTGAAATTCGTGAATCTGCTGAGCGTGAAGCACGTCTGAAAGCTGAAAAAGAAGCCGCGGAACTACGTGAGGCTCAATTAAAGCAACAAGCTATTGAGCAGGCTAAACAAGCTGAAATTAAAGAGAAGCAAGCTGTTGAGGCAGAGCGCAAACGCATTGAAGACGAGCAAGCAGCTCAACTCAAAGCCCAGCAAGAAGCCGAAGCGGCACGTCAGGCAAATAAGGAACATAAAGCACGTATTTGTAATGAAGCATTAGCTGGCTTGGCTGAAATCGGAATTAGCGAAGAACAAGGTAAAGCAATCATTCGTGCAATTCATGCGGGTTCTATTCCGCACGTATCAATCAAGTTTTGAGGGCTAAGACATGAATGCTCAAGTTAATTCTATAAACACGACAAATGCACTTGTTGAAATTCAGCATGAACTTAAAGCGCCTAAGGATAAATTTAATAACTTTGGCAAGTACCACTATAGATCATGCGAATCAATTCTTGAGGCTTTAAAACCACTGCTTGTGAAGTATGGATGCACTCTGGTTTTAACAGATGAGTCAAAAGAACTATGTGGCATACCAGTTGTAATAGCCACAGCAAAGTTTACTGATAGCAATGGAAAGGAAACTATTGTAAGGGCTGAGGCTGGCGTAGAAGTTTCCAAAAAAGGTATGGATATAGCTCAAACCTTTGGTACATCAAGCTCTTATGCCAGAAAATATGCATTAAACGGCCTATTTCTGATTGATGACTCCAAAGATGCCGATACGGATGAGTATCAGAACCAGCAGGGTTCAAACAACAACCAAACACATCAAACCCAAAATAATCAACTCTATTCTGATTATCAGAGAGCCTTGAGTGATATACGAAATGCTCAAAGTAAGGATGTTTTGGTTAAGGCATGGAATTATTTCAAATCAACGCAGTATGCAAAAGAAATTGAAAATGCAACCAAAGCAAAACGCGATCAAATGGGTTGGGAGTAATGCACAACTATCAAGTTGGCCAGCTTATAACGCATTCAGATTTAAGCCGGCCAAGAAATATTAGAAGAATCTCATTCAATTCCAGAGGCGAAATGCTTATCGGGATTGGTAAGAAAAGTATGCATTGGCTTATAGCAAAAGACTGTAAGCCTTATCAAAAGAAGGTGATGTGATGACTAAATTATGGGCGGTAAATATCCCTGAAGAGCCAGACTCTTCACCTATTTTACATGCTGTTCCTACGCTTGAAATCGGTGAACAACTCGTTTCTCGTTTAAAGCAGGAAGCTACCCAGGTGTTTAAAACATGCATTGGCGAAGCTATTGCGGATGCAATCACTTTAGAGGAATGGGAAAGCTCTCAGGAAGAACACGCTAAATATCTTTCTGAAAATGGCGATTGGTGGAACCTCACAACATTCTTGGAGCAATAAGCATGAACGAAATCAAACAAACACTACAGCAAGACGCTGACGCATTGTTAAAGCGTCTTCAGCAGAGTCGGAAAAATGGAACGGGTGTCACTTTAGGTGTGAGCGATGTTGGGGTGTTGTGTGAAGTGTTGGGTGATGAGTATGTAGTTGTACCAAAATCGAGTATCACCCAATTTTGGCAAGATGATGAAGAGCCTGAAAATTTTGTCAGTAAAGAACATGATTTTGATTGCTTGGGAGATTGCATTGATATTGATGGAATTATGCAAATTAACAAACATCATCAGGCTCATATTAAAACAGAAAAACTATATGGAACTTGGATTGCTAAAAATGACGATGGAATGTTAATTCGAGATTCATTTCACGTTGGAACATATGAAGAATGTCTGGCTATTGTTGCTAAAAACAAAGCCATGATCGAAGGAGCCGAGCCATGATTAAATTAGATAAACAGCATGAAGTTTTTTTCTATGAATTGAATGGGCGCGGCTACGAATTTGAGAATAAAGCTTGGATTCACGGATTGGGAGATGTTGGTGGTTTATTTGATGATGATCAATTAAATATGGTTTGGGAGATGTATTTAGCAGGTCAAGAATCAAAACAAGCCGAAATCGACTCACTCAAAGCTTATCGTAGTGACTTTGAGATAATTCAACAAACAATAGCCTTGGTTGACTTGTTGGCCACCTCAACAAATGTTTATCAACGTGATCCTAGCTGCTTATATCCATTTGAGTCTGAAAACCCGAGAGTTAAAGAGTGGTGGCGTACAGCTTGTAAGATTCAAGAATTACTCACAAACACAGATCCAGAAAACTGTGATTTTGATGAGTACAAGAAAACGATCGAAGCAGCGCAGGAGAACAGTCATGAGTAGATTGCAGGTTGGTGGGCTGGCTTTGAACCTAAATGACGGAAAAGTGGTCACATTGGTTCGATTTATTGGTGAATGGCATGATCAGAAACATGGGCTCATAAGCAACTTATGGTTAGTCAAGTCAGATACATTCTGCGTTATGTCTAACAATGCATTAAGAAAAGAATTTGGCGTTCCAGCTTGTGAATTAGTGCCCCTAGGCGACGATCAAACACAGGCTGAGTTCAGAAAAGAACTTGATGAGTTGGTATTTTAAGGGGGTTGGTGTGGGAGCATTTAGATGCGTTGTAGTGCTTGATTGCGATTCACCACCTCAAATCACACTCGGTCAGAATTTGTATGGTGGTATCGTAAGAGAGTTAAAGCAAGTAGCTGATGAGCTTTTGTCAGCAACACAATTATCTGAAAAGTATAATATTAGCGTGCAGACAGTGCGCAGAAAGTTAGAGAATTTCAACCAAGGAACATCAGGAAAATATCTCTACAATGCAAACATTGCTCATGAGATTTTGAGCAACAAATCTAAACGTGGAACAGGTGGAGCTAGGCGCAAAAATTAGCGCCTAGTCATCCAGCATTTTTACAATATCTTTAACGTTCGGATTGTAATAAGTGTTCACCAGTACTTTAATCGTTTTATGTCCCGTAATCTTCGCTAAAACTTCAACTGGAACCTTTCGAGTATTTACAAGCCGCGTAATGGCTTCATGACGAGTATCATGAAAGTGCAGCTCATTCAGACCAATTCTTGCTTTAGATCTTTCAAATTGAAGTCTGAAGGCATTCTCGGTAACAGGTATTAAGCGATCATCATTATGTTGAATAAGTGCCAGCAGTGCTCTGGCTTGTTTAGTCAATGGCACATCCCTGCTCTCACCATTCTTTGTATCTGAGAGATGAACATGATCAGCATAAATATTATGTTTTCTTAATGACAAAATTTCACCGCGTCTCATTGCAGTTTCCATTGCAAACAAAAACCCCCATGCAACATACTGGCTGCTCGATCTTGGTATCGTACCAATCTCGTATTTGAGTTCAGCAATGATTTTTTCGATTTCAGTTTGAAGTATGCGTCTGTTCCTTGATTTCGGCTTTTTAGGTTTTTTCAGGCCAAAAAAGGGATTGGTGTCGATCAAGAACAATTCTTTATGCGCATATGTAAAAACAGCACTGTATAGAGATATCTCTTTTAAGACGGTTCCGTCCGAAACTTCACTTTGTCTTTTATTGCGCCAGTGCGTTAGGTCTTGAGCCGTGATTTTGGATATATCTCTCTTAGCCAGTGCGCCGAATCTTTTCTCAAAAGAATCCAATTGCTCTCTGATGTATTTTTTAGATTTCGTGTCTTTGCCATGTGACTTGTAGTACATAGAAAAAAGGTCGTGAAAAGTCGTGACAGTTTTTTTCTTTTCCTCAATGACTTCTTTGGGCGTTGAGTTTGCTTCAATCACCCGGTTCATTGCCCAATGTATACATTCTTGCTCTGTGTCTCTGGTGCAGTATTCACGCTTTCCATGCACCATGATTGAAACAGACCAACTACTTCCCCTCTTCCTTGGTTTTGGCAATTTCATATCAAACCATCATTTATGTAAAGTTATGTAAAAATTGATCGCAACGTTTTAAATCAAATCTCTAAAACGTCTTTTTGACACAAGTCTTGACACAATCATGACACAAAACATGGATTATTTGGATTATAAAATGCAACAAGAAAACCAAGTGCAACAATAAGAAAGCAATAAAAAAGGCCTGCAAGTACATGAAATTCCTTGCAAACCTTTGATATATATATGGTAGGCATATCCAGACTCGAACTGGAGACCTCTACGATGTCAACGTAGCGCTCTAACCAACTGAGCTATACGCCTAAGTGGTTGCAATAATATTCAGTTTCCCTTACGAACACAAGCTTTTTCTAACGACTTTAATTCAGATGCACACAGTTTAAGCAATTCTTTGAATTTTATATAATCTTTGTCTGAAAATTCACCTGAAAACTGAATTTTTTCATGTACAGCAATCGCATCATCAAAAGGTTTTGTATGTTTTACATGCATCGAAAGTCGCTGAAACCATGATTTGAAGGTTTCACTTTTATTTTTTTGCAGTGATTTATGAATCTTATGGCTAAAGCCATTAATCAAGCGCTCAAGTCTTGAGCGTTTAGGTCGATAAAAATAACCATGGCCCCACACAAAAATGATGACGACCACTGCAATCAAACTCAACATCATCAACATAGCTTTGGTACTGGAAAAAATTCCCAAACCTGCCAAAAAATTCTGCTGACGATTTACATCATAGCCCACTACTTTACTTTGCCATTGATAGTCAAAATAATCGCGCCAGATGATGAGTGTTTTCAAAAAATTAAAATTGTGTCTTGCCCATCCACTTTGCGCCTGATTACCCCAGACATTTTGGTTGCCCTCAAGATAGCGTTGCATACCTTCATCGATTCGAGCTGGTGCAATCACGGCAGTTGGGTCGATGCGTTGCCATGTATCATTTAAATAAACTTCGGTCCATGCATGAGCGTCAAGCTGGCGAACTTCCCAACTTTTTGCATCGGGTGCGAGCTGTCCGCCTTGATAGCCCACCACTATTCTTGCCGGTATGCCTGCATAGCGCATCAACAGTACAAAACTTGATGCATAATGCTCACAAAATCCTTCTTTGCGCTCAAAAAGAAACTGATCCATTCGATTACCGCTCAGTACGCCAGGCGATAAGGTGTAAACAAAACCTTGTGTTTGATACCAGTGTAGTACGCGCTCAATATAAAGACTTGGGCTCGAATTACTTTGCTGCCAGAGCTGTTGTGCAAGTGAAAAAGTCTGCGGTGCAAGCTGTTGGGGTGCATCTAGTGCTTGTCTTAACTGTATCGCTCGTGCAGTAGTATTGATCTGTGTTTGCATCCAATACAATTCGATAGGTACAGTGCCTGATGGTCTTCGAATTTGTTTAATACTGCCATCAGCATACTGCTGATAATTTGGATCGCGCACGCCTGATTGATCTAATCCCATGATCCATGACTGATTCGGCAAGGCCGATAAATATTGATAGCGAACCGCCTGATGAAGGGATATTTCGTTACGTATTGGAAGCTGATTAACCGTATGGCTCGTCCAGACAGTACCATCATACTGATCAAGCACCATCGCACGCCAATAGCGCTGTTGCTGTGGGGGCAATTGCGTAAGATCACCCATAATACGAAAAGCCAAGGCGGTCGATTGAGACAATTCTGCAATGTCACCCGGCGACATCTGGTCACTCATTCCAGTCATGCCTTGGTGAGAGGTAAGCGGAACATGCCAAAGTGGTGGAAAGCGGGGAAAAAATATAAATAAAATCAGGAAAAACGGAGTTGAAATCAAAATGGTTCGTAATGTTAAAATCACATCGTGCTTGATAGATGATCTCGTAGAGTTTGTCTCTACAAAACCATGAATTTGGATGCGATATAATCCAATTAAACAAAACATCAATCCAACCAAAACGCCAATAAGCATCAAGGCTGACTGACTATGTAGAAATAAACTGGCACAGACAAAGAGACCAAAATTAAATACAACCAATAAGTCTCGGGTACTTTTACTTTCGATACATTTGGCATATAAGCAAGTCGTGAGTAATGCTACGCCCGCCTCGACACCCAAAAAGGTTTTAAAAGATAAATAAATCAGACCAAGCGCCGTACACACCAGTGCAACCAAAAATAATTTAGAAATAGGCTTTAGCGCAGCATAAAAATATCGCCATACGATTACCAGCAACATAATGAGCCAAATCAAAGACACCGATGTCGGCATATAAGCAAATTGAGCCACAAGCACCATGATCGTGAGTGGTAGTACAGCAAAATAAAGTTGCTTATCCATATCAGGCCTGCGCCAGTAATTTTCGGGCCTGAATCGAGTGCTTAGCTCCCATTGATGGCTTTAAATGAGTTTGCGGTAAAATCAGTGAAAAAGAGCGATCAGCTTGCTCGCTCATTTCAATCAAATGCATCATCCAGCTTAGTTTTTGTTCATGTTCGTGACTAGGGAGCGCGCTGTAATCAATCACCAGCTGATTGTGCTCAATGTGTGGTTCAAATTGTTTGGTTAGCCATCCCTGCCCACGTGCAAGATGCTTCCATGAAACATGCTGTAGCGTATCTCCTTCCCGATAAGTTTGCAGTTCACGAAAGTCATCCAAATCATGTTGCTGCTTAAGCTGCACATACTTGTCTTCCATCTCGATGCTGATACTTGCGGGTGCAATCCATATTTTTTGTGTCACCTGTAAATACGTCCAAGCTTGTACAATTCCAAACGGATAACTCGACATAATTTTTATCCGAGGCAATTCAAACGCACCTCGTGTGGTGGGTGTAAACTCCAATGCGATATTGCCACTCATTTCGTTAAGTAATATACATTGCTGAGATTCAGGCAAATGAATCATTAAGTATCTGATCGCGTGATTTGACTGTTTAAACTGAAGCTGGATTTGCAATACATGATTGACCTGTCCAACTTCAGGACAAAAAATTTCTAGTTTGAGTTGATGGAGTTGTTTAAAGCTAAGATACACACTCATGCACAGCAATGACGTAATTAAAAAGCAAAATCCCAAAATCAGATTATTGGCATAATTAATCCCGGCAATAAATGTAATGACAATTAACAACAGAAACAATATGCCTTGGGGATGCAAAAAAATCAAAATATCACGTTGCTTCAAGATGGTGCTTTGTTCCATCCGAAAACGTTTTTTTAACCATCGCTGCCAGAGTGTCCGCATCATCCAAACTCCTAATCATTGACCTCCACCTGGTCCAAGAGTAAGTGAGCATCCTGCTCGGTCATTTTCATACGGTGTGCAGCCACCGCTGGAAACACTGTTTGTATATCGTCTGTAATGACATATTCACGACCTTCCACAAATGCCAATGCCTGAGCAGCCATTTTAATTGCGAGTAAAGCGCGTGTTGAAAGACCATGTGATTGCAAGCGACTGTAAGAAGCCAAATCCAATATATAATTTAATACGACATCACTTAAATACACCTGCTGCACACACTGTTGCATCAACACAATATCGCCATGACTCAATACAGGTGTAATTTGCTCAAGAAGTGTCTGTCTTGACGCATCAAGTAAGAGGCTTTTTTCTGCCGCACGTGACGGATATCCCAAGCTCAGTCGCATGAGGAAACGATCGAGCTGCGATTCAGGAAGTGCATAAGTGCCGCTCTGAAAAATTGGATTTTGTGTGGCAATCACCCAAAATGGCTCGGGGAGTTTATATGTCACACTATCTAAGGTCACTACGCCCTCTTCCATCGCTTGCAACAGCGCACTTTGCGTTTTGGGGCTACAACGATTGATTTCATCGGCCAGTAAAATCTGGGTAAAAATAGGGCCATGCTTAAACTCAAAATTAGATTCTTTTTGATTAAACATATTCATGCCAATCACATCACTGGCCAGCATATCGTTGGTAAATTGAATCCGATTAAAGTGCAAACCCGCAAGCTTAGCCAAAGCACTGGCCAAAGTTGTTTTACCCAATCCCGGTAAATCTTCAAATAGCACATGCCCATTGGCCAGCAAACAGACCAAGGACAGCTTAGTTTGAACCGGTTTATCTAAAATGATCTGATTAATCTGATTTAAAAAAAGCTGAATGCTTGGCGTGTAATGTTCAATATGATGTTGAAGAGATGAATGTTCTTTTACATATGTCGATGATTCTAATTGTTGTTTTTTCCACATTGAAATGGCTCATAAAAAAACGGCATATGCTCAAACATACACCGTTTTTTATTTTTTCTAAAGCAATTACATAACGATTAGCACGGACATTTCTTCAAATTTCCACCTTTCGATGGATAGCGAGAGTCGACACAATAGCGATGAAAAGTTTTTTCATCCATCGGGGTCAAATCCGCGTGGTGCTTCTTCATATGATCCAAATAAGTCTGATAATCAGGCACCCCTACCATCAAGCGAAAACTTTGCTGCAAGCGCTTAAATAAATTTGCAATTCTCGACCAATTCTTAGGTGAGAGAAGCAGATCTTTTTGCGACATAATGGTCATTTTGATGATTTTCACAATCATCGCCTTACCATTTTTTCCAATTCTTAGTTCCATCGCTATTTTCCTTGTGTGACGGTAGACGCATCTGCATCCTCATACACAGCAGGTGCTTCATTGACCGTAGGGACTTTGCTTGCAAGCGCACGACGAATCACGCCAATCGACGCAATCACCATGACGATTGCAACCACCATAAAGAAACCACATAGCACTGCATTGATTTGATTTGAAATCACTACAGCTTGCATTTCTGCCATTGTTTTTGCTGGTTTTAATAGCTCACCACGAGCAATTGCATCTGAAAAACGGTTGGCCTGTGCCAAAAAGCCAATTTTTGGATTTTCGTGGAAAATCTTTTGCCAGCCAGCCGTCATACAGGTCACAAGTAAGAAAATTGTTGGAACAATCGTGACCCAAACATACTTTTCTTTTTTCATCTTAAACAAGATGACTGTACCTAAAATCAGTGCCATTGCAGCAAGCATTTGGTTACCTACACCAAACAGCGGCCACAACGAGTTAATCCCACCAAGCGGATCAACTACGCCTTGATAAACGAAGAAGCCCCATCCACCCACAGCAACAGCAGTACCGATAATATTCCCCACAAATGAGCCTGATTTTTTGATTGCGGGAATCACAATACCAACAGTGTCCTGAACCATAAAACGGCATGCACGGGTACCGGCATCAACTGCGGTTAAAATAAATAAAGCTTCAAACAAGATCGCAAAGTGATACCAGAAAGCCATCATCGAGCGATTGTTGAAAATTTCAGAGATGATGTGCGCCATACCAATGGCAAAGGTTGGTGCTCCACCCGTACGCGATAAAATGGTCGACTCACCTACTTCTTGAGCCAGCAAGGTTAATGCTTCTGGGGTAACCATAAAACCAAGGTTACGCACCGCTTCTGCTGCGGTTTCGACCGTGGTCCCTAAAACGGCTGCCGGTGCATTAATGGCAAAGTATACTCCCGGATCCAGTACTGTTGCACAGATCATGGCCATGATGGCCACAAATGATTCCATTAACATACCGCCATAACCGATCATACGAATATTGACTTCGTTATCGACCAGTTTTGGTGTGGTGCCACTTGAAACCAAGGCGTGGAAACCTGAAATCGCACCACAGGCAATGGTAATAAACAAAAACGGGAACAAACTACCAGAAAATACTGGACCCGTCCCATCAATAAAATGTATGACCGCTGGCATTTTGAGCTCAGGTAATGCCACCATAATGCCGATTGCCAGACCAGCAATCACACCAATTTTTAAGAAAGTCGATAAATAATCACGTGGCGCAAGCAGTAACCAAACCGGTAATACCGAAGCAATAAAGCCATAAACTATTAGGCACCAAGTGAGTTGTGTACCTGTCAGGGTGAAAAATGGCCCCCAATATGGATCGGCTGCAATATGTCCACCATACACAATGGCCAGCATCATCAGTACAAAGCCAATGATCGAGACTTCTGCGATTTTACCCGGACGTAAATAGCGCATATACACACCCATAAAGAGTGCGATTGGAATGGTTGCGGCAATACTAAATACGCCCCATGGACTGTGTGCCAATGCTTTGACCACCACCAGTGCCAGAACCGCTAGAATGATAATCATGACGCCCAGTGCACCCAGCATCACAACCACACCCGCAAAAGAACCGAGCTCTTGTTTGGCCATTTCACCCAGCGAGCGTCCGTCTCGGCGCGTCGAGATAAACAAGACCATAAAGTCTTGTACTGCACCAGCCACCACAACACCGACCAAAAGCCAGATAGTGCCTGGTAAATAACCCATCTGCGCAGCAAGAATAGGACCAACCAAAGGCCCTGCACCTGCAATTGCAGCAAAGTGATGCCCAAACAATACATATTTATTGGTTGGAACATAATCTAAGCCATCGGTTAAACGATGTGCAGGGGTTAACCGTCGTGAATTTAATTCAAATACTTTGGTAGCGATGAATAAACTGTAAAAACGATACGCAATGCTGTAAACACAGATGGCCGCGAGCACGAGCCAAACGGCGTTGACATGCTCACCTCGACTGATGGCAAGGATCCCAAATGAAACTGCGCCAATAATGGCAACCAAACTCCAACCAAGTTTTGCGCTGAGGGTAGATTTCCTTTGTATATTATCCATTTATAACCTCATTGTTTGAAACACGAAATGCCCTTTAAAACGTATTTTTGTGAAACTTAAGCTCGTGACTTTACTCCTTATTTTGTTATTTTAATGTACTACTTTGGCATAAAAAAAGGGTGATAATCTATCACCCTTTCATCATAATCTATTCAATCAAGATTATGCACGCTCTAAATATTCACCTGTACGGGTGTCTACACGAACGCTTTCTTCTTGCTGAACAAATAAAGGTACGCGTACTACAGCACCTGTTTCAAGTTTCGCAGGCTTACCGCCACCGCCAGAGGTATCGCCACGAACACCCGGATCGGTTTCAACAATTTTTAATACCACAAAGTTTGGCGCACTAACGTTTAATGGAACACCATTAAACAGCATGATGGTGCACTTCTCGTTCGAGTCGTCTTTTAACCATTTCGCTGCATCGCCCATTGCAGTTTTGTCTGCTGCAATTTGTTCAAACGTAACAGGGTCCATGAAATTCCATAGCTCGCCGTCGTTGTAAAGATAGTCCATCTCAACTTCAACAATATCAGCAGCTTCTAATGAATCACCAGACTTGAATGTTTTTTCTAAAACTTTACCTGTTTTAAGGTTACGAAGTTTTACACGGTTGAACGCTTGACCTTTACCAGGTTTTACATATTCATTTTCCATGATTGAACATGGGTTACCGTCAAGCATGACTTTAAGGCCTTGCTTGAATTCATTTGTAGAATAACTGGCCATGACTGGCACACTCCAAACTTACTAACTTAAATGTATTAATGCTAGACTAGCATTATTTTTTCCGTGTCGCATGATAAACTATTTATATCAAGAGCAAAACTGGCAATCGCAACTCAGTGATCTAATCACCGATCCTTTTGAGTTACTTGATCAGTTAGAGATCTGTTCAGATGCATTATTGTCTGGGGCAATTTTAGCATCCAAAAGCTTCAAATTACGGGTTCCTCGTGCTTTTGTAGGTAAAATGCGTAAAGGTGATCCACTCGATCCTTTGCTGCTGCAAGTATTGCCGCATCATCTTGAACTTGAAGAACATCCTGAATTTGTGACTGATCCACTGGGTGAAGAAGCAGCCAACCAGCTCCCCGGGGTTTTACATAAATATCAATCTCGTTTTTTACTCACCCTGACCGGTGCCTGTGCTGTTCATTGTCGTTATTGCTTTCGTCGGCATTTTCCTTATCAGGAAAACTTACCTAAACAGGATGACTGGCCCCAAATTAAAGCCTATATCGAGCAAAATCCACATATCAATGAAGTAATTTTAAGTGGTGGAGATCCGCTCACTCTCAGTAACCGTAAACTGAAACTTTGGATCGAACGCCTAGAATCGCTTCAGCAAGTGAAAATTTTACGTATTCACTCGCGTGTTCCAGTGGTGATCCCGCAGCGTCTTGATACTGAACTGCTTGAAATTTTAAAAAGTACGCGCTTACGCATTATTATGGTCATTCATGCCAACCATGCCGCCGAACTTGATGACCAAACCTGTGCATATTTAGAGAAATTAAGCCAACATGGGATTACCGCATTGAATCAGGCAGTATTACTCAAAGGCGTTAATGATGATGCACAAACTTTGATTGAACTCAGTCAGCGCTTGTTCGATGCACGCGTGATGCCGTATTATCTGCATGTACTTGATAAAGTAAAAGGTGCTCAGCATTTTGATCTGAGCGGATCAAAAATCGATGAGATTTATCATGACATTTTGGCGGGCCTACCCGGTTATCTTGTTCCAAAACTGGTTCGAGAGATTGCTGGCGAAAAAAACAAAACACCGTTATTTGGCAAGCTGACTTTTTAATTAAAACGTATTACAGCCAATATGAATAAAGTTTTTACCGACATTCTTCAACGCCCCATCATTTTCAATCGAAATGAACTGAGCTTTGCTGCCGCAGAGCCAGACGCCGTGGCATGTTGGGTCAGTTCGCTTTCACTTTTACCGCTCGGTGATGCTGCCAAAGCATTATTTGAAGCACTGATTGAAATCAACGAACTTGAATGTTCAGAGACGCTTCGATTTGATTTTTTACAGATTTTATCACCGCAATTCAATCATGTACTACAACATCTAGAAAGCCACTTTTTTAATCAAGGTCTGATTCATAGCGATCGAAACGATCATATTATTGAACTTGCTTTTCGCTTAAGAACCTGCCTGGCGAATGGTTATATCATTATCGCCAAGCAAAGTTCAGCACAATTGACACAGCAAAAGTTTTCACTTTTTGCCCTGAATAAAAAGAAAAATCTTAAGGCAGCCAAAACATTATCGATTTACTATGCCATGCATGAGTTAACTCAACTGGTGTATCAGCAGCAAATGATGTACAGCAAACCTGCCACAGGCCAATGGTTATGCATTCACTGGTTGTTTGATCTGGCACAAAAAGGCAAAGTAGAGCTCGAAAACATCAACCAGCTGCAAGGTCTTAATCGACCTCTTAAAAATATTTTACGATCCTATCATCAAGTCATTTTGCTGCATATTCTCAATACCAATCAGATTCGTCAGTCTGAAATTCAGTCTTTATACGAATGTAGTTTTGAATGGGCAAAGCTGATTCAACTCGAATATAAAGAATCTCAAAGCTCGAAGTATGTTATTGATAAAACCAAAGATCTGCCGCCAGCCTATAATCGAAAGCAATATCCGGCAATTTTTCCTAATTTATTTATTTCAACACAACCTTTGCTCGAACATATCACTGCAACACTACACAAGAGTGATGATTATCTCTCTACAATAGAAAAACAGTTTTTAACGCCTGCGCTTAAGTTTCATGTACAAAATATTTTAGGAAGTATTGGCGAGCGTCGTCATGAGCGTTTTGAATCATCAGGCCAATTACATATTTGCTTTGGTCTTCATACTGCTCATTTTTACTTGTCAAAAAGCAAAAACTTTATCGACACCCTTGAGCACGACATCGTACTAAACGAAACTACAGATCACTTCTCCATTGAAAATATTGATAAAACACTGTTTTCACTGCCATCACGCTTAACGCGTGAAGCAAAAAAAATCTATATGACCGATATCCTCGATATGAGTGTAAGTGGTTACCGTATCAAATGGCCTGAGGAAATCCCTGCTCATTTAAAAACTGGCGAGTTGATTCTGGTTAAAGAGAACATCCATGGCAAATGGCGTGGCGGTGTGATTCGCTGGATCAAACAAGCCTCAGAAAAAAATCTTGAAATGGGACTCGAAATTTTAACCAAAGACGTTTTGCCCTGTGCGGTACGTCTAGAAAATCAAGATCAATCACATTATCTGCCCGCTCTACTGGTTCAAAGTCAGCATTTAGATCATGCAAAACTCACCTTAATCATCGCCAACTATTCTGTTTTTCAGCAACAAAATACTCTAAAACTTCAAATTGGCACCGAGGAATTTGTACTTTATTTACTCAAAGCTCAATTAATTACGCAAAGTTTTATTCAGTTTGAGTTTGATTTACCCGATGAAGCACAAAAAAATACGCTAAAAAACGTTATGATACGTCACAGCAGAGTGAACTAACGATACGTTAAGGACAAAATTGAAGTGAGAAACGCGTTGCTTAATAAAAATTCAAAACACTCCGACCTCCGCATTCTCTTCATAGACGATAATCAGCTTCGCTATAATCAATTTATTGATCTTTTGGCAGCCAAGGATTACAGCGCTCAAGCGATTTTGCTCGATGATCTGATCAGTTTTGAAAAATATCTTAAGCAGCGCTGGGATCTGGTCATTTTTGCAAATGCTTATGATCTTGATCTGGCGCAGACCATTGCAATAGTGCAGCAACAGGCAGAGCCGAGCTTACCGATTCTATTTCTGACTACCGGCACCCTTACTGCTATCGAGCAAACGCACTTGATACAGCAAGGCCTGTATGATTTGATCGATCTTTCTCAGCCTGAGCAGTTTTATGTGGTGCTGTCACGTGCTTTAAATTACAGTGCCTTGCTTCAAAACGAACATCGTTTAAGCAATGAGTTAAATGCAGCTCACCTTCGAACTCAGTCATTGGTCCGTCAAAGTCGCAAAGCCGTCGCATTGATTGAAGAAGGCATTCACATTCAAGCCAATGCCGAATATTTGGCACTCTTTAAGATCGCACACCAAGATGATGTAATTGGCTTGCCTTTACTGGATATACTGCAACCTGAAAATGTAGCTGCATTTAAACAGTTTTTTAAACGGATTAGCGTGCAACATCCCGAACGAAACCGCATCGTTCTTCAATCTCAGCATCCCGAACTGATTAATAACGACCCTTTACGTTTGAATTTTTTGCCACATGGCGATGATACCGTTCAACTGAGCATCGATTGTGAGCAGTTCGATACACCATTAATTGATTTTGAATTTGAATCACTTGAACCACAAAAAATTGATGATGTTGATCTACCAGATCTTGTGCAAAACAGTCCATTTGATACCGTTGAGTGGCTCAATCAACAGCTTAAACGCGCGCCAGCCAAACTGAACAGTATTGTCATTTTTGCACCACTCTATCACTTTGAAGCGATTTATTCACATGAATGGCGTGCAATACCAGCTTACTTTAATGAGATCGAAACAGTCATTGAACGTTTTTTAGAAGCCGTTGCATTTCAAAAACTCGATCACGGCGCATATCTCGCCATTTTTCAGGCGGTTTCAATTGAAGCCTTACGTACAGAACTCATGCAGCTAGAAACTAAAATTAGCAAGACGTTCCCTTATGTTAGCCAAAGTTTGAATCTAGAAACCTTACTTAAAACAGGATACTGCCTTATACCAAGCCAAGTTGAACATACAGAGAGTCTTGAAAACTATATCAACAAAGCCTTGCATCAGGCATTACCTCACAAGGAAACCACTCAAGCTTCTCCAAAAAGCACACCACACGTTCAACTACAACGGCATGTTGTCACAGCACCTGCTGAATTGAATACAAGTTTTGCACAGCAGATCAAAAATCAACTCGAGCAAAATACACTCGAGCTTCGCTATCAACAGCTCTACGACAAACAAGACCAGACATTATATATTTATGAAGTCAGCTATGGTCATTTAAACAATAATCAATGGGATAGCCTGCTCGATCATGTAGATCTTCAAGATGCACCTGAATTGATGCTCCAGCTGGATCGTTACGTACTTGAACAGTCAGTCAAGCAACTCAAACAATTTATTCAGCAGTATCCATCTGCCAAACTGATCATTAATTTAAGTGAATTTTTCTTGGCTTTACCGCAACTTTCTACACTCATGCAACAGCTACTCTCTATATTAGGAAGTAAAGAACAGCATCCAATTGTGATTCAACTGCCTTTTTCAGCACTAAATAAAATTACGCCTCAAGCACAGCAGCAACTTTCAATACTGCACCAGTGCGGTGTATTCATTTCGATTCGTAATTATATGCCAGATCCGCAACTCAGTTCGATTTTGCAAAAGAGTAATGTGCGTTATTTGCGTCTCAATGCGAAGTTTAATCAGGACTTATCAGTTGAACAATCAGCACTGGATTTACAGGCTCAAATCGAACATGCCCAGCTTCCTGCGACCATTGAACTCATTATGCCCGAGCTTAATGATGTCAATGTATTTGCAAATGCGTGGAATATTAGCGCGCGTTATCTGCAAGGCAACTACTTTCAAGTTAAACTTGATCGTCTGGTCGATGTTCAAGATCAACACTGAGCCGTATAACAGACATAAAAAAACGGGCATAAGGCCCGTTTTTTTGTTTTTCAGTATTAACGTTTGATAGAACGTGACATACCAGAGAAACGTTGTTTGAACTTGTCGATACGACCGCCTGTATCTACGTTCTTTTGCTTACCAGTGTAAAATGGGTGGCAAGCTGAACATACGTCAAGGTAAAGAGTGTCTTTAGCAAGTGCAGAACGAGTTTCAATAACGTTACCGCATGAACAAGTAGCAACTAATTTTTCGTATTTTGGGTGAATATCGGCGCGCATGGTCGATGACTCCTAATTGAAGAAAGGCTTAAGCTGTCATCGCAATCAACCACTCTCAATATAAAAACTGAGGAAAAAGGCTAAATCATTAGCAGGTTAACACGACAACAGACCATTCTTTTGGCCCACCGAGGCTTATAAGCCAGAGCTAAGCACAACAAGTGGGTAAGATTATACGCCTTTTAAAGCAAAATTGCGAATCTTTATTCTGATCGCACCAGCGTTTCTTCATCAGATTGCTGCTTGGCCAAATAATTCGCGATAATTCCACAGGTCATGAGCTGAATTTGATGGAAAATCATAATCGGCAATACAATCATACCTAGCGGCTGACCAATGAATAAGATCTGCGCCATAGGTACACCACTGGCCAAAGTTTTTTTGGAGCCACAGAAAAAAATAGAAATTTGGTCTTCGCGGTTAAAGCCAAGCAATCGAGAAATATAAAATGCACTCAGCATAATGATGGTGAGTAGCACTGAGCATGAAATAATCAATGCAATCAGTGTTCCAATTCCAACCTGATGCCACAAACCGGCAATCACTGCACTACTAAATGCACTGTAAACCACCATTAAAATAGTGCCCTGATCAAATGCTTTTACAATACTTGGCACTTTTGCCATGAGTGGGAAAACATAAGGTCGAAGAAGCTGCCCTAAAATAAATGGCACCAACAACAAAAGTGCAATTTGAATAATTGAAGATGTTGGATCGTAATCATGCTTTGAATGACCAAAAATAAATAGACTGACCATTACAGGTGTAATGAACATTCCGATTAGATTTGAAAACGATGCACTGCATACTGCGGCTGCAACATTGCCTTTAGCTACTGAAGTGAAGGCAATTGATGATTGGACGGTAGAGGGCAAAAAGCACATAAACAAGAAGCCCCAATATAGCTCTTGTCCTAAAATAGGTACCAAAACAGGCTTGGCCAATAAGCCGAGTGCAGGAAAAAATACAAAGGTAAAAATAAACACTAAACCATGTAGCCGCCAATGCATGATGCCTTGAACAATCGCTTCACGAGATAGTTTGGCGCCATGTAAAAAGAATAAAATGGCAATCGCAATATTGGTTACGACGCTAAATATATCTGCAGCATGCCCGTAAATTGGTACAAAAGAGGCCAACAATACCATCGTAAAGAGTAATAAAGTGAAGCGATCTAAAGCCAACAGCTTAAGCATGGAACAATATCCTTATGTATATGTAAGAAGACCAGTAACACTGTGTTTACTAAAAGGTAAACGCTATGTTACTGGTCTGACAGCATAAATCCAGTTTTTTGAAGAAATGCGCGTTATTTAGTTAAACTATTTCACTCAAGCGTTAATTATTACGCGCATTATTATCTTGCTGGATCAATTCGATTTTATAACCATCTGGATCTTCAACAAATGCAATTACGGTCACGCCGCCCTTCATTGGACCTGCTTCACGTACCACCTTGCCACCACGTTGTTTGATTTCTTCACATGCCTTATAGGCATCTTCAACACCAATGGCGATGTGACCATACGCATTTCCTAACTCATAGCTAGAGGTATCCCAGTTATGTGTCAGCTCTAAAACAGTATGATCATCTTCACTGCCATAACCAACAAATGCCAAAGTGAAACGGCCTTCTTCGTAATCACGTTTGCGCAGTAAGGTCATGCCTAAAACTTCGGTATAAAACTGGAGAGAGTTCTCTAAATTGCCTACTCGCAACATTGTATGAAGCATTCGCATTGTTAATCACCTGTGCCTTTCGTTTGAATTTGCTTGAGTTCATGCGCCTTGAGCAACTTGGCAACCCAAACCACCAAAACAAGAATTGGAATTCCAATTAAGGTCGTCATTAAGAAAAATTGAGGATAGCCAATGTGCGTTACGATGGTGCCTGAGTACCCACCCAGAAGTTTTGGTGTGAGCGTCATCAGTGAACTAAAGATAGCATATTGTACCGCTGTAAAGGACACACTCGTCAAGCTTGATAAAAATGCAATAAATGCAGCACCGGCTAAACCAGAAGCCAAGTTATCGACCACAATCGCAAAATATAACCAGAGCGAGCTATATGGCTTGATGACTTTCCCTTTAAGCTCAATATTGCTTTGATCATTCGGATTGATCAATGCAACTGGTTCAACACTGATATCGAGTTCATTTTTAGCCCCTACTCCCTGTGCAACATGATAAGCCAGCGAAGTATTCACTAATGTACGCGATCCATCTGTCACTGTGGCCTGGAGCTGTTTCGTGCTGGAGCCAGTTAACATTTTAGTCTCAACAACAGCACTAAAAGCACCTGTTTTATCAAGCTTGGCTGGATATGGCTTGCCATCAAGCTGCAGCACAATTTTTTGTGCGTCTGTTAGTGCTGGCCCAAAATACTGCCCTTTAACCACAATACTGTTTTGTGGCTCGTTTAGTGAGATGATATTTCGTCCCATGACAGGCAATAACATCAAATGCGCCTGATTGATATCACCCACAATATAGGGTTGAACCACTGCAACTTTACTTTGCTGTGCGGCATCGGCATAACCGGTAGATACCTGAAACTGGGTTGTATTTTTTAGCACTTCGGTAGGCACCTTGACCGTCCAGTACCCCACTTCATCGGTATCCGCCAGATATTGCTGACCACCAACATTCACCTGAACCTGTCCAAGCGGCTGCCCCGACTTAACCAAGCCAATAAAAATCAAGTTGGTTGAGCTTGCTAATACTGCACCTATAAACATCAATTTCATGATATTCATACGTTGTGCCAGTAAGCCTCCCAAGAAACCACCCACCAAACTAAAAATAACACCATAAATTTTAACTGCTTCTGCAATCTGTTCTTTGGTGAAATTGAGATCTTGATAAAAAACGTTGGAAATTACACCCGCGATGATATCGGAAATACGATAAAAACCAATCAGTAACAGAAGGACCAAAGCCAGCTTGGTGCCATAACGCTGAAAAAAATCGAGGACTGGATTAATCCATGTCTCTTTGGCCATCTGCTTGTTGACGACACCTGCACGAACCAGAAGTGTGCCTACAGCCAGTGCTACGGCAGCCGCGGTAATAAAGCGTAGCGCCTCAATTAAAAATAATAAAATATTGTCTTGAATCGATAGCCAACTCACTAATTGTTCAGCCAAATGACCAGTAAACAAATAGCTCAAAACAAAGCAAATTACAGCAACAAAAAAGACCAGCACCAAACGGAAATAATCGCGGCGCTGGTAGCTTTTATAGACACGATCAACCTTTGGTTCTCGAATGATTAAGGTGGTTAAAATCCCCACCAGCATCACTGCTGCCATAGTTAAATACGTATATTTCCAAGCTTCATAGATATAGTTCCCTTTGGCAGTTCCCAAATAGGCAGCTAAAAATAAAGCACCCGCACCCGCCACAATCATCCCGATTCGATAACCTGCGTTATAGGTTGCAGCAAGAACCGTTTGCATCTGGGTTTCGGCCAGTTCAATACGGTAAGCATCAATTACGATATCTTGCGTAGCAGCTGAAAAACCAAGCAACACTGCACCAACCGCCATTTGAATGAGATAACTCTGGCCGAGCGCCGGATCTGAAAAAGCCATAATCGAAATAGCAACAATGATCAGAATTTGCGCAATTAACAGCCATGCGCGGCGTCGACCGAGTGTTTTGGTCAAGACGGGTACTGGAAGTTCATCGATTAGTGGCGCCCACACAAACTTAAATGAATATCCCAAAGCCGCCCAACTAAAAAAAGTGACCGCGCTCTTATCAATTCCAGCCTCCCCCAACCATAACGATAAGCTAGAAAAAATCAGCAGAATGGGAATCCCCGCCGAAAATCCGAGAAACAGCATAATCAGAGCACGGCGGTCAAGAAACGCAGCAAACGCAGCTTTCCATCCTGTAGTTTGTGTAGTCATTCGCTTATTATTTTCCGAAATTTTCATCTAGGCGCCTATTCAATCGCTTTATTGGCACGGTTTCAATATTGTTTATGCAAAGCGCCCTACTTTTGACGATTAAATCAGCATCAACGCTTGATCTTTTAGACTAAACCTGTATACCTTTAAATCTCAACTCTGTTTATTTTTTGGATTTCACCTGTGACCCAAAGACTCGATCAAATGGCTTCAACTCTTTCTTCAACCACAACAACAGCGAATACCTCAAAAACCAATAACGTTCCGTCTGCATTCGAGCAAAATGAGATTCAGAGTACTTTAGAGAAAACGGCACTTAAAGCAGCACAGCTTACTCATATTCCAAAGCTCGAAGATATTCCGTCTTCGACTCGACGCATCAAGCCGCTCAATAACTTTCTAGGGCAAGATCGCGCCAGAGCATCAGTCGAGGCAGGCATTTCGCTGCCTTACTCAGGCTACAATATCTTTGCCGTTGGTACGGCGGGTTTGGGCAAACGCACCATGATCAAGCGTTTGCTGCAACAGCACGCAAAAAGTATGCCTACGCCAGACGACTGGGTGTATGTCAATAACTTTAAAAACGCCAGACAACCGCTTGCGCTGCGCTTTCCTGCCGGTACGGGACCAAAATTCCAAAGCGCATTGCATCACGCTTGGCAAACCATTTTAAAACAGCTAGAGCGTCGTTTTACCGCAGAAACCTACCACAATCGAATTGAACAAATTCGTCAGGAAACTGGTAAAGAGCAGCAAGATGCACTTGTCGAACTCACCAAAGAAGGTGAGGAACTTGATCTAAAACTGATCTCGCGCAATGAAGAGCATTGCTTTGTGCCTGTTCAGTATAAAGACGATCAAGTACATGAAATGACACAAAATGATATCGAGGCATTGTCGAGTAAAGAACGTGCTGAAATTGCCTCCAATATTCGTTATATGGACAAAAAGCTTGAGCGTTTAGGGTTACACCTCGGCTCACTCGAAGATGATGCACGTGATCGTGTGTCGGTGCTGAATCGTGATATCGCCAAACAAGTGGTGATACCGCGTATGGAACAAATCCTGAACAAGCATAAAACAGTTCAAGGCTTGGATGAGTTTTTAAAGCATTACGCCGACGATATTATTCAAAATGTCGAAATGATTTTGGAACAGGAGGAAGATGATTTCTCGCCTGCGTTATTTAATCGCGTTCCATCTCGTTATCAAGCCAATACCATTGTGACCAACAAGCCAAACAGTGGTGCACCGGTTATTTTTGATGATTTCCCAACACATTATAATCTGCTTGGTCACGTTGAGCAGCTCACACAAAATGGCACCATCACCACAGACTTTACCTTGATCCGTCCGGGATGTCTGCATCAGGCGAATGGCGGCTTTTTAATGCTTGAAGCCGAGCAATTACTTGAGCAGCCGTATGCTTGGCAGGGTTTAAAGCGCGCGCTTAAATCTGGACAGCTTAAACTTTCATCACTTGAACATATGCTGACCCTTACAGGCAGTATCTCGATTGAACCTGCCGCCGTACCACTTGATGTAAAAGTAATTTTGATGGCCGAACCTGAAATTTATTATGAAATTTTAGAGGTAGAGCCAGAGCTTGGCAGTGTATTTAAAATACGTGCAGACTTCACCGATACCTTACAGCGTAACGAAGTGAATGAACAAGCGTACATGCAGCTCATTGCAGATTACGTTCAGGCCGACAAACTCTTGCCATTTGATCGCTCTGCGCTGGCAGCCCTACTCACCGATTCAAGCCGTCAAGCCGAAGATCAGAGTTCGCTTTCTTTACATGCCTCAACCTTGGGTGATCTGATTCGTGAGGCGCATCATCATGCCTTCAAAGCGGGTGACAAAATTGTATCGGACAAGCATATCAATCTTGCATTACAACATCGTCAATATCGCTTAGGCTATTTGCGTGAACTATATTGGCAAGACCTCTCGCGCGGAACACAGCTCATTGAAACACGTGGGCATCGTCTTGGTCAGATCAATGCCTTATCGGTCATTCATTATGCCGATGTCGAATTTGGCTTACCTTCACGCCTGACAGCTTCGGTCTATCAAGGTGGCGGCGATATTCTAGATATTGAACGCAGTGTCGAACTCGGCGGCTCGCTGCATGCCAAAGGCGTGTTACTGATGTCGAGCTTTCTTAAAGCTCATTTTGGTCGCTCTCAGATTCTACACTTCTCTGCGGCCTTGGCATTTGAACAAAGCTATGGTCAGGTCGATGGAGATAGCGCAACTGTCGCAGAGCTTTCAGCACTTATTTCTGCAATTAGTCAGTTGCCAATTGATCAGTCTTGGGCGATTACGGGTTCAATGAATCAGCTCGGTCAGGTACAACCAATTGGCGGCGTTAATGCCAAAATTGAAGGCTTCTACGATGCCTGTAAATTACAAGGTTTGACTGGTAAGCAAGGTGTGATCATTCCACGTCAAAACATGCAGCATTTGATGCTTCGTCAGGATGTGATTGAGGCTGTAAATAACGGGCAGTTCCATGTACATGCGATTGAAACTATAGATCAGGCACTCGAAATTCTGATGGCCCGTCCTGTTGGTGTTTTAGATAAAAAAGGACGCTACAGCAAAGGCTCAATCTATGCAGCCGTCATGGAGCAGTTAGAATACTGGCAAGCCATTGAAGATGGTGATGAGGTCGAGGACGAACCGAAAAAGAAACGTAAAAAAAAGAAAAAAACCAAATCTGAAGATAAAAAAGCGTCTGAAGATGAACGTAATACCGCTCAAGTTGAAGAAAGTGTTGCGGTCTTCCCGTTTGCCAAACGTAAAGCGCGTCGTAAAAACACTTAAGTAAGACTTTAGATCAAATAAAAAAGGCGGATCATATGATCCGCCTTTTTTATGGTTGAGGCATCATTCAATTAAGTAGTTTGCTCATGGCGCTTAAACACCAACTCTTGCGCTGTAGAGTTTTCTTTATCGAAGAAATAGCCTTCCGAATTAAATTCTTGAAGCGCTTTCAACTCATTGATTTGATGTTCAATCATAAATCGTGCCATTAAGCCTCTGGCTTTTTTTGCATAAAAACTGATGACTTTAAATTTGCCATTCTTTTCATCCAAAAACACTGGCTTAATGATTTTGGCCTGAATCTTAGATTCTTTTATCGATTTATAATATTCATCTGAGGCCAGATTCAGCAAAATTTCACTCCCTGCATCTTTTAAATCTGTATTAATGAGATCAGTAATTTGACTTCCCCAGAATTCGTAAAGATTGTGTCCGCGCGAATTGTGCAGTTTGGTTCCCATTTCAAGGCGATACGGCATCATCAAGTCAAGCGGTCGAAGTAGTCCGTATAAACCTGAAAGCATACGTAAGTGCGTTTGGGCAAATGCAATATCTTTTTCTTTAAGATGATACGCATCGAGCCCTGTATAAACATCACCTTTGAAAGCAAAAATCGCCTGTCTGGCATTGGCTAAATTAAACTCAGGAGACCAATCACGAAAGCGTTCTACATTCAAATTGGCTATTTTTTCACTCACACTCATCAAACTGGCGATTTCAGTCGCAGATAAACTACGACAAAAGTCGATAAGCTCTTGTGAATGGTCTAATAGTCTTGGTAATGTATGTTCATCGGTAGGAAGTGTAGATTCGTAATCTAAAGTCTTAGCAGGAGAAATGAGTGCGAGCATATACATCCTTAGGTAAATTGGTTAAATAATAGTTAATCAGACTATATCAGTAGATAAATTTTAACGCCAATCTGTGTTTTTGTTGGCGTTAATCGGTAAAATACCGCATTCTCCTGCTACTAATCGATCGTCCTATGTCCGAACAGATGTTCATTCAGGGTCCTGTGGGTCAAATTGAAGTTTTTGTAGACCGTCCACAGGGTGAAGCGAAAGGATTTGCTGTCGTTTGTCACCCCCATCCGTTGCAAGGCGGAACCCCTCAACACAAAGTTCCAGCACTCTTGGCTCAACTTCTTGTCGAGCAAGGTTGTATTGTTTACCGACCAAGTTTTCGTGGTTCAGGTGAAAGTCATGGTGAGCATGATGAAGGTCATGGCGAAACAGATGATATTCTGACTGTCATTGATCATGCACGAAAAGCCCATATCACACTTCCGTTTTATGCAGGTGGGTTTAGCTTTGGCGCACATGTAATGGCCAAAAGTTATGCCGCCCTACCGGATGAGTTAAAACCAAAACAAACCATCTTATGTGGATTGCCAACTGCAACCGTGGCAGGCGTACGTCATTATGTGACTCCACCTCTCAAAGGTGACATTCTCTTTATTCATGGCGAGCAAGATGAAGTCACTTTGCTTTCTGATATGATTGAATGGGCCAAACCGCAGCGCCACTTAATCACAGTGTTACCAGGCGCCAACCACTTCTTTACGGGTTATCTAAAACAATTACGAATCGCTATTTCGCGCTTCTTATTTGTTCAATAAAAATTATTTTACAGTTTGATCTAAATTGTAAGTATCTAAAGATGCTCATTTTGTAATGAGCATCTTTTTTTATTTTAATGTGCTTTTGGAACCTGCTCTAACGCGGTGACCAATAATTTCCAGCATTTTTCTACAGTATCTACTTTCACTCGCTCGCCGGGTGCATGCGCCCCTTTAATATCTGGACCAAATGACACCATTTGCAAGTGCGGATAATGCTGAGCAATAATGCCGCACTCAAGTCCAGCATGAATCACCTTTAGTTCAGGCTCGATATTAAAGGCAGTTAGATAAGCATCTTGTAAACATTTCAAAGCTGCCGAATCCGGATTAGGCGTCCAACCAGACACCAATTCAGCGCGTGTGGCTGCTAAATCATACTTTGCAAAGTGCTCTACGATCTGCTGAGAAAAATGCTCTGCCGATTCATTTCGCATGGATCGAACCATTATCACCGCTTGAAAACCCTGTGCTTGGTCGATATGCACCACACCGATATTATTTGATGTTTCAACCACATCACTGAGCACTTCGCTCCAAGTGACCACGCCATAAGGACAACCCGACAATGCGGCCAGCACGTGATTTTGTTGCTGAGTCTCCAGTACATCATGATGTGTATCTTGAATTAAACGTAAATCTATATTGAATTGATCGTCTATCCCCTTGAGTGCTTGCAACCACTGTGCCTCGTATTCATCTAGCCGTTGCTCAAGCAAATCAATATTTTTTTTAGGTAGAATGATTTTGGTACTGGCCTCACGCGGTAAGGCATTTCGAGCAGTACCTCCATGAAACTCAATTAAATAACCTTCAAGTTCAGCCAAATGCTGGTGCAAAAACCGCGATAAAATCACGTTCGCGTTGCCACGGCCTAAGTGAATGTCAATGCCTGAGTGGCCTCCTCTCAAACCAGTCACACAGATCTCTACCGATTCCAAATCCATCTGAGGTGCCGCGACGTATTCAAGTGCTTGTGATACCTCAACATCCTGACTACCTGCACAGCCCAAATACAACTCTCCCCACTCTTCGGTATCGATATTAAATAGCCATTGACCTGTCAGGACACCTTCTTCTAATAACCGTGCACCACTCATGCCAGCTTCTTCATCCACCGTCAACAGCACTTCTATGGGGCCGTGTGAAATATCGGTAGACTCTAAAACTGCCAATGCCAGTGCAACACCAATACCGTTGTCTGCGCCAAGTGTGGTCTCGGGTGTCACAAGCCAGTCCTGCTCAAGTACCGGACGAAGCGGATCGCGCATAAAGTTATGATTACTGCCTCGGTTGGCTTGCGTCACCATATCCAGATGGCCCTGCAAAATAACGCCAACGTTATCTTCATTGCCATGTGCGGCAGGTTTTCGAATAATTAAATTCCCGATACGGTCAATATAAACCGTCAAACCCTGCTGCTTGGCCCAATTTGCAAGGTGCTCACGTAATACATGTTCTTGTTTTGATGGTCGGGGAATTTGGCATAACGTCTGAAAATGCTTCCAGACAATTTGAGGTGAAAGCTGTGAAAGGTCGACGTGCTGCATGGGTGTGTACTCGAAAAAATTGCAAGAACATTCCTAGACTATACACAACCTTAGCAAAATAAACTGGCTTTTTTGTAGTTTAGTTTTTCCACTCAAAACAGCTAAAATAGTGGTCACTTTTAAGGCTGTTTTCAATCGCATGTGCCAACTGGCGCATTACACTTTGCATTTCAATTTTTTCAAACCAGTCCTGCTGTTCATTTCGATCAGCCGAGATTTCACACATCATTTGTCCTGTGGCATCGCTGGATTGGCAAATGACCGACAATGGTAGACGCTGATTGATAATTCGCACAGCAACATTATGATCTGCATGATCGATTTGCTGAGCATCAAATCCATAGTCACCCAACTGTTTAAATAACAAGGCTGCCACATACTCTTGCGTCATCAATGCCTCTCGATCTGCCATCGATTGGTTATGGGGATGATGAGACATAAATTGTAGTTTTTTCATCACATATCCTATGCGTTATTTTAAGGCGAAATATCTTGTGTCCTGCTTTAGAATAGCCAAAAAATAAACAGCAGCCAAGTATCGCCTGACTGCTGTTTTCATTTTATATTACCGATTATATCGGATTACTTAGCTAATTTTATTGACTGACAGTAATACTCAAGCCAGCACGATTGGCCAGTTCTGTAAATGTCGGGAAGCTGGTTGCTACAGTTTCAGTTCCAATAATTTCAATTGGACCCCCAGTTCGCAGACCGGCAATACTAAAACTCATTGCAATACGATGGTCGTGATGTGATTCTACTTGACCACCGTTAAAAATAGCTGACCAATCGCCTGATTTGCCCTTACCTTCAATAATGATGCCATCTGCTGTTGGTGTGCAGTCAATTCCCATAATTTTCAAACCATCTGCCATGACCTGAATACGATCGGATTCTTTCACACGTAATTCAGCCGCTCCAGTCAATACGGTCTGACCTTCAGCACAGGCCGCAGCAATAAACAAAGCTGGAAACTCATCAATCGCCAGTGGCACTTGGTCTTCTGGAATATGGATTCCTTTTAGAGTACGCGAGCCTTTAATATGAATATCGGCAATCGGCTCACCACCTGCAATGCGTTCATTTAGAACGGCAATATCGGCACCCATTTGTTTGAGAATTTCAATTACGCCTGTACGCGTTGGGTTGATACCTACAGCTTCAAGCACGACGTCGGAATTTTCACAAATTGCAGCACCCACCATAAAGAAAGCGGCTGATGAAATATCAGAAGGCACTTGAATGTTGGTACCGACCAGCTTACCACCGCCTTGCAGACTGATTTTGTTTCCTTCGGTTTTTACATCATAACCAAAAGCACGCAACATACGCTCGGTGTGGTCGCGTGTTGGTTCTGGCTCGGTTACAGATGTTTCACCTTGTGCCCAAAGACCCGCCAGTAAAATACCTGATTTCACTTGTGCAGAAGCCATTGGCAGATCATAGGCAATCCCTTGAAGTGCTTGGTTGCCTGTAATGCTTACAGGTGGTGTGCCTTTTTCTCCAGTAGTCTGAATGTGCGCCCCCATTGCACGTAACGGCTTGGCAATACGTTCCATAGGACGCTTCGATAACGACGCATCTCCAGTCATGACCGAATCAAATTTTTGTGCAGAAAGCATGCCAGAAAGTAAACGCATGCTGGTGCCTGAATTGCCCATATACAATGCACCTGCAGGTGCTTTAAGGCCCTGCATTCCCACACCATGAATGGTCACTTCACCATTTTTTGGCCCTTCAATACTTACACCCATATCACGAAAGGCCTGTAACGTAGCCAAGGCATCTTCACCTTCTAAAAAGCCAGTCACATGGGTTGTGCCCTCTGCAATCGCACCAAACATAATGGAGCGATGTGACACGGATTTGTCACCAGGAATGGTAAAAGTACCCGTAAATGATTTAGGTCCTGGCGAAATGGTAAATTGCTGTGTCACCTTGTTTTTCTCCATCAACGGTTTTTTTGCTAACATATGATTAAAGTGTTGTCTGGCAGCTTGAGCATGTCCAAGCAGTCCCATTAGTGCATGTGAATCTTCAGTTTCGATCAGTACTTTAATTTTACTGAGCTGTTGTTCAAAACCTTCCACAGCATTTAAAATTGCGGTTTTATTGGCAAAGAAGATGTCGTGCCACATTTGAGGATCGCTGGCCGCAATTCTGGAAAAATCACGAAACCCGCCGGCAGCATAACGAAAAATATCAAGATTATCTTCACGATTGGCCAGTTGCTCAACCAGATTAAATGCCATTAAATGTGGCAAATGACTGGTATGCGCCAAGACTTCATCATGCTTTTGCACATCCATGCAAATCACTTCAGCTTTGGCAGCAGACCACAGTTGAATCAGTTTATCCACTGCCCAAGCAGCACTGGTTTCTACAGGGGTTAAAATCACTTTATGATTGGCAAACAAATCCACCTTGCCTGCATGCACACCGGTATGTTCGCTTCCAGCAATTGGATGGCCGGGTACAAATCCGGCAGGAAGTGCCTCACCAAAAACCGCTTTGGCCGCCTCGACGACATTACCTTTGGTGCTGCCAACATCGGTTAAAATTGCATCGGGGTGCAAGTAAGGCTGAATTTGTGCCAGCACGGCATGTGTTGCTCGCACAGGAAGCGCTAAAACAACCAGATCGGCATTTTGGACAGCTTCGACTGGATTGCTATACCCTTGCTGAATCAAACCTAAGGCTTGAGCATCGGCCAAAGTTTTTGCTGAACGGGTTGATGCAACCACACACGTTGCAAGTTGCTCTGACTGAATCACACGTGCCAGACTAGACCCTATCAGTCCAAGACCAATAAAGGCGACTTTTTTAAATAATGGTTGGGCCATACCGCTTAACTTTCATCTCGTAAAAACAGATCAACACTGATCTATAAAGTGTTCAATATGAAGCAGACCATCCTCATCTATCTGCTTCACTTACGTTTATAACACAGCCGCAGGATATGAACCTAATATACGAAGCTCTTTTACCAAGGGACGAATTTCATCCAGTGCTTTGGCGACATTTTCTTGATCGATATGACCTTCTAAATCGATAAAAAATACATACGCCCACTTTTCAGGCAATGCCGGTCGGGTTTCAATACTGGTCAGGCTAATCTGATGTTTTGCAAACGGTGCCAAGATTTCAAGTAAGGCACCTGCCCGGTCATGTGCCGAAATAAGTAATGAAGTTTTATCGTTTCCACTTTGTGGAATTTTTTCCCGACCAATCACCAAAAAGCGCGTGGTATTTTCTGGGTTGTCTTCAATGTTACGATGAAAAATTTCAAGATCATACATCGACGCTGCAATATCCGATGCAATTGCAGCCGAATGCCATTCATTACGAATACGACGCGCAGCTTCAGCATTAGAGTTCAGTGCCACACGCTCCACACCCGGATAATGCGCATCGAGCCATTGGCGGCACTGCGCTAGGGTTTGTTGATGTGCATAGATCTGTTTAATGCTGTCTTTGCGGGTGTTTTTCGATACTAGAAATTGATGATGGATTCGAAGTTCCACTTCACCAATTACATTGAGTTGAGACGTTTTAAAGCAGTCTAGAGTATGGTTAACCACGCCTTCAGAGGAGTTTTCAACAGGGACGACACCATAATGCGCACTGCCTGCTTCAACTTCACGAAACACTTCATCAATGGTAGGCAATGGACGCACTACCGCATCGTTACCAAAATGCTTCAGGGCTGCCGCTTGTGTAAAGGTACCTTCTGGCCCTAAAAACGCAATACTTTGGGGTGCTTCTAATGCCAAACACGCCGACATGATTTCGCGAAATAGACGTGCCATCGTGACATCGGAAAGTGGGCCTTCGTTGCGCTCCATGACTTTACGCAAAACCTGTGCTTCTCGTTCTGGTCGATAAAACAAGGGATTTTCTTCAGAGGCAAACTTGGCTTTGGCAACCGCCTCAGCGAGTTTGGCACGACGGTTAATCAGCGACTGAATCTGCTGATCGACACTGTCGATCTGCTGGCGAATTTCTTGTAAGTCGAGAGAAGATGAAGGATTCTGATCATCATGGACCATTGCAATGCAGCTCCTGCAAATTGTTTTGCGACAGTATAGCAAGAGTTGATTGGAATTGTTCTATCTCTAAGCATTTGAGCATGAATAAAAGTTTAGTTTTTTGAGCCAAATTACAGTGTTTTTATGATTTAATGAGAACGGCATAAATTACAAACAATTTCATTTATAACATGAACATTTTAAAGCTGCCTCAATTATTTAAAACACAACATTTAACGCTCCTTATGGGGCTTATGCTCGGTGCAACATCAGTAACATGGTCAGCCACAAATAATCAGAACAAAAACACGATGGATACCATCACTGAGCAGCAGCTTAAAGGCACATCACAACAGTTTATTTTAACCTCGCAATATACGCCGCATCGCTATTTAATCAATGTGTACATCCCTCAAGCACCCGCCCCCAAAGCGGGTTATCCGGTGCTGTACTTACTTGATGGCAATGCTACATTTGAAAGCGCTCGCGCAATTGCTCAAGCGATGGCAGGCGGCAGCAACAAGTTTGGAACAGATCCACTGGTCATTGTTGCAATTGGATATGCAGGCGATGCTTTGTTTTCCGCTCAAAATCGCGCACTTGATTACACGTCAACGGTTGCGACAAATGATAAACCCAATAAGCAATACAGTTATGGTGGAGATACTCAGTTTTTAAAGTTTATCGACAATGAGCTCAAGCCACAGATTTTTAATCGTGTTCGCATCAATCGCGATCAGCAAACCTTATTTGGTCACTCATTTGGTGGATTATTTACTTTAAATACCTTCTTTAAACGTTCTGATTCCTTTCAACGTTACTTTGCTGCCAGTCCATCACTTTGGTACAACAATCATGTATTGCTACAAGAGCAAGATCTGTGGCGCAAACAGAGCAATCAAATAAAAAAATCAATCTATCTGATGACCACGGTCGGCACCTCAGAAAGTAGCAGCGATATGCAGCGCTCGATCAGTAAAAACGCAGCCCGCGACTTCTTTTCAGGTTTTAGCAGGGTCAATACCAACAAGTTGCATTCGTGGCACTTTTACCATCCGAGCGAACAGCATATTGGGAATTTGTATGCCAGTTTGCCAAAAGCGATTTTATTGGCCAGTTGCAATAGTTTAAATAACTGCCAAAAACTTTTTGACGAGCAATAATTTGCATCAAAAACTTACTTACTTTTAGCAAGTTTTTTGACTATTTTTTACACGATTTGACGTTTTATCAACAAAACACGTCATTCAATCTTCATGTGATATGACTACTCTAAAAAGCGGGTTAAATGATGAGTCACATGGAGCATTTTATGTCAAAAAAAGTGGCTGTTTTATTGACGCATGACTTTTCAGATACAGAATACGTTGAGTCGATTCATGCTTACCGCGCTGCCGGACACAGTATTTTGAATATTGAAAATTGTGAGGGAAATATCGTCTACGGTTTAAAGCGTAAAACGTCGGTCACGATCGATTGTAGTATTCAGCATAGTTGTGTACACGACTTTGATGCCTTGTTTATTGCAGGCGGTATATCACCCACTCAACTTAGTTTAGACACACAATTTATTGAATTTGTCCAAAAGTTTGCCAATGCACAAAAACCAATTTTTAGTAGTTGTGATGACCCTTCACTGCTGATACATGCGAACATCGTACGCGGACGGCGCCTCACCGCAATTGATCAAGTCAGCTCTCAACTGGTAGAGGCAGGTGCAGTCTATCTAGATCAAGATGTGGTGAATGACAACAATCTATACGTCAGTTCACACTCGCCTGATGTACTTCCATTATTTTTAAATGAAACATTAAAAGTATTACGTTTGTAAAACCGACTGGAATCTTGGTAGCAAGATTCCAGTCAATGTTGGTCTTATACTTTTCCTAAAATTCCGCGTGCTACAATTTCTTTCATAATTTCATTGGTTCCACCATAAATACGTTGGATACGCGCATCCACAAAGAAACGTGAAATTGGATACTCGGCCATATAGCCATATCCGCCAAAGAGCTGGAGCAAATTATCGGCAACTTTCATTTGCATATCTGTACTAAAGCTTTTTAATGCGGCTGCTGTCTCTACATCGAGCTGCCCCTGTTGATACAAACTGACATTACGCTCATAAAATGCTGCGGTCGCTAACTCGTCAATTTTGGCTTGCGCCATCACGAAACGAGTATTTTGAAAATTTGCAATGGGTTGACCAAATGCCTGACGCTCCTTGATATATGCCGTTGTAATATCAATTGCACCGCGGATTGCTCCGAGTGCGGTAGCCGCAATGGAGGTTCGCTCACGTGGTAGCTCTTGCATCAAGTAGTTAAATCCTTGACCGGCTTGTCCTAGCAATTGATCTTTGGGTATTTGGACATTATCGAAAAACAACTCCGAAGTATCTTGTGAATGCAAACCGATTTTTTCCAGATTTGTCCCTTTTTTGAAGCCTTCGAGATGCGTATCTGCCAACAGCAGCGATACTCCTTTAGCACGCGCCTGAGGATCAGTTTTTACTGCTAAAACCACAAGATCGGCATGTTGACCATTTGAAATAAATGTTTTGGATCCATTTAATACATAATGTTCGCCATTTAAAATTGCTGTCGTGCGCATGGCTTGTACATCCGAACCTGCTCCCGGTTCGGTCATACCGATTGCACCCACCACTTCGCCAGTTACCATTTTGGGTAACCAGTACTGTTTTTGTGCTTCGCTACCAATATTTAAAATATACGGTGCAGCAATTTCAGAGTGACACGAGATTGCTGTAGACAGTGCACCATAGCCCGTTCTGGCAGATTCTTCAACCAACATCAGTGAGTAATGCGTGGGAACACCATAGCCACCATATTCTTCAGGCAAATCTACACATAAAAAACCATTTTCGCCCAGACTATTCCAAACCGATCTAGGCATGATTCCTTCACGCTCCCATTGATCATAATGTGGCGCGATATGTTCTTTCATATAGCGTTTGAAATTGTCACGGAATAATTCTAATTCGGCATCATATGGCAACATCACTTATCCTCAATTTTTTGTTTTCAAATATCCATCTATTGCATGCTAAACAGTTTTGCTAACACTGTCATGCCTTGTGCCCACAAAAGCACTGAACGCTTCAGTCGGATAAAAATCGAATAAAAAAAGGAGGCTTATGCCTCCTTTTTTAACTTTATACATCTATCATGCGTGCGCAGGATTGTCTGTTTCAAGCATTTTACGATCAACTTCGGCTGGATTATTCAATGCTTCATTGAGTTTGTCTTTGTCTAATGCACCCACCCACTTCGCTACCGCAATGGTCGCAAGCGTGTTACCCGTAAGGTTAGTCAATGCACGAGCCTCTGACATGAAGCGGTCGATACCCAAAATAAGTGCCAAGCCCGCAACCGGAATATGTCCGACTGCCGACAAAGTTGCTGCCATCACAATAAAGCCAGAACCTGTTACACCTGCTGCGCCTTTTGATGAAATCAAAAGCACAAGAAGCAAGGTAATCTGATGTTGAACATCGAGTGGTGTATTGGTCGCCTGAGCAATAAAGATTGCCGCCATGGTCAGGTAAATCGATGTACCATCAAGGTTAAACGAATAACCCGTTGGAATCACCAGACCGACTACTGATTTTTCACAGCCTGCAATTTCCAGCTTACGCAACATACGTGGCAGTACAGATTCAGAAGAAGATGTACCCAGTACAATCAGCAACTCTTCGCGGATTAAGCGAATCATTTTCAAGATACTAAAACCACAGATACGGCTAATCGTTCCCAAAATAATGAAGATAAACAGTAAACAAGTGATATAGAAGCAGATAATCAACTGGCCAAGCTGTACCAGTGTGCCTACACCGTACTTACCAATGGTAAATGCCATCGCACCAAATGCACCGATTGGCGCAAGCTTCATTATCATATTTACGATGTTGAAGAATACATGCGACACTTGATCGATGAATTTAAGTACAGGACGTCCAGCATCGCCAAGTTTATGTAGCGCAAAACCAAATAAAATGGCAAACATCAAAACTTGAAGAATCTCGCCATTTGCAAATGCACCGACGACAGTATCTGGAATAATATGCATCAAAAATTCGATGGTCGACTGCGACTCACCCGAAGATACATATTTTGCAATACCAGATGTATCCAAAGATGCTGGATCAACGTTCATGCCAACACCAGGTTTGACGACGTTAATCACCAGCAAACCGATCAACAATGCAATGGTCGATACCACTTCAAAGTACAGTAAAGCCACACCACCTGTTTTACCTACAGATTTCATGCTTTCCATACCCGCGATACCACTGACCACAGTACAGAAGATGACAGGTGCGATGATCATTTTGATCAGCTTAATGAATGCGTCACCAAGTGGTTTAAGTTGCTCACCTAAACCTGGAATATGTTCCTTGACTCCATCAACGACTACATTTGAACTAGGGTAAAAGTGTCCAACCAAGATACCTGCGATAATAGCAACAATCACTTGGAAATATAGAGACTTATAAATTGGTTTTTTAGCCATAACTTTACTTCAATCTGTATTTCTAAATCCTTAGAAATATGCAAATGAAAAAATCTATATCGTCGATATAGACAGCCCTTTAGTCCCTTACAGCACAAACAACGGTTCCTGATGTCATGCTGCAAAAGCAAAGTAAATTTTGTCAGACAAAAAATACTTTTCCTCGATGTGAAAACAATATGTTTTCAAAAAATGTTCAGTATCAAAATCTCAACCTATTATCAAGATTTACGAAACATAAACAAGGAGATCATTAAAAAAAAATAAATAATTTTTTAAGCGTGAAAAGTTTACTGCAATTAGTCAAATAGTCGATGAAACAATCAATTTAATGGCTATATTTTGATCAAAATTAAGTTAGACATTAGTCTAATAGAATATTTCGTGATCCATTCATTTAATTTTTATGTCATAGTGAGGAAATCCATTTCCTTATGAAATATCAAAAAAGATATGAATACGAAAAAAAACCTTTATCGAGATGCTGAACATCCCTTTGCGCAGTATGTAAGAATCTTGGGGAAAGGCAAAACAGGCTCTCGATCTTTAAGTTATGACGAAGCTTATCAAGCTTTCACCATGATTTTAAAGGGTGAGGTTCTTGATGTTCAGTTGGGTGCTTTTTTAATGTTACTGCGGGTCAAGGAAGAATCGGTCGATGAACTGAGTGGATTTGTTCAGGCCACGCGTGACCAACTTAATTTTGAAGCTCTTGATGTCGATTTGGATTGGTCATCATATGCAGGAAAGCGTAAACATTATCCATGGTTTTTGCTTGCTGCCCTCACCCTTGCGCATCATGGATATAACATCGTGATGCATGGTGCTTCTGGGCATACGCTTAACCGTGTTTATACCGAGCAAGTCCTTGAGTTTTTGGGTTATCCGATCTGTCAAAACCAACAAGACGTGAAGCAGCAGCTTGCTCAGCAGCACTTTGCCTATTTACCTTTAGATGTGATTTCGCCTGTACTGAGTGATCTGATTTCTCTTCGTAACCTGATGGGACTTCGTTCTCCTGTTCACACTCTGGCCCGACTCATCAATCCATTTAATGCAAAAGCAACTTTACAGGCGATTTTTCATCCTGCTTATCGTGCCTCGCACCAGCGCACCGCTTTTCAGCTCGGCTATCAAAATAGTGCTGTAATTAAAGGTGAAGGTGGCGAATTCGAACGTAACCCTGATGCCAAAACACTCATATGCGGTATTAGATCGGGTGAACTCTATGAACACGAATTACCCAAGCTCACTCCCGAGCGTAGTCCCATCGAAGATGAACTGAATCTAGAAACCTTTAAAGCAGTCTGGTTAGGGCAGCAAACGCATGAATATGGTGAAATCGCGGTGACTGAAACCATCGGGATTGCGCTCTATACCATGAATGTCTGTGATAGCTATGAAAACGCGATACTTCAGGCAAAGGCGTTATGGCTAGATCGCTTTAAAAAATAATATTAAAGATTAAAAAAGCCCAGTGAATTCTGGGCTTTTTTAATTTATACGAATCGAATGGGTTTAAATTCAGGCTCGTTTTTGTGATGGTCATCATCACATTCTTCACCTTCTTCTTTGCTGCCACGGTCAATGTATCCCGAGCGCTCTTCCTCTGGCAAGTTCTGGTGTTCCCACACCATCACGGCCTGCATGCAGATTTGTCTTTGTTCAGCTGTAAGCGCGACGCCATTGGGCCATTTGCCAATCTCTACTGCTGTTTTTAAGCGCTGAACGATCTCTGGATCTAATACGTTAAGCATTTGTTCAATATTCATGAGTCATCCTGCTCTTTGATTAAGTCAAAATCTTGATTCCATCCCAGCTTGGTACGACACGCCATATAAAAATCATAACCAGGTGGATGCAACAGGTTTAGTTTAAACGGATGTTTACGGATATGTACACAGTCTCCCACATTGAGTGACACACTATGTTGACCATCTGCACTCACCATCGGTAAAACACGATTTTCACGAATGGTCAGTTTGATTTCACTTTGTCCCCCTACCACAATCGGGCGAGAAGACAACGTATGTGGATGCATTGGAACGAGCGCAATCGCATCCATGCTTGGATGTAAAATAGGACCACCACCTGACAGTGCATAGGCTGTCGAACCGGTTGGTGTCGAAACAATCAAACCATCACTATGTTGACGATATACAAATTGACCGTCAATTTGCAGATCAAAATCGATCATGTGCACTGATTTTCCTGAGTGCAGCACGATGTCATTGAGTGCGATGGCATCATAATGGGTTTCCCCTTTGGTTCGCACTTCAATTTCGAGCAAGAAACGGCGATCAAGCTGAAAATGACCTTGCAATACCTGATCAAGCTTAAACAAAACATCCGCAGGGCGGATATCCGTTAAAAACCCTAACCGCCCGCGGTTAATGCCAATGACTGGCGTATGATGACGCACCAGTGCTCGTGCAGCATGCAGGAGTGAACCATCGCCACCCACCACAATCACTAAGTCCACCACCTCACCCAATAACGAGCGACTAGCAGTTTGGACATTGTTGTAAGGGACAAGTTCTGCGGTTTGTTGATCAAAGATCACATGCAGACCTAAACCTCTTAAATGATCATAAATCAAACAAAGAGTTTCAACTACAGATATTTTATCGGGGCGGCCAATCAAACCTATGTTTCGAAAAGATTTGGCGGACGAAAGATTAGCAGATTGCATTGGATGCCTTATATATGCCTATCGGTTAAATTGAGCTGAGCCAAAAATTTGGTGATCGCAGATCTAATCGAGTTACAACGTATCACCTTATGATCTCACCCGCTATTCATCAACATTCAGCATGTGATTTGACAAATTAATATAGCATAACTTTATGAAAATGCTGTTCAAGATGGCCACCCCACTCCCTTAAGCTCATCATTTCAGTACAAAACTGAATGAGCACAGAGATGTTATGGCTTCATATTTTATTCATAAATTGTGTTAACGACTTTTATTTTGCTTTTTAATTCTGCAAAACAAAAGAAATATCAATCAGATTTTCATGAATTTAGACTTTTTCTATCTGTTCACAGTTTTATCATTGCAATGCCTGTATAGCTATCGCATGATTGGCAAACTAGATTGAATTTTTTATGACAGATTTATGAAGTTTGAACGCGGCATAGGTTTTTTTGCGCTTATTTTTTCCGTTCTTGTGATTGGCGGTTTTATTGCATTTAGTATTTATGTGATTCGCCTAGACACGGTTATACGAAACAAATTTGAAGGCCAACGCTGGGATATTCCCGCCAAGGTATTTGCACGGCCACTCGAAATTTACACCAATGCTTCTATTTCACAAGCCAACTTTACCCAAGAGCTGAATATGCTCGGTTATAAGAGTTCAGACAGCTACACCAAACCTGGAAGCTACGTCAATCAGGGTAATAGCATGTATGTGCATACTCGTGGCTTTGATTTTGGTGATAGCAGTGAACCAGAACAAGTACTTGAAGTGACTTTTAGTGCCGATCAGGTGACTGACGTGCGGGCAACCAAGCCATCTAGTACGGGTATTGCTCGCTTAGAACCGATGTTGATTGGTGGGATATATCCACAGCATAACGAAGACCGCGTTCTGATTAAACTCAATAAAGTGCCAAAAACGCTTATTGAGGCACTGATTGCCACGGAAGACCGTAACTTCTATCATCATCATGGACTTTCAATTCGCGGAACTGCACGTGCACTGGTCAGTAATGTGACGGGTGGTAAGCGTCAGGGTGGCTCTACACTGACCCAACAGTTGGTTAAAAACTTTTATTTAAGCCCGGAACGAACCTTAAAACGTAAGGTGAATGAAGCATTAATGTCTTTATTACTTGAGTTTCATTACAATAAAGATGAAATCCTTGAAGCTTATTTAAATGAAGTCAATCTAGGTCAAAACGGCAACTACTCGATTAATGGTTACGGACTGGCTTCACAATTCTACTTTGGATTGCCTTTACGTGAACTGAATGTCGCGCAGCAAGCCTATTTGGTCGGACTGGTGCAAGGCCCGTCTTTGTATAATCCTTGGCGCAATCCAGAAGGTGCTTTAAAACGTCGTAATACTGTACTGAACAATATGCTGGTCATGGGCTATTTGAGCCAAGCAGAATATGAGCAAGAAAGTGCACGCCCACTTGGTGTATTGTCTAAACCAAGCGTAGGTACAGCAAAGTTTCCAGATTTTCTCGATATTGTGCGTCGTCAATTGCGTTCTGAATATCAAGAAACCGATTTGACCAATCAAGGTTTGCGTATTTTTACAACGCTTGATCCAATTGCACAAACACGCATTCAAGACGCTTTCAAAGCCTCTGTCGGTCAGCTTGCCAAGGGTAATCCATCGCGCTTACGTGATTTGCAAGGTGCTGTATTGGTCTCTCACCCTGAAAATGGGGAATTAGTTGCTGCCGTTGGCTCGACACAAGACTTTACAGGCTTCAACCGTGCTGTCGATGCCAAGCGTCAGGTAGGTTCATTACTTAAACCTGTCATTTACCTCAATGCAATTGAATCTGGTCGTTATAATTGGGCAAGTCGTATTCAAGACAGAGCAGTCAATGTTCCTACTGGCAGTGACCAAAGCTGGACACCGAAAAACTATAGTGGCGGTGAGCACGGCGAAGTCACTATGGCACAAGCCCTTGCCAACTCTTACAACTTATCGGCAGTGCGTTTAGGGCAAGAATTTGGTGTTTCAGCATTTACCAATAAATTGAAAAAATTTGGTGTGACCTCTGAAATACCATCTTATCCATCTGTGTTCTTAGGTGCGGTGAATATGTCACCGATGGAAATGCTCAGTATTTACAGTAACTTTGCAACAGGTGGCTTTAAGTATCCAACCCGCGCTATTCGTTCTGTGGTCGATGCCAACGGTAAGGTTTTAGAGCGTTTTGGTTTAAATGTTGAACAAACCATTGAACCTTCATCGGCTTATGTACTCAATTATGGCTTACAACAGGTCATGGCTTCGGGTACGGGTCGCTCTGCATATAACTCGCTTCCAAGCTCACTTAAACTGGCTGGAAAATCAGGTACAACCAACGATACACGCGATTCGTGGTTTGCTGGTTATTCTGGCAATTACGTGGCTGTGGTCTGGCTTGGCTTAGACAATAACAAAGTGACAGGCTTAACAGGCTCATCGGGTGCCCTACCTGTATGGACCAACGTTATGCGTCAGCTTCGCCAGCAACCGGTGAATCTAAAACAGACCGATGATGTGCAGTGGCAATGGATTGATGTTGCATCTGGTAATTTGTCTGCTCAAGGCTGTGGCGGTGCAATGTATATTCCAATGTTGCGCTCTACTGTGCCGCACCAAGCAACCTCATGTGCTTATCCGTATTATCAATCTGCACCAGTAAGCGCACCTATGTCCGATGAAGATCCAAGCCAAAATAATGGCGATAACATGGATCAATACATCAATGACAGTGAAAATCAGATGCAAGAAGATCTATCGCGAAATAAAGTTATATCTAGCGGTAGCTACGGCTATTAATTCATGATGAGAGTAACAATGCTAAAACAGAGTCTTTTTATTTTTGGAACCGTCTTGCTGGTGGGGTGTTCAACTCTCTCCGGCACAGATCAATCCAAGAGCAAAGCACCTTCCCCTGCTGCTCAAAATGAACCTAAAGATAAATCGATTGTGACACCGTCTGGGGTGAAAATTACCCCTTATGAAGAAGAACAAATCAAGCGACAAAAGATGCGCGTGGTGGTTCCTCCTCAAAAAGCGACACAGCAATTTAATGATGGCAAACAGCTTCCCGCCTTTCGCAGCTTGATGCAAAAAACCCAGCAAGCTTATAGCCAAATGCAATGGGACGACGCAGAGCGCTACGCACTTCAAGCACAGCGCCTTGCGCCTCAGGCACCAGAAACCTTTTTATTTCTGGCAATGGTGGCCAATCAGAAAGGTCGCTATGCCTCAAGTGAATCTCTGGCAAGGCGCGGGCTCAGTTTTGCGCAAACCAATGCCATGAAAAAACAGTTGTGGCTGAATATTCTCAATGCATCACAGAAGCAAAATAATAGTAAATCCATCGCACAAGCCCAACAAGCACTGAAGTCTCTTTAGACTTCAGTAGTGGTTTGTTCGCTTTATATTTTAAATATTTCGAATGCCCGCAATACCATATGCGCCGTGCTTCTTCGCCAGATCGAGCATAGAACGGTGCATACCACCTAAAGCAAAAACCGGCAGATGACTGCGCTGTGCCAGATGCTCAAAGCGCTCCCAGCCTAGTGGGGCTTGATCTGAATGAGTTTGGGTGGCTTGTACCGGGCTGATCAAAATCGCATCACAACCAATTTTGTGTGCCTGCTGAATCGACACCAGATCATGACAGGCAGCGATATAACGTCGCCCACAAATCAAGTCACCTTTACTGAGCTGCATCAGTTGAGATTGTTTTAAATGAATGCTTTTAATCTTATTTTGTTGTTCTGGATCAAGTTGTAAATAATGCTTTATATTGACGATGTACGACGCATAGTGGTGTGAATCTAACTCGAACTGGAGTGAAACACCCTCACTTGAATTAGTCTGTTCTGGGCGCCAGTAAATTAGCTCCTCTTTTTTGGGCACAATTTCAGTACTTGAAATCTTGATGATATTGGGCCACGACAGACGCGCTAAGATTGAGTGATTTGCGGCGGGAAAGTTTAATTGCTGCAATTCTTCACGGTGATACCATGACCATGGCTGCTGGATCAAATCTAGCAATGTATCTGGTACATAAGCAGAAAATAAATGCAAGACCACCACGGCATCATCATACTCGTGACGAATCACATCAAAGCAATGCCAGTCTGATAATCCGATCCCAACTTCTTCAAAAATCTCTCTGCGACAAGCATCGACAGGTTGTTCATGCGCCTCGACTTTACCGCCTGGAAATTCATGTTTATTTCCCTGATGCTGACTGGCTTGTCGCCACCCAACCAATACTTTATTTTTGTGCAGCAAGATTCCAATAGCAACGTCTACGACGGGTTTAAACATAGTTCTCTCGAGATCAATTTATTACGTGAAGTGTAAGGAAATTTTATTTTTTATAAAATGCTAAAATTTTAATTGACAGGTCTATTCGATAATGATTATCATTTAAATCGTTAAATAAACATACCACGGAGCAACAACAATGAACGCACCTTTTAACTTGTTTACACGTAACAATGAAGCCCAATCATTACCTATGCTACATTCAAACAATCTGTTCGCCCTCGGTCGCGAAATTCGAATTATGCATGCCGGAGAAGAATATCGCCTGCGTCTGACACGTAATAATCGTTTAATCTTAACTAAATAAACCGAGAGTTTGAGTTAAAAAATAATAACAATCGTGGTGAGAATAAATTAAACCGTATGCAAATATTCATACGGTTTTTTCTTATGATGCATTGGGTAAAATCAATTTCACAATCAATCCACCTTGAGCTGAGAGTGAAAAATCCACCTCTCCCTGATGAAGTTCCATAATTTTTTTGGTAATTGATAAACCTAAACCTGTACCGGGTTGCTTTGTGCCGAGTGCCCGAAAAAATCGCTGACCCAATTGTGTCAGTAAGGCCGCATCAAGTGTATTGCCCTCATCTTGTATTTTGATGATCAAATGATCCTGCTCATTGAGCAATTCAACATCAATCTGCCCACCGACTGGCGTATAGCGAATTGCATTATCCAATACATTACGCACACAGGTATAAATGAGCTCATAGTTGCCGTAAACATGAGTACGTTGTGCATACTGATGCACGGTATATCGAATCGCTTTCGCTTGAGCAAAATTCTCAAGTTGTGTATACACATCCTCCATCAACACGGTCATATCAAGCTGATTTTTCGGTAATTCTTCGGCTTGTGATGGATCTAGGCGAGCAAGTAACAGGAGATTTTCCAAAATGCGCGTGCTGCGCTGAACATCATGTTGGATGATCTTTAAATCCTCATTCAACTCATTCATATCTGTAAATTTACGCTGCATCACCTGTACACGCATTTGTATCGCCGATAGAGGCGAGCGCAGCTCATGTGAAGCATCTGCAGTAAAGCGCTGTTCAGCACTCAATGCACGCTCAAGACGAATCAATAACGAGTTGAGCGAATCTATAACAGGCTGTAATTCGGTAATGCTGTGCGGTTCTTGCTGAATCGGTTCAAGGTTTTCTGTCGAACGCTGTGCAATTGAATGTGACAGATCACTTAAACTCGATAACTGCTTTTTAATGGTCCATTTCAGTAAGATCCATTGAATCATCCATAAGATCACCAGCCCTAAGGCATACCAAAATATACTTTGAAAAATTTCTGAAAAGCGTGCGCTTAATGGCTGAATCACCACCACATTTAGCTCTGCTTCTGACTTGCTCGCATGTAAACTACGCCAGAGCTGACCCTTATAAAAAAAATAATCAAAATCAGAAGCATAAAGGTTGATTGGTTGAATATCTTCATGCTGATCGGAATGCACCAATTCCCGGCCTTTCCAATAAAGACTGTATTGCAAATCAAATTCTTCGGTGAGCTCGTTTAGATCTCTTGCTGAGGGAATATTCAGATCTGAAGCCAGAAGCAGATCAGATACTTCATCCATGATTTCATCTTGAATAGTCATGGTGTGTACTACCGTAATGGCGATCAGCAACACGAAAGCAATTAGCCCCGCAATGATACTGCTGATCAGTGTGCCACGTATCAGGCGAGTTTGCAGTGACGATGATTTTGGCATGGATTTATTCACTCATTCGATATCCTAAACCGCGAATGGTTTTGATATATCCCGATCCGATTTTTTTTCGTAGCTGGTAAATAAATACTTCAATGGCATTACTTTCAATCTCATCGCCCCACGCATATAGGGTATTTTCAAGTTGTTCGCGCGTCACCACTCGCTCAGGATTTTGCATCATACGATGCAGCACCTTAAATTCTTTTGCAGTTAAATCAATCAAATGCCCTGAAATTTTCACCCATTTGGCCTGTGTATTCAGCTCAATCTCTTTCCAGCATAAGATATCTGTTAATTGTTTTTGACTGGCACGCAAATGACTACGAATGCGGGCAGACAATTCTTCTAGACTAAACGGCTTCACCAAGTAATCGTTTGCCCCCAAATCCAAGCCATCGACACGATCTTGAATACTGTCACGTGCGGTAATCAGAATAACCGGCGTTTGAGATTGATGCTTACGAAGAGTATTCAAGACCTGATCACCTGTTGCTTTGGGCAGGCCACGATCTAATAAAATGCAATCGTATTCATGCTGTTCAATCGCAGCGATCGCATAATCGCCACGTTCAACCCAATCTACTGTATATCCATCGAGTTCTAACCATGACTTTATACTTTCTGCTTGCGATACATCATCTTCTGCAATCAAAATTCTCATTTTAATCGTGCTCTAAAAACCGTGGGGAATCATCAAAACAATAAAAAACCGTATATCCCACAAAGGATATACGGTTTATACGCTACAAGATTGATTGTGCACACAATAGTTTAGAATTGTATTTGATCGACATCAATTTCAACACGCTTGGTAGGCTTGTAATCAATATCGACTTCACCTATCAATGTGAGTTGTGTTGTTGGTGAAACCGGGCGCCCTTGCCAAAGTTCATCGTCGATATCGACGGTGATATAACCCGTTCTGTCGCGAAATTGATATTTTTCATCGCCCAGTGACTTCACCACCTGCCCTTGTAGTTTAATCGGCGTGTTATCTTTGTAGTTCAGAGCATCTTTTACACTGACGATGGTCGTTGGTGCCAAAGCACTCTGGTTGACGGGCTGTGCATAACTAAAGCCTGCAATGGATAGGCCTGAAGCTAAAACTAATGTGGCAAAACGTTTCATTTTCATCTCTCTGATCTGCTCATTTGATAATGGTAGTAAATCAAAATTACATGAGGCGAATCTTAAGATGCATCATTTGCAATATTTAGCTGAGCGGAACCACACGTAATACTTCTTCAAGACTGGTCACGCCTTGCAATACTTTTTTCGCACCCGCAATTCGAAGTGGCTCAAATCCTTGCTGTTTGAGCTGTGCCTTTAATTCGCCCAGATCATCTGTGTGACTCAACCACTGCTTGAGCGTCAGATCAATCGGCATCAACTCATAGATCCCGATACGACCTTTATATCCCGTCTGGCGACAATGCTCGCAGCCAACGGGTTGAAATATTTCAACGGGCGTATCAATCTCGTAGCCTTCCGTAAGATATTGCCATTGCTGCAAGTTCACCGAGGTGGACACTTTACAATGCGGACACAGCTGTCGAACCAAACGCTGTGCCAGCACGCCCAGCAGCGTAGCCGCAGTCAAAAAAGGCTGTACACCCAAATCGTGTAGTCGAGTCAGGCTAGAAGGCGCATCGTTAGTATGTAAGGTCGACAGTACCAGATGTCCAGTCAGTGCCGCCTGTATTGCCATATTGGCGGTATCCTGATCGCGAATTTCCCCCACCATAATAATGTCTGGATCTTGACGCATCAGTGCCCGTACACCTTCGGCAAAGTCTAAGTCGATGGCATGATTCACCTGCATCTGGTTAAAACTCGATTCCAGCATCTCAATAGGATCTTCAATGGTACATACATTGACCTGTTCGGTTGCCAGCTTTTTAAGCGATGAATAAAGCGTTGTGGTTTTACCCGAACCAGTTGGCCCTGTCACCAAGATAATACCGTGTGTATTTTGACTCAAGGCTTGCCATTCGCTGAGAAGCTGATCGGGAAAACCCAGTTTTTCAAAACTTCGAACCAGCACATCTGGATCAAAAATTCGCATCACCAGTTTTTCACCAAATGCTGTTGGCATGGTTGAAAGACGTAGTTCGGTTTCCTGCCCTTTGGGTGTTCGGGTTTTCAAACGTCCATCTTGGGGTTTACGTTTTTCAGCCACGTTTAAGCGACCCAGAATTTTAATCCGAGCAATCACTGCTGAAAGCGTATTTGCAGGCATATGATAAATCGTGTGGAGTACGCCATCGATTCGAAAGCGTACATTGCCTTTTTCTTTTCTTGGCTCTAAATGAATATCACTGGCACCTTGTTCAAATGCAAACTGTAAAATCCAGTCGACCAGTTTGACGATGTGCTGATCGTTGGCATCTGGATTTTGCGTATCGCCAATTTGAAGCAACGCCTCAACGCCCTTGTTCTCACGCTCATAACTCTTACTGTTTTTTGAGGAATGAACCGCTCGGCTCACCTGATAATATTCGGGTAAATAACGTTGTAACTGATCGGGTGAAATGATCACACGCTCTATTTTCTTGGGTGCCAGACTGCGCTCTAAATTTGCAAGCCAGTCGGTTTGAAAAGGCTGATCGGTTCCGATCACTACGCGATCAGCATGTACTTCAACCGCTAAAATTTGATTACGCTCGGCAAACTCTTGCGACATGACCGCAGTCAGTGCATTTACATCTGCTTTGAGTGGATCAATTAAATAAAATGCCAATCCTGATTTTTCTGCCAACCAGCGACTTAGACACAGTAAGTCTATGTTCTGAGTAGGATGTTGTTGATCTTTTAAACCAAAGTGAGCAATCCACTGTAACGGATGCCATTTCATCTGTTGTTTATTGCGCTGGGTTGTTTGTACCAGCAACTTGTCTCGCTCACTGATTCGGTGTGCTTTTAATAATTCTTCTAGGCACCAAACCGTATCAATTTCAAAGTTATAAGTCATTATTTTCCCTCTACCGCTACTTTTAATATATCAGAGTTGACTGTTCAACACGCGAATAATCCAAAAACTCACGCGATTTGGTTGATCATTTGTATAGAGGATAGGCATAGAGTAAAAATTGCTTTAAAGTCTTACTTAAGGCATTAAAAAAATATCATTTAAAAGTACGGGTGACTAGATGGCGTTTAGCGCATTTAAAAACTTTCAGGAAGCCGGACAAGCAGTTTTGCATTATTTGCATCAAAAGTTTGGTTTTGATCTCTGGATGATCACTCGCGTTGAAGGTAATGACTGGATTGTATTGCAATCTGAAGATCACGGCTATGATGTAAAACCCGGTCGGGTTTTTAACTGGGCAGATTCGTTTTGCTCCCACATGGTGTTGGGAAAAGCGCCACGCATCGCGCCGCGCTCGGAAGAAATTCCGCTTTATGCGTCAGCCCCGATTGCACAGCAAGTCAACATTAAAGCTTATATTGGGCAACCTTTAGTCAACGAAGATGGTAGCCTTTTTGGTACCTTATGTGCGATTGACCCACAGCCTAAATCCGACAAAATTATTGAAGATGGTGGGCTGGTTGAATTGTTCGGCAACCTACTGAGTCATATCTTACAGCGTGAAATTCGTGAAAATGAACATATTCGCCAGCATGAACGTCTGCAAACCGAAGCGATTATGGACAGTATGACCCATGTTTATAATCGTCGTGGCTGGGAGAAGTTTATTGCTGCTGAAGAAGAACGCTGCCGTTTATATGGCAATACAGCAGCTGTATTCATGATTGATCTCAATGATCTCAAAAAAATAAATGATCTTGAGGGCCATGATTGTGGTGATCAATACATTCAACACGCTGCTCAGGTTTTAAAGCGCACGTTACGCAAACAAGATCTTGTCGCACGTCTTGGTGGCGATGAATTTGGCATCTTAACGCTCAATCTTGACCTTCAAGATTTGGAACAGCTTCAACGTCGGTTACTTCAACATTTTTTAGATGCCAAAATCAGTGCTGCGGTTGGCTATGCAATCCGTCATCCTGCCAAGGGACTGGTCATGGCATGCAAAGATGCCGATCTGGCTATGTATGTACATAAACGTGAATGCAAGCAGTCCTTAAAGTTCTCAATTTAAAGAATCCAGTCCGATAATTTCAATCGTCGATTCATTCACTGTAAAGCTCACATCAAGTCCGGCAAATTTCATTTTATATGTACGTGAAGGATCATCTTGATATGCTGGACGCGGATCAAGTGATAATACTTGTTCCAGTTCGGCTGCATATTGCTCATTCATCAATTGCAGCGCTGTGAGTTGCTGTTTTTGTTGTTGTGCATTGTCTTGCCAAATCACGATTTTTCGCGGAGGTTGATCTTGTGCATAGCCACTGGTGGCATCCAAAATGGCATCGGAATAATGAATATAAGGCTTGATATCAATAATCGGGGTGCCATTCAACAGGTCACTCCCCGTGACATACAGTCGAAGCGTTTTACCTTGTCGTTGAAGTGCTTTAAATTTCACGACGGATAAGCCAACTGGTGATGGGCGATACATGCTGCGGGTCGCAAATACGCCTATTTTCTTGTTACCGCCCAATCGAGGAGGACGCACCTGTGCCCGAAACTTCTCTGGCTCATTTGAATGTTTGTTGTCGTGAAATTGCCACAACAGCCACAAATGACTAAATGACTCGATTCCTTCGAATGCCAGCTCATCATCATAAGGCGCATGAAGTACTATATAGGATTCGACCTCAACCAGATTCGGCTGCCGCGGAATACCAAATTTTTCCATATAAGGCGAATGCATGGTACCTATGATCGGGAGTGTTAACGACATCATCATCACTTTTTCTTATAAACACAATTAAATATATTCAGTTTATCGAGAATGATTTTAGATTAGAATAGCATACTGTTTTCTTTTGATCGTAATTGAGACCTTCAATGGCTGCTTTTAATGTTGAACGCATTACCCATGTTCACCACTGGAATGACACTCTGTTTAGTTTTAAAACCACGCGCGATGTTGCCTTACGTTTTAAAAATGGTCAGTTCGTAATGATCGGGCTTGAGGTCAATGGCAAACCATTAATGCGTGCCTACTCAATTGCCAGCGCCAATTATGAAGAAGAACTTGAGTTCTTTTCAATTAAAGTACAAGACGGCCCACTTACTTCGATCTTGCAAAAAGTACAGGTTGGTGACGAAATTCTGATTTCTAGAAAACCAACAGGTACTTTGGTTCATGACGATTTAAATCCGGGTAAAAACTTGTATCTGTTGTCGTCTGGTACAGGTTTGGCACCATTTTTATCATTGATTCGTGATCCAGAAACTTACGAAAAGTTTGAAAAAGTGATTTTGGTTCATGGTACACGCTGGATCAGTGAACTGGCTTATCAAGACTTGATTTTGAACGAACTGCCAAACAATGAATGGTTTGAAGAGCTCGATATCAAAAATAAATTGATTTACTACCCAACCGTTACTCGTGAGCCATTTGAAAATGAAGGCCGTGTAACGACTGCAATCGAAACAGGCGCTATTTTTGAAAAAATTGGCTTACCCCCATTTAACCCAGAAACAGACCGTGCAATGCTTTGCGGTAGTCCACACTTCCTAACTGATGTGGCTGCATTACTCGACAAAGCTGGCCTAAAAGAATCGCCACGTATGGGTGTTTTAGGCGACTACGTGATTGAACGTGCCTTTGTTGAAAAGTAATTCTGAATCGCATAAAAAACCGAGGTCACATCCTCGGTTTTTTTATGCCTTATGTATTGCCCAAAGTGTTACCAAAAACAAAACTCGATACAGATAATCCACCCATAAAAGTAGATTCATGATAATTACGAGCACCGTTTTCGTTTTCTGCCGCTCCCACAGCCACCATTAACGGCAATAAATGTTCCTCCCGTGGATGTGCAATACGCGCAGCGGGTGCCTGCTGCCAATCGATCAGTCGCTGCTGACGTTCGCCTCCCTGACATTCCACTACGCTTTCATACAACCACTGATCAAACATTTTTGAAGGTTCAGTGGCTTGAGCATTAAACATTCTTAGGTTGTGATAGCTTAACCCACTCCCAACAATCAGAATATTTTGATCACGTAAGGGCGCCAAGGCCCGACCTAAACCGAGATGCTCCTGCGGATTCAAACCTTTTTTGAGTGATAACTGAACCACAGGAATATCTGCCGCAGGGTTAATCACCTGCATCGGAGAAAACATACCATGATCGTATCCACGTCTCTCATCTGTCTTTACTGCAATAGCGTTTTGTTCAAGCAATTGCGTCACTTGATGGGCAAGCTCGGGAGATCCGGCAGACGGATAATGAATCTGATACGTATGGGCAGGAAAACCACGATAGTCATAAATCATCTCAGGTTGAGTCGCTGTTTGGACAGTAAAGACCTGCTCTTCCCAGTGTGCAGAAACCATCAAAATTGCCTGTGGTCTTTGAGGCAACGTTTTGAGTAAGCCAGAAAGTGATTGTGCCAGTTTTGCATAGGTTGTTGCAAAAACTTCAGGCATCCATGGCCATGGCCCACCACCGTGAGAAATAAAAAAAACAGGTTGTCGTGTACTGGCATTTAACATATTTCTCTCTTTCTTTGCTTGATACTTAGAATGATGGTATTGATTCAATTACGACACGACAAGCGCAAAACCAGAACATATTGAAGTGAATTTAGAACGATATAATCTGAGCTAACCCTATGAGAAAAGGCTAAATAAAAAAAGGAACTGAATCGTTAGCCTATTCAGTTCCTATAAACTCAAAATTTGTTTCAGGCACCTTCTACGTCTGGATGCCTTGAATCATTGTTGATTAACCGTTGCGAATAATATAATCGAAGGCAGACAATGCGGCTTTAGCCCCTTCACCTGTTGCAATGATGATCTGCTTGTACGGTACCGTGGTACAGTCACCCGCAGCAAATACACCCTTCACATTGGTTTCGTTACGCTCATCAATGATGATCTCACCACGTGTATTTAAATCCACTGTGCCTTTTAAGAAATCGGTGTTCGGCAACAATCCGATCTGTACAAAAATACCAGACAGCTCAAGCGTATGCTCGGTATCGGTAGCGCGGTCTTTATATTTCAGACCCGTCACCTGACTGCCGTCTCCCACCACTTCAGTGGATAAAGCATGCGTGATCACGGTGGCATTGCTCAAACTGTTCAGCTTGTCTTGCAAGACCTGATCGGCACGAAGTTTGGTATCAAACTCAATCAGCGTCACATGCTCAACAATTCCCGCCAGATCAATCGCAG
>CAJYTY010000030.1 GCA_913777945.1 uncultured Acinetobacter sp. | reverse complement strand
TCCCATAATTCTTTCGCTTGAGGATAGGCTTTGGTCATCATGCCTAACCACTGCTTATAACGACCAACCATGCCAATTTCTGTTTTTGCTTGACCGTTTAAAAAGCGAATTTGTAAGTCAACGAGTTGTTCCCAACTAAATAAAGCTTCATCCATATTTTGGCGAATGCATTGTGTTAAATCTGGAGTCGTTACCGCACCACGGCCAATCATTAAGTCTTCACAACCAGATTGTTGCTGACAAGCTCTAGCATCAGCATTGGTCCAGATTTCACCGTTAGCAATGACATTAATTTTTAAAGCTTCTTTAATAGGTAGAATTTTTTCCCAATAAGCTGGTGGTGTATACCCATCTGCTTTAGTTCGAGCGTGTACAGTTAACCAGCTGGCACCTGCATCTTCAACAGCGTGGGCATTTTCCATTGTATGGTTTTCATCGAGATAACCTAAACGCATTTTTGCTGAAACAGGAATATCTTCAGGTACAGCATCTCTCACTGCTTTAATCAGCAGATGTACCACGTCTGGCTCATCAAGAAGGACTGAACCACCACGATGTCGATTAACGGTTTTTGCAGGGCAACCGAAATTAAGGTCGATTGCAGGTGCACCCAATTCAACAACTTTTGCTGCATTTGCTGCCAGCATATCTGGGTTATTACCTAGGAATTGAACATGAACAGGTGTACCAGCTGCCGTTTTACCGTCATTTTTTAGTTCAGGACAAAAACTATAATAGATGTGGTCTGGCAAAATACTGTCTGTAACGCGAATAAACTCGGTCACACACCAGTCGAAATCACCAACAGATGTGAGTGTATCCCGCATGATCGGGTCAGTTAAACCTTCCATTGGAGCGAGTATGAGTTTCACAGTCTGTGTCACCTGAGTAAAACGAAAACAGCGTTATACGGGATATGTATAACGCTGTCTAGTATCGATTAAATTTTAATTTCTCTAGCGCCCTAAGATCATCTCAAGTACAAATTTACTGCCGATAAATCCAATCGCTAAAA
>CAJYTY010000029.1 GCA_913777945.1 uncultured Acinetobacter sp. | reverse complement strand
GGTGACCTTTCCAATTGAAACAGCCCTAGCAGGTATCCCCAATCTTAACTATACCCGTTCGGTGTCAAGATATGGACTATCACAAGTCACTGTTATCTTTAAAGAAGGTACAGATATTTATTTTGCCCGCCAATTGGTGAATGAAAGGCTTCAGGGTATTGTACCAAGTCTGCCAAGTAGTATTTCCACTTCAATGGGACCTGTGTCTACAGGACTTGGCGAAATCTTTATGTATACCGTTGAGAATACACCCAATAATCCAAATCCAATGTCAGCTACGGATTTAAGGACATTGCAGGATTGGGTGATTAAGCCACAACTGCGAAATGTTGAGGGTGTCAATGAAATCAATACCATTGGTGGCTATGTAAAACAATTTGTGGTACGCCCTAATTATGCTTATCTGCGGAGTATCGGCTTAGACCAACAGGTGATTGTTGAAGCCATTTCAAAAAATAGCATGAACAAAGGTTCTGGTTATATTGAAAAAAATGGTGAGCAATATCTTCTGCGTTCGGATTCACAAATTACATCCATCGAGCAAATCAGAAATATTCCAATTACCACAAGTAACGGCTATATCCTGCGTTTAAGTGATGTTGCAGAAGTGTCTATTGGAAACGAATTGCGTACAGGTGCAGCGACCAAGAATGGTCAGGAAATTGTACTGGGTACGGCATTCATGTTGATTGGCGAGAACTCCCGTAATGTTGCCCATGCTGTAGACCAAAAATTACAGGAAGTCCAAAAATCGCTACCCGAAGGTGTTGAAGCAAAAGCGGTTTATAACCGTACTACACTGGTTGATGCCACGATTGAAACAGTTAAAAAGAACCTGTTAGAGGGTGCAATCCTTGTGATTGTGGTTCTATTTATCTTTCTGGGGCATTTCCGTGCTGCACTGATTACTGCAATGGTCATTCCATTATCCATGTTGATGACCATTACAGGGATGGTCAATCAGAAAATCAGTGCCAACCTCATGAGTCTTGGTGCATTGGACTTCGGGATTATCGTTGATGGTGCTGTGGTGATTGTCGAAGCATCTCTGGCAA
>CAJYTY010000028.1 GCA_913777945.1 uncultured Acinetobacter sp. | reverse complement strand
AAACTTAGCTCCTGATTTCTTAAAAGCTTTTATCAAACCTTATTGAGCCTAAAACCCGTAAAAGTTGTTAAAAAACTTTCAGTCCTCATTGACCATGCCAAAAAATCAAACAGGGCAATAATAAATCAGGTAAGCAAATTGAATTGATAAAAATCACACTCCATTATTATTATAGTAGCCCCGACTGATAACTCAAGGAAAAACTTGACGTTAGCAGTCAAAGTGGGAAATACAAAAGTAATGCCTAAGCATAAAAACGACAAAGATGTTCAATATTCCAAGAGTTGTCGATATGAGTACCGTCTTCTCGCTTGAGTCGGTAAGAACCTGGCCGAGTGACTTTGGAAATTATGAACGGTCCTTCCCACAAGGGAGATAACTTGTGCCGATCCCGTGTAGTTTGAATTTTTCTCAGAACCAGGTCGCCGACTAAAAAAGCTCGAGATCGAACATTGCAGTTGTGATAACGGCGTAACCCTTGTAAGTACCGAGCTGACTAAATTAAGGCTGCCTCACGGGCTTCTTCCAGTCGGTTGAGATCATCTACTCGGTCTTCTCCGTAGCGATTCAAATTCCACCTCACTTGGCAACATCGCTTCCACTCCATAGACTAGGAAAAACGGCGACTGGCCCGTAGCCCGACTCGGAGTGGTGCGCAGGGACCAAAGTACAGATGGCAACTGTTCTACGCATTTGCCAGCATAGGGACGCAGTCGATCAAAAACTCGTGCTTTTATTCCTTGAAGTACCATACCATTGGCACGTTCGACTTGCCCATTGCTCATGGGGTGCGCTACAGAGGCATAACAAATTTTGATGCCGAAGTCCTCACAAAAATCTTTAAACACTCCGCCAGTAAACTGAGTGCCGTTATCAGTGATGATCCGATTGGGTACCCCAAACCGGTGCACAATGTTGATGAAGAAATCTCTAGCCTTGTCTGCCGTGATTGTGATGACCGGTTTGGCTTCGATCCACTTGGAAAATTTATCAACAGCTACAAAGAGGTGAGTATAACCACCAACTGCCTTTTTAAACGTGCCGACCATGTCGAGCCCCCAGACCGCAAACGGCCAAGACAACGGGATGGTTTGCAACTCCTGAGCTGGTAGATGAGTTTGTTGGGCGAAAAATTGACAACCCTCACATGTTCGCACAATTTTGTCAGCGTCGGACACGGCTGTGGGCCAGAAAAAACCTTGCCGGTAAGCCTTGCCAACGATGGTTCGTGCGGCAGCGTGATTGCCACAAATGCCTGAATGTAGAGTAAAGTCCATCAAAGGTCCCTAAACTTGTACCGTTGTGTCATCCCAGTCCCTAAACTCGCAAATCGATCGTTCAGGTCCTCAAACTTGTTCGACTGTGTCATCCCGGTCCCTAAACTTGCAGATCACTCATTTAGGTCCTCCAACTTGTTCAGTTGTGTCACCCCGGTCCCTAAACAAGACGGTCTAAAAACTTTATACCAAAAAATAATTCATAACTTTTTCATGTGAACTCTAATGATGACAAACTTTATATCAAAATTGTAGCCCTCGACGCGACCTACAACTTTGTAGTTGAAAATTTTTTGAATTAAAACTGTTTAGGGTCCCAAAATATTGTTGCATGTTTATAGATTTTGTAATTTTAATTTTAAAATTACATTTTGGGACAAAAAATGACTTAAAATAAAAAAAACATCAACTACAAAGTTATAGATCGCGTCGAGGGCTACAAGTTTGATATAAAGTTTGTCTTCATTAGAGTTCACATGAAAAAGTTATGAATTATTTTTTGATATAAAGTTTTTAGACCGTACTGTTTAGGGACCGGGGTGACACAACTGAACAAGTTGGAGGACCTAAAT
>CAJYTY010000027.1 GCA_913777945.1 uncultured Acinetobacter sp. | reverse complement strand
GTCTCAGTTAACATTTCATGTACAATTCACCCACCCAAATGTTGGTTTGCTCTTTTCAGATTATTGCTCTAAGCAAGTTTTGAATTGGGAAGCCTTGCCGGGTGCTGACCGCTTGAGGGACTAGGGTTCATGATCCAGACTCCAGAATCCAGAGCATTCTTCTCTCTGCTTCTGTATCAAAAATATCATTCCAAGATCGCTTAAGATGCACTTTGCTTCAGCTCCTTACTTCTGTAGTTCTGTATAGAGCGTGTTCAGATGATCGTTTGTGTTGCATTTGTCTTTTTGAAGTAGTGCATATTGTGTCAAATTGAGTTGGTATTTCTGTGTGGTGCGGTCCGGTGGGTCTTGCAATTCACTTGCGCATCACATGCTTTGATCCTTCCAGTTCCCTCGGCATCATACACTCGCAAACTGTAAACTGCTCGTTTGATTTTACATACATCATCCTTTCAGGCAAAAAGTTATAAACATCACCAAGAATTTATGCGGCTCGCAGTGATTTAGGGCAAATAAAATACTACAGCTAATGCTACCTTACTGTAAGCTTCTCTAAAAAAACAACCAAGATTGGGCCTGTACGGCTGCCCGGGCTGCCGCAGCTGGCATGAACAGTACTGCACTCACTGTACGCAGCTGCAGCCGCAGCTGTTGGCCTGCCCAACAGGCTTGTTGGCCCATTAGGTAAAGCTTTAAAACCTGTACATCTGAGCTCTACTGAAGTTTGACAATGCCAAAACATCATAGAATAGCAGGTTGAAAGTAGCAATAAACTAAACCAACCCTTTCAAAACAGTTTATTTTTGTGAAGTGAATGTATCTTAATTGGTTAGGTTACCTATGAAGAAATCTTCTCACCCGAGTTTAAATTCTAGATTTAACACAGATGCTCGTATTTAGGCTAAATTATTCAATTAGTGGTAGATAATGTAACTGTGATGCCCGTGGTGCCTTTATTAATATTAAGATGGCAAAATTTGCTATGAGACACGCAAAAATCGTGTAATTGGCTGAGGGACACCGCAAAAA
>CAJYTY010000026.1 GCA_913777945.1 uncultured Acinetobacter sp. | reverse complement strand
AAGGTAAAGCCGTTGCCCACGCTGGCTTGTGGTTGGCACGGTTAATGTTTCACAACAGTAGCTCGCGAACCGGTCCTTAATTGTCATGAGCACGACCTTCAAAACCATGTGCTCACAACCCACCATTAATCAAATTTTAGTTATCCATTAATTATCATAACACAATTAACCATTGTGAGCTACCATTAAATATAACCATTAAAAATAATGTAGTATGATTAATCCCATTAATGAGCTAATGTTTCTAAGCATGGCTAAGCAATCATGTATATAGCATTTAGCTGAACCAAACCAATATATAAGGTTCAAGCTAATAAATTTATTACCCATAGGAAAATGAAGTCATCTTCGGCCATAATCAAATGGGAAGGCTCACCACCCAATAACATTCTAATAATGCATAAGTTAAAATAAAACATTAGCTTTAAACGGGTTCAACATGCTCAAAGAGTTGTTTGGGATCTGTGTGACTTGCCTTGAGCTTCCTCAAACGCTTCTGAACCTTCCTCAACGTAAACGCTCTCCTCCGGAACGTTAGAAACTAAAGCAAATAAACACAATCAATAAAACAGTACAAAAACAAGCATAAATAGTACATGTGGATATTTTTAACATGTAGATCTCGATTTTAGATGAATTTAGAAACTTGAACCACTTGAATCCGAGTTACGATATTTTAGTTATGAATTTCCGAAGTTTTAATCAGATTTCATCTAATACAGAAAAACTAAAACAAAAGAAACATGATGTCATCACGACATCATCGCCGGCCTAGACTCGGCTCCACACGACCACCGGCGATAGAGGGCTCGGCCGGGCTATCCGAGGACACCTATGCGAAGAGGACGGCGACGCGAACTCACCGACACAACGAACACCGATGGACGACGACGAACGACGGCCGGCGACAAGGTCCGACGGCAGCTCGGCTCGGATCAACGTCGGCGACGACGCACCGGCGGTCTTCGGCAGCTGCAATGGGGCGGATGGGGTGCTCCTCCTCCTGGCGAACCCAACGGTGGC
>CAJYTY010000025.1 GCA_913777945.1 uncultured Acinetobacter sp. | reverse complement strand
CTTAAAGTTTTCAGCCCAGTTCGGTTCTTGGCATGCATTAAGGTTGCTTGCCCCCTCCCAAACAGTGCGAGGCTGTGTGAGCAATGTGCATTGCATGCAAGCAAGCAGCAGCAGAAGCAGAAGCTATAGCACTGGTGCCTGCGTGCACGTACGCGCCATTGATCCACACACACCGGATCAAATGCGAGCTATAGTAGTAGTCCTATATCGGACGACGGACAGGTATGCCCCGGCGATTAAATGCCTAATTATTGGATCCATCACAACCCAATCACGTACAGTCACGGCCATTGCTGTTGTACAGGGGCGTCGTCGTCCGGAATTATCCTTACCCACACGGGGGTTTGATGCATTGTTTGCATGGCGGAAAAGCACTCGATATGCGTGTTTTGCTCGATCATTTTGCCCCGCGAGGAGGAGAGCGAGCGCGCACGAACTCCATGAACAGCGACGGCCGCGGCAGCTTTTGCGTCGCCGTCGTACTCGTACGAGCGGACTGTTGATCAACGCGGCGTGGAGAACGAGGGCGATGACTGATAAAACAAGATGCAGAGGGAGGGCCGCCTCTCCAAACATTTTCTTAAGAAAACTGTAAGTGTATTGGTAATTAAATACGGGACTTTTACCACTGCACTGTCAAAACAACAAGGGCGATGACTGATAAAGGACCATTTTTGTTTGATGCCAAAATATATCCTATCAAATTGTTGTTATTTTAAATAATAGTTTGGCTAGTGTTTAGTTTGTTACCAAAATGTGTCAATAAGACGTCAAAAGATTTGGCACTATCAAAATCTACATACCTATATTTTGGCATAATAGTAAACCAAATAAGCCCAACTTAGTTTAAGATGCAAGCATGCATGCCTGCCTGCGCTGCGCCTAACATTATAATATCTCTTCAGTTCATATCAATTTGATATAGAGACATGCGTTTCGAGAAGTGATTGGGGTTATTTCTTCCATTAGTTCTAACAGTACTCGTACGTTCTTCACGCTTTCTTTTATAATATCAAAACTTTTACAGGTTAATTTTATAATTATTACTCCCTACGTTTTCAAATAATTATCGATCTTGACTGTAGTACTATCTATTTTAATTTTGACCACTAATAACTCTTAAACAATAAGATTATGATGAACGGAAGTTTATCCTTTT
>CAJYTY010000024.1 GCA_913777945.1 uncultured Acinetobacter sp. | reverse complement strand
GTTTTGTTTACACATCAACTTAGGATTTTTCTATCGAACACTAGACGAGGAATTCCCCCATCCAACTGTGTTACAGAATCAAGCATAGCTCGCAAGATCGTTACCAACTCCACTGCACTCTCTGCTAGCCAATTCAGTTTTCACTTTTCACTTCAGGCAATAGCCACATTGTCGCCTTAATTTCAACCAATAGCTAAGCTTTATAAATACTGCTTGTCCCGCGCCTTCTTCAGTCTTGGTACCAACAAGCTACAGTGAATGAGATTGTTGGAATTTGAAGCTATTTCAGGAGTAATTGCAAAAACTATGAGTTTTGTTTCTTCTAAAATCGATCAAAACATATCGTAAAATTCACCATGACGACAAAAGGTACCTGACATGGTTATCACGAACCAAAACAACTATGCTTCCATTCACCATGACGATGTCATACAGGCATAACCATAACAATGATTCCGATGTCTCAAAGCCTAACACATATTATCTCTAGTATGGTATGATGAATGTGGAAAACCTATATATCATAACTGAAGAATTAATATGAATTCTTTACAATTGTTTCACTGAAATCAAATTGTGTTTTGATTATTATTTTGTGATGAACAATTGGTATGTGAAATAATTGATTTTTTATATTTGGTGGATAATTGACGAAGTGGGATTGGTTTGGCCCAGCACAGTGGTGGTCGATCAGATTGGCATATGTTGTGCAGTCAAATTGACCAGTCCGACAATCTGACCGGCTGACTCTGACTCGGTGTTGGTTTTACGTTGTTTATTTGGATACTCGTAATTATCTCGTGATTATGATTCTAGATATAATACTGTTGTGTGCCAATGTTGAGTATCACGATGAGGGTCATGCCGTGGAACGAGATGCAGAGTTGCATCGTCTCACGCCTGATAGGGCATAGAGGGAGATGCCGGGGTCGTCGTCCGCCTCCGGCGTCGCATTGTGGTCGTCATCCGCGAAAGGCGCGCCAAGCCAAAACAGGCGCTTGCACTTATGCCCTGGAATAAATTTTTCATCACAATTAAAACAAAGACCAGCCTCACGATGCGAGTGCATCTCTTCAGGTGTTAGTGTACAACGTGGAGTGCGTCCCTGTTGAACTGGTTTAGGTGTTGTTGTCGTGGTATTGATGCGAAAAACACACACTGGCCTGAGAGATTTGATTTACTCTGGTGCAGGTCCTAAATCTTACTTTTGGGTTCAGGGCGTGCCAGTTGGTTTGATCCTGCAACCAACAAGAAAC
>CAJYTY010000023.1 GCA_913777945.1 uncultured Acinetobacter sp. | reverse complement strand
GTTAGATTTCAGGTTTATAAAGGTGAAGCTTTATATACCACTATTATGAGCTATCAATATCAAACAAAATAATAAGTCAGTCAGAGTTAACCATAAAAAAATGGACCAAGTTAACGGTGACAAGGAGGATGAATGAAGGTGCTAATTTGTGATGATGAACCACTTGCAGTGGAGCGTTTATCACGTTTAGTTTCAAAGATGGGACATGAGGTTGTATCAACGGCTCATCATGGACAGGAGGCCTTGGAACAGGCACGGCTTCATCAACCGGATGTAATCTTACTTGATATTCAAATGCCAGGTATGAATGGGCTTGTCTGTGCAGAACAGTTGAGTCAGCTAAATCCTCGACCTGCGATTGTATTTTGTACCGCCTACGATCAGCATGCATTGGAAGCTTTTAAAGCTCAGGCTCAAGCATATCTTCTTAAACCGATTGATCCAGTTGAACTTGAGCAAGCTTTAAGTCAGCTAACTCAACTTACTCAAGCACAGCTCAATGCATTACCGAATTCTGAGCTTTTACAAGATTTAAAGACACAGCGTCATCAAATTGCCGCAAAAACCTATCGTGGGGTTGAACTGATTCCTGTTGAAAATATCTATTACTTTTTAGCAGATCAGAAATATGTCACTGTGAGACATAAAAATGGCAGTGTATTAATAGATGAAACATTAAAAGAGCTTGAAACCGAATTCGCAGATCAGTTCATTCGTATTCATCGAAATGCGTTGGTTGCAGTCGCATACCTAGATGGGTTGGAGCTGATCAGTTCGGGGCAATATCAGGTTAGATTACGCGGTCTTGATGAAAGACTTTCAGTGAGCCGTCGACATTTGTCTACGCTTAGAGAGCGAATTCATCAGCTCTAAATTTAAAAGAGTTATCTTGAACTTGCGAGATTTTACTTGCAATTTTAAGGGATCAAGTTAAGTTTAGGGTGTATTGTTTGACCAGCCCATGCTTGAATTTATGAAAACCTTGAAAATTGCTACACGACAAAGCCCACTTGCTCTTTGGCAGGCAGAACACGAGGCATTGGGCACTAACCAAGAAG
>CAJYTY010000022.1 GCA_913777945.1 uncultured Acinetobacter sp. | reverse complement strand
TGGGCTTCGCACCGGCACCGGCGATCAAAAAGCTGCTCAAGCAGGCCAATCTGACGCTTGATCAGATGGATGTGATTGAGCTGAACGAAGCCTTTGCTGCACAGGCACTGGCCTGTACCCGAGACTTGGGGCTGGCAGATGACGATGCACGGGTGAATCCGAATGGCGGTGCAATTGCACTGGGTCATCCATTGGGTGCATCTGGTGCGCGTCTGGTGACGACGGCTTTAAACCAGCTGGAACAGTCGGGCGGTAAGTATGGGCTGTGTTCGATGTGTATCGGCGTGGGTCAGGGAATTGCGCTTATTATTGAGCGGGTTTAAGGAATAAATATGCCAGTATTTCACTTTAAAGACACACTAACGGCGCAGGATGTTGCTCTCAATTATGCAACATTCGGTCAGGCGGATCGTCCTGCACTGATCTTTTCAAATTCGTTGGGTACCAACCTGAGTATGTGGCAACAGCAGATAGCGTATTTTCAGGACAAGTATTTTGTCATTTGCTACGACACGCGTGGTTATGGTGCATCATCGACACCTGTTGGCCCTTATCGCATTGATCAGCTAGGTACCGATGTAATTGCATTGCTTGATCATTTGCAAATTCCTCAAGCTACGTTTTGTGGAATTTCGATGGGTGGTTTAACCGGACAATGGCTGGCAATACATTTTCCTGAGCGTTTTAATCAGGTGATTGTAGCCAACACCGCAGCAAAAATTGGAGAAGCTCAAGCTTGGCAAGCACGTGCGCAATTGGTGCGTGAGCAAGGGTTAACGCCGGTTGCTCAAACTGCGGCAACACGCTGGTTTACGCCAGGCTTTATTAAAGACTCACCAGAAATTGTAGAAAAGCTGAGTCATGATTTAGCTCAAGGTAGTGCCGAAGGCTATGCCAGTTGTTGTGAAGCGTTGGCAGAAGCCGATGTGCGCCCTCAACTGCAACGTATAAGCATACCGGTACTGGTGATTGCTGGTGCACAAGATCCAGTGACCACAGTGGCCGATGGTCAGTTTTTATGTGAGCATATTGTACATTCGACACTTGAAGTGCTGGAGGCATCGCATATTTCGAATGTGGAACAGCCACAGGCATTTAATCACGCAGTCGAAGCAGTAATGAAGCGCTTCAATTGATTTAATCTTTTTGACAGATAGAGATTTTAAACCTTTATCTATGAATTTTCAAAACGCCGCGCGTTCATGCACGTGGCGTTTTTTTGTATCGGCTCAGAAAGCGATTTTATATGAAAGCAAAAACAGATACTATTCCCGTTCAAGAATCACACAAGCAAAATTCAGGTAGATCATTCGCTTTTTTGCCGTGGATTTTACTGCTTCAGACACTGCTAAACTCACCAGTACTTCAGTGCGTACTATCAATACAACTTACATCAAATTGCGTAAAAAATACTATTTAGTATGAACAAATATCTCTTTTCAATGATGTTGTTGAACTGGATGAATTCTATTTCTGAGTCAATCGTGTACGAGGTAAGCACGGTCGAGGTGCATTAGGTAAAACCGTTGTTTTTGGACTACTCAAACGGGGTAGGAATTTATATAAAGGAATTGTCCCTCACTGCTCCCAAGCTACGCTAAAAGGTATTATTCGTGGACATATTGAGCTTGTTCAGTGACTTATGCAATAGGCTGGAGAGGCTATGATGGTCTAGTTGAAATTGGTTTTGGTAAATATCTAGGAGTTAATCATGGAGACAATGAATTTGCTAATGCTGAGCGTCATATTAGCGGCATAGAATCATTCTGGAACTATGTTAAAAAGCGACTCAGTAAATTTAATAGAATTGACAAAAAGATATTTTATTTGCATCTTAAAGAAAAGGAGTATTGCTTCAATCATTGGTATTGTAATTTATACCTCGATTTGCTTAAATTAATTCGTAATAATTTTCTTTAACTTCCTGATCCCCAAAATTAAAATAGGGAAAATTATGAAATATAAGAGTTTATATTTAGTATTATTATTATCTATACCATCATTTAGTTTTGCTGGAAATTTAAATTTAAATCCATATCTAGAAAATCCATCTACGTTATCTAAGATTGATAGTGACTCACATATTCAGAATGAATTAGCGGCTGTATTAGGCGAAGATTACATTAAATTTTCGAAAAATTTTGAAGTTTTATCAACACCATATAAGTTAAAAATGGCAAAAGCTATTTATTCTGAAGGTAGAACAAAAGCAGGTAGTGATGCTTCTGCAATGACTTTGTATGCAGATGGTCGTATTTACGCAGCTCACTATAATTCACAAAAACACACTGTCAGATATTTTACAAATGATAAGTCGTGTTCAACGGTACTTCATCCCACAATCCAAGTCTTTACAAAGCATTATCCGAATGTAAAAGTTGAGTTTGTAAACTCGAATAATAGTGTTCTGAAATATAATGGTGGTAATGGGTTAGGGTGTTCTAGCCCAACATCCCGTACAGTTCAAACATATGCCATTGCGTCCGATAATCCAGCTCAAGCTGCTGCACGTGAGGTTGCCTCTAAGATATGGACACAAAGTATAGCTAACTCATTAGATATGAATAATGACGTGGGGGTTGTCATTTCTAATACAGTAAAATCAATTCTTGCCTGTTCTGCAAATTTTAATTTGGTTCCAAAACCAGCTTGTGTTGGAGACATAATTCCTGGTACATCATATTTTATAAAACCAGGATTAGATTATTTGAAAGATTATTTTTATGAAATCATTCCTTATTTAGCTGGATTAAGCGGTGCTCAACCAGTTTATAAAGCTTGTATAAATGTAGCAGCAAATAATAGATCTGCATTAGAGATGGCATCACTAGGAATCTAACGAATGTCTACTTCTCTATGGATATTAATTTATTTATGTTTTAGCTTGGTTTGTAAGTGGATTCTTTCATGGGGTGGGGCTAGTTATATTAAGGGTTGGAAAAGTATCTTTTTTTTAGATACAGAATCTAGCTCATGGAATGAAGAACAAGTAAAAATGATGACCTTGATTTTATGGGTTGGTTTTTCTATCTTATTTGTAATTGGTTTAATTTATCCAGAATACAGATTCTATAAACTTAAAAATAATTTGTAGATTACTAGTAAAATAGAAAAATAAGTTTTTTATCTAATTTAAATGCAAAGTCCTTGTTTCCATAAGGGCATTCAACTTACATTTTTTGGATTTACACTTAAATGATGGTTAGAAGAGTTGTTTAATAAAAGCTCTGTAGAGCTAGCAACTCGTAAAGATATTCACACAAAGCCTTATATGGCAGTCAAATCTTATCCTAAGAGATTTGTCCTATGACACAAATTTAAAAATTTAAAAAATTACTATTACTCAAAAATTTACAGCACTTCTTTATTCGTTCACTACATCTGTACAAAAGATAAAGTTAACAATTTCGATTTTATATTTTGGTTTAGTCTTTGTTGGCTTTAACAAAGAATTGCTAGAAAGAATCTCAACCATAAAGCATTCAGTCTCGTCGGAAGTAGTCAAAGCTCAGCTGAATTTTCTCGAGACATTGGAAATATTAAAACGAATATCGTCCAGATGAAGGAACGATAAAAAGAAATAGAGAACCTAAAACCTAAGCAATATCGCGGTATGAGTTTTGGATGTTAATTATTTAAAATCTATTTAAAGTATTTTTCCAAATATCATTTTTAGAACTAAAATCATCATTATGCGAAGTTGGAGGATTTTTTTGAATAAATGTATAAAGTTCTTCTTTTTGGATTGGATTCAATACATTTAATATGTCTGGATTATTGATAATACTGCTACAAATACTCATTATAATCGCGTCTTTTATTATTTCATTTTTACTCATAATTGTAGAAATAGTATTTGTTGAATCCATTCCGTTGAGAATGGTGGTAGCTATATAAGATGATTCATTTGCCGTTATATTTTGCTCATTGAGAATACTCTTAATCATTGCTTTTATATCCTCAATAGAAGGGTTAGTAGACATATAAGAGGATACAATAGTCTGTTTCACTTCGGTGGATATATTTGGGTTTTTCTTTAACTCATTAACTTCTTTAGATATTTTAGATCTTATTTGATTATTTTCTGGGAGTGTTTTTTTAAGTTCATGTTCTTCTTCTGTTAGTAAAGACGCATTACTAAGTGCACCGAGAGCAGCACTTTGAACGATAGGGTTATTACTTTTTAAGAAAGGAAGAATATCATCCACTGCTTCAATTGGATTCAGATTCGCTAACTGAGATAAAATTTCTCTAACTGCTGCCGGATCATTTTTATTTTTATTTAATAAGTCGTTTAGCTCTTTAACTTTTTCAATACGGCTGTATTGTGAATTTTCATTAACATCAATAATTTTTTGTGACCATAATGGAACATTAAGTTTTTGAGTATTTTGTCTTACCTGTATGTCATTCATAATTTTATCTTGATACATACTTTCAGAACTTTTTGCTTTAAGTGCTGGTAGACTTTCAGAACCTTGATCAGTTGAATCTTCTTTTATAAAAAATATGAATATGGTTAAAATAGTAAAGGATAATAAGACATACAGAATATTTTTTTTCATAAGTAATCTATCAATGTTAAAAGAATTCCTCATTATGATTTAATGAGGAATATATTAAAAATTATGCACGAGTTATCGTTAGAAGAGCGCTATTAAAAGTACCGTTAGGAGTATTTCCACCTAAGTTCCCATTTCCTGTCTCTGTATAAAGCCATTTTGTAAATCTGTCACAACGAAAGCTACCCTTTTGCCAAGTATAGGCTATACATCTACCGCATGAATTATAAGATGAACAAAAGTGAACTTGTTTTTGCTTTATTATAAAACACATTTTTATCTTTAGAATTAAGATAAAACAATTGCATACGAATATCCTCACGATTTAATTCATACCATTATTTGTAAGATAGTTATTTTGATTAGTATGACATTCTAGTGTTAGATGCGATACGTAGTAGTTTGCTGAAGCATACAGCAATCCGACCATACATTGAATTCGCTAATTTGACATCAAATGACAACTTTCGCGCTTTAGTGTCAAGTTTCTTTTCTCAAACTTGAACAATATAAGTCAAACAGCGATATATACATTCGAAAGAACATGGCCGGATTTGATTCGATTTCAAGTGTGCCATTTTGAATTATTTAAATACAGGAGTCATTCATGGTTACACGTTCAACCATCATGGATACCAATAGTTTCCGCGCAGAACATGCAGCCGCACTGGATGCTGAAACCCGAAAATTAACAGATAAACGCAGCCAAGTGCTCGGTGAGTCTTATCGATTATTTTATCGTAACCCTGTGCATTTGGTAAAAGGCCAAGGGCAGTATCTTTGGGATGCTGCGGGCCATAAATATCTCGATGTATACAATAATGTAGCCAGTATTGGGCATTGTCATCCTGCTGTTATTGAGGCAGTGAATGAGCAGATGAAAATGCTCAACACGCATACACGCTATTTGCATGAAAATATTCTGAATTACACCGAAGAGCTTTTAAAAACAACACCAAGCGAAATTGACCGTGCCATGTATATGTGTACAGGTTCTGAAGCCAATGATTTGGCCATTCGAATTGCCCGTGAATATAGTGGCGGAACAGGTATCATTGTTTCGCAAGAAGCTTATCACGGCACCAGTGAGTTAACTTCAGGCTGTTCTCCTGCATTAGGTTCTGGTCAGGCTTTGGCAGCTACAACTCGTTTGGTTCCTGCACCGGATGCATACCGAATTGTAGCAGATGATTTAGGTGATTGGTTTGCAGCGCAAATTCAACAGCAAATCGATGACATGAACGCCAACGGTATTAAGTTTGCAGGCTTTCTGGCAGATTCAATTTTCTCTTCAGATGGTGTAATGCCAAATCCGGTTGGGTTTTTGAAAAAAGCAGTAGATGTGGTTCATGCCAATGGCGGAATATTTATTGCCGATGAAGTACAACCTGGGTTTGCACGTACTGGAGACTCATTTTGGGGATTCGGTCGCCATGGTGTGGTGCCAGATATTATTACTACAGGTAAACCGATGGGCAATGGAATTCCGGTATCTGGTCTACTTGCCAAAAGCGATGTATTGGCAGCATTTAGCGATAATATTCCATATTTCAATACTTTCGGTGGAAACCCAGTATCGATGGCGGCAGCTCAAGCTGTTCTCAAGGTAATTCATGATGAAGACTTACAAGCACACAGCAAATATGTGGGTGCTAAACTTCAGGCCGAACTTAGCAAACTCATGGATATACATGAATGTGTGGGCGATGTACGCGGTGCGGGCTTGTTTATCGGATTTGAACTGGTGAAAGATCGTGACAGTAAATCGCCAGATAAAGCCTTGGCACTGAATCTGATTGAAGAATTACGTAATACTCACCGCGTATTGACCTCAGTTGCTGGCCCTTATGGCAATGTACTGAAATTACGTCCACCGCTGGCATTTCAGGAACACGATATCGACTGGTTGGTCAGCGCACTCGATCAATCTATTCGTAAACTCAAAGATTAAAGCTCAGCTAATCTTTAAGCCTTATCATTCGATAAGGCTTTTTTTATCCTACCTGAGCTGTAATTTCTGTGTGCTGCTCACGCTCATTATGCTGCTCAGTTTCACTTTGATGTGGTTTTCCATACAAATCGATATGCTGATCGCCCCATTCTTTTAAAGCTACTAAAATAGGCTTTAAGGTTTGGCCTAGCGCAGAAAGCTGATACTCAACCTTAGGCGGCACTTGTGGGTAAACCGTTCGAATAATGAGTCCGTCTTGTTCAAGCTCGCGAAGCTGATTGGTGAGCATACGCTGCGTTACATTTGGAATACGGCGCTTTAGCTCATTAAAACGTAATATTTTTTCGGTAAGTAAATTCCATAAAATTAAACTTTTCCATTTACCGTCGAGTAGGCCAATCGCAGCCTCGACCGAGCAGCCCGGATTACAATTAAAGCGTGAATGTTTTACCTTACTCATAACAGTATCCTTTTTGACACTATGTGCGAAATTTGTCTGTATATACGGTGATTAAGCTTAAGGTATGCTACCACGCAATACAAGTGAGGAACGTCAAGATGAAAGCAGTAGGCTATAAAGAACAAGGTGAGATTACACGTCCAGATGCATTGGTGGATATCGAGATCGAGCAGCCCGAGGCGCGCGGTAAAGATATTCTGGTCGAGGTAAAAGCGATTTCAGTGAATCCGGTTGATACCAAAGTTCGCAAACGTGCAGCAGCAGAAGCAGGACAGTGGAAAATTTTAGGTTGGGATGCAGCTGGCGTTGTGGTCAGTGTAGGCGACGAAGTCACCGAATTTAAAGTAGGCGATGAAGTCTGGTATGCAGGTGATTTAACCCGTCCGGGCAGTAATGCACAGTTTCAATTGGTCGATGCGCGCATTGTGGGGCATAAACCGAAACGCCTTTCTTTTGCAGAAGCGGCTGCTATGCCTCTGACCACCATCACTGCATGGGAAATGTTGTTTGACCGTTTAAAAATTGAAGATCCAGTACCTGGTGGAGACCGAAGTATCCTAATTATTGGTGGGGCAGGCGGTGTTGGCTCAATCACAATTCAATTACTCAAAGCAAAATCAGATTTGAAAGTTATTGCGACAGCATCACGCGTAGAGACACAAGCGTGGGTGAAACAGCTCGGAGCGGATTATGTGATTGATCATTCAAAACCACTTAAGGCGCAAATGGATGAACTGGGTTTAAAGGCACCTAGTTATGTTTTTTCTACCAATTATACCGATCAATATATGGAGCAGATTGCTGCATTGACCGCACCTCAGGGGCGTTTGGGCTTGATTGATGATCCAGCCGAACTGAGTATCAGCCCACTCAAAACCAAATCGATCTCTTTACATTGGGAGTTTATGTATACTCGCTCAATGTATCAAACGGAAGATATGGCACAGCAGCGTGAACTGTTAAATGCAGTGGCCAAACTGGTCGATGATGGCGTCATTCAAACTACATTGACGGCGGTATATGGCAAGATCAATGCCGAAAATCTCAAAGAAGTGCATAGCCTGATTGAAGGTGGTAAAGCCAAAGGCAAAATTGTGCTTGAAGGGTTTTAAATCGAATCAATCAACAAATAGCCGGAACCGCTTAATTGCGTGTTCCGGTTGTATTAGTTACGCCATTGTCTTGGATTAACACCAAACCAGCGCTTAAATGCACGAGAAAATGCACTCACCTCTGAGTAGCCCAATAAAAATGCCATTTCGGAAATCGGGATATTTTTTTGTTTCATGTAATGCTCTGCAAGCTCACAACGCACTTTATCGACCAGTGAACTAAAGGTTAATCCTTCAAGTTTAAGCCGACGGGTGAGTGCACAGCTGCTCAAATCCAAATCATGTGCAATTTTTTCCAGATTAGGTTCACCTGTGTTCAGTTCAATTTGAATATGTGAGCGCACTTGATCGGTTAGGCTTTGTCTGTGTACATGGGTGTTGAGCAAGCGAAGAGTATCTAGAATTACGGTTAATAGCAGCGGATCATGATTGGGCATCGGGTGCTGCAAATCTTTTTTTGACAGTAAAATTGAGTTGAATGGCTGATCAAAATAAACAGGTGCGTTAAACAATTTGCTATGTTCTTGCCAAAACTCAGGCCGCGTATGCTCAAAATGAATTTCACGTGGTGAATAATGCCCGCCCAGCACGCCACGAATCACATTCATGAACATGCCTAAGGTCAATTCGGCATCTTGACGTCGGGTCAAGATCGCACCGTGATGCACCTGATAGTCTAAGCGCCAGCAATCTCCTAAATCGACCATGCGGTTCAGCGTGTCTTTCTGGTGCAAATAAAAGTGATTGGTCATATTGACTAATGCGCTTTCAAGCGTTGCAGAGCATAGTCCGATGTAGCCAATCAGACCTAATGATTTGGGCTGAAATTGCTGACCATAATGCAAACCGAAATTGTCACATCCTGAAAGTTCAGCGGCCTGTTCTAATACATGACAGTAATTCGGAAGTTGTAAACTTAATGTCGGACTGGCCAGTAACTCGGGATTGATACCACTGATACCAAAGACACGATCGACGTCTGCACCTTTGCTGCTAATGAAATCACTCAAGCCTGATGCAGCTGCTGACAACACGCCCTGATTGCACATGCTGGTGCCCAATAGTTGTGCCGTATTCATCTGAAACATGTGAAGATCTCACTTAATACCGATATATAAAAGAGATGAAGCAAGATGCATACCAGCTATAACGTAGTTTTTATATGTACGGCTAAAATTAAAAAACCTGCGCCGGAATGGATCAAGCACAGGTTAAAACATAACTTAGTGGATTGGATTTATTGAGATTTCAATGCTTTTGGTGTGCTCGATCCATAACTGATACTGTTGATTGACCCTGTAAATTGTCCTGTGTTTGCATCACGGCCTTGTAGTAAAAATTTCGGATTAGTCTGTCCATAGCTTTGAACAGCCAAAGCTGAAAACTTCCCAATATCTGTGGTGGGTTTGCGCAGACGATTTACAATCAGCACCTTTTTCGTATCTGTAAAATCCTGCATCATGTTTTGATCGCCTTCGCTGTCGCCAGCAATGAAGAGCGGCCCATAACCATATTTAGATACCAAAAATTTTTCAATTGTGCGCGTTTTGCCTTTGCCTTGGGTCTGATCATAACCTTTACGAAATTCAGGCAAAATGCGTCCTTGTGAATCTCGCTCAAGTTCCATGGCATAAGCATGGCTGTCTGGAATGTTAAAGCCCACGTTGGGATTAGAAATAATTTCTTTAATCACATCGATATATGAAGCCGAACACACATAAACATCGATGCCGTTATTTTGAAATGCCTGAAATAAGTCCTGCATTTCGGCATAAGGGCGTAAACCATTTTCCCACGTTCCACTGATCACACCGGCCTGACCTTTTAAATCAGATGGGGATGTCCATGTCACCGGGCCAATGGGCTGAGATTTTTGCCAAGCAACTGTTTTTTGAACCAAATCACGTACTTCTGCTTCGGTCATTCCGGCAAATAAATAGGTTACCCATGGATAAGACACATCATGATCGAAAGTATCTCCAATAGCCGCATACAAATAACGCATTTTGCTGATAAAGTTTTGATAGTGCGGGCTCGTTTGGATTTGCGCTAAGGATTGATTGCCTTTTAAGCCTGAATAGTGCGTATATAGCCATGCATAGCTTTGCACAATATCGGGTGCAATCTTGTCGATATTAACTGCTTGACCTTGGCTGTTATTGTAATCTGCAACAAAATTTTGCTTACTGATTCCCTTACGAATAATCGTATTGAGCTGTTCTGGCGTTACGGCAAATGCAAGCTGTTGAAGTTGATAAATTAATGTCGCTTCCTCAATATCTAAAAAAACCGAGGTATTGTCAAAATCAGTCACAATATAGGGCCGTTTTAACGGATTATAATTAGGACTGTCTTTGCCGTATTGTGCAATTAATTGATTGAGCTGATCGCGATTAAACGCATCCCAGCGACCTTGTGCCAGATACTCCTGCTTGATCGCGGATGCCAATACCTGTGTATCGTGCTTTGGCATTTGGGCACAGCCTCCCAACGCTAAAACACCTGCGATTAAAGCTCCAATTCCGAGTAAATGCATGTTTCTTTTCATATCTAATTTAGCCCCAAATTACGAAATACAACTCAATGAAAAAACAGATAAAGTGAACAAGTGCTTTGTTTTACTTAAGCGTTGCTACGTCCGACTGGCATTTCACCATTTAAGTACTTCTTACATAAGCGCACGGTTTCATTCGACCACTGATCGCCTAAGCTAAGCGCCATTTCGGTCTGTGCATGTGAACCATTCCATGCCATCATTTGAATGCGACGTTGCATGATAAATGTAGGAATCATGACGTAATCATGATTTTGAATATGACCTGTTTTTTCATAACCTGTTAGCCAGTGCTCTACCCATTGCGGCGCAGCATCTAAATGTTCATTAAAACTAATCGCGGCAGCCAGATCATGCATAAACCAGCTCATACCGCAGTCGTCAAAGTCAATCACACCAATTTGCTGATCTTGCAGCAGTAAGTTGGTGAGCCTTAAATCGGCATGAATCAGACCATAGCGATCTTCACCGGCACCGTACTGGCATAGTTCAGTTGAAATCCGTGCAATGGCTTCTTCCACCACAGCGTGGTCGGCTTGATCTAAATGCGGTGCATGTTTCCAGTTGCCCCAATGGCCTTGAGCACCGACCATGGTGTCATGATTCCATACAATTCGATTAAACTGTTCTGGGCGTTTCCAGCTTTTACTGTGTTGATGCAGCGCGGCGGTAATTTGTCCCAGTTGTTGAAAAGCGGTCGGATCGACATCGGTGGTGGGCATGCTGCCATTGACCCAATTGAAAAGCACTGCGTAGCGCGAAATGCCTTCGGCCAGTTTCAGGGTGATCACACGTTGACCATCCTGATCGGCAATCGCCAGTGGAACTTCGATTCCACTTTGATTAAGCGCATCCAGCCACGCCAGCTCACTTTCGATATCTTGCAAGTGATGATAATTCGGTCGATGGATTCTAAGTGCGTATTTTGCCTGCGCTGTGGTCACTAAAAAAGTGGCATTTTCTGACTGACACAGGAGTTTAACTGAACCTTGATATTCGTTTGGATATTGCTTGATGGCTTGTTCTGCAAGAATTTGAAGCTGAACTGAGCTTAAAAATTCGTTTTGTTCGACCGTCATGATTCGACTCCTTCACTCTAATTTTAGATACGTCGTAAGTACCGATTGGCCTGATCTTATAAAAGAAAAAATGAATCAACTTGACTTCAAATGACCTTGCTCACAATTTGCGGTCAAGTTTTGAAATGGGCTTTTACGCAACATGAATGAAGTCGGTTGGATCAATAGAGTGATTGAATACAATGAAAGATTCAGAATTAAGCCTAGACAATGGCGCAACTCGTGATGTTGATTATTTTGCAAAACGCCAGCTCAAAAAGGGTGCAGTGGGCTGGTTATTATTGGTGGGTTTAGGAGTCTCTTATGTGATATCTGGAGACTTTGCGGGGTGGAACTTCGGTCTGGCTCAGGGCGGCTGGGGCGGTTTATTTATTGCAACGGTTATTGTCGCCTTAATGTACCTGTGCATGAGTTTGTCTATGTCTGAAATGTCGACCATGTTGCCTACCGCAGGTGGTGGCTACAGTTTTGCTCGTGTCGCGTTTGGCCCATTAGGAGGCTACCTCACCGGAACTGCTATTTTAATTGAATATGCCATTGCACCGGCGGCGATTGCGGTCTTTATTGGCTCATATTGTGAGTCACTGTTTGGGATTGGTGGCTGGAGCGTTTACTTACTGTGCTATCTGGTCTTTATGGGTATTCATCTTAAAGGTGCAGGAGAAGCCCTTAAAATCATGTTCATCATTACCGCAATTGCCTGTGTGGCTTTACTGGTATTTATTGTGGCCATGATTCCGCATTTTGAAAGCGGTAAATTGTTTGATATTGCAGTCAGCAATAACGTTGGGGCCAGTGCATTTTTACCACTCGGTTATTTAGGAATTTGGGCAGCGGTACCCTATGCCATTTGGTTCTTTTTAGCTGTGGAGGGCGTTCCACTGGCGGCAGAAGAAGCCAAAGATCCAGTTCGTTCTTTGCCGCGTGGCCTCATTGGTTCGATGCTGATTTTGGCGGCATTTGCGCTATTGATTTTGTTTTTAAGTGCTGGTGCTGCGGGGTCAGATGCGTTAAAAGCCTCAGGTGCGCCTTTGGTTGATGCCTTGATTGCGGTGTATGGGCAGCATACATGGTTGGCCAGTTTTGTTAATTTTGTTGGATTGGCTGGGCTTGTAGCGAGCTTCTTTTCGATTATTTATGCATATTCGCGTCAGATTTTTGCACTTTCACGTGCCGGATATTTACCAAAAAGCTTGTCATTGACCAACAAAAACAAAGCACCTTTTCTTGCGATTATTATTCCAGGGATCATTGGCTTTTTGATGTCATTGACTCATGAAGGTGATTTACTGATTTTAATGGCTGTCTTTGGTGCAACCATCTCTTATGTGCTCATGATGCTGTCACATATCAAATTGCGGATTTCACATCCAAACCTTGCACGTCCGTATAAAACGCCGGGTGGTGTGGTTACTTCAAGTATTGCATTGGTTCTGGCTGCAATTGCAGTAGTGGCTGGGTTAATGGTCAATCCGAAAGTATGGTTGCTCACCGCAATGATTTATGTGGCTTTTATTCTGTACTTTATTTTTTATAGCCGCTTCCATCTGGTGAAAGGAACGCCCGAAGAAGAGTTTGCGCGCTTGAACGAAGACTAACCACATTTAAGTGAAACCCAAAGGCATGGTATCTACTGATTCCATGCTTTTTTTATATCTGTCGCCTGTACTAGAAGGTGTGTTTTTTTTAAAATTATGCTATTTTCGCCGCGCTTAGGTATTAATTTTTTTGCGATGCATAAATTGGGTGTGGCCTTTGGCCTTTTGGTGATCTTGTTGCAGAATCTTGTATTCTGGCAAGCGCTATTGCCTGTATCGATGCAGCAAAATCCGGTCTGCGTGGAAATTATGCAGATGACTGAGCACAGTGTAATGCATCATGATGCATCACATACCACATTGTCTGCTGTCAAATCGTCTTCAATGTCATTACATAGCGATTTCAAAGCGGATCATCAGCATTCGATGCATCCAACTCTGGATTGCCATTTTTGTCATCTGTTTCATCATATTGCACCTACGCTGACACCGGACATCACGCTGATCGAGATCGGTCAGGTTTTTAAACTGATTTTCTTATCGGCGATGGCATATATTCTCTTTTGCCTTCGCCGTCTCTTTCTTTGTCCGCAAGGTCGAGCCCCGCCCGTAAATCCTGTTTTGATCTAAATTCCGACATTTTTGTCCAATTTTTGTCTTACAGAGTTTTACTATGTCTAAATTTTATGTTCATCCACTTGCCTGGAGTATTTTACTTGCCCAGTGTTCAATGGTATCGGTGGCTTTGGCGGCTGAAACAGGCACTCAAGTTCAAACTGCGCAGCTTTCAACCTTGACGCTAACCGCAGAAAAGCAAGATGAGCGTCATGCATCTTCTCAGGCAATTACCCAGTTTAATCACGATCTGATTGATGTGCCGTTCACCAAATCGCATGTGTCCGAACAAGATATCAAAAACCATAATATTCAGCGCGTGAGCGATGCATTGGCCTTGGTTAATGGCGTGGTTTATCAAGACAGTTATGGCGGTGGCTTTTGGGACAATTACTCGTTTCGCGGCTTTAGTACCGACCCAAACATGGGCACGATTTACATGCGTAACGGCTTAAGCTCTTTAAGTGGTATCCATGCGCCACGCGATATGGTCAACATCCAGTCGATTGATTTTCTGAAGGGGCCAATGGCTGCCATGTATGGCCAAGGCGCAATTGGGGGGATTATGAACATCACCACCAAACAGCCCGAATGGCAACGTAAGAGTGAATTGACCTTAAGTGGCAGTACACTTGAAGAATACCGGACAGCACTCGATACCACTGGCGCAATCAATGATCAGCTTGCGTACAGACTGGGGCTCGCTTATGAAAACAATCAAAGTTTTAGAGATCAGGTCGATAGCCAGCATTATTATATTGCACCACAGCTGGCTTGGAAAATTTCAGATCGTACTCAGTTAAATCTGGATACAGAATTTGCCAAAAATCAAGGCGTGTTTGACCGTGGCGTACCGATGGTTAACGGTCAATTTGTGGTCAATAAAAAAACCTTTTTAGGCGAACCAAGTGATGGTGATATCAAAATCAACGATCAGATGTATCAACTGCGTTTGAATCATCAATTCAATGACGACTGGAACCTGACCACCGCGTTAAGTCATGAGCAGGGTGAGCGCGAAGGAACTTCAACTGAAATTTCATCGATTGCAGCCGATGGACAAACTGCAAATCGCTTTCGTCGCTATCGGTGGTTTGATACCGAAACCACGCAATTTCAGGCAATTTTACGTGGGAAATTGAATACAGGAACGATCAAGCATGAACTGGTGGCTAATGTTGAAGCAGGGCATTACACCATCGACCAGCTTCAGCGCAGAAGTGCAGTGGGTGCTTCAAGTACGATCAATATTTACCAGCCTGTATATGGTGTAAATGTATTGCCACTCACGCGAGTCACCAAAAACAGTAAAGAAACTCAGGATATGCTTGGATTCAATCTGCAAGATCAGATTTTCCTGAATGATCAGTGGAATATATTGCTGGGTGGACGCTTTAACCGACTAGAGCAGCAAATTGCAGATTATCGTAGCAATACACAAAGCAAGCAGGCCTTCTCGCCGTTTACGCCGCGTGCTGGTATTAACTTCAAGCCCACCGAGCACTTATCTTTTTATAGTAACTGGGGGAAATCATTTGAGCTAAATACGGGGTTAAATAAAAATAATGAACTGTATGACCCTGAAAAAACCACCAGTTGGGAAGTTGGTACCAAATATGAATACTTGCCACAAAGCTGGCTGGGATTCACGTATTTTGATCTCGATAAACGCCATTTACTTACCGAAGGGATTACAGACACTTATGTGGACAGTGGCCGCGTGCAAAGCCATGGTCTTGAGTTTGAGCTACAGCATCAGGTCTCTGAGCATTTACGCCTTAATGCCAACTACACCTATACCGATGCCTCGGTGGTCGAAAGTGAAGTCGAAGCCAAAGGTGCACGCCTAAAAAATATTCCTAAGCATACGGCAAATTTAAGTGCGGATTATCAATTTAGTGCGTGGGGGAAAGATGCCGGTGTTACGGGCAATATCAATTATTATGGCAAACGAAGCGCCAATTACATCGACAATGGCACCAGTTTACCTGAATTTACGACCGTAAATGTCGGGGCATATATCAAGCTCCGTCCAGATTTACGTGCCCAGCTCAATATCGACAACCTGTTTGATAAAGACTATTACGTTTCAAGTTATACCAATTACTGGGTACAACCTGGTGAACCACTCAAAGCAACATTGTCATTGAGCTGGAATTTCTAAGAAAGATCGGTCAGCGTTGTATGCTCAGGCATGCAGCGCTGTAAAATAATCATAATGAAATCAACTATTCGCTATCATGATCAGATACAGATATGCACCCGCCTGAAATAGACATGCTCATTTTAAAAGCATGATACGCATTTTTTGCTCATTTAGGTGCGCCGAGCAGACTCATAATATGTTGAATTTAGCTTATATTTGATTCATATATTCATTATTTGAGAATTCAAATATCGAGAATTAATACGAAAAAATGGGCTTCGATCACACCCAAATTTGTAAAAGCTCAAGATATGTGATCAGATGCGTTGCAATGGTGCGTGTATGAATGAATGACTGCACCATGTTTGAAACCGTTGAACAGCGTTATGTTAAATAGAATGACTCGAAAAATACACACCGGCACGTTGCGCAGCACCCACAATATGTAAGCGCATGGCTTTTTCAGCGGCAGCGGCATTGCGTTGACTGAGTGCCTGTAAAATCTGTTCGTGTTCTTGAACAGTTTTATAGGCCAGATTGGGTTGTACAAACGGCAGGATCTGGCTTTGTTTCATCCAGTCAGTTTGATTTTTTAAGCTTTGAATAATGGATTGATTATTGCTCAACCCAATGATGAGCTGATGAAATAAAAAGTCATGCTCGGCAGCTTCAGTCCAGTGATGTGCTTCAATTGCAGCTTTAAGTTGCTGAAAATGCTGGTTGAGGGTTTCGATATCATGATCAGAGATATATTCACAGGCCAGAAGTGCGCTAAAGCCTTCTAAAATATAACGAAGCTGATAAAAATCTTTAAGTGAAATTTTAAACTGGATATTCCATTGCTCGACTGGCTGGCTTTCAAGCGCAGTCACATATGCACCTTTACCCGCCATAATGTTGAGCAAACCTAAGGCAGCCAAACGCGTGAGTGCTTCTCTGAGCGACGCACGGCTAATGCCAAGTTCCGACGACAATTCGCGTTGCGAGGGCAAAGCCGACCCCACTGGATAGATTCCGTTTTGAATCCGCTCATGAATAATTTCAACCGCTTGATCGGTCACTTGAGAACTAGAGCGTTTAACGAGTGCAGTCGATTTCATAGAGCTTTGAGATTCAAGAAAATAATTGAACGAAAGATTCATTGGTATTATGCCATTTTTTGAGTTTTACTCGTTTTCCTTCAAAACATCTAGCCCAAATACTCATCAAGACAGTCAGATGCATTCATATGCTGCTTTTATGCGCAAGTTTAGGGCAGGTGTTTCATGTGCTCCTATTTCGCATACAAATTTTGAGCCAGTTTTAGAGCCGATATGGTGCTCTTTTTGTTGGCATAGCTCTTGCTTAATCAGAACCTGAGTATAAGCGGTTAGTGCGATCATTCGCATGGGACATTGCTCTACAGCGCAGGCTGTTCCTCTTAGGGGGACAAGACAGATTTTTATGCTGTCTTGAGAGTATGAATGATCACACAGGTATACTCCATTCTCCCTTTGTATGAATAGCTGTTATGGCTTTCACCTATTCATCAGGGAGTTCATCATGAACAAATATCATGGTTTAGGCAAATCGCGTTTGGCTGTCGTTGCCGCATCACTTCTATTTCTTACATCTGCTCAAGCCAACGATAAACTCGTCTTACAAACCACATGGTACGCACAGGCCGAACAGGGTGGTTATTATCAGGCTTTGGCTGAAGGCATTTATAAAAAGTATGGTTTAGATGTCACCATCAAGGTAGGTGGCCCGCAAATCAATAACATGACACTGCTTTTGGCCAAGCGTGCCGATGTGATTATTAACTATGATTTACAGGTGCTCAAAGGCATTGAAAGTGGTTTCCCCATTAAAGCGATTGCTGCGCCATTTCAAGTCGATCCACAAGGACTGATTACCCATGCCGATGTAAAATCACTATCCGATCTTAAAGACAAAACCATTTTAGTCTCAACCAGTGGGCAAGCCAGCTGGTGGCCATGGTTACGTGGCAAATATAATCTCAACATTGCTCAAGCCCGCCCATACACTTTTAATATGCAGCCATTTTTAGCCGATAAAAATGTTGCACAACAAGCTTATGCCACCTCTGAGGTGCTACAAGCCAAAAAAGCAGAACCATCGAGTAAATTTTTCTTGTTTGCCAAAGACGGCTATCCAGCTTATGGCGGTATTTTGGTCACCCGAAATGATCTGGTTCAAACCAAGCCAGAGGTTTTACAACGCTTTGTCAAAGCCTCAATGGAAGGTTGGAAAAGCTATCTGAAAAATCCTGCACCAGGCAATGCCCTCATTAAAAAAGAAAATCGGAATATGGATGATGCATTGCTGGCATTTGGTGTCGCGCAAATGAAAAGCTTGGGTTTAATTGAAGGTGGAGATGCTAAAACCATGGGGATAGGCGTCATGACCGATGTCCGCTGGAGTAAAACACGAGATTTCATGGTGCAGTCCAAGTTACTTAAGCCCCAGACTCAGTGGAAATCGGCATATACCTTACAGTTTGTACAGCCGAAATCCAATAAAAACTAAATATCTCATCGAGGTAGAAACATAAGCAAAACAATAATAGGGGGAACCTAACATGAATTCAGCCGTCTTCGTCTCTCAAAATCCAGAGCCACAAAATACTGTAGCACCAATGCTGATGGCGCGTGGTGTAGAAAAAGTTTATCCAAACGGCACACATGCGCTTCAACGCCTTGATGTCGATGTTCAGCGTGGTGAAATCGTATCGCTTTTAGGGCCCTCGGGCTGTGGTAAAAGTACACTTTTAAAGATGTTTGCAGATCTTGAACAACCCAGCGCAGGGCAAGTACGCTGGCATGGTAAAACTGATCTACAGTCTCAGTGCAAAATGGCCATGGTGTTCCAAGAGGCCACTCTCATGCCATGGGCCAATATTGCAGAGAATGTTCGGCTTCCACTCGATCTACGTCATGTACCTAAAAAAATCAGTCAGCCTAAAGTACAAGCAGCTTTAACTTCGGTTGGATTAGGTAATTTTGCTGCATCTTATCCAAAAGAGCTTTCTGGAGGCATGCAGATGCGTGCTTCTTTGGCCAGAGCTTTGGTGACAGAACCTGATTTATTACTCATGGATGAACCCTTTGGTGCCTTAGATGAATTTACGCGGCACCGCCTAGATCAAGATATCCGTACATTATGGGCAGAGCGAGATCTGACGGTCGTGTTTGTCACGCACAGCATTTATGAAGCTGTATTTTTATCTTCCCGAGTGATTGTGATGGGAGCTCGTCCGGGGCGTATTGTGGCGGATATTGCGATTGAAGGGCCGGCACAGCGTGATGACCACTTTAGAGCTTCAGAACGATTTATGACGCAGTGTGCAGAACTATCCAATATTCTGGAACAAGCAAGTGGAGGGCATCACCATGGTTAAGCCATTAATCGAACATCCACAAGTACGTCGGCTCTTGGCGCCGTTAACACTGGGTGTGTTGCTGCTGCTGGTGTGGCAAATTGCGCTTCAGCAAATGAACGTTCCGATTTATCTTATTCCCAAACCATCCGATATTGCTCATGCTTTGGTTGCACAAGCAGATTTACTGTTCGGTAGTTTATGGATCACCTTAAAAATTACATTGCTGGCGTTTGTCTGCGCCGTGCTAATTGGGACTTTGATTGCATTTTTGTTTGTACAAAGCCGGGTAATTGAGGCGTGCTTTATGCCGTATGCCATTTTATTTCAAGTTACGCCAATTGTAGCCATTGCGCCTTTGGTAATTATTTGGATTCATAATACTACATTGGCTTTAGTCGTTTGTGCCATGCTGGTCGCGATTTTCCCGATTTTAACCAACACCACGTTGGGGCTACGTAGTGTCAATGCTGGGCTGTTACATCTGTTTCAAATCAATAAAGCTTCACGTTGGCAGGTACTGCTCAAGCTGCGTGTACCCAATGCATTGCCCTATTTTTTTGGCGGGCTCCGTATCTCAAGTGGCTTGGCGCTGATCGGTGCGGTAGTTTCCGAATTTGTTGCGGGTATAGGGGGCAGCAGTGCCGGATTGGCCTATCAGATTTTACAAGCCGGATTCCAGCTCGATTTGCCATTGATGTTTGCCGCATTATTTTTAATTACCTGTACGGGACTGATTCTATTTATGCTGATGTCACTGCTCAGCCGTATCTTCTTGAACAAATGGCATGAAAGCGAGCAAGTCTAATGAATTATCTGATTAAAAATATACATGCCATCATGACCGGACAAGCCAATCAACAAGCACGATCTTCTGCAACTTCAATCCGCATTTCAAACGGCGTGATTACCGAGATAGGACATTTAAGGGCCCATTCAGATGAAACTGTTTTAGATGCGCAAGATGGTGTGGTGTATCCAGCGTGGGTGAATACCCATCACCATTTATTTCAGTCTTTGCTTAAAGGTGAACCGCAAGGATTAAATCAAAATCTGACGCCTTGGCTCGCGGCAACACCTTATCGTTTTCGTGGTGCATTCGATGAAGATATCTTTCGACTCGCAAGCCGGATTGGCTTAATTGAATTGCTCCAGTCAGGCTGTGGCACAGTGGCCGATCATCATTATCTATACTGGCCAGACATGCCCTTTGATGGCGCCGAAATTTTATTTGACGAAGCGGATCGGCTAGGCATGCGATTTGTACTTTGTCGAGGCGGTGGCACACTCACCAGAGGGCTTGAAGCTGAGTTGCCACAGGCGCTTCGACCTGAAAAATTTGAACACATCATGTACGATGTTGAGCGCTTGGTACAGCGCTATCATCAAGCCCAGCCCGATGCCTATAGACGAATTGTGATGGCGCCCACCACGGCACTCCACTCAACTACACCGCAGCAACTTCGAGAAAGTGCAAAACTCGCTCGCCATTTGGGCATTCGTTTACATTCACATCTCTCTGAAACCGTTGATTATCTGGATGCGGCAAAAGCCAAATTTAATTCAACACCAGTGCAGTTTTGTGCCGAGCATGACTGGGTAGGTGAGGATGTCTGGTTTGCACATTTAGTCAAGCTCTTACCCGAAGAAATCAAGATTTTGGGGCAAAGTAAAACCGGAATAGCACATTGCCCACAAAGTAATGCCCGACTGGGTAGTGGTATCGCCGATCTGGTCACGCTTGAAGCCGCAGGGATGGCCATTTCAATCGGCGTAGATGGTGCAGCATCCAATGAGGCTGCCGATATGTTGTCTGAAACACATGCAGCATGGATGCTACAGCGTGCCCGAAAAGGAATGCTGGCACAACCTAAATATGCAGGAGGTACTTTTGAAGGCGGTGCAGACGCTGCAACCATCGAAGATGTGATCCGCTGGGGTACGCAAGGCGGTGCACAGGTACTCGGGCTTCCCAACATTGGAACACTTGAGATTGGTCAACAGGCCGATCTGGTGATTTATAACCTCAATGATCCGCGATACATGGGATTACACGATCTTGCCATTGGCCCGGTAGCAAGTGCCGGACAAGCCAATATTCGGTATATGCTGATTGGCGGTAAGATCGTAATGCAAAATAATCAGATTCCAGATCTAGATTTGCATGAGCTAGCCTTTGAGGCACGTCAAGCCGTCAAAAAATTACAGGTTCGTGCAGAGCAAATGGCGCTTGCATCCTAATAAGTGCTGTAAAAAACAACAGCTCTCTACGGAGGGCTTTTTTATTTGATGCGGATATGTAGTTGATGCTTGAATCCAGTTGGTCAGCCGAGCTAGTCTTATTGGTATAGCGATAAATATATGGAAATCTTTATGATATTAAACAGTCACATTGTTGAATCAGATCATGCCACAACCAATGCACCTCTTGTGCTGTTGCACGGTTTATTTGGTAGTTTGTCAAATTTAGGGGTGATTGCGCGGGCATTAAATACCAATCATAAAATTATCCAGCTCGATTTACGCAACCATGGGGCTTCTCCACACAGTGCTGAAATAAACTATGAAATTATGGCGCAGGACGTGATCGATACACTGGATGAACTGGGTATTACTGAGTTTTCCGTGATTGGTCATTCAATGGGCGGAAAAGTCGCCATGAAAATTGCTGGATTATATCCAGAACGTATTGCGCATCTGATTGTACTTGATGTGAGTCCCGTGGCTTATGAAGGGCATCGTCATCAGGCTATTTTAAATGCACTGAACGCTGTTCGTGCTGAACCGCACGAGCTGAGCCGTAAACAAGCTACCGAGATCATGAAGCAGTATATTCATGAAGATGGCGTGATTATGTTTTTGCTGAAATCGTTTAATCAAGGCCACTGGCTTTTTAATGTCGATGCAATCGAACAGCAGTATTCTCATATTGCTGGTTGGCATCCAATTCAGCCATGGAATAAACCGATGTTGTTGATTCGTGGTGGATTATCAGAATACGTCCTGCCCGAGTATCACGATCCAATTACAGCACAGTTCCCGCAAGCAGATATCCAAAGTATTGATGGTGTAGGCCACTGGCTGCATGCAGAAAAACCCGATGTTGTAATTGAGATGATTCAGGATTTTTTACATCAGCAAGGTGAGTCACGAACGCACTGAGTTGGGTGACGTCATGACTGCTGTAAGCAAAAAAACTCGAGCTTCATTGCATCGAGTCTTTTTGTTTTACCCAATTTGTTAAAGTATTATTCAGGATCAGTCGCAGAATAAAATTTAACACCGAGCTTAATCCGATCACGTCCCTGACTCATTCTCCAGCGATTGGTATCGCGTAATGAATACACACAACCGCAGTATTCCTGCTGGTAAAATTCTTCGCGTTTGCTAATCTCTAGCATGCGCGTTGCACCGCCATTTTTACGCCAGTTGTAATCCCAATAAGTAATTTCAGGATAATGTGAGGCAGCGCGAACACCACAGTCATTAATCTGATTCATGTCTTTCCAGCGGGAAATACCGAGCGAGCTGCTAATTACTTTAAATCCATTTTCATGCGCATACAGGGCGGTACGTTCAAAACGCATATCGAAGCACATGGTGCAGCGAATCCCTTTTTCAGGTTCATTTTCCATGCCTTTGGCACGGGCAAACCAGTTGTCGGTGTCATAGTCGCAGTCGATAAAGGGAATATTGTGTTTCTCGGCAAATCGAATATTTTCCTCTTTGCGAATCAGATATTCCTTAACAGGATGAATGTTAGGATTATAAAAAAAGATCGAATAATCGATACCCGATTCAAGTAGCGTTTCCATCACTTCGCCTGAACACGGTGCGCAGCAGGAATGCAGAAGCAATTTATCTGCATTGTTAGGAAGTTCAAGTTTAATTCTAGGTTTAGTCATCAAGTCGTAAAAAGTTATCGCTTTAAAGCCATATAATTTACTCGATTTCACCTTTAATAGCATGAGTTAAGTGTGATAGCGTTTTAAATTGGATGGTTTTTATGCAAATGACAGATCATATAAAACGAACAATTAAGCTTTCGATGAAGAATAATTCATCTCTACCGACACATGAATATTGGCAATCTGATACTGGTTACGACCCTTACTTTTTGCCGTGTACAATGCATGATCTGCGCGAGATACAAATGATGAAATACTGTCATCAACTTGCGGAATCATGGTCGCGACCCCAACACTTAATGTCACCTGAGACGAAATATCGCTTGAGGGATGTTGAATATCGATCTTACGAATTACATTCATGAGGCGTTTGACCTGAATGAGTGCTTCAGATTCATTGGTCATTGGGAACAACAATAGAAATTCTTCACCGCCATAACGTGCAGCTAAATCGCCACTTCGTGAAGTGAGTGACGTTAAGGCCTTGGCAATTTCACGTAAACATTCGTCGCCTTTGATATGCCCCAACGAATCATTATATGATTTAAAAAAATCCAGATCGATCATCATGATGGTGATGGGCATACTGTGTCGAACTGCACGGCGCCATTCTTTTTCAAGCACTTCATCTAAATAGCGTCTGTTGGCTAAGCCAGTGAGTGAATCTTGCTGTGAAAGTGTTTCCAGTAATTCGGCCTGTTTAACCAGTTTGAGCCGATTGAGTTCAATAACGCAGTCACTTAAAAAATTTTCACGATGCTGACGATCGGTAAAGTAGGCCAGCGCCATACCTAAGAAGCTGCTAAAGGTATACGTGCGATTTAAGTAAGTCCAATCAATCGAGATGTTTGAATTAATACTAATCGTAAAACCAATTAACCCACCGACCCAACCTGCAAACAGGGCAGTATAAAAACGAAGACCAACAAAGCCGTAAATAATAATCACGGCATACATCATTGATGCATGCAGTAAGGCATTGTTTTGACCGCCTTCTAGAATATTAATGAGCGTAAATGTGATGGCAACAGCGGCAGTTGAGCCAAGGCAAACATAGTAATCGAACCATTTATCAAACGATTTAAAAAAAGAGAGCAGCCAGGCACTGGTAATAATTACACCAACCCAAGCATAATTAATCAGCCAGAGTTTAATTTCAGATTGTGGAAGAACCTGAAAAATACCAAAGCTGAGTAAACTATATAAAATGAGAATAATCGGTGCACGAAAACGAAACTCATGGGCAGCCGCTTGTCGATATTGAGTGCGATAAACTTGTTCAAGTGTTTTAGGAAACCAGACAAAGTTTAAGCCACGCGATAAAAGTAAGTCTATCTGCTCCTGACTTAAAATATTTGAGCCTTGTAACTTCATCGGCAGATCTCACTGTCTTAACGCAATCTCAAAATATTTTTTTAAAAGTGATTTAGATTTAAATATTGTATTCAAGTCATAATTATCATACGTTGAAATTTTAAGGATGAAAAGTAATATCTATTTTTTATATAAAACTTTATAAAACAATATGTTATTAAAATAATTATTTATTTGTAAAAATGTGAAATATAAATGTGAATGATTTAAAAATGATAATTGGTCATCATTTTTAAATAATATTAATTCATTATAATTTGATAAATTGTGTATTAAATCACATTATTATAAAAATTGATCTTTATTTAAATATCGCTTAAGAATTATAAAAAATAGTCAATTAAAATGAGATTTAATTCACAAAAATGATTTGAAGGCGTCTAGAAAAGTGATAAAAAATACAGTATTTTTCTAAATTGTATATTGTATTATCAATGCAGCATAAATGAGTTCACTGGACGAAACAGTAACAGGATTTTAAGAATGAGTGCTTATACAAAAGGAACAGCTTTAGAAATAACATCGCATAGTCCATGGGCTCAGCAATTTTGGGACGAACTCATTCCGTATAAAGATCGCGTAAGCCAGCATCCTTTATTTCAAAACATGGCCAGCGGACAATTAAGTCTGGACTGCTTTCGTTCGGCCTTGCTTAACTTTTATCCTTTGGTCGCGCATTTTCCTTCTTACATGGCGCTAGGGTTGTCTAAAGCGATTGATTTTTCTGCTCAAGGTGTGACTGAAACCCGCAATTGGCTGATTCAAAACATTAAAGTGGAAGAACGACACCTAAATTGGTATCAAGACTGGGCAGGAGGCTTTGGCTTGAGCATTGATCAACTCAATCAAGTTCGTCCCCCAGTCGCCATGAATGCAGTCAATCATTTTTTATGGCATACCAATACCACGGGTTCTTTAGCTGAGTGCCTTGCAGCAACCAATCTGGCGATTGAATGGGCGACAGGTGATTGGTCAGTTCAGGTCTATAAAGGTATACATGCATATCTTGATCAGCCAGAAGTGAATATCAATAAACGTTCTCTGGCATGGCTACGTGCGCATGCGCATTACGATGATTTACATCCCTATGAAGCCATGGAACTCATCAAACGATTGTGTGCAGATCAACCAGAATTGCAGCAAAAAGCTTTTCTTGCTGCAAAAGAAGGACTTGAATACTATGCATTGGCACTTGATGAGTGCTACAAACTGCAATCTAAAACCGCGTAATTACTTGATTTGATGCTGCTGAAGGTGCAAGCGCAGAATCCGACGTAACTCAAGCAATGCTTCTGGTGTTTCCTGAATTGAATGCCCGCCCTTAATAATTTTTTCAGATACAGCGCCGTCAAGATGGGCGCTGCTATACGGAACGATACCATCTGTAATTTGATCAGGTTCCTGACTTTTAGTGATGTTGCCCATAATTGAATGAAACACGTAGCCTTTTGGTGGCACAACATCTTTAGTCAGTGCAATAAATTTAGATTTGTGGCTTAAATCACTTGGACCATTTTGAATGAGTCCACCGTTGATGCCATTGGTTAGGTCCTTGGCCTGATCGGTCGCATCGTTGGTGAGGGTGTCGGTCAGTGCGCCTAAAAAAGAGCTGGGCAGGCGAATAATTTTACGTGCTGCCAAGGTAAACCATCGGTCTGCATAATCTGTACCCCGGTGAGGTGCAGACATAAAAATTGCGCGGTCAAAATTTTCAATGGGTTGAATTTTAAAGCGGTTTAAAACATTTTGATCTCGCTTAAACCGTTGACGTTGATTGGTATTTAGCATCTTAAAGGCTTTATCTGATAAATCAGCCTTACTCACCAGTAATCGGCTAATAATGCCTCCCATACTATGACCAATCAGTACCGCATTGTGGTCTGCTGCATCTTGAGGGTCAAGTCCATCAAATGCCTGCTGTAACAACGCATAAATTTGATAACGGCTTTCCAAAATTGGCATATTGGTCGAGTAAAAAATTTGCCAGACTTGATAATGCTCGCGTAGTACACGATCACCCATAATATCGTTGGTGAGCCCAATCCATGCCTCAGGGCTACTGGCCAATCCATGTACCAATACAATAATTTTTTTATTGGGATTATACGGTTCGAGCTTATACAGATGCGGCATGCTTAAACGTTGATCGCGATCCAATAAGCTTAAATAAGCCAAAATTCCAAGATTATTTTCCGCCAGCCATAAACCATATGGTGCCGAAAAATTTGCTGCTAAGGGGTAGCTTTTTCCCGCGACCTTAATATTTTCAGTATTGTACGGATCATAAACTTTAATCACAAATTGAGGATTATTTAAAATCTGGTCGACATTCTTGGGCTTGATCTGAGGCTCGACGACAAGTGTAACTGCCAGATAGCGCGCGTCGTGAATATTTGGATTTTGTCCACTCTTAAAGTTGTAATGTAGCGGGTCGACAATATATTTTGAAGATTCTTTACGATTTGATGGCGGGAAAACTGCAACAAACTCTGATCCAAAACCATCTCGGCGATTAATTGTGCGAAGCCCTGAAAAGTTCAGGTTATAACTCGAAATAAACTTCTCAAGAGGTTGCTTTGCAAGTTGTGGAAAATCATCAAAATTAATACGGTAAGTATTGTCACCGAGTTGAATCTGGGTTTGTACTTGTTTTTGTGGATTGCGAAGCGCATACAACGTCACTTGTTTCGCAATGGCTTGATTATAGAAATCTCGAATTTGAACTTGGCGGTTATCAAATATTCGATCTTGCGGTTTTCTTTGTGTCAAAAATAAATAGGCATAACTATAGCGAATGCTTTTATCGAGCATATTCATTTGACGATCTAAACAGTTATTTTCCTGATTCGACAAATTTAGTTTTGTATTTGATTTAGCTGTAGAAGAAGGTGTTTTACAATCCGACGAGCGTTCAAGTTGCATCGATTTTGCCAGATATATTTCGCTTGCGGCAGACAGAAATTGCTCTTCACCAATTTGTGAAATTGTTTTGAGTTCTGCAATACATGCATCGGGGTCGTTTGTACAAACATTTGCTTCTCGGCCCGACATCGACAAGACATTCAGACTGGCCTCACTCAATGCATCTTGCATCAGAATACTATTGCGCTCATTGGCAATGGTAATATTTAACGCTTGCTGCTTTACGCTCACCACTTGGCAACCACTGAGTAAGAGGGTGAGGCTTACACTCAGTAGGCTAAGTCCTTTTAGCAATGATGGATTCGGTCTCATAGCAAATAGTTCTTTTTAGATATGGTGAGTCGGCACATCATAATATGTGCAATCAATCTGGATCAAACTGAAGTACAGGGTTCTAAGAAACAACCATAAAAATAGGCTGTTGGTCAGCCTACTTTTACATAAAAGAGTGAAGTGTTACTTCGGTGCAACTGCCGGGTTGGTCATGACTTGCCACACATTCCAGCGACCTTGCTTTTCGATCTCTGTAATTAAACGATCTGCAACCTCAGCTTCGTCTGGATATTTGATTTTGTAATTTTTGAGCGTTTGGACCGCATTTTTCTTTTGCTCCATTGCAATATAGTTATTTGCACTGACCAAATACGCTTCCTGTACGCCGCCTTTCATGGCTTTTTCCAAATATGGCATTGCTTCACGTTGACCACCACCTTCAGATAAACCAAAACCAAACCAGAAATTGGCTTCTGGATCATTTGGATTCATTTTGAGTAAACGTTGAGCATAAGTCAGTGATTTGGTGGTATAAGCAGAACCTAAATCGAGGTTACGGCCAAGCACACTGGCTTTAAATGCTCGAATCAGAACATCAAATGAAGCATCTGGATTGGCTGCTAAAGTATCAAGTTGCGCTGAAACCTGCTTTAACTTGCTTTCATAACCACGACGCTCCTGACGATCGGTAAAACGTGGTGGATAATGGCGAGCTTTACCTTCAACAAGCTGGATAAAGTCATCAATTTCGGTGACATCCAGTTCATTTTCACCAGCCAATGCTGCATATTTCATGCTACGCATATTATTTTTAATTGTTGGAACAATCAGTTTGTTGACATCGAGCACGATCGTTTGTGTCGGATCATCCGAACGTTTTACCACCATTTTTGTTACAGGTTGAGCTGCTGCTTCTTTAAGTGCAACTTCAAATGCAGGAGGTGCATCGTAGTTAAATGGATTTAATGAATAAAATGGCGGCGAAATATCCGGCTCGGTGAACACGTAAGGTTGTGTGCTTTGCTTATTTTCTTTGACAGGAAGAGGGCTACATGCGGTTAAAACTGAAGCTGCTAACATGGTGTATGCCAAAGGCTTAAACATCATAGAGTCATCCGTAAAATTGTTGTATGAATAAAAGATCGTTGTGCAGCCAGTCTAAGAAAACCTGAGCAAACATGCAATGAGTGCCGTGTTACAGTATTAAACTAAATGGTCAAGCATCGCTCATCTTATGCTGTGCTTCACATTCACGTCGGACTTCTTCAATAATTTTAAGCTCTTCATCGCTAAATGGATGCTGATCATAGTTTTGTTTTTTAAATGTCGGATCAAGTGCAGTCAATCGCTTGCATAAAGTATTCATACGCACTTCATTTTGCTGAATACGGTCAAGCAGTACTTTCATACCTTCGAGTAAAGGATCGGTCTGGTCGCGAGTGGCTGCATAAGGTTCAAATCCAATACTTTGCGCATAGCTTTCACGGCGCATTTCTTCGGCATTTTTATCCAGATCTTTTTGAATAAATCGCGCTGCACTGCCTACAGCAGTCACACCCGCAGGAACAGGCTTGGTCACAACAGCATTTGAACCAATTTTCGCGCCTTTACCAATGATCAATGGCCCTAAAATTTTTGCGCCGGCACCGACCACTACACCATCTTCAAGCGTCGGGTGACGCTTGCCTTTATTCCAAGTTGTACCGCCAAGCGTTACGCCATGATACAGCGTGACATCATCGCCAATTTCGGCAGTTTCACCAATCACAACACCCATGCCATGGTCGATAAAAAAGCGACGACCAATTTTGGCACCAGGATGAATCTCAATTCCTGTCGCAAATCGGCTCAGAGAAGACAGCGCACGCGCAGAGCCTTTCAAGTCTTTTTTCCAGAGCTCATGTGCAAGCCGATGCATGATCAGTGCATGAATACCGGGATAAGTCGTCAAAACTTCCAGGGTATTTCGTGCTGCCGGATCACGCGCAAATACGGCTTGAATGTCTTCTTTAAGCTGTTTAAACATGGGGCTGATCCTCATCCTGTTGTGTTTTTTTCCATTTGCCCTGACTGAGTGCTTGCACGCGGCTAAACACACCACGTAACAAATGATACTCCATTCGGTCGAGTTGAATACGACCAAACAAACGGCGCATACGAAGTGGAAGCAAACGCGGATTTTGTGGATCTAAAAATTCGATGTCGACCAGCATTTTTTCAAAATGAGGATAAAATTCTTCCATTTGCTGATGAGTGACCAGTGGCTCATCCCAGTCCATTGCGACACCTTCTGCAACCTGCATTTGGGCATTTGTCGTTTCAGTAGATGATGTGGTGGTTCGTTCGAGTGCAGCCATTCGCATTTCATAGCACACCACTTGAATGGCTTGCGCTACGTTTAACACGCCATAGTCGGTATTGACCGGAATCGTGAGGTGATAATTGGCCAATGCCAGCTCTTCATTGGTCAGACCGCGATCTTCACGACCAAATACAATCGCGACTTGCTGTTGTTTATTCAGCACGGCATCTATCGATAATTCAGCAGCCGGGCGTACATCGAGCAGTGGCCAAGGAATGGTTCTGCTACGCGCACTGGTTCCAAATACAATATGACAATCTCGAATGGCATCTTCAAGCGTATCCACAATCTGAATTTGCTCGATCAGATCTTGTGCACCTGCGGCAAGGGCATCGATATCGGGATGTGGATAGGTTTTGGGTGCAACCAATACCAGTTTTGACAGTCCCATGGTTTTCATTGCACGTAACGCACTTCCAATATTGGCTGGAAGCGTGGTATTGACCATCACAATTCGTACATGCGCCAATGATTGATTCACCAACGCATTGTCAGCATTATTCATAAAGTATCCGATTCAAATTTAAGAGTATTGAGAGACTTCTGCGTGATACAGATCCATTGCTTCATCCATCGACATATCTTGCGGTGGCTGGGCAATATTCGCTTTTACTGGCTCTGCCGCTTTGGCTGCTTTTGACTTCACCTGATATTCAATGTAAATCGCTTCTTTACCAAAATAATCGCGCAGTTTCACCAGTAGTTCGTCTAGTGGCGCAACCTTCCAGTTTTGCCCAAGCTGCACTTCTGCACTTGCGTAAGGCTGATCGATACACATGATGACAGGAATATGCTGGCACATATCAATATTACAATAAGGTAAAAGAATCTGTTGCAGATCGCGCGCTAAAGCAGGGGTCATCAAGTCGTCTGTAGGCTGGATGCGAATATGATTGGCACGTTTTTGACGAATTTCATTCAGACTAAATGCTTTGGTCAAGCGTGCCATCGGACGGTCGAAGCCTTCACGTTCGTAAATTTCGCCTTCAATCACCACCACTTGCTCAATTGCGACAATATCTTTAAAGCGCTGAAAACGTTCATGGTTACAACTGACTTCAACACGCGCAGTTCCGTCATCGAGCGTAACAACAATGCGGTTCGGGAAATTGGCAACGTCGAGTACCAGTCCAGCAAAGACCGTAGTGACTCCACGGCGCGTAGGTGTCAGTTCATTTAGTTTAGCTGGAATAAACGATTTCAATTCGGTACGATAAACATCAATCGGGTGACCGGTCAGATACAAGCCTAAAGTGTCTTTTTCACCTTTTAAGCGAACTTCGTCTGACCACGGTTTAACAGGTTTGGCAGGTTTACGCTGAACTTCTTCAACTTCACCAAACAAATCCATAATACCGGTTTCACGGTTTTGGCGTGCTTGCTCCGCAGCCTGAACAGCCTCAGGCAACTGTGCCATGAGCGTTGATCGTTCAATTTGTAGACAGTCGAGAGCACCGGCACGAATCAGCGCTTCAAGTGTACGCTTATTAATTTTTTTCAAATCGATGCGGTGGCAAAAATCGAATAAGTCGGTATATGGACCTTGCTTAATACGTGAGTCAATCACCGATTGCATTGCTTGTTCGCCCACACCTTTAATGGCACCTAAACCATACACAATGGTACGTTCATCACTGGCATGAAAATGATACAGCGACATATTTACAGAAGGTGGCATGACTTCAAGTGCGTTATTACGACAGTCATCAATCAAAAATACGATACTGTCAGTATTTTGCATTTCCGACGACAAAACCGCCGCCATAAATTCGGCAGGATAATGCGCTTTTAACCAGGCGGTATGATAGGCCACCAAGGCATAGGCAGCAGCATGCGATTTGTTAAAGCCATAGCCTGCAAACTTTTCCATATAGTCAAAAATATGGTTGGCTGTGGCTTCATCAATATCTTTTTGTGCAGCACCTTCAATGAAGATTTTACGCTGCTTGACCATTTCTTCAGGTTTCTTTTTACCCATGGCGCGGCGGAGCAAATCTGCGCCACCGAGCGTGTATCCCGCACAAAACTGTGCAGCCTGCATTACCTGTTCCTGATATACCATAATGCCATAGGTCGGTTCGAGCACACTTTCAAGTAATGGATGCAAATACTCAAATTCACCGCCGTGCATCCGGTGAATAAAGTCGGGAATCAGATCCATCGGGCCCGGACGGTAAAGCGATACGAAGGCAATAATTTCTTCAAATTTACTCGGTCGCGCTTCCTTCAGCATTTTTTTCATGCCGACGGATTCAAACTGAAACACCGCAGTCGTATTGGCGTTGGCGAACACCAAGAAGGCATCTTTATCGTCTAAAGGCACATTGGCAATTTCAAGCGGTGTCTCAAACTGGATGCGCTTATTGATATTTTGCACCGCATCTTCAATTACGGTCAGGTTTCGCAAGCCCAAAAAGTCAAATTTGACCAGACCGGCTGCCTCAACGTCATCTTTATCGTATTGTGCAACGCGGTTTGTACCATCGGCATCGCATAGGACTGCCGAGTAATCGGTAATTTTTCCGGGTGCAATCACCACACCACCGGCGTGTTTACCTGTATTACGCGTGATACCTTCAAGCTTGAGTGCCATTTCCCAAATTTCACTGGCATCGTCATAATCCGGATTGGACGGGTTGGTGACGATGTCTTTGAGTTGTGGCTCCATGTCGATGGCCGTCGCCAGATCCACCCCGAGCGGTTTGGTAGGCACCATTTTTGAAATACGATCGGCCAAACCGTACGATTTGCCCAGTACGCGCGCAACATCCCGGATCGCGCCTTTGGCCGCCATCGTACCGAATGTCGCAATTTGCGATACTGCTTCTCGTCCATAGGTGCGAGAGACGTAATCAATTACTCGGTCTCGCCCTGCAATACAAAAGTCGACGTCAAAGTCGGGCATTGAAACTCGTTCTGGGTTCAAGAAACGCTCGAAGAGCAAATCGTAACGAAGTGGATCCAGATCGGTAATTTTTAAACTATATGCCACCAATGAGCCTGCACCAGAACCACGGCCTGGGCCAACCGGAACACCATTACTTTTGGCCCATTGAATAAAGTCCATCACGATAAGGAAGTAACCCGGAAATCCCATTTTAAGGATAATGCCCACTTCATACTCAATACGTTCATCGTAAGGTTTACGAATTTCAGGCCAGTCTTCATCGCGCATCTCTACGGGATACAAATGATTAAGGCGCTCTTCAAGACCTACTTTAGACAAATGCTCAAAATAGGTGTCGATGGTAAAACCATCTGGAATTGGATAATCCGGAAGGAAGTAAGTTCCAAGCTGTAGCGAAACATTACAGCGCTGCGCAATGTAATAAGTATTTTCAAGTGCACTTGGAATATCTGAAAAGAGTTCCACCATGTCGGCGGTGGTTTTAAAATATTGCTCGGGGCTGTAAATTCGGGGTCTGCGGTTATCAGCAAGTACGTAACCATCTGCAATACAGACGCGTGCTTCGTGTGCATCAAAATCATCACGCTCAATAAAATGAATATCATTATGCGCGACGACACCAATATGATACTTAGCCGCTAATTTAACCGCTTCACCAATATAATCTTCTTCACCCGGACGATCAGTGCGAGTTAAAGCCAGATAAACACGATTGCCAAATTTTTCTTGCCAGGCTTCAAGCAGCGGCTCTGCTTTTTGTGGATTGGACGAACACAACATTTTGCCAACATCGCTGTTTTGTCCGAGCAATAAAATAATGTCGTGATGTTGTTCCAAGATCCATTCTTTTTGAACACAAGGAATGCTGAGTTGCTGGCCTTCGATATGACCACGTGACACAATTTCGGTTAAGCCTTTCCAGCCTTCATTGGTCATGGCGAGCAAGGTAACTCGTTGGTCGGGCTCATTGAGCCGAACCACACTACCTAAGATCGGTTTGATGCCTTTACTTAAACACGAGGTGTAAAACTTAACGGCCGCATGTAAGTTAGATAAATCTGTGAGCGCCAAAGCAGGCATATTGTCTTTGACAGCAGCTTTGATGAGATCAGGTATGCGAACAATCGATTCAGTAATCGAAAATTCTGAATGAATACCAAGATGAACAAACTGCATAAACCTATCCTTAACACGACCGCCAAATATTCTAACACGCTCTGTCTGAGACAGTTGTCTAATATTTTGGCATTAAAACATCTTCGTAAAGACAAATCAGATTATAAAATAAAAAAACCGATGTATAGACATCGGTTTTTTTGAGGCTAATTGCGCTTAGTATTGCCAAAACATACGCTGAATTTCTTTTGCGTCATTGGTTTTGGTCAGTGCAAGTGCAGTTAGCAGACGTGCTTTTTGTGGATTTAAGTCATGTGCAACCACCCAGCCGTATTTGTCGTCTGGTTGTTCAGCATTACGTAGTACAAAGCCTTGCGGTACACGTGATGAACGTACCACTTGAATGCCTTGCTCATCATGCAATTGCTTTAATGTTGGCACAATATAGTTACCTACAGAGCCATTACCTGTACCCGCATTTACAATTCCTTTTACACCAGCCTTGGCATAGGCAAGGTAAGCATCTGGAATCATTGAGTCAGAACCATATACGATTTGAACCAAAGGTAACTGGTCGCCTTTAATATTTTCGATATTAAATTCTGAAGCATTAGTATGGCGCTTAACAGAACTTCTAAACCAGTAAGGCTTACCTTCAACCAGTGTACCTAAAGCACCCCATTGGCTGCCAAAAGCATTGGTATGAATGTTGATTGCTTTGGTTACATCACGTGCAGCAAAGATCGAGTCATTCATCATGACCAAAACGCCTTTGTTTTTTGCTTCATCAGATGAAGCTAGAGCAACTGCGCTATAAAGATTGAGCGGACCATCAGCAGAAAGTGCTGTAGATGGACGCATTGAGCCAACCAGTACAATTGGCTTGTCTGTATGAATGACTAAATTCAAAAAGAATGCAGTTTCTTCTAGCGTGTCCGTACCATGCGTAATGACGATACCGTTTACAGATGGCTTTTTGACAAGATCATTCACTTGGCGAGCAAGGGAGAGTAGTTCTTTGTCGGTAATGCTTTCAGAAGCAATTTGTAGCGCCTGAACACCAGTGACATTTGCTAAATCTTTGATTTGTGGCACTGCATTGATGAGTGCATCGACTGGGACTTTTGCTGCTGTATATGTTGCGCTATTGGTTGAGCTTGCGCCAGCGCCTGCTATCGTTCCACCTGTTGCAACGACCACTACATTATTTTTTGCATATAGTGATACAGATGCTGCAAGAAGCGTTAATCCTAAACCGAATGATTTAATAGCCTTATTAATCATTTATGACAATCCTGTGTTTTGATCTTCCATCGAATAGCAATGTCTATGCCAGACATTTTGGCTATTATTTGAATTTTGATCAATTAAAGCATTGGCATTTTATTTTTTAAATTAAATTAAAAGAATGCATTAATTTTAACAAGAAATACATCAATCTTATCTATGCTATTTCGAGCGTACTGATAAAAATAAAGTGAAAAAACAAAGTATTTAGCCTACAAAAAGTATTTTTGCACCAAATTGGAATGTTGTTGCTTTATCTTGGTGCGTAAATGGCTTTTTTATAAACCGTATAAAAAATAAAAAAGCAATGTCGAACTTCGACATTGCTTTAAATTTTCTTAATTAACGACGATTTGCTAAAAAACGAGATAGACGGGTAATTGCTTCTCTTAACTCATTTTCTGCAGGCAAGAACACCAGACGGAAATGGTCAGGAGTCGGCCAGTTAAAACCAGTACCTTGAACCAGTAATACTTTCTCTGCACGAAGAAAGTCTAGCATCAGTTGTTCATCGTCTTCTACGGGATACATGTTTGGATCGAGTTTTGGGAAGCAATACATGGCACCTTCCGGTTTTACACAGCTCACACCCGGAATTTCGTTGAGCATTTCCCAGGCAATATTGCGTTGTTCGTATAAACGACCACTCGGGCGAATCAAGTCGTTAATCGACTGATAGCCCCCTAGCGCAGTTTGAATGGCATATTGTGCCTGATGATTGGCACACAAGCGCATTGAAGCCAGCATGTCCAGCCCTTCAATATAATCTTTCGCGCGTGATTTATCGCCTGTAATAGCCATCCAGCCTGAGCGATAGCCCGCAACACGATATGATTTTGATAAGCCATTAAATGAAATGCACAACTGGTCGCCAGCAAGTGCAGCAACAGACACATGTTCAATGCCATCGTAAACGATTTTATCGTAGATTTCGTCTGCAAATAAAATCAGGTCATATTTTTTTGCCAATGCGACAATTTGTGCCAAAACATGACGTGGATAAACTGAGCCTGTCGGGTTGTTTGGGTTGATAATCACAATACCGCGTGTATTAGGTGTGATTTTACTTTCCATGTCGGCAAGATCAGGATACCAGCTATTTTCTTCATCACATTTATAGTGAATGGCGGTTCCTCCTGAAAGGTTTACCGCAGCGGTCCAAAGTGGATAGTCTGGCATAGGCACGAGCATTTCATCGCCGTCGTCGAGCAAGCCTTGCATAGCCATGACAATCAGTTCTGATACGCCGTTGCCGACATAGACATCGTTGACATGCATATCACGGATGCCTTTTTGCTGATAATACTGGCAAATGGCTTTGCGTGCAGGGAAGATACCCTTTGAGTCGGTGTAACCAATCGCATTAGGTAAATTTAGTGCGACATCATTAATAATTTCTTGTGGTGCTTCAAATCCAAACGGAGCAGGATTGCCAATATTGAGCTTAATAATTTTATGTCCCTGTTCTTCCATTTCATTGGCCGCTCGTAACACAGGACCACGAATGTCGTAGCATACATGCTCGAGCTTAGAAGACTTTTTAATTTCTCGTGGGGTTTGGGTCGTGTTCGTCATTTTGAGGGTCTCAGAAGGAGGAGGGTTCACTTTTGCATAACGATATAAATAGCTTTTAAATGTTTCAGTTGTAACCAAATCAAGATCATGCTGGTCTTTGAGTAAAGTCACAATTTTTTCATGCGTATAACCGAGCTGTTGATATTGTTTAATCACAGGCAGTAGGTTTTTAAAAATAACGCTCTTTTTTTGAGACATTTTTTTATCCTTAGCAAGAATGGACAAAGATTAACATGTATTTTGCTTACAATGAAGCATTGGTTACATAACTACTGCTTACTTGAAAAATAATATTGCTTACTTTTTGCTTTTGATTCAATTATACGTGTTTTGTAAATTGTGCATGAAACACTAGAAATTTTAGATTGAATGACGTAAATATAAGATTATCCTATTTTAAACAGCAAAATAGCTAGGGAAACTATCATGGGAAAACTCAACAAAACAGAACGAGAATGGCAAAGAGAGTTATCACCAGAAGAGTACCGAATCACGCGACAAAAGGGCACTGAGCCTGCTTTTACAGGTCAGTACTGGAATACAAAGCAATCGGGTACCTATGTATGTCGTTGCTGCGGTGCAGAATTATTCTCTTCAATCACTAAATATGATAGTGGCTGTGGCTGGCCAAGTTTTTATAAACCGATTAACACCACCGCAATAGAGGAGCATGACGATTTATCGCATGGAATGGTTCGAACAGAGATTGTTTGTCATCACTGCGACGCTCATTTAGGGCATGTTTTTGAAGATGGACCACAGCCGACAGGATTGCGATATTGCGTAAATTCGGCGTCATTACAATTAAAAACCGACGAGAAGAATGATGAGGAAACTTATCCATGACCAACCTTTATCAATTTGAAGCAGATTTACTTGAGGGAGAGACGAAGTCACTTGCCGATTATCAGGGCAAAGTACTTTTAATCGTAAATACTGCAAGCAAATGTGGTTTTACGCCACAATTTGCTGGTTTAGAAAAAATTTATGAAAAATACAAAGAACAGGGTTTTGAAGTTTTAGGTTTTCCATGCAACCAGTTTGGAGGGCAAGATCCAGGTTCAAATCAGGAAATTGGCTCATTTTGTCAACGCAATTATGGCGTAAGCTTCCCGATGTTTGCCAAGGTTGATGTTAAAGGCCCAGAAGCACATGCGATTTTTCGCTATCTTACCCGTGAAGCGAAAGGGATTTTGGGTAGCGAAAATATCAAATGGAACTTTACTAAGTTTCTTGTTAGCCGTGACGGGAAGGTGTTGAATCGTTATGCACCAACCACAAAACCAGAAAGCCTAGAAGAAGATATTGAGAAAGCTTTGGGCAATGCATAAGTTTAATGCTTGGCTTTTTTAATGTTGAGTCATTCAGGTAATCTGTTCTGGTCAGATGCTCGCATGCCTTATGTGGAAACGCGTAAGGCATGTATCAGTCGAACTTGCTACAAATCGCATAGTCATGAAACTTTTTCGATTGGTGCTGTTGATGCCGGTTTTAGTTGCTTTAGTAGTGCCTTTCACCAATTCGAGCGCTTAACTCCAGGTAGTCTGGTGATTGTGCCAGCATTTACAGAGCACTCGTGTAATCCATTACCCAATCAGGACTGGAGTTATCAAATGATGCATTTAGATGCATCGTGGCTTTCAGCTTTTATTGAAGAGGGTTTATCGAATAGCATCGAACAGAAAATACCTGTTTTAAAACCTGAAATTATTCGAAAATCTGAAGTGTATCAATCGTTCTGCAAAATGAATGAGACACTATTTAATCCAAATTTTACTGTTTTAGAAAAAGAGCAACAATTAATAGACACGCTCATTCAATTTATTTTCCCTTCTATGTCTTGGCGGTTTTTACACAATAAGCAGTATTTAAGAGCGGCTTTAGATGAATTGATAAATCTTCTTAACCAGCACCAAACCTTTCTTTCCCTTGAAGAACTTGCTCAGTCGAGTGGATTGAGCCGCTTTACAATCATACGATTATTTAAACAAAATTTAGGGTTAACTCCACACGCATTTCAGTTGAATCTTCGTATTCATCAAGCTCGACAACAACTTAAAACAGGAAAGTCAATCACAGCAATTGCTTATGATTTAGGTTTTAGCGACCAGAGCCATTTTCATCGGGTTTTTAAGCAGTTCGCTGGTGCGACGCCTAGACAGTATCAACTATCTATGACGCGCAATTTTATACAAGATAATACACATCTAAATACTTAATCTCGTGTTGATGATTTATAGCGAGATACCTTGTGGAACTGTTTATTGCGATTGCGCTCACTCACTTTATTGCCTTACTTTCTCCAGGACCAGATTTTTTTCTCATTTTGACAACGCTATTGCGCCATAATCGAAATGCAGCCATTTTAGTCTGTTGCGGAGTAGCGTTGGGAAATGCGGTCATTATCGCTTTTGTATTTATTGGATTACAATTACTAATCAATATCGATAAAAGTATTCTCGTAGCCATCAAATGGATCGGTATTTTATATTTATTCTATCTCTCTTATTTATGTATCCGTTATGCCAAATCACCGTTGAATTTGAGACGTGAAAATAATTTACACATCCGTAAGGAAAAAATACATTTCATCAAAGGTGTTCAATCTAGCCTGGTTAATCCGAAAAATTTACTGTTTTACAGTAGCTTGAGTATTTTAATAGCTGAGCAGTTCGATTGGTATGAAAAACTTTCAATTTCAATCTGGATGATAGTGGTCGTTTTGGTTTGGAACCTTTTTTTGGTTCGAATGTTGACATTCGATCAGTCATTAAACTTTTTACAACGGAATTCTTGTAAATTGTATTATCTATCCGCTGGAGCATTTTGCATTTTTTCAATACTTTTGATTGGTTATGTATAGCTCTTTTTTTGAGTTTGGAGATGTGTACTTTAAGAATCACAATCATAAAGGGCATAATTAGAAAATATGAGAATGAGTTTTATTTAATAATAATTCTTTTAATCATTGTTATTCTCATTTAGTATTTGTGTAAATTTTTCTCCCTGAGTCAGCCATGCGAAAAATCAAACCTTTGGTCATGCTTATGGCCTGTGTATCTGGTACGCAAATTATTCATGCTGAAGTACAAGCTTCACTAGATGAATCTCAACAAAAATCCACAACTGTAACTGCACTTGAAACCATCCGCGTGGTCGCAAGTGCAGATGCATCGGCAGATGGTCTTATGGAGGCTTATGCTGGAGGTCAGGTTGCATCGGGAGGGCGAATTGGTATTTTTGGAAATCAAAAAAATTTGGATACGCCGTTTAGTCTAAGTGCCTACACCAATCAATACATTCAAGAGCGGCAAGCAAAGAGTGTTGGTGATGTACTTAAAGCCGATCCAAGTGTGCGGGTGGGGCGTGGCTTTGGAAACTTCCAAGAAAACTATTATATTCGCGGTTTTAATCTTGGCTCAGATGATACGGCGTATAACGGCTTGTATTCTATTTTACCACGCCAATATATTCCGACTGAATTGTTCGAACGTGTGGAATTACTAAAAGGCGCTTCTTCATTTTTAAATGGAGCGATGCCAAGTAGTGGTGGTATTGGGGGTGCAATAAATCTGTTGCCTAAACGTGCTGGAAATGAGCCTTTAAATCGTGTCACGTTAGGAACCGATTTTAATGGAGGGTATGTTGCTAGCGATGTGGCCCGACGTTTTGGAGAGGATCAACAGTTTGGTGTGCGAGTCAATACGGCTTATCATGGTGGTCATACCGCGGTTGATCATGAAAAAAATACGTTAGGTTTGACTGCGATAGGGCTAGACTATCGAGGTGAGCGTTTGCGTCTATCGGGCGATATGGGATATAGCAATAATAGACTAGAGGCGACTAGACCCAATGTAACATTAGGTGCTGCTGTAACGAGTGTGCCTTCTGCGGTTAAAGCATCAAGTAATTATGCGCAAAAATGGACTTATTCAAATGAAGAAAATTATTTTGGAAGTTACCGTGCAGAATATGATCTGACGGATGCTGTTACTGCCTATGCAGCCTATGGTTTTCGTCATGGTGAAGAGCGTAATAGCCTAGCTAATCTTACACTGAGTAATGCAAGTACGGGTGATAGCACATTTTATCGGTTTGACAATGCTCGGGTAGATATGGTCAATACAGGAGAAATCGGCCTACGTACCAAACTGAATACTGGCGACATATCGCATCAATTCGTACTTGCAGCATCGGCATTTCAATTGAATTCCCGTAATGCCTACATTATGGATTTTGCGAATCAATATACCAACAACTTATATATGCCAGTGCAATACGATCAGCCACTTGCAACATCGCCTGTATATTCTGGAAATGAGTTGAATTCACCCAAACTGACGACACGTACACGGTTAAGAAGTATTGCAATTGGAGACAACCTAAAGGCACTTGATGATCGACTTAATCTAATGTTTGGTGGGCGATATCAAACGATTATGCAAGATAATTATGCGTATAGTAATGGGGAAAAAACCGCCTATGATGAAAGCAAATTTACACCAGTATTAGGTGTTTCATACAAGTTAACACCAGAAATTTCGGTGTATGGTAATTACATTGAGTCGTTGGCCAAGGGTTTAAGTAATACCAATAATGGCACCACAACTACATTAAAGCCATTTGTTGCAAAACAAAAAGAAATTGGAACAAAGTATGAAAATGGAACTTTCGGTGCAAGTTTGAGTCTATTTGATATCAATAAACAGCGTGCTGTTATTCAAAATCAGGTATTTAGTGATGCAGGTGAGTATGTTCATCGAGGTGTTGAACTTAATACTTATGGAAAACTTACCGATGCAATTACTGTATTAGGCGGTGCAACATGGATGCATGCTAAACAAGAAAATACAGGGTCGATTGCTTATGATTCAAAGGATGAGGTAGGTGTACCTAAGTTTCAGGCTAACATTGGGGCGGACTGGAAACTACCAATTGCAGCAGATATTTCGCTTAATGCCCAACTGGTTTATACCGGATCAAGTTATGCAAGCCTAGACAACACACTTAAGGTGAAAGACTGGACTACGCTCGATTTAGGGGCAATTTACAAAACTCAATTAGGGCAAACGCCAACCACATTTAATTTCAAAATCAATAATGTCTTTGATCAAAACTATTGGGCATCGGTAGGTTTGTACGACAATATCAATAGCAGTTCCAATACCAATAATGGTTATTTGGTTGCCGGATTGCCACGTACATTTATGCTCAGTGCAAGCTTTGATTTCTAAGAAAAAAGCCTCTCAATAGAGAGGCTTTTTTTAAGCTTGATTGATTATAAAATTTTCTTTAATCGTGCCACAACTTGTTCACATTGTGCCAGATCTGCGACCAATGCCATACGTACATGATTTTCACCCGGATTACCTGTTGAAGTATCACGCGAAAGATAACGACCTGGCAAAACCTTGATGTGGGCTTTTTCCATCAGCATTTTGGCAAAGGCTTCATCGTTATCGACTTGCAACCAGTAATAAAAACCCGCATCAGGCTTTTGAAGCGGTAGCAAACCGCCTAATTCTGACTGAAACATGTCGAATTTCGCGCGATATTGCTGGCGGTTTTCTTCAACATGTACTTCATCGTTCCATGCGTAAATAGAAGCCAATTGATGTTGAACCGGCATTGCTGCACCATGATAGGTACGGAACTGTAAATAAGGCTTGAGCAATGCTGCATCACCCGCCACAAAACCAGAGCGCATACCCGGTAAATTTGAACGCTTGGATAACGAATGGAAAACGATACAGTTTTTATAGTCATCGCGCCCAATTTCGGCACATACTTCCAATAAGCCGACAGGTGGCTGGTCAAACCAGAGTTCTGAGTAGCATTCATCTGATGCAATCACAAAATTATACTGATCGGACAGTTCAATTAGTTTTTTAAATTTCTCTTTTGAGAGTACTGCACCTGTTGGATTTCCAGGTGTACACACAAACAGCAAAGCTGTTTTTTCCCACACTTCGGCAGGAACGGCATCAAAGTCACCTAAATAGTCATTTTCTGCTGTACAGTTGATGAAATACGGTTTTGCGCCGGCAAGTAATGCTGCACCCTCATAAATTTGATAAAAAGGATTAGGCATGACCACATAAGGTGCTTCGTCACGATTGATCAGCGCCTGTACAAAAGAAAAAATTCCTTCGCGTGTACCTGTGACCGGTAAAATCTGTGAGTCTGCACTGATCTGGTTTAGTTTAAAACGACGCTGTAGCCAATTTGCAATACTGTCACGTAGCTCTGGCAAACCTTTACTGTTTGGATAGGTTGAAAGATGATTAAAATGTTCCACGATTGCTTGTTTTACAAAAGCTGGTGCAGGATGTTTTGGCTCCCCAATCGATAATGGAATTAATGGGAGGTCTGCGGGCGTAATATCCTTAAAAAGGGCATTCAGCTTTTCAAATGGGTAAGGGTGCAGTAAAGACAAGCTAGCGTTCATGAAACAGTTACCAGTAAAAATATTAATGTTGAATCGCGATTTGGCTCGAAGCCTCATCTAGTGCAGATTTTAGTTGCGCTGCAAACAGAGTGGCTTCATCGGTGGTCATCGGTTGGCCATCTTTTTTGGTGACAAAGAAAATATCCTCAGCGCGCTCACCCAGTGTCGCAATCTTTGCTGAATGAATATCTAGTCCTTGCATCATAAACAAGCCACCTACACGAGCCAATAAGCCCGGCTGGTCAAGCGTTGAGATTTCCACCATATTTTGTTGCAGTGCTTCATTGAGTGTGACATCTACTGTATTTTCAATGTCAAAATGGCGTAATTGACGCGGAATACGGCGCTGCATTAGTCCAGGATACTTGTCAGATTGACTCAGTGCCTGCACCAAAGCCGATTTTACAGTGTGCTCTCGGTCTGGATCGGTGAGCAGGGTGCCAAAACGATCTAACACCAAGTAAGTATCTAAACTAAATGCTTTGGTGGCAGTAATAATCCGTGCATCTTGTACATCCAGATTCATGCGATCTAACACTGCCACAGTGGTGGCAAAAAGGTTAGGCTTATCTTGTGTATAAATAAAGATTTGTACGGCGTCTTGTGCAGATTGGCGGTGTGCACGAAGCAACACCAGTGGTGCAGAATTATCGCCGTGAAGCAAAATAGCACGCGTATGCCACGCGATTTCATCTGCTGACTCTTTGAGGAAGTATTCATCACCAAGCTCTTGCCAGACCCGTTCGACTGCATCAAGTGAAAACTCATTGACCAGTATTTCACTCGCAGTAAACTTGGTGTCTTCAATCAGCATTTGATAGTCGACTGGGCGACCCAAACCTGAACGAATCACATCACGCGAATACGTGTATAACTGACGCATTAATGAGGCGCGCCAAGTATTCCAAAGCTTTGGATTGGTAGCATTAATATCAGCGACGGTAAGTGTATATAAGTAGTCAAGATGTTCCATGTCACCGAGTTTTTCAGCGAACTCTTTAATGACATCTGGATCTGAAATATCTTTTTTCTGTGCAGTGAGCGACATTAACAAGTGGTTTTGAATCAACCATGCGACCAGTTTGCATTCACGTTCGGTGAAACCATGCGCTCGGCAAAATTCGATCGCATCTTCTGCACCCAATTCACTATGATCACCGCCGCGGCCCTTGGCGATATCGTGAAAAATAGCAGCCAGATAGACAATATCACGACGTGCCAAACGCTGGAATACGGAGCTTACCACTGGAAAGTGCTGTGCAAATTCAGTTTCTTTGAATCGATTAAGATTACGAATCAACAATAAAGTATGCGCATCGACCGTATAGATATGAAATAGATCGTACTGCATGAGGCCCATGATTTGACCAAACGCAGGAATATAATTACCCAAAATTCCATAACGTTTCATATCGACCAGTGTGTCGTATAGGCGGTATGGCGAGCGGATAATGGCCATAAACAGGGCTTGATGCGCTGGATTGTCTCGAAATTCTTGATCAATACGCTTTGCGGCCATAATTAATAAGCGCAAGGTTCGCGCACGAATTCCTTCAATTTCTGGACGATTGGCCAGCAAATAGAAAAGCTCTAAAATAGCACTCGGATTCTCAGAAAAAACTTTATGATGCTGAACGGCAAGTTTTTTGTCTACGAGCTTGAAGTTTTCATTAATTTCTTCGATTTTACGCTCGTAATTGGGAAGTCGAGGCGTAATGACTGATTCATTAAAATAAGCCAATAGCATTTCATTGAGTGTAGAAATTTGCTGAGCAGTGCGGTAATACCGCTTCATAAATTGTTCAACCGCATAGTTGCCCGGCTGACCTTCTAGGCGGGTATACCCAAATTTGGCTGCAATTTCACGTTGATGATCGAACAGTAGCCGATTTTCATCACGTTTGCTGAGTCGGTGCAAGTGGTGACGGATTTCCCATAAAAAGCTTTCTGCTTCTTCAAGAATTTTGAGTTCGTACTCGGTAATAAAGCCCAAATGCACCAAATCATAGATCCGATTCACACGGAAATGGCGCTTTGCGATCCATCCAATTTGGTTCATATCGCGAATGCCACCAGGTGCATTTTTAATATCAGGCTCAAGATTGCTTTCGGTGTTATTGTGCTGGGCGTGCCGTTTTGCTTGCTCTGCCATTTTGGCATCGAAGAAGGTTTTGTCGGTCCAAGTTTGTGAAACAATTCGGCGGGGCCATTTGGCTAAATCTGGATTGCCGGTAATAAGTCGCGCTTCAATCAGCGTGGTTGCAACGGTCAGATCATTGGTGGCCTGTTCAACGCAGTTTTGAATAGTACGAACGCTGGTGCCTGGTTTAAAATTTCCTACATCCCAAAGCGATGAAATAAATGTCGAGATCTGTTTTTCTAGCTCTGGATCAATTTCGTCTTCTGCCAAAATCATGATGTCGACATCGGAGTAGGGCAGCATTTCCTTTCGGCCATAGCCACCCACTGCAAAAAGGCCCAAACGTGATTGATCAAGCCCGGCATGTTTCCACAAAAATATCAGGGCTTCATCAATCAGATTAGATCGTGCAATGACGACATCACGAATGGAGAGTCCATTTTCATAATACTCCTGAATCTGCTTTTCGACATCTGCACGCCATTGATTAATTGCCTTGATATCGTGATGACTGGTGACATAATCCAGCAGCGGTGAAGTAATAATCATAAAAATGGACTCATATTAAATTGAATGATTATTCAGGAAGTACAACATGAACCTGATCGGCCGCTTGCTGTGCTAATGTACGAGCTGCGTCAGTCGTTTCTGCGCGTGCAGTGGCAACACCCATACGGCGACGTTTAAAGCCTTCTGGTTTACCAAAGAGGCGCAAATCCGTATCTGGATGCGACAGTGCTGTATTGAGTTGATCAAAACTTAAATTATTTGCATCTGTACCCGCATAAATCACGGCACTGGCCGCTACGCTGTGGCGCGCTGTATTTACAGGTAGCCCTAAAATGGCACGCGCATGTAATTCAAATTCGCTTTGAAATTGTGAAGCAAGCGTAACTAGCCCGGTATCGTGTGGACGTGGTGATACCTCGCTAAACCAGACATGATCACCTTTGACAAACAGCTCAACACCGAAAATACCGCAACCGCCAAGTGCTGTGGTGACTTTATTTGCAATGCGTTTAGATTCTGCTAGCGCCGCATCTGTCATTGGTTGTGGTTGCCAGCTTTCAACATAATCACCTGCGTCTTGGCGATGCCCAATCGGGTCACAGTAATGTGTTTCGATTTGGCCTGTTTGAGGGTTTTTGGCACGTACCGTGAGAAGGGTAATTTCAAAATCAAAATCAATTTGAGATTCTACAATCACTTTGCCCTGATTTACCCGACCACCGGTTTGTGCATATTCCCATGCAGCATCGACTTCTTCAAAGCTCTTAACTCGTGATTGACCTTTACCGGATGACGACATGACAGGTTTTACAAAGTTTGGATAACCAATGTCATCGCAGGCTGCCCTGAAGCTTTCTAAAGATTCGGCAAAGCGGTAGGCTGAGGTTGGTAAACCTAATTCTTCAGCAGCCAAGCGTCGAATGCCTTCACGGTTCATGGTCAGGTTGACTGCTTTTGCCGATGGAATAACGGTTGCAGTTTGATTACGCTCAATTTCAAGCAATACTTCAGTGGCAATTGCTTCAATTTCAGGCACGATCAAATGCGGTTTAACGTCTTCGATCAGTTTTTTAAGTTCGACCGGATCGGCCATATTGAGCGTATAAGAATAATGCGCTACTTGCATTGCTGGTGCATGATCATAACGATCTGCCGCATGAACTTCGACACCAAGACGCTGTAATGAAATCACAACCTCTTTACCAAGTTCTCCCGAACCTAACAGTAACACTTTAAATGCAGAAGATTGAAGGGGAGTACCAATTGTGACGCTCATGCGAATCATCCATGCAAGAAGTAGGGCTTTTAAGCATAACAGAACTTTTACTGGATTGACGCCTTGATTCACATAAATTAGTGACTTTTGTTGTCTAATAAATAATCTAATAAAATGAGCAAATTCAACACTAAATTAAAAAATAGTTCAGACGTTTACTTGATAATTTAATTTCAGTTCATCAGCAGTTTTTCCTCGAATTCCCCAGTTTTCTTGTGGTGTCTCAAAAATAGTGATTTCAATATCCTGTGGGGAGATTCCACTCTCAGATTCAATGTTCTTAAAAATTTTATTGATCAGTTGTTTTTTACTTTCAACACTGCGCCCGCTAAACATCGAAATTTCAATGATGACATATAGATCGCTTCGATCTGAGGGATAAATAAAATCTTCTTTTTGCATTTTAATAAAGCGTTGGAAGCATTTTTCAACAGGATATTGCAGTGCTTCGACAAGTGCGTCATGTATAGCTTTTGATAATTGAGATCGATATTTATCGATTGTATCTGCTAGAGCATAGATTTTAATTTGAGACATAAAAATAAAAAGACCTTGTTTTAATTCAGCTAAATGATTGATCACATATTGATTTTTAAACCTTATATGGTCTTAGCTTGCCTTGCAAGCGTATGTAATTGCAAATAAAAAATCAATGATTGAGTATTATCGCTGAATTCACTAGCATAGAGCCGAATGTTCAGATGGATAATCGTGGATAATGATCTCAACGCTTAAAACTTCTGGTTTAATTTCATGTGTTTTATTTGGACTGGTTGTGTCTGGTTGTAGCCAAGACCATACATCGGGTTCAAAAGAAAAAGTTGAAATTAAAGCTGCACCAAAATTGACCAATGATGCAACAACCTATGCAAATGAAGCGTGGAAGCTGATCAATCAAATCGATCCTATTGTTTATGATGGCAAAAAAGATGAGATTGAAGAGCAGGTAAGAAAGCCATTGCGTAAGCTTAGTACCGACTGGCGTATTAATGTCAAAATGACTGACTCAGTTACAGAGGGCAAGTATGCTTTATGTCGCAAAGCGCTGACTTCACTGGATACATGGTCACGTGAAGTGATCACGGATAGCTCCACAATTGCGCAGCGACAAGCTGATTACGAGCGAGACAAAGCACAATGTAAAGATGCGATAGCTAATCCTGCATTGGGTAATACAGATCCGAAGCGATAAACGATATAAATAAAAAAGCGAGTTGATCTCGCTTTTTTATATTCAATATGTTGATTAAGATTTGGTTTTTGCTGGTTCAGTTTTAGCAGGCATTGCCGTTGTCATTGGTTTGCTTTTTTCAGCCATCATTTTCTTGTCGGTTTTCGCGGCCATTTTTTTACCGCTAACTGCTACACATTTTCCACCTTTATGGTGTGGGCCAGTTCCGCCTTGTAATTCAGTGCCTTTAGGACAAGCAAAAGCGGTGGCACTTAACATCGCGAAAGAAGCCGCAAGCAGTACCGTTGAAATCTTTTTCATTGTATATCTTCTATTCATGGGGCGTTAGTGCCTGTTTTTGAGCTTAATCTGTTTTATTCATAATTAAATTAAAAATTTGTTGATCAAAAGATAAGTTTTCTTGTTGTTTATTTGTCTTAATTTTGCTTTTAATATCAGGTTAAGCTTCATCACGTTTGATGTGAAGTTGGCTTTCAAATACTTTATATTTGTTTGTCAAAAAGTTCGCTTATACATAAATTAGATACGTTCATGCAGCGAACGTATTCGCTACATGAACGTAGTTTACTATCAATGACCATCAGCTTGCTTTGGCAATTTCGATCACTACTTTGCCTTGTGTTTTGCCGTGCTCGGCCTGATGCAAACCATTTTCCAACTCATCCAGTGTGATCACATTTTGAATCATCGGGTCGAGTTTGCCATTTGCCATAAGGGTAGTTAAGAATTCACCACCAGCAGCAATATCACGTAGATTTTCATCATCGCCGTGTTGATAGGCAAAACCTAAAGCCACTTCATGAATTGAAATCGCTTTGGTAAAAGAGGGAATTGGATTCTGATCAATCCGTCCTGATACCGAAATCAAATGACCGTTATGACGCAGCACTGTTGCAAGTTGTTGAGAGGTTTCAGATGAAATCAAATCAATCACCGCATCCACACCGCGACCTTCAGTGAGCGCATGAATGCGTTCAATAATATTGTCTTGTTTGTAATTGATGATGTGGTCGGCACCAAGTGCTTTGATGCGTTCTGGTTCGCTAGAGGCAGTAGCATACACTTCCAGACCCATGAGCTTAGCCAGTTGCACAACGAAACCACCGACACCACCACCCGCACCATTCACCAAAATTCGCTGACCTGCATGAAGTGGTGCCTTACGATATAACGCTTGCCAAGCAGTAATACCGGCACATGGAATAGTCGCGGCCGCATTAAAATCAAGCTGTTCCGGTATTGCACTGATACTATTTGCATCAACCACGACATATTCTGCAAAACCACCCCAGCGCCATAAATTGGTTAGACTGATGACTCGGTCGCCTTTTTTCCAAGTGGTGACGTCATGCCCTACAGCATCGACAATACCAGCAGCATCAATTCCCAAAATATGGGGTAATTTAAGAGTTGTACCGTTTTTGGCAAACTTGTAGTCGACCGGATTAATACTCGAACTCATCACTTTAATACGAACTTCACCAGCAGCGGGTTCGGGTATCTCGATATCGGTTTCGACATGCAGCGTGTAAGGCGTTCCGACTTGAGTTAAAACTAATGCTTTCATGTGATTTTCCTCGGTCTTAAGTAGTGGCTATCATTCATTAAAATTCTCATGGGAGTAGACAGCACTCTATTAGAGTGCTTTTTCAAGAATTTGACGACTGATTGCCAAAGTCACATCACTGTGTTCGCCCAAAGCGGTCATACCATGATGCTCAAGTTGAGCCACAACCTTGTCGATTGCTTCATTACCTAAGTCATAATCGCCAAGTTGAGTTGGAATTCCCATTGCTTTAAAAAATGCTTTGGTTTGCTCAATGGCAGCATCAATACGCGCTTGCTCTGATCCTTCACGGATCTGCCATACACGTTCTGCATATTGCAGTAACTTGGCCGCTTTACTTTCGCGTCTTACACTTAGGTTTGCTGGCAACACCACGGCAAGTGTACGTGCATGGTCAATCTCGTACAGTGCGGTGAGTTCATGACCGATCATATGTGTCGACCAGTCTTGCGGGACACCTGCACCGATTAGACCATTCAGTGCAAGGGTTGCTACCCACATTAAATTGGCACGTGCTTCATCGTCTTTTTCAGCGCTTAAAACACGTGGGCCAATTTCAATCAGGGTTTGTAACAATCCTTCGGCCATTCTATCCTGAATATAACCGCCTGCTGGATAAGTCAGATATTGCTCCATGACATGGGTAAAGGCATCGACTACTCCATTGGCCAATTGACGCTCTGGCAAAGTATAGGTTTTAAGCGGATTAAGAATTGAGAACTGCGGAAATACATAGGTACTGTTAAAAAACAGTTTGTCTTGAGTTTCACCGCGGGTGATTACAGCGCCCGCATTCATTTCAGAACCAGTAGCCGGTAGCGTCAGTACACAACCAAATGCCAGTGCTTGTTCTACGTCGGCACCCTGATTTTTAAGGATGTTCCATGGTTCGCCCGTGTACAAGGCCGCCGCTGCGATAAATTTGGTGCCATCAATGACAGAACCGCCACCCACAGCAAGCAAATAATCAATATCGTTGCTTTTGATTAGCTCTACTGCGCGCATAAGTGTTTCATAGCGTGGATTTGGTTCTACACCACCAAATTCCTTTACAATACGGTGCCCTAACACATCACGAATTTCTTTGAGTGTTCCTGTTTTTTCCGCACTTTGTCCGCCATAAATCATCATGATGCGCGCGTCGGAAGCAATTAACGTGTCAAGCTGTTCGACAGAATTTTGACCAAATACAATTTTTGTTGGGTTGTAAAATGTGAAATTTTGCATGGAGATTCCTCTAGATTTTAGGTGAGTGTTGGGTTTGAGTAGCAAGTGCTTTAAGTAACGCTTGGGCGAGCGCATGGTCTGAATATGGGTTTTGACTCGTAATCAGTTCACGGTCAATCACAACATGTGGTTGCCATGCCTTGGCAAACTGCATATTGCCGCCTGCTTTTTTCATCGCGTTGGCTGGGTAATAGCGTAATTTGTCGCCGTGAAGTGAGTTTTCAAACACGTGTTCTTCTTCATTCGAGAAAATGGTCATTTGATAACCATGATAGATCCAACCCTCAGCATTCATTTTTTGATTTTGGATCAGTGACTGTTCAAATGCCTTAGGATCTTTTTGCGCAGCTAATAGGGTAATCGGGCCATGACAAATCGCTGCAGTTGGTTTGCCCTTGCGATGAAAGTGTTGCAGGGTGGTACCCACCATCGGATTATTCGCTAGGTCAATGAGTGGTGCATGTCCACCCGGAATAAAAATAGCTGAATAGCGATCAAGCCCTTGTTGCATCACATCTTGTAATGAACGTACGTTCTGCGCTTGAGTCAATTGTTCAGTCAATTTTTTGATTCGCAGCATTTCATTGCGATTTTTTCCAAAATAGAGCGGATCAATCGAGCGGACGTCTGGCTTGGGTACATTACCTTTTGGGGTGACAATTGTCAGGGTGTATCCTGCTTTGATGAGGGCATCGGCTGGCACACCAAACTCATTGACATAATAACCCGACGGAAACGATTTCTTTCCTTGTAGTGGAAGCTCGGTTTCACTCGAGAGTAACACCAGAACTTCACCTTTAGATGCGGCGTGCGTGAATGATGTCGCACCCATCAGCAACAAGGCAAAAATACGAAATAAACGTGACAGAAACATGTTTTCTCACTAACCAAATACGTTGCAGTTATTTCAGCCTTAAATCAGGCATTTTTTGTAACTGCAACTTTATTAGAGTGATAAATAAAGATAAATTAACCGAATGGTAATTTATTTATTACATCAGAGAATAAATGCGACATTTTGATTCGGTCCAATTGGCCAGTATAGAATTGTTTTGCAAAGCGGCAGAGCTGGGAAGTTTTACCGCTGCGGCAGAAGGTTTGGGCATTACACCGGCTTCAGTCAGCCGTTCTATCGGACGCTTGGAAGCAAGGCTCGGTGTGCGCCTTTTTGCGCGAACTACACGCAGTATTAAGCTAACGTGTGAAGGGGAGCTCTATTATCAACACTGTCAGCAGGCACTGGAGCAAATTTCAGAAGTAGAGCGCATGATTACAGGCGATCAGCACAGTCCAAGTGGTACATTAAGGATTAGTGTTGGAACACCGTATGCTCATTATCGGCTTCTGCCTCTGCTGCCTAAATTTCAGGCAAAATATCCACAAATTGAAATTGAGCTAAACATCTCCAATCGAGTCATCGATTTTGTGGAAGAAGGTTTTGATCTGGCCATTCGTTTGGGTATTCCCAAAGACTCCCGACTCATTGCGCGTACGCTTGAAGATGCAACCTTGGGCGTTTTTGCTGCCCCTGAATATTTACAACAGTATGCTGAACCCAAAACGGTTGCAGCGCTTGATCAGCATCAGTGCATTCAGTTTATTCTGCCCAGTACAGGCCGCGCCATGCCATGGATTTTTAAAGATGGCCACGGCAATGATTTCAATTACGGCTTTAAAAGTCATCGACGGGTTTATGATGATGTTATGGGGTGTTTGACATGGGCAAAAGCGGGAGGTGGTTTGTTTCAGATTTATCACTTTATCGCACAACCAGCAGTTGAGCGCGGCGAATTGGTTGAGGTACTTACCACTTTAACGCCTAGGACTCGTCGCTTTTCTATTTTGTATCCACAAAATCGGCACATGTCTGCAAAAATCCGTATATTTGTAGATTTTTTAATGCAGGAAATTGCAGCACTTCAGCATCATGCATCATGAAAATTTGCATAGCTAAGCTATTCTATTACGCCTTCTTTTAAATTGAAGCTATAAAAGCTGGACTGCATGATGTTTTATTGCATTTTGAAGCAGCATAAATAAATCGCAATCCAGCACAGAGGATCAATCACTCATACTAAACGGAGAATTAAAATTATCAGTCCTGTGATTAAAATCAAAATACCAAGCAGCAATCGAAACACATGAAAAAGGGGCATTTCATACAGACCTGTAGTTGTGTACAAATGAGTTAACTCCTTATTTCAATGCATCCTGATAACGATGATTGACTTCATCCCAATCAATCACTTGATAAAATGCCGCGATATATTCAGGGCGACGATTTTGATACTGTAAATAGTAAGCGTGTTCCCAAACATCTAGACCCAAAATCGGCGTGTTGCCATGCATGAGTGGTGAGTCCTGATTGGCGCTGCTTTCAACCACCAGCGTTTTTTGTGGTGTCACACTGAGCCATGCCCAACCACTGCCAAAGCGAGATAACGCGGCTTTGGTAAAAGCTTCTTTAAATGCATCAAAGCCACCTAATTGTTGTCGTATTGCATCGGACACAGGGCCATGGGGTTCACCACCACCTTGAGGGCTCATGATCGTCCAAAACAGACTGTGGTTGGCATGACCGCCAGCATTATTGATCACGGTATGTTTTAAATCGCTTGGCACCTCATGCACCTTTGCAACCAGATCTTCAACTGACAATTTTTCCCATTCAGTACCTTCAATCGCAGCGTTGATATTATTGATATAAGTTTGATGATGCTTGGTGTGATGAATCTGCATCGTTTTGGCATCGATATGCGGTTCAAGTGCGTCATAGGCATAATTCAGTGCAGGTAAGCTATAGGCCATGGGGTGTTGTCCTTTGAGATATTTTAAGTCGTTCTTTCCATATGAGTTTAGGCGATGGATTAAAATATGTAAATATATTGATAATGATTATCATTGTAATTATTATTTAATAAATGTTTGTAAATTTAAAAAAGGCCAGCATGAGCTGGCCTTTTTTGAACGAATATTTTATACGTTAAAACGGAAATGCAGCACATCACCGTCTTGAACAACATAGGTTTTACCTTCAAGACGCCATTTACCCGCTTCTTTGGCACCTGCTTCGCCGTTGTACTGAACAAAGTCGTTATAGGCAACACATTCTGCACGAATAAAGCCTTTTTCGAAGTCGGTATGAATCACACCGGCTGCTTGAGGTGCAGTCGCACCTACTTTTACGGTCCATGCACGTACTTCTTGTACACCGGCAGTGAAGTAGGTTTGTAAACCAAGTAGGGCATAACCTGCACGAATTACAACGTTTAGGCCTGGTTCTTCCATTCCCATAGCTTCTAAAAATTCGGCACGGTCTTCATCTTCTAGCAATGAAATTTCGGCTTCAATCTGATTGCATAGCGGCACGACAATCGCATTTTCTTCTGCTGCTAATTTTTTAACGGCATCAAGATGCGGGTTATTTTCAAAGCCATCTTCAGCAACGTTCGCAATATACATGGTTGGTTTTAAGGTCATTAAACCAAAGCCACGAATCAGTTTACGCTCATCATCGCTTAAGTCCGCTGCGCGTGCTGGCTTGCCTTCATCTAACAATGGCTGAATTTTTTCTAGCACGGCTTTAGTTGCAAGTGCTTCTTTATCACCACTTTTTGCAACTTTGGTCAAACGTAGCAAAGCTTTTGCTACAGTGTCTAAATCGGCAAGTGCAAGTTCGGTGTTGATGGTGGCAATATCGTCTAGCGGATCGATTTTACCATTCACGTGAATGACATTTTCATCTTCAAAACAACGTACCACGTGCGCAATTGCATCAGTTTCACGAATATTTGCCAAAAACTGGTTACCCAAGCCTTCACCTTTCGATGCGCCCGCAACCAAACCAGCAATATCCACAAACTCCATTGTGGTTGGAATAATACGTTGTGGTTTTACAATTTCTGCAAGTTTATCTAGGCGTGCATCTGGAACAGGAACAATCCCGGTGTTTGGTTCGATGGTACAGAACGGGAAGTTTTCTGCTGCAATCGCTGCTTTGGTCAATGCATTAAAAAGCGTTGATTTACCGACGTTTGGTAGACCCACAATACCGCAATTAAAACCCATGAAATGACTCACAAAAAGTGTAATGTAAAAATTAAGGCTGATTTTACATGAAAGCCATGACAAAGTCAGGTCATGGCGAAGTGTGAATCATAAAGAAGTTTAGATTTTGCGTTTATCGAGTTGGTTGGAAAGCGCATCGCCTGTGGCTTGTATCAGCATCACCAATACAATCAAAACTAAAATAACGGCAAACATAATGGTCAGATCAAAACGCTGATAGCCATAACGATAAGCGATATCGCCTAAACCACCTGCACCAATTGCACCTGCAATTGCCGAAGAATTAATCATGGTAACCACAGTAACGGTAAAACCCGCCACGATGCCAGGCATGGCTTCAGGTAGGAGTACATGCCAGATGATCTGTTTGCGATTACAGCCTATGGCCTGTGCAGCTTCAATCAGGCCCTGATCGACCTCGCGCAAACTGACCTCGGAAATGCGCGCAAAGAAGGGGATTGCAGCAAGTGTAAGTGGAACAACAGCCGCCCACACACCATAACTGGTACCGACAATCCAGCGCGTTACTGGAATGAGCGCCACCATTAAAATTAAAAACGGAATAGAGCGGGTAATATTAATGACCCAGCCAATGGGCTGATTAATTTTAATAGAAGGATAGATCCCATGTTCAGAGGTCATCACCAGTAAAACGGCGAGCGGTAAACCAATCAAAAATGCCAGTAAAGCGGATACGCCTACCATCAGTAAGGTATCCAGTGTACCTGTAAGCAATAAATCAAGAAGTTGGTTGTGCATAGCCAATCACCTCCACATCAAAAACAAAATGAGACAGTTGTTTTAGTACCTGCGCATCAAAAGCTTGCTCTGGTATGGCTAAAATTAATGTGCCAATTAAGTGATCCTGAACAGTATCGACATGGCTCTGGTACAAAGAAGTATGCGACCCGAGTAATCTCAGTAAATCGGTTAAGTTTGGTGGATGCTTAAGATCGGTTTGATAACGAACTTTAATGATTCGATGCGTTAAGTGATCTTGTGGCGCTTCATAAAGCGTAAAAGGTAAATTGAGTTGTTCAAGATTCAGCAGTTCTTGAGTGATTTTTTGCTTTGGATTTGAAAAAACTGACCAGACCAAACCAGACTCGACAATTTCCCCTTGATCTATAACCACCACTTGATCACAAATTTCACGAATGACCTGCATTTCATGCGTGATCAACACCACCGTAATGCCTAAATCCCGATTAATCTTTTTTAACAAGGAGAGAACAGTGGCGGTACTTTCGGGATCTAACGCCGATGTGGCTTCATCACAGAGTAAAATTTCAGGATGATGCACCAGCGCTCGGGCAATCCCGACACGCTGCTTTTGCCCACCGGAGAGCTGTGATGGATATTGCCCGGCTTTATGTGCCAGATCGACCAAGCCCAAAACTTCATCGACGCGGCGTTGAATTTCTACTTTATCTAGACCTGCAATTTTAAGTGGTAACGCGACGTTGTCCCACACCGTTTTAGCCGACATCAGATTAAAATGCTGAAAAATCATGCCAATTTTCTGACGCAGATGAATGAGCTGTGCGTGGTCAAGTGTGGTTAATTCATCTTGATGAATTTTAATAGAGCCAGAACTCGGTGTTTCTAGTCCATTTAGCGTGCGTAACAAAGATGATTTTCCAGCACCACTTTTTCCAATCACGCCTAAAATTTTGCCTTGTGGAATATCCAGATCAATGGCTTTAAGCGCCTGCACAGTCTGGCCATTCGATGTATAGGTTTTATTGAGTGCACGAATCTGAATATGTGGCGGTGAGAAATCAACCTGTGATCCAAAACTAACCATGATTAACCTCCTAGACCCAACCTGGGAACCAAAGTTTTGGTCCAATGTCTTCATCTATGGCTGCTTTTACCGCCGGTGAATTTTGATAAATCTCAATAAATTTTTTCAGCTTACCGTCTTTATCTTCATAATCATCTCGGACCACAAACAAGATGGCATAACGTTTATTGGTTGTGTCGTCTAAAAGTAGGGCACTATTTGGATCGGCTGTTTTAGCCAAACGCAAATAGTGTGGATAGCCAAATGCCAAGTCGACATCATCAATTGCACGTGCAGTTTGAGGGCCTTCAACTTCAATAAATTTTAGATTTTTTGGATTAACTGTAATATCACTTAATTTAGACAAGTAATTGTTTGGATCTTTAAGCTGAATCAGTTTGGCTTGCTGCAGTAAGAGCAAAGCACGCCCTTGATTGACTGGATCATTCGGAACCACTACACGTGCATTTTGCGGTAGTTCATCCAGTGACTTATATTTTTTTGAATATAATCCGACGTGAGATGCTGCGCCCACACCAAAAGCTTTGAGTTTATAACCACCTTCTTTAATTGCATTGCTTAGAAAAGGCTGATGTTGAAAGAAATTGGCATCAATGTCGCCATTATTTAAAGTGATGTTTGGCGTATTCCAGTCGGAAAACTCGACCAGCTTGACATGAATCCCTTGTTTTTCAGCTTCTTTGGCTGCCGCTTGCAGCGGGTGAGCAAAAGGAGGGCTAATACCGATCACTAACTCTTGATGCTGACTTTGTCTATTCTGATTCCAGATTACAAGCCCAATAATTAAAACGACAAATAATGCCCCAAGAATAATGAGTTTTTCTGATGAAGATGACTGTGCCATCGAAGACTCCAAGAATTATGCTGTAATTTTTTCGTGTTGATTTAAATTGAATGAATGTGTGGAAGGTGAACATCGATATTGCTCAACGGGATGCGTCGATGGAAGCAAATCGCCGTGTCCTGAAATTTTTTGACGTAACGAGCCTTCGTTATATGCAGTTTTAAAACGGCCTCGTTGTTGCAGCTCAGGAATCACGTATTGAATAAAGTCATGATGTGACTCTGGTGCGACGGTACGCGTTAAATTGAATCCATTTACGCCTGTTTGATCGACCAGCTCAATCAGTCGTTTTGCCACGTCTTCACCATTGCCAACAATCAGTGGGTAACGCCCACCTAAAACGTGTTGATCTTTTAAATCCTGAATGGTGATTTGTTGGGTTTTAAATTTTTCATTTACCGAAGCGATGCTGTTACTTTTTTGATAGGGAACCACCTCATGATCGGCATATTTCGATAGGTCGATACCGACCGAACTTGCATAATGGGCAAGCCCAGCTTCGGGAGAAGCATAGCGACGATACTCCGCCAGTTTATCTTGTGCTTCAGCCGTTGTTGCGGCAGTGACCACGGTAATGCCGACAAAAATCTTGATATCGTCTGGATGGCGCCCATGCTGTTTGGCGCGCTCACGAATTTTATCGACATTTTGTTTGATCTTGTCGGGTTGGTCGCCACCAATAAAAATGCATTCGGCATGAGCAGTTGCAAAGGCCATTCCTCTTGAAGAGGCGCCTGCTTGAAACAACACTGGCGTGCGCTGCACCGAAGGTGCAACTTGAAATACACCTTCACTTTGATAAAACCGCCCAGAGTGATGAATCGAATGTACCTTGTGAGGATCTGTAAAAACTCGATGTTGTTTGTCCTTGAGCAATGCATCGGACTCCCAAGAGCCTTCCCAGTATTTGTAGCAGAGTGCTAAAAACTCTTCTGCCTGATCGTAGCGCAGATCGTGATCTTTAAGCGCAGACTGCCCAATTAAGCGTTGCGCACTATCAAGATAGCCTGTAACAATATTCCAGCCAATACGCCCTTGCGTGAGATGGTCGAGTGAAGCAAAGCGCCGTGCAAACTGATAGGGCGTTTCGTAGCTCAAATTCACCGTAACCCCAAAGCCTAAATGTTGTGTGACGGCTGCCATTGCCGAGACCAACGTCGTTGGGTCGTGGCTGGGGAGCTGAATTGATTCTCTTAACGTGAGATCGATATTATTTTGATAAACATCATACACCCCTGTGATGTCGGCTATAAATAAGCCATCAAATAATCCGCGTTCGAGTGTTTGTGCCAGTTCTGTCCAGTAACTCAGCTCATTAAATCGATGCGACTGATCACGCGGATGAGTCCATAAACCATGATTAATATGGCCGACACTGTTCATGTCAAAAGCATTCAGTAAAATGTGTTTGTGTGTTTTATTTGTCATTACAATGTCCCTCGTCGTGGAGGAAAAATTTCATTCAATGCATAATTGCCAATAAAAAAGTATTTCCAGCGCGCAGCATCATGTAGCGTGTGTACCCGTGCATTACGCCAAAAACGGTCGAGTCCATCTTGACGCTGACTACCACGACTCCCTGCAAGTTCGATCAGTTTCGAACTGGCTTTAAGTGCAGTTTCAGTACTATGCGCTCTGACCTTCGCAACCGCCAATGAAGCTAATGCAACATGCTCTGCTGTGGTGTCTAAACGTGCCGTATCGATTGATTGAGCTGCACGTTTGAGTAAGACTTCGCTTGCTCTTACATCAATTGCAATACGTCCAACATCGTAAATGGTGAGTGGGTCCTGAGCCGCGGTATCAACATTTGAATCAATCCAGGGACGGGCTTGATGGACGCGCTTTAGCGTTTCTTCGAATGCGGCACGGGCAATTCCGACTTCAATCGCGGCATGCATGATTTGTGCAAAAGGGCCAACCAGTGTCGGGTGATCAAAGGCTACATCAAAGGGAATAACATCGTCATAAGCAACAAAAACACGATCAAATTTTACCGCACCACTGCCTGTCACACGTTGTCCAAAGCCACTCCAGTTATCAACAAGGCTCAATCCCTGACTTTCACGTTTTACAAAAGCCAAATATTCGCGACCATGCGCATCTATGACCAAAGTTGGAATACGATGTGCAAATAAACTGCCTGTGCAATAGAACTTTTCACCCTGAATCAAATAACCATTCTCGGTGGCTGTAATCGTTGTATGTTTCTGAGCCGCTGTTCTGGGTTTAAATTCTGCAAGTGCATTGCCAAAACGTGCGCCTTGCAATACTTCTTTATAGAGCTTCTGCTTTTGTTGCTCGGTACCAGTATTACGAAGTACCTCAAGGGCATAGAAGTGATTTTGAGGAATCTGTCCAATCGAGCCGTCAAAGCCACTAAACAGTGCAATGATTTTTGCCACTGTCAGGCTAGAAACATCTGCACCGCCAAAGCGTTTTGGTACGGTAATTGCCCAAAGGCCAGACTGACTAAATTGCTCAATTTCCTCAAAAGGCAAAATCCGCTCGGCATCACGTTGCACACTTTTTTCTTTAAAACGCTCACTCAATGTGGTGGCAATTGAAAGTGCCTCGGCATCGTCTCGGATAATATGTGCCTGTGTGGAGTTTGATGAATTAAAAGATGCGATTGCTTGATAAGATGTCATGAAGCTCTCCTTAAATCCATGCATGACGTGCAGGGAAGACGCCATTGAGGTAATAGTTGCCAATCGCATGGATTTTCCAGCGCACAGGATCATGCAGCGTATGTACACGTGCATTGCGCCAGTGCTGATCTAAATTGTGCTGACTTAAACTGGCACGACTACCACCAAGTTCGAGTAATTTTTCAGAGATAGTTAGTGCTGCATCATTGGCATAGACTTTGGCTTCTGCCACCAAAATAGAGGCGCGGGCAGCCTGTGCATCCGTCACTTCGAATTGTGAATCCAGTTCATCCAGATACTCGGCAGCATCATCAAGTAATGCTATCGCGGCATCAAGTAAGACTTGAAGCTTGCCTGTTTCCTGAATGGTGAAATGTTCTAAACTGGCTTTTTCAACATTGGCATCGATAACTGGGCGCGCTTTTTTTACCGCTGATATAAGATCAGTAAATGCAGCTTCAGCAATCCCGACATCGATTGCTACTTGCATCAATTGCGAATAGGCACCTCGATAATTTGGAGCTTGTGTCAATAAACGCTCATCAAAAATAAGCGCAGGATCGATGTGTACTTGATTGAGTTTTATCGTGCCACTTGCGGTGGTGCGCTGACCAAATCCATTCCAGTCATCTTCAATTTCGATCCCATTTGTAAAGCGATCAACCAATACCAAAACCACATGACCTTCTGGGTGAAGGGCTTTAATTGCCAGCCAATCTGCAAAAATGCTACCCGTAGAATAAAAATTTTCGCCGTTTAAGACCCAAACTTCTCCATTTTGTATGAGCGTCGTATGAACGGTTTTACTGTCTTTACTCTGGCGCTCAGGCCCGCCGTTGGCGAGGCGTTTACCTGCCAGTATTTCGCCAAATATACGTTTTTTTTGTTCTTCATTTCCCATTAAATCAATTAAATTTAACAGGCTGATTTGATTTTGTGGGATTTGGCCAACATTAGAATCGGCTTTACTTAAAATACGAAACACCTGAGCTAAAGTTTTATTTGATACAAAAGCACCACCATAACGTTTAGGAATTCGAATACCGCCAAGACCTTTTTGACTCAAGTGTTCAATTGCCTCATACGGCAAAATACGTTGTTGATCTCGTATGTTTCGGTTTACAAGTGCTTCATCAGCAACTTGATAGGCCGCGTTTAATGCTTGTTGGTCGTTTTTAAGAATGTGAACCGAGCGTTTAGATGACGAACTTAACTCAGACATATTGATACCCTTATTTGATATCAATACTTTAGGTAAAATTCTGTGCTTTTCTAAACGATGTATTTGTCAAAACTAATCGATAAAAATGCTAAATTTTATTTCAGCTAAGAAAATCACTTTTTCTTATTTAACAAATTTTTTAAATTCAATTGCTTATATTAATCCCTCCATTAAATTACATCTTAAATATCTATTTTTATCGATCTACTTCATATGCTTTGAATAAAAATTCATAGTTTTCATATCGCGGCAATAGGTGATTTAGACAGAGATTTGGCACAAAAAGTACATTGTTTTAAAGCGCGCTTAATTCTAAAGTAACAAGGCAAAACAATGTTTTTTACATTTGGTTGACTAAAAAAATAATTTGGAGTTTTTATGCGGGTTTTATACCAGTTCCCTTTGTCTCATTACTGTGAGAAAGCTCGCTGGTTACTGGATCACAAAGAGCTTGATTATGTTGCTCATAATTTGATTCCTGGTTTTCATCGTGCGTTCGCACAGTTAAAAACAGGTCAAAATAAGTTACCCATTCTAAAAGATGATGCAAGATGGATTGCTCAATCGACTCCGATTGCACTTTATCTTGACGATACTTACCCTGAACATTCCTTGCTGAGAAAAGATCCTGCACAACGACGCGCAGCCTTAGAAATTGATCAACTTGCAGACGAGCTTGGGATTCATGTTCGCCGTTGGTCATTGGCACATGCGTTGTCTTACAGTGATGAACCGATTGAAATCATGATGGGCGAGCAGGGCTACTTGCGACAATTTGAAAAATTTTCAAAACCAATCCTTAAGACGCTGGTCAAAAAAAGTTACGAACTCGAACAAGATAAAGTTGCCCAGTCTAAGGCGCGTCTAGATGAGCTTGTACTACTACTTAATGATCGTTTAGTCGAAAACTACGGACGCTATATGGTAGGTGATCGTCTTGGATTAGCTGATATAGCGGTATGTGCCATTTTGGCCCCTTTACTGCATCCAAATGGCACACCTTGGGAAGTGGAAAATACTGAATTTCATTCGCCCGAACTCGATACCTACAAAACCTACCTGCTAAGTTTGCCTTTGGGGCAATATGTACAGCGAATTTACGAAACCGAACGAAATGCCAGAGTGGATTGGCGTGGTATGTAATGCCAATCCAAAAGGGCACATCAAAAATAACGAATTTCAAATAAATTAAAGATTTAAATGTTTGAATACAAAATCAATAATGTTTTTGTATTCAAATACCTGCGCAGTCACAATCTAATTTTTTAGCAATTAATAAGTTTTAATTAACAATGAATGAAATTTATTTTCATTATTTTATTTGGTGATGATTGTTTTTTAGATATTTCGTTCACTTTATATGCAAAAAATGCATAGATTCAAAATGATGCATGCAGAATGTTGCTGGCACTAAAAAGATGCAAATAATTTAATTTAATGTGATTTAAATCACGTTTTTTTGAAAATAAAACTTTAAAAAAAAGATTTTGGCGTTAAAATAATCTAAAGCAATCAAAGCTAAGACTAAAGTCTAGCGAAAAACTGTATGAAGTGCTTTCAATTAGGATAAGAAAGCATGTAAAAATAGTGGAATCGGTCGATGATAAGCAACAATTAAAAGTTGGCTTGATAATTGCTTTAAATGAAAGGAGAGCTATTTTTTAGGTAGGTTGAATAATATACAGCTTTCTTAAAATTTAGCGAAATATAATCAAGGAGTTTTTATGAAACATTCTGCAACCTCACTAATTGTATCGGCATTGATGATTTGTACAGTTGGAGGGGCAACTCAGGTTCAAGCTGCGGATACTTTGGCTAAAATTAAAAGCAGTGGAAAAATTATTATTGGACACCGTGAGTCATCGGATCCTATTTCCTATGTTGTCGCAGGTAAACCAGTGGGTTATGCGGTAGATATTTGTAATGCTTTCGCAAACGACATCAAGAAAGAGCTTAAAATGCCGAATTTGAAAGTCGAATACAAAGCAGTTACATCGTCTACACGTATTCCAGAACTTCTTGCAGGCAATATCGACATGGAATGTGGTACAACCACTAACTCCAAACAACGCCAACAGCAAGTAGGATTCTCTACAAACTACTACGCAACAGAAGTGCGTATGGCAGTGAAAGCAAATTCAGGTATTAAGAGCTTGGCTGACCTGAACGGTAAAGCTGTCGTGACCACTCAAGGCACAACATCAGACAAATACATCAAAATGAATGAAAAAGGTCAGTCTATTAATGTGCAAAACATTTATGGTAAAGACCACGCAGACTCATTTTCAATGATGGCATCTGGTCGTGCAGCAGCATTTGTGATGGACGACAATATTTTGGCTGGTTTGATTGCAAAATCATCTAACCCGAAAGAATTTGCAATTGTTGGCCCTGTATTATCTTCTGAGCCATATGGCATCATGATTGCAAAAGATGATCCGAAATTCAAAGCGGTTGCGGATCGCACCGTAACTGGTATGTGGAAATCAGGTCAAATGGATAAACTTTATAAAAAATGGTTCCAGTCTCCAATTCCACCTAAAAATACCAATCTGAACATGGCACAGAGTGCTTCTTTCAAGAAATTGAAAGCACATCCGACTGATGAAGGCATTTAAGCCCTAAAACTCTTTTGATTTGCAGCTAACCATTTTGCATACAGTAACTTGCGTACTGTATGCATGCTGTATTTTTAATATTTTAAAAAGGGGCATTTATGTCAGTCGGCTCACTAAACTGGACTGTATTCTGTGCTGAATCGAACGAATTTAGTGTCGAAAAAGCAGCTTGGGCGGAATCGGTCTGTAAAGCGATAGGCAGCTCAAGTTATTCTCAATACGCCGATGCACCAACATGGCTTCAAATGTTAGGTTCAGGTGTTTTAACCATGATATGGACTGCAATTGCTGCATTCTTTATCGCATTCTTTTTGGGTTCTTTACTTGGAATTATACGTACCTTACCTAATAAGCCATTGGCTTTGATTGGTGATACGTACGTTGAGATTTTCCGTAATATCCCACTGATTGTTCAACTTTTCTTTTGGGCTTTCGTTTTTCCTGAACTTTTACCAGCCACACTTAGCTCTGGGAGCGGAGAAGTTGTTGCCGGCGGATGGTGGAAAAACTTGCTGAATGATCATCCTGCGGTTATTGGTGTTTTTGCACTCGGTTTATATACTGCTGCGCGTGTATCAGAGCATATTCGTGCCGGAATCAACACGGTATCACGTGGCCAAAAATTTGCAGCATCTGCAATGGGTTTTACCACAGGCCAAAGTTATCGCTATGTGATTTTACCCGTTGCTTATCGTACGGTATGGCCGACGATTACGTCTGAAGCAATGAACGTGTTTAAAAACTCAGCCGTTCTATATGCGCTAAGTGTACTCAATTTTTTCGCTTATACCAAAACCATGCGCGAAGAAACGTCTCAAGATATTATTATTTTGATTCTTTCAACGCCTGTATACCTGATCATCACTTACACCATCAAATTTATTATGGCGTGGATTGAAAAACGTATGGCAGTTCCTGGCCTAGGTTCGGGAGGGAAATAACCATGGATTTCAGTCTTTTACAATCTCCTGATGTTATCAATGCACTTAAAGAAGGTTTTGTTTTTACCTTAACCGTTACAGTGCTTGCAATGCTAGGCGGTATCATCATCGGTACACCTTTGGCCATGATGCGTCTGTCGAATAACGTTGTGGCAAGTAACTTTGCTAAATTCTACGTGGATCTATTTCGTGGTATTCCACTGATTCAGGTTATTTTTATCTTTTACTTTTTACTTCCAAAAGTATTTGAATTCCAGTCTGATACGTATTGGGGGCCACTGTTTTCGAGTGTCATTACGTTTGCAATTTTTGAAGCTGCGTTTTTCTCGGAAATTGTGCGTTCAGGTATTCAATCTGTTTCGCGCGGACAGGTCAATGCAGGTTATGCACTCGGTTTTACTTATGGTCAATCGATGAAATATGTGGTGTTACCACAAGCATTTCGTAACATGCTACCTGTACTGTTGACCCAAACCATTATTCTTTTTCAGGATGTGTCATTGGTCTATGTAATTAGTGCACCAGACTTCTTAGGTCGTGCCGACACGCTTGCCAATACTTATGGTCCTGAAACAAAAGCAACCTTTTATTTAATTGTAGCAGTGGTTTATTTCTGTAGTTCGTTCTTACTTTCAAGACTTGTAAAACGATTACAGCAAAAAATTGCCATTATTCGCTAATTGGAGATTTTAAATGCCAATGATAGACATCCAACATATCTCTAAATGGTATGGTGATTTCCAAGTACTCACTGACTGTACAACCAGTATTGAAAAAGGCGATGTGGTAGTAGTATGCGGACCATCTGGTTCAGGTAAGTCAACATTAATTAAAACCGTAAATGCATTAGAGCCAATTCAAAAAGGCGACATTTTTGTTGATGGTACTTCTTTGCGTGATCCGAAAACCAATCTTGCAAAATTCCGTTCGCGTGTGGGAATGGTGTTTCAGCATTTCGAGTTATTTCCGCATATGACTGTGCTTGAAAATTTGACTGTCGCACAAGTCAAAGTTTTAAAGCGCTCGAAAGAAGAAGCTCGCAAAAAGGGATTGGGATATTTAGACCGAGTAGGGCTTTTGGCACACAAGGATAAATTCCCGGGTCAGCTTTCTGGTGGTCAGCAGCAACGTGTTGCAATTGCACGCGGTCTTTCAATGGACCCAATTTGTATGTTGTTTGATGAGCCAACTTCCGCACTCGATCCAGAGATGGTGGGTGAGGTGTTAGATGTAATGGTTCAACTCGCTAACGAAGGAATGACCATGATGTGTGTGACACACGAAATGGGCTTCGCGAAAAGAGTTTCAAACCGATTAATTTTCATGGATCAAGGCATGATTCTTGAAGATTGCCCAACATCTGAGTTCTTTGGTAATCTTGATGCACGTCATGAACGTGCCAAATTATTCTTAGACAAGATTCAAGCCATGCATTAATCTGCTTAAAGCACAAGCATTAAAAAAGCCCAGTCAAGTGACTGGGTTTTTTATCTATAAAGTAATTGTGCCAACCTTAAAACAGAATTTTGTTCGCAACTTTAATTTGATTGCAGCTTTTGATCGCTTAGCCAAAACATAAATAAAAATATAAGCGTAGTTAAGAGATTTGATTTGAGTATTAAAGCGCCCATAACGTATACATGAGATAGATGGATCAAAAGACAGTTTAGTTGCAATGAGACGTCTTATTTTATAAGTAACTTGATTATCTTTATAGTTTCGTTTTAAAGCGTATTAAAAAACCCTGCATATGCAGGGTTTTTTAGATGCTCGTTTAGCTTAAATTAGAAGCTATACTTCGCCATCAAGTTAAGACGCGAGTAATCGCCTTCTTGATCTTGGAAAGTTTTACGTTGGCCATAAGTATATTCAACACCTAAATCCACGTTTTTCGTAGGAGTGTAGAAACTGTTTACAATAACGTTATAAAGCTGTTTGTTTAATGTCGGAGCTCTTTCTGCAAAAGAGTTATCATCTTTGTACCAGATTGCGCCAGCAGCTAATGTTGAACGTACTTTCGGTGACCATTTGTGAGAATAACCAATTAAGCCCGAGTTAAATTCGCTTTCATAAATTGAAAGATCTGTAGCGTTTGCAGCTGCAGTTGCATTATTTTGGTATGCAACATAAGCAGAGTTGCCATATAGCAAGTAACGATTATCGCCTTTTACGTGGTAATAGTTCGCAAATACTGTATCAGCAGGTGTTAAGCTATATTTACCACCAACTCCGATACCCCAACCAAGCTTGGTTTCATCAACATCATCATTCACAGAAATACGGTTTTCATGGACTAAACCATGAACTTGTACTAACCCTTTCTTATCGGCGGTAGTGTAGTCATATCTTGCTGTCAAAGCTGGTAATCTATTACCTCCAGAAGTATTAGTTTGTTGTACTACTGCACCACCACTATTTTTGAAAACTGTAGTAGCTGAAGCGCTATTGATATTATCAACATCACCACCTTCAACTGCTAATAATACTTTTTGGTTGGCATCGATTGGCTGAGTGTAACGTACTTGTACAGTACGTGTAGAGCCATAACCCATAGGGCCGTTAAAGTCGACTGTTTCTGGTGCTGTGTCAGTGTTAACAAAAGGAGATGTGGTTTGACCAACTAACCATTTTCCAAGAGAGAAGTAAGCATGACGAACACGTAGCGAACCATTACCGTTGGTTGTTCTTGAACTACTGTCTGCTGCAATACCGCCTGCAAAGTCAGCTTCAATTTTACCTGTTAACTCACCTAGATCTGTCGGGCGAGAAAAGTCGAAACCAAAACGAGTTGTCGCTGCAGAAACGTTAAGATTGTTTTTGGTAGCATTTGCTGAATTTAACGGAACAGAGTTAGTATTGTTGTTAATGTTTGGTGATGGGTTACCTTCGAAGTCATAAGTTGCATCTCCACGGATGCTACCGTAAAGTTTAACTTGTGTTTGACCATCAGGTAACGTGAACCAGCCTGGTTTTGCATTACTTGGTGCTTTTGGTGCTGGTGCTGCGGCAACCATTGGCGCTGGAGCTGGTGGTGGAGCCATCACGACAGGTGCAGCTTTTTGCTGTGTAGATAATTGTTGAACCAACTGTTTAAGTTCATTGACTTCTTTACGTAAAGCATCCACTTCAGTGTTGCTCGCTGCGTAAGCAGGAATGGCGAGAGAGGATAGCCCGATAGTACCCATGCTAAGGGCTAAAGTTTTAAGTTTATTCACGATAACTCCGTTAATTATTAAAAAAAGTAAAACTTACTTTTGGGATTTACATAACAAAAAGAATGCCAATTCCTTAAAAATTGTTAATAAACGTTCCCTTTTGTCTAAAAAAACTACTTCAATGTAGCTTCGCTTAATAATCCTGTATTTTATTGTTACAAGTCAATATTACTAAGGTCTAAAAAGAAGCAATATTTTGAAATATTTTACTTAAAGCACAAAAAAGATACTTAACTTTACACTTTCGGGTCAAGCATCGTCTTAGATGAAATTTTTACAAGCTCGTTCGATTTTTTTATATGTACTTTTCACTGTAAAGTGAATGTATTTTTTGAGAATGCTCAAAACTACAATACAATGGCCAGAAGTCATTAAAATCATGAAAGATAAGTGGGGAGCAGTTATGGAGCTTGATCGTTACGACAAACAGATTCTTGAGATATTGACCCATGAAGACCTCAACCTGAATGAGTTGTCAGAACGGATTAACCTCTCGGTCAGTTCAGTGCATCGACGGATCAAGCATTTAATTGAATCCAAAATCATGAGTAATCTCAAGCGTGACATTAATTTTGTTAAGCTTGGATTTTCTTTACATATTTTGCTTCAAGTTTCTTTGAGCAAACACGATACCGAAACTTTTGATAAGTTTTTAACTGAACTTGAGGATATCCCGGAAGTCACCAATGCGTTTTTGGTTACAGGGCAGAGCGCAGATTTTATTTTAGAACTTGTTGCGCGTGATATGGATAATTACAGTGATATTTTGCTACGCCGGATTGGTAAAATTGATAATGTCGTAGCCTTACATTCAAGTTTTGTGATTAAAGAATACAATGTCTTTAATTGTTATAAGCTACTCAATAAAGTTTAAAAAAAACGCACCTGTGCGGTGCGTTTCATATTATTTAGGCATCAAGTTGAGCCAAAACTTCGTCTGAAAATTCAACGTTTGTATAAACGTTTTGAACATCGTCCAGATCTTCAAGCATATCGATCATTTTTAAGATTTGTTTCGCTTGGTCGATATCGGTAATTTCAGCTTTGGTCGATGGACTCATCACCACTTCTGCATTGTCCGATTTCAAGCCTGCTGCTGCAAGAGCATCCTGAACATCACCAAAGCTCTCTGGTGTTGTGATGACCAAAATACCATCTTCTTCCACTTCGATATCTTCAGCGCCCGCTTCGAGTGCGATTTCCATGATTTTGTCTTCTAAACTGACATCTTCAAAGCTGATTTCACCACGCTTGGTAAACAGATACGAAACCGAACCGTTAGTCCCCAAATTACCGTTGGTTTTACTGAAGCAGTGACGAACATCTGGTACTGTACGGTTAAGATTGTCTGTCATGGTTTCGACCAGAACAGCAACACCACCGACACCGTACCCCTCGTAGGTTACTTCGTTCAGATCATCATTGTCTTCACCGCCAGCACCACGCTGAATCGCACGGTTGATCGCGTCACGTGTCATATTTACAGATAAAGCTTTTTCAACGACCGCACGTAAACGAGGGTTGCTGGCTGCATCACCACCGCCTAGTTTTGCTGCAGTTACAATTTCACGAATATATTTTGTGAAAACTTTAGCACGGCTTGCATCTTGTTTTGCTTTACGATGCTTGGTGTTTGCCCACTTGGAATGACCTGCCATGTTGAAATATGCTCCTTACAGATTGGTACCATTACCAGATCAAATTTTTGCAATTCTACCATAAGCATATTTTTTGAAGAAAGTGCCTGATGATAGAGAAAATAATCGATTGGTCAGATAAAAACGTAATAAATACAGCTTTGATCGTTAATTTGATTGTTCTGGAATACAGATATCTAAGCCGACTTTTTCTTTATAAAGTGCCTGAATAAGCTTAAGGTCTGTTTCAAGATTTTCTGGATAAATTTTGCCTAAAATGCCGCCTTCTTTAGTAACAGGGTTGGCATACATCAACACAATTGGAACATTTGCCGCACGCGCGATGTGCCAGAAACCAGTACGAATCGGTTTGCGTGTAGAGCCATCTTTTGCTCGCGTTGCTTGAGGCGCAATCACCAGATTAAAACGGTCATTTTGCTCAAATAGCTTGACCATTTGCGAGACGATATCTGATTTTGAATGGCGATCAACCGCAATACCGCCGAGTTTTTCTAAAAGTGGTTTGAGTGGTCCCTGAAAGAGCTCTTTTTTAATCAGCGTGTGAATTTTAATTTCTAAAATTTCAAATAAAGCAACTGAGAGTACAGCATCAAGATTAGATGTATGTTCAAATCCAATAATGACCTGCTTATTTTCAAGAATCTCTGGCTCAATGTGATAGCTCCAGCCAGACAATTTAAAAATCATTTTTGCAATTTGCTTTTTCATAAAACTCACGCCCAAATCAGTGCGCATAGTTTAATGTCGTTAAGGTGAAAGACAAGAGATTTTATCTTAAAGTTTGAACACCGAGTGTAAACACACCTCAATTATGAATAATACATGAATAGACTCGGTATTTAATGTTTGTTTATCCAAAATCACTTTGGAGTGATCTACTGACTGAATAATTAATATTTAAATTTGACCGTAAAGTTAATTTGACGTGGATCACCCAAGGTCACCATATTGGCATTGAGTAATCCTGCATAATAGTCTTTATCAAACAAATTTTTAATCGACAATTGCGCGCCCCAGCGTGTTGCTTCGTAACCTGCTTCGGCATCGTAGAGTAAGTAAGATGGTGTGTGTACATCGAGTCCTTTATACGATTTTGAGCTTTCACCTCGAATGCCAGCACCGACGAACCATCCCGATGTTAAATCAGTCAGATAATAACGTGATGAGAGACTATAGCTATTTTGAGGGACATTATCGAGTGCTACACCTACATTGCTCGCAACCGAATCTTTGGTAATTTTTGAGTCAAACATATGACTAAAACTGGCTGTTAATCGCATGCGCTCAATGACGGTGGCACTGAGCTCTGCTTCAATACCACGGGTTAATTGCTCGCCATTAAGCACGTAAGCAGATGTATTATTCGGGTCGCTGACTGCAACGTTTTGACGACGTAAATCGTATAAGGCCAGACTCCCTTGAACCAACTGGTTCGGGCTTTGTAGTTTTACACCGATCTCAGTCTGCTGACCTGTTTCTGGTGCCAGAATGCTGCCATTGACATCGGTACGCGTATTCGGAAGAAACGACGTGGCATAACTGGCGTAAGGAGCCACGATATCATTGATGCTGTAGAGCAGCCCCACATTTCCGGTAAACTTGTTATATGAGTTTCGGTCGGTCAGTCCTTTGGCTGCAATTCCCGACTTGGAGACATTTTGCGTTGATACCTCGGCCCAGTCTTGACGTCCTGCAAGGCTGAGTATCAACTGATCTGTTAGGTTAATACGATCACGCACATATAAACCGCTATAGCGTAAACGGTTAATATCTTCGGTACTATTTGTTGCTACATATTTAACTGCTTGCCCATACACAGGGTTGTAAACGTTTAAACTTCCTGTGGTATATCGATCATTGATATAATCGTCTTTTGACTGCATTGCATCGATACCAATGCTGAGATCATGCTGCATACCCAGTAAATTAAACGCGCGCTGGAAGCTGTTATCTAATGAGTAAGTCAGCGTATCATGACTTTGATAACGCCCGTTATTGGTTCGATTGAGTGTGGTATAAGCAGGTGTGGTATTGACCCAGAAGTTTGTACCGGTTTGTGTAAACACAACCCGACCAGTCGATTTTAGTTGCTGAACCGCTGCATTTTGATTAAATGTCCAGCCGTTATCAAACTTGTATTTATAATTCCAGCCAGTGCGGTAAACATCTGCTTCATACCCACCAAAAGTTGGCTCACCTAAATATAAGCTTCGGTCAATCGCGCCATTCGGATTGGATTTTAAGGTGCCAATCACTGGTAAACCTTGTTGACGTAAATATTCTCGATGTTGATAGCTGGCAATCACCGATAGTTCGGCTTTATCGCCCAAATCGAAATTATAAGAAGGCGAGATATAAAAGTTTTTAAAGTACACATAGTCGGTTGGATCGTCTTGATCGGAAACACGACCTGTCAGTCTGAATGCACCTTTTTCAGTTTGCTTTGGCGCATAGTTCAAATCAAATGTGGCTTGTTTGAAGTTGTAGCTTCCGTAGCTCAGATCAGCAGTTGCAAAATTTTCGGCTTGTGGACGTTTCGTCACTAAATTGACCATGCCACCTGGTTGCACCAATCCAAAGTTCACAGACGCTGGCCCTTTAATGACCTGAACTTGATCCATACCAGATAAATCGACCGCAACACCATCTAAGGGTGACTGGCTTTGTCGAAGTCCATCGATATACACTTGATCAGACGAATTTTGACCACGAATAATAAAATCGTCCCATCCTCTACGCCCTAAATAGCCAGCACTGACTCCAGCAACACCATTGATGGCTTGTGAAAGTGTAGTTGCTTGCTTTTGATCGAGTTGTTCTCGTGTAATGACACTAACAGATTGCGGGGTTTTAAATAACGGTGCATCAGATTTCAGTGCTGAACTTGCTTGGGTTGCAGCATATTTTTTCTGGTTCGAATCTGCCTGTAATGAAATAGTGGGTAAAATATTTGAAGATGTAGTAACATCTGATTGCGTTATTTCTTCTGCCCAAGCACTTGTAGATAAACCTGTAAAAAGAACGATATAGATTGCATGCGATAAACAATTCAATTTGTGCATGATGATGCTCAGGCAGTCGCTGTTAAAAATGATTCTTATTATCTTTATTTCGATTTGATTAGCAAGCAGAATTTAAGAGTGATCTTATATTTTTAATTTGAAATTAAAATCTTAGAATGCGATAGGTTGCTCTACATGAACCACCATCCTAAAAGACCCCCTAAAAAAACCACCAACCATACCGGAAGTCGCCAAACCATCAGTGCAAGAAGCGCAAGAAGTGCCAGACTAAAGTCTTTTGAGGTATAAATACTATTGGTCCAGATCGGTTGATACAAAGCTGCCAACAGCAGGCCCACCACGGCTGCATTAATTCCTTTGAGCGCAGCAATCATCCATGCAAGATCACGAATACTTTGCCAAAAAGGTAAAATGCCGATAAGAAGAAAAAAAGATGGACTAAAAATTGCCACAATACACAAAATACCTCCTAGCCAAGGCGTGATCATGTGAGGCATCGAGGCGCCTAAGAAGCCAGCAAAAGTAAATAATGGGCCGGGCACCGCTTGAGCCAGTGAATAACCGGCTAAAAAGGTATTTTGCTCAATCCATCCAGTTGCGACGACTTGGGTGTTTAATAAAGGTAAAACAACGTGCCCACCACCAAAAACCAATGCCCCAGTACGATAAAAGGCATCAAAAATCGCAAGGGCTGGGTTTGAAAACGTAAAACTCAGCACAGGTAGCGCAATCAGTAATCCAAAAAATAGGATCAATCCAGTGAAACCAATATGACGAGAATTTACTGTCAATAATTGTTGTTTTTCTGTGCTTTGCGATGATCTGAAAATCAATGTACCTAATATTCCCGCCACAATAATCACCACGAGCTGAGTCCAGAGCGAGGGAAGCATTAACATCATGAATGTGCTTAAACTCATGAGGGTGATTCGGGTTGCATCTGGGCATAAAGTTTTTGTCATTCCCCAAAGTGCTTGTATCACCACCGCTACAGCGATAATTTTCAAGCCATGCAAAATACCAGTAAGTTGCATGCTTTGCAGATGATCAAAACCCAGTGCAAATGAAATTAATATCATGGCTGAAGGGAAGGTAAACCCTAGCCAGGCAACTAAAGCACCTTTATAGCCACCGCAATAGTAGCCAATTGCCATACCCACCTGACTACTGGCTGGCCCAGGTAAAAACTGGCACAATGCAACGGTATCTGCATACTGAGCATCGTTTAACCATTTACGGCGGATGACAAACTCATCACGAAAATAGCCAAGATGCGCAGTCGGACCACCAAAGGAGGTGAGTCCTAAGCGCAAAAATACAAGAAAAATTGTCCAAAGTGACTGGGTGGAGATCATCATAGGCATCTGTGATACTGATTATTTTGAATCTAAAGTATCAGAAAGCGTATGAAAGCATCATGAATATGCATGATGATTTGTTTTATTTCAAACGAAACCAGTAATCCAGACTGACATAACGCCCACCGCCCAATTTGATTAGTGCAAGTAGCATGATCAGATAAGTGACTGCAAACTCGATTCCATTATTTAAAATCACAAAATTTCCACTTGAGGTCAACCAGTCATAATTGCCATGTTCGGTCAGAATTTGTCGTGCTCGCTCTAACTTTTCAGCAGAAGCAAGTACCTGAGCATTTGCAAAAGGCGCCGAAGGATCGGCAATTGCTTGCCAACCGTTTGGCAAATGAACAGTCAAGATTGCAACCAGCATGGTGATGATCAAGGGAATGCTGATCCAGCGAGTGAATATACCTAAGCTCAGACAAACTGCGCCAGCCAATTCAGTTGAGGTTGCAAGTGCAGCCATGACATAGGGGAAGGGCAAGCCCAACCCCCAGTCAGTATTGCCAAACCACTCTACAATATTGCTAAAGTGCATTAATTTATTTGTCCCTGCCATCCAAAAGATCGGAACTAAATACAATCGCAGCGCCAATGCGGGTAAGCCATCAAACGGAGTGCTCGCTTTTTTTACAATTAAATAGAGCTGATTGATTTTTTTTGTATAAATATTCATCATTTTTTCACATCCGATGCGATTTAATTCACATTAGTCGAAAGGATCTCGATTTTCTTACATAAAAAAATATTTTTTAATGTGTAATAAATTCAGATGAACTGCGTCTAACACCAAGTACACCCCGTACACACAATCAAAAAATGTAAAAAGGAATCAATCATGAACAAATTAAACTCTATGACCACCGTGACTGCGCTATTGGCTTTGTCTGTCCTTGGCCCAACTCAGATTGCAACAGCTGCAACCTCATCTTCTACGGAAACCCATGCCAGTAAGGCAGCAGATGGTAAGTGCGGCAGTGCTAAATGTGGTGCGGATCATGCCAAGAAAGGGCATAAGTCGGCAGATGCAAAATGTGGTGCAGATAAAAAAATGGCAGATGCAAAATGTGGTTCTAAATAAACCGATCAGATATGTACAAGATCGGCTCATTCAATGGATGGGCCGATCTTGATTTGGATAAGGAGCTTGCTCATGATTGAAACTTCACACGTTGGGCTCGGTTTAAGACGAGAGTTTATCGATGATTTTTTAAGTGCAGCTTATCCGCCTGATTTTATCGAAATTGCACCTGAAAACTGGATGAACTTTGGCGGTCGACACGCAAAACTTCTTGCGACCTGTGTTGAAAAGTCTCCTCTTGTTTGTCATGGTCTTTCTCTCTCAATTGGCGGGCCACATCCGCTCAACCTTGAGTTTATTCATAAAATCAAAGCATTTTTAAATACTTATAATGTCAGTATTTACTCTGAGCATTTAAGTTATTCTCATGATGGCGGATACTTATATGACTTGTTACCCATTCCAATGACTCAAGACGCTGTTCGTTATGTTGCGGAGCGTATTTTACGTGTACAGGATATTTTGGGGCAAAAACTGGTCATTGAAAATGTATCGACTTATTTAATGCCCGGTGCTGAGATGACCGAAGCAGAATTTATTGTAGAAGTAATCAAGCAGGCGGATTGCGAATTACTTTTAGATGTAAACAACGTATACGTGAACAGCATAAATCACGGCACTGATGCTCAAGCGTTTATTTGTGCGATGCCTCAAGACAAAATACGCTATTTGCATATTGCAGGTCATGCGCAAGTAGAAGATCATCTGATCATTGATACACATGGTGATGCGATTACGGATTCTGTATGGCAACTTCTGGCGTTTACTTATCAACAATGTGGAATCAAGCCAACATTATTAGAACGGGATTTCAATATTCCGAGTTGGGAAGAACTCAATAAAGAATTAAAAAAAATTAAGACCATTCAAGCCATGGAGAGTGGATATGAACCAAATTCAGAAATCATTTCAGCACACGCAGCAGCAATTCTGTAATTGGATTCGCCATCCACATTCTGATTTGGCTAGCGTTTACGATCATGAGCGCATGCAAGTGTATCGTGATTTGGTATTTAATAATATTAGCTCGTTTATCAATCTGGTTTATCCGATTACGCGCAGATTATTGCTCGAATGTCAGTGGCAAGCACTATTACAGGATTTTGTCGCAAATTCGAAATGTCAATCTCCGTACTCAAACGAGATAGCGCTAGAGTTTCGTGAGTATTATTCTCATCAAGCTCATCCCATGTTTAGTCAATATCCTTGGTTAGCCGAGCTTCTACAATTTGAGTGGCTTGAATTGTATTTAGACACTTTGGTTATCGATCAACCGGTATGTGTAGAACCTTATCAATGGCAGTTAAAGCAGGCTGTTTGGGTTTTGGTTTATCAATATCCTGTATATGAATGGACACTCGATACACAACCGAATGACATTCAGCTTGCACCTGGTGTGATTATGGTATGGCGTGATGAAATTGATCAAATCCGTTTAGAGCGATTATCGCCGTTATTTGGATTGCTCATCGAACATCTGGTCGAACATGGTGGCGCTATGCAAGATACGCTGTATGATTTAATCGTTTCGATTTTGGGAGATCAGCCTAATGACGTGGCTGAAAACCAATTAAATGAACTGAAATCGTTACTGCTTAAGTTTGATTTGGTCTCCATTTCTGTGTCTAAGTGAGAATTCTTCATGACCATAGCTGCGTCGACTCAAGCGGGTCACATTACTGATCAGTTGAATGATCCTATTTTTATTGCCGATCTTAGACATCAAATGATTAAGTTTGCTGTGTTACAGATGTCTTCTATCCAAAGCGCCGAAGATGTCGTGCAGGAAGCGCTTATCAGTGCACTAGAACATGCCGCTTCGTTTTCAGGTCGGTGTGCGTTTAAAACGTGGGTATTTGCAATTTTAAAAAATAAAATCATCGACTTTATCCGTAAGCAATCACGCTTGATCAGCATGACAGATTTATTCGATGATGATTCTGAAAAAAGCATCGATACATTGTTTAATGACAAGAATCACTGGCATGCACATGAAGCACCACAGGCATGGCCAAGTCCAGACCAGATGCTTGAACAAGAAGACTTCTGGGTAATTTTTGATGCCTGCCTCAATCATTTGCCTGCACAGCAGGCACAAGTGTTTATGTTGCGTGAAATGATTGAGCTAAGCTCACAGGAAATTTGCAATAAGCTAGGGTTAACTATTTCAAATTTTAATGTATTGATGTACCGCAGTCGAACACGCCTAAGAGAATGTCTCGAAAATAAATGGCTTTTAAAGGAGGAATGTTCATGCTGACCTGTCGAAAAGCGACTCAACTACTCTCGGAAAAACAAGATCGTTCACTTGCATTAAATGAACTTACACATCTTCAATTACATTTATTGATGTGTATATCCTGTCGCCGCTATGCAAAACAAATTAAAGTAATTTCAATATTATCAAGTAAATTTAAACAATTAAAAGATGATGAATTAAATAATGATTAAATTTAAAAAACGTGAAGATCATTCATGTTTTATGACGCTTTTTTGTGGCTTTGGTCTGAAGTTTAAAATATATAAAAATTAAATTAAACTAATGTAATGATAAATATAAATAAAAAGTAATAGTTTGATTATTTATTTTTTAAGTTGTTGTTTTTAATATGATTAAATTTAATAATTTAAATTTTTAGAATTTATCTTTATTTGTGTTTAAAATGTTCGAATGATTTTCATTTAATCAAGTATTTTATATATAAATAATCCAGATTTTAAAATAAAAATCATGTGAAATCAGACTGAAAAGCAAATACTTGACTTCACAAAAATATTGATTTCATCCGTTATTTTCAAAATGATCACATAATATTCACATTCTCTCCTATATGTTAATGTGGTCCCTCATAATGATTTAAAACAATGTAGGGATAAAAAAATAAAGTAATAACGATGAAATGAAATATTGATCAAGGAGATAGCCAATGAACAATCGTATCGCACTAGCGATGGCATTAATGGGGTTAAGTGCTTGTGCACTTGCATCCAGTCACCGTGAAGCTCCATCCATCACCAAAACACCTAAAGTAGATGCCACCGATTTTTATATGTTTAAAAGCTATGAAAGTAATCGGGGCGACTATGTCACCATTTTAGCCAATTACCAGCCACTTCAAGATGCTTATGGTGGCCCGAACTACTTCGCTTTAGACCCTAAAGCGCTTTATGAGATTCATATCGATAACAATGGTGATGCGCAAGAAGATATTACTTTTCAATTTAAATTTGATCAGGAGTTAAAAGATCTACAAGTACCTGTAGGTGGCAAAAATATCTCTGTACCATTGTCAAATATTGGAAAAATTACCAATGATGGCAGTTCTGCTCAAAACACGGCTGAAACATATACCGTGACCATGGTCAAAGGTGATCGACGTAAAGGCGATCGTAACGTGTTGGGCTCCTTTAAAAAACCTTTCGATAATGTGGGCGCAAAATCAATTCCCAATTATCAGTCTTATGCCAATAGTTTTGTGCAAAATATCAACTTTGGCAGTTGCGGATCAGGCAAAGTATTTGTTGGCCAGCGCCAAGATCCATTTGCAGTCAATCTTGGCGAAGTTTTTGACCTTGTGAATATCAAGATTCCTGCTACGCAGCTTGCACCATCGGGTGTGAATGCTGAAGACCAGGGACTTAATACCATTGGCAATAAAAACGTGACGACCATTGCACTTGAAGTGCCACAATCATGTTTGGTGTCTTCGGGTGAAACAGTAATTGGTGGTTGGACCACAGCCAGTTTGCCTCAAGCGACCTTACTTAACCCGACTCCGGAGAGTAATTTGACCAGTGCATCTAAAGTGGGTGGGGCATGGACGCAAGTTTCCCGTTTGGGTATGCCTTTGGTCAATGAGGTGGTGATTGGTTTAAAAGACAAAGACAAATTCAATGCCAGCAAACCAGTCAATGATGGTCAGTTTGCCGATTATGTTACCAATCCAACATTACCAACATTGATTGAAGTGTTATTTAAAGACGCTACAGGCGGTGCCGTGGTTGCGCCAACCAATTTCCCACGTACCGATCTGGTCAATGCATTTTTACTTGGAGTACCGGGTCTGAATCAGCCTAAAAATGTGAAAGCCTCTGAAATGTTGCGCTTAAATACTGCAATTGCAGCGCAAACCAAAGATAAGCAAAATCGTTTAGGTGTGATCGGTGGAGACACCAGCGGATTTCCGAATGGTCGCCGTCCGGGAGATGATGTAGTCGATATCGAGCTACGTGTTGCGATGGGTTTACTGTGTACCATTGATGGTGTAAACACCGCAGTGGGCTGTAAAGCGTCGGATGCGAAAGCAGGTACGATTGGATTTACCGACGGTGCATTGCAGTCACCTCAGCAGTTTGGTACCACTTTCCCGTATCTTAATACTCCAGTTGCGGGTTCACCGTTCAATACTGCCAGTAAGTAATGAGGAGTCATTACCATGAAAAAAATAACCTTGATGTTCATGGTTGTTTGGGGATTGAGCGGTTGTGGTGGCAGTGGAGATGATCATGCTTCTAATAACACCCAAACGCAAAGCGATCCTGTGTTACGAGAAACTTTGACGTTAACCAATCAATCACAAAGTAGCTTTAGTCAGTCTGAACCCAAATCTCTGAAAGATATTTCAGAAGCTTCGATTGATAACAAAGCAGAGCCGCTTGCAGTTAAATTTTAAGGATTTGCGCCCTAGGTGTTGAGCCTCGGGCGTATTTAAGAGGGATACCCAATGTTGATGCGTAAACTGTCGTTCGCCATAATTTTAATGATTCCTGTAAGTTCGATTTATGCCCATCCAAAGCACCATCATAGCTATAGCGGTAATACTGAAAAAAACCAACATGCCAAAGCCACTTATAGTGACGCAACGCGTAATCAAATTGTGAATGTATTACTTGAAAATGCCTACGCCAAAGGTGACGGTGATTCACTCGAAAAAGCTGAACAATTGATGCAAAAAAGCAATGATCCATCAGATCTTGAAAATCAGTTGCTAAATACCCGCATTGAGCAAGCGAATCATAATTTTTCGGCTGCAGAACAGCGTTTAAAACAGCTTTTAAAAACTCAACCCAACAACAGCGATGCTATTTTACAGCTGGCCAATATTTATCGTTTGCAAGGAAAATACAGTGCGTCTACCCAGTTATGCCAACAGCTGACGCAGCCTGAAGTCATGCTTTATCGTGCAGGATGCGAGTTGCAGGTTGATGCAATGACAAAGTCTTATTCACAGCTTAAACCTCAAATTGATCAGCTTCTTTCGCAAACACCACGTATGAGCCGCGCAGATCAACAATGGTTGGGAAATATCTTTATTGAACTTGCCACACGGTTTAACGATCCGGCACTTGCAGATAAATCTATGTTATTGCTGCAAACCAATAACTTACCCAATACATTAGCAAAAGCGAATTGGTACATCGCACAACATCAGTATCAGACTGCACTGAAGCTTTTAACACCTTACCGCTATCATGACGGTGCGATGTACCGCATTATTTTGTGCAAACAAAAACTGAATGATCCAAGTGCCCAGACTGATCTCAATGAGCTAACCCAGCGCGTACAAGATTTACTTGACCATCATGACCATATTCATTTACGTGAGCAGGCACAGTTTCTCTGGATTTCTAAAAAATACAATGAAGGACTCAAAATCGCGGCTAAAAACTGGGATATGCAACGAGAAAATGATGATTTTGAAGTGTATGCAGCACTTGCTATCGCAGCTAAAGATACTGATATTTCTAAAAAATTACTAACTTGGAGTGAAAAAACTGGTTATCAACATCCAGAATATATTCCTCAATTACAACAGATCGTGAATCAGTCATGATGTGAAAATTTAAACTGAACCAGCCTATAAAAACTTAAAAATAACTGACTTTATAAATGAGATAAACATCATGAACAAAACAATGTTAAGCGTATTACTGCTGAGTAGTTCGGGGTTTTATACCAGTCAAACGGTCTGGGCAGGGGGAGAGTACATTGCCAATTTACCTACCATTACCATGCAGGCATCAGGCGATAACATAGATCCTTTAAACGGTGCGTTTACTGCATCTCAAGGAACAATTACACAAGAGCAGATCGAAACGCGTCCTTTGTCTCGTCCGGCTGAAGTACTAGAAACCATCCCTGGCGTCATTGTGACTCAGCACAGTGGTTCCGGAAAAGCGAACCAGTATTTTCTACGCGGTTTTAATCTGGATCATGGTACAGACTTTGCCACATCACTAGACGGTCAACCGCTTAATATGGTGACACATGCGCATGGGCAAGGTTATACCGATCTAAATTTTTTAATCCCAGAACTGATTCACAATATCGATTATCACAAAGGTGCAACTTCTGTGGATGATGGTGATTTTGCCTCTGCTGGAACAGCAAAAATTTATACCCTTCATTCGCTGGAGCGTCCATTTGCACAGGTTACTTTGGGTAATCATGATCTACTACGGTTTTTAGGTGTTGGGCATATAAAAATAAATGACGGTGAGCTAATTGGTGCCTTTGAAAATCAAAGCAGTGACGGACCTTGGACAAATCCTGAAAATCTGTCTAAACAAAATCTCTTTTTAAAATATTTTAAAGGCGATGAAGATCAAAACACATCGTTTGGTCTTCAGCATTATCAAGCAAAATGGGACGCCACAGATCAGATCCCTGAACATCTGGTTCAAAATGGGCAGCTTGATCGTTTCGATAGTCTAGACCCTTCCGATGGTGGAAAATCTAAACGCACAGCATTGTGGTTCAATCGCAATCAGCGTACAGATCGTGAGTTTTCACAGTTTTCAGCCTACGCGGTCCGTAGTGAACTGAATCTTTTTTCAAATTTTACTTACTTTTTAGATGATCCGCTGCGTGGCGATCAGTTTGAACAAGCTGAAAAGCGCACCTTACTGGGTTTGAAGTTTCAAAAGGGATGGAGTGATCGATGGTACGATAAAGAAATGCTCAATATTGTCGGGTCATCTCTTCGTTATGATGACATTGATGGTCTGGGTTTACATCAAACTCAAAATCGTCAACGATTTAATACAATACGTGAAGATGATGTCAAACAAACCACGCTCGGCATTTGGGGACAAAATCAGATTGCATGGCAACCTTGGCTACGCTCAATTATAGGTTTACGTGGTGATCTTTATCATTTTAATGTGAATTCGGATCGAAATGAAAATAGTGTCCGAAAAACAGATCACATTCTGAGTCCGAAATTCAGTTTGATTTTAGGGCCATGGAAAAATGTCGAATATTACATCAATTATGCCTACGGATTTCATAGTAACGATGCAAGGGGCGTTACGACAAAGCTCAATGTAGATCCGCGTGACGCAAATTACTTACAACCACTTGATTCGGTTTCACCACTAGTACGTACAGTGAATAAAGAGCTGGGTTTAAGAGCACATTTGATTGATAACCTCACCACCACACTGGCATTATGGCGCCTGGATTCTGACTCTGAACTACTGTTTATTGGTGATGCGGGCACCACTGAGCCTAGCCGGCCCAGTAAACGCCAAGGGATTGAGCTGAGTAATTTTTATCAACTCAATGATTGGGTGATGATTGATATTGATGCGGCATGGTCAAAAGCGCGCTTTAAAGATAGTAGTGAAGAGGGCGATTTTATTCCCGGAGCCATCGAAAAAACACTTAGTGCGGGTATAAGTTATAAATTAAATGACCAATGGAGTTTTGGCGGTCGTTTACGGTATTTCGGCCCTCGAGCATTGATTGAAGACAACAGTGTTCGCTCGGACTCATCAACAATCATTAACTTACTAGCCAGCTATCAACTGAATAAAAATATCTTCACACAAATAGAACTACTCAATGTATTGGATAAAAAGGTGAATGATATCGAATACTACTATGCATCGTGTGCTGCACAAGATTTCAATACTGCGGCATGTGCGCCTGGTTCTGCTGAAAGAGAAGGAATTTCAGATAAACATATCCATCCGAGTGAAGGGCGTAACCTAAGATTCACCTTAAGGTATTTATTTTAAATCGCTGGGGAGTCAGCTATGAGACTTCATGACCAATCGAAGATTTCGCCTTTTGCTTTATTTTTCACTGCAATATTGCATATTGGATTGGTCGTGTTTGTTATTTCTCGTCCAGTTGAGCAAACGCCAGAAATCAAAAAAGGTATGAGTGTTATCTTCATGCCAACAAGCGCTGTTGAACAAAATGATTCGTTGAGTTTTAAACCCGCCGTCAAAATGCCACCCATGCCAGAAACATTGATTGAAACGCCTTTTGGTCAGTATGATACGCAGAGTTTGGGGCAAACAGCCCAGTTAAATGTGCTGGAGTTTAGCCAAGAGGCAACAAAGGGAAATCAAGCAATTGATCCTTTACTGGCGGCCCAGCTTAGAGCCAAACAAGCCATTCGTCGGGCTAAAGTCACTTCAGATCAATATCAGTTGAATCCTGAAAAAATCGATCCCGCTTTGCTATCACAATTAAATTTAGAGCCCAAGCATCCCGATACATCACACGTTAAGAATGTTCAGGCGCCACAAAATAGTGAGCTTGTCCAGATCATCGAAATATATCCCTTTATAAGCGATCAAATAGAAATTGAGCAACTTACTCAAGCATTAATGAATCAGCCCTATACTCAAGAACAGATTTTTCAAGAGAATCAGTTGAAACAGCAAATTTTGAGTAAAACAGAGAAACAAATACTTCAAAGCTTTGCTCAACATATCGATGAACTCGTTTTCCTGATTTTACCTTCACAGTCTCGCGTTATACTGGTTCAATATACTGCCGATTTAATTCCCTCCGACGATATTCAATCATTTTTAAAAACGCTCGATGTTGAGCCACTCATTCAGAATAAAAAAGCTAAACCCTATCTGGTGAAAGTGAATATCAACGAGTTGATGAACATCACAACACAAAACGGTGTTTAGCTTTTTTTGTTTATTGCATGACCTGTTAAGAGTAGGGCTGCACCTATTTTCCACTCTTTTGAATGATAGGTAACCAAGCCTATTCAAATCACGCGATTGAAAAGATCAAATCACCATGCCATTTCATGACCTTGAAAATCAATAAATTTGTGTTGGTTGCTGCCGATAGAAGCCTGTATTACCTTTACCAGTCCTGCAGTACTTTCCTTGACCGTAACTGGCGCTTGGCTTCCGCCCATCTCTGTTTGAACCCAGCCCGGATGTAAATTCAACACACCGATATTCAGTGGAATCGCCTCATTTTGTGCAAAACCACGGCTGATACTGTTTAAAGCGGCCTTGCTGGCACGATACAACTCCATACTGCCATCGTCATTGAGCGCAACACTGCCCATTCTTGAACTCATAAATGCAATAAGGCTGTTTGCTTTCATGAGTGGAAGGAATTTTCTGGCAATGGTCACAGGTGCAATACAGTTAACCCAAAACAGGTCTAAAATTTCATTTGGCTGTGATTGTTCGACGCGCTGATGTTCTGGCCCCGCTATACCCGCAGACACTAAAAGCAGATCTACTGAACCTTCTGAATATTTGCTGGTGATCATATTGGCAGTATCTAAATGACTCAGATCTAGCTCAGCCAATTCCAATCGGTCTGGATATTCTGCAAGTAATTGTTTGAGGTCATTGGGTACACGAGTTATATCTCGAAGTGTCGCAATAACGCTCCACTGCTGAAGAAGTAATTCCCGAACCAGTCCTAAACCAATTCCTCGTGAAGCACCCACGACAATAGCACGCTGATTTTCTTTCATTATGACTTTTCCTGTTCGATTTTGACCGCGGCTTGCCAGCTTGGCAGTAAACTCAAGCCCTCAACATAGCGTTGAATATTTGGATACTTTTTACCTTGTTGCATTTGATGAACTAAAGCATGTAATCCAAAGCCCATCATAAAGTCAGCACCAGTTAAACGCTGATCAACAAAGTACTTTTTATCTGCCAAATAGTCATCTAAGAAACCAAATACTTTTTCAAACTCAACTTGCGTATAGCGTTCTAAAAATACCAATTCTGTACCTTGCTTTGTTTCCATTGCATTAAATGTTTTTAACAAAAATGGCAACATGGCAGAGCTTTCAGAAAAATGAATCCATTGCAGGTAATCTGCATAGAGATCTTCACTTGAATCGGGTGCTAAATGTGGTGCAAGTTTGGCAATTAAAAGCTCAACAATCGCACCAGATTCTGTAATCACTTTACCATCCCATTCTATGACAGGCGATTTCCCTAAAGCATGGATTGATTTTAAAGAATCTGGAGCTAAATGCGTATTCAGATCACGATAGTAGCGTTGTAACTGATACGGCTGTTGAATCTCTTCAAGTAACCATAAAATACGAAAAGAACGTGATTGATCTAAATGATGCAGTGTAATCATAAGGCTTCCTTGTTAGAGTTTGACCACGACTTTGCCAAAATTTTCACCCTTTAGCATGCCATTGAAAGCGTCAATCACGTTATCTAAACCTTGCACCATATGTTCTTTGTATTTGATTTTACCTTCTTTTAGCCACTCAGACATTTGCTGATTAAATTCAGGGTACTGGCTACCATAATCATCAAAAATAATGAAACCTTGCATGCGAATTCGTTTTTTTAATAGGGTAGAGATAAAACCAGGCAGGCGATCTGGCCCCTGTGCTTGTTCGGTCGCGTTATATTGAGCAACTACGCCACACAAAGGTACACGTGCAGCCGAGTTAAGTAATGGCCATACAGCCTCAAAGACTTTTCCGCCTACATTTTCGTAATAGATATCAATGCCATCAGGAACAGCCTGTTTTAATTTCTCTGCGAAATTTTCATCACGATGATCAATACATGCATCAAAACCGAGTTCTTCGACAGCATAACGGCATTTTTCCGCTCCGCCAGCGACACCGACCACACGACAACCTTTAAGTTTACCAATCTGTCCGACTGTTGCACCTACGGGGCCAGTTGCAGCGGCAACCACTAAGGTTTCACCTGCTTTAGGCTGACCAATGTCTAAAAGCCCCATATAAGCGGTAAAGCCTGGCATTCCTAAAATACCTAATGCCCAAGCGGGATGTTCGGGATGCATGCCCAAACTTTGACACGCCGTGCCATCTGAGATCGCGTAAGCCTGCCAACCATTTCCAGAAAGAATCCATTCACCTTCTTTAAACTTTGAGTTTTTAGTGGCAACAACTTGACTCACTGTTCCACCAACCATTACGCCACCAATTTCGACAGGTGCCGCGTAAGAGGGAGCATCACTCATACGACCACGCATATACGGATCGAGTGATAGATAAACGGTTTTTAACAAGATTTCGCCTTGTTTAAGCTCAGGAAGCTGAACTTCCTCAATTTTGAAATCACTATGTTTTGGTTCACCGACTGGTCTTGCAGCTAAAACAATACGCTGATTGGTAATATTATTCATTGATTTAACTCCATATTCTGCATAAGAAACACTTCTATACAGAAATTAGAAATATTGATTGATGACCTTAAAATTGATTGTAGGTAAGTTATGATTAAAATCAAGACGACTGGTCTATTTTTTAACAATAGAGAACATAATTGATATGAATCTGTGAATTTTGATTACGTATGAGACAGACTCTGACATTTCAAAAAGAATTTCTCTAACGACCAACTGATTCATCGTATTTGGTTTTTTCTCACAGTAGTTGATTTATTAGAATTGAAAAATGGAAGTGAAACACTTCCATTATAGTTTTACACAAAAATATTTATATGAAATTCAAAAGTCTTTTGTGGCGCATTCAGATTTGTTTTGACGAGCTCAAATCATTTAAATGCCTATTGAAAGAGAAATCGTCATTTCACTATCTTTTAAAAAAATAAACCCACAATTTTTTAAACTTTAACTCACTGACTAACACGCCCAATAAAACTAAAATCCCTCCAAAAATCGATAATATTGATAGTCGCTCCCCAGCCAAACGGCCAAAAATTGCAGCCCATACAGGTTCTCCAGAATAGATAATTGCAGCTTTTGATGGATCTACCGTACGTTGTGCCCAATTCATTGCGAATTGAATTAATGCACTCGCACATCCTAATGCACCGACAATCAGGATAAACTGCCACGAAAGATTAGGAATGTATTCCGATTGGCTAAAAGGAATTGCTACGAAACAGGCAATTGAGGCCACAACAAGCTGAATAAACGTTACCTTGCCTAAATTCACTTTACCCGCAAAGAATCCAATTAAAATAATCTCCATGGCAATTCCGATCGCACTGCATATGGTCATGACCTGTCCGTAACTTAAATCTATTTGAGACATACTATTCCCGGTAAGCAAAAGCAGACCAAAAAATGCCAGTACAACCCCGATCCAGATATTAAACGCAGGTACTTTTTTAAAGAAAAGAAAAAGCAATATCGGCACAAAAGGGACATAAAGCGCCGTGAGGAATGCCGACTCACTACTTGTGATCGTTTGCAGGCCTACCGTTTGAAATACATAAGAAAAGGCGATAACGATACCAATGAAAAAACCGGCAATCACTTCTTGACGGCTGAAATTTCTGAGTTGTTGATAAGACACTAGAAATAGAACAGCTGCCGCGATACCGAAGCGTGTACCTACAAAAAAAATTGGTGAAGTAAAGTTCAGAGCATAATGTACGGCTAAAAAAGTACCACCCCAGAGAATTGTAATGAGGATCAATACAATTTCAGGAAATTTTGAAGACGAAGTGATCGACATAGTGAAAGACCAACAGAATGTGCAATATATTACGCATTATTGCATTAAATTATTTTTTTGTGCAATATACTGCTCAAAACATTCAATAGATAGCGTATGACCAACAAGGTATTAGAGTTTGTAGGGCAGAATATTAGGCATTTCAGAGAAAAAGCCAGCTTGAGTCAGGTTGAATTGGCAAATTTAGCCGGATTAAGTAGGCGCACAGTGATAGCTCTGGAAAGTAATCAGATGAATATTAGCTTGGCTAAGCTCGATGCAATTGCATCTGCTCTTAAAATAGACTTTGTAACGCTTGTAAGTGATCACGCTCATGATCTTCCAAAATTAACGAATGTCTTGGCTTGGAAAGGCAGTCAATCAGAGAGCTATGCAACTTTAGTGGGTGCAATGCCATCAAAACATCAGACAGAAATGTGGGTATGGTGTTTGGCTACAGGGGAAAAGTATGAAGCAGAACCCGATGCCGATGGATGGTATGAAATGATATGGGTGTTGGAAGGCGAGCTTACTCTTCAAATTAACGATACAGCGCATATTTTAAAAGCAAATGAAAGTTTGGTATTTCCAAGCTCTACTCATTACACCTACATCAATTCAGGATTAAATACGGTTAAATTTATCAGGAATGTAGCGCATTAATTTTGTGAATTTTTTGACTGGCAGTATTTGTTTGGCTTTTACCAACAATGCTAATGCATTTATTGTTTATATCTTAAATATCTCTGCCATTTGAGCCTAAAATAGTCAAGATTATCCGAAAATTCAAACTTAAATAGAGATTATAAAAATTATTTAAATGCTTAAATGAGAAGCGTTAGACAGCATTAAAAATAGCGTTATCGCGTCTAAATTTTTAATGCTTAGTTTCTAAAATTAAAAACGCCCTGTAGTGATGAGTTCAATTTAGGAGTATCTCAGCATCTATTTGATACATTGTGGACCGGCAAGCACAAGCAGTGATTCCATCAAGATAAAATGCGAAGTTATCGAAAGATAAAAAGACGGGCTCGCTAAAACGCAATAAGTTGCTTCAAACAGTTAAGCGTTTAGAAAAAACTATTTGGAAGAAATGGTCAGGCTATCACTGGTGGAGTCTAGTTGAAACCAACATATATTGCATGAAATTGCTAGGGGATAAACTCAGTGCGAAAAATTTTCAAAGCCAAGTCAATGAGATTCATGCACGAGTAGCAGTATTAAATAAATTTACAGACTTAGGTAGACCACATACCCGAGTTGTAACTTTACGTATCTCTCCACACAATCTCAACACAATATTGGCAGAAATTTGAAACTAAGTTTTAACAATACCAACTGTCACTAATTTTGTTGTAGTTAAAATGAACAAACACTTTCATCTTAAGCTTTGTGTGTTGGGGATGAGTGCAGCCATGCTTATGGGTTGCAAAAAAAATGCTGAAGAAATTCAAACTGAACAGCCACCAGCGGTTGTCAGCGTTTTTACTGCACAGCAGCAACCAATTCACCTTATTGAAAATCTACCTGCACGCGTAGCAGCCTATCGCATTGCCGAAATTCGTCCACAAGTCGGAGGAATTGTGGAAAAGGTATTATTTACACAAGGTTCTGATGTCAAAACAGGTCAGTCTTTATTCAAAATTAATTCCGATATCTTGCAAGCAGATGTAGAGAGTAATCAAGCTACATTACAACGTGCTCAGGCTGAAGTGATACGTTTAAAATCGCTTCTTGGCCGTTATGAACAATTATTGTCAAGCCATGCAATTAGTCAGCAAGAATATAACAATACTGAGACAGCTTATCATCAAGCGAAAGCCGATGTTGCTCAACTAAAAGCAGCATTAACCAGACAGAAATTGAACTTAAAATATTCTACGGTTACAGCACCTATTTCTGGTCGTATCGGTCAGATTTTAGTGACGGAAGGTGCATTGGTTGGTCAAGCAGATACTAAAGCGATGGCTGTCATTCAACAGATCAGTCAAGTTTATGTCGATGTGAAACAATCTATTAGTGAATATGAGAAATTACAAGAAGCGTTACAGCAAGGAACAGTATCCGATGTGCAACCTCAAGTCGTTATTTTAAACAGTCAGGGCAAGCCTTATCAGGCAAAGGGAAAATTACTGTTTTCAGATACTAATGTTGATCCTGATACCGGTGATGTCACAATCCGTATTCTCGTCAATAACAGCCAGCAAGAACTTCTACCGGGTATGTATGTGCGGGTCAATATCAATCGTGCTGTAATTGACAACGCGATTTTGATACCGGAACGAGCAATTCAACATGATATCAGTGGAAAGACCAATGTTACGGTTATCAATTCACAGGGACAGGCTGTTATTAAACCTGTTCAGTTAGGGCAGCGTTATCAAAGTAATTATGTAGTAACCAGTGGCTTGAGTGCTGGTGAAAAGATCGTGGTTGAAGGTGCGGAACGTATACAGCCGGATCAGAAATTAAAAATTAAAATCTGGCAACCATCTGTAGCTACCTCTGAAAAAGGAGCACACTAAGATGTCTCAGTTTTTCATTCGTAGACCAATTTTTGCTTGGGTGATTGCACTATTTATTATTTTATTTGGGGTATTGAGTATTCCTAAATTACCCATTGCCCGTTTTCCAAGTGTAGCACCGCCGCAAATCAGTATTACCGCAACCTATCCTGGGGCGACGCCTAAAACACTCAATGACAGTGTAGTCACATTGATTGAGCGCGAGATGTCAGGGGTTAAAAACTTACTGTATTACAGTTCAACATCGGATAATTCAGGAAGTGCAACCATCACGGCCACCTTTAAGCCTGGTACAGATGTTGAACTTGCTCAAGTCGATGTACAAAACAAAATCAAAGCAATTGAATCAAGGCTGCCACAGTCGGTAAGGCAGCAAGGTTTGATGGTTGATGCTGCATCATCTGGTTTTTTGATGATTGTGGGACTTAATTCTTCAGATAATCGTTACTCTGAAGTTGATCTGAGTGATTACATGGCTCGCTTTGTGATTGAGGAGCTTAAACGGGTCAATGGCGTAGGTAAGGTTCAAAATTTTGGTGCAGAAAAGGCGATGCGTATCTGGGTCGACCCTGATCGCTTGGTTGCATATGGACTTAGTATTAAAGATGTCAATACAGCCATTCAAAATCAGAACATTCCGATTTCTCCCGGTCGAATCGGAGATTTGCCTGCATCAAAAGATCAGCAAATTACCATTCCATTAACCGCTTTAGGTCAGCTGGAAAATATCGAACAATTCGAAAATATTAGCCTTAAATCAAATAAAAATGGGGCGAATGTAAAATTATCGGATGTTGCTCGAATTGAAATTGGTGCGCAGTCTTATAATTTTGCCATTCTGGAAAATGGTAAACCTTCTACAGCTATTGCTATTCAAATGAGCCCTGGTGCCAATGCAGTGAAAACCGCTCAAGGGGTTCAAGAAAAACTCGATCAGCTCAGTGCTTCTTTGCCACAAGGTATGAAATTTTCTATTCCATACGATACAGCTCCGTTTGTAAAAGTATCGATTGAAAAAGTCATTACCACTTTGCTAGAAGCAATGGTTCTTGTCTTTATCGTGATGTTTTTATTCCTTCACAATATTCGCTATACCCTCATTCCTGCGATTGTTGCACCAATTGCCTTACTGGGAACCTTTTCAGTCATGCTGATCGCAGGGTTTTCAATTAATGTGCTGACTATGTTTGGCATGGTGCTCGCCATCGGAATTATTGTGGATGACGCGATTGTGGTGATCGAGAATGTTGAACGGATTATGGCAACAGAACACTTGTCTCCTGTAGAAGCGACCTCAAAAGCCATGACCGAAATTACCAATCCCATAATCGGGATTACCTTAGTCTTGGCTGCGGTATTTTTACCGATGGCATTTGCTGCAGGCTCTGTGGGAATTATTTATCGTCAATTTACCATGACTATGTCGGTTTCTATTCTGTTTTCAGCATTTCTGGCGCTGACATTAACGCCTGCCTTATGTGCAACGCTATTAAAACCTATTCATGCACATCAAGAGAAAAAAGGATTTTTTGGCTGGTTTGATCGAAATTTCGAAAAACTGAATAATCAATACGAAAAAGTACTGTTTCGAGTCACCCGGCATGTTTTACCTGCGATGTCCATTTTTGTTGGCATTGTGGCTGTACTGATCTTCAGTTTTAAAATGGTGCCAACGGCATTTATGCCAGAGGAAGATCAAGGCTGGTTTATGACATCCATTCAGTTGCCGGCAGATGCCACTCAGCAGCGCACTCTTAAAGTGGTTAATGAATTTCAGCAATTTCTCAATCATGAAAAAGGCATTAAAGATAATATGGCGATTTTAGGATTTGGATTTAGCGGTTCAGGTCAAAATACTGCCATGTTTTTTACCAATCTGACCGATTTTAAAGAGCGAACGATCACTGCACAGAAAGTTGTGAATAATGCCAATATGGCCATGACCGATAGCTCAGAAGGGCAAACAATGTCTGTTTTACCCCCTGCGATCGATGAGTTAGGAACATCGTCTGGTTTTACTTTGCGTTTACTAGATAAAGGCAATATTGGTATGGATGCTTTGATCAAAGCACAAAATCAGCTCATTACACTTGCTACGCAAAATAAAAAACTTACTGGCGTATATGCTGAAGGTTTACCGGAGGGGAGTACGGTACAGCTAAAAATTGATCGTGAAAAATTACAGGCATTAGGTGTCAACTTTAGCGATGTCACGGATATTATTTCGACTTCTATGGGATCTATGTATATCAATGACTTCCCCAATCAGGATCGTATGCAGCAAGTGATTGTACAGCTAGATGCCAAATCTAGAATGAGTATTGAAGATATTGGTAAAATTAAAGTGAATAGCCAGAGTGGTAAACTGGTATCGATGGCTGAAGTGATCACACCAGTCTGGCAGCATGCCCCTCAGCAGTTCAACCGTTACAATGGTCGACCGTCTTTAAGTATTACGGGGAGTCCCGCAACAGGATTTTCTTCTGGGCAAGCGATGCTTGAAATGGAACGTCTCATTACGCAACTGCCTCAAGGTGTCGGTTATGAGTGGACGGGAATTTCTCTCGAAGAAAGACAGTCTGAAGCACAGACCACATTCTTGCTGATCTTATCGATGTTGGTGGTGTTTTTGGTCTTGGCTGCACTGTACGAAAGCTGGTCAATTCCTTTATCGGTGATGTTGGTGGTTCCTCTTGGCATGGTCGGGGCGTTTATCGCGGTGATGGTACGAGGCATGCCCAATGACATTTTCTTCAAAGTGGGTTTGATAACCATTATTGGTCTATCTGCAAAAAATGCGATTTTGATTGTTGAGTTTGCCAAAACATTAAGACAAGAGGGTATGAGCTTGGTTGAGGCAACCGTCGCCGCAGCAAAATTAAGATTACGTCCTATTTTAATGACATCTCTTGCATTTACCTGTGGTGTAATTCCCTTGGTAATCGCAACAGGTGCTAGTTCGGAAACGCAAAAAGCCATTGGTACAGGCGTGTTTGGCGGTATGATCAGCGCCACCATTCTGGCAGTCTTTTTTGTTCCTGTGTTCTTTATTTTCGTGATGAACATTGTAGAAAAATTCTCTCAACGAAAACATTCTAACAAGTAGTTCATGTCCAATATAGTCATGAGATAAGGCGTGTCCGCTTTATCTCATTGGATAATGTTGTTGAGTATTCATATGAGGTTGATGTAATGCAAGTAAGAATTGAAACATCACGATTGATTTTGCGAGCATTTGAAATTGAAGACGCAAGTGATTTGCTGGCTTATCTTTCTCAGCCGAAAGTAAATTGTTTTATTGACGAACAAATTTTAAAGATTGAACAAGCGATTGAAAAAATAAAAACAAGACAGCAGAGTAAAGATTATCTTGCAGTTCAGTTAAAACAAACCAATCAGGTCATTGGTGAGCTATTTTTTATTCATGAAGAACCAGATACCTACTCCGTAGGATGGAACTTCAATACAACTTTTCATGGCCAAGGCTTTGCCTATGAGAGTGCTGATGCATTCTTAGATCATCTTTTCAAGCAGATCAATGCACGAAGAATCTACGCTTATGTCGAGGAAGATAATCATGCTTCACAAAAACTGTGTGAACGGTTAGGTATGCGTAAAGAAGGATGTTTTGTCGAATATATTTCTTTTGTTCAGTATGAAGATGGAACGCCAAAATACGAAAATACTCTCCAATACGCTATATTGAAAAAAGAGTGGTTAGATAAAACTAGAGTTTGAGAACTCTATTTGGCGCTATGACTTTTTCAAGAGAATGGTAAAACAGCTACCACCTAAATCTGTTGATGTCGTATAGGTGATTTGTCCTTGATGTGCCTCAATAATGGCGTAAATCACTGCAAGCCCCAGACCAGTTCCACCTTCCGAGCGTGATCGAGATTCTTCTAAACGATAGAAGGGTTTGAATAAGTGTTCGAGGTGCTGCTCATCGATACCTGGGCCTTGATCTTCAAGCATCAAAATCCAATGGTCTTGGGTTGTTTTGGTTGTAATGGAAAGTTTGCCAGCGTCCGCATAACGTGAAGCATTAGAAAATAAGGCAATCAACACCTGTTCCATACGTGTTACATCACATCGCGCTGTTTCATGGGTCAAATTAAAAACTACATGCAATCCTTTGTGTTCAAAGCGATCTTGAAACATTTGAAAGCACTTAAAAAAACTGTTCTGAAGGTTTGTTTCTTGGATATCTAAACGAAATTGTTGGTTTTCAACCAAAGTCAGCGTACGTAAATCTTCAACCAAGTAAGATAATCCTTCTACTTGACTGAGCAAGCTTTGATGTAACTGCTGATCTGCTTCAAAAACACCATCGACTATTCCTTGTAATCGACCCTGTAAAATAGTGATCGGGGTGCGAAGTTCATGTGCAATTGCCGCATTCCAAAGAGTAGAGTTTTTGACTGAGATCTCGAGCTGATTGGCCATAGCATTAAAATTCTGGATTAATGACATAAGTTCATGCGGAATGTGTGCTTGTTGCTGTTCAATTCTTAATGAAAGATTTCCTTGCTGGATTTGTTTTACGACATTGGCCAGTGCATTGATCGGTTGAGTGTAACGTTTAGCGTATCTGAAAGCTAAAAAAGTGGACAGCAAAAAGCCGGTCAACACGACCAAAAAAGTCCACAGATAGTCTACTGAAGTAAAAGAAAAATTATCAGGGCAAGCGTTATTGAGATCGAGTAAACCTTTTTCTGTTGCCCAGCCATAAACCAAATAACCCAAACCAAAAGAGAAAATAGTTATTCCCAGATTCAATACGCTCATCATAATCAGTAGTTGAGCGCTAATACCAATCGAATTTTTATTCAGTTTAGTTCTCATGATTTTGATCTAATCGGTAGCCTACACCACGTAAATTGATGAAATATCCCAAAGCGTGTTTTTGTTCAAGCTTTTTCCGTAAGTTACTGATATGGCTGTCTACAGTACGATCAAGTGTCGTTTTTTCGGGCATACACTTCTCAATTAATTCAGTCCGGGTAAATACCTTATTCGGACTTTGCAACATCAACTTTAGAATATTAAATTCAGTCAGCGTGAGATTCAGCATCTGCTTTTGATCATGTTGAAGGACATACGCCAAATGTTGTTCAAGATCAATTTCAATGGATTTATAGTTCAGATATTTCTTTTGTTGCTGCTGTAAGGTACTGCGCCGTAATACGGCTTCTACTCGAGCAATCACTTCATTCGGATTAAAGGGTTTCACCACAAAGTCATCGGCACCCATTTTTAATGCCATGATTTTATTATCGAAATCGTCCATAGCGGTGAGCATGATCACAGGAATATTGCTGTACTGTCTTAAAACGGTTAATATTTCCCAACCATTTTTTTTGGGTAGTTTAATATCTAAGATCACAAGATCAATAGCATGGACTTTTAATAATTCTAGTGCCTGTTGACCTTGTATAGCACGGATTACATGCATATTTTCTTTTTTTAAATATCTTTCAAGAATATCACCAATGTCAAAGTCATCTTCGACTACAAGAATGGTTTTATTGGATAAATCACAGGAATGATAGGATGTGTTCAAGGGAATACCGAAGCGTACTAAAATTAAGGTCATGAATGTTTTTTAAAGTATAGTGATTTTATAAAAATGTCTAATCGGATAGCGGATATTTTTATTAGTTTTAATGGTCATCTAACAACTTTTAAGCGTTCTTGATGAACGTTAATGAAATAGAAATAAAAGCACTGAATTTGAGATTTATTTGAAACGCTAAGACCTATAACTTGGATATAAGTAAAGAATGATCTATGAAAAACGTCTAATGTATAAGATAGAATTAGATAACTTAGATCAAAAACTTGATCAGATATCCTCTGATCAAGTTCACTTTAACCAATAAACTTCAAGATTAACTGAATGACTGTTGCATTGATAAGGTCCACAAAAAATGCGCCGCAGAGTGGAACAATCAAAAAGGCTTTATGCGACGGACCATACATATTGGTAATTGTTTGCATATTAGCAACGGCAGTTGGTGTTGCACCCATCGCAAAATCACAATGACCTGCTGACAGCACCGCAGCATCGTAATTTTTCCCAAATTCTGACCTTAAAAACGCCTTATAGAACATTTCTAAGAATCACGCCACCTGCCAATGTCCAGACAAATGTGGGAAGTTCAAACCAAGAACCTTTACTGCCAATCGACTATATGAACGTTCTCGATTTGAGCCATAAAGCAAAAGTATACGTGGTGGATGATCCAGTGCTTTGGCTTGTACTTTTTCTAAAGTTGGTTGGTCGAGAAGATTTATATCTATATTTGGGAGAGACATCGAAGTTACACCTCAGGTTTGAAAAACTTCTTTTTAAGCCATAAAGATACGCTGACCAATGCGATCAATACGGGAACTTCAACCAAAGGTCCGATCACTGTCGTGAATGCCACAGGAGAAGCTAAACCAAAAGTTGCGATTGCCACAGCTAGCGCTAATTCAAAATTATTTCCCGCAGCGGTAAATGAAATTGCAGTAGTTTTAGGATAGTCATTTCCCATCCATTTACTCATAAAGAAGCTAATGAAGAACATCATAATAAAATAAATCGTCAAAGGGATCGCGATGCGTAATACATCCAGAGGTAAGCTCACCACCTCGTTTCCTTTGAGGCTAAACATCGCCACAATCGTAAACAATAAAGCAACTAAACTGAGCGGGCTGATCTTGGGTAAGAAGACTTGTTGATACCAAACTAAACCTTTGGCTCGAACCAATATGAATCGGGTGATAAAACCGAGTAAGAACGGAATTCCTAAATAAACCAATACCGCATGAGTAATCGTCCAGAAATTAACATCAATAACTTGACCTGCAACACCAAAATACGGAGGTAAAAAAGTGAGAAACAGCCAAGCATACGTACTAAAAAATAGAATCTGAAAGATACTGTTGAAAGCCACCAATGCGGCAACATATTGATTATCGCCACAGGCCAGACCATTCCAAACCAGAACCATCGCAATACATCTTGCTAAACCAATCAGGATCAAACCCGTCATGTATTCAGGGTAGCTCTGCAAAAAAATAATCGCCAAAGCAAACATCAAAACAGGCGCAATAATCCAATTTTGCACCAACGACAGTGTTAAGGTTTTTTTATCTTTAAATACTTGCGGTAAAGCAGCATAGTCCACTTTGGCAAGCGGTGGATACATCATTAAAATCAGTCCCAACGCAATTGGAATATTGACTGAGTCAATGCTCATTTTATCTAAAGAAACAGAGACATGCGGGAAGAAAACGCCAATACCGATTCCTACAGCCATGGCAATAAAAATCCATAGTGTAAGATTACGATCTAGAAAAGACAGTCTTTGTCGAGCCATGATGTTCTCATTCAATATTTGAGATCTGATTAATCGCTGCGATCAATTCAGCACGCGTCATATTTGCGCTATCTAGTGCAAACAAAGCATCCAAACGACGATGAATATGTTTAACCGTCACTTGGAATGCTTGTAGTTTTTCTTCTTTTGGTAAATCTAAATGTGAAGGATCAGCCAAGCCCCAATGTGCTTTAATCGCTGTACCTAAATACAGTGGACAAGGTTCTTGCGCTGCTGAATCACAGACTGTGATCACAACATCTGGCTGATATTGCTCGCAGTCATCAATGGTTTTACTCCATAATCCATCAGTTGAAAGACCCATATTTTCTAGGGTTTCGATAGTGAGAGGGTGAACCTGTCCTGATGGTTGGCTGCCTGCACTATAGGCTGTCCAGCCTGCTGGAGCCCGATGATTAAACAGCACTTCAGAAAGGATACTGCGGCAACTGTTTCCGGTGCATAAAAACAAGAATTTCATTCGTGCTTACTCGCAATGAGTTGGGATGGATGATTGTGCATTGGCTAAATTGATAGAGTGATCAGACAGATTTGACAGGATATTCAAAATATCCTTGGCCCATTCTGGAAGGTTCGGATTTAAACGGTAATACACCCATTGTCCTTGTCTTTGATCCAGTAAAATGGAAAGGTTGCGAAGCAGGGCTAAATGTCTGGAAATTTTGGGTTGACTGAGTTGTAAATGTTCTGTCAGTTCACACACGCAGACATTGTGCCGAGCCAAAATCAACTTAAGAATATCGAGTCGAGTCGGATCGGAAAGACACTTGAAGAAATCAGATTGATTCATACATTGTCGCTTATATATTTGATATTTCGAATATACGCATATGCATATGTGAATGCAATATTTTTTAGCATTCTATGGAGTAAAAATTGAATAAATTTGAATGATCAATGTGAATAAAACTTAAATAAAGCTAATTTAAAAAAGGCTGAACTGATTGCAAATATATTTTGACTTCAAACTTCGTCAATTTCAGGGAAGCTCCGCTAATAGCTTAAACAAGCAAAATTATAAGCTCCATATTTATTCCCGAGCAGACTAATACGGCAATCAATGAGTAAGATGGTGAGTACATATAGCATTTAGATTGTTGCTTTAACGTTATCAAACCGTATCATATGCAAAAAAGTACTTAATTCTCAGATACTATCTTGAAGTCTATAAATATCATTCACAGTTTTTGTATTTTTTAAAAATACGAACTAGGAAAAATACAATGAGCAGAAAATCCAATAAAGACAATGCCAAGATCACACAATTCGAAAATGAAAGTTATGTCGATCCTAAAGGGAAGACACTCACGAGTTCACTGGGTGTTCCTGTATCCGATAATCAAAATAGTTTAAAAATTGGCGATCGTGGACCAACGTTACTGGAAGATTTTCTACTACGAGATAAATTAATTCATTTTGATCGTGAACGTATACCAGAGCGAGTTGTTCATGCTCGTGGCTTTGGTGCACATGGTTATTTTGAAGCGTATGAGGGAAATGAGAAATGGACGAAGGCTCAGTTTCTTACAGATACAACTCACCCGACACCTATTTTTACCCGTATTTCAACGGTACAAGGTGGGCGAGGATCAGCAGATGTCGTCCGAGATGTACGTGGATTCTCAATTAAATTTTACACGCAAGAAGGCAATTATGATTTAGTTGGGAATAATATTCCGGTATTTTTCATTCAAGATGCGATCAAATTTCCTGATTTTGTTCATGCTGTTAAACCTGAAGATCCAAACGAAGTTCCTACAGGGCAATCTGCACACGATACGTTTTGGGATTTTGTTTCTTTAAATACTGAAACCGCGCATATGACGACTTGGGTCATGTCTGACCGAGCTATTCCTCGTAACTTACGTTCTATCCAAGGCTTTGGTGTACATACATTCAGATTGATTAATGCGCAAGGGAAAGCGCATTTGGTTAAATTTCATTGGACACCAAAGCAAGGCGTCGCTCAGGTTGTTTGGGATGAAGCATTGAAGCTAAATGGTAAAGATCCAGATTTTCATCGCCGTGATTTGTGGGATGCAATTGAAAATGGAAATTATCCAGAATGGGAACTAGGAGCCCAAATTTTCACTGAGGAACAGGCTGCTCAGTGGGATTTTGATGTATTAGATCCGACAAAACTTGTGCCTGAAGAGCTAGTACCAGTAACGCCATTAGGTAAATTCGTACTTAACCGTAATACAGATGATTTTTTTGCTGAAACAGAGCAGGTTGCATTTAGTCCTGCAAACATTGTTTCAGGAATCGATTTCAGTAATGATCCTTTACTTCAAGGGCGTTTATTTAGCTATACAGACACGCATCTCCACCGATTAGGCACAGCCAATTTTAATCAGATTCCAATCAATAAACCTGTATGTCCATTTCATACTAACCGACGTGGAGGTTTTGCCAACCATGAAGTTTACAAAGGAAAGGCAAATTATGAGCCAAATTCAGTAGATGAAAATTGGCCACGTGAAGCTGATCAAGACAAAGGTGCGTTTAGCTCTTATCCAGAACCTGTAGAAGCAAGCAAATTGCGTGTGCGTCCTGAAAGCTTTGCTGATCATTTCTCTCAAGCTACGCTTCATTACAGCAGTTTAAAAAAACATGAACAACAGCATATAAAAGATGCTTATGCATTTGAATTATCAAAAGTACAAGATGAAGCGATTCGTCAGCGAGTTATCGATCGAGTTCTAGTGAATATTGATAAAGATCTTGCCACATATGTTGCAAATGAACTCGGCTTAAAGCCATTAATGCAACCTGAAACAGATCAGCAAAGTCAGGTGAAAATTTCTGAAAAACTGAGTATCGATGCTTTTAAAGCACCGGATATTAAACAACGAAAAATCGCAATCTTGGTACATAATGGCGCAAATGCTAGTTCGGTAGATGCAGTCAAAGCATGGGCTGAAGGTGAAAATGCTGTTGCGGAAGTTCTTGCTCCAAGTGCAGCTCCAGTTAAATCTAAAGATGGCAAAGAAATTGCAGTTGATGGTCGCCAAAATGGAGAACCATCTGTCACTTATGATGCTATTGTCGTGATTGATGGAGATAATTTAGATACTTTTAAAGCCGATGGCGTAGCAAAATATTATGTTTTAGAAACTTATAAGCATCTGAAACCCATCTATTTGCTTGACGATAAAAAGTCACTTCTCGATTATTTTGGTATCCATCAAGATGATGCTATTTTCATTAGTGAGTCTTTTAAAGATCAACAGGATAAATTTAAATTAGCCATACAGAATCACAGACTTTGGTCTCGAGAAGATGTAATAGCAAGCGTTCCAGTATAAATTTAGGAAAAAGTCTAGAATCAATATTGAGTTCTAGACTTTTTGGTTCTCATCACATTGTAGGTCGTAATGATCTCAATTAACTCAATCTGCTTAAACAAATTTTGAAAAACGATCGTGATAGATACTATCTTTGGGGATCAGTTCAAGCAAACGTTGCACGGCATCGACTCGCTCTGGTAAATAACCGATAATTTTTAGTAGTTGATCTACATCCTGTAGTTGATAAATTAAATAGCTTAAACGAGCATCAAAACTTTCTCTCCATGCACAAAGATAAGGACTTTCAGTTTTAGACAGAAAACTTCCTTTATATAAAGAAAAAGTGCTCGCTAAAAATCCGGCACTTAAAGAATGTTCAGCTTTTAAAAAATCACATTCAACTTCACAAGTTAATTTATATACTCGGGAATCAATGCAGTTAGGCAACAGATTACGTAATTGAGATAATTCTGATTTAAGCGTTTTGACACTAACGTCTCGATCGCCATACAAAGCATAATGTAGCTCATCCAAACTGATACCTTTTGGACGTAGAACCAGAATACATAAAATTTCAATTTGGCGATGAGTTAACACTAGGGGAGTTTGATTAAATATAATTCTTGGTGTTCCTAATGCATGAATATATAAAATATTTTTTTGTTGAGTTAACAGCGATTGACGTACTAAGTCGGCACAACGCTCAACAGCTAAAACCCCCAAAGGCGTGTGTTTTTTATACTTGGTCGATAAATTAATAACACCGTGAAAATGATTAGATACTGGATCAATAATAGGGGCTGCATAGCACACCCAGTCTCGTACACTATTCATCTGATTTTCATGAGAATGTACACAACTCGAACGATGGCTATTGAGCGCCATACCGATGGCATTTTTACCCACAGCTTGAGTAGACCAGTGACCTCCTTCAATAAAATTGACTTGTTCTGCAGACGATAACATTGTTCGACTACTCCAAGTCCATAGTAATGTACCTTGATGGTCAGTTAATCCTATTGCCATTTCGGAGTCATAGGCGATTTTTGACAGTTCATCACAAGTTTGGTGTATAGATCGATCAAATATAGAATTATGTTCTTCATCACGCAAAAGAAGAATCGGGGCTGCATTTACATCAATCTGATTAACTAAATGTGTTGTTTGTAAAGCTGAATTTATTTTTTCCAAATGATTCATTCCATATTCCTTTATGGTTGAGCAACGTATTCGCTTGAGTAAAACTATTTAGTATTCCGACACCGCCTATATCAATACTCTATTGGGTTAATTGATTTGCAGACATTTAATTCCATATGAAAAACTCTAATAGGAAAGAATTCTTTTTTCTATCGAATTTTAGTAAGTTTTGACCATATAGTTTTTTACTCAGGTTGAATCCAATTTCTTCAGTCAATTCGATTAAGTTAGTCAGATAGTTGCTGTCCGTAGTACTGCTTTTCAGCAAAGTAACTCGATCTAACCAATGGGCCGCTCCAAATATTTTTAAATTTTAGGTGCTCTCCATGGATCTGATAATGTTTAAATTCTTCTAAGGTAACAAAGCGGTGAATGGGGGCATGAGATTTAGAAGGCTGTAAGTATTGACCAATAGTGACATAGTCTACTTGGTAATCTTTTAAGTCATTTAACAATACAATTACCTCTGCCTCCACTTCTCCTAAACCCACCATCAATCCGCATTTGGTGGGAATGTCTGGACAATAGTGTTTGAATTTATTCAGTAGATCCAATGAATGCTGATAGTCAGCGCCTGGTCGCATAGCTTTATACAGACGCGGAACGGTTTCAATATTGTGGTTAAAAACGTCAGGTGGATTTTGACTCAAGATTTTAAGCGCAATATCAGCACGGCCACGAAAATCAGGAACTAAAATTTCAATCAAAGTATCTGGGCTGGTTTCACGAATTTCTCGAATGCAATTAGAGAAGTGTTGTGCACCGCCATCTTTTAAATCATCTCGATCAACCGAGGTGATCACCACATACTTTAATCCTAAATTCTTAACCGTTTCAGCCAAATTCTTTGGCTCATGAATATCTAAAACTTGAGGACGACCATGAGCTACATCGCAAAATGGACAACGTCGAGTACATATATCTCCCATAATCATAAATGTTGCCGTGCCACTGCCAAAACATTGCGGCAAATTAGGACAAGCTGCTTCTTCACACACCGTGTGAAGCTTTTGTTGTCTTAGTAAATTCTTGATCATTCGAACTTCTTCAGGCTGACTCATTTTAGTTCGAATCCACTCAGGTTTCTTTGGCGTAATTTCTGTTGGAACAATTTTAATTGGAATACGTGCTATTTTTTCAGCGCCTCTTAACTTATTTCCAGTTAATATTGTGTTATTTAAATCCATTTTAAATGCTCCATTATTTAAAAATAATTAATATAAATCCCGATCTTCATTCGCTATTTTTATTGCACCAATAATATAAAACTGGGCAAAAAACATATTATATAAAATAAAGGTTGGTTAAAGGTTTGTTTTAGCATGCATATGAATAATATAAAAAAATTACAAATTTTTTTGATTGTTTAATCTTTTGTTTTTTATGTTGATCTTACTGATTTAAAAATTAATTTTTTTTAGTCTAATATAAAATTAGAGAAAAATATTCTTATATAAATATACGGTTTAAAAATCTGATTATTCAATTTTGGATTTCTTTTTTAGCGTAATCAATAAGGAATAAATATATGCAGTTAACGGAAGAGCAATTGCTAGCAGCATACAAAAGAATGCGTGACATTCGTGAATTTGAGGATCGGCTTCACGATGAAAACAATACAGGTGATATCCCAGGATTCATTCATTTATATAGCGGTGAGGAAGCAGTTGCTGTAGGTATTTGTGAAAACCTAACAGACAAGGACTTTATCACATCAACACATCGTGGTCATGGACACTGTATTGCGAAGGGGTGTGATATCCACGCCATGATGTTAGAGATCTTTGGCAAAGATGAAGGTCTGTGCCGTGGTAAAGGCGGCTCAATGCATATTGCAGACTTAGATAAAGGTATGCTTGGTGCAAATGGTATTGTGGGCGGCGGCCCACCTTTAGCAATTGGGGCTGCTTTAAGTGCCAAAACACTTAAAACGGGTGGTATTGGTTTGTCGTTTACAGGCGATGGTGGCTCAAATCAGGGTTTAACTTTCGAAGCTATTAATATGGCGGTGGTGTTAAAGCTTCCTGTCATTTTTGTTTTTGAAAATAACGGCTTTGGTGAAGGCACGGCACATGACTATGCTGTAGGCAGTAAAGATATTGCAGGCCGAGCAGGAGGCTTTGGCTTACCTGCTGAAAAAGTAGATGGAACAGACTTTTTTGCTGTGTATGAAGTCGCACAAAAAGCCATTGAACGTGCCCGCCGTGGTGAAGGCCCGAGTGTGATTGAAACGGTAACCAACCGGTTTTATGGACATTTTGAGGGTGATCCGGGGCTTATCCGTTCTAAAGAAGAGCTGGATTATGTGAAAGAACATAAAGATCCATTGAAAATATTCCGTGAAAAAGTCAAAGACAAAATTGACGAAGCCAAACTCGATGCGATAGATGCTCAGTCTAAAGCCAATGTAGACGATGCCGTTGCAAAGGCACGTGCAGCTAAGTACCCAGAAGTTTCTCAGTTACTTACCGATGTATACGTCTCTTACTAAAGGAATAGTAGAAAAATGCCAAATAAAAGTTATCGAAACGCAATTAAAGAAGCAATCGAATTAGAAATGCGCCGAGATCCAAGTGTTATTGTGGTTGGTGAAGATGTTCGTGGTGGACATGGCGGTAAAAATACCGATGACAATAAGCTGGAAGGTTTTGGCGGAGTACTTGGCGTAACCAAAGGCCTATGGACTGAATTTGGCTCTGAACGAGTCATTGATACGCCAATTACAGAATCTGCGATTATCGGTATGGCGGCAGGTGCTGCTGCTACAGGTTTAAGACCGGTAGCAGATTTAATGTTTATGGATTTCTATGGCGTGTGTTATGACATGCTTTATAACCAAGCGGCGAAATTCCGCTATATGTTTGGAGGGAAAGCCAAAGCACCACTCGTTGTACGCGGCATGATTGGTGCGGGTTTTTCCGCTGCAGCACAGCATTCTCAATCACCATATAACGTATTTGCGTCGGTACCTGGTTTAAAAGTGGTGGTGCCTTCTAGTGCTTACGATGTCAAAGGATTATTGATTCAAGCCATTCGAGATGATGACCCAGTGGTCTTTTGTGAACACAAAATGTTATACGACATTAAAGGCGAGGTACCCGATGAAGCCTACACCATTCCTTTTGGTGTCGCAAATTACACCCGTGAAGGCACAGATATTACAATTATTGCCTTAGGCCTGATGGTACATCGTGCCAATGACGTTGCCGACAAGCTAGCAAAAGAAGGCATTTCGGTTGAAGTGGTTGATCCTCGTACCATTTCTCCACTAGACGAAGATGGCATTTTAGAGTCCGTAGCTTCAACAGGTCGGGTGGTGATTGTTGATGAATCTGCCGCGCGTTGCGGTTTCGGACACGATGTGGCTGCACTTATTGCCCAGAAAGGCTTTCATTATCTTAAAGCACCAATCGAGTTAGTCACTCCACCACATTCACCCGTACCATTTTCACCTGTATTAGAAAAAGAATGGCTACCAAGTGTAGAACGCATCGAACAGGCTGTACGCAAGACATTGGAGGCTTAGGATGAGCGAAATTAAAACCTTAGAAATCCCAAAATGGGGTTTGTCCATGGAAGAGGGCACAATTGCCCAATGGCTGATTCAGGAAGGTACGCAATTTAGTAAAGGACAGGAAATTTGTGAAATTGAAACCACAAAAATCGTCAATGTTCTGGAAGCACCTTTCGATGGCTTGCTACGAAAAATTATTGCTAAAGACGGTGACACACTAATTGTAGGTGGAGTCATTGCAATTTGTGCAGACGCTCAAGTTTCCGACGCAGAAGTTGAAGCATTTGTACAGTCGTTAGGCGGCACACCTGCGGTAACTGAAAATAAAGCGGTAACAGCAGTTCCTGAAAAAGTAGCCGTAGCTCAAGTTGAAACCAAAATACAAGCTGCTCCTAAACAGAACAGTGTTGGTAATGGATCAAAAGTGGTGACTCAGGGCGGATATTCTATTCCTGCTGCGTTACAAGGCTACCAGCAAAACAATGATATTTTTGCAACGCCGCATGCCTTGAAATTAGCTCAAAAGCACAATGTAGACTTGTCTCAGATTACGGGTTCTGGGCGTGAAGGTCGTATTAGTGTTCAAGATATTCAGACCGCAGTTCAAGCTGCTGGTGGTTCATGGCCAGATGTACGTCATCAAGCCAGTACTAAGGCCGCTAAATCTAAAGCAGATGATAGTCATGTTTTGGCAACACCTGTTGCCCGCCGCTTGGCCAAACAATGGGGCATCAATTTGCATGATTGCCGTGCATCGGGTTCACGTGGACGAGTCTGCAAGGAAGATGTTGAAGCTGTCTATCAACGTGAAAACCCTATAAATGCTCAACATGATCATACGCAACCGACAGAGTCCGCACAATTTACCACTGTAGTGATGAATGGTATGCGTAAAGCAATCGCTTCAAGGTTACAAGCGGCAAAACGCAATGCACCACATTTTCGCTTAACGATAGACCTAAATGTTGAATCGGTTCAGGCTTTGCGTCAGCAAATTAACAATACGGTGCCGCAAGTCAAGCTTTCTATTAACGATATGCTGATTAAAGCTGCTGCTGCCGCACTGATCAAAGTTCCACAGGTTAACGTTCAGTTTGATGAAGAAAATCAGCAGATTCTACAGTTTGAACAAGCTGATATTTCGGTTGCTGTGGCCATCGAAAATGGACTGATCACACCAATTATTAAAGCAGCGAACCGTAAATCTTTGGCGCAGATTTCCAATGATATGCGTGATCTAGCGACACGTGCCAAAACTGGAAAATTAGCACCTGACGAGTTTCAAGGCGGTAGTTTCAGTATTTCCAATTTGGGGATGCTGGGTATTCAACAGTTTGATGCCATTATTAACCCACCTCAAGGTGCGATTCTGGCCTTAGGTACAGCAGAAAAACGTGCTGTCGTCGAAAACGATGAGATTGTTGTTCGTGAAATGGTGACAGCGACTTTATCTTGTGATCATCGTGTCATTGATGGTGCGTTGGGTGCTCAATTCTTATCGGCATTGAAGCAGTTTGTCGAAAATCCTGCATTAATTTTGGTGTAGGAGGAATAGCCATGTCAGATACACAATTTGATCTTGTAGTTATTGGTGCTGGTCCTGGAGGCTATGTCGCTGCGATTCGCGCATCACAACTGGGATTAAAAACGGCAGTCGTTGAAAAACAACACTTGGGCGGAGTCTGTCTGAATTGGGGATGTATTCCAACCAAGGCATTATTGAGCGGGGCTGCGCTTGCGCAGCAGTTCAAACATGCAGGACAGTTTGGTTTTACGCTTAACGGGATTGATTTTGACATTCAAAAACTGGTCCATCATAGCAGACAGGTTTCTGAGCAACTGGTGAAAGGTATCGGTCAATTATTGAAAAAAAATCAAATCACTGTTTTTAATGCAACAGCTCAATTTGTTGCCAAAGAACGATTAGAGCTTACAGATGCGAATGGTCAAAAACAGCAGATTTCTGCACCGCATATTATTGTCGCAACAGGTGCACGTGCAGCCAATTTGCCTCATATTGCTGTAGATGGCCATCAGGTCTGGAGCTATAAAGAGGCTTTGGTTCCAGAACAATTACCAAAGTCTTTACTGGTCATTGGTTCGGGTGCTATAGGCAGTGAGTTTGCAAGCCTATACCAAGACTTAGGCTGCCAAGTCACCTTGGTTGATATTGCCAAGCAGATTCTCCCTAGCGAAGACATTGAAGTTGCGAAGTATGTACAAAAGCAATTTGAACAGCAGGGTATGCAGGTTTTAACCGAAGCGACTGTAAAAAAAATAGAAACTGATCAGGCTCAAGTACATTGTCATATTCAAACTGCCACAGGTGTGCAAGTCATTAGCGTTGAAAAGGTACTTTCAGCAATTGGTGTGAAACCAAATACTGAAAATCTGGGACTAGAAGCTTTAGGTGTCGAATTTGAGAATGGTTTTATTAAAGTCGACTCATGGTGCAAAACTAATATTGTGGGCGTATATGCAATTGGTGATGTTGCAGGCGCACCGTGTTTGGCACACAAGGCCAGTCACGAGGCTATTCTTTGTGTAGAGAAGATTGCAGGTTTAGATCATGTACATGCTTTAGATCGTACACAAATTCCGGGCTGTATTTTTACCCATCCGCAAGTGGCCAGTATTGGTCTGACAGAACAGAAAGCGAAAGCTGCGGGCTTGAATATCAATGTGGGTAAGTTTCCTTTGCAAGCCAATGGTAAGGCATTGGCTTTAGGTGATAGCACAGGATTCATTAAAACTATTTTTAGTCAGGAAACAGGTGAATTGTTAGGTGCTCACATGGTTGGGCATGAAGTTACCGAACATATTCAGGGTTTTGCCATCGCAAAATATCTAGAAGCGACGGATAAAAGCTTAGCGCAGGTCATTTTCCCTCATCCTACTTTGTCTGAAGCGATGCATGAGTCGGTTTTATCTGCAATGCAACGTGCAATTCATATTTAAGGGGTCTGCAATGTGCTTAAAGGTTTAAACAATAAAGTTGCATTAATTAAGTTACAGGTCAGTTTATTTTGACAGATGGTGGAATGGTTTAGCGTTAGTATCAACATAAGGAATACATGATGAAAGCAGCTCGTTTTTATGACCGAGGGGATATTCGAATTGAAGATATCCCTGAGCCGAAAGTACTTCCAGGCACCGTTGGAATTCAGGTTGCATGGTGTGGTATTTGCGGTACAGATTTACATGAATTCATGGAAGGCCCAATTTTTATTCCACCATGTGGTCATCCACATCCAATTTCAGGAGAGTCGGCACCTGTAACAATGGGACATGAATTTTCAGGTGTAGTTTATGCAGTTGGTGAAGGCGTAAATGATATCGAAATTGGACAACATGTCGTAGTTGAACCCTATATTATTGCTGACGATGTACCAACTGGCCCACATGATAAGTATCATTTATCAAAAAATATGAATTTTATTGGTTTAGGCGGGCGTGGTGGCGGTCTTTCTGAAAAAATTGCAGTTCAGCGCCGTTGGGTACATCCTATTTCAAATGATATCCCTTTAGACCAAGCAGCGTTGATAGAACCTTTATCTGTTGGTCATCACGCCTATGTCAGAAGTGGTGCAAAAGCAGGTGATGTAGCATTGGTTGGTGGAGCTGGCCCAATAGGCTTACTTTTATCCTCAATTTTAAAGGCCAAAGGTCTTACGGTTATCATCACTGAGCTAAGTGCAAAGCGTAAAGAAAAAGCGATAGAGGCTGGTGTTGCCGATTATGTACTGGATCCATCTCAGGTTGATGTGGTAAATGAAGTAATGAAAATTACCCAAGACCGCGGTGTAGATGTTGCTTTCGAGTGTAGTAGTGTGAATAAAGTTATGGATACACTCGTCGCAGCGATGAAACCAACGGGTGTTGTTGTAATTGTTTCTATTTGGAGCCATCCTGCCACGATTAATGTACATAGCGTAGTAATGAAAGAACTAGACATTCGTGGCACGATAGCTTACGTCAATGACCATCAGGAAACTATTCGTTTAGTTGAGCAAGGCAAGATTAATCTAGAACCTTTTATTACCCAACGGATTGCTTTAGATGATCTTGTTTCTAAAGGCTTTGAAACATTGATTCATAATAATGAGTCTGCTGTAAAAATTATTGTTCATCCTTAAATGAATATTGCATATGAAATAAAATTATTTTTTTGCTACTACGTTTTATCAATTCATATAGTTTATTGATCTAAATTAATTTTGATTATTCGCCCTGCTTAGGCAGGGTATACAAATAAGATCATGAGTGAATATCAAAATATGAATGCTAGAAGCAGGAATAACCAAGAGAACTAACAGCAGAATTAATTCTTATTATGAATAATAATTGATTTAAAATGAAAAATTAATACGAGAAGTAATTTTTAAAAAATGTAGAACTGATCAACCTTATTTTCATACAGATGTTGCATAAGCAACTTATTATTCGTCTTTCCAGCACTCTTTTATTTTTAGCTCATTCAAGAAAAGGATAGTACGAATTTCCTATGCGACATTGCCAAAACTCTTAACATGCATGAAGTCAGACCGTAAAGAATAAAATATGGTGCGATGATCACATGATTTCACTTCAAAATACATCATGACATAGGTAATTATCAGAATTCACGTATACTTCTCCTATCCAAAACTTGTAAGCATAAGAAAAGCTTATGGCTTTTCGACTCTTAAAAAAAAATCATAAAACGAAATACCCATTTTTTCATCTTCTCATGCTAATTTTTTAAGTAAATTATTATCTGAAGTATGGATTAATAAAGGTTTTCTAAAAATTTTCAAATCGGAATAAATACACTTATCATACTTCATCGAATAATTTTGTCTGATAATATCCTTTTTCCTAAACTGGTTAATGATCTTATGAAAAAAACCCTAATTGGAACACTAGCCTCATCACTTTTGTTCACTGCATGCACATCTAGTAGTATTAGTAATACTGATAATATTAAATCAATTGGTATGCCCAATCCTGCCAGTGTTCATTGTGAAAAAATAGGTGGAAAATCTTTCACCAAAAAAAATTTAGCTGGTGATGAGTTTGCATTTTGTAAGCTTTCACATGGTTCAGAAGTAGATGCATGGGAGTTATTTAGATCTGCTCATCAACAAGATCATACTAACTTCATAGTTCATTATGATGCTGCCAAGAAGCAAAAAGTTTTGAGTAAAATACAGAATCAAAAATTAGAAACAGTATATATATTAGATAATTTAAGTATCATTGTAGTCTCTGTTCCTCAATCTAAGGTAAAAGAAATTATTAATGAAATAGAAAAGACAGATGGTGTATTCGGCGTTCAAGAAGACTCAGTGAATCAACTTTATTAATAAAATTTGATATTATTTCCAGCCAGTGGATTTAAATTAATTAGAATTTAAAATTAGCGAGTATAGAAATTTCATGCAATGACTGAGTAAAACTATCTCGCTAATTTTATTTTGATTTAACAAAAGTCTAAAAATAATATTTTAGTCATCTGGCTGACTTGTCATACTCTCAACATACAACTACATGTACGACGTTTTCTTTCATGAACCTAGCTTCAATAGCTACTAATTCTTGACTCAAAAAGTTAGTACTCATTAATAAATAAGTGGCTACGAAAATAAGCGTCTATGATTAATTTTAGTAGGGGACATTGCTCATTGCCTATTGCTCTGTAGCGAGATAAAAGAAGAGAGCATCATAATCTTTGATCAGCCAGAAAAGATGAACTGGTTACATAGTGCTTGTATGAATTTCAAGCATTAAAAAACCACTTAGGATTAATGCACCTAAGTGGTTGTTTTATATGGTGGGCCCACCGTGACTCGAACACGGGACCAACGGATTATGAGCGGAGACAGTTTTTTATAATTTTATCACAAGAAACAATACTTTATATTTTTAAGGGATAATCAAAGCGAATGAAATCAATAAGACCGCGGATAAATTTAGAAGTGTAAGAAAACTAAGGCTTTTGACTTTTCTAAAATGAAGACGAGTCAAATGTGAACTTTGCTAGGCATAAGAATAATAAGCTATTTTTTGTGCAAAAAAACTCATAAAAACCGCAAAAAGACCGCTGTCTACTGCGGTCTCCAAAAGATAGACCGCAGAAATGCAAAGGTTTTTTTATAGACCGCAAAGACCATGCTTGCTTTGTAGACAAAGTGTTGGACCGCACAATAAATATTTCTTTGAATGACTCAATTGTGTAAGTAACATGAAATTGAGCATGCATTTACCCAACAATGTCATCCACTGCAAAATGCTTATGTTGAACATTTTAATCGAACAGTGCGTTATGAAGGTTTAAACCAGCAGTTATTTCAAGAAATTTAAGATATTCAAGACTGTACAATAACATGGCAATACTTTTATAATCGCGGAAGACCATATATGTCGACTGATAGTAGACTACCTAATTTTAAACAAGAATAAGGAGTTAGAGTTTTTTACTTATTAATTCGACTAATAATGAATTGGAATTACTTACTTGAAACAGTATAACTTATGTATTTATCAAATATAAAACTTTGGAATTTTAGAAAATACGGTGAGATTGGAAATACTTTTGATCTAGCTAAACCTAATTTAGACCTTAATTTTACAAAAGGTCTAAATGTTCTGATTGGTGAAAATGATTCAGGTAAAACAGCAATCATAGATGCCATTAAATTGGTTTTAAAAACTCACAGCTACGATTACATCAAAGTAGAAGATAAAGACTTTTTTGAAAGTTCTTCACGATTTAGAATTGAACTCGAATTTAGCAATTTGACAGATGATGAAGCTAAAAATTTTACAGAATGGTTAGGCTGGAAAGGTACTGGAGCAGATGCTCAAACATTTTTAAAACTAAATTATGATGTTACTCGTAATGATAAAAAAATTAACCCTTCAGATGTAAAGGCAGGTGCAGACTCCGAGGGTTATTTACTAACAGCCGAAGCTAAAGAATATCTTAAAACAACATATTTAAGACCACTAAGAGATGCCGAAAATGAGTTAGTCTCAAAAAGAAACTCTCGGCTTTCCCAAATTTTATTAGGCGACCCCGTTTTTAAAAATAAAAATCAGAATCATGAACTTGTTCAAATGTTTGAAGGTCTAAATACAAATTTAAAAAAATATTTCAAAGGTGAGGAAATAAGTTTTTTCAATAAAGATGGGCGTCCCACGACAGCAATTTATGAAGATGGTAGAGCAATTAAAGATAAAATTGATGGTTACATTAAAGATTTCTATAACGAAGGAATTTTTACTGAATTTAGTGTTTCCTCAACAGAACTAAAAAGTATTTTAGAAAAATTTTCTCTTTTTTTAGAATCACAAAGAAATGTAGGTTTAGGCACTTTAAACCGACTTTTTATGGCAGCAGAGTTACTTCACCTACATAAAGAAGATTGGCATGGTTTACGTTTAGGATTAATTGAAGAACTAGAAGCACACCTACATCCTCAAGCTCAAATGCAAGTCATTGAAGCATTACAAAGACAAACAAATATTCAATTAATTCTTTCAACACATAGTCCCAATTTAGCATCAAAAGTTAAACTGGAAAATTTAATACTCTGCCATAACAAAAATGCTTTCCCTTTAGGTAAAGAATATACAAAGCTGGAGCCTGATAACTATAAATATCTAGAAAAATTTCTCGACACCACTAAATCTAATTTATTCTTTGCTAAAGGTGTGATTCTAGTCGAGGGATGGGCTGAAGAAATTCTAATTCCAAGTTTTGCAAAAGCAATGGGAATAGATCTGACAGCAAAAGGCATTTCAGTTGTTAATATTGGTAATGTCGGTTTTAAACACTATGAAAATATCTTTCTTAGACAAATTCCACCACATATGTCAATTCCTGTAGTAGTTATCACAGATTCTGATATTCGTACGTATCATAAAGACTCACTAAAGAAAATTCCTTCGAAGAAACTTAAACGTAAAACAAGCTTTAAACTTATATTTATTAAAAATAAATCCAGACAAAACATTTTATATTTTCCTGCACCAGAATGGACACTTGAATACTGCTTGTTCAAATCATCAAAATTATCCAACAAATTTAAAAACCATGCTAAAGCCATACATTCACGCACGCCGTGGGATACTAATTTTGAATTAGAACTAGCTAAAAAATTAATCAATAAAAAATTAGATAAAACTGAAATTTCTTATCGAATTGCCTATGATTTAGATGATGAAATGAAAAAAGATGAATCTGAAAGAACGTTAAATCTTCACGAAGCAGATTCGACAGACAGTATTTATTATTTAATCGAGGCGATTCGTTATGTCACAAATAATTGAAATCACAGATGAAGATATAAAATACGCTGAGGATATCTTATTGCCTCAAGGTAAAACTTTTGATGATGAGCGGCGTAACTTTATCCGTAATTTATCTACGTTAGATTTACAAGCAGTTCCTGGCAGTGGAAAAACAACGGCACTTTTGGCAAAACTATTAATTTTAGAAACTAAACTCCCTTTTTCTGATGGTTCAGGAATTTTAGTTTTATCTCATACCAATGCAGCAGTGGATGAAATTAAAGAAAAAATTCATCAATACTGCCCAAAACTTTTTCGTTATCCTCATTTTATTGGAACGATACAAAGTTTCGTAAATGAGTTTTTAGCTATCCCTTTTTATCTTTTTAAACTTAAGAAAAAACCGCTACGTATTGATAATGAAATATATGCAGAACAAATAGAATCTGCTCTTCCATACAATACAAAAATAGCTCTTTCAAAACGGGGCATAAATTATATTGATATATTAAGTAATTCATTTATAAGTAATAAAGAAATTTTTCAGCATTTTTGGAGTAATGAAGAAGTAAATATTCCCAGAATTGGTAGCCATACAACTACATATAAAGAATTAGCAACCATGAAAATTAATTTACTAAAAACTGGCATTCTTAGCTTTGGCGATTGCTATGCTTTAGCACAAAAATATCTGAGTAATTATCCTATTATCCACAAAATTATTAATAAAAGATTTCAATACGTATTTATTGATGAAATGCAAGATATGGATACTCACCAATATGAGCTTATTGAAATGATATTTACAGAAAATAATGATACAAATACTATAATTCAAAGAATTGGAGATAAAAATCAATCTATTTATAATTCCATAAAAGCTGAATCAATTTGGCAAGACAGAGACAATGTTCTTCACCTTTCAAATAGCCAACGTTTAAGCAGACCTATCGCAAATATTGTTAAAAATTTTGCACTGTATCCTGAGCATTGTTCTGATATTCAAGGCATGAACGAATGCCAACTTAAACCACATATATTATTATTTTCAGATTCATCTATTAAGAATGTGATCCCATATTTTTCTCAACTTGTGCAACAATATAAAGGTTCTGGTGAACTAAACTTTCGTCAAGAGAAACCTCTAGAAATAAAAGTTATAAGTTGGAATACAGATTGGAAAGATGATGAAACTAGTCGCTCTAATCCAACTAAGGTCAGATTAGAAGATTACCACCAAGCTTTTAAAAAAAATGAGCAGAAACCTAAAGAAGACTATAAATGCTTAAAAAGTTATATTCATTTTTATGATAAAAAACATACTAGTCTATCTATGATTAGAAAAAATATTTTTCATGCTCTACTTAAGATTTTAAGAATTGAAAATATTTCGACAAATGAAAATCGCCTTTATAACATTTCAAATTTAATTAACTACTTAAAGGTAAACTCAGAGCTAAATTATTCAGATCTAAACTTAAAAGTATATCAATGCTGTTTAAAAGTAATTAGAAATGAAAAGAATCAGGCTTTGTCTGATTTACAAAGTTATATTCCTGTATTCATTTCTTATTTTAAAGAAAATCATAGGCTTTCTACAAAGTGCATTGATTTTATCAATAATGATAAAACTGGTCTTGACCAATTTAGTCAAAACCATTCCTCTGTTTCAAATATGATTGAAGAAAATAATCTAAAAATAGAAATTACTAGTGTACATTCTGTCAAAGGGCAAACCCACGATGCTACACTATATTTAGAATCATATTATTATGTAGACGGAAAAGGGAATAACGCTAAATCTTATGAGTCTCAAAGATTAGCAAATCAATTTTTAGGGAATTCTTTTAACCAATCTACAGAAAGAGCTAAACAGTCGACAAAAATGGTGTATGTAGGCTTTTCAAGAGCAACTCAACTACTTTGTATCGCAATAGATAAAGATAGATTTGAGCAATATCTTAATACAATAGATCGAAATATATGGGAAATAAAAGATATATCGAACTAAATGAATTGATTGCCATGGTTGATATGTATTAGTTCAGACTCAATCTGACATAGAGCTTGAAAAAGAAGAAGTTACCGATTTTGATTAAAGGTGTCGAATCTCAACCAATAAAGGTAATTTCTTATGTTGCATACTAACAATCAAATTATCAAACACAAATTAGATCCTTGGATTGAAATTTTTTAAATTTCTCAGTTTTAATTGCCTTCTCATGCAAAATGAAGTTCTATCACAATTATGCTAAAATAACAAAACTCCCCTCAGACATCTCCACACTATCCGATGCAATGTAACACACTCCCAAAATTTTCCCTCACCCAAAAAAACTCCCCCACAAAAATTCTGCTACATCGTGCAGAAATAAGTTACTTTCAGATAGAGCCTCCTATGAAAGCGTGAGAGCTGAAAGTAACTTATTTGTGGACATTGGCCTATGCTATAATTGGAATCAAGTTAAGAGACTGCCATTTCTTAATAGTAATAATCTTAACTGATAATAGCTCAACAGTAGTAATTTGTACTAGCTCAAACCTGATCTGACAGTTACCCATTTTTTTTGATGTCTGTCAGTTTAAATTTGAGCTAAATTCTTCTCAGCCGAAATTCGTTTTCTATTAAGATTCAGTGAACCTTATGGTCGAATAAAAGTTTGAACTATTAAACTATCAGTATTTTTATTCAAATCAGCCTCGAGCCCTCTAGGATTATTTATACGCCCTTCAGGATCATATACAAAACAAATTAATGCATCACAATCAGGATGGGTTTGATATCTATGAATATCCTCAATAAGTTGGCTACCGATCTCTTTTGAGCCAAGTCCTCTACGAGTTTTTTTAATTTCCACTACAATTCGTTCAGACTTTAGAAGAAAATCTACTCTTGTTGACTTCCCTGCATTACTTGGTGCCCATTCTTCAGGGCGTATATCTTCAAAATTTAAATGAAGTAAAGCATGAAAGAGATCTTGAACATCATATTCATCTTGGATATCGATAGTTTCTCTATCACTATAACGTGTACGCAACTGTCTAGTTACTAGATGAAAACGATCACATATATTTCGAATTATCTGAATTGGACTTATAGTATCAGTAGCTGTACTAATATCTCCCGATTCTATTTCTTCTCTCACAGCTTCAAGTACACCTATTCCAGTACTAACTGAGCCTCTATGTGGTCGTTGTACCTTATCTTGAAACTCTATGTAATAAGGACTTGTTGAAGAAAACTGACGTTCTAAAAAAGATAAAGATTGTGTTTTCCAAGTTGTGAATAAACCTGTATCACAAGTCGGAAAGCCTATAACATTTGGCGGATTAGGCTTATGTGATGCTAATACTCCTTTGCCTTTTTCTACTAAGTTAGTTACTTTATCTAAAATACTCATGAATAAGCCCCAGCTAATACAATTTTTTTAACCATAGAAATTTCAAAAAATGAACAAAATATAAATATATTTCACATACTCTCATCTTTCTCAATAATTTTTATTGGATTTATATCCTTTTTCTTATACAAACCATTTTCTAAATGAGAACTCAATCTTAAGTTATTATCACCAATGCTCTTAAAAATAGCATCACTTTCATTTATAAAAACTTTTCTGTTATCACTATAAAATATTCTACCTATTTTATTTAATTTTTTTTGACTATTGGGTTTAAGGATTATTTTTGAAAGTAGTTTCCCATCCGCCATTAGATTTAAAGTAGATACAACCATAGAAACATCTTGTATATATTCGTTTTTTATTACTAAATTTCTATAAATTGAATTACCCTCAAACTTAACTGAATCATAGATTATTCCATTCATTTCAGTAAAATCTAGCAATTTTGAATAAATTTTATTGATAAGTGGATAAAATCTTCTATCAGATGAATTCAAAAGCTTATACAAAATTTGAGCAAGCTTATTAGTGTTATCTTTTTTCAAGTAAATGAATGACATATCCGTTTTAATAGTCATAATAGATAGTAAAAATTGATCTTCATTTTTAATATCACACTCTTTTATTGCTACAATCGCTTGTTCAGCTAGATATAAAACTCTTTCATTGGCAGAGTTGAATCTCCCTATATTTATAATTTCGGGCTTAGGAGGGAAAAACTCTTTTTTATTGATTTTTTCATTTTTATCAAAGAATCTTTGTAGATCATCTTCAGTTAGTTTTCTAACCCTGAAGAATCTACTCCCTTTTTTGAAAAATCTACTCTCCGCTTTGTATTGGCAAAAATCAAAAGAATTTTCATTGCTGTTTGGAAAAAAACTATTCATGATATAGCGATAATAGCCTTCCAATTCAATTTGCTCATCAAAATTTTCAAAATCCATGTTGTCTACAAAACTCTTTATATGTCTTACCAAGTATTATATGAATAATAAAATAAAAAATTGCAATAAAAACAAAAAATATAGATTTGACTAAACCTAGAATCCCCCTTAACACCTCCACACAATACCATGCAACGTAACACACTCCCAAAATTTCCCTCACTCCAAAAAAATCCCCCACAAAAATTCTGCTACATCGTGCAGAAATAAGTTGCTTTCAGATAGAGCCTCCTATGAAAGCGTGAGAGCTGAAAGTAACTTATTTGTGGACATTGGCCTATGCGAAAGTTGGAATCAAGTTAAGAAACTGATTTGGCCAACTTAACCAAACAATTCATCAATCTCTTCCTGAGTAGCTTTACGTATCATATTGGTCTCACCCGTATAGGCATCATAGGTTTTGCCATCCATAATAAATGGCTCTTTAGGAACAAGATGCTTGCTTTGCCAATCTTTTAGATGCAAATATTCAAAACCACCTAGAGCAATCCCTTGAAACTCAAGATAGCGTAGTTCAGGCTTGTTCTTGTTACGATCTTTGACATCAAAATATGTCGCAAGATAGTTAAGTGCTTTGCTTTCTTCGATTTCAAATGAATCAGAAATAGGATCATGAGTCATCCCCTTAATAAGATAAGCTTTAATGATGGATTTTATTGGAAGGTTTGTCTGTTTCTGCACAGCCTTTAAAGTACTACACAGTAATTTACTTGCTTGTGGTCCTTTTAATTGGTACTGATTGGTTAAGTATCTTTCGGGATTAAGCTTGTAAAACTTATGAGTTAGATTCCGCACAAACTCATTGTCTTTATATGCAGCAGTTACTTTAACAACCTCATTAAATCTTTTTTGAGTAAGGATCTGATGAATATCATGTATATTGCCAATATGCTGAGCTAAATAGACAGTTTCATTCAGAATCTGCGCAACTTTATCAGGATAAGCTAGTTGATCATTATAGTAATAGGCTAAATTATCAATGTAATCCTCATCTTGCTGTTTATGCTCGATAAACTTAGTAGAGAATTGTTTTAAAGATTCAGGTTTTTGATGACCTTTCTGAAAGTTTTCAAGGAATATTTTGAGCGCAGGGTTAATACTTTCAGCATAAGCCTTGTCAGCATTAACTTTTTGCTCATCAAAAAAATGAGTGATATTACTAGGTGTAGCTGTTGTATCTTCGCAGAATTGAATTTTACAGTTCGGCAAGAATTGCTTAATACGCCACACCATATATTCATAGCTACTATAAAAGTAGCTTGTGTCAATTAAATACAAGGCTGAAACAAGACTGGCCGTATTCTGAATTGATTTACCTTGATATACGGCAAAAAGTTTACAATCAAACCAATTTTTGAAACTTTCATTCATTCGATTGACTTTATCATAAATGCTTAGTTTTTCATTGTCTTGGAAATCAAACTTATAGTCTTCAGCTAAACTTGCTAATGCATGAGCAATATCATTGACACGAGTAATAAAGTCATCCAAGCGTTTTTGGTGCTTACGGTGTAGTTTTTCAGGGTCTTGATCAGATCTAGTCAAACCAGTGTGCAATAAGATGTGGCAAGGTACATTTGCAATGCGCAATCGACCAATAAATTGTACCAATTCTTCAACATGAGCCTGTTTACCTAAAACAAATAGGAAGAGTCTCGATGACTTTCGATACAGATTCGAGTTTTGGATAGTGTTTTTTCATGGTCACTCCTATATTAGTTAAAGACCATGAAAATAATATATTTACAAAAAACCTTTAGATACTTAAAATAATTTATATATTAATTTTTTTAAAGCTTCAATTTAAAGTTATTTCACAAATAATTGGCAATTGAATGAATATTTTTTAATGTGTTACATGGATATTTTAGAGGGTAAAAATGAACAAACAGTTTGAAGATAAAATAATTGAAGAAATTACTTCTATAAAAAATAAAGTAAAAGAGATTCGAGGAAAAGACAGAATTTCAAATTTAATAGATGTAGATAAATTTAACTCATATTTTATAGGATTAAGTGTAATATCACTTTTTATAATTTTCTCTTACTATATCAATATTGATGACAAAGAAAATTGGGCAAGAAATTATTTATTTTGGGGAAGCATTGGTGGAAAAATAATATTATCAATTTTAGTCTTAAATTATATATATCTTTTTAATTTTATCAAATATTTCTTTGAGTTAAAATTCACTAAACTTATTTCAGGATTAATATTTTCTGCTGCTGTTTTATATTCAAACTCCAAGGCTTCATCTTTAATTAATGAAATTTTTAGTGTTTCAGCAACCAACTTCCCTTATAGCCTTACATTTACTACAGCATTTTATTCAATAAATTACATTGCAAATATTTTGTCAATTATTGCTTTAATTCTAACAATTATCTTTATTTTTCTTGAAATAAACCATTACATCGATAAGAAAGAATTTAATTTTGATAAGGAAAAAGGGATAATTATTATATTTTTTCTTTTTTTTATTATTAGTTTGGGTTTGCAATATAGAGAGTTTTCAGAAAATGCCATTAGATTTAAAGCATATCAATTAGCATTAGCAATGGATTTCAATAAAAAATATTCATGTGATGGTATTCCCTCAAATTTTAGTGTGGCATATATTGGTAATAGCCAACAAAAAGTAATCATAAATATGTCAAATTCAGAGGAAAATGTTCCATTAAATTTTGAAAATTTTTTAATGAACTCTGATAAAGGATTTGTCAGTAAATTATTTATAGTACAGCCTTGTTTTAATAATCAAATTTCATTACAACAAGGCAGTACTATTATAAAAAATTAAACATATTTGATAATACCTATATAAATAAGCCTGCTACGATGAGTTATTTTCAAAAAATGTACAAATTCAATTTGTGTATTCACAATTAAATCAATAATTCGTAGTTGGCTTAAGGCTTTTTATATGCATTGCTGAATGAGTCAATGTTGGAAAATAAGCATCTAAGGTTCTCCCAGATTAAATAAATATAAGTGCAACAGCACCAAGCTTTGTTCGTAGATCTGTCTTTTTATCATTACAGACCCGAATTGCTTTGGCTATAGATTTGCATTAGGGGTGCGGAAGAGTCTCGATAACTTTAGATAAAGATTCGAGTTTTGGATAGTGTTTTTTCATGGTCACTCATTTATTGGTTAAAGACCATGAAAATAATACGTATGTGAAAATGACTTAAATACACATGAGATTATTCAACAAGTATTTTGACAATTAACTTTTTTATTATATCTATTCTGCATGAGGTACTTTAGCCCACTGATTTTGACCATGTTGATGAAGTACATCAATAAGCTCTAAAATATTATCTCCACTTTGTGTAAGCTGAAAAGTCAAAGGATTTAAGGGAGTCAAAGCACCATTCACAGGTTTCATAATTACCGCATTCGCCATGCTGTCATCATTTAATTTAAAGGCGCTTTTATGAAAACTGCTTATAATGGCAGGCTGTTCTTTAATCCAATATCCGATTTCATCTTCCTTATTTAACACTACAAAAGCAAAATTTGGATTAGGTTCCATCATATGAGAAGCAGTGATTGTAATTTCAAAAGTACCATCTTCAAATTTAATAAAACTGTAAGTTAAATTAGAGAAATTTTGAAATTGTGGAGTAAAAGAAGCATTTCCCTGTGTCACACTAACTATTTGAGCAATAGTAGCTTCAAGCCCAATAGTATACATATCGATAAATAGTGTTTGTTTTAACAAAGATGGCATTTCACAACCATCAACTCTGATTGGAATCAGACGGGTTTTCCCCTTAGTTGCTGAATAAAGTGCATTTTGCCATTCCAGTTTTACCATATCGCTTTTCAGGCTATTGGAAGAGACAAAGAAGAAGACAAATTCAGGGGCTTCAAGCCCTTTATTCATTTGATCAATAATACCGTCACCAGGTTTAATAGACCAAGAATCATAAAAAACTTGGTCTTGACCAAAGATGTTAGCTAACCTCAGTGCAACCGCTTCAACTAAGGGCTTATCATTATAGTTATGGCTAAGAAAAATTTTATGAGACATGATAAACAGACCTATTCCGATTTTTCCTCTATGATAAAGCAGTTCTTCTTAATTAGTAACAATCCTAATGGCTTAGCTCGATATTGTTTATTAACAAAACTCCCCATACCTCAATTTTAAATCCCCTATGCAGATAGAGGGAAACGGTCAAACAACCGAAAGTCCAAATCCCCCCAAGCCTAATCGTTTGCCACTCGCTTTACGCCTCGAAGGTCTAGATTATAGAAGATTCATCTTCATCGTAGATCGAGTGGAAAGCCGAAGTGCTAGGAAACGTTAATTGAGAGATGGATTTACATATGGGAAATAGACCATCGTACTCTCAAACGGATGGACCACAAAATAGACCGAAAAATCCGATGGTCCAAAGATGGTAGGCATTAAAAAACCTCATAAACCAATGGCTTATGAGGTTGTATCTGGTGGGCCCACCGTGACTCGAACACGGGACCAACGGATTATGAGTCCGCTGCTCTAACCGACTGAGCTATAGGCCCTATATCGCAAGTTATTGTATTTCAAACAATTTGCGTTGAGCGCAATCTTAGCGAATTTCAAGATATATTACAAGTTTTTTATTAAGTAGACACAGAGTAAACTCTCAAAAAATTGCAAAAAAACGCTATATTGCAAAACATTCGGATTCTAGCTCATGTCATCTTATTGAGTAAAGCAATCAAAGACAATTATTGACCAACTCGAATTGTTTTTGACGATTTATTAATAAATTAAACGGGTAAGCTCTATTTTAAGCTTTAATGACTCCGAAAGATGCTTGTTGTAAAGGAAAGATAATACACAGTATGGCACATATACTTTGATTATTTATACATCAATCACTCTAATAAAGCCCATTGGTGAATGTAAGAGATTTGAAGTAGATAAAGAACATCCATCCAGATCAGAACATCAAAGCATGAGTTAGCAATAAGCGTGGGTACGGTATCAAATTTGCTTAAATGATATCGAGATATGCGTAAATGGAAATTTAGGAAAAGTGATATGAAAAACTTTTTTTGTATGAAATTCAATCATTTATAGTGGATATAAATTCAACAGATCTGCTAAGGATAAAATAAAAATATGTATCAATTTGCAATAGAATTGTTAAATTTGCCACACTTTTAAGGTGTGGAATAATATTAATTAATCTCTGTAAGTTATCAATAAATTTACATTATTAGAATAAGTGTTTGTTTTTAAAGATATTTTTAATATAAAGGCAGATTCTATCAATATTTGTTAAAAGTTGATCAAAAAAGAATATTTTTCATTTTAGTCATTACTTATACAAGAAGTTTAGAGTATTCTTTAAGTGATTAAAAGCACAAATCCCTTCAGCAAGTATTTGTATTATTTTAATTTTTTTAAATTATTATATATCGAGACAAGTATGAGCGATGCAAGAATGCTGTATGTGAGTAAGTTAAAAGAATGTGATAATCCAATGAATGAATTATTTAATATTTTAACTGAAGCATTAAATTTTAATACCCCAAATGCAATTTGTGGTGCACTTTATTATGGAAATGGCTATTTCGTTCAGTGTCTTGAAGGTAACAAAATCAAAATTAATGATCTTTTTCATAACAAAATCATAAACGATCCTCGTCATGAAAATTGTGAATTAATGTATTGTGAGGATGTAACAGACAGATTATTTTCTAAATGGCATATGAAATATGCTATTTTTCACAAGGAAATTGTTAATTTTTTCTCTGAATATAATATTGATGAATTTAATCCATATACTTTGTCAATTGATAATATTCCTGAATTTATTAATTTACTTTCTAAGCAGAAAGATAGCTTTTATACACTCAAACCAAACAGTGTTTGATTTTAATTTTTATAAGATAAACTAGATATAGAAATATATTTAGTTGAAAGGTGGGAAACTCGTTTTCCATCTTTGATTTTTACATATAAATTTTAATAAGAGACAAATTAAAGAATACGTACTTATCCAATTAGCATTAAATACTACACTTTATTTTATGTGGATTAACAATTATGATTATTCTTGAATATTTTTGGATTTGTTAAAGAAACGAAATGTCAAAAGTCGACCATGTAGTAACGCAAGATTTGAGTGAAACCATTATCTGGTTATTTCATCATCCTGATATTTTTGATTCACTACATTATGATGCAGCAACAAACCAATTACGGGTATGTCACGCACTAGGTGAAGATCTGATTCGAGAAGGAATGTACTTAACTGCAAAATATGGAAATTTAGTGACATCAATATAAAAAACCCTCAAATGACTTGAGGGCTTTTTTTACCAAACTGAACTTAAGCTGACATTGCATCGACAGCCATGGCACGTACAGATACTTTTGGTTTTTCCGCAACAAGGCCTAATTTTGCAAACAAGATCTGATCTTTACCTTCACCAGCATTCGGTGTAGTGAGAAGTTTGTCACCGGAAAATAGGGAGTTTGCACCTGCCATAAATGCCAATGCTTGATCTGAATCACTCAAAGATTCACGACCTGCCGAAAGACGAATATAACTCTGTGGCATGATAATACGTGCTACAGCAATGGTACGAATCCATTCAGTCACATCTAATTTTTCAACTTCTGCCAATGGTGTACCTTCAATTGGCACCAGCATATTAATTGGCACAGATTCAGGATGAATTGGAAGCGTTGCAAGCTCATGTAACAAGCCGATTCGGTCTTGTTTCTGTTCGCCCAAGCCCACAATACCACCACTACACACTTTCATGCCTGCACCACGAACGTGATCAAGCGTATTCAAACGATCATCAAAGGTACGGGTACTAATAATATTGTTATAGTACTCGCGTGATGTATCGAGGTTGTGGTTGTAATAATCTAATCCAGCATCTTTTAAACGCTCAGCTTGCGACTGATTCAGCATACCGAGTGTCATACATGTTTCAAGGCCCAGTGATTTTACTTCGCGAACCATTTCAAGCACATAAGGCATATCGCGCTCATGCGGATTACGCCATGCAGCACCCATACAAAAACGTGAAGAGCCAGATTCTTTAGCAGCTTTCGCTTCTAAAATAACTTTATCGACGGCAATACGCTTTTCTGCTTCTAATTTAGAATCATAATGTGCAGATTGAGAGCAATATTTACAATCTTCCGGGCATTTACCTGTTTTGATTGAAAGTAACGTACTTACTTGAATCGTGTTGGCAGAAAAATGCTCACGATGCACTTGTTGTGCCTGAAATACCAAATCTAAAAAAGGTTGATCGTAGAGTGCTTGGATTTCGTCACGAGTCCAATCATTACGTAATGTCATTGTCATAGTCCATGATGATTGCATTTACTAGTTCCTAATCATACAGAATTCGTGCCAAAGCCGAAGGGCAAAAAACATCATTTTTTAATGGATCTGGTATTGTTTTTTCAATTGTTGTTCAATTGCCCAATCAATATGAATTTGTACAATTTCATCATGCTGCTCGCGCGCCATTTTTAAGGCCTCGATGACATCATCTGAGTAGGGTGCATTTCCCAAACCAATCGCAATATTGCGTTTAAATGATTGAAAGCCAGTTCGCCGAATTGGGCTACCTTCAGTATTTGCCAAAAATGTGGCCTCATCCCATGTCCATATTTCAAGTAGTGAAATATTATCTAATCCATGTCGCGGGTTGAAGTCCGGAATTGAAGCTATTTTTGCAAAACTGTTCCACGGGCAAATGAGCTGGCAATCGTCACATCCAAAAATACGATTACCAATACCAGCTCTTAATTCTTCAGCAATGATGCCTTTGTATTCAATGGTTAAATAGGCAATACATTTGCGCGCATCCAGCATATAAGGCTCGACAATCGCTTGGGTCGGACAAATATCAATGCAGGCGGTACATGAGCCACAATGTGCTGTGGCAGGCTGATCAAAGGGTAATTCTAAAGAGGTAAATAGTTCACCTAGCACAAAAAAAGAGCCAGATTTTTTATGAATGAGTAGGGTGTGCTTGCCCGTCCAGCCCATTCCGGCACTCTCCGCCAGTGATTTTTCAAAAATTGGCGCAGAATCTGCAAACGGCCGAGATTCAAACTCACCAACGCGCGCTTTAATGATTCCAGCCAATGTTTTGAGTCGCCCACGCATGACCTTATGATAATCGCGCCCGCGTGCATAACGCGCAATGATGGCCGAATTTGGTTGATCAGGCACATATCGAGGCTTGGGGCTTTCCACCAGATAATTCATGCGCACACAAATAATACTTTTGGTGCCCGGCACCAGTAGGGTCGGGTCGGCACGCTTATCGAGGTTTTCTGCCAGATAATGCATATCGGCATGATAACCACGTTTTAAATACTCTTTAAAACGTGGCATTTGGTCTTGAGCATCTGGTTTAGCGATGACACAATCAGAAAAACCCAGCGCTAAGGCCTGTGATTTAATCCAGCTTTTGAGTTCTTCTGGATCATCTTGGGTAAGGGGAATGCTGCCATGCGGCTGATCAAGTGGCATAAATTAAAAAATAACGGAGAATTCAAAATGCATGCAGCAGTTTATCACAGCCAAGAGATCCGAGCATGGGAACAACGATGGTTCCAAAAGCAAAATTCATCGCTCGGGCTTATGCAACAGGTTGCATGGTCGATTTGTAATAAATTAGATCATTTCATTCATAAAAATAGCCTAAGTGTTTTTAAAATCGCGGTTTGGTGTGGAATGGGGAATAACGCAGGTGATGGTTATTTTCTGGCGGCTTATCTTCAGCAAGCGGGTTATCAGGTTACTATTTTTGCTGCCCCGGCAGGTGAATCTCCAGATCTTGCGCAGGCCGTACAAACTGCGCGTAGGCATCAGCTTAATATTCATTCATCTTTCGATGTACCCGATGTATATGATTGTCATATCGATGCGCTATTTGGTCATGGTTTAAATCGTAACCTCGACTCAGACTGGCAGACGGTGATTAAGCACTTTAATCAGCTTTCGGGGTTGAAAGTGGCGATTGATTTACCTAGTGGCTTAAATGCAAATACGGGGCAGTGCTTACCTATAGCAATTAAAGCCGATATCACCTATACCGTGCTTGCCCACAAAATAGGACTGCATACAGGGCAAGGTTCTGAGTTCTCTGGACAAGTTGAACTGATTGACTTGCTTCCACCTGACGTTTCGTTGCAAGCGACCGCACTTTTAAAGCCTGCCAAGATTATATTGCCTAAACGTCAAGCCTTTGGACATAAAGGAACATATGGTCATGTATTGGTTGTTGGTGGCCATCGTGATATGGGCGGCGCGGTGATTATGGCAGCAGAAGCAGCCTTTCATGCTGGCGCAGGAAAAGTGACTGTGGTTTGTGATGCGACTCATCATGCTGCTATTTTGGCACGAGCGCCCAACATCATGATTAAAGACATTCAAGCTTTAACTTCAGATGAAATTCTGACTTTACTTCAGCAAATCGATTCGGTTTGTTTTGGTATGGGGCTTGGCCGTGATGAATGGTCAGAAAAACAGTTTATGAAATGGTGTCCTGTATTACTGAAACACGCTGAATTACATCTAGTCATCGATGCCGACGCACTCTGGTTTTTAGCTGAACACAGTTTCACATTTTCACAAAACGTATATCTCACTCCTCATGCTGGCGAGGCGGCGAGATTACTAAATACTTCTGCTAAAGAGATCGAACAAGATCGAGTGACTGCCATTGAGCAGCTTTATCAGCGATTTTCCGGACAATGGGTACTTAAAGGTGCTGGTAGTCTTATTTTAGAACCAGATCAGCTCTGGATCTGTACAACTGGCAATGCCGGCATGGGCACGGCGGGTATGGGGGATGTACTGGCAGGTATGATTGCCAGCCTGAAAGCACAACTCGATACACATATTTTGTTATCGGATATTGTGACTTTACACGGACAGGCAGGTGATCGATTGGCGCAATCGGGCCAACGAGGGATTCAGGCGCACCAAATGCTTGATGCGATCTATCAGGTTGTTAATCCTTAGATTTCATTTTAACGACGCCGGCTACTGTATCTGCTGCGGCCTCTGGCCATACCGCCAAGTGCATTGAGTACTGCAAATTTACTCATATTGCCCGATGCATGGGCATGGCAAATTGCAGCAGCCAAGGCATCCGCAGCATCTGCTTGTGGTTTGATGGTTAAGCTCAAAATACGCATGACCATCATTTGCACTTGCTCTTTGTCGGCTGCGCCATATCCAACCACCGATTGTTTGATCTGACGTGCGGTATATTCAGCCACGTCTAGATCTAAATTGACCAATGCAGCAATCGCAGCGCCGCGTGCTTGACCGAGTTTTAAAGCAGAATCAGGGTTTTGTGCCATAAATACTTGCTCAACCGCAGCTTCGGTTGGGCCATGAAACTTTACAATGCGTTCAACGCCAGCAAAAATTCGTTTTAATCGCTCTGGCATTCCTTGGGTTTCGGTGCGAATCGTGCCGGCATCGATAAAACGTAGGTCATTTCCATTTTTTTCAATGATTCCATAACCGGTTAAACGCGAACCTGGATCAATTCCGATGATTAATGGCATAAAAGACTTTAAAAATAAAATAATGCCCATATTTTTACATAAGCGCATGAAAAAAGCTTGATTCTCTTTGAGTCGGTCTTGATACTGCATAAAACCTTTAATTTTTTGAGATAGACATAGTTTTAAATGAATTTACTTCTTATTGTTGTTCTTGGCGCGATTCTGGAAATTGCTGTATGGATTGGCATTGCTCAATTCATAAGCGGCTGGTACGTGTTTTTCTGGTTTATTATCGCTTTTTTCATTGGTTTGAACATGTTACGTTCAAGTGCATCCACCATCATGCCACAACTACAACAAATGCAGATGTCAGGTCAGCTTGGTAACGATCCAGCGGTCAGCAAGAAACTTGCAACGGCGATGGCTGGCTTTTTACTAATGATACCGGGTGTGATTTCCGATATTTTAGCGTTATTGATTTTAATTCCAGGGGTACAAACATTCTTCCGTAATGCCTTAATGAAAACGCTCGCTAAGCGTCAAGAAGCCATGATGAACAAAATGATGGGTGGCATGATGGGAGGTGCTGGCGGAGCGAATGGCCAAAACCCATTTGAAGATCTCATGCGTCAAATGCAAAATATGCAGAATCAGCAGGGTGGTGGATCTCCATTTCAAGATTCAAATGTAATTGATGGTGAAGCGCGCGAAGTGAAGCCAGATCAGAAACAAATCGAGCACAAAGATCAGAAATAAACGATTTTCTGAGTTGAAAAAAAGCTGAATGATATTTTCATTCAGCTTTTTTATTGTCATCAGTTTTATCAGAAGTCTCTTGATCTAATGTGAGGCTAGAAGCTTCAGTACCGTGATTGGGTTGATATTTGTTGGGAAGGAGCGCGGTTTGGCGATTTTCAGACTGCTGATAACCACGACTGCGGTTCGCGCGCTCACGGAAACCACCTTTGTTAATAAGTTGAGCCATATGATGAGGTTAATTGCTACATGACATTTCACATTTTAACAGTTGAAACTTTTTTTCACTAGCCGTGCCAAAAATGTAACAATTTTGGCACTATTAAGTCATTTGATTGAAATGGTTTGCTGTTGAAATATCGTACACATTGTCATAGTATGCAATTAAAGATCCATATTTGGTTCTTAATTATGCAAACGAAACTAGAAAAATAAATCAGCACTAAGACAGGGGGAAGCCCATGCTGTATCAATATCGTTGTGCGTGTTGTGACAAGGTCGTTGCATCAACAGACAAAGAATGTCCTCACTGTGGTTCGCATCATATCCGTAGTCCTTACGGGTGGTGGGTATTTTGCTTGGTGGGTTGTCTAGCCGTAGTGATGGTGGTTAAAACCTTTCATTTCTATGTCGAGGCGCAAGATGACACACCTAATCAGCATACTTTGCTGGATATTTTTAATCATGATAAACCGACTAAATCGAGTCAATAACGCGTAATTAAAACCAAAAAAAATGTCCGACTTGTGTCGGACATTTTTTTAATCAATTACTTAGAAATTAAAGGCCAGATGCATCTTTGAGCACTTGTACTTTATCTGTTTTTTCCCAAGTAAAGGCAGTATCTGATCCTTCGCGACCAAAATGGCCGTAAGCAGCAGTTTGCTTATACATCGGTTGAAGCAGGTTAAGCATACGGGTAATACCAAATGGACGAAGGTCGAAGTGTTCGCGCACCAAGGCCACGATCAATTCGTCATCTACTTTTCCAGTATTAAACGTATTGATTGAAATCGAAGTTGGCTCAGCCACACCAATCGCGTAGCTTACCTGAATTTCACATTTGTCTGCCAAGCCAGCTGCAACAATATTTTTTGCCACATAGCGCCCTGCATAAGCAGCAGAACGGTCAACTTTCGATGGATCTTTACCAGAGAATGCACCACCACCGTGACGTGCCATACCGCCGTAAGTATCTACAATGATTTTACGACCTGTTAAGCCACAGTCACCCACTGGTCCACCAATCACAAACAAACCCGTTGGATTGATGTGGAATTTAGTTGCGGCATGGAACATGTCTGCTGGAATAACTGGCTTGATAATTTCTTCAATAATAGCTTCTTTTAGCTGTGCTTGAGAAATTTCAGGATCGTGTTGAGTCGATAAAACAACCGCATCCAAACGCACAGGTTTGCCATTTTCATAAGCGAATGTGACTTGGCTTTTTGCATCTGGTCGTAACCATGGCAAAACACCAGAGCGACGAAGCTCGGCTTGACGTTCCATTAAGCGGTGCGCATAAGAGATTGGTGCAGGCATAAGCACGTCAGTTTCACGGCTTGCATAACCAAACATCAAACCTTGGTCGCCAGCGCCTTGATCTTCAGGTTTCTGACGATCTACACCTTGTGCAATTTCAGGTGATTGCTTGCCGATCATGTTAATGACCGCACAGGTTGAACCATCAAATCCGAGATCAGAGTGATGGTAGCCAATACCGTTTACGGTTTGACGAACGATCGCTTCAAAATCAACATTCGCTGTTGTGGTAATTTCACCAGCCAGAACCACAGCACCTGTTTTTACGAGTGTTTCACAAGCAACCCGTGCGTATGGGTCTTCTTTTAAGATCGCATCCAAAATAGCATCACTGATCTGATCTGCCATTTTATCGGGATGACCTTCGCTTACAGATTCCGAAGTAAAAACAGCGTACTCGCGCATGAAAGTCCTATCACAGTTAATTCAAAAGACGGGATATGTTACATCGACTTAGACTTCAGGACTAGCTTAAGCTGACTAAAATCAATGAATTTATTTCAATTCATATAAATTTTAATTTATATCAATAGAACTTATAAAGCATAGTGTTTTGTCTAAGTTTCAGTTATACAATAATCAATCTCAGATGAAATTTATGTGAAATCATCCGATTCTTTTCACCGAAGTGTATTAAATCGAAAACTCTATAACTGATTGAAGCTAACAAAGACGTATATAAAGATGAATCAAATTCACTTTCAACAAGATTGAGTGTTTAAATTTATTGCCTTTAGATTCGTTCATCAGATTTGAGCAATTTAAAAATCATCGAGAATCAGTTAATTTTTAGACATTTTATGCTTGAATTCAAAAAAACAAACATGAAACGTCACTCTAGGCTTTACCCATTCAGTTTTTTTTAAGACAATACTCACAGTTTGAATTCTGATTCATTTCTTCTTCCTTATCAGCTTTAATTTGGATACTGACCTATGACGACCCCTTTAAACGAACGTCGTATTGCAAACGCAATTCGTGTATTGGCTATGGATGCTGTGCAACAAGCAAACTCAGGGCATCCTGGTGCACCAATGGGGATGGCAGATATTGCTGATGTGGTGTGGCGTGAATTTTTAAACCATAATCCAGCAAACCCGCAATGGGCCAACCGCGACCGTTTTGTACTGTCTAACGGTCATGGATCAATGCTGCATTATGCTTTGTTACATTTAACTGGTTATGATCTTTCAATTGACGATTTAAAACAGTTCCGTCAGCTTCATTCAAAAACACCGGGTCACCCAGAATATGGTTATGCACCAGGTATCGAAACAACAACAGGTCCTTTAGGTCAGGGCATTGCAAATGCTGTTGGTTTCGCACTGGCTGAAAAAACACTAGCGGCTCAGTTCAATAAAGACGATTTAACAGTCGTTGATCATTTCACTTATTGCTTCTTGGGCGATGGGTGTTTGATGGAAGGCATTTCACATGAAGTGTGTTCATTGGCGGGTACATTAGGTCTAGGCAAACTCATTGCTTACTATGACGACAATGGCATCTCGATTGATGGTGAGGTTGAAGGTTGGTTCAGTGATGATACTGAGCAACGTTTTAAGGCTTACGGTTGGCAAGTTCTTCGTGTAGATGGTCATGATGCCGCTGCAATCCGTCAGGCAACGATTGAAGCAAAAGCAGAAACTACTAAACCAACTTTAATTATCTGTAAGACAATTATTGGTTTAGGTTCTCCAAACAAGCAAGGTAAAGAAGACTGTCACGGTGCGCCATTGGGTGCAGAAGAAATCAAACTTACCCGTGAAGCACTGGGTTGGAGCGATGAAGCATTTGTTATTCCGCAAGATATTTATGCCGCATGGAATGCCAATGAAAAAGGTCAAACTTCTGAAGCTGCATGGAATGATGTATTTGCCGCGTATCAAGCAAAATATCCAACTGAAGCAGCAGAATTATTGCGCCGTGTAAATGGTGACTTGCCAGCAGACTTTACTGCACAAGCCGATGCATTTATTGCGCAGGTGAATGAGAAAGCAGAAACAATTGCAACCCGTAAAGCGAGCCAGAACACCTTGCAAGCGTTCGGTCCGTTATTGCCAGAAATGCTAGGCGGTTCAGCAGATTTGGCAGGTTCTAACCTGACACTTTGGAAAGGGTGTGAAGGTGTGCAGGACAACCCGGCAGGAAACTACGTGTACTATGGCGTACGTGAATTCGGTATGACAGCCATTGCTAACGGTGTTGCGCTGCACGGTGGTTTTGTTCCTTATGTTGCAACGTTCCTGATGTTTATGGAATACGCGCGTAATGCTGTACGTATGTCTGCATTAATGAAGCAACGTGTGATTCATGTATATACCCACGATTCAATTGGTTTGGGTGAAGATGGTCCAACACATCAGCCAATCGAGCAAATCGCGTCTCTTCGTGGTACGCCAAACCTCAATACATGGCGTCCTGCTGATACAGTTGAAACAGCAATTGCATGGAAATCTGCGCTTGAGCGTAAAGATGGTCCAACCGCATTGATCTTGTCTCGTCAAAACTTGCCATTCCAGTCACGTTCTGAAGCACAAATTCAAGATGCTGCGAAAGGCGGTTATGTATTGGCAAAAGAAAAAGGCGAATTGAAAGCGATTATTATTGCAACAGGTTCTGAAGTATCTATCGCGATGGATGCCTACGCACAGCTTGAAGGCGTTCGTGTGGTATCTATGCCTTGCGCAGAGTTGTTCATGACTCAAGATGCAGCATATCGTGAAGCGGTATTGCCTGCGAGCATTCGTGCTCGTGTTGCGGTTGAAGCGGCGCATGTCGATTACTGGTGGAAGTTCGTAGGTCTAGACGGTAAGGTGATCGGAATGACCACTTATGGTGAATCTGCACCTGCAAAAGATTTGTTCCAGCACTTTGGTATTACTAGCCAAGCTGTAATTGAAGCGGTACAAAGCTACTAAGTTTTAGCGCTTTAAAAGAAAGGCCCTTGTTTGCAAGGGCTTTTTTTTGCCTGTAATTGTGAACGATTGAATCAATAATGTAGCTTTTTGTCTTTTAAAATAAGATAAATTCTTTAGAGCAACTTTTATTACATTCTCTAAATGTATAATTTAAATAAATAAAATTCAAAATTATTAAGAAAAATTAAATTTAAAGTGTGGTGTTTCATCCATGCAACATATCGTTTTATAAATCAGAATGATTTAAATTGTTGAATGTATAGACTAAATAACATGATTTAAAAGGAAAACATCGAATGAAACTTCAATCATTATCTTTAGGTTTGGCGGTTGCGATCAGCAGTACATTGGCACTTGCAGCGCCAGTAGATTATAAAATTGATCCAACGCATACAGCAACCGTATTTAGCTGGAACCATTTTGGTTTTTCAACACCAAGCGCGAACTTCAGTGACATCCAAGGTGTCATTAAAGTCGATAACGCTAAACCTGCAAACTCATCGGTAGACGTGACGATTCCAGTCAGTAGCGTAAATACCAATGTGCCAGCTCTAGATAAAGAATTCCAGCAAGAAGGCTGGTTTAATGCAGCCAAGTATCCAAACATTACCTTCAAAAGTACTAAAGTTGAAACCAAAGACAAAAAACACTTCAAAATTACAGGTAATTTAACCGTTAAAGGCATTACCAAACCTGTGGTGCTTGATGCTGTACTTAATAAGCAAGGTGAGCACCCAATGGCAAAAGTTCCAGCGATTGGCTTTAATGCAACCACTTCGTTTAACCGCTCAGAATTCGGTATCGGCAACTACGTACCAAATGTGGGAGATAAGATCACAGTCAACATCACCACTGAAGCAACTGCTGCTAAAAAATAAGTAATGACAGAATAAATCATTCAAAAAGAGATGCTTCGGTGTCTCTTTTTTTATTTAAATTTATATTTATAAAGACTTATTTTAAATATTTTAATTATTCCATAAATTGGAAGATTTAAATCCAATTCCCATCATTATGTGATTGAAATCGCTCTAAATATAATCTGATTGTAGATCACCATAAAAACAACAAGATCAAAAGGATAAATCTTTTCAAGCATTATTTTAAAACGTCTAACATGAGTATGCTGCTGTATTTTATTTATAGGCACATTACCATACGCCAAATATCTAAAGAGTATAAATATAAAGAAAGTAAGCGTGAGTAGAAATATATCGAATAGATCGCTTTGATAATAGATAGCTATAGCAATTAAGATTGACCACACGACGATTGAAGAAGGGATGAGTCTGATCATTGTTGTCTTCGAGATTTTTAAAGGATTAATGAAAATAATTAATTTTTATTCAATTTAGTTTAGATGAGCTTTGCTTAAATTGAAAGCAAGATTTAATACTTGATGTATAAGGCACTGGTTCAGAATGAAATCAATATGATTGAAATAAGATAGATCGTTTTATCGCTTTTAGTACTTCGTGTTTTCATAATAGGCTCAATCGCACCTCGTGATCACAGTTCCTTTAAATGCATACCATCTTGATCTTATAAAGCTTGGCAAAACAAGGTATGATAACGCGTTTTGCATAACAACCTTTTGGAGATCCCTGAGTGGAGCGACCGACAATCAGCCCTGAACATTTACAGGAAGCAGCAGAAAGTTTAAGCACAATTCGTGATTTTATTCGTTTTGGTGTGACTGCATTACGTCAATATGATGCTCATTTAGGACAAGGGACAGAAGATTATTTTGCTGAAAGCTCAGCATTGGTATTGCAAACGTTGTCACTTGAATGGGCGGCAGACTCAGAAATTCTAGATGCCAAATTGCTGCCAAGTGAAAAAGCCGAATTTTTGAGTTTACTCGAACGCCGTATCAATGAGCGTACGCCAACGTCATATTTGCTCAATCTTGCTTATTTTGCCAACAAACCGTTTTATGTCGATGAGCGTGTTTTGATTCCTCGCTCACCAGTAGCAGAGCTGATCGAACAACGTTTTGCGCCGTATTGCCTCGATGAAAATGGTCAAATGCGAGAGGCACAAAATAATCTGCCAGAAAATGCTGCGCCAAAAACACCGCACCGAATTCTAGATATGTGTACAGGTTCAGGATGTATCGCGGTTGCATTGGGTTATGCTTATCCAGATGCAGAAGTAGATGCAACAGATATTTCAAAAGAAGCACTTGAAGTGGCTGCGCTGAACGTTGAACATCACAATAAGCAATATCAAATTGCACTCATGGAGTCGGATCTTTTCGCAAAAATTCCTGCCGAAAATCAGTACGATTTGATTGTCAGCAACCCGCCTTATGTTGACGCTGAAGATATGGCTGACTTACCAGAAGAGTTTTTACATGAGCCTGAACTGGCTTTGGCGGCAGGTCAGGATGGACTAGATTTGGTGCGTAAAATGCTCGCTCAAGCGGCTGATTACTTAAGCGAAAATGGTCTGATTGTGATTGAGGTGGGTAATTCTGAGTGGGCGATGCGTCAAAACTTTAATACGGTCGATTTCCACTGGTTGACATTCCAAAAAGGTGGTTCGGGAATCTTTGCATTGACTGCTGAACAGTGCCGTCGTCATCAGAAATTATTTCAAGCATCATTAGAGGGATAAGGAATAAACGTTATGGCAGGGAATAGTATTGGACAGCTGTTTCGAGTCACCACCTGTGGGGAATCGCATGGCGTCGGCTTGATGGCAATTGTAGATGGTGTTCCGCCGGGTCTTGAACTTTCTGAAGCGGATTTACAACAGGATCTTGATCGACGTAAACCAGGTACTTCAAAGTTTGCAACACAGCGCAAAGAGCCCGATCAGGTTAAAATCATTTCGGGTGTGTTTGAAGGTAAAACTACGGGCACATCGATTGGTCTGTACATTGAAAATACGGATCAAAAGTCGAAAGATTACGGCAATATTGCGCAAACTTTCCGTCCTGGACATGCCGATTATACCTACACGCAAAAGTATGGTTTTCGCGATTATCGCGGTGGCGGACGCTCAAGTGCACGTGAAACGGCCATGCGTGTCGCTGCTGGCGCGATTGCGAAAAAGTTTCTTGCAGAGAAGTTTGGTATTGTCATTCGCGGGCACGTAACACAAATCGGAACTGAAGTAACAGAAAAACTCGACTGGAATGAAGTTACTCAAAATCCATTTTTCTGTGGTGATGTTGATGCCGTTCCACGTTTTGAAGCTTTAGTTACGTCTTTACGTGAACAAGGTACAAGTTGTGGCGCCAAACTCGAAATCGTAGCAGAAAATGTTCCAGTTGGTTGGGGTGAACCTGTATTTGATCGACTCGATGCCGATATTGCACATGCGATGATGAGCATTAATGCAGTAAAAGGCGTCGAAATTGGCGATGGTTTTGCTGTCGCTGGCCAGTTTGGGCATGAAACCCGTGATGAGTTGAGCGCTGATGGATTCTTGGCGAATCATGCAGGGGGTATTTTAGGCGGAATTTCAAGCGGTCAGGATATTCGCGTTGCGATTGCTTTGAAGCCAACTGCGAGTATCACTACGCCGGGTAAAACCATTAATATCGATCGTGAAAATATCGATGTTTTAACCAAAGGTCGCCATGATCCGTGTGTCGGGGTTCGGGCAACGCCAATTGCAGAAGCAATGCTTGCGATTGTGTTGATGGATCATTTTATGCGCCATCGTGCACAAAACGCAGATGTGATTCCGCCTTTTGAGCCAATCGCGCCTTAAGATGCTACTTTAAAAAACACCCCACACCATCGATGGCGTGAGGTGTTTTTTTATGACTTGTTATACACTTCGATAAAGTTTTTATAGGCGCTTGATTGTTGTCCATCTTTATACATGGCACGTTTGATTGGGCCATGATCGGTATTGATTTGTACTTCAATCGATTTTGCGTTTTTAAATTCAGATAAAAAGCTACTTGGTACCACAATATAGTTACTCGAACGTCTAGGCTCTAAACGATTCACATAACGTAAGACGGTAGGCTGTTTGGGCTTGTAAGATAAATGTTTGCCATCAACAATAAAAGTCACCTTTTTGATGTCGTAATACAAATACGAGCTATTGAGGCGAACATCGATTCTTAATTGGCTCTTATTTTCCGGATTCCAGCGTGCACTCATAATTGGGCACTGTTCGATCGGTTGACACAAAAGTAGTCCCGCCGTTGCCACATCATCCGGTGGAGCCGTATCTTGAGGAACAGTTGCACAACCATGCAATAAAAAGAGTGCTGTACACCACCCAAAAATTCTTTTCATGTTTTTCCTCGTTCATCCAATTTTGAGAAACTTTCGACTTAATCGTCTTTACCTAAAAAATGAAATGGGGTTGATGCTTTAAACTGACTGGTTGCATCTCCCGCATAGACATTTTCCTGATTTTTTCCTAAATTCAGTTTCTTTGTTATACCATCTTTAAAGTTAATCTTTTTTAAATCTATCCAAAAAATATTGGGTGAAAGAGCCGATTCAAAAAAGTACATTTTATGTTTATGGTCAACCACTGTTCGCCATCGGGTCGATGAAATATTAGGTTCTTCTTCAGTATTTAAGCCATAAGGAACAGATACGTTTCGAATCACGCCAAATACAGAAGCAAGACTGGCTTTTGGATCTTCAGTTTTGGGAATGGCATTGATATAAAACGATGCCCGAGCAAATCGGTCAGCTGCTCGATTGGTTCCCGGTAAAAATGTTGTTCCCCCTATTTTTTCCCAATATTCATTTAAGGCAAGCTGCTCTTCAAAAATAGGGGAATTGGTCATCACCTGATAAGTCTTACTGTGATGAATCACTTGCTTGCCATTGATATATTCAACAATAGCACTGTCGCCCGTGGCATCGGAAAGTGACAAATGTAAGGTGGTTAGTCTTTGTTCTCCGGGAACTGCATCACTGACAATAATAAACGGCTCTTTTTCTAAAGCTGTAACCGCTTCATTTACGGTTGCAAAATTATCGAGCGCATATTGTGCCCACGCGGCAATGGTTAATTTAGGCTTGTTCGAGGTTTTTTCGTCTGGATATTGTGATTCCACCAGCCACAATAGATTGGCGTTGAGTCCTGCTTCGTTGACACCGTCTGTGGTTGCAACATCATAACCAGTAGCAACAACGCTTCCGTATTTAGACGTCCACTGGATGGAGTTTTTACCTGAATTGCCACTGCGTTTGATACCGCTAGGTAGAATCCACAGATTGGTGCCAACATCACTTTTCCAATCCATGGATCGGGCAGTGAGAATATTCTGATTGTTACCTTGATATACCACACGAGTACACGCCTGAGCAGTGTAAGATAAAAGAAAGGTCGAAGATGCAATAACAGAACTCAAAAGTATGTGCTTAAACATAATTTTGTCCTTTAATTCAAACTATAATTTTTAGAATGCGTTAATTTTCAATTAAAATTTAATGTACGATCTGCGTTTAATTACGCAGTCTGTTGTCCTGAATGTACTCGATTTAGGCAATAAAAACGAGTTTAATTACAAAAAGTAAGTTTTTAATTCACTTGGGCTGAATGAGTTCAACTTATTGGCCATCGACTATGATATTTGTCACTAAAATTTAGCCTGTATTAGCATGTCGGATAAGTTATACATCTTGCGTATCCTCCTCATTGATTCGATATGATGAGAATTTCGATATGATGAGAATATTGAACAAACCGACACGGAAAAACATACGCCCAAGTCAGCGTTTTAACTAAAACTAAATCAGGCCATTAAATACACCAGAAGATAAAAACTGCTCAGGCTTATACAGATTGTGGCTAGTGTATGTCGAATAACATAGGCAACCAATATGGTAATCAGTGTAGCAATAAAGTAGGGGTTTATAATGTGCTCTCGAAAGACATGGTTGTCCATCAGAATAATCGGAACGCAAATCGATGAAAGAATGCAAGGTGCAGAATAGCGCAAGGCACGATTAAGCCAGTCGGGAATTTTGATCGGAAAACGAGGTTCTAAAAAAATATAACGATTTAAAAAGACAATTCCCGCCAGTAAAAGCATAAATGTCCATGTCATTCTTTTTTCTCCTTAGATTCAGACCATGCCGCTACGCACATCCCAATCAGTGCAGCAATTAATCCACCCATCAAGATATTTAAATATAGGCTTAGTGCTGTCAGAACAAGCGTGGTGATCACCCCGATCAGAGCATGTCGGTTTTGAATGAGAGGCACAATAATGGCTATAAACGTTGCAACAATAGAAAAATCCAGATGCATGTGTTCAAGTTGTGAAAATGATGAGGTCAGTAGCACACCAAAAAAACTAAACACAAGCCAGCAGAGATAAAACCAGATTCCTGCACCGAGTAGTACACGGTAGTTATAGTGTGGTTGAGTGCTACTGATTGCAAAGAGCTCATCGGTTAAAACAAATCCCAATAATATACGTTTGCCGAAAGATTCATTTTTCACAGATGAACGTAAGTTGAGCGCGTATAGGTAATGTTGTGAGGTGATCAGAAATACAGACAAAACAATACTAATGAGTGGAGCGCCCGCCATGATCATACCAAGTGAAACCAACTGAGCTGCACCAGCAAATACAAAAGCAGACATCCCGATGGCTTGAGCAGGGGAAAGTCCAGCCTGAATCGCCATCGAACCGGCCAGTAATCCCCATGGTAAAACAGCAATGCACAAGGGAGTAATTTTTAAGGCGCCCGTAACTAAATCACGTATATGGGCCAAGTTAAAATAATTCGATATTACATTATTCATCATGATTGGATTTTACATCTCAAAATAACAGTACGATTTTAGCCACCTAAAATTGATCTTGATTGCATAAACTTGCTTATTTTAAACTTCGAATATAACCGCCGGGTGTGATACCGAGTGCATTTTTAAAATGTCGCGTGAAATGACTTTGATCTGAAAAACCGCAACGTTGCGAGACATCTGAAATCGTCAAATCTTCACGTAATAATTTTTGTGCTTTCATAATACGACATTGAACAAGCCACGCATGCGGAGAAAAACCTACATGTTTTTTAAATTGTCTTAAAAAATGCCACTGGCTTAAATGTGCAAAGCCTGCGAGTTCACCCAGTGAAAAATCATGTTCGGGATGTGTTGCGATCATTTCTTTGATTGTAAGTATTTTGCTTTTGGCATCACTTAAGCTCAATAATGACGGCTTTGTTTGACTATAGCGTGTAGTCAACCAAGCCATGGTAGATAGAAAAAGTGTTTCTTTAAGTAAAATATTCTGTGGCTGCTCAAGAAGATCAAATAATAATCTAAGTTGCTGGGCAAGACCTTCATCATGAACCACAGCATGCGTAAACCAAGGAATGAAACGCTGGGTAGAAACCAAATCTTGAGTAAGGCGGCTCAATAGTTCAGGGGTTGGATAAATTGCTCGATAGCGCCAACCAGTTTCAACAGCCGAAGAACCTGTATGAATTTCATCTGGATTGACTAAAATAATATCGCCTTTGGGTGCAACATGGTGAGCACCAGTACGGAAAAAACGCTGCGCACCTTCTTCAATTACGCCAATACAAAAGCCTTCATGAACATGACGAGAAAATGTTTGCTGATAGTATTGCGCGCTCAGCATTTCTAATCCACCTAACTCCTTAAGATGCAGATAATGAACCTGTTCACGCGGTCTTCGGGACATAATAAACTTACCTGTAACGCATGCTGTAGAGAATGATAAAACGTGATGGTGGTTTATAGAACAAAATTGCTGCTTTTCAGTTTAAATTTCCAATAAAAAATGATCATGTAGTCGTTAATTTTTTAAAATTAATCAAAGTGTAAAGAAATCTAAGTACTTTAAATAAGTATCAAGGCTGAAAGAATAGATCTGATGAAAAAAGCAAATGTTGCATATCTTGATCAATTAATTGAAGATTTTAAACATAATGGGGAAAAGCCATCCAAGATTGTGATTGGATATAAAATCTATTCGGAGTTGATGAATGATACAACTTTTTCTAATGAGGTTTTGCACTCAGCACTCGATGCCAATAAGCGTAAATACAAAAAGCTCAAGATTAAAATTAGCCAAGATGAATTTCAGCTCAAAATTGAATAGCGACGCTGGCTGCAATTAAGCTGAGTATTAAAAGCGCATAAGTGTTTACAAAATCTAAAGCATCACAGTGCAATATTTAGCCATGTGATGTTTTTTTTCGATAGTATAAAAGCCGACTCAAACCAATAAGGAAAATAAGAAATGTTAGGCGCTTGTTTGTGTGGTGCAGTGCAGATTGACGTTGAGGTCAATTCTGAGGAAATTACAGTGTGTCATTGCAGCATGTGTAGAACATGGGGAGGAGGCCCAGCTTTGACGGTTGAATCGACTCAAAAAATCAAGCTTACTGGGCAGCAATTTGTTCGAAAATATGACTCATCGGAATGGGCAGCGCGATATTTTTGCCAGCAGTGCGGCACCAATTTGTTTTATAAGCTGAACGAACGAGAGTATTACAGCATTAATGCAGAATTATTCGACTTAGCTTCCAATGCCAAAATCCATCTTGAGATTTATGCCGATCACAAGCCAGATTATTATCAATTTCTAACGAAGTCACCTCAAATGACCGAGCAGCAAGTGATCGATCAATTTTCCAATGACGAATAAAAGATCAGAAATAAAGCTGACTTATACTAGGTTAAGCTGCTTGAGATAATCTAAGAGAATCGAACGTGCTACGTGAGATAAATCTTGAGCATAGCGTGCGGTATCGGCGCGAAGCGCTTGAACTGAAAAATTTCCTTGTCGAAGCTCAGTTGTATGCCCGATGAGCCAGCGTTCAAAGTTATCACCACACACTTCCAAATGAAACTGTAAAGCAAGTACATTCGTTCCACATGAAAAGGCTTGATGCGGATAATGTTCTGAACTTGCCAGCAGCGTCGCTGACGTAGGTAAATCAAAGGTATCACCGTGCCAGTGTAAAACCGGTTGATCGATCAGCCCTTGTAATGGGTTCTCTGATGTGGCCTTGATGTCTAAGGTACTCCATCCAATTTCTTTGTGCTCTCCAGCATAAACTTTGGCACCGAGTGCTTTGGCAATAAGCTGAGCACCTAAGCAAATTCCAATCGTCGGCTTATTCGCCGCTAAGCGCGCTTTAAGAAGTGCCGTTTCTTGTTTTAAAAATGGATAGTCGGCTTCTTCATACACACCGATTGGCCCACCTAAAATGACGGTAAGGCCATCATGCTCAAAGGCAGGCTTGAGGTCATCTACACCTGCTTCAAAATAGCGCACTCTAAAACCGAGCTCATAAAAAAGATCTTCAAGCGAGCCGAGATCTTCAAAGGCCAAATGTTGAACTGCATAAATAGTTTTCATGGCGTAAGTTACACAATATTAAAAAGATCTCATGCGATCATACCTGAAGTATGCATAGAACAAAATGCAAAGCCATACCTCGATATTGCTAAAAAGAAAGGCCCATCGTGGGCCTTTTTTGGAGTAGGTTACAACGTGATTAGAAGAAGCCCATTGGTTTAGTTGAGTAGCTCACCAACAAGTTTTTGGTTTGCTGATAATGATCGAGCATCATTCTGTGGTTTTCCCGTCCAATACCAGACTGCTTATATCCTCCAAATGCTGCATGAGCAGGGTATAAATGGTAACAGTTGGTCCAGACTCGACCAGCCTGAATTGCACGGCCCGCACGATATGAGGTGTGTGCAGAGCGAGACCATACACCGGCACCTAAGCCATACATGGTGTCGTTGGCAATCTTGATGGCCTCGTCAAAATCTTTAAATGTGGTGACCGATAGTACTGGCCCAAAAATTTCCTCTTGGAAAATTTTCATGCTGTTGTCACCTTTAAAAATAGTCGGTTCAATATAAAAACCACCGTCAACATCGTGACGCGGATCGCCACCCGTCATCAATTGCGCGCCTTCGTTTCGACCAGTATCGATGCAGCCAATAATCTTATCAAACTGTTGTTTAGATGCTTGAGCACCAATCATGGTGTCGGTATCAAGTGGATGACCAGTTTTGATTTTTTTAACCCGCTCGACTGCCAATTCCAGAAACTGATCGGCAATACTTTCCTGTACCAGCGCGCGTGATGGACATGTACATACTTCACCTTGGTTCAGTGCAAACATGGCAAAGCCTTCAAGTGCTTTTTCAAGATAGTCATCTTGCTGTGCCAGCACATCTTCAAAGAAAATATTAGGCGATTTACCGCCCAGTTCGAGCGTAACCGGAATAATATTTTCAGTCGCGTATTGCATAATCATCTGGCCAACTTTTGTTGAGCCGGTAAATGCAATTTTTGCAATTCTTGGGTTCGTCGCCAGTGGACGACCAACCTCGGCACCATAGCCATTTACAATATTGAGTACACCAGGTGGAACTAGATCTTGAATCAATTCCATTAATACCAGGATACTTGAAGGCGTTTGCTCGGCAGGCTTTAATACAATGCAGTTACCCGCTGCAAGTGCTGGTGCAAGTTTCCACGCGGCCATTAAGATTGGAAAGTTCCACGGAATGATCTGTCCAACCACACCGAGCGGTTCATGAAAATGATAGGCAATGGTATCTTCATCAATTTCAGAAATTCCACCTTCTTGAGCGCGAATACATCCTGCAAAATAGCGGAAATGGTCAATCGCCAGTGGAATATCTGCTGCCAGTGTCTCGCGAATCGGTTTGCCGTTTTCCCATGTTTCTGCTACGGCAAGTAACTCAAGATTTTCTTCTAGACGGTCTGCAATTTTAAGCAGTAAATTTGAACGAACAGTCGGTGATGAGCTGTTCCAGTCGGCTTTTGCTTTATGCGCCGCATCGAGAGCAAGCTCGATATCTTCAATGCTAGAGCGTGGAATTTGAGTGAATACCTTGCCATCTACTGGAGAACTGTTGCCAAAATACTCGCCTTTAACAGGAGGTACCCACTGACCCCCAATAAAATTTTCATATTGTGCTTTAAATTGAACTTTTGAACCGGGTTGATTTGGGTCGATGTATCGCATATCAGTATTCCTTTGCTTATTATTCATCTATGATTGAAGCATCTGCAGCTTTGGTATAAGGTACTTTTGTACATTATTTAATTAGCATAGAAGAAATAAGGTTGGAGAAAGGTTGGAAATAATGAGAATTTGCAAGGGAACGACAAATGTTTACAAAACAGGATTTACTACACCAGCGGCATACCATTGATAAACTGAGAAATCAAAGTGTATTGACGCCGCAACATGCTGAAAAAATTGAACAAAGTATTGCGAGCTCTTGGCAGCGATCTGCATCTGCCGATATTCCTAAAGAGCGCTTAGCTGCACCTTTGCTCAAACCTGCCTCAAACAAAAATCCCAGTGTCTTAGATGTGGCGATTCAAGCGTGTCAACATGATCTTAAACACGTCGCGGAGCAATCATCGATGGTGATTGCGGTGGCAGATATAGGCAGCACGATTTTATGGGCAGCGCCAAGTGCGCAAATGCGAAGCGCTGCTGAGAAGGTCCATTTTGTTGCTGGTGGTCAGTGGAAAGAAGAGCTTGTAGGGACGAATGCTTTGGCTTTGTCACTTAAAACCCGGCAGTCGAGTTGTGTTTTTTCCAATGAACATTACATGTCTTCTGTGCATGATTGGGTGTGTTACGCTGCGCCAATTTTAGATCCTTATACACAACAACCCGTGGGTGTTGTCGATTTATCTGCCACTTGGAAAAATCACAATGCTTTAGGCATGTTGGCGGCAGAGCGTTGTGCTGCCATCATTCAAAATGCGCTTATCGAGCATCAGCGACAGCACTTATTTATTCGTGCTTTTTCTACACCGCAGATATTATTTAACGGCAAAGCGCTCGTATTAACGCCACGACAAGTTGAAATTTTAACTATTTTAACTTTATGTCCACAAGGGCTGAATCTGGAAAAACTGCATCATGCACTTTATGGTGAGCGCAAGGTCAGTGTAGGAACGCTCAAAGCTGAAATGTCTCAGTTGCGTGATATTTTGGGTGGCTTGCTCGGATCGAGACCTTATCGCTTACTGGCACATGTAGAGGCAGATTTTTTACAGGCAGAAGATGCGCTCAATGCAGGTTATGTCGCTATGGCCTTACAACTGTATACAGGTGTGCTGTTATCCCGCTCGGAGAGTCCGTTTATTTGTACATGGCGTGACTGTCTTGAATCACGTCTGAGTGATGCAATTTACAAAGCAAAAGAGCCTGATATGTTGCTCAAGCATCTAGCACGCTTTCCAGAAGCCATAGATGCTGTACAACGATTAACCGAGCTGCTTCCACTGGATCATCCGGCACACCAATTATTGGTCAAATATTATGAAGGATAAGGTCAGTATGAACTGATTTTGCTGTTAAGCCATTGAAATAACTTTTGATAGACAGCTTCGCGTACAGCGGGCGCTGATAAGACCAGATCATGCACACCGTTTTGGATGCTCTGGATTGTCACATCGCCCTTGATTTTTTTGGCGTATTTGCGAATGTCTTTTACATTTAAAATCACATCACTTTGTGTGACGCTCTTATGCCAGCGTTTCGGATTTTTAGTTTGATGTGAATGCATCACCAGTATAGGAATATCAATATACACACCTTTGTGAATTTCTTTTTGGGCACTATGTATAGCATGTACAAAACTAAGTAAAACGGTCGGTGCAGATACTGGCTTCCAGTTCAGATCAAAATCCCATTCGCCTTTTAGGCTTTGATGCAAACTGGTAACGTACCATCGGTTGAGTTTGCTCGGAAAAGGTTGACGCGGCAATACTCGACCAACCTGACTCAACAGCGGAATTCCCAGTTTCTTTTCGGCAAGACTCAAATTGAACTCATAAAATGGACTGTTTACCCAGAGTGCTTTAATCAGTGAATTCTGACGATAATGTGCAGCATACAAAGTGGCAATCAGCCCGCCAGTAGAGTGACCTGCAAGCAACACTTGATGATGAGATTCTTGCTCGATTAGCTCAAGTGCCCGACTAATTTCGGCATCGTATTCGCGTAAATCGTGCACATTAAAAAATGTTTGATGGGGGAGTTTAGAGCGGCCATATTTGCGTAAATCAAGGGCGTAAAAATCATAACCATGTAGATTAAATTGCTCGGCCATTTCTTTTTGAAAAAAATAGTCAATATAGCCATGAATATATAGCACAGCCTTATCAGTAGTATGATTGGCTTTTTTTCTTACCAGTGTGGCGACCACTCGACCTTCATAATCATCCGGAAAATTCAGGATTTGCTGTTCATAGCCTTCACCTAAGAGATCGGCGCTGTAATCTGACATTCTTGTTTTTTCTATTGAATCATAATGTGTTCATCGTTATCTGAAATTTAAACTTTGTCAATTACGACATGTGAATAAAAAAAGGGAATATCCATGATGGAGATATTCCCAAAATCCGAGTAAGTTGGTTGGAGAAAACCTACTCAGAAGAGGATTTTTACTGTTTAAGCCAGTTACAATGCTGCTTTAAACATCTCGACCACTTGTGCATGCGTTGCTTTACGTGGATTGGTAAGCATACAGGCATCATTTTGTGCATTTTCTGCCATAACTGCCAAATCTTCTGGTTTAACGCCCAATTCTGTTAAACCAGATGGTATACCAATTGAAGAAGACAACTCACGTATCGCATTAATCGCTGCATATGCCGCGGCAGTGGTACTCAAGCCTTGAGTATTTACACCCATCAGTTCTGCAATTCGGGCATAACGTTCAGGGCACGCAATTAGGTTGAATTCACAAACATGGGGCAATAAGATGGCGTTACATACGCCGTGCGGCAGATTATAAAAACCACCTAATTGATGTGCCATGGCATGTACATAACCCAATGAGGCGTTGTTAAATGCCATTCCTGCCAGATACTGAGCATAGCTCATGGCATCGCGCGCCTCGATATCTTCACCGTTAGCTACTGCGGGTCTGAGCCATTGACTGATCATGCTAATAGCTTTTTCTGCACAGGCATCGGTAATGGGGTTGGCTGCTGTCGATACATAAGCTTCAACCGCATGTGTCAAGGCATCCATCCCTGTGGCAGCGGTCAAGCCTGTCGGTTTTGCAATCATAAGTTTAGGGTCGTCTATGGCAATCAATGGTGTGCAGCGCCAATCGACAATTGCCATTTTTACGTGCGTATCTGTATTGGTGATGATACAAAAGCGTGTCATTTCAGAAGCGGTGCCTGCTGTAGTATTGACTGAAATCAGCGGCGTCATTGGGACCTTGCTTTTATCAATTCCTTCATAGTCACGGATGTGACCACCGCCGGCAGTCACCAGTCCAATGCCTTTAGCACAGTCATGTGATGAACCGCCTCCTAAAGACACAATAAAATCACAGTCATTGTGAGTATAGGCCTCTACACCACGATGAACATTGATGTCGGTCGGATTAGGTTCTGCACCTGAAAAAATATGACTTTTTACACCGGCGCTATGTAGATATTCTGCAATTGTGTCGGCCACACCAAATTTAAAGAGGCCTTCATCGGTCACAATTAGAGCTTTTTTTGCTCCTAAATCAATTGCTTTATTTCCAATTTCTTTGGCACATCCTGGACCAAAAAGTGAGACGCTCGGGATGAAAAAACCGTTGGTTTGATCTGCAATTTGTTTAAACGCCATTGAGATATTCCTTATTCAATCTGTTTATGTCTTGTTATCTAGGTGTCCTTCACCATGTCACTAGTATTATCTGAGCGTCAAATAATGTGTACCTACCAAACACCTACCAAGATTTTTTGAATTAAGATTTTGTATTTTAAGTGATATTTTAATCGATTGAGCTTTAGCATTTTACTTTTATGTCAAAGTCGTTAAGCTATGTGCTCGTTGTTAGAAGTCGTTGGATTATGAAGCAAGAAACTGCACTGAAGTTATTAAAAGCCGGAGAAAATGTATTCCTAACGGGCTCGGCCGGTGCAGGTAAAACCTATACACTTAATCAGTACATTCAGTATTTAAAGGCGCGTAAGGTGCCCGTTGCCATTACAGCCTCAACAGGTATTGCGGCGACGCATATGAATGGCATGACCATCCATACTTGGGCAGGTATTGGCATTAAGGATCATCTATCCGATGATGATCTGAAACGTATGAAAGAGCGCAAGTATTTAAAAGAACACCTTGAAAACGCACAAGTGCTGATTATTGATGAAATTTCAATGTTACATGCCAAACAGCTTAATCTGGTAAATCAGGTACTGAAATACTTCAAAGAAAGCGACGAAGCATTTGGCGGTATACAAGTCATTGTGGCCGGTGATTTTTTTCAGTTGCCACCTGTTGGTAAAAATGATGAACGCAACCGCGATAAATTTTGCTTTATGTCGGATGCGTGGGTTGAGGCAAAATTTCGAGTTTGTTATTTGACAGAGCAACACCGTCAGGACGATGAAATTTTAAATCAGATTTTAAATGCCATTCGAGCGCAAAATATACAGTCAAATCATAAGCAAGCCTTATTGGCATCGCGTCAGCATGATATTGGGGATACGTTTACACGGCTTTACACCCACAATATGGATGTAGACGCGATCAATTTTCAGCATTTGAATGAAATTGAAAATGATGGCCATCAGTTCAATGCTACATTAGATGGCAATGAAAAATTACTTGAAACATTAAAATCGTCGGTACGCGCGCCTGAAGAGCTTACGCTTAAAAAACATGCCAAAGTGATGTTTGTAAAAAACAACTTCGATATGGGATATATCAATGGCAGTTTAGGCGAAGTGATCGGATTTGAAGAAGACGACGAATTTGGCTTACTGCCCAAAGTCAAAATGACAGATGGAACCACGTTGCTGGTAGAGCCTGAAACATGGTCGATCGAAAACGAAGCCGGGAAGGTGATTGCAAGTTTCCAGCAAATTCCATTGCGTTTGGCTTGGGCGATTACCATTCATAAAAGCCAAGGTATGACTTTAGAAGCCGCAGAAATTAATCTAACTCATACGTTTGAAAAAGGTCAGGGTTATGTGGCTTTATCTCGGCTGAAGTCATTAACGGGTTTGCGTTTACTTGGTTTTAATGAGCAAGCTTTGGAGCTTGATACCCTTGCGCTTAAAGCAGACAAGCGTTTTCAGGAGTTGTCTCAAGAGGCAGAAGATCATTTTGCAGAAATTGATTTAACCGATAAGCACAAAGCGTTTATTCGACATTGTGGTGGTACGCTCAATGAAACCGAAATTGCCCGTAACGAGAAAAAACTAGCCAAAGGTGAAAAGCAAAATTATGGCTCTGCGACCTTAGATGAAACTCGTGAGCTATTTGAGGGCGGGTACGACATTCAAGATATCGCTCAAGAGCGAGGGCTCACACCGGCCACCATTATTAATCATCTGGCGCGTTTACACCGTGAGCAAGGACTGGATATTTCGGTGGCCCACCCGGGTGATGAGGTAGTCGAGCAAGTACGTAAATTGTTTAAACGTGTGCAAAAAAGCAAACGGCCAGAAAATTTTAATGACGATGGTTCAATCAAACTCAAACCGATTGTGGATCTTACTAGCCCGAGAATGGGCTATGATCAGGTACGTCTTGCACTGTTATTTATAGAATAGGAAGTCAAACCGCATGCCCCATATTATTGTGGATTATTCGGCCAATATTGAATATTTCGATCCGAAGCAACTGCTGTCTCAAATCAATATCAGCATCATCGAGACAGGCTATTGCGATGCGATAGATATTAAATCCCGCGCCCGAAAAGATGATATCTTTTTGATTGGAGAGGGAGATCATAATCAGGCCTATGTGCATGTCAAAGTTTATTTGCTCTCTGGGCGTACCGAACAACAAAAGACCGAGATTGGTGAAAAGGTATTACAGGCAGTAACTAGCAATCAGAGTTTGATGAATCAGAAAAAACCGATCCAAAGCTGTGTTGAAATTGTCGAAATGCCTCGTCAGCAGTATTTTAAGACAGTGATCACGAATCAATAAAATAAAGAATTTTTGATATTTGTGATGAGCTATTTATGATTTTATAGAAATAAATAGCTTATTTTTAATAAAATAATCGTACGGATTTAAATTTAGAATAATCATGATACCAATAGGCCCAATCTCACTTTTATTTATCATTTTATTTGTTTTTATACCATTGATTGGTGGTGTATTGACACTAATATTATTTGCAAAAGCAGTGATTTTTTGGCTTAAGCATAAAAAACTTTCTGTTCAATTTTTCTCTAAGAAAATTATCTATCTCTCAGTTATTACACTTATATGTGATATATGTGCAGTCTGCGTATTTTATTTTTTTACATCGATTGAGTATGAATTTGAACTTAAAAGTTATTATAAGGAGCAGCGTAGTCATTTTATTTTATCGCAAGATTATCAATATGGTGAACTTTTAGTACCCAAAGGTAGCTTAATTAGTCGAAATGATGCTTTTGACAACGGTGAGCCGCAATTGCCTGTCAGTTTAAGAGGGCTAAAAGCCATTCGTTTTCCACATCCTGTTAAAGTTGCTGGAGTATGGATCATTGCAATGGAGCCCCCTCGACTTGAATTGGCTCAAGATCAATATGTGATTCCAGTTGGACGCTCTAACACTGGTACAACAATCAATCAACATCATTCAAAGCATCATAAGCAGCAATCATTAGTAACATGTTCACGTGGTGATTTGGTTGTAGTCGATATTCCATCGATTGAATATGACATTATAAAGGAATTTGGTAAACCTGAGCCTGATGGTCCGAATGCGCGTTTTCGACCTAGCGAATGGATAATAACAGATTGTGAAAAAGGTCAGGGACCAATTGAAGTAAGCCCTGAATTTAAAGAAAGTATGCCTAAAAAACCTTGGTATTTATTTTAAAAATTTAATCGCTTAGATATCTTAATTGTTAAAGATGGAATTATTTATTTTATTTTAATTATATCAGCTTAATATAAAGTGTCATGGAGTATTTAAGCGGAAGATCTTGATCGCCGCTTATTTTAATCCTATTGATAACTAGAAAATTATTACAAAGCATGATTCCAGATCATAACGAATGCTTTAAGTAAAAGGTATGAAAACATCAATCATCAGAAATTAACTCAATACGCGCATACTGTTCAATTAAGTTTGCATCGAGCATATGGATATAATCCATAAACATAATATTAAAACTCCCCACCGTTTGTGCTTGATCAAAAGCAAGCTTTCCGGCAATTGCAAAATGCACATGCGCAGTAATTGCCGCCAAATGAACAGGTGCGACAGCACAGTATGCTGCGACTAAAGCACCAAGTGCACAACCTGTTGCAGTGATGCGTGGCTGTAAATGGCTACCACCTTGAATTTTGACAATGCAGGTCATTGCATTTGACAAGATAAAATCGGTTTCACCTGAAATCGTCACACAACTGGTTTTAGTTAGAAGGTGCTGGGCGTGATGAAACATTTCATCGCTTTTGAGGGTACTGTCTACACCTTTAGATTGGGTCAGGCGCCCTGCAAGGGCACTAATTTCAGAGGCATTACCGCGAATAACCGAGGGGTGATACTGTAATAGCGCATCGACAGCGTCACTTCGCCATTTGAGAATTGGCCCGTATCCTACAGGATCGAGCACCCAAGGAATGTGATGTTTGTGCGCCGTTTGAGCCGAAATCATCATGGACTGCATCTGCTCTGTGGTCGGGGTACCAGTATTGATGCTAAGTGCGCCACTAATTTGGGTAAAACTCTCAGCCTCAAATGGATTGTCAATCATTGCAGGTGAGGCACCCGCTGCCAGCAAAACATTTGCCGCATAGTTGGCTGCCACGCTATTGGTAATACATTGTACCAGCGGTGCTTGTGCCTGTAATTTTTCCCAAGTATCAATAACATGTTCAATAATGTTGCATGAGTTATACATGGCTGACCCCTAAAAAGAAAAAGCTTACTTGGTAAAATAATGATCTTGATGTTTGCAGTTTCGGCAAATTAACGACACATAATCTGTCGCATCATAATCGACCTCAAGGTCGTTTGAACCACAATTCATACACCGTTTTAAAGAAAAAAAGTTAAGGCGCGGCTCAATCTTGCGCCATGCTTTCCATATCGGTTGTATAAAGATGCGTTCATCATAAGATAAAAACCGATACAAAAATATCTGACTCATTTTACTTAAAGGTAAATTCATGGGTCGAGGTAAAGTTGAGGTTTCCCATCGTTCTGTAATGGCACGCTCTCGATATTGTTCTAGCGTTTTTTTTAGTAAATTCGTATTGATGAAGCTTTCATTACGTGGCTGAAGCGCTTTTTGGGTATACAAATACTCTAATGCCGTCTGGATCAGATAGTAAATCTGGCCCACTGCCAAACCATCAAGAAGTTTATAACAAAATTGCTGGAAATGACGGTTGCCTGCAATTTGTATATTCCATGTTCGACAGTACATTTGCATAAATTGCACAATTTCTTGATACAACAATTCAAACAACACGTTTTTGACGTCTTCTGTCGTTTTGTAAGGAATTCCCATACTTAGATTTTCATAAAACCAATGTCTGAGCTGTTGTACGATACTAAACAAGCTAGGGTCGGAGTAGCCATCGAGTCGAACCCTCAAATAAGCAATCTGTTGTTGTTCATCAAGATGCTCAGGAATAACCAAAATACCCAAATGCAGGAGCTCTTTATACAATGCATTGTTGAAAAGATAATGTGGGCTGATGCTGTGGTACTTAATGGCATGCCAATGTACAAATTCATCGTGCGGAATATTTTCATGCACATGATCATCTAGTAAAGCCAACAAAAACAGTTTATGCATCAAGCTCAAGTCTTCAAGATTGAACACTTTGTCATCTTTAATCTGGTTTTTTTTCTGCTCTTGCTGACGAGCTTGTTTAATCATTTTTTTGCGTTGTTCGGTACAGCTTATGCAATGGCACACACGCTTATGATCTTGAAATACACGATGCTGACAATGGCTGCATTCTTGAAATTGAACATCCTGCTCATACTCTTCTGCCTCAACCCAAAACATAGCGGCTTGGCACAGTGGGCACTGACTACTTTCATCAAGTTGTTTTTGCAGAATATTCAAAATAACACTCAGGTAAAGAACGAGAGTTGAATTATATCGCGTCTGTTCAAATTGCGACATCCAGATTTCAAAATCAAATGATCAGATCAAAGCTCTCTATAAATAGAACACATAAAAAAGGCTCAAAGTTAAATCTTTGAGCCTTCTACTTTATATAATTTTAAACAGGGCAGGGCAAAGATTCGTCGTGTTGGCCACGTTTTTTGGCTGCAATAAGGGCTTTGACCTTGCGCGAAGGTGCTTTTTCTTTGCCCAAAGCATCGTAAGTATTCACAATGGCTGTGACATCTTGTGCGGTAATTTCAATTCCTTCTGCGGTCATGAACACCGCAATAACATTGGGACAAACGCCAGCACTGTGCAAATCATGAATGGCTTTGATATTTTCAACGCGATGTAAGTGTTGTGTGAGTTCCATATCGATCACCTCTTCGACATTATGTATTTTATATTGGCCAACTTGGTCTTGCTAATACAAGCAAAAAACGTGCACAAAATGTAATCGAAACTTAAAAATGTAAGTCGGCGTTACAATGAAATAGATTGTCTTACTTTCAGCCAAAATTAAACAAAGCAAAAGAAAGAGCTAAAAAACTCAAGCCAAACAAAACGTTTTTTGAACATTTGTACGTACTTACAATTGAAAAATAATTCGATAAGACGCATCTTAATTTTAAATTGAAACTTCGCAGACACATTGATTAAGTTGGCGTATGATCAAATGCATACACAATAATGACTGATGCCATGCATAAGGGCAAAATAGGAAAATATATGAATATTGCGGCAAACCCTCATATTTCGGCAGATCAAACGGTTTATCTTAAAGATTATCAACAGCCATCTTTCTTGGTCGATTCGATCAACCTTGATATTCAGGTACACGATGATCATACGCACGTGTTCTCTACACTGGTAATGAAACGAAACAGTGTAGGTGATTTAGTGCTGTTGGGACGTGATCTTGAACTGAAATCGATCAAATTAAATGGCGAGCCGCTTAACAGTGAAGATTACACGCTAGATGATGAGCAATTGGTGATTACCAATGCACCAGATCAACTCACACTTGAAACCCAAGTGGTGATTCATCCAGAAAGTAATACCCAGCTAGAAGGTCTGTACAAAGCCGGCGATTTGTTTGTCACGCAAAATGAACCAGAAGGTTTCCGCAAAATTACCTTTTATCCTGACCGTCCAGATGTATTGTCAGTATTCACTACACGTGTTGAAGCCGATAAAAAATATCCTGTATTACTGGCTAACGGTAACTTGCTTGAAACAGGTACCGTGGGTGAAGACCGTCATTTTGCCATCTGGCAAGATCCAACTAAAAAACCAAGTTATTTATTTGCCTGTGTGATTGGTGATTTGGCTGTACTGAAGGATCGATATACGACTTCCGAAGGCCGCGATGTTGCACTTGAAATATATGCCATCGAAAAAGATATTCCAAAATGCAAAATTGCCATGGAGGCACTCAAGCATTCTATGCGTTGGGATGAAGAGCACTATGGCCGTCCATACGACTTAGACAATTATATGATTGTAGCGGTCAGCCAGTTCAACATGGGGGCTATGGAAAACAAAGGCTTAAATATTTTTAATACCTCTTGTGTGCTGGCCGATGAAGAATACACCACCGATGCCGCGATTATGCGTGTACAGTCCGTGATTGCACACGAATACTTTCATAACTGGACTGGAAACCGTATTACTTGTCGTGACTGGTTCCAATTGTGTCTAAAAGAAGGTTTAACCGTTTTTAGAGATCAGTCATTTTCTGAAGACCTTCAATCTGCTGCGGTACAACGCATTGACGATGTCGCGGTACTCAAAGCGCATCAATTTCCAGAAGATGCTGGTCCGCTTTCGCATCCACCACGTCCAGATCATTTTGTGGAAATTAATAACTTTTACACCGCTACGGTGTATGAAAAAGGTGCCGAAATTAACCGAATGATGGCGACACTTCTTGGCAAAGAAAAGTTCCGCCAAGGCACCGATGAGTATTTTAAGCGCTTCGATGGTCAAGCAGTTACGGTTGAAGACTGGATTGATGCACTTTCAGCTGGATCGGGTGTCGATTTATCCGCCTTTTTGATCTGGTACAACCAGCCGGGAACACCAAAGCTCGAAGTTGAGAGCGAATATCACCCCGATCAGCGCACCTATCGTTTAAACTTTAAGCAAAGTCTTAAAGCGCATCCTAAATATCCAAATTTAAAGGCCGTGCCTATTCCTGTTGCTTTGGCGCTGTTTAACCCGCAAACAGGTGAACAATACACCTTAAATAGTCCAGATTTGTTTGAAAATCAGGTGAAAGACGGTGTGTATTTATTTGATCAAGATCACGCAAGTATTGAGTTTTCAGGTGTCGATCAGCCGCCTGTCGTTTCGTTACTACGTAACTTTTCTGCACCGGTGAATCTGGTCTTTAATTATACCGATGAAGAGCTGGCATTTTTAATTCAGCACGAAACCAATGGATTTAATCAGTGGCAGGCGAGTCAAACCTTACTTGAGCGCATTTTATTGCAGGAACACTCGGTTGAGCCTTATATCGACGCCATTCAAAAAACGTTACCTACGCTAGTACGTCAGGATCCATTATTGGCATCACGACTTTTTGATGTTCCAACAGAGGGTTATTTGGGAAGTCGTATCGATCACGATTATCAGCCTGAGCAAGTGCAGGAAAAGCGTAATTCTGTTTTAGAAACTCTAGCACGTGCATTAAATGGGTTCTGGAAAGAAACCTATTTAGCGTTGAATCCAGCACTACAACACGATTTCTCTCAAGCAATGGGAGAGCGTGCGCTTAAAAATATCATGCTCAGCATGATGGCGCGCCAAGGTGACGATGAGGTGTTCGAGCTCGCTTATACCCAGTATCAAACAACTGGCAACATGTCAGAGCGTTTAGGTGCGTTACGCGTACTGGTCTGGAATGATGCGCCTCAGGCAAAGCAGGCACTTGATGACTTCTACAACCGTTATAAGGATGAGGCGCTATCGCTTGATCAGTGGTTTATGATTCAGGCGGCGAATCCTAATGCTACAGCAGAGACCATTCGTACACTTACTCAGCATCCTGATTATGATTTGGGAACACCAAACCGTGTACGCTCGGTGAGTGGTGGTTTGAGTAATAATCCTGTCAATGCATGGAGTTATGGGGTAGAGCACTATATCGATTTGGCTCAGTATCTTGACGAAAAAAATCCGATTTTAGGCTCACGCCTCTTACAAGTATTATCTCGCTGGTACACCTTGGCCGAGCCGCATAAAACGCGTGTAAAAGAAGCACTTCAAGCACTGCAACCTAAAGTTAAATCCAAGAACGTAAAAGAGACACTCAATAGTATTTTGAGTGTTTGATCGTATCAGTTGTCAGTGAAATGATAAACGGGACTTCCATTCTTGTGAGGTCCCGTTGTAATTTGAAAGCTGGATTTTCATAAACAACAACGACTTTTATTCAAAAGGATATTATTCAATGAAAAAGAATATTTTATGGGCTGCTTTACTGCTGCCATTAGCAGCATGTTCGTCTTATCCGCATTCAGGTGAAAAAATGCCAAAAATCGGTATGCCTAATCCGGCCAGCCAGTATTGTGTTGAGCAAAAAGGAAAGCTGGAAATTCGCAATGGACCAGAAGGGCAAACGGGTTATTGCCACTTGCCAAATGGACAAGTCGTTGAGGAGTGGGCATTATTTCGTTCTCAACAAAAAAATTGTATGCCAGATGAAGCCCAAAAGCTTGTTGGACAGTCGGGTTTGACTGATGAACAGATTAAACAGGTATCACGTGCACAAATTGTGCGCAATATAGCACCCGGGCAGCCAGTGACCATGGATTATCGTGAAAATCGTGTCACTGTGACTACCGATCCTTCAACCAAAAAAATTGTAAAAGTCAGTTGTGGTTGATTTGATCTATTTTTAATGTTTTAGAAATAATTAAATAGTCATGCAATCTTTGAAATATAAGATTGCATGGTGTTTATAATCTATCGACCTGAATTATTCACTCGAATAGTCGATAGAAAGAGATAGATATATTTTACGCATCTATGCTTGGTTTCAGAATAAATGTTTCATTATATTTAATAATTTGACAGTGATTAGACAGAGTTGTTTATATTGAATAACCAATTGACTCAACTACTTTCTTGTTTGACTTATAAGCATATGCCATTTTGAAATGAATTTTTCGCCATTAGGCATAGCAACATTGCCAAAGGAATATTCAATTTTACTGTGACAGGTTACATAAGCTAGGACGCAGCGCTGTTATCGATAGGATGCACTTTCAACAATTATCTTAGTGATTAATTTTTTGGAGGTCAGATGAATCATCTACAGTTTTTGCTGTTAAAACTTTCTGAGGAATGTCATCAAATTGGAAAGATTGCATCAGATAGCGCACAATTGGGTTTGCTCAACGCCAATCCTGAACAAGGAGAGCGTAATAAAGCATGCTTACATAGCAGGTTGAATCACTTAAATGCCATCCTTTTGTTGTTGAATGAATCATACAATCTGGATTATCGCCCAGATGTAATGCAAATGAATAAATCTCAGGTCAAAATCAATAAAGATTTAAATCATGCGATTGGTTCAGGTATGGTCACTTTACACGTGCCATTTCAACAATGGCACGATGCCGAATTAAAACAACAAAAATGAAAAAGCCCTGAATTGATCAGCGCTTTTATAAGTTTGAAAAAAAAATTATTTTTTTACGATCATCACAGGGACCACACTTTCACTGGCAACTTTTTGTGCGACACTACCTAAAACAAATTTTTTCAGCCCTGATCGGCCGTGAGAACCCATAATAATCAAATCGGCATTTACTTCATCGGCAATATTCAAAATGCCAGTCGCAGTTGGTTCTTCACGAATGATTTTAACGTCCGTGTCGATTTGATGTGCGAGAAACTGTTGCTGAATCTGCTCAAGATGCTTTTGAGCATGTGCTTCGGCATCCATAAAGTGATTGGTAATAGCGGGGGCTACCTTATAAAAATCGACACCAACAAATGGATCGACTGCCACAACACTCATGACTGTAACTCGACTGCCAAAAGCTTGAGCAATAAAAAGTGCATGCCGGGTAGCAATTTCTGAAAGTTCCGAATCATCAACGGGAACAAGAATGTGTTGGTAGCTCATGTTATTCTCCTTTATTACTCTTTTTAAAACTTAAATTACGTTTTTAGCTTAACATACTGTCTAAAAGATAAAGCCTATTTAGAAGTTTTTTAGAGATAAAATTTCATATAATCAACAAATTAAACACGAATTACCAACACTAAGTTTTGTTATATACATCCAAAAAAAAGCCCGCAAGTAATCCTTAACGGGCATCTTTTACTGCGCAAAACGCAATTAGTTTTTAAGGGCAGGTGTTGCTGCTGCAATCGCATCCGCCACGGCATCATCTTCACTACGGTTTTGTTTGGTGGTTGAACGAGCTGGCTGTTCTTCCGTATTCGCCGTTGAAACTTCCGTTTTCGGTTCGGCTTTTGGTTCTTCTTTCACTGGCGTTTCAACAGGTTTTGCGGCATGGTGCTGCTCACGACGAATCTCTGTTGTGGTATTTGGTGTTTCCATACGCTCAATTACGACGGTCTGTTCTGTGGTCGACTGTTGGTTTTGTGCCTCTTGAAGCGGTTTAAGCTCAGTTGGTTGCTGCTCCTGAGTGCTTGTTTCCATTTGAGACTGATTTTCATCTTTCGGTTGTTCTTTTTTTGAACAAGCCGTTAAAAATAAGCCAGCAGCAATCAATCCACAAATTAAGAATTTTTTATTCATGTGTGTACAAATTAAATCTAGAAATAGGTGCGCCTATTATAACAATAAAAATCGCTATGAAAATCCTCGTTACAAAGTCTAATTTTCCGATAAAAATGCTGCTAGAATAGCCAATTGTTTATTGTTCTAACATTTGATGCTGAATGACTTTGCTTTATAGGTGCAGAGTAAAGTAAAATTGCCCAGCATTGCATGCCGATTTAGGCTCGATTGTACGAGAAACCCAATGACCCATTTTATTTTCGTAACTGGTGGTGTTGTTTCATCACTAGGTAAAGGTATTTCAGCTGCTTCAGTTGCTGCACTTTTAGAAGCCCGTGGTTTAAAAGTAACCATGGTAAAAATGGATCCATATATTAATGTTGATCCGGGGACAATGAGTCCATTCCAACACGGTGAAGTTTTTGTTACTGAAGATGGTGCCGAAACAGATTTAGATTTGGGCTATTACGAACGTTTCTTACGTCGTGCGAAAATGACCAAATTGAACAACTTCACCAGTGGTCGTGTTTATCAAGACGTTTTAAATAAAGAACGTCGTGGCGATTACTTAGGTGGTACGGTTCAAGTTATTCCACATATTACCGATAACATCAAAGAACGTGTTCTTGCAGCCGGTGAAGGCTATGATGTCGCGATTGTCGAAATCGGTGGTACGGTTGGTGATATCGAATCTTTACCATTTATGGAATCTGTACGTCAGTTAATGGTCGAACTTGGCCATAAGCGTACGATGTTGATGCATTTGACACTCCTCCCATATATTCGTTCAGCAGCAGAGTTGAAAACCAAACCAACTCAACATTCTGTGAAAGAATTATTGTCAATTGGTATTCAACCGGATATTTTGATCTGCCGTACAGAGCATGACGTAGATGCCGACACCAAACGTAAAATCGCATTGTTTACCAATGTTGAAGCACGTGCGGTTGTGGTATGTAAAGATGCGAAAACCATCTATCAAATTCCGCGTAACTTCTACGAGCAAAAAGTAGACGACCTCATCTGTGAGCGTTTCGGCTACAACGATTTGCCACAAGCTGATCTTTCAGATTGGGATCAGGTATGTGAAGCGTTATTTAACCCTGAATACATTGTTCGTGTCGCAATGGTGGGTAAATACGTTGAACTTCCAGATGCTTATAAGTCTGTCAATGAAGCTTTACTTCATGCGGGTATTCAAAATCGCGTAAAAGTTCAGATCGACTATGTCGATGCAGAAACGCTTGAAACCCAAGATATCTCTATTTTGTCTACGGCTGACGCTATCCTTGTACCGGGTGGTTTTGGTGAGCGTGGAACAGAAGGCAAGATGTTGGCGATTAAGTATGCGCGTGAGCAAGGTATTCCATTTTTAGGAATCTGCTTGGGCATGCAGCTTGCGGTAATTGAATACGCACGTAATGTTGCAGGTTTGGCAGAAGCTACATCGACTGAATTTAACCGTTCGACCAAGTTCCCAATCATTGGTCTGATCACAGAGTGGTTAGACGAGCGTGGTGAACTTCAACAGCGCAGCGTTGAGTCAGATCTTGGTGGAACCATGCGTTTGGGTGCACAAAAATCTGAACTGGTCGAAGGCACCAAAACACGTCAGGTGTATGGTAAGGCTGAGATTGTAGAGCGTCATCGTCACCGCTATGAAATGAACGACCGCTTTATTGAGCCAATTGAAAAAGCGGGTATGAAAATTTCGGGCTATTCAACTGCGCAACATTTGGTTGAAACAGTCGAAATTCCTGAACATCCTTGGTTTATTGCTGTACAATTCCATCCTGAATTTACAAGTTCGCCACGTGATGGACATCCATTATTTGCTAGCTTTATCGATGCTGCGAAAAAACAGCACCTTAAAACGAAATAATACGACGCATAAACTAGGACTGTTTAAATGTCACAATTAAAACCCCAAGAGATTGTACGTTTAGGCGATATACAAATGGCAAATCATTTGCCATTTGTATTATTTGGCGGAATGAATGTACTTGAGTCGAAAGATCTTGCATTTGAAATTGCAGAAACCTATGTAGATATCTGCAAACGCCTTGAAATCCCTTACGTTTTTAAAGCAAGTTTTGATAAAGCAAACCGTTCAAGCCTACATTCGTTTCGTGGTCCTGGCCTCGAAAAAGGTATTGAATGGCTCGGTGAAATTAAAAAACATTTTAATGTTCCAATTATTACCGATGTGCATGAACCGTATCAGGCTGCTCCTGTTGCAGAGGTTGCCGATATTATTCAATTGCCTGCATTCTTGAGCCGTCAAACGGATCTGGTTGAGGCAATGGCAAAAACCCAAGCCATTATTAATATTAAAAAAGCACAATTCTTGTCGCCGCGTGAAATGAATCATATCTTGAACAAGTGCCTTGAAGCGGGCAATGACAAGCTGATTCTATGTGAGCGTGGAACCTCTTTTGGCTACAACAATCTTGTGGTCGACATGCTTGGTTTCGACACCATGAAAGAGATGAATGTGCCGGTATTCTTTGATGTCACGCATGCACTTCAAACACCTGGTGGTCGAGCTGACTCGGCAGGTGGACGCCGTGCACAAATTACGACATTAGCTCGCGCAGGGATGGCGACTGGATTGGCTGGATTGTTCTTAGAAGCACATCCAGATCCTGAAAAAGCCAAATGTGATGGTCCTTGTGCGTTACGCCTATCACAGCTTGAGCCTTTCTTGGCACAATTAAAAGAATTGGATACTTTAGTTAAAGGATTCAAAAAGTTAAATACTGATTGATGCAAATGATTGCATCTTATTTTTCATTCAATTGAGGAATTGTTCATGAGCCAAATCGTTGACATTCGTGCACGTGAAATTTTGGACTCTCGTGGTAACCCGACCATCGAAGCAGACGTAATCTTAGCATCTGGCGTAGTTGGTCGTGCATGTGCACCATCTGGTGCTTCAACTGGTTCTCGTGAAGCGTTAGAACTTCGTGATGGCGATAAAGCACGCTATTTGGGTAAAGGCGTTAAAACTGCGGTGAATAACGTTAACACCGTTATCCGTGACGCTTTAGTGGGCAAATCAGTATTTGAACAAAAAGACATCGATAACACGATGATCGAGCTTGATGGTACTGAAAATAAAGAAAAATTAGGTGCGAATGCAACTTTGGCGGTATCACTAGCTGCTGCACGCGCTGCTGCCGATGAAAAGAAAATCCCTCTTTTCCAATACATCGCAGACTTACGTGGTCAAACTATCTTAACGATGCCTGTACCTATGATGAACATCATCAATGGTGGTTCGCATGCAGACAACAACGTTGATATTCAAGAGTTTATGATTGAGCCTGTTGGCTTCACTTCATTCTCTGAAGCATTGCGTGCAGGTGCTGAAATCTTCCATTCTCTAAAATCAGTTTTAAACAAAAAAGGTTTAAACACTGCTGTGGGTGATGAAGGTGGTTTTGCGCCAAACTTGCGTTCTAATGAAGAAGCAATCACTGTTATTCTTGAAGCGATTGGTCAAACTGGCTACAAGGCGGGTTCTGACATCATGCTTGCACTTGACTGTGCATCTTCAGAATTTTATAAAAATGGTCAGTACATCTTGGCTGGTGAAGGCAATAAGGCATTCACAAGCAACCAGTTCTCTGACTATTTAGCAGGTCTTGTAAACCAGTATCCAATTATCTCAATTGAAGATGGTTTAGATGAGTCTGATTGGGAAGGTTGGTCTTACTTGACATCGATTCTGGGTGACAAAATCCAGTTGGTGGGTGATGACCTGTTTGTAACCAATCCAAAAATCCTTCAACGTGGTATCAATGAGAAAGTAGGTAACTCTATCTTAATCAAGTACAACCAAATTGGTACGTTGACTGAAACGCTAGATGCAATCTATTTAGCGAAAGACAATGGTTATTCTACAGTGATTTCACACCGTTCAGGTGAAACTGAAGATTCAACTATTGCAGATCTTGCAGTAGGTACTGCTGCGGGTCAAATCAAAACAGGTTCATTGTGCCGTTCTGATCGTGTATCAAAATACAACCAGTTGCTTCGTATTGAAGAGTTAACCAAAGCGGCTTACCGTGGTAAGGCGGAATTCAAAGGTTTAAATTAATCTTTGAATGTAATTGCAAATCATCGTCAGTTTTGAATTGAAGAGATTTGCAGGCAATAAAAGGTGCTATGTTTAATAGCACCTTTTTTTATTTTAGAGTGATATTTTCGCATTTAGTGATTCATACACTGCACAACGGTTTTTGAAATGAGTTGCTAATTTAAAGAGTGTGAAAACTGACTATATTTCTCTATTGAGCAATGAAAAGTGGCTGAATCACATTTAAAGCACCCAGAAGAATTGTAAAAAATAGCATAAAATTAATAGCAGAAAGTTGCCTTAGTTTTGAGTAGATTACTCAAATCATACCCGATAGACCCTTTTCAATTGAGATGAACTTTGACAAAATGAGACGCGTCAAAAAGGTCAATAACGTTATGATTGGCTTTTAATTTTTTTATTTAGATTTGGCCGTAATTGTGCATGCCAAGTTTCAAATTGTTATATCATACAAAACATTAAAGGATGTTTTAATTGAAGTGCTCAAGACTATGTTAGAAGTTTTTAAGTCTACTTCGAGCAAACTTATATTGGGGCTTGTCATCATTTTGGTTGCAGGTCTTCAGTACAGTTTCTGGTGGGGTGAGGGTGGTTATTTTCCGCATCAAGCCTTAACACAGCAAATTGCTCAACAAGCTGAAATCAATCAAGAATTAAAAGAGCGAAATCGAATTCTTGCTGCTGAAGTCTATGATCTGAAAAATGGCACAGAGGCGATTGAAGAACATGCACGTCTCGATTTGGGTTTAATTAAGCCTCATGAAACCTTTGTTCAAATGAGTACGATTAGTACCCAGTACAAGCCGATTTATATCGATCCAAATGCTAAAGTAGATATGCAAACCAATGAAACCCCACCAACACCCGACATTCCAGACTAAGTTATGGGCAATTATTCCTGCTGCTGGAAGCGGGTCGCGTTTTTCTAAAACCGAGTTAAAACAATACCAGTTGATTGATGATAAAACTGTTTTAGAACATACAGTTGATCGATTAAATGGCTTACCCCTCGATGGTTATGTTTTGGCGATTGGTCAAGATGATAATATTGCCCAGACACTTCCTTTAAAGAATCGCCATAAAGCACATTTTTGTTTGGGCGGGAAAGAACGAGCCGACTCAGTATTAAATGCGCTGAATCATCTTTTGCGCTTTGCTTCAGAAGATGACTATGTTTTGGTGCATGATGCTGCTCGTCCATGTGTGAGCTTGCCCAACCTAGAGGCACTAATGACACATTGTACAGCGCATGATGTACATGCCATTTTGGCAACGCCTGTCAGAGATACGCTTAAACGAGTACAACAACAGCCTAAAATTGAGAAAACTGTTGATCGGAGTTTCCTCTGGCAGGCACAAACACCACAAATGGCAAAGCTGGGTATTTTAAAGCGTTGTATTGAGTACGCTTTAATGAATCAAATTCCGATCACAGATGAAGCAAGCGCATTAGAATATATGGGTGAAACTGTAGATGTGGTTCAAGGGCGTTCTGATAACATTAAAATTACTTATTCAGAGGATTTACAACTTGCTCGTCTGATTCTAAATGCACAGCGGCAGAGTTGATTTGAGTCCATATTTTTTAAAGCGCTTGTTTTTGAAAAGATACAGGCGCTTTTTTTATATACTACAATTAATTAACGATAATAAGTTGATTTTATACTGAATTGGCATATACATTGCTTTTATAAACATAACGATTATTGCAGGAGAGATGTCCTTTTAGGATACGCCGAAGGAGCAACGACCCCGGAAACTCTCAGGCAAAAGGACTGTAGTGATCGATAAGTAATCTGGAGAGAAGTATCTTAGTATACTCACCGAAGGGGATGGTCGACAGATTTATGGTAAATCTCGTCGCATCGAAGCTCTCAGGTACCATGACAGATGGGGCAACTTCTGAAATGTTGTAACATTTCAAAGGAGCAATTATGTCTCATATTATTGTGATTGGTGCGGGTATTACAGGTGTTACATCGGCCTATGAGCTGGCGAAATTGGGGTATCAGGTCACGGTGATTGACCGACATTTATTTCCAGCCATGGAAACATCATTTGCCAATGGTGGACAACTTTCAGCCTGTAATGCAGAAGTCTGGAATCAAAAATCTACAGTGGCCAAGGGCATCAAATGGATGTCTCATAAAGATGCACCGTTACTGTTAAATCCTTCATTTAATTTGCATAAATATAGTTGGCTATTTGAGTTTTTATCACAAATCAAAAATTATGAAAAAAATACCATCGATACGGTACGATTGGCACTTTTAGCCCGCCAACGCCTGTTTGAAATTGCTAAAGATGAAAATATTGATTTTAATCTGGAAAAGCGCGGTATTTTGCACATCTATCACAATGAATCGGACTATATCGTTGCCAAAAATGTGAATGATCTGTTGGTTAAAGGTCAGCTTGAGCGCTTTGGTGTCACGCCTGAACAAATGAAGCAGATTGAGCCGACTTTGGCAGGTGAATATTTTGGTGGATATTACACGCCTGGAGATGCAACAGGCGACATTCATAAATTTAGTGTGGGGTTGGCCGAGCGCTCAAAAACGTATGGCGTGAATTACCAGTTTGGTTGGGATGTCAAAGATGTTCAGTTAAATGAGCATATGGTTCGTGTGACGTGTTTGCCAAGTGATGAAAACATGTCGCAGTTATCAAAAGAAGCGCTTTGTATTGAGGCCGACGGTGTTATTGTCTGTGGTGGTGTGGGAAGTTATCAGCTTGCACATATGCTGGGCGATCGAGTAAATGTATATCCGGTCAAAGGATATTCGATTACGGTGCATTTGAAAGATACGAAAAGCATTGCCAACGCGCCTTGGGTGAGTTTACTCGATGAACGTGCCAAGATCGTGACATCACGCCTAGGAGAAGATCGCTTACGCGTGGCCGGGACTGCCGAATTTAATGGCTATAACCGAGATATTCGGGCAGATCGTATTCAACCTTTAATTAATTGGGTAAATGAAAACTTTGATCTTTCCACCGAACATGTAGTGCCTTGGGCAGGCTTAAGACCTATGATGCCCAACATGATGCCGGTTGTAAAACAGGGCAGACATCCACGTGTATTTTACAACACTGGACATGGCCATTTAGGATGGACACTTTCGGCCGCAACTGCTTCCATGATTAGTCAAGAAATTGCGATGAAGGTTCCTGCCTAAGCATATACGCACGGCATGCATTCAGGTGTATGCCGATTTAATCGTAAAGCCGATAAATACCTGTAAAACGCTCACAGCCTTTTTGCTCGGTTTTAACAACTAAAATGCTTTTTTGAAAATTAAATGTATACGCACAGTCGTGCTCGTTATCGACAATCTGATTTTTCTTCTCAGGTGAGGTATAAGCTAAAAAAGGCACAGTTTGGGTTTCAGATCGATTGTTCGGATTTCGATATGCAATTCCTTCAATCTTGATTTTATCTTTGCTTAATTGATGAACTTGTAAATGAACTGGCGATGTGGCTAATGTTCCATTGTCATATTTGAGAAAATGCTGTGTAAGCGTTTGATTTAAAGATGTATAAGTATTGAGTTCATCGGAACGAACATCATATTGTTGCTTGATACATTGAGAGGTTTTGCAAAGTTTGGTTTGATTCAGCCACAAGGTGTGAGTGTCTTTGAGCAACTGAATCGGTGCATCTGAAACCAGATAAGCGGTTAAAAATTTGCTGTCGAGTGCTTGGCGTGAGCTTTTAAACGTACCTGAGCAGATCTTTCCCTCAAGCGGTGTATCAGATTTTGCATCACAATTGCTCAATGGAAAAGCTTGGGCAAATGTACACCATCCACCAATCATTAGAACATAAGCTACGTTTTTTAAAGGAAATCTATCTGTATTAAACGGCATGATCGCTTATACTTTCATTTGACTTTGCTTCACGTACTATAGCGAAACCGCAAGCCAGAATACAAGATGAGTTGTTTATTTATAGAAGGAATGAATAGTGGTTGTACAAGTTCGAATTGGCCAGGGATTAGATGTGCATGCCTTTGAAGAGGGCGATCATGTCACACTGGCTGGAGTCAAGATTCCGCATTCACATGGCTTAAAAGCGCATTCAGATGGTGATGTCGTGTTACATGCATTGTCCGATGCACTTTTAGGAGCATTGGCATTAGGCGATATTGGTCAGCACTTTCCAGATACAGATCCAGCATTTAAAGGTGCGGATAGCCGAGTATTGCTTAAACATGTCTATCAGCTTATTTTGGATCGTGGCTATGTACTCAATAATGCGGATATTACGGTTGCCTGTGAGCGACCTAAGCTAGCCAAGCATAATCTTGACATGCGTCAGAGTATTGCCGATGTTTTGGAGGTTGATGTGACGCAGATCAGTATCAAGGCCACTACCACCGAACAGCTGGGTTTTACGGGACGTCAGGAAGGTATTCTGGCTACAGCAACCGTATTGATCTCGCATCAGGTAAAATGATCGGATTGATTCATGGTATTTTGAATATCGCGTGTTGCTTTACGGCCTTGAAGCTGTAAAGCAATACTGTGAATAATGCCCGTCCAAGTTTCGTTGGGTTGCCACACTTCTTCAAGTTGTGTTTGGGCCTCTGAAATATCAATATCCATATAATATTGACGATATAAGTACATCAAACAACTGACCCGATAATTTTTAGCACAATGAATCCAGACCATTTCATTACCGACAAGATGATCAATCAGGTCTAAAATTAACAAGCCTTGTTCAGCATTTGGCATATCCCATAACATAGGCAAATGGATATAATTGAGCCCAAGTTCGAGACAGATTCGATCTTCATGATCTAAGTGTGGATCGGCATCATTTAAGGCCAGATTAATGACGGTACTAAAGCCATATTCTTTAATACACTTAAGCTGTTCTGCGCTTGGTTGACCAGAACTAAAAAGATGTGCATGGATAGGTGCGAAGGCTGGAATTTCAGCAAGAGATTGTTCTAAAGATGTCATAAGCGTTTTGCTGAGTATTCATATTAAAGCTTAAAAATCACTTATAACCAATTCTTTATGACAAATCCAGACAATTTCGCTTATTCGTGACGAATCAAAAAATCAGGACATAAAAAAAGAGAGGATAACCTCTCTTTTTTATAACACGTATAACTTAAGCTTTTTGTGCAACCAAAGGTGCTGCTTCACGGCGCTTGAGTAAAGCGTAGCTCAGACCTGTTACTAAGCTGCCTGCAGCAATCGCAATGAGATACAGCCACGCGTGGTTGATTGCATTTGGAATCAGTAATACAAATACGCCACCATGCGGTGTAACCAGCTCGCAATGAAATAGTGCAACAAGCGCACCTGTGACTGCACCACCAGCGATACAGGTTGGAATTACTCGCATCGGATCTTTTGCTGCAAATGGAATTGCACCTTCAGAAATAAAACACAAGCCCAAAACAAATGCAGCCTTACCGGCATCGCGTTCGCCCGTATTAAATTTATTTTTCGCAAAGAATGTAGCCAGCGCCATTCCGAGTGCAGGTACCATACCGCCCGCCATTGTGGCAGCCATTGGCATATACGTATTGGTGGTTAAAAGGCCTACAGTAAAAGCATAAGCTGCTTTGTTGATTGGCCCACCCAAATCGATACACATCATCGATGCCAAAACAATTCCCATCAACACAGCGTTGGTTGTACCCATGTTGTTCAGGAAGTCTTTCATCATTTCAAAGATTTGAGCAACCGGACTACCCACAACATAGTACATGATCAAACCAACCGATAATGTTCCCAATAATGGAACAATGAGGATTGGTTTTAATGACTCAAGGCTGGTTGGCAACTTGATTTTTTTGGCCAAGAACAACGCGATATAACCAGCAAGGAAACCTGAAACAATCCCGCCCAAAAAGCCTGCTTGTAACTGGGTCGCCAATAAGCCCCCAATCAGTCCTGGTGTTAAGCCTGGGCGGTCGGCAATTGAATAGGCAATATAGCCAGACAACATCGGCACCATGAGTGTAAAAGCTGTTACACCAATTTGCTTCAAAACATAAGCTAAACTTCCGCTTTGTTCAGCAGCATTTAAACCAAAACATAGCGATAGTGCGATAAGCAAGCCACCCGCAACCACCATAGGTAGCATGAAAGAAACACCTGTCAGTAGGTGTTTGTACACGCCAGCCTTTTCTTTTGTCGCTGAGCCAGACGCTGCGGTTGCAGCTTGCTTGGACGATTCAAGAACCTTCGCTTCGCTAATCGCTTGTTGAAACGCCTTGTCAGTTTGTTTTAAGGCAAAGCCTGTGCTGCAACGATAAACGCGTTTACCCACAAAGCGGTCGGTATTCACTTCAATATCTGTTGCCAAAATGACAATGTCGGCCGCTTCAATCGCTTCTGCTGTCAGAATGTTTTTTGCGCCAACAGAGCCTTGGGTTTCAACATCAATGATATAGTCGTGCTTGGTCGCACCTTGTTGTAAAGCCTCAGCAGCCATAAAGGTGTGCGCTACACCCGTTGGGCAAGCTGTGATTGCAACAAAGCGTTTTGCCTGATTGCCAGTTGAAGCTATGAGTGAGGCAGACTCACTTGCAGCTTGAGCATTGTTTAAGGCATGACTGAGTAATTCATCTGTATTCTTTGTGGCATCATCCAAACGAATTTGTGCGACCAAGTTTGCAGGGTACGCAGCAACATTACTCGGTAGATCACCCAGAAACACCACAACATCGACATTATGCTGTGGAATATCATCTTTTGATGCAATAGTCGTGCTGGTATAGCCCAATTTGTTTGCAGATTGAGTCAACTTTTTTGCCAAAATCGAAGCATTGACGTACTGCTGCGTACTATTGATCACAAATAAGAGGGATTGAACTGTCTGCATCAGATTAACTCAATGATTTGATAGTGGTTTGTTGTTTAAGATTCAACAGCTTTTCTTCTGTTGGTACGCGAAAGCCAATTTGGCTCACAGCATTACTTGCAATTGCAGTTGCCGTTTGAAGTGTTTCTTCGGCAGAGAGCTTGCTGACCAAACCATGTATCATTCCTGCCAACAATGAATCACCTGCACCTACTGTACTTTTCACTTCTACTTTAGGCGGCAACGATTTTAATGCTTGAGCAGGGTTGAGCCAGTGCACACCGTCTTCACCCATCGAAATCACAACATGCTCAATACGGCTATCGAGCGCTTTAAACAATTCGATTTGTTCAGACAGTTCGGTGAGCTTCTTACCATAACTTTCTTCAAGTTCATCGGTATTGGGTTTGATCATCCAAGGATGCATTGAAATCGCGGCGACAAGTGCTTCACCACTGGTATCAATTGCGACCAGTTTATTGGCTTTTTGCAACATATCCATTAATGCTTTTAAATCGTCTACTGAAAATCCTTGTGGCAAACTTCCACCAATGACAACGCATTCGACTTCTTGAGTAGCCTGATGAATCTGAAGCATCAAGCGTTGCTTGTCACTTTCAGAAACCAGAAAACCTTTACCGTTAATATCCGTCATGCGGCCAGAGTGTTCTGCAATTTTGACATTCTGGCGTGTTTCGCCCGGAATATAGATAAACTGATTTTCAAAGTGCATTTCTTCAAAGTGGCGATCAAAAATCTCTCGATTTCTTACCCCTAAGAAGCCCGAAACAATGACATCATGCCCCAAATCATGTAAGACCTGTGCAACATTTAATCCTTTACCTGCAGCATGTAGTTGTACATGCTGCTGACGATTGACTGCACCGACATGAAGTGTTTCAAGTTCGATAGTGATATCAATAGCTGGATTTAGAGTAATCGTTAAAATTTTTGCCATGGGTTATTATTCCGCCAATTCACGAACTGCAGTCGCACTATCGCAAAGCAATGCTTTTTGCGCGAGTTTTTGACACTCAGCATAATTTAAGTGACGCACTTGAGCCTTAACTAGTGGAATGCTAGAAATTGACATACTGAGCTCATCAACACCAAGTCCCATTAAAATGGGTACAGCTTTAGGATCTGCGGCAAGTTCACCACAAATACCCACCCATTTGTTATTGGCATGTGCAGCACGTACCGTTTGATCAATTAAAAGCAGGATACTTGGGTGAAGTCCGTCTGCTTCAGCCGATAAAATCGGATGACCACGGTCAATTGCCATGGTGTATTGCGTTAAGTCATTTGTACCGATACTAAAGAAGTCGACCTCTTTAGCTAAAATAGGGGTCAAGAGCGCTGCGGAAGGAACCTCAATCATGATGCCGACTTCAAGGTTTTCACACGGATACTGCTCTAGTACTTCGTCTAAGATGCCTTTAGCAGCGCGCCATTCTTCAACTCGACCAACCATTGGGAACATAATACGCAGTGGGCGATTATCTGCCGATTTAAGCAATGCAATTAATTGCTGACGCAGTAATGTTGGTTTGCGTAAAGTCAAACGAATACCGCGTAATCCCAAAAACGGATTTTCTTCGGCTGCAATCGGTAAGTATGGAAGTGGCTTGTCTCCACCTACATCAAGTGTACGAACGACAAGTGGACGGCCTTCGAGTGCATCAAGTACATGACGGTAATCTTTTTCTTGAGCTAATTCATCTGGTGCGCTGTTATGCGACATAAATACCAGTTCAGTACGCAATAAGCCAATGGCTTCTGCGCCGTTTTGAACAGCTTTAGCCGTATCGACAATTTTTCCAACATTGGCAGCAATTTCGATTTGATGCTGGTCTGTGGTAATCGCTGGCTCGTGTGCAGATTTTTCAGCTTCTTCACGGCGTAGACGCTGTACTTCGCGTTCACGAATTGCATGTTCAATCTGTTCAGGTGAAGGATTTACTTCGAATTCACCTGTGTCACCGTTAATGAGTACAACTGCATGCGAATCAATGTTCAGTACAGCATCACCTGCACCCACAACAGCCGGAATACCTAAAGCACGAGCGACAATCGCACTGTGCGCACTTGCACCACCAATCGACGTCAAAATACCTGCGACACGATCTTTGTTTAGGCGGGCAACATCGCTCGGACCTACATCATGCATAATCAGGATATAAGGCTGCTCTGGCTCTTCCACTTCAGGCTCATTACACAAAATGGCCAAAACCTTATCGCCGATATCACGCAAATCAGCAGCACGTTCTGCAAGCAGTTTATCCTTCAAGCCTTCTTGTGCCTTGGCTGCTTTTTCAATATGTTCATGCCATGCAGCGGCCGCACTTAAATTGTGATTTAACGCCAAATGAACTTGTTGAATCAGATCTGGGTCATCAAGCATTTCAAGGTGAGCAAGAAAAATTTGCTTGATGTCTTTCGATGCAGATTTTGAAATGTATTGGTGAATGGTGTTTTTAACCGTACGAATTGCAATCTCAAGCTTTTCTTTTTCTTCTTTTAAACTGCCTGCATAACGATCGTAATTAAATTTTTTCGGCTTAATGACATGCGCAGGGCCAAATGCTAAACCAGAAGAGGCTGCAATACCGCAATGGGTAATTTCATACTGTTCGGTTTCAGCCGAGCTGTCCTGATCAAGTACTGAATTTAAAAACAGATTTTCTTCAATTGGCTCAACTTCTTCACCTAAACCATCACGTACAGCCTCGACAATCTGATCGAGTGCCAAAATTGCATCTGTATCAGGTTCTGCAATAAAGGTTAGGCGTTGACCACGTTGACAACCCAAAGACAGGAGTTTAGTCAGGCTTTTTGCAGAAACAAAACTACCCCCATCTACTGATACCTGAAGATCACCACTAAAGGTTTTGGTGAGGTTCACCAGTTGTGTTGCCGGGCGTGCATGTAAACCATGGGCATTGGCAAGTAAAATATTGCGTGAAGGCCAGTCTGGAATCGTTTCTGCACCAACAAGTTTGGCAATTTGATTGCTAGATTGCTCATCGTCTAGCTGTTGTTGTACTTGTGGTTGAAACAGCACATCCATCAAGCGGTTAAATTGTTGTGTATCGAGCTGTTCATTTTCAGCAATACAAATCAGGGTTTTGATGGTACTGCCTTGAAAAGCCAATGGTTGTTTAGCTTTCACAATACTCACGGCAGGTTGTTTTACATAACCTGAACCTGAAATTGACCAAAGATCATCTTGAATTTGAATCGTATTTATAGGATTAAGTTGACTAATAAAACCAGGTTCAACCAATTTTTGTTGTTTGAGAAGCTTACTTGCATTCCAGAAGAAGTCTTCGATATCGTCAACCTGTGTATCGGTTTGAATTAAATTTTCATGCAAGACCAATGATTGGGGCTGTGCTTGTAAAATTTCGATAATCTGTTCTGCTGTTGTAGCAGACTTAACCAACTCATGTACATCTTTACTCAACGCACGCGTCAGAATTTGTAAAACCTGCAAATGTTCATCTGATTTTGCTGCAATAACCACAGCCAAGTAAATAACATTTTCACCGTCCCAGACAACACCGTCTGGAAAATGTGCTAAACGAACACCTGTGTTTAAAATAAATTCTCGTGATTGTGGTGTTCCATGTGGAATCGCAATCCCTTGACCCAAATATGTCGCGCTTTGCTTTTCACGTGCCTCAAGTCCAGAAAGATATTCAGCAGTTACGAGTTGGTCTTCAACCAGAATATTTATTAAACATTGTAGCGCTTCTGCTTTATCACCAGCATGTTGATGCATGTGAACATGTTGGGGCTCAAGTACTAACATAAAGCTTCCTTTGATAATTTTAATGAAGACCTTGAAATGCTCAGGATATAAAAAAGAAGCCAATTCATCGTCATTTTAAATCAAGTTAAACTTAAAAATAGGACTTAGCTTCCGGTGAAACTTTAACAGAACTTCATAAAATTATCGATATGATAAAGTACCAACTCACTTATTTTTTAGTCAAAAGCTCAAACAAAAATGGAAACTTTTCTGCAAGTTACATATAATTCGTCAAATTAATTTAGTAAGCGGATGCGGCTATAAAAGTGGGTGACTTTAAACGCAAGTATTAAGCGGGAGTAATGATGCGAGTAATTGAACGTATTTTAAAGCGATAAGTCATGATATTTTGAATAGAACGTATAAGATTAAATAAGAGAGAAGGGCAATTGGCAAAAATGGTCAAAAAATAAAAATAATAAAAGTGAGTAAGTAATTTAAGTTCAAACAGATGAAAAAAATGGATGATTACTCATCCATTTTCTCAAATTTAGATTTGGCTCTTTCGGCACCCAGTTTTCGAAACTTATGGTCGACGAAAGCCCAGACACAGAAGGCGAAAGATACGATCAAGGCATAGCCAAAGTATTCGGGCTTTAAGTTACCCTTAATCATGCCTTGAAACATGATCGTAAGCATCAGAGCAAACGTGGTTACTCCATATACGACCATATTTGAGGTCTTCAGAGTGTTAATGAAGACTTGCTTATTGAAATGTATTGATGACATCTCCACCCCTCCCATGTTTATTTACGTTTAAATCACAGTAGCGAATTGCTATATCATTTGTTGTACTGCGATTTAGATTCTATTTCAAGAGTTGATACTATTATTTTTTCACTTGATATACAAAAATGATAATACACTGCATCATTATTCAAGAAAAATAATAATATTTAGCTCGAAAATATTAAAGCATCTTAAAGTGTAGCTTCAGTATACGATAGGAATAACGCGATCAATATTCGACAAAAGTGTCACGTAGATGCTTCATTATTGTTAAGCAAAAAATGAGCCAGAAAAGATAGTTTTATAATTTTTATCAGGATCAAATAAAAAATGCCTGTTTTGGGTAAAAACGACGGCATTTTTATTGATTGCAAGATACGGCTTGGATAAAGCACGCGCTTACATTAACGATGGGTGAAAACGATTAATTTTTCACTTTATCGATCACAATAGAAATGACGAGTACCACTAAAGATGGGATCAACCATGCTAAATTTTGCTCATTGAGTGGCAAATGCTGCACAAACGATGGAAGTGCATCTGTGAAACCGGCTGTTTTTAAGCCTTCTATAATACCAAACAAGAATGAGCATGCAGTCACAGGGCCTACAACGTTGGATGGTTTTTTCCAGAATTTCCAGAAGAAACTCAGCATAATCACCACAATTGCAGGTGGATAAATTGCAGTCAGTACCGGTACCGACACCGCAATCAGTTTAGTCAAACCAAGATTTGAGATAATGAGCGAGAAACCGACCAGCACAAATACAAATAATTTGTAAGGAAGTTTAGTTAATTGCGCAAAATACTCAGCACATGCACAGGTGAGGCCAATCGCGGTCACCATACAGGCAAGGAAAATCAGGCCAGATAAAAACCAAGTACCTAGGTTTCCAAAGGCATGCTGCACATAAGCGTGCAAAATCACAGCACCGTTGCTCGCATTTGGTGCAACTTCATGACTACCTAAGCCGAGTTTAAACAAGCTTAAATAAACCAGTGTTAAACCAATACCAGAAATAATGCTGGCAATGACAGCATAACGTGTAACCAGTTTCGGATCACTTACACCACGCGAGTAAATCGCCTGAATAATGACGATACCAAAAACCAGTGCACCTAAAGTATCCATAGTCAAATAGCCATTTACAAAACCTTCCGACACCGGGTTGGTGACGTAGTTGTTGATGGCTGGTGGGATATAACCTGATGGAATTGCAACCGCAGCAATACCTAAAATCGCCAACGCGAAAATCTTAAGAGGTGCCAATACATGGCCAACGGTATCGAGAAGTTTGTTTGGATACAATGAAACCAAAGTTACTACAGCAAAATACACGATACTGTAGATCAACAAACTGCTTGCAGATGTGCCAAAAAACGATGAAAAGCCAATTTCATACGAAACAGTGGCAGTTCGTGGAGTAGCAAAAAGTGGACCGACAGACAGATAACACACAACGGTCAAAATTAAGCTGAAAACACGTCCAAGCGGTGAGCTGATCATCGCGATGGAACCTTCCATACGAGACAAGGCCATAATCGTGATGACTGGTAGACCCACTGCGGTGATCAAGAATCCTGCAGCAGCAAGCCAGACGTGTTCACCTGCTTGTTGTGCAACAATCGGTGGGAAGATAATATTGCCAGCCCCAATAAATAGAGCAAAGGTCATAAACCCCAATGCAATAATATCTGAAGTACGAAGACTAGTCATAAAAAAAGGTGAGACGCAGTAAAGAAGCGCGAATTTTAGAGCAAAAGGAGCCATTTTTGTGCAATTCGCACGGCCCAAAAATTAATAAAAACACCTATTTTCTGCCTGATTGTTTAGTAAAAAAGCACACTGTTTAATTTATATACTTGATATCTTTGCCAACATTTTTAATTTCAAACTTTTATTGCGAATAAAATTTTTATTCATTTATTCATCAAATTTACATTAAATGTGCAAATATTAATCTATTTTGAGTTTTTTATTGTGTTGTGCCGAATTGGAAATTGAGCCATTCCATGATAGTTATGTTAATGATTCTCAAAACTAGTATAATAAGTCGGATACGACCGAGGGTAATTACATGCGTGCATCAACTGTAACGATTAAAGACCAGCAAGACTTAGAACATCTACGTGTATCTGGGCGTTTGGCTGCTCAAGTGCTTGAAATGATCGGTCAATATGTAAAGCCTGGCGTGAGTACAGATGAGCTTGATCAACGTTGTCATGATTTTATTGTAAATACGCTGAACGTAATTCCAGCAAATGTCGGCTATCACGGCTTTACCAAGACTATCTGTACCTCAGTCAATGAGGTAGTCTGTCATGGTATTCCATCGCCAAGTAAAATTTTACAAGATGGCGATATTATCAATATCGATGTTGCGATTATTAAAGATGGATATTTTGGCGATACCAGTCGCATGTATCTGGTGGGAGATGTACAGCCAGAAGCAAAAAAACTGGTGATGACCACTTATAATGCGATGCGTGCCGGAATACTCAGTGTCAAACCTGGCGCTACTTTGGGCGACATTGGTCATGCCATTCAAAAAGTTGCCGAAACTGAAGGTTATTCCATTGTGCGTGAATATTGCGGTCATGGAATTGGAAAGGTCTATCATGAACAGCCGAATATTCTGCACTATGGTCAACCGAATCAGGGCATGGTATTGCAAAAGGGGATGGTATTTACCATTGAGCCGATGGTAAATGCGGGCAAACAGCATGTGAAAGAATTGAGTGATGGCTGGACTGTGGTAACCACGGATAAATCTTTATCTGCACAATGGGAACATATGGTGGCGGTGACTGATACAGGTTTTGAGTTACTCACGCCGTGGCCAGAAGGAACCGGAATTTATCCTGAAATTGTACAATCAATATAAGTTGTAAACAGACCTCAACATGTGTCTAAAGCATTTTGAGGTCTGCACAAATAAGAAATCATGATCATTTTTAGTTTAAAAAATCTAAAACACAATAATGAGACATCATCATGACCTATAAATATGAATATGCGGGATTTTGGTTGCGTGTAGGTGCAACAATTATTGATACCTTGATTATTATGCTTGCAGTGATTCCGGCTGCTTGGATTTTTTACCATGGCGATATGGATTTGATCTTTTCGACTGGATTAAGTGATCGACAATCTTCGCCTTGGTTTGATGCAATCATCAACTACGTTTTTCCATTTATTTATTCCATTTTGTTTTGGATTTTTTTAAAAGGAACGCCAGGAAAACGTCTGATGCGCTTAAAAGTACTCGATGAACAAACGGGACATCCCTTAACATGGGGGCAAGCTATTTTGCGCTATATTGGTTATTTTCCATCTACTTTGGTTTTATTTTTGGGCTTTTTCTGGATCGCTTTTGATAGCAAGAAGCAAGGCTGGCATGACAAAATGGCCAAAACCGTAGTGGTTCGCGAGCTATAGACCGCTAAAATTTTTAAATGCACGTCTTGTAAATTAATTTTAGAGAAATATAATACGTGCAAATTTAATACGAGGAGACCCTAAGTGGGAAGTTGTTCGAGGTTGTGCTGTCAAACGGTTAAGCGCGTTATTCTCTGAGCAAGTTAGTACACATTTAGGGTGGCTATCTTGCAATGAGATAGCCTGTTTATCATTTTTCATCATGTTCTTCTTATCCGTCTGCATTTTTTGTTGGGCAGAATGTCGTCTTCTTGCTTAGGCCTCCTGTGATCTGGGAGAAGCCTATGTGGTTACATGCTTCGTTACTAAAACTCTTGAGCATGCAATGCTTATGTGCGTGGCTGTGTATTTTGTTTGTGCAATATGTACACGCAAGCCCGCTTTTAAATACTGATGATCCTGAGATCACAGCGTATGCCCATTGCCAGCTTGAGACTTCTGTTGTGGCGTCTAAGCCATCAGCAACTGTTTCACAGTTCAATACAGCCTGCCAAGTAGTGAAAGGCGTAGAAACATCACTTGGATATGCGAACACCTCTGCCACAGCCAACTCGACAGCATGGTCTGCGCAAATTAAATCGGTATTGGTGCCCATGCAACGCTGGGGGCTTGCCGCAAGCCTTAGCACAACAAAAAATGATTCACCGGTAGGGGACCAACGAGCTTGGTTTCTTAATTTTCCTTCTGCTGTTTCACTCAATGATGGACACATCCATTTGTATAGCAATATTGGCTATCAAAAGGTGCAATCGCATGACGATTTGATGCGTTGGAGCACAGCAATGGATATTGGGCTCACCCAAAATACAGGAATCAGTTTAGAGTTTTTTAATCAAGACCGTCAGGCGCCATTTACTCAAGCTGTTATACATCATGTTTTTTCAGATGTTTTGAGTTTAGAGTTTTCATTTGGCCAGCGCTTACAAGATTTTCGACAGCGATGGTTTGGCTTTGGCCTGAGCTTTACGCCTTAATTTTTATTTTCTTTACATTGTAAACACATCTCTAAACAAACGGCTTTTTTACATAAAAAAGTCACGACTTCGTATGCCTGAAAAAAGGAGATCTTTTATGAAATATGATCTATGGCAACGTCTATTTACTCGATTTTTGCAAACATTTCATCTTAAGCGTTTTTTTGAGCGACATCGTTCTTTTAAAGAAATGCATCAATCAAGTTATGCCAAAGAAATTGGACAGGCTTTATCGCAACAGCTGAAGGCCAATGCTCAAATGGAAATGAGTCAGCTTTTAGAAAAATTACATACAGCGCAAGATGGTTTAACAGAAGCGCACGCGTATCAACAGCAACAGACACATGGTTTGAATGAAGTTGCTCAGGAAAAGCCACTCACTTGGTGGCAGCATGTATGGTATTGCTATCGTAATCCATTTAATGTGCTACTTAGTCTTTTAGCGCTTGTTGCTTTTTTAACTGATGATTTCACTGGTGGATTAATCATCACTATTATGGTGTCACTATCGACCTTATTACGCTACTGGCAGGAATCTAAATCCAATAAGGCTGCTGAGTCGCTTAAAGCAATGGTGACCAATACGGCTATGGTGCTGCGCCATAACGTCAATACTCAAGATCAGATTTTGATCAAGCAACGTTATGGCGTTGAGGTGAAGCAATTAAAAAGTATTCAATTTGAAATACCGATTCAGTATTTGGTGCCTGGCGATATTATTTTACTTTCAGCTGGCGATATGATTCCGGCCGATTGTCGAATTTTGACGGCAAAAGATTTATTTGTTTCGCAAGCAGCCATGACAGGTGAATCGATGCCTGTGGAGAAATATGCAGCTGCACATACATCAGACATAAATTCTCCTTTAGAACTCGACAATTTACTCTTTATGGGCACCAATGTTGTCTCTGGAACAGCGCGTGCAGTGGTGATGAGTACAGGCATTCAAACTTATTTTGGTGCGCTGGCGCACCGCGTGACGGCAACTGATTATGCAGTGACTTCTTTTCAGCTAGGGGTAAATAAAGTCAGTTGGTTACTGATCCGTTTCATGTTGGTAATGGCACCGATTGTTTTGTTTATCAATGGCTTCACCAAAGGGGATTGGGGTGAGGCTGTGTTGTTTGCTTTATCTGTTGCGGTGGGTCTAACGCCTGAAATGCTTCCCATGATTGTGACGTCAACCCTTGCAAAAGGAGCAGTGTTTTTATCGCGTAAAAAAGTGATTGTAAAACGACTAGATGCTATACAAAATTTTGGTGCTATGGATGTGCTGTGTACAGACAAAACAGGCACATTAACGCAAGATAAAATCTTTCTTTCGCATCATGTTGATGTGCTTGGTAAAAAATCGCATTCCGTATTAATGCAGGCATTCTTAAACAGTTATTACCAAACGGGGCTTAAGAACCTGTTGGATGTGGCCGTATTAGAAGCGGTTGATCAGGACATGAAGTTTGAAAAACTACGCTTTAAAAAGCTAGATGAAGTACCTTTCGATTTTGAACGCCGTAGAATGTCTGTTGTTGTGCGTACGCCACAGGCCCAAGTGCGTATGGTCAGCAAGGGAGCCGTTGAGGAAATTTTAAAAGTATGTTCGCATGTTGAGCTACAAGGCGAGATTAAACAGCTTAGCCCAGCGTTACGTCATGAGATACAGACCATAACGCAAAACTACAACCGCGAAGGATTGCGTGTTGTAGCAGTTGCATATCGTAATATTGATACGCCTCAAGAAAGTTTTTCTGTGGCAGATGAACGTGATCTGATTCTGATGGGCTATCTTACCTTTTTAGATCCACCGAAAGAGTCAGCTCGACCTGCCATCCAGCAGTTACATGCCCATGGTGTAGCTGTGAAGGTATTAACGGGCGATAACGAGTTCGTCACACAAAAAATATGCCGTGAAATCGGGATTGCCCATGACAAGGTACTCCTCGGTGGCGAAATCGAAATGCTATCCGACGCGCAGCTTAAAGTTGCGGTTGAGCAGCATACTATTTTTGCAAAATTAAGTCCTATTCATAAAGAACGTATTGTCGATCAGCTAAAAGCGAATGGGCATGTGGTCGGATTTTTGGGCGATGGAATCAATGATGCTGCCGCAATACGTGCTGCAGATATTGGCATTTCAGTCGATTCAGCAGTGGATATTGCCAAGGAATCTGCCGATCTGATTTTACTAGAAAAGAGTTTGATGGTGCTTGAAAATGGTGTGCTTGAAGGGCGTCGAACATTTGCCAATATGCTCAAATATATCAAAATGACGGCCAGTTCAAATTTTGGTAATGTTTTTTCGGTATTGGTGGCGAGTGCTTTTATTCCATTTTTACCTATGCTGCCGATTCATCTACTGGTACAAAACTTACTCTACGATGTATCTCAGATTGCTATTCCGTTTGATCATGTGGACGAAGAACAACTAAAAAAACCGCAGCGCTGGCAGCCTTCTGAAGTTGGGCGCTTTATGGTGGTATTTGGTCCGATTAGCTCCATCTTTGATATTCTGACCTTTTGCATGATGTGGTTTATTTTTCATGCCAATACGCCAGCGCAGCAAACCATGTTTCAATCTGGCTGGTTTGTCGTGGGACTACTCACGCAAACCATGGTTGTGCATATGATTCGAACCAAAAAAATACCGTTTATTCAAAGTTGCGCAGCTCCGCCACTGTTGATAACGACGGTAATTATTTGTGCAATTGGCATCTTTTTACCAATGGGACCTCTGGCAAGCTACTTAAAGCTTGAAGCATTGCCTTGGATTTACTTTGTATATTTGCCTTTTATTTTGTTTGCTTATATGTGTTTGACTCAATTCATCAAACAAATTTATATCCGTCGATATGGCTGGCAATAAGAGAAACAGCATGACTTTACAATTTTTACAAAATACCAGTGTGTCCAATATGGCCGATACCTTAATTAGTCTGGCAGCCGCATTTATTTTGGGTGGATTGATTGGATTCGAGCGACAATACCGACAGCGGACAGCCGGGCTGCGAACCAACGTATTGGTTGCGCTTGGCGCTGCAATTTTTGTCGATATTGCAAATAACCTGTCGGCGTCGGATGGCGCTGTGAGGGTCATCGCTTACGTGGTGTCAGGGATCGGTTTTTTAGGTGCAGGTGTAATTATGCGCCAAGAAGGTAACATTCATGGTTTAAATACAGCGGCTACACTTTGGTGCTCAGCCGCTGTGGGCGCAGCCGCAGGAGCAGATCTGATTGTGGAGGCATTGGTCGCGACAGCATTCATTCTGGCTGCCAACACATTACTGCGACCCTTGGTGAATATGATTGATCGCCAGCCGCTAGATGCAGAATCTGAAGTGACGCATATCATTTACCTAACATCTAATAAAAGTCATCGTAAACTGGTGATGTATAAATTGACCGAGATCCTGCATCATTTTAATTATCCATTAAAAGACCTAGATGTCGAACCCTTTGGCGAAAATGACATTGAAATTGAAGCGACACTGATTGCGACCTCGATTGATCCAGTCGAAATGAATGAAATCATTAAACAGATCAATCAGGTACCGCAAGTACAACAGGCCTATTGGGATAAAAATACCATGGCATAAGCAGCATACATATGATGAGGTTTAAGATGGACTTTTCTTAAGTTTTAACTTAAAGACGATCATCACGATGATGCCTACAATCAAACCCCAAAAGGCAGAGCCGATACCAAAAAACTGAATTCCCGAGGCGCTGCATAAAAAAGTGAGCAGTGCCGCCTCGCGGTCATTCACATCGTGAAATGCCAGGGCAATGTTGTGACTGATCGTCCCAAACAGTGCAATACCAGCCAATGCAATGATAAATAACGAAGGGAATGACATTAGTAAGCTGGTTAAGGTTGCGGCGAACACGCCCATCAATATATAGAAAAATCCACAGCTAATGCCTGCAATATAGCGCTTGCTTGGATCTGGATGAACTTGATCATCTAGACTTACCGCCGCACTGATGGCGGCAATATTTACAGTGTAGCAACCAAAAGGTGCAAGAATGGCTTGGGTGGCACCGGTCCATCCAATCAGTTGATTAACGTGAGGTGTATAGCCATAGCTTTTGATCATGGCGATACCCGGCAAATATTGCGATGCCACATTAATCACAAAAAGTGGTAAGGCCAAACCCAAAATGGCAGAACCTGTAAAATGTGGCGTGATCCATTCAGGTTTTGCCAAATCCCAATGCAAAACAGGTGGATGGAAAGTCATAAACAAAGGACACAGAATTACACCAACGACCACGGTTATCACGATACAGTAGCGTGGCCAGATGCGTTTACTCATAACATAGATTGCCAGCAGACTGATAATAAACTGCCAGTCGTTTTGCATATTGGCAAAGAGTGCAATCCCAAATTTAAGCAACACACCGGCCAACATCGCGCTGGTGAGGCTTTGTGGAATATGCGCCAGTACTTTCTCAAAGATACCTAAAAAGCCTAATAATGCAGTTAACACACCACATAGCAAAAATGCGCCAATCGCTTCATGTAAGGAGTAACCGCTGCCAGTCGCTATGATCAGTGCCAAGCCTGCGGTCGACCATGATGTCGCGACCGGATATTTAAACTTCCAAGATAAAAACAGACCAGAAGCGCCGATTCCAATGCCCAACGCCCAAAACCAAGAGGTAATCTGGCTCGTGGTGGCCCCTAAAATCTGTGCAGCCTGTATCACTAATACCGAGGATACGCTAATCCCGATGAGAAAAGTGACAAATCCTGCAAAAGCAGCCGGAAGAGTAAAATCACGAAGAAATGTACGCATGATTCAATATTTATCATCTGTTTGTGAGTGAAGTGTCTTTCATAGAGACACATTAAATTTAAAAATCAGTGTAACTAACTCATTAAATAGAAAATAGGTTCAAAGATTACAATGTTGATGTGGCAAGCCTCAGCCCAAAACCAAAAAACAGCACACCTACCAGAGCAATGCAGATAGTGGATGTTTTATGTTTTGATTTAAAAAAATCAGAAAGTCGAACACCTGAAAAAATTAGCGCCGTTAAATAGCCTAAGCTAATGCATTGTAAAATAATTGCAAGAGCAATAAAGCTAATCGCCGGATAGGGATAATCCGGATCTACAAACTGGATAAAAAAAGACAAAAAGAACAAGATTGCTTTGGGATTGAGCAGGCTGATACTCAGCGCAGTTCGATAAGGGTGAATCTGATCGAGTTTTGGTAGGTCAGTCATTTCAGGCATTGAAATATGACGATTTTTATAACGTAGATAGCTGGCTTGAAGCAGCTTAAAGCCTAAGTAGGACAGATATGCTGCGCCTATCACTTTAAGCGTTGTAAAAATCCAGGGAAAAGCATGCATCAACGACGCTGCGCCCAGAACTGTACACAAAATTAAAATTGCATCGCCTGTGACAATACCCATTGCGCCTCGGTATCCAGTTTGAATACCATAACGTGATGCAATGGACATCACATATAGGGAATTTGGCCCCGGCAAAAGAACTATAAAAAGCGTCCCTATGATATAGGTTGTTAAATCCGTGATCCCCAACACAACACGAAGTCCATAAAAAACCAGTTTTTGTACTATAACAAAAACTGGTCAAATTATGTGAATATTCACCTATTAGGCTTGAATTTCAGCATCGATTCCAAATGATTGACGCAATAGGTGAGTCAACTGTTCACGTGCTTTAATAAAGCCATCGATACCGCCTTGAAGTAATTGAAATGCCATTAAGTCATGTTCAAGCTCTTCTCTAAAGCTTTGTTCGGTTTGTGCAGAGCGTTGGACTGGATCTGCTGCCTGCGCGGCTTCAATTGTGAGTGCTGGCTTAATTTCACGGGTATCCGATTCAAGCTGAGCCAAAAGTGCAGGGGCAATGGTCAGTAAATCACTACCAGCGAGGCCAAGTACCTGATCGGTACTACGGAAGCTCGCGCCCATGACTTGAGTTTTGATACCTTGTTGCTTGTAGTAGTTATAAATTTTCTTAACTGAAAGCACACCCGGATCTTGTTCGATTGGGTAGTTATCGACATTTTCAGCTTTTTTGTACCAGTCTAAAATGCGTCCAACAAAAGGCGAAATGAGCGTTACATTGGCATCTGCACAGGCTTGTGCCTGATGTAAACCAAACAGTAAGGTAAGATTACACGCAATGCCTTCAGCTTCTAAAACTTTGGCTGCCTGAATGCCTTGCCAAGTAGATGCAATTTTGATCAGTACGCGAGACTGATCGATACCATACTGATGGTACAAGGCAGAAAGTTCGCGCGCTTTTGCAATTGTTGCTTCGGTATCGTAAGACAACGAAGCATCGACCTCGGTAGAGACACGACCTTCGATAAGTTTTAAAATTTCAACACCAAACTTAACAGTCAAAATATCAATGGTACGTTCAATAAGTTCATCATTTTGATAGCCTTCTTGCTTGGCTTGATCAAACGCGGCTTCAATTAACGCTTTATTGTCAGGAATGCTGGCTGCAGCCGTAATCAGGGAGGGATTTGTGGTTGCATCCAAAGGACGAAATTTTTGAATTGCATCAAGATCACTACTATCAGCAACCACTGTAGTCCATTTTTTTAATTGATCGAGGGCAGATTGTGTCATTGTTTCAAGCGTCTTTATATAAGAATTCGGATGCATTTAGTTATAGCATAATCTTGCGTGAACCCAATGACTATTTAATCTTTTGCTCGTTTTCTCTGCAATTGCAAGTGATCAATCAGATAATGTGCAGCCACGCCAAGACTACTTTCGCGGCTCCAAACCAAATCGATATAATATTCAAATTTAGGCGTGAAATCTAAAATATTTAATATTTTTAATTGATTAGATAGCTTTGGATTTTCAATAAACATTTCATTAGGTAATACACCCCAGCCCAACTCACCTAAAATCATCATGCAGGCCGAGTGATGGTTATCTGTACGCCAATACTGCTTGGAAAATAACAGTTCGGGTTTGATTTTACTATCACGACTTGCCACTACAATTTGCCGCTGCTGCACCAGATCTTTGAAACTGACCTGATCAAGTTGCGCCAAACAGTGTTCATTTGCAGCGACAGCAACCAGTGCTTCTTTTTTAATTTCTACAAATTGTTCACGATGGTCTAAGTGTTCACGTTCAAACATAAAAGCCAGTTGCGCGCTTTGATCGAGTAGCATGGCCAGAGCATCTTCTTGAGGCGCTGAGATAATATTAATTTGTAAAGTCGGAAATTTTTGTTCAATCAGCCGTATATAGTCGACCCAATGCGTGTGTAATAGTTCAGACACAATCACAATATTCAGTGCCGATTCCAAACCGGTACTTAAGGCAAACGCATGTTGCTTCCATTGATTCATCTCAATCAAGAGCTGTGCTGATTTTTCATATAAAACATGTGCCTGAGGTGTAGGAACTGGTTCGCGTCCTTTACGTTCAAACAAATTTAAGTTGAGGTCAATTTCCATATTGGCAATCGACATACTTACCGCGGATGGAACCTTGCCCAATTTTCTGGCTGCTGCTGAAAACGAACCGGTTTCCATAACGCTTTGAAAAATGATGAGTTGTTCTTGATTAATATTCATCTGTCAGAAAAGTTGAAAGAACCTAATTAGATTTATCAGAATTATAAAAATAAAATGCAATCTATCCAAATAAAAGAGTGTTTAAAAATGTTGATTTCCAAAAGAAGACTTGTTCATGCATTTAGCTATGAAGGGATCTTGTTGGTCATCATTGCGATTGCATTAAGCTTTATTTTTGATATGCCGATGGAAGTAACCGGAATGCTCGGTATTTTTATGGCGGTGACGTCGGTCATCTGGAATATGATTTTCAACCATTATTTTGAGAAAGTTGAACATCGGTTACAATGGAAGCGGACAGTTGGTGTGCGTATATTGCATGCGATCGGGTTTGAGGGTGGACTTCTCATTGCTACGATTCCAATGATTGCTTATATGATGCAGTTAAGCCTGCTCGATGCATTTATTTTAGATTTAGGTCTGACCTTGTGTATTTTGGTGTATACCTTTATTTTTCAGTGGTGCTATGACGCGATTGAGAAACGCTTAGGTTATGCACCGCAGCATTCATCGTAAAAAAAAGCGCCTGTTGTAGGCGCTTTTTTTATGTTTATTTTTCAACGATCGCGACAACGCCTTGACCGCCTGCGGCACAAATCGACACTAGAATTTTGCCAGAACCTTTCTGATTCAAGATTTTCGCTGCAGTCGCCAAGATGCGTCCACCCGTTGCGGCAAATGGATGCCCAGCAGCCAATGAAGAACCATGAATGTTCAGTTTGCTACGGTCAATCGAGCCTAAAGGAGCATCAAGACCTAAACGTTCTTTACAGAATTTTGGATCTTCCCATGCTTTAAGGGTCGAAAGCACTTGAGATGCAAAGGCTTCATGAATCTCGTAGTAATCAAAATCTTGTAATTTCAGACCAGCGCGTTCAAGCATACGAGGAACAGCATAAGCCGGTGCCATGAGTAAGCCTTCTTTTTTACCCACAAAATCAACGGCCGCAGTTTCTGAAAAGCTTAAATAAGCCAGTACTTCATGACCGTTGGCTTTTGCCCATTCTTCGGATGCCAGCAAAACTACAGATGCACCGTCTGTCAGTGGTGTCGAGTTACCCGCAGTCATGGTGGCGGTTTCGCCCTTGCCAAATACAGGTTTAAGTTTGGCCAGTTTTTCTACTGATGAATCTGGGCGTAAGTTATTGTCACGCGTTAAACCCATAAACGGTGTGATCAGATCGTCAAAGAAACCAGCATCGTAGGCTTTGGCCATTTTATGATGTGAAGAGGCGGCAAGTTCATCTTGAGCCTGGCGTTCGATGCCCCATTCAAGTGCGGTAATGGCCGCATGATCTCCCATGGATAGCCCAGTGCGAGGCTCACCGTTTTTAGGAGCATCCATCAAGTCTTTAATGTTGATTTTAGCCAATGCCTTTAAACGATCTTTCGCTGTTTTGGCAATGTTGAGCTCAAGTAAAGCCTTACGTAAGCCATCACCAAATGCAATCGGGGCATCGGATGTGGTATCTACACCGCCCGCAATACCGACCTCAATCTGACCCAACGCGATTTTATTTGCCACAGCAAAAGCTGCCTGCAAACCAGTGCCACAAGCCTGTTGTAAATCGTAAGCTGGTGTTTCAGGAGCCAATTGAGTATTAAGTACGCATTCACGGGTCATATTAAAGTCACGACTATGCTTTAAAACAGCGCCTGCAACCACTTCGCCCACACGTGTGCCTTGAAGCTTATAGCGTTCAACTAAACCATTGAGTGCAGCAGTCAGCATGTCAATGTTGGACGCTTTAAAATACGCACCGTTAGAACGTGCAAATGGAATACGATTACCACCAATAATGGCGACGCGACGGATAGAAGTTTGGCTCATGATGCGTTCCTGTTGAGCAGACGTTTTTTTAGATGTTGAAGTATTTGCAGAAGATTTGGATTGTGTACCTGCCGAAGCAGTTTTAGCACGTGAACTGGCACGCTTTGGCTTTGCTGTCGATTCAGTACTTTTTTTAGCTGCCGACGAGTCAGCCGCAGATGAGGTTCGACTGGTACGACGTGTTTGCGAGGTGCTTCGCGCTTTCGGTTTTGATGTATTTGACACATCATCCTGAGTAGAGTTTTCGACTGCCGATTTTTCTGGAGTTGTTTTACTCATAAGGCTTTTCCAAGCATGATTATGATGTTATTGACGGTACATTAACATAATTAAAATAGACCTGTATTGACTAGAATGACATTGTAGATTGTATTCGGGTCAACACATATCAAGATTAACTCAAGTATTATTTTATTCAAATCCACAATGCGATCGAGCTAACACCTTTACAACACAATGATGTGGAACGCGTAGCTTGTGAACATGTTTAAAAATTAATTTGCATGAGAGATTATTAAGATGATTGATCAATACCAAGCATTTACTCAATCGCCAATCGGTAAATTCGTTGTGAAGAATCTCGGCTTGCCATCGCCCGTGGTATTGGATCGTTTCGAGCAAGGTCAGCCAGTGATTCGTGGTGCTGTATTGGTTGGTGCAGCACCTGAAGGTGTTTTATCTTCTGCTATAGCCAATGTGCTCAGTACCATTCATGCAGACAGTTATGCAGGCAACAATACCGATATTCAGCAGGCTGCTGCACAAGTGGGCTTAAACTTACGTGCTTTTAATTCTGGAGATAAAGAATCTCGATTCAAAGCCGTTATTTTTGATGCATCAGGAATTCAAAACTCAGAACAATTAAACGAGTTACATAAATTTTTTAATCCGATTGCCCGTCAAATCGAAGGTTCAGGTCGTGTGATTGTCGTGGCTACCACACCGGAGTCTGCCAAAACGGTGAAACAGGCGATTGCGCAGCGAGCTCTCGAAGGCTTTGTAAAATCTGTAGGAAAAGAGTTTAAAAAAGGAATCACTGCGCAACTGGTTTATGTCGATGAAGGCGCAGCCAACAATCTTGAGTCTACATTGCGTTTCTTACTTTCGCCGCGATCTGCTTATGTATCTGGTCAGGTGATTCGTATTTCTAAAGCAGAAGTGGTAAAAGTTGACTGGAACAAGCCACTTGCAGGTAAAACTGCTTTGGTGACGGGAGCAAGCCGTGGGATTGGTGAAGCGATTGCCCATATTTTGGCACGTGATGGTGCGCATGTCATTTGCCTTGATGTGCCACAGCAACAGGCTGATTTAGACCGAGTTGCTGCTGATATCTCTGGTTCTGCTCTCGGGCTTGATATTACGGCAGCCGATGCAGGCGAAAAAATAAAAGCGACTGCACAAAAAAATGGCGGCCTTGATATTATTGTGCACAATGCAGGTATTACTCGCGACAAAACGCTGGCCAACATGAAACCAGAACTTTGGGACTTGGTAATCAATATTAATCTGAGCGCAGCAGAGCGAATCAACGACTATTTACTCGAAAATGATGGCTTGAATGCAAATGGTCGAATTGTCTGTGTTTCTTCAATCAGCGGGATTGCGGGTAACTTGGGTCAGACCAATTATGCAGCGTCTAAGGCTGGCGTGATTGGTTTGGTTAAATTTACTGCGCCAATTTTGAAAAATGGAATCACCATCAATGCAGTGGCGCCAGGATTTATCGAAACACAAATGACAGCCGCTATTCCGTTTGCTATCCGTGAGGCTGGGCGCCGTATGAACTCGATGAATCAGGGGGGCTTACCTGTTGATGTTGCCGAGACAATCGCATGGTTTGCATCAAGTGCATCCACTGGTCTGAATGGAAATGTAGTTCGGGTTTGTGGTCAGAGTCTGCTCGGTGCATAATGAGGGTTAAAGAGGGATGTAAGAACATCCCTTTTTCACAAACACAGACTTAAAAACAAATACATTTTAATGAAAAGGTTCGTTATGAATACGCGTCATTTTAGTCAACTGCCGAAAGCCTATTTGGCTTATCCGAAAGTCATACAAGGTTTGGTATTTAAAAAACCCAAAGGCGAGCGAGTATTGCCTAAAGTGGAATATGTTGTCGACTCCTTTCGAATCGATCAAGATCATTTAAATGATTACAATCAAGTCTGTGGATTTAAAAGCGACGATACAATTCCGGCAATCTATTTGGCAGTGTTGTCACAAAGTTTGCAAATGCACATGATGACGACAGAAAACTTTCCTTTTGCGATTCTGGGTTTGGTGCATATTCGTAATCAGATCAAGCAAACTCGTCCAATTGGCGTTAATGAAGCACTGAGTCTTTCTTGTCGATTTGGCGATATTCAGCCACATGATAAAGGCCTGCAATTTGATTTTATCACCACTGTAAAGGTGGGAGCAGAGACGGTGATGGAAGGAATAACGACTTATCTTTCTCGCCAAAAAATATCAAGTAGTACAGCCGAAAAAACCAAAGAAGCTCAATTACCTGATTATGAAGTTCAAGATGTCTGGACGGTTGCTGAAAACACAGGGCGCCGCTATGCCAAAATCTCGGGTGATTATAATCTGATCCATATTCATGCGATGACAGCAAAGGCATTTGGCTTTAAGCAAGCAATTGCTCACGGCATGTGGAGCAAAGCACGTGCTTTGGCCAGTATTGATTTACCTTCGGCCTATGAAGCAGATGTTTGGTTTAAGTTGCCGCTATTTTTGCCATCGACCGTTGAGTTTTTAACGGCATCAAGTCCTTCTGAAACCGATTTCTTGATCCGAAATCAGCGTTCTCAAAAGCCACATGTTTCAGGCCAAGTGAAAAGCCTTTAAACAATTCTTCCCGGTACATATCGTGATGTGCCGGGAATGTAACAATAATAAAAATAGGGACATACAGTGAATACACTAACTCAATATTTCTCAGCCGATACTCAAAATTATCACGGTATTCTAGATGAGCGATTCCACGATCTGGCAGTGCATTTTAGTCGTTTACAAGATGCCCGAACTGATCAAGGGGGAGCGGCACTCGCCGTGTATTTCGGAACACAAAAAGTTGTCGATATTTTTACGGGTAAAAAATCTCGTGATGAGTTGTGGGATGCCAATACGCTTTCTGTCAGTTACTCAACTGGTAAAGGCGTACTTGCAACATTGGCACATATCCTCGTGAGTGAGGGTTATTTGGAATATGACCGACCAATTGCCTATTACTGGCCTGAATTTGCTCAGCAGAACAAGCAAAAGATTAGCTTAAGAGATGTTCTGAGTCATCAAAGCGGTTTATACGATATTCGAAACACGATCCAAGATGCCAGTGAAATGCTGGACTGGCCGCATATGCTAGAAGTCTTTGAAAGCACAGCACCTCGATTTACAGCGACCCATGCTCAAGCTTATCAGGCATTAACATTTGGTTGGCTGGTAGGCGGGGTGCTAGAAAAGGCAACAGGGGCAACACTTCCAGACTTGATGCAAAAATATCTAGTCGAGCCGTTGAAATTAGATGGTGCTTATTTTGGCGTACCAGTTTCTGAACTTTCGCGTGTGGCACGACTCATTGCGCCAGTAAAGTCTGTAGAAAAAGTCGGAACGCCAATACATAAAACATCTCACCAGCAAAAGAAAACGAGTGTAATGGATAAATTGGTGACATGGACAGGCCAAAACCCGCAAGATTTTCAGGACGCCATGATGCCTAAAGGAATGCGTCATTTCAGTTTTTTTAGTGATGAAGGTTTACAAGCCGTCATTCCGGCTGCTAATGGTGCTTTTACTGCAAATAGCCTAAGTAAGATTTATGCAATGCTGGCTAATCAAGGCTGTTTTGAAGATAAAACACTGATCAAGCCTGCGGTTTTTAAACAGCTCAGCACAATTCAAAGTTTTTCTAGAGACAAGGTCATGCCAATACCAATGCATTGGCGATTAGGTTACCACCGCGTAATTACACTGGGGAAGCGAGCCAAACATGGATTTGGACACATTGGCTATAACGGTTCTGGTGCATGGTGTGATCCAGAACGCAATCTCAGTTTCGCATATGTTCATAATTTCAAAATCGGATCAATCACAGGGGATTATCGCTTGTGGAGTTTGACTCAAGAAACCTTACGCTGTGCGGATTTATTTTTAAAGGGTAAAAAAGGCTGGTTTTAATGTTTTGAAGCCAGTAACTCATAGTCCAGCATAATCTGTACATGATATTTAAAGGAGCTTTCTTCAAAACCTTGCAAGCCAATTTTAAATATACCGTCTAGCCCACAAACAAATGCAATCAGACGCCATGCCACTTCATGAATTTGAGGCATGGTTAAATCTTTGAATTGTTTAAGCATAACACCTGTTTGGATTTCCTTTATCAGTGCTGCATGCCAGTGCTGCATGGTCAGTTGATAGGCCAGGCGGATCTGTTCATCTTGTTGCATCAATACTTCAGCTTCGTTCCACAATCTGAGATATGCCTGAGTCTGTTCAGTATCTTCATAACCTAAGATCAAGCGAATCCGTACCATTTGATTACTTGTTTCGATGCCATCTTCAATTTCATTGAGCTGATCCATCAGTTCGACAAAAACCTCGGCTTTTAAGTGAGAGCTAGACTGAAAATGATGATGAACTTGACCTGTAGAAACCTGCGCCTCAGCAGCCACGCGTCGAACCGTTAATCCACTTAGTCCATCTTGAAGGGCAACCTGTTTGGCGGCACTTAAAATCATGGCGCGTCTTTCTTCTCGATTTAAATAATTCATGTCATCCATAGTGGTGAAACATACAAGTCTTATCATAAATAAAGTTGGACATATGTTCAAGTTTGAATATAATAAGATCAACTTGAACAAGTGTCCAACTTTAATTTGGGTGTGTTATGTACCGCAAATGGATGATCTTGGCGATCATCGTCCTTATTTATTTACCAGTATCGATTGATGCAACAGTATTGCATGTCGCTATTCCAACGCTTAGTGCAGATTTGGCGCTCACGAGCACGCAAATGCTGTGGGTGATTGATATTTATTCACTCATTATGGCAGGTTTAATTTTACCAATGGGGGCGTTAGGCGACCGAATTGGATTTAAGCGCCTCATGCTGGTCGGGGCTTCCATTTTTGGTCTTGCATCTTTACTGGCTGCTTTTGCAAATTCTGCAGCACTGCTAATAGCAGCACGGGCGCTTTTGGGCTTAGGTGCAGCTATGATTTTACCTGCCACGCTCTCAGGATTAAGAACCACATTTCTAGATGAAAAACAGCGTAATTATGCGCTAGGTATCTGGGGAACAGTCGGAGGAGGAGGTGCTGCATTTGGACCATTGCTCGGCGGCTTTATACTGGAGCATTTCTCTTGGGGCGCAGTATTTTTAATCAACGTTCCAATTATTATTACAGTGATTCTACTCACGGCTTTTTGGGTGCCTAAACAGCACATACAACACAAACAAGCCCTGAATCTATTTCAGGCGTTGATCTTGGTGGTGGCTATTTTGACATTAATTTATGCCGCCAAAACTGCGATGCATGCACCAAGCATGACAATTTTTATGGTCATGATTGTAGGTTTTGTACTCTTTACTGGCTTTATTCGTCATCAACTAAAAACGCCAGCGCCGATGATTGATGTACACTTATTTAAGCATCCGGTGATTTCAACCAGTGTCATCATGGCGATGGTGGCCATGATTGCGTTAGTCGGATTTGAACTACTGCTTTCGCAAGAGTTGCAATTTGTGTATGGCTATTCACCCCTTGAGGCCGGTTTGTTTATTGTACCGTTTATGGTGGCAATTAGTGTGGGTGGGCCTTTTGCCAGTGTTTTGATGAACCGTTATGGTTTAAGGCCAGTGGCAACACTCGGAATGCTGTCATGTGGGTTTAGTTTTTTTGGTCTAGCGTCAATCAACTTTGATACACAACATATGCAAGCTTGGGCTTGGATGGTGATAATGGGAATTAGCGTTGAAATTGCACTACTTTCTTCTACGGCAGCAATTATGTCTTCTGTCCCACCTCATAAAGCCACTGCGGCGGGTGCAATTGAGGGTATGGCCTACGAGTTAGGAGCCGGATTAGGCATTGCAATTTTTGGCCTTATGCTGTCATTTTTCTACACGCGTGCAATCGTTTTACCAGAAAATCTGCCTATACAGTGGGTAGAAACAGCGTCAGCTTCGGTTGGAGAGGCAGTTCAAGCAGTAAAGATGCTCGAACCTACTTTGGCACATGATGTAATGGCTGCGGCTGCAAATGCATTTACTGCATCACATAGTATTGTGCTGAGTATTGCAGGAGTGATGTTCGTGATTTTATCTGTTTTTGTATGGATAACCTTGCCCAAAACAGCAACTGTAGTACCACACAAAATATCAGAGTAAATTCTCTGCTGCCCATAAGCGTCTTTAAATATGCCGAGCAACTGCTGCACTTTAAAGCAACTCTGAACGGATATTGTGCTTATTCATTCACTAACGTTCAAAAAAACAGTATGCTTATGGGCAAACCAAGGAGCATCCATGTATCAAGTACTGGCCAGAAAATATCGTCCACGAAACTTTATCGAACTCGTGGGTCAAAATCATGTGTCTCGTGCGCTTACGAGTGCGCTTGAACGTGGCCGCTTGCATCATGCCTACTTATTTACCGGAACACGTGGCGTAGGTAAAACTACAATCGCCCGTATTCTGGCGAAGTGTTTAAACTGTGAAACTGGCATTACCTCTACACCATGTGAAGTTTGTACGACCTGTAAGGCTGTAAATGAAGGCCGGTTTATTGATTTGATCGAGATTGATGCTGCTTCTCGAACCAAAGTAGAAGACACTCGAGAGCTGCTGGATAATGTTCCTTACGCACCGACTCAAGGGCGCTTTAAGGTGTACTTGATTGATGAAGTGCATATGTTATCGACGCATTCATTTAATGCCTTGCTCAAAACACTTGAAGAGCCACCTGAACACGTCAAATTCTTATTTGCCACCACCGATCCGCAAAAGCTTCCGATCACGGTGATTTCAAGATGCTTACAATTTACTTTGCGCCCGCTGGCAGTCGATGAGATTACATCGCATTTGACCGAAATTTTAACCAAAGAAGATATTTCAGCCGAAAAAGACGCTATTTGGCAAATCGCTGAATCGGCGCAAGGTTCTTTACGTGATGCTTTGTCACTGACCGATCAGGCGATTGCCTATGGTCAGGGTGAAATTCAGCATCGAGATGTTAAAGAAATGCTGGGGCTAATTGATCGTACTATTATTTATGATCTGATTCTGGCAATCCATCAAAATGCCCCGCAGCGCGTCAGTCAGTTGTTAATGCAATTTCGACAACAAGCGCTCGATGTATCGCTGGTGCTTGATCAATTGATTTCGACATTACACGAGCTGGCATTGCTTCAGTATCTGCCTGAACTAAGCTTAAAATATAGCGACGAAATTAATCAAAAAATACTTGCACTGTCGAAAACTGTATCTGCACAAGATTTGCAGCTCTATTACCAAATCGCCTGTAAAGGACGTGCCGAACTTCAGCTCGCGGTGACTCAGGAGCAGGGCTTCGAGATGTGTGTACTACGCCTGCTGGCGTTTCGCCCATTGGCCCTCGATGAAATTGTGGTGCACGAATCTGCACCTACCACTCTGGAGCATTCTACACACAGTACGACCACTGTTTCAGTTGAATCAGCTGAAACGGGTGAACCGAATAGTCATACACATACCGCCTTAGAATCTAAGCAATCTATACAAGAAATAGAAGCAGTTGATGAAAGTCATGAACAGCGCTTAACTGAAGCGCCGTCAGCTCAAGCAGAGCCAACACCAATACCAGAGCATTTCGAAGAATCAGCGCTCGACGTTGAGTCGGATGACGTGGTGCTCAATCATACAGTTTCTGAGCAAGCTCTTATAACTGAACCTGAAAATTCAGATGTTTTGGTTTTTGATATTGAAACAGATGGATTAATCGGTCTAGAACCTAGCACAGTTGAGCCTGCACTGAGCGTACAAGATATGTCGCTTTTTCCAGTAGAAACCGAGCTTCAGCCAGAGGAAAATCTCGAACAACCAAAATTACAAACCTTAACTGATGTAGCGTCCGATGTACCTACTGATTTATTTGGTCAGCCTATTGAAGACACTTCTGCGCTTGCTGTTGAAGAGTCAAATCTAAGCAACATTGAGCCAGTGCTAGAAAATGAACCTCTTCAAGCCCATGGAATTAACGCGGATGTGAGTAGCGAAGCGCTTGAGCCTAATAACCTAATGCCTCAAGACATTTTGAAACTTCAAGAACAGGTACTTGAAGGTGAGTGGACACTTGAAAAATGGGAGTTTTGGTTTAGAGGCAGTCAACTTTCACCTGCAGTGCAAGAGCTCGCTCAATATGGATTGATGACTGGGCAAATTGATGGCACCAGTATTTTTATTATTCCTCAGCAATATGAAGGTATGTTGTCTCAGTTACAACATGCGCTTGAATCCGAGTTGATCACTCGTTGGCCAAACACACAGTTTAAAGTGCAATATGGTGAAGTGGCCTCAATTACGCCGTTTATCAAACAGTCAGAGCGTAAAGAAAAAGCTTTCCAACGTGCGGTAACCTTGATGAGTGAAAACAAGGTGGTGAAATCACTACTAGATACTTTCGATGGTCAATTACAGAGTATTCAATTGAAGTAAATACTATTATTTTAGAATAGGCTTCCGGGCCTATTTTTTTAAAAATATTTAATTAAAATCTCTATTTAATATATATGAGTATTCCAATAAATTAACAGTGATAGTGTGTTGGTAAAAATTAGGATACCGTGTCGACCAAGCATGAAAAATCATTAGCGAAACTTATCATAAGCAAGATTTATATTTATACAGGAGTTTAAAATGATTATTGGTCATCGTGAAAATTTTCTTAAGATAAGTTGAAGTTTATGTGATTGATTGGAAAAGTTTTTAAAAATTTATGTATCTGTTTAGAATACCTATAGGTCTGCATGTTCCTCGCTCCCAAAAAATAGATATAGATTAATTAGTATTTGGATTTATTAAATTTTTTTAAATTAAATTGGAACTTGATGTCAAAAAAAATATACAGTTCAGTCTATTTAATATGGTTCAGTAAAGAAAAATATGGTAAGAATGATACTACTATTAATAATATAAATTACGGAAAAAAATAATGCGTCGTTTACCAGTTTATTTATTACTTGATACCTCAGGTTCTATGCATGGTGAGCCTATAGAAGCTGTCAAAAATGGGGTGCAAATTTTACTTTCGACGTTACGTCAAGATCCTTATGCATTGGAAACGGCTTATTTGTCTTTAATTAGTTTCGACAGCCAAGCCAAACAGTTAGTTCCTTTAACTGAGTTGGCTGTTTTCCAAGCGCCAGATTTCCAAGTTACAGGTACTACAGCATTGGGTGGTGCTTTAGCGTTGTTAGCCGATAAAATTGAACAGGAAGTAGCGAAAACCACAGTTGATGTTAAAGGCGATTGGAAACCTTTGATTTTCATTATGACTGATGGGGTGCCTACAGATGATTGGCGAAAAGGTTTGCAGCGTTTACAACAAGTGAGAACAGGAGTAATTGTGGCCTGTGCAGCAGGACATGGCGCCGATACTTCAATTTTAAAACAAATCACTGAAGTTGTTGTTGAGTTAGCAACGGCAGATTCAAATACAATTAAAGCTTTTTTTAAATGGGTTTCTGCCAGTATTTCAACTGGTAGCCAGAAAGTGGATGCAGGACAAAAAGAAGTCTCGGGTTTGGGCGATTTGCCACCCCCACCACCTGAAGTCAACATCGTACTATAAAAGCAAAACACAAATTAAATAAGAGGGTAAAATCATGGCTGTGAGTTTAAATAAAGGTCAAGGCATAAGTTTAAGTAAAACTGAAAATAATTTGTCTCAAGTAACGATTGGTTTAGGTTGGGATATTCAGGAACAGAAAAAAGGCTTTCTTGGTGGATTATTTGGTGGTAATAGCGCTGAATATGATCTGGATGTAATTGCATTCCTTGTGGGGAGCAATGGCAAGGTGAATAATCTAGGGCGAGATACGCACGGTAATGCCACCTTAGAAAATAGTGATGTTATCTTTTTCAATAATCAAAGGCATTCTTCTGGACATATTTGGTTAACCGGTGATAACCGTACAGGTGCGGGCGATGGCGATGATGAACAGATTATCGTGAAGCTCAATGACCTGAATCAACAATACCAAAAAGTGGTTTTTGTGGTGCAAATTTATAAAGCCGCAGAAAATAACCAACATTTTGGGCAAGTTAAAAATGCATTCATCCGTGCCGTTGATACCACAGGCAAGGAAATGGTCCATTTCGATTTGTCGGGCACGGGGCAATATGATCAACAGCGTTCATTACTGTTTGCTGAACTTGTCCGTGAATCAGCTGGATGGAAATTTAATGCAGTAGGACAGGCATCCCAATCTGATTCATTCGTGGAATGGTTAAAACAATACGCTTAAAAATTTGATTTTCGGCTAAAGAAAGGTTTAGAACAACATGCGCCGTTTACCCGTTTATATTTTATTAGATACCTCAGGATCGATGCGAGGTGAGCCAATTCATTCGGTGAACGTCGGCTTACAGTCCATGTTGAGTGCATTGCGCCAAGACCCTTATGCGTTGGAGAGCGTGCATTTAAGTATTATCACCTTTGATTTGGAGGCGAGGGTTTATTTGCCTTTAACGCCTTTGGATCAAGTACAGCTTACTGATATCGATGTGCCGAGTGCAGGTGCAACTTTTATGGGCGCTGCACTTGAGTTGTTGGCTGAGCAAGTTACTCAGCAATTGCAGAAAAGTACCGATGAGGTGAAAGGGGATTGGCGTCCACTATTGTTTATGATGACTGACGGCTCGCCGTCTGATGTCTATGCTTACCAACAAGCGATTCCTGTCATGCAACAGTTAAATTTTGCCAGTATTGTTGCCTGTGCCGCTGGGCCAAAAGCCAAGCAGGACCATCTCTTACAACTGACCAATAAAGTCGTGGTATTGGATACCATGGATGCGGCCTCTTTTGCAGGATTCTTCAAGTGGGTGTCTGCCAGTGTTGTGGTGGGAAGCAGTAGTGCAGGGATTTCAGGATCTGTTTCATTGCCGCCACCGCCGCCGGAAGTGCAATTGGTGTTGTAAATAAAATAAAGAATACATTAAGGATAATCAGAAGATGCGCCGTTTACCTGTTTTTTTCGTATTGGATTGTTCTGAGTCGATGGCGGGGCAAAATATTCAACAGATGCAACAAGGCATCCAGTTGATTATGCAACAATTACGTCAAGATCCATATGCCTTGGAAACCGTCTATGTTTCCGTTATTGCCTTTGCAGGGATTGTTCGTACCTTAGTTCCGTTAGTTGAAGTGTTTGCTTATTACCCCGCGAAATTACCTTTGGGTGGCGGAACACATTTAGGTAAAGCCTTGGAACATTTGATGAATGAATTTGATCGTCATTTGATTAAAACAACGGAACAAACCAAAGGGGATTGGAAGCCAATCGTCTATTTATTTACAGATGGTCGTCCGACTGATGAATGTAAAGATGCGATTTACCGTTGGCAAAAGAAATATGCAAGACGCTGTACGCTGATTGCCTTAGGAATGGGTAAAAACGTTGATTATGCAACGCTCAAGCAACTAACAGAGCACTGTATTGCTTTTGATGAGTTGAATGAACAAGACTTTAAAAAATTTTTCCAATGGATTAGTGCTTCTGTGGTTGCACAAAGTAAAAGTATTGGGGATGGACAGCAACAAGATCATTTACCGCCAATTGATGAGCGTTATATGCGTCTGGTCAAGGATTTGCCCGCCAAGAAAATCTTGATGGATGAAAATTGTGTTACTTTTGTGGGGCGCTGTGGCAAGCTGAGTCGACCTTATTTAATGAAATTTGAGCGTGAAATTCAGTATCAAGCGCCTCAAGATTTAAATATCAGCCTGAATTTATATCATTTTCAATTAACCGAATGCTGCAAGATTGATGAGGATTATTTTACCTGGTCTGATCAAACCCAACATCAGCAGCAGGTCAATACCACGCTATTACAAGGTACTCCAGAATGCCCACATTGTTTGGCTGAAACAGCTTTTGCCATGTGTGGTTGTGGCCAATTGATGTGCTATGACGGTTTTAGCGAGGATGTGACTTGCCCATGGTGTCGTCGCCAAGTCAGTTTTGGTTATGGTGGAATGGATGGCTTCGATGTCCAACGAGGACGTGGTTAACAATTGGATCTAGGAAAAGCCATGTCGAAAACTTTGACTTCTGACGTTCAGACCGCTTTTTTAAATACATTAAAGCAGCTGTTACAAGATCAAACTCAACAGAACCCTCTATTACTGGATGGTGATTCTCTTGATCAATTGCTAAACAGTAAAAAAATTTATAATGCCTATCATGATTTGGCTGAACAGATTTATGAGCAAATAGGCTTTCAATTAGAACAGTCAGCAGTGTTTCAGCATTCTTTACTACAGCGCATCTTGGAGCAGGGGCGCTTGCCGGTTTACATCTCTAAAGCTGAAAGCATCAATAGTGCTGAATCAACCCAACCGCTATTCGATCATACCCAAATGACATTGACTCCAATCACCGAGGCTGATGCATTGGAATCAGTGGATCAGCTTGATTTTTTAGATGAACTTTATTTGTCTGCACCTGTTGATGCAGAAACTGAGCCTTCTTTGATCAATGATGGTTTCGTTGCTAGGTCATTCTCGACAACGTCGTTGGTGTTAGTGAGTTCGACCGCAAATATCGACTCAAATCATACAGATCACAATCAGAATAATCCCTCAGGAAAGCAAAACTATGAGGTGAAAACGGTGAAAAAAATGCCTCATTTTCAGATACCCAATGCGCGTGTTGGGCAAGACTATCAAGCACGTATTCAAATGCAATATCCAGTCAAAGAGGACGTGCTGATTTGTTCTGAATCGATCAAAATTCCAGAAGACTTAGGTATAGTATTTGATGATCAAACCCAACAGTTACAGGGCATACCGTTGCAAGCAGGCGAATTTAAACTGGCATTTCAGTATAAAAACAGTGAAGCCGCACAAGCATGGTCTTCGGGTGAAGTGACCTTTATTATTACTGCAGATCCACGTAGTCTATGGCAGGTCAATGAACCCGATATCAATGCGCCTTATCAGAAAGCACATAGTGACCATCAAGTGATTCAGACTGAGTATTTTAACCTTGCTGCCTGTAGCCAGCGCGGACGTTCACATGAACACGCAGGCACTTTCCGTGATGATGATTTTCTGATTGCTCGCGTTGCAGAGACCGATTGGTCAATATTGATTGTCGCAGACGGTGCTGGTAGTGCCAGTTATTCTCGACAAGGTTCTTTACTTGCGGTGCAAAGCGCAGCCAAAACGCTGACAGATTACCTCGAACATCATCATCCCTATCTGGATCGCTTATTGCAGCAATGGCAGGTTGGCAGTGATGATGAAATCACCAAGTCTGTTGCGCAGCAAATTTACAAGGATTTTCATGATACTTTCTATAAAACAGCCCAAGTTGCCATTGAGGCTATTGAGCAGGAAGCCGAGTTAAAGCAAGTTGCAGCCAAGGCGTATGCCACGACTTTATTGGTGGCTGTAGTGAAACAATGCGAGCAAAGAACCTTTATTAGTACCTTCTGGATGGGCGATGGTGCGATTGCTGTATATGCCAAAGATAAAGTACGTTTAATGGGCAAACCAGATGGTGGTGAATTTGCTGGGCAAACCCGTTTCTTAGATCGCAGTTTTGTACAGCAGTTTGCTAGTCGCGTCAATATTGGCTATTACGATGATTGCGAAGCTGTGATTCTGATGACAGATGGTATTTCCGATCCCCGCTTTGAAACAGATGCTGGACTTTCGAACCACGAAAAATGGCAGGCCTTATGGCAAGAAATTGAACCACAGTTACAGCAGCTACACCCAGATCAGGCTTTATTGGAATGGTCAAAGTTCTTTAGTGCAGGGCATCATGATGATCGTACTTTGGCGATTTTATGGAATAAGCCTGTGAGTGTGGATGTGGAGGGTCTTGCCCATGACTAAGATTATCCAGTGTCAAACTTTAGATGGTCGGCCAGTTGCATTTGTTGATGAAGTCATTGGCTCAGGAGCTATGAAAGATGTCTATTTTTCTCCTGATAAATCTTATGTGGTGTGTTTTTTTAGCAAAGAGAAAAACCATTTCTATCAATCACATGCTGAGCTAGAAAGACAGAAGGACCGCTTAAAGGAAATTGTTGGCAATAAATGGCAAGGTATTTTTAACAGTGCTGGTGGGGATTATTGGAAAAATGTGTTTTGCTGGCCCGATGGTTTGATTGAATATAATGGTTTATTGGGGATTACCGCGCCCACTTACCAAAAACAGTTTTTCTTTGAACATGGGTCTAAAAATAATGACTTTTTAGGTATCAAGGGTAAGGAAAAAGAAGGGAAATGGTTTGCCAGTGCCAATAACCAAAATCGGTTTTTAGATGAAAAAGAAAAAGGTAATTTCGCGAATTATCTAAAAATTTGTATTTTGATTGCCCGTGCTGTACGTCGTATGCACGCAGCAGGTTTGGCGCATTCAGATTTATCCTATAAGAATATTTTGATTGATCCTGTAACTGGCAGTGCCTGTGTAATTGATGTGGATGGTTTGGTCGTACCTGGCAAATATCCGCCTGATGTGGTCGGAACGCCTGATTTTATTGCACCTGAAGTGGTAAAAACCAATCATTTAAAAAAAGATGACTCACAGCGAAATCTCCCCAATATCATGACCGATCGCCATGCTTTGGCTGTATTGATCTACATGTATTTGCTATATCGGCATCCGTTGCGTGGCGGCAAGATCCATGATGTGAATGATCCGCAACGCGATGAAAATCTGGCAATGGGTGAGAATGCCCTATTTATTGAGCATCCAACTGATTCAAGCAATCGGGTAAAACTCAGTCAGGTACGTCCAAGTGCTTTACCATGGGCCGATCCTGAAAAAACCCCATTCACCGTGACAGGTCCCTATTTAAAGGAACTATTTTTACAAAGCTTTGTGGCAGGTTTGCACCAACCGCAGCAGCGGCCTTCAGCCAATGATTGGGAAACCGCTTTGGTTAAAACGGTGGATTTGATTCAGCCATGCTTAAATAGTGATTGCGGTCAAAAATGGTATGTATTTGATAATACAATAAAACCCGTATGTCCATTTTGTGGCACAGCCTTTAAAGGCAAGCTACCTGTACTGAACCTCTATTCGGCACGCCGAGAAGGCAGTTTTAGACCCGATAATCACCGTTTAATGGTGTGGACAGGGCAGTCACTTTACCCGTGGCATGTCAATAATCTGATTGCACCGAACGAGCGTCTAACAGCAGAACAAACCAAACGTGTTGGCTATTTTGTTTTTCACCAAAATCAGTGGTGGCTGGTGAACGAAAATCTGCCTGATCTCATGGATGTGGCAACTAAAACAACCATTCCAATTGGCGAAAAAATCGAATTGCTGGATGAAAAACAAATTTTACTTTCACGTCAGGATGGAGGCCGATTAGTGGTGGTGCAAATGGTGGAATGTATATGACGCAAATAGTGAATGATCTTGCTCAGATGGACATCGCAGAAAACTCGATCGGGATTTGGTTTACCCAAGCGCATTCTTGTCAACGTGATTTAATTTTGGCAGCAAAAAATGCGCCTTTTAATCTCCCAATTCATGTGGTGGCATCACATGCAGACGATCGTCCTGAAATTACCTCTGTTGCCGATATTGCTTTACAAGAACCGCCTTTCTCAGAGCGAGTGGAATGGGTTTTACAGCAGGCGCAACGCTTAAATGTCAAATTGATTATTGCTGGACATCATGCTGCAATTTATCTAGCCGAAAAACATCGCTTTGAACAATTGGGCATTCGCCTCATGGCGGGTTGTGATACGCTTGATCAAATCGAGCAACTAAATGATAAATCCCTGTTTACTCAAATCTGTTTGAATCACAGCTTAGCGGTTGCACCAGCAACCATTGTTGAAAATGCCGAGCAATTACAAGATGCATATCATGACTGGCGACAAAAAGGTGAGGTGTGTGTCAAGCCTGCCAAAGGAGTTTTTGCTTCAGGGTTTTGGCATTTAGATCCTAGCGCAAACTCATTTGATGTATTTGCAAATAGCATGAGATTCAAGGCACATCCTGAAAGTTTTATTGAGAGTTATCGACAGTTAGAAAAGCCGCCTGTGTATTTGGTCATGCCATTTCTATCTGGATTGGAGTGCTCAGTCGATATGTTGTGCATACATGGCCAGGTACATGGTGCGATTGCACGCTATAAGCAAAAAAATGGTTGTCAAAACTTAACTTTTGAAGATCCTGCGATTGAACTGGCGTATCAGGTCGCTGCATTATTTGGTTGTGACGGGCTAGTGAATATGCAGGCTCGATATAATGATCAACAGCAATTGTATATCTTGGAGGTAAACTCTCGACCATCGGGGGGCATTGCACATACTTTCATGAGTGGTGTGAATTTAGTTCATTTGGCAATTGCGCACACACTACAGCTTCATTATCAGCCCAAAAAGACCGAAGGTTCACTCATTGTCCGCAGCATAAGTCAGAGTATTTGTGTAATATAAACACCATTATGTATATTATTTTAAATTAGATTTAAGAATTATATGATTGAAATTGAATTACAACGAGGCAAACTGGATTTACAGCCTGATGAAAATAGCCATTGGAAATGGCAAGATTTACTCGGTTTTGCCGAACGGATAAATCCCAAAAGAGCTTTTTTATTTGTCTCAAAAGTTTTGGGGAGACATATTCCTGTAAGTCCTAAAGTGATGCGTCATGCATTTACAGATTTGGCCCAACTGATTCCAAGTAATTTACCTGAGCCCATCTTGGTGATTGGAATGGCTGAAACGGCTGTGGGGCTAGGTGCAGGTGTACATCAAGTCTTGCAGGAACGCTATCCAGATGCATTGTATGTGACCACAACTCGTCATCCTGTTGAGGGCGCACCATTATTGGCTCGTTTTTTAGAGGAACACAGCCATGCGCAAGATCAATTGCTGTATGGATCGCCTGATGCTGATATTCAAAAGAAAATTTTAGCCAGCAAAAGTATTGTATTGGTCGATGATGAAGCGTCTACAGGAAAAACTTTCATCAATCTAGTTTCAGCACTACAAGCGGCTGGTCTTGATCAAATGTCTCATGTCGTAACTGCAACTTTGGCGGATTGGTCATCAGGTATTCATATGGCTGGATTAGATTGTCAGTCCGTCGCATTGATGACAGGCAAATGGCAGTGGCAAGATGCCAAAGAACCGTTACAGATTAATATGCCCAAAGTAGATACCGTGGCTTTTGGTGCGTATGCGACCTTATCTGAGCCGACATGGGGGCGATTACCCATTCAAGATACTTCCGCCTATATTCGTTTGAAGGTTAAACCTCAACAACGGATTTTAGTGTTGGGAAGTGGTGAATATGTCTGGTCGTCTTTTTTATTGGCAGAAGATTTACAGCGACAGGGTGCAGAGGTGAAATTTAGTGCGATTACCCGCTCACCTATAGCTATAGGGCATGCCATTCAGTCTGCTTTGGCTTTTTCAGATAACTACGGCTTGGGTATTCAAAACTTTGTCTACAATATTAATCCATCAGAATATGACCGAATTTTTATTACAGTGGAAACCTGTGCTGAGTCCGTTGCTAGTAGCTTATTAGACGCGATTCCAAATGCTGAAGTGATCAGTGCCGTAGAATTTCCACATCAAAATTTTAATCTATGTAGTGCAAATGACTAATTTCTTATTTGATGCGCAAAATATTGCAACGCCGCTCATGTTGGTTGATCTGGATGATACTTTATTCCAGACCCATCGCCGTATTGTTCCTCAGGCAGACTTTAAAATGGTCACTACGGATAAACAGGGACAAGCATTGGCGTATATGAACCCAATTCAGCAACACTTCGTGCACTGGTTGTTACATAGTACACATTTGATTCCTGTCACAGCACGAAGTGCAGAAGCATTGTCTCGGGTGCATTTACCTTTTCAGTATGGGGCAGTTTGCTCTCATGGCGGTACCGTACTAAATCCAGATTTCAGTGTAAATCTGGATTGGCATGCGCAGATGCAACAAGCATTGACTTTTTATCAAGAACGTCAACAGATATTGATTGATACTTTACAACAACAGGCGATCAATTTTGGCTCTATTCGTACTTGGGTGGTCGAAGAGCAGGGTTTAGGGCTATATGTAGTTGCCAAACAAAATACTGAAAATGATAATCCTTATGCACCGAATTTCTTACCAGAATTATTAAATAGCTTGAGCCCAGCAGTTTTGGATGGGTTCTATTTTCATTTAAATGGCAATAACTTGGCTCTGATTCCACAACCTGTGAGTAAAGCCAATGCTACCCGCTTTTTATTGCAACAGTTTACGTCTCAACAACGCCCAATTCTTGGTTTCGGTGATAGTTTATCTGATGTAGAGTTTTTGAATTTATGTCACTGGTGGGGGATGCCAAACCATAGTCAATTAAATCGTTGGGTAAAACATAATTTGACCCAGCAATACAAACAAGAAGGATTTTATGGCGATTATCAATAAAGATAAAGCAACTGAATTAATTTTAGAACAAGGGTTTAGCGGTAGTTATCAATCAGAACAAGTCACTTTTTTACTTAAACGTACCCATATTGAACCTACGGATACCGCAGAAAAAGAACGCCTGATTCAATCAGGAGAAAAGCATTATTCACAAATGATCAGTTTGGAGAATGCGCCAACAGCACGTCACCTAGAGTTATTTGAACAAGCCATGCAGCAAGGCCAACAACGTTTAGCTCAAGAAGTCCAGCAATTGGCACAAACTTTAGTTGTAGAATTTAATGAACCCATTGTATTGGTGAGCTTTGTACGTGCGGGCGTACCCTTGGGGGTATTGCTTTATCATGCAATACAAGATTTAGGTTGTAACTGTGAACATTATGGCATTAGCATTATCCGAGATCGTGGCATTGATTTTGCTGCGTTGGAAACCATTATCGCTAGACATGGGCATGCATCGATTGTATTTGTGGATGGTTGGACGGGCAAAGGCGCGATTCGTCAAGAATTACAGCGTAGCTTAGGCAATGACACTCGTTTTACAGGGAAACCTTTACCTTTGGTGGTTTTGTCTGATATTGCAGGCTGTGCATGGTTGGCGGCCAGTGGTGATGACTGGTTGATTCCATCTGGTATTTTGGGGTCGACCATTTCTGGTCTTATCTCTCGTAGTATTTGTGAAGGTGAAACCTTGGGTGCTGATGAAATTACTGCCGAGAATATTGATCAATGGCATCGCTGTATTGAATATCACCATTTAAAAGAATTTGATATTTCGCAGAAGTTTATCCAGCGAATAAATCAGATCCGTTTACAGCTCAATCCTCAGTCGAATGCAGTTTGGGCAGAAACACAACAACAGGCACAACAAGATCAAAGCCGACAGGTTGTACATAAACTGGCTCAAGAATACGACATTCAAAATATTAATCGGATAAAACCGAGTATCGCGGAGGCAACTCGAGCAATTTTAAGACGTGTTCCTGATTTAGTTTTACTTCGGGATGCCGATGATGAGGATACTCGTTTATTACGCCATTTAACTCAAGTCACAAAGACACCTGTACAGGTGGTCGGTGATCAGATTGCGCCCTATAGAGCGATTACATTAATTCAAAAATTGGGGAAAGGATAATTTTATGTTATCTGCATTATCTTTAGGCGCAACCTTATATATCCCCGCGACTCGACCCGATTTATGGCCAATAGTAACGGGTGAAAAATATCCAGAGTTGCGCTCTTTGGTGATCTGTCTTGAAGATGCGATTAGTGAACAAGACGTTGAGCTTGCCAAACAAAATCTCAAACAGTTACTACAGAAACTTCAACAGCAACAGCGGCATGAGCAACACCCTAAAATTTTTATTCGTCCTCGTCATATTTCGATGGCCGCTGAATTAGCGGAATGGCAAGAAATCACGATTCTGGATGGCATGGTATTGCCTAAATTTGGTTTGGCTAATTTTAAGCAATGGTTAGATGTCCTTCCTGCAACACTTCACTATATGCCGACACTTGAGACAGTCGATAGTTTTGATATGGAACAAATGAAAGAGCTGAGACAGGCTTTACCAGAGTTTCATAAAGTATTGATGCTCCGGATTGGGGGCAATGATTTACTCAATTGTCTGGCTTTGCGGCGGCCTAGTGATGTGACTTTATATCAAACGCCAATTGGCACATTAATTGCCAATCTGGCAGGCCAGTTTTTACCTTATGGTTTTGCGCTGAGCGCACCGGTCTGTGAGCATTTTAGTCAAGTAAAACTATTGCAAGATGAATTGTATCTGGATTTACAGCATGGATTATCAGGTAAAACCGTGATTCATCCTGCGCAGATATCGATTGTACATCAGGCTTATCAGGTCAATGAAATTGAGTTGAAACAAGCACAAGATATTTTACAAGATAGCTGTAAGGCAGTATTTGCCTGTCATGGCAGTATGCTTGAACCCGCAACCCATCGCCGTTGGGCAGAACGAATTTTAGAACGGGCAAAAGTGTTTGGACTAAAAGTATAAAATCAAAAAATATAGGAATAATCAATGCAACAACTTATTACAGGAGCCAATTTGGCATTGAGCCAGTCACAGTGCCAAGTGAAAATTAAAACCACATTAGCGGCTCATATCGGTTTAGATGTGACCGCTTATGTCTTGAATGCGCAGATGAAGGTTCGTGGTGATGCGGACATGATCTTTTATGGGCAAAAGCAGACACCAAACCGCAGTGTAGAATTAGTCGAGGCAACAACAAAAGCACCGTATATTGCGCAATTTAATTTGAACACTCAATTATTCGATGCGGATATCAGCAAGCTTGCGATGTGTGCAACCCTTGATGGGCAAGGTGCAATCAACGCGATTCAAGATATTCAGATTGAATTATGGGAAAACGGACAGCTCACGGCAACAGCAACGGTAAAAAGTGCCGAAAAGACTGAAAAAGCCCTGATTTTGGCAGAAATTTATCGTTATAAAGATCAGTGGAAATTCCGTTTCGTCAATCAGGGTTTTAATGGTGGTTTACAACCGCTAGCTGAACATTTTGGTGTGGAAATTAGCGATCAAACTGCAACACCCGAGCCTTTGCCTCAACCTGTACCTGCACCAGTACCTCAACCTAAAATTAATTTAAGCAAAATTACCTTAGATAAGCGCAATAACCAGATTAATTTACAGAAACAGGCTCATGGTTTTGGTGAAATTAAAATTAATCTGAATTGGAATCAACGGAGTCAGCGGGCGCAATCAGGAGGCTTCTTTAAAAAGCTGCTTAACCAAAATCACGGCATTGATCTGGATTTGGGCTGTCTGTTCGAGATGCAAGATGGTAGCAAATCGGTGATTCAGGCTTTAGGTAATCGATTTGGTGATTTTAACGCTTTCCCATTTATTCAACTTTCTGCGGATGACCGTACTGGTGCATTAACAGAGGGTGAGTGGCTTAGGATTAATGGACGGCACTGGTCGCAGATTCGCCGTGTGGTGTTGTTTGCATTTATTTATGAAGGTGTGCCGAACTGGGCCGAAACAGATGCTGTGGTCATGATTTATGTGCCAGATCAACCACCAATTGAAATCCGTTTAACCGAAGGACAGCCTTTAGGAATGTGTGGAATTGTTGAATTAGTGAATCAAGGTGGTAGCATTCAAGTACAACGTCATGTGCGCTATGTACCTGGACATCGCGAGTTGGACCAAGCCTTTGGTTTTGGTCTACGTTGGGTTGCAGGTAGCAAATGAAATTGATATTTAATCATGTATCAGATAACAATACTTTCGATATCTATACAAACATCATTAAAACCATTGAATTTTAAGTGTTCAAACGAGGAGAAAAACAAAATGGCGATTAGTTTAAATAAAGGTGGAAATTTATCCCTAAGTAAAACAGATCCCAATTTAATTCGAATTTTAATTGGATTAGGTTGGGATGAGCGTGCGACGGATGGTGCGGCATTTGACTTGGATGCCAGTGCATTTTTATTAACCGCGACAGGTAAAGTACGTGGCGATCATGATTTTATTTTTTATAACCAACTTAAATCTCAAGACAACTCAGTAGAGCATACGGGTGACAACCGTTCAGGTCAAGGTGATGGCGATGATGAAACATTGTTGGTTGATCTATCAAAAGTTTCGCCTGAAATTGAAAAAGTTGCGATTACTGTGACCATTCACGACGCGCAAGCACGCGGTCAAAATTTTGGTCAAATTGCAAATGCCTTTATTCGTGTTGTAAACCAAGATACCAATGTAGAAGTGGTTCGTTTCGATTTGGCAGAAGACTACTCAACTGAAACAGCAATGGTCTTTGGTGAGGTTTATCGTCATAACGGCGAGTGGAAGTTTAAAGCCGTAGGTCAAGGTTATTCGGGTGGGCTTGCTGCCATGTGCCAACAATACGGTATTCAGATTGGCTAAGATATTCATTTAAAGAATATAAATAATGAATATCTTAAGGTTGTTTAGTAAAGGAAAAAAATGAAACATTTTCGTTTCTCAATTATTTTTACCATAATTTGTCTTGCATTATCAGCATGGTGGGGCTTCACGCATGGCCCCAATGCTGGTTTGTCCATGATGCTGAAAGTTTTGCTCATTACGACTGTACTGGCTGTTATGGAAGTATCGCTATCTTTTGATAATGCCGTTGTCAATGCTTCGGTATTAAGAAACTGGGATGAATTCTGGAAAAAACTATTTCTTACCGTTGGTATTTTAGTTGCCGTATTTGGTATGCGCTTAATCTTTCCACTTTTGATTGTTGGCGTTACTGCTGACATGGGAATGATTGAGGTTGCGAAACTGGCACTGAATGATCCAAAAACCTATTCAGAGAAGTTACTTGCACACCATGCTGAAATTGCAGCCTTTGGTGGGATGTTCCTAATGTTGGTGTTTTTAAACTTCTTGTTTGATGATGGTAAGGACACGCACTGGTTCCATTGGTTGGAAACACATTTATCAAATCTAGCAAACATTCCTGCAATGTCAGTATTTGTGGCACTCATTGCCTTATTAACTATGGCTGCATTTGTTCCAGAGCAACAAAAGCTCATTGTGATTATCGCTGGAATTTGGGGTATCGTGGTTTATATCGGTGTACAAGTACTGGGCCATTTACTTGAAGGCAGCAGTGAAGATGATGAAGCCAATGAAAAACCAGTTACAGGTACGTCAAGTAATATCGTCAAAGCTGGTATCGGTGGTTTTCTTTATCTTGAAGTGTTAGATGCCTCTTTTAGTTTCGATGGTGTGATTGGTGCATTTGCGATCACAAGTGATGTGGTTGTAATTATGCTCGGTTTGGCAATTGGTGCCATGTTTGTCCGTTCAATGACCATTTATTTAGTTGAGAAAGGGACCTTGGAAGCCTTCATCTACCTGGAGCATGGTGCACATTATGCCATTGGTGCATTAGCTGCAATCATGCTTTATACGGGAACGGGTGGTCATGTACCTGAAGTTATTACGGGCTTAATTGGTGTTGCATTCATTATTTGGGCTGTACTATCTTCTATTGCTTACAGTAAAAAACAAACACAAGCTTGATAAAAAGCGATAGATACATCATTTATATGGTGTAAAAGATCTAAATGAAATTAAACAAAGAATTGAAATTTAATCAGGAGAAATCCAAATGGCAATTAGTTTAACCAAAGGCGGCAACGTTAGCTTAACTAAAGAAGCACCTGGCATTACGAAAACAACAGTAGGCTTGGGTTGGAACCCTCGCGTGACCGATGGTGCAGCTTTTGACCTTGATGCAATTGCATTTTTGGTGAATGAAAGTGGTAAGGTACGTGCTGACAATGACTTTATTTTCTTTAATAACTTAAAGTCATCTGATGGTTCAGTGGTTCACAATGGCGATAACCGTACAGGTGAAGGCGATGGGGATGATGAGACGTTAAGCATTGACCTTAGCAAAGTACCTGCCGATGTTGCTAAAGTCATTTTTGCGGTCACTATTTATGACGGTCAAACCCGTAATCAAAACTTTGGTCAAGTGGCGAATGCCTATATTCGTGTTATTAATGATGCGGGTGGTAGTGAAATCGCACGTTATGATTTGTCTGAAGACAGTAGTACTGAAACGGCAATGATCTTTGGAGAGCTTTACAAGCACGGCAGTGAGTGGAAATTCCGAGCAATTGGTCAAGGTTTTGCTGGTGGCTTAGGGCCTTTAGCAGCTTCTTATGGTGTTTCTGTTTAAAATACATGTGGAAGATAGTGTTTAGGCACTATCTTCTTTTTTTATATTTATAAATGATAAAAATAGGTTGTTTCTTGATATGTTGAATTTAATTCGTGGACAAAAAATAAAATTAAATGATGTTTTACAGGGGCAATCTTCTTTTTATATCCATATTCACTATCAAGCAGCTTTTGATTTGGATATTGCAAGTTTCGGACTTGATTCACAGTATCGTTTAAGTGATGAACGATATATGACCTTTTACAATCAACCTGAAACACCATGCCAAGCGGTTCGTCTCATTGAAAACCAAAGTAAGTGCAGTCGCTTTTTAGTTGATTTAGCAAAGCTGCCAGCAGTTATCCAACATCTGGTTTTGACTGCTGCAATTGATGGACAAAATGTCATGTCGCAATTACAGCAGGTTACAGTTCAATTTCTTAACTTGCAGTTACAGCCGATTGCTGAACTGAAGCTAGATGGCAGCATTTTTGATCAAGAACGTGCCACCATGCTGATCGAGATTTATCTAAAAGACGGTATTTGGCGTTTGGCTGCAATTGGACAAGGCTTTAATGCAGGTCTTGCTGCCTTAATTCAACATTTTGGTGGAGAAGTTGCTGAAGAGCCGACAGCACAACAGACGACACCTGTCGCACCACAATCGAATATCGATTTAAAGAAAAAATTATCTTTGCAAAAGGCTGAAAAAACGGGCAATGCATCCATTATCGATCTGACCAAGAAATCTTTGGTTCAGTTAGAAAAGAAAAAATTATTGGGTGTTACTGCACGGGTTGCTTTGGTTCTAGATGCATCTGGATCAATGGATGGACAATATCGCCGTGGGGATGTGCAAAAAGTGGTGAATCGTTTGATGCCACTTGCAATCCATTTTGATGATGATGGTAGCTTTGAATGCTGGGCTTTTGCCGCTGAAACTACGCAGCTGGATGATGTGACTCTAAATAATGTTAATGATTTTATTAATAGTACTCAGCGAGGCTGGAAGAACTGGCAAGTGGGAGCGCGTTACAACGAAGAAATTCCAGCCATTGAAGCGGTGATTAACTATTTCCAAAAATTTCAGGATCAAATCCCAACGTATGTTTTATTCATTTCGGATGGTGGTGTAGGCAGCCGCCAACAAATGCAGAAAATATTATCTCAAGCAGCCAAATTACCTATTTTCTGGCAATTTGTCGGGATTGGTGGGCGAAATTATGGTGCATTAGAAAAGTTAGATGAAATGTCTGGTCGAATTGTCGATAACTGTAACTTTTTTAGTTTAGACCGCATTGATAGCGTTTCAGATGAGCGCCTCTATGAGTTGTTGTTACAAGAATTTCCTGATTGGTTAATTGCTGCGCGGCAACATCAGATTGTTCGAAATGAGAAGGGATAAACAATGGCACAGTTCAGTTTAGTCGGTTCGCCAGAACCTTTTCTGCATGTATCTATGCGCCGTGGTGACAAAATCTATTGCGAAAGTAATGCCATGGTGATGATGGAGTCACCCTTGGAATTAAAAGGGCGTTTGCAAGGTGGCTTGATGCAATCCCTTTTACGTCGTTTCGCCAATGATGAATCGTTGTTTCAACAACATATTGAAGCAGTTAGTGGTGATGGCGACTGTTTGTTATCTGCTGCTTTGGATGGCGATATGCAGATTCTGGATGTTGGGGCAACTCAGTATCTACTGAGCGATGGTGCTTTCGTGGCAGCGCATGATTCGGTTCAGGTCAAAGCACGTTTAAATAACAGCCTTGGTGGTGCATTTTTTGGTAATACAGGTGGTTTTCTGGTGATGGAGACCAGCGGGCAAGGCCAAGTTGTGGTGTCAGGTTGTGGGACTTTATTTGAACTTGAGGTCGAACCTAACAAAGACGTAATTATTGATAATGGACATGTGGTATGTTGGGATTCTCGCTTAAATTATAATTTATCTGTATCTACTTCACAAAACAGCGGTTTTCTTGGCAATTTGGTCAATAGCGTAACCAGCGGAGAAGGCATGGTTTTACGTTTTTCAGGTCAAGGTAAAGTGGTGATTTGTTCTAGAAATCGCAATAATTTTCTGCAATGGTTAACCTCGAAGTTAAACTTAAACCGTAATCAATCAAATTAAAACAATTTTTTATCCAGAGGAGAAAAACACATGGCAATTAATTTAGAAAAAGGCCAGAAAATTAGTTTGCAAAAAGCAGATGGCAGCAGCTTACAACAGATCTTTTTAGGTGTGGGATGGGATGTTGCAAAAAGTAAAGGCTTTTTTGGCTTTGGTGGTGGCGGGAACATCGATCTGGACGCTTCTGTTATTTTATTTGATGATAATAAACAGGTATTAGATGTTGTTTATTTTGGTCAACTTCGAAGTAAAGATGGCAGTATTCAACATTCGGGTGACAATTTAACAGGTGCGGGCGATGGTGATGATGAAATCATTCGTGTGAATTTGAATCAGATCCCTGCTCAGGTGAAATCTTTAGTTTTTACTGTAAGTAGCTTCCGTGGACAAACATTTGAGAGAGTGGAAAATGCATTCTGTCGCTTAGTTGATCAATCAAATAATCAAGAAATTGCAAGTTATAAACTGTCATCGCAAGGCGCTCATACAGGTTTAATTATTGCAAAAATTTATCGTCATAATGATGCATGGAAAATGCACGCAATTGGTGAAAATGTAAATGGTCGTACTTTTCAGGATATAGTGCCTTACGTTTTGCCTCACATCTAATGCTTTAAATTAATCCTTCATGCTGTTGCACGATTAGAAGTTGCTTCAGCATGATTGCTTATTTTTTAAAATCTAAAGCTTAAAACTATGTAATGCCTCACGCATCGCATCGGGAATTGTGGTACTTTTTCGTGTTTCTCGATCAACAAAAACATGGACAAAGTGTCCCTGTGCACAAGGCTCAAGCTGGTGTTGCTTAAATATTGCGAGTTCATAGCGTAAGGAGCTTTGCCCAATTTTTGAAATCGCAACACCCACTTCAATGGTATCTGGAAAGGTGAGTTCCTTAAAAAAACTGCATGCCGAGTCGACGACTAGTCCGATGATCGGTGACTGACGAATATCAAAGCCTGCATGTTGAATCAAAAGTGAGTTAGCGGCTGTATCAAAATAACTATAATAAGTCACGTTGTTTACATGACCATAAATATCGTTATCTGCCCAGCGTGTCTGGATATTTAAAAAATAATGAAACTGGTCACGGCGTTTGGGTATTGGTTTCATGCGTAAATTTCCTCATAAATCTGATACGCAGCCTGATGTGTCATTTCGCGTGGGTTATTTTGTAATAGACGGGTTTGCAATAATGCATCTTGCGCCAGTGTTTCAAGGCTAGAGTGCGGTACATTGAGTTGGCTCAGTTTTAAAGTCAGCCCACTATGATCAAGATGATTTTGCATATGGTCGATAAACAAATCGCACAAGCCGTCTGCACAGCCATTACTTTTAGGGTCAAGCCATTGCATTAATTCTGCATATAACTGTTTAGCATGTGGCGCGTTGTATTTTAAAACTTCGACCAATACCAACGCATTGGTATGTCCGTGAGACAAATGAAAATGACCACCCAATGGATAAGCCAGCGCATGTACAGCCCCTACAGGTGCATTTGCAAATGCTTGACCTGCAAGCATTGAGCCAAGCAACATGTTTTGACGTGCATCCATGTCATGTCCATTACTCAGAACTCTAGGCAGATTATCATTAAGTAAACGCAGTGCATGTTTTGCCAGCATATCGGCATAAACATTTTTTTTCAGTTTACTGGTATAAGCTTCGATCGCATGCACCATGGCATCAATTCCGGTGGCCGCGGTGATGTGTGCTGGTAAATCACGGGTAAAGTTCGCATCTAATATCGCAACATCGGCATACAAAACTGGTGATACAATTCCGGTTTTAGTTGTTTCACCTGTCGTGATGATCGAAATCGGTGTGACTTCGGAGCCGGTTCCTGCCGTAGTCGGAATCAAGATCAGCGGTAATCGGGGGCCTTTGGCATTATTTACGCCATACATGTCGCTTAACTGTTGTGTTTGATCAGGATGGGCAAGTAACGCAATCACTTTTGCGACATCCATTGAGCTACCACCGCCAAAGCCTAAAACGGCATCGACTTTCTCTTGTTTCGCAAAGGCAGCCGCATTTAAAACAATCTGCTCGGGTGGGTCGGCTTGAATATCTGAATAAATAACATAATCAATCTGAGCTGCGTCTAAACACTCAATGACAGGTAAGTGATACTGATGGGCAATCATTCCTGGATCCGTCACCAGCAAAACTTTTTGATAGTCTCGATCAATCAAAATAGTTTTAAGCTCAGCAATTGATCCTAATCCTGAAATGATGCTTGATGCGCTCTGAAACTGAAAATATCCCATCGTTCCGTCCTTATTTAATTTGATCGTCAATTACAAATCATTGTTTTATTGAGTTAATCCATCATTTTATTGTGAAGCCGCATCAAAAGAATGCTTTTTGATCGACAAATCATTTGATCACGAAACTCTTAAGAGATTCTATAGGATTCGTGAATTAAATCACTTAACATAACAGTTATTCATCGTGATCTGTTGCTGAGGTTTGATATGTCATCTCAAACGCCTTATAAGGTGTTATGTGTCTGTTTAGGTAATATTTGCCGCTCGCCAACGGCTGAAATTGTATTAAGACACGCGTGTGATGCAAATAATCTCAATATAACTGTCGATTCGGCCGGCACCAGCAATTATCATCCCAATAAAGCGCCAGACGCGCGTTCTCAAGCACATGCTTTAAAGCGTGGCTATGATCTATCTTCACTACGTGCTCGCCAGATTCAGCTTGAAGACTTCATTGAGTTTGATCTGATTTTGGCGATGGATCATCAAAATCTTGAAGACATTCAAACCCTAGAGCGTCAGGCGATTAAACGTTTTGGAAAATCACGTGTACGCTCTAAAGTGGCTTTGATGAGTGAACATGATCCTAAATACAAACACAAAGCCATCCCAGACCCTTATTATGGCGGCGCAGATGGATTCGAACGTGTATTGGATCAATGCGAATCCAGTGCTGCAGCATGGGTAGCCGAGTTTAAACGTGAACACCACGGATAGTGGATCAAAATAGGATTTAACGTGATACACATTCAACAACAGATTCAACTCAAACCATTTAATACGTTACAGCTTGATGTGATTGCATCGCACTATGTCAAGATCAATTCTTTGCACGTACTAATCGATGCACTCGAATATGCCCATACTCATGATCTCAATGTACTCGTGTTATCTGGCGGGAGCAATATGTTGCTGCCACAATATGTGGATGCGTTGGTGATTCATATGGATATTCAAGGATATGAAATAATCAATGAAAGCGCCGAGCATGTACTGGTAAATGTGGGTGCAGGCGAAAACTGGCATGAATTTGTTTTAAAAACTACCGAAAATGGATGGTATGGACTTCAAAATCTGGCGTTAATCCCGGGGTTGGTGGGTGCATCTCCGGTTCAGAATATTGGAGCATACGGTGTTGAGGTTGGTGAGTTTATTGAACAGGTTCATGTGTATGATCGTAAGCTTCAGGCTGTAAAGTCCATTGATGCTCAAGACTGTAAATTTGCTTATCGGCACAGTATTTTTAAAGATGATCCTGAGCGATATGTCATTACACATGTCAGTTTTAAATTACTCAAAACGCCGAAACTGAAGCTAAATTACGGTGATTTGCTCAAAGCGGTTGGTGATGACAAAACGCCCGAAAATTTACAAAAACAAGTGATTGCGATTCGTCAAAGCAAATTGCCAGATCCTAAAGAATATCCTAATGTAGGTAGTTTCTTTAAAAACCCGGTGATTTCATCGCAGGAATTTGACCAAATCCACACAAAATTTCCTACGACTCCTCATTACCCGCAGCCAGACGGACGTACCAAAATTGCAGCAGGATGGCTGATCGATCAGACTGGCTGGAAAGGTAAAAAGCTCGGCTGTGTAGGAATGTTTGAAAAACAAGCACTTGTTCTGGTGAATTATGCCAATGCAACCTTGACCGATGTGCAGCACACTTACCGAGCAGTACAATCAGATGTCGCACAAAAATTTAATGTTCGACTTGAGCCTGAACCCGTGCTGTTCAATTCAAACGGTTTGATTACTTCACATTAGGAACAAAACTGTATGACACAAATACATTGGATGATCCGACTTGTTCGAGCAGTGGCTATACTGTTCGTACTTGCCGCATGTCTAATGGTTTTTATCTACACGCCGTTTTATTCAAAAATGATCGTAAAGGGACTGAATTACTTTGTACCTGTCGAAGTGAATCAAGTGGCTGCAAAGAGTCAGCAAAATGCATCGCTTAGCGAGCATGAAAATCTAGAGCCTGGTTCAAATCTCTGGATTGCACGTCAAGCCTATTTGCGGTTAGTCGAAGAGGCCATGAGTCAACAGAAGTTTGAAGAACTTGGCCTGTTACAAGCGCGTTATCGCGCACTACAACAGCGCATTGAAGATGAGCAACTTAAAGAGCAGCAAGAAGACGAAAAAAATTCAACGAGTGTGCCTTTACTGGCCAAGAAAGATGAGACGACTCACGTAAAAGATGCTGCCAAGCATGAAAAAGAGAATCCAGAGAATCCAGCATCAGCCTCAAGTGTAATTGTGAGCCAGTTGTTTGATTTAAATCACTCTGAAAATAAGGCACTACGTGACAAATATATTGTTTTTTTAAAAACACATCCTGTTGCAACACCAGAAGACGAAGCCAGTAAAAATGAAATTACCGAGGATATCGAGTTTATTAGACAAAATCAAAGTGATCTCAGAGCTTCGTCTTATCATGCCAAACCATATGCCATTGTGGTTTTAGGTGGCGGTTTGACACTCGCAGATAATCGTAAAGATATTGTAGTGAATGCCTACACCAAACTTCGCCTAGAAAAAACTTTGGAAATTGAAAAAAAATACAAATTACCGATTGTATTAAGTGGTGTTGAGGCCCCTTATATGCAAGCATGGTTAAAAGAACGAGGCGTAGAAGCAAAATTGCTTGAAAATCGCAGTATGAATACCTGTGAAAATTCGCGATTTAGCTCTTTATTGCTTCAGAAAAAAGGTGGAGCGCCGACTGTGATGCTTGTAACAGATGTATATCATATGCCGCGAACACGGCGTCTTTTTGCATTGAATGGAATTGAAACCATACCAGTTGAAGCTCCAATGCCTACTCAATTAAGCGCTTGGCAGCCGAGCCAGCAAAATTATGATCATAGTCGCCGTGCCAATTACGAACTTTTGGCCACAGTACGGGATATGCTTTTTGGCTCAAGTGGTTGTCGTGAGGTGCCCTAAATGTCAGATATTCCATTTCTAAATCCTACAGTATTACAGCAACTTGACTTGCCTGTCCCGAATCGTGAGCAGACTCCACAGATTTTGCCACAACTGAATCTGAATCACGAAATGCAACCATCTCGGGATTTACTGGCCTATAAGAAACTGTACGGACTCGATCAATTGTCTGCGAAGCATTGGCAAGGCTACATTCAAATGCCACTGTTTAAATTGCATGTTCAGGTGTTTCAACCTGAGCGTGACATTCCACTGGGTACTGTCGTTTTACTGCATGGTTATTTAGAGCATAGCGGCATTTATCAGCCGATTATCCGAGAAATTCTGGATCAAGGTTTTAGTGTACTCACTTACGATTTACCCGGTCATGGTTTGAGTGATGGCTCACCGGCGAGTATTCAAAATTTTGATCATTATCAACACGTGTTGCTAGCAGTTTATCAGTACGTGAAGCATGCAAACCAGCTGCCAAAGCCTTGGGTTGGTATTGGACAAAGTACGGGTGGTGCAATCTGGATGCATCATTTACTCGAATATGCACAGAAACGCCAAGATCCTATTGTAGATCGGGTATTATTGCTTTCACCTTTAATTCGTCCTGCCAAAACCGCATGGTGGCATAATCCGGTCGGGCTTGGCATTATTCGCAGAATACGCCGTCAAGTACCAAGACATTTTAGACGCAACAATCATAATCCTGAATTTTTACGTTTTGTGCGTCTTAAAGATCCGTTACAACCACGTATGATGGGAATGGACTGGATTCTGGCAATGTCTAAATGGATGTTTGAAATGGAAGAGCGACCACCTTGCAGGATACCGGTTTGGTTAGCACAAGGCGCACTCGATCAAACTGTCGATTGGCGCTATAACATTGAGTTCATTCGGCGTAAGTTTCGTTTGCAAACCTTACTCATGCTTGAAGAAGGCTCGCATCAGTTAATTAATGAGCGAGCGGATATTCGCGCTGCACTCACGGGTTTAATTCCTGCATTTTTGCATGCGCGTCCTAAACATCACTATTATTAAGTCTTTAAATTTACTTTAATTAAAGCCAGCCTCAAAAGCTGGCTTTTTGCTATAACAAATAATGAAATTTGAATGTTTTTTGTAATTACAATGTATATTCATTGTATGTGTATTCTCTATCTAAAATGATTAAATTTAATAGTTTATCTATTTCATTAATCTATGATGGTTTGATAGTTCGAATGATGCGCAAAATATTATTTAAATTTGTGCTTCATGAGATATCAAACATTAAGTCTCGCTGATATGAGCTTTCATTTTAAATAGAATGATTAAGTCAAAAGCGAAAGATTTTAAGTTAAATAAGATGTTGCAGCGTAATTTTTATTGTTTTGAACGAGCAGATCAATTGCGATAAGACATACTGTGTTATTTAAGTCGTCATACCTTGATGTCTGTACCTCTAAAAAAGTAAGGCGCAATCTAATCAAGTGATTAGATTGCACCTGATGGATGGTGTGCTTTTTAAAAATGATCGGCCATCGCCATATTCCACATTCTGTAGTAAAAGTTTTCGTCATCTTTTTCATGGCAGTCGAGAAGTTCTCCACCTTTGAAAAAGAAGTATAACTGAGCATAGTTTTTGATCTCGCGATCATTCACTCGCTGTGCTAAATGATGTGCCTTAATTTCTGACGGATGTTGTAAACCAGAAGCTGCGATAATTTCGGCCAGTGCATGCAAGGTATTTTTTTGAAAGTTAAATACACGTTCAGCTTTAGTCGGTACATGGATGGCTTTTTGACGATCTTTGTCTTGGGTTGCGACGCCTACGGGGCATTGATTCGTATGGCAACTTTGAGCCTGAATGCATCCAACGGCAAACATAAAGCCACGCGCAGAGTTGACCCAGTCTGCACCTAATGCAAGTGTACTGGCGATATCGAAACCACTGATAATTTTTCCACTGGCGCCAATTTTAATTTGATCTCTTAATCCTGCACCGACCAAGGTATTGTGCACAAATAAAAGGCCTTCTCTGAGCGGTGTACCAATATAATCACTAAATTCGATCGGTGCCGCACCTGTACCGCCTTCAGAGCCATCCACCACAATAAAGTCTGGCACAATTTTGGTTTCCAGCATTGCTTTAACGATGCCCATAAATTGCCAAGGCTGACCAATACATAGTTTGAATCCGACCGGTTTGCCGCCAGAGAGTTCACGTAACTGCTGTATGAAGTGCATCATTTCAATAGGTGTATTAAACGCAGAGTGTTTTGGTGGGGAAATACAATCTTGGTCGCGAGACACACCACGAATTTGTGCAATTTCTTCAGTAATTTTATGCTTAGGTAAAATGCCGCCATGGCCGGGCTTTGCGCCTTGAGAGAGTTTGATTTCAATCATTTTAATTTGTGGAAGTTCGGCCTGTTGTTTGAATTTTTCAGGATCAAATTTTCCATCAGGCGTACGGCAACCAAAGTAGCCGCTGGCAATTTCCCATACAATGTCACCCCCATATTCAAGATGATACGGGCTTAAACTACCTTCACCTGTATCGTGATAAAAGTGACCCATTTGAGCCCCTTTATTGAGCGCACGAATTGCATTGGCGCTTAAGCTGCCAAAGCTCATCGCAGAAATATTCATGATCGATGCGCTGTAGGGTTGGGTGCATTGAGCATTACCAATGTTAATACGAAAACTTTTGATATCCGCAGGTGGGCATGGAACCAGTGAATGCACCATAAAGCGGTAATCTTTTTGATAGACATCGATAATCGATCCAAACGGTTTATCTGCATTTTGGTTTTTGGCGCGCTGGTAAACTAAACTGCGCTGCATGCGTGAAAAAGGCAAGGCATCTTGATCTGATTCAATAAAATACTGACGAATTTCAGGACGAAAATCTTCAAATAAAAAACGAAAATGACCCATGATGGGATAATTTCTTAAAATAGAGTGTTTGCTTTGAAGCACATCGTATAATCCAACCACACTTAAAATGCTGGTGATGACCCAGATTACATTTAAAACAGTATCGGAAATAAAATAATACAGATAATGGGGTGTGTGGGTGAAATGGAACCATGAAATACTGATTGCAACCAGCATACATAGAAACCAGACAGAGTGCCGCGAGAAGAAAGTATTGAGTAATTTATGACGAATGATTTGCGCCGGGCTAGCCATTTCAAGCAATTTCCTTGATTTTTGTTCTATGTTTAACTTGCCAAGAACAATCAGGAAGCTCAAGTAACGAATTGTTAGTGCGAAGAATTATGTCAATTCTTCGCACTTTTAATTTTATTCTTCTTCAGGTGGTAGCAGCATTAAGACCGAATCATTTAACAACTGTGCTAGATCTTCAAGAAATTCATCATGATCAAATTGCGCATCAAACGGTAATACCTGACCATCTGCAAGTGCTTTCAGCAGTGGGGCAAACCTCTCATCGATACAACACGCTTCACCATTGGCCCAAAACAGTAGCTGATCATCCTGTTGGGTATAAAGCAATCGTGATGCAGGCTCCAGACATAGCTCATAACCCGTTGACAAAATTTCGCGTAAGTCATCGGCTTCAATTTCGTCAGGTTCTGGAATGTTATCTGGATACTTAGGTTCAGACATCAGCGCAACTAAGGCATGTTCAAAGTCGCTTGAATGCTGAAGCTGATCGAGTACTTTAGCCTTTAAGTAAGCCAGCTCGTTACTGGTCATTTCTCCAATCTGGCCCACCTGATCTCGCATGATATCAATCACGGGATTTTTGAGTAAGGCGTTGTCTGCAAATCGATCGCTTACTCGATCCATCATGGTCGCAACGTTTGGCATACGAAAGCCAAACGAAAAAGTGAGGCAGTCATCTTCTGCAACGCCATAATGCGACAGCCCAGGTGGTACGTACAGTAAATCGCCTGGCGCTAAAACTTCATCAAAGTGAACATCCATTTCTGGTAATAACTTGAGGGGCTGACCTGTGACAAACGCTGTGTTTTCATCACACATTTGCCCAAGTTGCCAACGGCGATGACCGTATCCCTGAACCAGAAAAACATCATAAAAGTCGAAATGCTGGCCTACTGAGCCACCTTTAGGTGCGTAAGACACCATAATGTCATCTCGTCGCCACTGTGGAATAAATGGAAATTTTTTCCAAAGTTCTGCCAGATCAAAAGAATAATGATCTACAGCCTGAACCAACAGTGTCCAGAGCTTTGGTAATTTCTGAAAATCACCCTTAATCAGTGGAGATGATTTGACACTCCATTGGTTTGGATCTTTGTCTTTTTGCTTAATAAGACGAGCACTGACTGTTTCCTCTAGGGCCAGTTCTTTCACATCATCAGGTTCAAGAATATTGATAATTTCAGGCATGGCGTTGCGAACCAACAATGGTTTTTTTTGCCAATACTCATTTAAAAATTGTTCTGCGGTGATTCCGCCTAAGACCTGAAGTGGGCTGGACATTAATTGCCTCGATAAAAATGTTTATAGAATACAATCTGAAGAGATATGCAACTGTGATAGATATTTTACATTAACTAGATTTTTCAATCGTACAAACTTTATGCATTACCTCAAGGCATTTACATTTTTCTAAACAAATTGATATTTTTTGCTTATCACAATAACCATTCGTATATTAGTATTTGATTGCTTTATTCTATTTTAAGCATATTTTAAGTTTTTTATGATTTGGGAATATCGGTTTTATAGGATGTAAATATGCTAACGCTGATTGGACTATTGATAATTATTACAATTGTTGCCTTACTGATGACGGGTAAATCTAACCCTATTTTGGCCATGTCAATTATTCCACTGATTGGAGCTTTAATTGCAGGATTTTCCATAAGTGAAATTTCTACTTTTTTTGAAGCGGGAATGATGAAGGTGACAAAAGTTGCCGTGATGTTTTTATTCGCAATTTTATTTTTTAGTATTTTAAAAGAATTGCATATTTTTGATCCGATGATTCGGCATTTAGTCAAGTTAACACGTGGAAATGTGGTTTTAGTTGCCATGATGACGGCACTGATCGCAGCAATTGTTCATCTTGATGGCTCAGGTGCTGCTACATTTTTGATTATTATTCCAGCTTTATTACCTTTATATAAAAAGTTAGGTATGAGTCCTTATCTAATGCTACTGCTCATGGCGGGTAGTATGGGAATTATGAACATGGTGCCTTGGGGTGGACCACTGGGACGAGCTTCTGCGGTTACAGGAATTGAAGCCTCTATATTGTGGCAAAATATTATTCCAGTACAAATTGTTGGAATTATTGGAATGATAGCTTTTGCCGCAATCATGGGGCTACGAGAGAAAAAGCGTATTCAGGCGGCCGCGATAAATGGAACCACGCCATTTGAGCAAGATTGTACTTTAAGCGACTTGGCAGAAGATACAGATGATGGGGAAGCTCGTAAACCTAAAAATTTTTGGTTTAACATTGCGCTGATCTTGATTTCAATTATTTGTCTGGCTTTCGGTTTATTTTCAGCACCCTATGTATTTATGATTGCATTATCTTTAGTGCTGTTGGTGAATTTTCCAAGACCAAGACAACAAGTTGAAGTAATATCACGTCATGCACCTCAAGCCTTAAATATGGTTGCCATTATTTTTGCTGCAGGCGCATTTCTTGGAATCCTTTCAGAGTCGGGTATGCTCAAAGCGATTGCCTTGGATTTAATTCATATATTACCTCCGACTTGGGTTGGAAGCTTGCATATCGCTGTCGGTCTTTTGGGTGTGCCACTCGATATTTTTACCAGTACAGATGCTTATTATTTCGCACTATTACCCGTAATTGGTGAAGTAACTGCGACTGCTGGTGTATCTATTGACTCTGTTGTTTATGCAATGGCTATTGGCAATAATGCGGGGACATTTGTAAGCCCATTTTCACCGGCAACATGGCTGGCGATGGGACTTGCTGGTACAGATATGGGGAAGCATCTTAAGTATTCATTTGGTTGGATCTGGCTTGTCGGATTATTTGTCGTTGCTGTAGGTTATTTTATGGGGCTTTATTAAGCATATATTTAGACCTAGATCTAATCTATGAGGAAAAGCATTCAGAAACGATGGTTTCTAAATGCTTTTTTTGGTTTTAAATCTGATTTAGGGCAACTGAATATTCAATTGACGTAAATATTTACAAAGCGTTATTAATGGTAATCCCATCAGCGTGGTTTGATCTGATCCTTGCATCGATTCAAATAAGCTGATGCCTAGTCCTTCACATCGAAAACTCCCTGCACAATGTAAAGGTTGCTCGATGGCGACATAGCGCTCGATTTCAGCATCGGTCAATACCCTGAATTTTACCTGATAATGCTCGATAAGCGTGTGCTCAAAACCTGAAGCTCTATGTTGTATGCTCAAACCTGTGCTAAAACACACCGTTTGCCCGGAATTTTGCTTGAGCTGTGCAATGGCATTTTCAGCGCTCAGCGGCTTTCCAATAAATTGATCGGGCTGATGAATACGCCATGCAACCTGATCCGAACCAATCACTACAGCATTTGGATAGTCTTTTGCAATATGCTGCGCCTTCTCGTAGGCCAAACGAGATGCGAGTTGATCGGCATGTGTTTCGCCACGTGGTGTTTCGTCAATATCTGGAGATAGGGCAGTATAGGTGATGCCCAAACGATCCATTAATACTTTACGGGTCTGACTGCTCGACGCCAAAATAATTTGCTGCATGATGCTTAAACCGCGTAGTCGAGCAAGATATCTAAGGGAACATAACTCAGCACCGATTGATGACACGCATGTAATTTCACATTGGGCGCTTTGCCTGCCTGATAGGCTTCCACCCAGCGAGACACACAGATACACCAGAAATCACCAGGTTTTAAGCCCGGAAAACCAACTTCTGGAAGCGGCGTAATCAAATCATTGCCGACTTTTTGTGAAAAGCTCAAAAACTCCGAGGTCATTTCTGCACAAACAGTATGTTGACCGAGGTCTGTTGTGGCTGTATGGCAAAATCCATTTCGGAAATACCCTGTAATTGGATCGAAACAACAGCTTGCCAACGGTTCGCCAAGTACGTTTAACTTATTAATTTTTGGATCTGGATGAATAGACATAAGGCTTTGCATCGTAATTTCGTAGTACAACTCCATCTATCATAATGAAAATGAAGACGTTCGACAGCTTTTCTATAAAAAAACTCACTTTTTTTATCATAATCATTTAAAATGTCGCCATTTATAATTTTCATAAGAGTAAAAGAGAGCACTCAATGAACTTTAAGCGTATGACGGACCTCGACTTAAATACAAAACGAGTATTAATTCGTGAAGATTTAAATGTACCCGTAAAAAATGGTCAAATTACCAGTGATGCCCGTTTACGTGCTGCATTGCCTACCATTCAAGCTGCATTGGCTCAAGGTGCTGCAGTCATGGTGTGTTCTCATTTGGGGCGTCCTGTTGAAGGTGAACCTAAAGCCGAGCAATCATTGGCTCCAGTCGCTGAGTATCTTTCTAAGGCGCTTGGGCAAGAGGTTAAGCTTTTGACAGATTACCTCGAAGGTGTTGAGGTTGCGTCAGGTCAAGTGGTTTTGCTTGAAAACGTGCGCTTTAATCATGGTGAAAAGAAAAATAATCCTGAACTTGCTCAAAAATATGCAGCACTTTGCGATGTATTTGTAATGGATGCCTTCGGTACAGCGCACCGTGCAGAAGCGTCGACAGAAGGCGTTGCACGTTTTGCACCGGTTGCAGCGGCAGGGCCATTGTTGGCAGCTGAACTTGACGCTTTGGGCCGTGCTATGGAAACTCCTCAAAAACCAATGGTCGCAATTGTAGCGGGTTCGAAAGTTTCAACGAAGCTTGATGTGCTCAATTCACTCTCTACTATCTGCGATCAGTTAATTGTAGGTGGTGGTATTGCCAATACTTTCCTTGCTGCAGCGGGCTACAATGTAGGCAAGTCACTTTATGAAGCTGATCTGATTGAAACGGCAAAAAGTATTGCCGCTAAGGTGAGTGTGCCATTACCAACTGATGTGGTCGTAGCAGACGCTTCACAAATTCATTTTGACGATTTCCTAGGCTCACTTGCCTCAGCACAAGCCACGATCAAGCCAGTAAGTGATGTTGCTGACAACGACATGATTTTAGATGTTGGCCCAGACACAGCAAAAGCATTTGCTAAAATTTTAGAAGCGTCTAAAACCATTTTATGGAATGGCCCTGTGGGTGTATTTGAAGTCGATCAATTCGGCGAAGGCACCAAGGCTTTATCTACAGCGATTGCTGAATCTGCAGGTTTCTCGATTGCAGGTGGTGGTGATACATTGGCAGCAATTGACAAATACAACGTTGCAGACAAGATTAGCTATATTTCAACAGGTGGCGGTGCCTTCCTTGAGTTCGTTGAAGGTAAAACTCTACCAGCAGTAGCTGTATTGCTCGAACGTGCTTAATCGCTCACTTGCTTAAAAAAACCGGCCTGAAGGCTGGTTTTTTTTCATATGAGATTCATCGAACTGTCATATATCTGCAATAAAATCTGTCCAACGAATCACCCGTGATGAGACAATCTGATGAAGTTAAACATTCTACTCGCTGCGTTAATTATTGCACCATTAACATTGACTGCATGTTCTAAAAAGAACGATGCACCGGCAGCACAGCAAGGACAGTCGGCACCAGCAGATGAAAAAGTGACACCAGAGCAGCAAGCTGCAATTGATGCTTTGGATAAGCCCGTTATGGATGAAAAAAATACAGATATTCCAGAGTCTGTTTCGAATGCGCCAGCAGATGCAGCGACACCTGCTGCTGAAAATGCTGGAGCAACTGAGCAGAATCAAGAAAAAGCCAAGTAATACGCTTTGGTTTTATAAAAGTCCCTGCAAATACAGGGATTTTTTTTTGAAATTGTGTGATTTGTTGCTGAATTGAAATACATGACACTGTAGAATAGGTGCCACTACCTGGGAGGATATTATGGCACTTATCTCATTGCGCCAGCTCTTGGATCACGCTGCAGAACATAACTACGGCGTACCAGCGTTTAATGTAAACAATCTTGAGCAAATGCGCGCGATCATGTTGGCAGCGGATGAAACCAACTCACCTGTAATTGTTCAAGCTTCGGCAGGTGCACGCAAATATGCAGGCGCTCCATTTTTACGTCACTTGATTTTGGCAGCAATCGAAGAATGGCCACATATTCCGGTGGTAATGCATCAAGACCATGGAACCAGCCCTGATGTTTGTCAGCGTTCGATTCAATTGGGCTTTAGCTCGGTCATGATGGATGGATCACTTGGTGCAGATGGTAAAACGCCAACGTCTTATGATTACAACGTCGATGTAACACGTCGTGTTGTTGAACTCGCGCATGCGTGTGGCGTATCTGTAGAAGGCGAAATCGGATGCTTGGGCAGTCTTGAAACTGGTCTTGCTGGTGAAGAAGATGGTGTCGGTGCAGAAGGTGTATTAGACCATTCACAGCTTTTGACTTCTGTTGAAGAAGCAACTCAGTTTGTTGCAGATACCAATGTCGATGCTCTTGCAATTGCAGTAGGTACTTCACATGGTGCTTACAAGTTTACCCGTCCACCTACAGGCGATATCTTGGCGATTGACCGCATTAAAGAAATTCATGCTGCGTTGCCAAATACACACCTTGTGATGCACGGTTCAAGTTCTGTACCACAAGACTGGTTGAAAATTATCAACGATAACGGTGGTCAAATTGGCGAAACTTATGGTGTGCCAGTAGAGCAACTTGTTGAAGCAATCAAGCACGGTGTACGTAAAATCAACATCGATACCGATTTACGTTTGGCTTCAACCGGTGCAATTCGTCGTTTCATGGCGGAAAATCCTGCCGAATTTGACCCGCGTAAATATTTTGCAAAAACTGTTGATGCAATGAAACAAGTATGTATCGAGCGTTATCAATCATTTGGTACAGCTGGCAACGCAGACAAGATTCGTCCTATTTCTTTAGAAGCGATGGTAAGTCGTTATAAATAATTAGCTCGACGTTTTGAAAAGCCCACTTGTTGGGCTTTTCTTTTTTTATGAGGCAATACCATGGGATTAATTGTGTTGGCAGCATGTTGTAGCGTGCTAGTGTCTGTTTTACTCAAAGTGCTCAAATCGAAAGGCTTTGAACCGCTTCAACTGATTGTCTGGAATTATGTAAGTGCCAGCCTGCTGTGCTTTTTATGGTTTCAGCCAGATATTGCGCATCTGTCTGTTCAACATACGCCGTGGTGGTTAATTATCGTGTTAGCAATGGCATTGCCGAGCGTATTTTTATTACTTGCCAAGTCGTTACAGCACGCCGGTATCGTAAAAACTGAACTTGCACAGCGTCTTTCAGTGGTGTTGTCGTTGCTGGCCGCTTTTTTTATTTTTCATGAGGCCATGAGTACCTTTAAAGTACTTGGTATGGGATTAGGACTCATCGCGGTTGCCTTGATTGTGATAAGCAAAACCGAGCATGTTTCAGTCAATCATCGAAAAGCGTGGAGAGGGTTGGTTGGCGTCTGGGCTGGATATGCACTAATTGATATTTTACTTAAATATACCAGCAGTTTAGGCCTGAAATTACCAATGACGTTGAATCTGGTATTCATCATGGCATTCGTATTTTCCTTTGTTTATGTCTATGTATTTGCAAAACAAAACATGCAAATTAAAAATGTTTTGGGTGGTTTGCTACTTGGAGGTTTCAATTTTGCCAATATTGCGTTGTATGTTCAGGCACATGTGCTGCTCAAAGACAGTCCTGCGATTGTATTTGCAGGCATGAATCTGCTCGTTGTAGTATTTGGTGTGTTAAGTGGAATGCTCATATTTAAAGAGCGTACCGATTGGAAAGCTGTGCTTGGTCTGATCTTGGGAGTTCTTGGAATTCTGTGCTTAGCGAAAGCCATGTAAATTGCTACATCGGACAGAGTGTTTTGCCCGATGAGCACTAGGTATCATTAAAGTGTGGTAAAAATAACTGCGTCATCGAGACGAGATTTAGGTAATTGGGCATTGAAATCGCTTTCACTACGATATCCTAGTGACACAATGACAGATGGGCGCAATCCTTTTTCAGCAAGTGCAAATTCCTGACTGATGATTTCTTCGTCGAATCCACCCATCGGCGTGGCATCGACGCCTTCTAAACCTGCCGCTAGTAAAAGCTGACCCAGCGCAATAAAGGTTTGATTTTCCATCCAGCCATAAAGATTTTGCTGCTCGTTTCGATAATATTCGACATAGCCTGCGCGAGTTTGACCTTGAGCTTCTTTGGCTTTTTCGTCTTTAAAACGTCCGTTCAAATCATCTTGTTTGAGTAGCTGCTCCAGATGTTCATGTGTGACATCGGTACACGTACAAAAAATAATGCTATGTGAAGCATCTAGTACCTTAGGTGCATTATAGGCATAACGACCTGTCAGTCCTTTGGCGATTCGTGTTTTGGCTTCTATGTTGTCTGCAATTAAAAAATGCCAAGGCTGAATATTAACCGATGACGGTGTTAAACGAAGAATTTCGAGTAAGCGTTGAAATTGGTGGTCTGGAATTTTTTTTGAAGCGTCGTACGCTTTTGTGGTGTAGCGCATTTGTGTGGCGTTTAATACATCCATCATTAAAACCTTTTAGTTACACTCAATAAATATGAATCGAATCAAGGTTTTTAGCATAGCCTAAGCAGTTTTTTGTTTAAACCACTAAAATAAAATTTAGTGTATTGTCCACTCAATAAACTCATATTGTCCGTTTTCATAGACTTCTAAAATCATGGCACATCCTTCTTTTTCACGCCAGTCACCCAGCACGATGCGAGTTTTGTCATAGGTATGATGGATTTGAGGACGGTGTGTATGTCCATGAATGAGAATATCAGGATATTGGAGTGCCTGATGAACGGCGGCATCGTTGACATCCATAATGTCATAGCTTTTTTGTTGTTTTTGATCGTGGCTTTTTTGCCGAAATCCATTTGCGAGTCTTTGTCTAAAGCTTAAAGGTGTACGTTTTAAAATCGCGATCAGTAACGGATTGCGGATAATCTTTTTAAAGCGTTGATAGGCAATATCATCGGTACAGAGTGCATCGCCGTGCTCAATTCGATAATGAACCCCTGCAATGTTTAATTCATAGACATCGGGGAGTAAAGTACCAGCAAATTGTTTTAAAAATTCAGCACCCACTGCAAAGTCTCGATTTCCAGCCTGAAAATAAACCTGATTTCCAGCTTGGTGAAATACGGTCAGTGCAGCGACAATTTCATCTAGCCAAGGTGCGCTGTAGTCATCGCCAATCCAGGCATTAAACCAGTCGCCCATAATATAAAGCTGGGTGTTACGGTCTTGATAGTGTATCAATAAATCTAAAAACCCTCGAACGAGTCGAGGGTGTTCAGGTGACAGATGCAAATCTGAGATAAACAGATAGGTCACGAATAGATCCGTCTAAGATTATTCAGCGATAATTTTAGCAGATTCAATCACAACATTTTCAAGAGGAACGTCGGCGTGGTAACCACGATTACCAGTACGAACACCTTTGATTGTGTTTACAACGTCCAAGCCTTCAACAACTTTACCAAACACCGCATAACCCCAACCTTGCGCAGTTTTACCTGTGTGGTTAAGGAATGAGTTGTTTTTAACGTTGATAAAGAATTGTGCAGATGCAGAGTGAGGCGCTTGGGTACGTGCCATAGCAATCGTGCCTTCGTCATTGCTCAAACCATTATCTGCTTCGTTTTCGATAGAATCGCGAGTGGCTTTTTCTTTAAAGTTTTCGTCCATGCCGCCGCCTTGGATCATAAAACCATCAATGACGCGGTGAAAAATCACGCCGTCATAGAAACCATCACGAACATATTCCAAGAAGTTAGCAACTGTTTTAGGCGCTTTTTCAGGGTTAAGCTCAAGAACAATACGACCTTTATTGGTGTTTAATTCGACTTGAGGAAAACTCATTACATAATCTCCTAATCATGGACACGAAAGCCATGGGTTTTTTGGTTGAGAGAAGCATAAGCAAACTGTAAACTACATGGCAAGTAAAAACGTAAAAATCTTTGTTAAAAAACAAAGATTGCTTTACATTCATTCAAAATTTAACGTGTAAGAAGTGAAATATCTATATGAAGCCAAATGATGTTGTTTCAACTGTGCCTAACTCTCCGACATCTACGCATGCACCTGTCGATTCTGCGCAGCAAGAACAACAGGCAGGCTTAGACTTTGTAAGACAAGTCATTACAGAGGATTTAAATGCTGGTCGTACCGAAACGGTGGTGACTCGTTTTCCGCCTGAGCCAAATGGCTACTTGCATATCGGTCACGTCAAAGCCATCTGCTTGAACTTTGGTGTAGCAGAAGAGTTTGGAGGCTATTGTAACCTTAGATTTGACGACACCAACCCAGATGCTGAAGAACAAGAGTACGTAGATGGGATTGCCAACGACGTAAAATGGTTAGGTTTCGACTGGCAAGGCGAGCCACGCTATGCGTCGAGCTATTTTGATCAGCTTTACACGTGGGCCGTGCAACTGATTGAGCAAGGCGATGCTTATGTCGACTTGCAAACCCCTGACGAAATCAAGCTAAACCGCGGTAACTTTGTTGAACCTGGTAAAAACTCACCTTATCGTGATGCAAGCGTTGCGGAAAATCTCGAACGTTTTGAAAAAATGCGTGATGGAACATATCCAGAAGGTCATGCAGTGTTACGCGCCAAGATTGATATGACTAGCCCAAATGTACATATGCGTGATCCGATCTTGTACCGAATTTTGCATTCAGAGCATCACCAAACAGGCAATACATGGAAAATTTATCCAATGTATGACTATGCGCATCCGTTGTCAGATGCCATTGAGGGTGTAACGCATTCACTATGTACGCTTGAGTTTCAAGATCACCGCCCATTTTATGACTGGATCATTGAAAAAGTTCACTCAAACGCGGTTCCACGTCAGTATGAATCTTCGCGTTTAAATGTGGATTACACCATTACATCTAAGCGTAAGCTTCGCCGTCTGGTTGAAGGTGGCTTTGTAAATGGCTGGGATGATCCACGTATGCCAACGGTTGTGGGGATGCGTCGTCGCGGGTTTACACCAGAAGGCTTACGTGATTTCTGTAAACGTGTGGGTGTGTCTAAAACAGACGGTATTGTTGATGTGGCCATGCTCGAGTTTTGTATTCGTCAGTCACTTGAAAATACTGCTGGCCGCGGTATGGCAGTGCTCAATCCATTAAAGGTGACCTTAACCAATTTGCCTGAAGCATTGGATCTTGTGCATGCCCGCCATCCAAATGTGGATATGGGGGACCGCGTGATTCCATTAACTTCTGAGCTTTACATTGACCGTAAAGATTTTGAAGAAGTGCCACCAAAAGGCTTTAAACGTTTGGTACCAGAGGGCGAAGTGCGTTTACGCCATGCTTATGTCATTAAATGCGATGAAGTCATCAAAGATGCAAGCGGCGAAGTGATTGAGTTGAAATGCTCGATTGATCCAGATACTTTAGGTAAAAACCCTGAAGGGCGTAAGGTAAAAGGTGTGATTCACTGGGTATCTGCAACCAAAGGACTTCCTGCCGAAGTGCGTATTTATGACCGTCTGTTTACCGAAGCAGATCCTGAAACGGGTGATGATTTCTTGGAAAACCTGAATCCAGAATCACTAAAAGTAATGCAAGCTTATATTGAGCCCGCACTGGCAGAGGCTGCACCGGAGCAACGTTTCCAGTTTGAACGTGAGGGTTACTTTGTTGCAGATCGTTATGATCATACGCCTGAAAAACCAGTGTTTAACCGCATTTTAGACTTAAAAGACAGCTTTAAACCTGAGAAAAAATAAGGCGATAGCCTTATTTTTTCGCAAGGCCCCGCAGGGTAAAGTGATATAGCCTTATTTTTTCGCATGGCCCCGCAGGGTAACGTGAGACAATTTGAGATTAAAAATAAGCTACTTTAGGGTAGCTTATTTTTTTGCTCATCTTTTAAAAGCAAATGATAGGGCGCTTTCATTTTTGCACGTTCACGCAATTTCTTTTTAATATACAGCACGATTGCAAAGCAGGTGGTCGCAATGGTCAAGAAAAAACTGTTCATATAACTCATAATTGAGCTGATATAGCCAATGGTGGTGAGTCGATTCATCATTTTCACAACTTGCGGACTGTCTTCAATACCGGTAATGGCCCAAGAGCATAAATGCTCGCAATTATTGAGTATGAGGTGATAGTGATTCTCATGCATGCGTGAGCGCATCCGCCTCACGACAATACGGCCTTTATATCGGGCGTGTTCGTAGTGACGGACATGAATTTTTTTACCATGAGAAAAATGACTTAAAGTGGTGATCTCGATCGGCTTTTTTTTAAATAGGTGAGCAAAGCCTGAATAATGGATCACGCGTCCACGTCCGGCATAAATACCATGGTGACTGTATCCAAAATGATAAACCACAAGATGCGAACCAATTGGATAGCGTTTGTTTGTGCGCTGCATGTGCTCCTAAACCAACAAAAATCTGTACATAGACTTAGTTGTGCCCAATTATAACCAAAAAAATGTGTCACTATTGTAAAAGCTGCAATACTTTGACGCTATATTCAAATCATTTGAGTCACTACATAGCAGTTGTAATCGGGAGTTAATTTAGATGCGATTTAAAAAGAAACAAATGATTTATATTTTTTCATTTGTATTCATGTGTCTGAGTTTTGCCGCCTTTGCAAAGCTTGCACCTACTTATCGAGAAATACATAGTCAGCTCGGTGTTAATGCCATCGTCATACAGGTGAGCGATCTATCAAAGCTATCATTGGCATTAAATGATCCAGATACGCTCAAAAAATACGGCTCATTTTCTGCATTACAAAACAGTTTGCCAGCTTGCCAACATTTGGTTTTTGCAATGAATGCTGGTATGTATCATCGCGACCGTGAACCTGTAGGGCTTTATATTGAGGCAAATCAACAAAGAACTGCTTTAAATACCCAAGATGGATATGGCAATTTTTTTCTTCAACCCAATGGTGTGTTGGCTTGGAATGATCGCGAAGCAATTATTAAATCAACATCCGAGTTTACGAAGCGTGCATTTCATACAAAATATGCGACTCAGTCGGGGCCTATGCTTATCATCAATGGAAACATTCATTCTAAATTCTTAACAGATTCAGATTCTTTGAAGATTCGAAATGCAGTGGGTGTGAAAGACAATCAACTTTATTTTGTGATCACGCGTAATCGCGTCAATTTTTATGCGCTAGCTCGGCTTTTTAAAGATGAACTACAAATCGATAATGCGTTGTATTTAGATGGTTCAATTTCTAGTTTGTACTGGGCCGCACAGCAACGAAATGATCGCATTACACAGCTTGGGCCTCTACTGGCCTGGATTGATCCGGCGCAATGTGATTTTAAGAATCTGCATTAAATACGATATGAAAAAAGAAAGCCCGAACTCGCTCAAGTCGGGCTTTCTGTTTACTCATTAATTAGGGATCAATAAGTTTGATGAATTATATACATTAAATATTAAATGTAAAGTAAATCACGTTTTTTGTGTTTTATGTTAATTGTATTGCTTCCCTTATGATCTGATGAAGTGAAAGTATCACTGCATTAATCGGCATGTTAAGATAGTGTAAAGAGGCTCTTATGGATTAAAAACATCAGCAAGAATAAACATATAACAAGAAACTAAAAATGAATGGCATGTAGCGCATTAAAACCGTTTAAGGAGTGAACAGTGATGCAACAGGTTAAAATTTTTGAAACCAAAGTGTTTAGTAAACTTGAAACTGATATCAATCACTGGATTGAATACGAATACAGTAAAAACAGGCGTGTCGAAATTAAATCGATTAGCCATGCTTATGTTGCATCCCAAGATGATTTTTATCATTACACCGCAATAGTGGCATATGACCTAAAACATGAGGGCGAATAGCCGCATCAAATTTAGGTGTAAACTGAAAAGCGCTCATTACGACAAAAGCTTGCCAAAGTCAGACCTGAGCGCTTAGCTGTTTCTATGGCCAGTGTACTGGGTGCAGAAATAGTGGCCAGTAATGAGATATCAAGCTGGATGCATTTCTTAACCAGTTCATAACTTGCACGGCTGGTCATGACGACAAAGCCTTGGTTTAATGGAATCTTATGCTTGACCAAATAGCCAATCAGTTTATCTAGTGCATTATGCCGGCCAGCATCTTCAAACACCATAAGTACATCACCTTCACACACCCATGCTGCTGCGTGTGCACCACCAGTCACGGCACTAATGGGCTGTCGTTTTTGTAGCGAAATCATGGCTGCGGGAATCAATGACAGCCACTCTGTAGGAGCAGATATGGTAATTTTTGCTAAAGACGCATCCACTTGTTGCAGACTTTCAATACCGCAAAGTCCACAACCGGTTTGACCAATCAAAGAACGTCTATGTGCTTTTAATTGTGCAAAAGCTTCAGAAGCAATGGTGATGTGTATTTGATAACCCAGCGGACTTTTCTCAATGTCTAGATCATAAATCTGACGTACATGCTGAATAATACCTTCGCTCAGACTAAAGCCAATTGCAAACAGATCCAGATTGACGGGAGTCACCATCATCACGGCATGTGATATACCGTTATAAATTAAAGCAACGGGATATTCTTCAACCACTTCGTCTAAACCCGTACTAATTTCATGATGACGATAGCGTGTCACCGAAACCGATTGATGGCCTTGAGAAAAAATGGATTCTCTCAAGGCGTCGATTTGATTAGATTCATCCATTGGCATGTTGGGGATCGACTTCTGCCGCCAGATTAAAGTTTTCAGGTGGTTGACCCGCATGTAAAATCACTGGAATGCTTTTCGATGCAGGAATCCGGGCGTGTTTATCGTGGCTACTTAAGGCAACTAAGGGGTTAGTTTCAGGATAATACGCAGCCAAACTACCGACAGGTACGTTATATGGCACAATACGGAAGCTTTTCACAATACGTTTTTGACCATCGGAAAACACACTTTCGATATCGACCCACTGATCTGCTTTGAAACCAGATGCTTGAATATCCTGTTCATTCATAAACAAAACACGGCGCTGACCAAAAACACCTCGATAACGATCATCAAGACCGTACAATGTCGTGTTGTACTGATCGTGAGAACGGGTAGTCATCAGGGTATACACTTTTGCATCTAGATAGGCATCGGCGTACTGGTGTTCTTTATCGGCATAAATTTCACTGAGTGGTGAAATGATAAACTGTGCCTTACCGCTGGCAGTATTCCATGTGTAGCTATTTGCTGGATGTTCGAGATGAAAACCACCCGGCTGATAAACGCGTTTATTGAAATCATGAAATTCATCGAACACTTCTGAAATCGCATCGCGGATACGATCGTAGTTTTCAATGTACCAGCGCCATTGAACAGGCGTTTCTTTGAGTGTCGCTTCTGCAATGCGTGCCACAATATCTGGTTCAGACAATAGATCAGATGAAATAGGCTGATTTGGCCCCGAAGATAAATGCACATTACTCATCGAATCTTCAACACTGATCGCTTGAGGTCCGTGTTTTTGCATGTCAATTTCAGTACGTCCCAAACAAGGCAGCATCAAGGCATCTTCACCGCACACCAAATGGCTTCGATTCATCTTGGTGGTAATATGTACGGTGAGTTTACACTTGCGTAGTGCATCTTGAGTAAAATGACTGTCGGGTGTCGCAACTGCAAAATTGCCACCGAGGGCAATAAAGACTTTTACGCGGCCATCGGCCATCGCTTTGATGGTTTCGACAACGCCCAATCCGTTTTCACGTGGGCTTTTTATTCCAAACACGCGATCTAAGCTATCGAGTAGTTTAGGTGCCGGACGCTCATTAATGCCTACCGTACGATCGCCCTGTACATTACTATGCCCGCGAATGGGTGCGAGTCCTGCTCCCGGCTTACCTAATAGGCCACGGCATAATACCAAGTTGGCAAGTAAATGAACGTTGGCTGTACCATGTCGATGTTGGGTAATGCCCATTCCCCAGCAAAAGATTGGGCGCTCAGATTGAATATAGAGCTTGGCGAGCGCTTCAAGGTGGTCTGGGCTCAAGCCGGTATAACGATGAATCTCTGCCCATTCGGTACGATCCAGCTCGGCAAGCATGTCTGAAAAACCAATCGTTTGCTCCTCAATAAATGTTTGATCGAATAAACTTGGCTTTCCTTGTGCGACGGCTTGTTTGTTCCATTCATGGGTATGTTTTAACAAACCAAACATAATCGCGTAATCCCCCCCAATACTCGGCTGGAAATAATAGCGACTGATCGGCGTGCTGCCGTTGGTCATCATTTCAAGTGGGGCTTGAGGGTCTTGAAAACGTTCTAGTCCGCGTTCTTTAAGCGGATTGAGTGCAACAATGGTGCCTCCACGTTTAGACACTTCTCGTAAGGTTGCGAGCATACGCGGGTGATTGGTCCCCGGATTATGTCCAAAACTAAAGATCGTATCGGCCAGATCAAAGTCGTCTAGCGTTACAGTGCCTTTACCCAAACCAATGGCATCTTTTAAGCCCACACTGGTCGGCTCATGACACATATTGGAGCAATCTGGAAAATTGTTGGTACCGAAGCTACGTACAAAAAGTTGGTATAAAAAGGCGGCTTCGTTACTGGCGCGTCCAGAAGTATAAAAGGCAGCCTCGTTAGGGTTGTCGAGCGCTTGCAAATGTTTGGCGATCAGTTGAAACGCATCATCCCAAGAGATTGGTACATATTTGTCTGTTGCGGCATCGTATCGCATCGGGTCGGTAATACGCCCAACGTCTTCCAAAAAGAAATCACTTTGTTCAGATAGCCAGCTTACAGTATGCGTTGCAAAGAACTCAGGCGTTACGCGCTTACTGGTGGCTTCAAATGCCACAGCTTTGGCGCCGTTTTCACAAAAGTTAAAAGTTTGCGTATCTTTTTTTTCTGGCCATGCACAGCCCGGACAGTCGAATCCGGTCGGCTGGTTAATATTGAGCAGAGAAATCGAACCTTTTTTAAACGTTTCTTGCCGCTTAAGATTACGTGCAACACTGAGTAATGCGCCCCAACCACCAGCAGGCTGATCGTATGCTTCAATACGGGCATAGTTTGGATTATTTTCATCTGCCAATTTTTCTCTGCTGTCCATATCCTCGTCCTGATGCTTTTGCTAAGTTTTCATACTAAATCCATTTTTAACATATCGTTGCTAAAATTTGTAACGACTGCACACACAATCAACAAACTAACCCTTTGATCTGCTGTTAATTAATTTGTTTATGTCGAATAAAATGTACGTTAGTCTTCAAGTAATTGTCTTGCTGCCATGTGACTTTTTAAATCGATACATTGCTTGCTCAAGCGCTGTAGTGCTGTCTGCTCTAGATTCAAACCTTGCCAAGTTTGCATTTGTTCAAATAACCATTGCATATCGCTTTGTTTTGGCGCTGTATGGTCTAGAACCAAGTGTCGAATAATTTTTTCTAGAGCATGGTATTTCTGTACATGAATCTCTTCGTTACATTGAAAGCGAATTACATTAAAGGCGATGAGCATTTGCCAGACCGGTTTGAAGTCCTCCAGTATTTCAAGCTCATGCTGAGCCTTGAGAATAGCAGCAGTAAGTGCACATAAGGTATTTGGATAATGTGATGCCCATTCATGCGTGACTGCCAATACTTTATCTGCAATTTCGGGAACAATATCGCGGCTGTGCGCTACAATTTGGCTCACACCTTCGACTTCACCTTGGGTATTCCATGGTTCACCTACACAAAAACCGTCTATGGCATGAGAAGAAATTGCCTCGACCATATACGGTGGCGGTAGCGTTTTTAATACAATGTCTTGTGCCACACTTGGATCTGCAAGTGCAATCCATTCTCTTAAGCAATAGTGATGAATCGAATGATTAAACACATGCGCCAGATGAACCGGATGTCCTGCATGAAGATGCTGTACCAGTTTGTATGCCGATTGAAACGGCGTATCTGCAGGTTGAATACGTAAATCATGGCTGAGCTTCTGGCTTAAGCTGATATACGCACGATTAATACTTAAAACTAAAGGTGTTTTGAGCTGAATACCGATTTGGTCTTCGCCTACTGCCGCAGCAGGGAGCATGGCAGATAAACAATGTGCGGCATCTAAAATGCCAAAAGCCAGACGATCTCGCAAACTTGCCCACGAGGCTTCCTTAACCAAAGTAACATCAAGTCCGAAGTCATCAAAAAAACCGCGCTGTTTTGCCCAAAGTAGTGCAATACAATCCAGTAAAGGAATATAGCCAATATGCAGTTGTGTTTTTTCCAAATGGCTCATGTTAGTCCTCTTTTAACTGGCTATTGAGTAATTGCTGGGCATCGATCAGCCGCCGTGCCATTTCACCGATCGTGATACGGTGACTCATGGCATTTTTGCGTAGTAACTGAAATGCGGTGTCTTCGGTCAGGCTATGAAGTTGCATCAGAAGTACTTTGGCTTTTTCGATATCTTTTCGGTCTGCTAGCTTGAGCTTGGTTTCTTTTAAATCGCTTTCGAGCTGCTTATGCTTTTTAAACTGTTCAATCGAAATTTCAAGAATGGTTTCCAAGCGTGCAGGGTCAATACCATCCACAATATAGGCAGTTACACCGGCATCGATGGCTTGTTTGATGGTTTCTTTGTTGCTGTTTTTGGTAAAGAGTACTGTAGGCAAATCAAAGTGACTGACGCAGCTTTCAATAATGTCACGATGTGGATGATCCATATCCAGCAAAATGACATCGGCCTGAAGATTTTCAAGCTTAAATGTATTCATGTGGTCTAACGGTAGACAGGCCACCACATCAAAATCATGCGCACGCAAGTTTTGTTGAACAAATTCAGCGCGTTCAATATCGTCATCAATCAATGCAATTTTTAATTTTGGCATAGGTCGTAGGGCATAATTTTTCGCATTTGCGAAACAGTGTAAGCGAAAATAATTGAAAAATTGCATAGCAAGATAAGTGCCACCTTAAAAAGAGTAAAATTTGATGGTTATTTGTACTCCGATCTTATGAAGTGATCTGTTGTGGTGCATTGGCGTCTCGTCATGACGCATGTGCCGACTATTATTCGTTGAATAAGAAGCAAAAATCGACTGTTGTTCTTGTTTAAAAAGGTGAGCCATCAAAAAGCGAGCTTAAAGAAACGTTTTTTAAATAAAAAAAGCATAAAACGAAAAACTGGCACATGCTTTGCATAGATATTACTGAGTCAAAGACGACTCTGTTTTAAAAAATTTGTAAGACGGCCAACGACGTCCGTTCTGATCGATTGCCAATACAGCGCAAGCTGTTTAGCCCATATTACGTTCAGTTCAGGAGAAGGCCATGTCTTCAAATTTAGATTTAACAGCAAAAAAAGCGACGAAAATAAATCTATTTAGTTTTAAAGTTCCAGCGATGCGAGCCTTCCATATGAGTTGGCTCGCTTTTTTTGTCTGTTTTTTTGCTTGGTTTGCATGTGCACCACTTATGCCAGTGATTGCAGGTGAATTTCACCTCACTAAAGATCAGATTGCAAATATCAATATTGCCGCCGTTGCGATTACCATTTTAGTTCGCCTTATTGTCGGGCCGCTATGTGATAAATACGGCCCACGTAAAACCTATACTGCTTTGTTGCTGATTGGCAGTATTCCTGTTTTTGGTGTCGCTGCTGCAAACAGTTATGAATCCTTCTTATTCTTTAGATTACTCATTGGTGCCATCGGGGCAAGCTTTGTTATTACCCAATATCACACCAGTATCATGTTTGCTCCAAATGTAGTGGGTACGGCCAATGCCACCACTGCGGGCTGGGGAAATGCGGGTGGTGGTGCTACACAAGCGTTAATGCCGCTTTTGCTTGCTGCACTGGTGATGTTTGGCGTAGAGCAAAGCATGGGCTGGCGTGTGGCCTTACTGGTTCCGGGTATGATGATGGTGATTGTAGGCCTGCTGTACTGGAAACTGACCCAAGACTGCCCACAAGGTAATTTTAAAGAACTTCGCGCACAAGGAGTTGCAGTCGGGAGCGATAAAAAAGGCGGTATGGCGATTTTGATGCATGCTGCACGTAACTATCGCGTCTGGATTTTATTTGGTGCCTATGCGGCGTGTTTTGGTATTGAAATCTTTATTCATAACATCGTAGCCATGTACTACGTCAATAACTTTAACTTTGGCCTTAAGGAAGCTGGATTTGCAGCGGGTATCTTTGGTTTGCTTGCTTTATTTGCCCGCGCACTCGGTGGCATTGTGTCCGATAAAGTAGCCATGAAAAAAGGCCTCGATGGCCGCACGAAAGTACTTTTTGTCATGATTTTGTGTGAAGGTTTATTTCTGGTTTTATTCTCTCAAATGAATACTCCGATGCTGGCGATTTTAAGTATGACCGTATTTGCACTGTTTACCCACATGGCATGTGGTGCAACCTATGCATTGGTTCCGTTTATCGATCGTGACGCGCTGGGTGGTGTTGCAGGCATCATTGGTGCTGGCGGTAATGTTGGCGCAGTGGCAGCGGGTTTCTTGTTAAAAGGCATGGTGGATATTCAAACCTGTTTGATGGTGTTGGGTGGTCTGGTGGTGGTGGCAGCAGGTTTTGTGATGCTGATTCGTTTTTCGGTCGAGCATAAGGTGAAAGAACAGCGTCTTTTTGAGCAAGCCGTTCTTGAACGAAACAACCTTGCATAACCAGAACTGACCTATCTTATATCTATTCGGAGAATACCCATGAAACTTGTCATGATTGGCCACGGTATGGTCGGGCACAAATTTATCGAAAGCTTGATGGAAAAAGCAGATGATGAAATGGAGGTCACCATTTTGGCCGAAGAGCCGAGAATCGCATATGACCGAGTGCATTTGAGCGAGTACTTTAGTGGTAAAAGCGCCAAAGATCTTTCTCTTGCACGTATGGATTTTGCCGATGCTTATGGTATCGATTTACGCTTAAATACTCGCGTAACCGCAATTAATCCTGTTGAAAAAACAGTGACCACATCTGCTGGTGATGTCATTGCTTATGACAAACTCATTTTGGCAACCGGATCTTATGCATTTGTACCACCAATTGCTGGAAATGACCGTTCAAACTGTTTTGTGTATCGCACCATTGAAGATCTAGATGCGCTTCGTGCTGCAAGCTTGAAGGCTACATCTGGTGTGGTGATTGGTGGCGGTTTATTGGGGCTTGAAGCCGCCAAGGCATTACGCGATTTAAATCTTGAAACACATGTGGTCGAGTTTGCGCCGCGGTTGATGGCGGTACAAATCGACGACTTAGGTGGCAAGGTACTACGCCGTAAAATTGAAAACTTGGGGGTAAAAGTTCATACGCAAAAAGCCACGCAGTCAATTGAAGAGGGTGAAACCAGTCATCATGTGATGAAGTTTGCAGACGGTAGCTCACTTGAAACCGATATTGTTTTGTTTTCAGCTGGTATTCGTCCACGTGATGAATTAGCTAAAGCGTCTGGACTTGCTGTAGGTGAACGAGGCGGTATCAAGATTAATCAATACTGCCAAACTTCAGATCCAAATATTTATGCAATTGGTGAATGTGCGCTTTGGAACAACAAAATTTATGGTCTTGTTGCGCCGGGGTATGATATGGCGCGTATAGCTGCCAAACATGTACTGGATGAAAGTACTCATGGCTTTGCTGGCGCTGATATGAGTACCAAACTCAAATTGATGGGGGTAGATGTCGCTTCGATTGGTGATGCACATGCCATGACACCCGATGCGTTGAGCTATTTTTATGCCGATGAAGACGCACTCATTTATAAGAAAATTGTGGTCAATGCTCAAAAAACCAAACTGCTTGGCGCCGTATTGGTGGGCGATGCCAAAGAGTACAATGATTTATTACAAATGATGCTTAACGGTCTGGATTTACCAGATCAACCCGAAATCTTGATTATGCCGGGATATGCTCAATCCGGTGCTGCTAAGGCAGGCGGCAGTGGCGTCGACTTACTTCCAGATAGCGCAACTATTTGCTCATGCAATAATGTGTCTAAAGCCGATATCTGTCAGGCGATTGAAGACGGCGCGACGTCATTAGGTGCATTAAAGAAATGTACAAAAGCAGCTACAGCTTGCGGTGGCTGCGCCCCTTTAGTGACACAAGTACTTAAATCAGAGTTACAGCGTCAAGGCGTTACGGTGAATAACCACATTTGTGAGCATTTTGCTTATTCGCGCCAAGAGCTGTATCACTTGGTTCGTGTTAATGAAATCAAAACTTTCGATGATTTGATCCATCAGCACGGTCATGGATTAGGCTGTGATATCTGTAAACCGACGGTTGCCAATATTTTAGCCTCATGCTGGAACGATTTTGTTTTAAAACCGATTCATGCAGGTTTGCAAGATAGCAACGATTATTATTTGGGCAATATTCAAAAAGATGGCTCGTATTCGATTGTACCGCGCATGGCGGGCGGTGAAGTTACTCCAGATGGGTTAATTGCAGTCGGGCAAATCGCCAAAAAATATAATCTTTATACCAAGATCACCGGTGGTCAGCGTGTGGATATGTTTGGAGCACAGGTGCATCAGTTGCCATTGATTTGGGAAGAGTTGATTGCTGCCGGTTTTGAGTCGGGTCATGCTTACGGTAAATCGCTGCGCACGGTCAAATCGTGTGTAGGCAGCACATGGTGTCGCTATGGTGTCGATGATTCGGTTGGTTTGGCGATCTTTCTTGAAAATCGTTACAAAGGCCTGCGCTCTCCACATAAATTAAAAATGGCAGTTTCTGGGTGTACTCGTGAGTGTGCAGAGGCCCAAGGGAAAGATGTCGGCGTTATTGCTACAGAAAAAGGCTGGAATCTTTATGTGTGCGGTAATGGCGGAATGAAACCACGTCACGCAGAACTACTGGCTTCGGACTTAGACACCGATACATTGATTCGTTATATCGACCGTTTCTTCATGTTCTACATTCAAACCGCAGATCGTTTACAGCGGACCAGTGTATGGCGCGACAACATGGAAGGTGGTCTAGATTATCTCAAGGCGGTTATTGTTCAAGATTCACTGGGTATAGCGGACGAGCTAGAGCGCCGTATGTCGCATGTGATCAATACTTATCAGGACGAATGGCGTACAGCTGTGGAAGATCCTGAAGTACGCAAACGTTTCCAGACGTTCATCAACCAAAAAGAGCAACACGATCCACACATTCAGTTTACCCAAGAACGAGGTCAGATCCGTCCGCTTAAAAACAGCGAGCGTCATGAAGATCGTATTCCCATGGTTGAAGCATAAGGAGACAAACACATGACCAGTTTAAAAGCCTTAAATCGAGTGAATGATGCAGAATGGATCGAGATTTGCGCATTAAATGATATTACGCCCAATACGGGGGTGGGTGCGCTTCTTCACGAGCAGCAGATTGCACTGTTTCGTGTGGGACACGAGCAACGAGTGTATGCGCTTAGTAATACCGATCCGTTTAGTGGCGCAAACGTGATGTCTCGCGGGATTATTGGCGACTTACAAGGTGAGCGTGTTGTCGCATCTCCAATCTATAAGCAGCATTTTAGCTTGGCCACAGGTCGCTGTCTGGAAGATAAAGACCAACGACTATTGGTATTTCCAACCAAAGTCGAACAAGGACGGGTTTATGTTTCGCCCATAGCGCAAAAGACGTACATTACCAACAACGGAACTGCGCAAGAAAAACTGAAGCTGGTATTGGTCGGAAATGGCTTGGCAGGTATGCGCTGCCTAGAAGATTTACTGGATATGAATGCCGAGCGCTATGAAATTACCGTGATTGGTGAAGAGCCATGGGGCAATTACAACCGCATCATGCTTTCGCCTGTTTTATCGGGTGAAAAAACGGTAGAAGACATCATGTTGCATTCGCATGCGTGGTATCAAGAGCGTCAAATGCGGTTTATTGCGGGCGATCCGGCTGTGAAAATTGATCGAACCCATAAACAAGTGACAACACAGCAAGGCCAGATCGTCGACTACGACCGCTTGATTCTTGCAACAGGATCGAAACCGTTTATTCCACCGATACAGGGGAATCAACTCAAAGGCGTCATCAGCTTTCGGGATATCTATGATGTCAACACCATGGTGGATTACGCATCTAGCAAAACTCATGCCGTTGTGATTGGAGGTGGCTTACTGGGCCTTGAAGCTGCGTATGGGTTAAAGCAACGTGGAATGCAGGTGACTGTGCTGCATTTGATGGATCGAATCATGGATCGCCAGCTCGATCAGCGAGCCAGCGAGCTACTTAAAAGCAGTATCGAGCACAAGGGAATCCGTATCCTTACTCAAGCCAATACCGAGGCCTTAATTGGCGATGAACATGGTCATGTTCAGCAGCTACGCTTGAGCGACGGCACTTTACTCAAGGCTGACCTCGTGGTGTTTGCGGTAGGTATCCGCCCAAATATTGAGCTGGCCCAACGAGCCGGACTGCGATGTAATCGTGGCGTATTGGTCAATGACACCATGCAAACCTTCGATCCTAGTATTTATGCCGTCGGCGAATGTATTGAGCACCGTGGTCAAACCTTTGGTTTGGTCGAGCCACTGTGGGGACAAGCCTTTATCTGTGCCAGCCATTTGGCAGAACATGGCAGCTTAACCTTTAAAGCGCCGACTGTGCCCACTCAGTTAAAAGTCAGTGGCGTGGATGTATTTTCTGCCGGTAATTTTCAGCCACAAGATGATTATGAAGACATCATTTTAAATGACGATAAGCGTCAGATTTACAAGCGTATCATCATTCAACACGACCAGATCATCGGCGCCGTTTTGTTTGGTGATACTGAAGATGGTTCATGGTATGCAGAACTGATTGCAGATCAGACTCCAATTGGCTCAATTCGAAACAAATTGCTGTTTGGTCGCGATTTTGCACTAAGAAAAGCAGGTTAATCTGAAGGAGCCGCCATGAATACGATTCCCCTTGTGCAACTCCAGAGTGATACATCCAACTTAATCCGTCATACCCAAACTACATGTCCATATTGTGGTGTAGGATGTGGCGTGACCGCAACGGTTGAAGAAACCAAATCGGGTAAAAAAATCTCGGTGACTGGAGATGAAACACATCCTTCTAATTTTGGTCGCTTATGTATCAAAGGGAGTCGTTTGGCCGATACACTGGGTTTGGAAACACGTGTGTTACAACCTATGTCGGGGCGTGGTGCAGCCCGTCATGCCACTACATGGGAGCATGCGACTGATGAAATTGCAAAACGCTTTCAAGCCTGTATCGATGAACACGGTAAAGACAGTGTGGCGTTTTATGTGTCGGGGCAACTCTTAACTGAAGACTACTATGTGGTGAATAAGTTTGTAAAAGGCTACTTGGGCACAGCCAATATCGATACCAACTCACGTTTATGTATGTCATCGGCAGTAGCGGCGCATAAACGCAGTTTCGGTGAAGATCTGGTGCCTGCCAGTTATACCGATTTTGAGCAGACCGATCTGGTGGTACTGGTGGGTTCGAATACTGCATGGTGTCATCCGGTCTTGTACCAACGGATTATGCAAGCCAAAGCAGAGCGTGACCTTACAGTTGTGGTGATTGACCCACGTTATACTGCAACATGCGAGCAAGCAGACTTACATTTGCCGATATTACCGGGTCAGGATGTCACATTATTTAATGGCCTATTACAGTATTTGTATCAACACGGTCACACCGATCATGCTTTTGTAAATGCGCATACCGATCAGCTGCAATATGCGTTAGATGCTAGTCTGGCTCAAGCCAATTTAAACGACGTGGCAGAAAAGACCGGGATCTCACTCGACAAGCTCGAACAGTTTTATGCATTGTTTGCTCGCTTAGATAAAGTGATGACGCTGTTTTCTATGGGCGTGAATCAATCCTCACAAGGGGTGAATAAAGCCAATTCAATTATCAACTGTCATTTACTCACTGGAAAAATTGGTCGGCCGGGTGCTGCGCCGTTTTCGATGACAGGGCAGCCAAATGCCATGGGCGGGCGTGAAGTCGGCGGTTTGGCCAATATGCTGGCCGCGCATATGGAAATTGAACAGCCTTTACATCGGCAAATTACTCAGCAATTTTGGAATAGTCCATCTATTGCGACTCAGCTGGGATTAAAAGCAGTCGATTTATTTCAGGCAGTTGAGCAAGGCAAAATTAAAGCCATCTGGATTATGGCCACTAATCCGGTAGTGAGTTTACCCAATGCTGATCAAGTCAAACGTGCATTAGAAGCCTGTGAGCTGGTTGTGGTATCGGATATCAGTGAATACACCGATACCACTACTTATGCCGATTTTTTGTTGCCGGCACTCGGTTGGGGAGAAAAAGATGGAACAGTAACCAATTCTGAACGCCGTATTTCCAGACAGCGCGCCTTTCTAGATGCACCTATACAGGCCAAAGCTGATTGGTGGGCCGTGTGTCAGGTCGCAAAAAAAATGCAGTTTGATGGGTTTGAATTTCAATCGGCTGCCGAAATTTTTGATGAGCATGCCCGGTTATCAGCCACAGCCAACTTAGTAAGGAATTTTCAAACTGAAAATAGTGTCTTTCGTTACTTTAATCTTTCTGGGTTAGTCGGTTTATCTACAAAAGCCTATAACGAGCTTAAACCGATCCAATGGCCAGTCTTGCATAATCCTAATGAGAATGACAAAGCAATCAATCAGCAGCAGTTATTCCAATCTGGGGTGTATAGCCATAGTAATCAAAAGGCGAAGTTTATTGCCACACCTGCTATAGATGCTGTGCATGCGCCATCTAAAGCGTTTCCGCTGATTTTAAATACAGGGCGTATTCGTGATCAGTGGCACACCATGACCCGTACAGCACTTTCTGCGCATTTAACGTCACATCGTGCAGAACCCTATTGTGAAATACATCCTCAAGATGCACTCAAGTACGGTGTACAGCATGGCAGTCTGATTGAAGTGAAATCACAGTGGGGCAGTTGTGTATTGCGCTTGAGTGTTTCAGACAGTATTCGCCGTGGTCAGATTTTTGTTCCTATACACTGGAGCGAGCAACATGCTTCCGATGCACGTATTGGTAAGGTGGTCAATCCTGTGGTCGATGCGATTTCAGGAGAACCTGAGTTTAAACATACGCCTGTAATGTTGCAGCCATTTTATACGCATTGGCAAGGATGCTTGTTTGTACGTGAAGGTATGGAGCATCTTATGGCATCGCAGCTTCAACAGTTGGCATGGTGGACAAAGGTCAAAATGACCAAAGTGATTCGATACGAGATTGCGGATCGTTCCCGACTACAAGATATACAAAATAACTTAAAAGCATTTTTACCTTTTGATGATGCATCCTACGAATGGTTAAATTTAAGTGATCCGAGTACACAACTCTCGCACAGTGTGGTGTTAAAAGACGGTATATTGATTGCAAGCTTGTATATTGCGCCGTTAGAGATGTTACCCGACCGTGACTGGGTTGCAACGTTGTTTAAGCGTGAACGCCTCAGTGCATTGCATCGTAAAGCTTTACTTGCAGGCATGCCGATTAATGTGCGTAACAATGATGGTCCATTGGTCTGTAGTTGCTTTAAGGTAGGAAAAAACAAAATAGTGGATACCATCAAGGCGCAAAACATAGTGCATGAAAAACAAGTGACAGCATGCCTTAAAGCAGGCGGAAACTGTGGATCATGTTTACCCGAAATACGAGGTTTAATTAAAGCTTGTCAACAGGAGATCGATGCGTGAGCGTGAGCAAATATCCACAAACCGATTTGGTCATCTTGGCTGGTGGACAGGCCCGTCGTATGAACGGGGTCAATAAGTTATTACAAAACTTTGATGATCAGATTCAGTTGCTGAAAATTTATGAGCGCTTAAAGCACGATATTCATCAGATCTGGGTGAATAGCCATCGAGATGCCAGTTTGTATCGTCAGATTTTGCCACAAACACGTAGTTATGAAGATCATCAGCATGGTTTTTTAGGACCAATGATGGGCATATACAGTGCTTGGAATCATGTGGCATCGGATTATGTGCTTTTTGTACCGTGTGATATTACCTACATTCCCAGCAAGGTTGTGTCTTTATTGCATCATGCTTTGAATCAAGATCCACGTGCGATGATGAGTTATGTGGCCATTAATGGCACAGCGCTGTATCCATTTTGCCTGATGAAGCGATCAAGTGCGGCGGTCATTAAGAATCACTTGGACAAAAATCAATTGAGCATGAAAAGAGCCTTAACAGACTTACATGCGCAGGTGGCTTATTTTAGAAAACATCGCTTATTTTTTCATAGCATCAATTCATTAGACGAGTTACAACAATACCAGCAGCTGAATACGCTCAAGCAGAGCGAGTTTTAATCAAATCCCGCCGTAAATTCGCTTAAATGAATATATGTGAGTTTAAATAATCATTATTGCATTTATCCTGAAGCGAACAAAAAAATGCAAGACAGGTCTGATTTTTGTTAGTAAATTGGATTGTCACTGATGAGTAATGGTGCAAGGAAGCATATTTTGATCATTTTTTTAAATATTTTTGCTTTTTAAAATCAACATCATGAGTCATTATAGAATTATCAACGTGCAATAGCGCTGTGTAAGAGTCATCTCGAAGTTTTAATTATGAGTGCATACAATGAAGCATGAAACACAAGATATGATGACGCCATCTTTTGAAGATCAATATGGGCGTCATAAACGGAAACTACGTATTTCCGTTACAGATCGTTGTAACTTCAAATGCCTGTATTGTATGCCAGAACATCCAGAGTGGATCAAAAAGCATGACTTGCTAAGTTTTGAGGCACTTTTTGAGTTTTGTCGCTTTATGGTGCAAAACGGAATTGAAAATATTCGGATTACTGGCGGTGAACCACTGATGCGCCAAGGCGTGGTGCACTTTATACGTGATTTGCAATCGCTACGGGCAAAAGGTTTAAAGCGTATTTCGATCACCACCAATGCCCATTACTTAAAGAAATATGCATTAGATCTTAAACATGCAGGTTTAGATGATCTCAACATTAGTCTAGATAGTCTCGATCCAGAGCAATTTATGACGCTGACCAAAAAGCCAATTTTGCCTGTTTTAGAAGGTATCAAGGCAGCGCAAGCCGTAGGTTTGAAATTTAAGATTAATACCGTGCTCATGAAGGGTAAAAATGATGATCAAATTTTACCATTAGTTCAGTGGGCCAAATCGCAACATATTCCGCTCAGATTTATCGAGTTTATGCCACTTGATGGTGATCAGCACTGGTCGAACGCCGCTGTAGTGTCAGAGCAAGAGATTTTAGAGGTACTCTCTAAAACGTATTCAATTGAAGCGCTAGAGCAACACAGTGAGCCAGCACGGCTTTTTCGTTTAGATCAAAATTATGACGTGGGTGTCATCTCAACTATTACCCACTCTTTTTGCGGACAATGTGATCGAATTCGTTTAACAGCTCAAGGTGAGCTGTATAACTGCCTATTTGCGCCTAAGGGCATTGATCTCAAGCCATTACTAAACGAATTGGTTCAAGGGTATGATCAAGATCGGACACTGACAGAACTCTATGATAAAACCTCGAGCTATATCTGGAATAAAGCCAAAGGCTTTCATAGCTTAAACACACACACACGAAAAATTACCATGCATATGATTGGAGGATAACAATGTCGGCCTTAAACGTCACGATTGAAGGTTATGGTGCCATACAAAGAAAAATACCCTCCCAGATCGTTTTGAATTATTCAGATACAGTGCTTGTTTCTGACGTTTTAAATGATATTACTCATCAATATCCAGATGCGACACAGGCCATTGAGCGCTGTGCCTGTGCAATTGGTGAAGATATTATTTCGCGTCAAACGTACTTAAGCCAAGACTGTACTTTGGTCTTACTTTCACCTGTAGCAGGAGGCTGATATGAAAGAATTCCAACGCGTGCAATCGGTTGACTTAACACTGGATAGTTTTGATCCGATATCCGATTTTCCTGCTTGTGGTGGTATTGGTATTTTTCAGGGAACGGTACGTAACCATCACAATGGTCGTGCTGTGAGTGGGCTGAAATATACCTCCTATACGCCTGTTGCAGAAAAAATGATTCGTCAGATTGAGCAAGACATCATGAATAAGCACGGCGCTGCATATGTACGGGTTATTCATCGTATAGGGCAGCTAGATATCGGTGGAATGGCAATTATTGCCGTGGCCTATGCGCCGCATCGCCGTGAAGCGTTTGCGGCCTGCGAAGAGGCAGTAGAGCGTGTAAAACATGAAGTGCCAATCTGGAAAGAAGAATTTTATACCGATGGCAGCAGTCAATTTGTCGAAGGATGCTGTATCCGTAAAGATCATGATCATATCGATCATTCACATCATCATCACGAACACCAGCACTAATTTAAAACGGGATTTTTAATGAAAAACGTAGGCATGAAACCGGAAAGTTATCGTATTGCCGAAGCTCAAGCTATTTTGTATGCACCACCACATTGTATTGAATTACTTCGTCAGGGAAATACCGAAAAAGGTGATGCACTAAAAACAGGACGCATTGCAGGTATCTTGGCCGCAAAACGTACCGATGAGCTGATTCCGCTTTGCCATCCATTGCCTATTTATCGTGCCGAAGTCGATTACGAGTTACATGAAAACTTTGTTGAAATTCTAACCACGGTAGAAACCATCGGCCCAACGGGTGTAGAGATGGAGGCACTCACAGCCGCAAGTATTGCCGGTTTAACCCTGTACGATATGCTTAAACCGCACTGTGAGCCAGAAGATTTGGTGTTAGATCAGTGCAAGCTCTTAAAGAAAAAAGGCGGTAAATCGCATTTCAAGCGTACACTTCGCCAAGCTGTATCTGCGGCGGTAATTGTATTGTCTGATACTGTAGCCTCTGGCAAAAAACCAGATACTGCCGGTAAGTCTGTGGTTGAGAGTTTAACCGAAGCTGGCTTTACGCCTATTCATTACCAAATTTTGCCAGATGAGCCTGAACAGCTTAAAGAACTGGTTCTTGAGTTAACCAAATCCTATGCATGTGTTATTACAGTGGGCGGTACAGGAATAGGTAAGCGAGACATTACAGTCGACACCCTAGAGCCGTTACTTGAACGTAAGCTCGATGGCTTGATGGAAGCTGCACGTGCATTTGGTCAGCGCCGTACACCGTATGCAGCAATGTCGCGTGGAGTTGCAGGTTTTATCGATCGTTCATTGGTGATGACATTCCCGGGTAGCCGTGGTGGTGCTTCCGAAACAATGGCTGCTTTATTGCCAGCGATTGTGCATATTTTTGATGTGTGCCGTGATCTTCCACATCCGGGAGGTTATGAATAATGTCCGCATGTGGCCATGAAAAAGGTCTAATCAGTATCGATGAGGCAATTGATCATATTTTAAATACGGTCAAGCCACTTGGCACGGAAAACATTGAACTACAAAATAGCCTAAGTAGATATCTGGCACAGCCAATTCATTCGCCAGTGAATCTACCAAGTTTTGATCAAAGTGCCGTTGATGGGTATGCGCTGTGTGCGAGTGATATCATTGAAAAGAACCAATGCTTTGAACTTATAGGTGAAATACGCGCAGGGCAAAGCAGTGATTTGGTTTTGAAAGCAGGTCAGGCTACGCGTATTTTTACTGGCGGTAAACTTCCAGAGGGATGTACGACGATTGCGCGTCAAGAGATTGTACATCGGCTCGATGATCATCGAATCCAGATTACAGAAACACTTCAGGCCAATATCGACATCAGACGCCAAGGTGAAGAGTTGGCTTTGGGGCAGCAGGTGGCCAATAAAGATCAATATCTTAAGACCGGGCCTTTAGCCGCGTTGAGCATGGCGGGAGTTCAGCTGGTTGATGTATATCGTCAGCCTAAAGTCGCCGTAGTAATTACAGGTGATGAAGTTGCTACTGAGCAAAATAGCCTAAGTAATGCACATGTCTATGATGCCAACGGACCGCTAATTAAGGCGTGGTTTCAAGAGCGACATATACAAGTTGAAATTTTACACATTCATGATGAAGCGAAGGCACTCAGTGAATTGTTTGCTCGACTTAAAAATCAGTATGATGTGATTGTGACGACAGGTGGTGTGTCTGTAGGGGACTATGATTTTGTTCGGCCCTGTGCTTTTGAGGTTGGATTTAAAGAAATCTTTTGGAAAGTCAAACAAAAACCCGGTAAACCGATTTTCTTTGCCAAATATCAACAAGATCAGCATGCGTGTTATTTACTCGGGCTACCGGGCAATCCAGCCGCCGTGTACGTATGTATGCAAGTATATACGCGTCTGCTCATCGATGCGCTGCAAGGTCAAAATCAAAATATCGATTGGTTTGAAGTCAAGCTTGCACAACCGCTTAAAGCCGATAAGCGTGAGCGCTTTATGCGCATGAAACTGGAGCTTCATGCTGGTGAGCTAAGTGCTTCAAACCTTGCCAATCAACAGTCACATATGTTAAGTAACTTAATGGATGCGAACTGTCTGGTTCGTGTACCAGCGGATATAAGTCCAGAAGTGGGAACGCTCGTCTCTGCAATACGAATATAAGGTGCCAATCATGATAAAAAAAATCGCTGTATTTTCGCTTTTCTGTCTTGGTGCTTTACACGTTTCGGCAGGTGAGGTGAGAGTCTATGCGGCGGCAAGTTTGACTAATGCAGTGACTGATATTGCCAAGCTTTACAAACAGCAGCATCCATCAACCAATGTCGTGACTGTTTTTGGTGCATCATCGGCGCTAGCAAAACAAATCGAGAGTGGTGCTAAAGCAGATATTTATTTTTCTGCAGATACAGACTGGATGAAATATTTAGTTAAGACTCAGTTTATATCGTCAGGTAAGGTAAAAAATACACTTGGCAATCAGCTTGTGGCCATCACGCCGATGGATATGGATGTACCTTTTGGCCCCACCAAACAATTTAACTTTGCCAATGCATTTAAAGGCCATTTATGTACTGGTCAAATGGAATCTGTGCCTGTAGGCAAATACGCCAAACAAAGCTTGATGGCTTTAGGCTGGTATACACCTTTGCAAGGACGTATTGTTGGGACAGATGATGTACGTTCAGCTTTGGCCTTTGTTGAACGCGGTGAATGCGATGTTGGAATTGTTTACCAAACCGATGCATTAATCAGTAAAAAAGTTAAGATTATTGGAACATTCCCTTCAAAAACACATGATCCGATTGTTTATCCTGCGGCGCTCACCAAACAAGGTGAACGTAATCGGGAAGCGGCCCAATTTGAACATTTCATGCTTAAAAATGCCAAAGCAAAAGCCATTTTTACCCGTTACGGTTTTAGTGAGTTGAAATAGTCGTTCTACATGCTCACACCTGAAGAAATCTCTGCCTTATATTTATCTGCCAAAGTGGGCTTGTTTGCCACTTTGGTGAATCTTCCTTTTGCTATTTTTGTGGCGTGGATCTTAGCTCGATATGAATTTCGCCTAAAAGTTATACTCGAATCTCTTTTACAATTGCCTATGATTTTACCACCCGTGGTATTGGGGTATTTACTGCTGATTTTGTTTGGTAACCGCGGCATTGTGGGGCAGTTTTTAAGTGAATGGGGGATTCAACTGGCATTTAACTGGAAAGGCGCAGTCATTGCCTCGATGGTGGTGGCTTTCCCACTGATGGTTCAACCGATTCGTTTGTCTTTTCAATTGATTAATCAGCAACTTGAACAAATTGCACAGACCTTGGGGGCAAGCCCTATTCAGGCTTTTTTCTCGATTAGTTTGCCGCTTGCCTTGCCTGGTGTACTTATTGGAAGTATTTTGTGTTTTAGTCGCAGTCTGGGGGAGTTTGGTGCCACTATTACCTTTGTGGGCAATATTCCAGATGAAACCCGCACTGTACCCATCGCAATTTATTCGTTATTACAACAACCGGATGGCGAAAGCATGGCAATGCGTTTAGTACTACTCTCCGTAGGTTTGGCGTTTGCTGCACTGGTGGCCAATCATCTTATTTTAAAACGTTATCAGCAAAGGTTAACGCCATGAATCTGCGCTGTCACTTTAATTACGTCCAGCGTGATTTTCAGCTTCATGTTGATTTAACACTAAGGCATAACTTACTCGGGATTTTAGGCCCGTCTGGTTCCGGAAAAAGTACGTTTTTAAAAAATATGGTGGGAGTTTTGAAGCCTCATGACGGTGAGATCACTTTCAATGAGCGTGTTTTGGTCAATACAGCCGAGCAGCAATTTGTACCTACGCACCAACGTCATATTGGACTGATTTTCCAACAGGCGCAGCTTTTCCCACATTTAAACGTAAGACAAAATCTTGAATATGCGTTGCGTTTTAATAAGAAGCGCCCGCAAAAATTCAGTTTTGAGCAGATTGTAAAGTTACTCAGCCTAGATGCATTGCTTAGCCGTAAAGCTTTACAGCTTTCTGGTGGGGAGGCACAGCGAGTCTCGATTGGGCGCGCTTTACTGGCGTCTCCAGAGCTTTTATTGCTTGATGAGCCACTCACAGGTTTGGATCGACACCTAAAAAATCAGCTTTTGCCTTTTTTATTCGAGCTTAAACAGCAATTAAATATTCCGATCATTTACGTTACACATCATCCAGAAGAGCTGGATTATCTCAATGCGCCCATTGTGACTATGGAACGGGGGATATTGCAGTACAGCGATACATAAGTCAGTCAATCAAATAATCATTCATATAAGTCGATTAAAGTTTTGATGCAAGTAAACCTGCTTGTAATACGTTAAATACATCGTAATGAACACATTGAGCGACATTAAATCTTAAAAATTGTTTGAATAAACCTGATGTGCTAAACGCTTCACCTAATGCAAGAACGACACCTTGCTCTGTGCAATACTGTTGTAGTCGATGAAGATCAATATAAGCAGGTAACTCACACCATAGAAACATTCCTGCTTGTGGTTTTATCCACGGGCGAATTTGCATTTGTTCAAGTGTATTTATGGATATGTCCATAGCATTTGCCAAACGTGTATTCAGCTGCTCAAGATGCTTACGGTATTTTCCATCTGTGAGCACCTTATACAAAACATGTGCTGAAAAATTATTATGACTAAAACTCGTAGCAATTTTGAGATCAATTAAATCATTAATCCACTCAGGTTTTGCCACGATATAGCCGCAGCGTAATGAAGCTGATAATGTTTTGGAAAAGCTGCCGATGTAAATACTGTTTGTAAGGCCGTCAAGTGCGCTAAAGCGAGGCGAGTGTTTATTTTCAAAATCTGAAAAAATATCGTCTTCAATTACAATCATATTCGCTTGTGTAATTAAAGAAACCAGTTGATGAACCGTCGCAGATGAAGGCATAGCGCCTGTAGGATTATGAATACCTGAATTCGTAATATATAACCGCGGTTGATGTTCTATGATGGCTTGCTGAAAGGCCTCAATATTTGGGCCACCTGTAGTATATGGAATACCGATGACTTTGGCTTGATGTACCTTAAGTAACGCCTTAAAGTTAAAATAACAAGGATCATCAACTAAAACAGTATCACCCGGTTTGAGTAAAAAACGACAAAGTAGATCGGTTGAATATGAACCTGAATCGGTCAGCAAAACTTGATCTGGACTTACAAATATACTTTTACTTTGCAAGCGTCTTGCCAATAATTCACGTAACAAATTAAACCCTAATGGCGAGGAGTAATTCATCAATTCAAAGGTCGATTCTTTAGAAACGTCACGGATTGCTTTTCTTAAAGCTTCATGAGGCATCCAGCTATCTGGGAGCCAGCCGCATCCCGGCTTTATTAATGATGGAGATGCTTCTAAGAGTTCGCGAGATAGCCGAAGTGGATCAAGGTGTTTAACCTGTATCGGCTCCATATTTGAAAGCTTTAAAGGTTCTAGTGGTGCGCTAACAAAAAATCCAGAGCCTGCACGAGACTCTATCTGGCCAGTAGATAACATCCGCTCATAAGCACAAACAATTGTAGATACAGAAAAATCCAGCTGTTTGGCCAGTTGTCGAACAGATGGTAGTCGCATACCTGGTGTGAGCCGGCGACTTTTAAGTTCAGAATCGATATAACGTATTACGTGTTCAATTTTAGTCATGTTAAACCAATTACTGTATTGAATTTTAATCCAGTACAGTTTTTATAAATTGTACTGCACTGTATCTTTGTACCAACTTAACATAAGTTTATAAAAAGACATTCTATAAAATGCGATGTCATCATGAATTCTCAATTTTTAGCTTGGTTAAGTGGTTTAATCGGTGTTGTAATCTTTTCTGGATCTTTACCTGCAACACGTATTGCTGTTATGGATTTTAATCCTTGGTTTTTAACAGGAATTCGTGCTGTTATTGCGGGTATTGTTGCTATGGTCTTGTTAAAAATCTTAAAAGCTAAGCGACCATCAAAACGTGATTGCGGGAATTTAGTATATGTCGCGGTTGGTGTTGTTGTGGGATTTCCGTTATTTACAGCATTAGCACTGCAACATATTAGTGCGGCTTTTTCGATTGTATTTATAGGATTGCTTCCTTTAAGCACTGCCATATTCGCAGTCCTGCGTTCAAATGAGCGACCTCAACTGACATTTTGGCTGTTTTCATTATTTGGAAGCGGATTGGTTGTTTTATATATTTTGTTAGATATATCGCTGAATACGCAAAGCTTTTTTGGGATTTTATATATGCTTTGTGCAATTATACTATGCGGATTTGGATACGCTGAAGGGGCGAATCTTGCGAAAAAAATAGGGGGATGGCAGGTCATTTGCTGGGCGCTGGTTATTTCATTACCTGTAATGCTCATAGTAACGATCTATAATTATTCTAGTGAAATGCTAGATAAATTGACTTTATCTGGTCTGGTAGCTGTTTTATATATCTCGATCTTCAGCATGCTGATCGGATTTTTCTTCTGGTACTATGGTTTATCAAAAGGCGGTATTGCAAGTGTAGGGCAATTGCAATTATTGCAACCCTTTATGGGCCTAGCACTTGCAGCGGTGATATTACATGAACCAATTAGTGCCAACATGCTTATTATTACAGCAGGCGTCATTTGTTGTGTGGCATCTGCCAAGAAATTTGCCTAATCGATTACAAGCAATTAGCAGGTTTTGGAATACCAGCCAAACGGCTTAAATGGCGTGCAACAAGACCTGTTTTGAATGCTTGCTGTAAAACTGCATTATCAATATTGGCATCTACCGTTTTCATTAGATATTTGATCAGAGGACGCGTTGCAGGAGAGTGTCCGAACTGTTGATAAAACTGGCGGACTGCATTTAAAACGTTAAAGTGCCATTCAGTCAATTCAAGATCTAAAGAACGAGCAAGCTCTTGAGCCACGTCTTTATTCCAAATGGTGTAATCGACAAGATGTCCATCTTGATCAAGATCTAAGCGCATAAAATAGCCTAAGAAAAAATCAAATTATTTAAAAGATACACTACGTTTGTATTGCAAAACTAAGTCCGCAAATGCACTGTAATCTAGGGGAATTATAGCGGAACTAAGATCAGGATTTAAAAGAGTCCGTTCGTTATTTAAACAGTAATACGACTGAAAAGAACGCATATTCTCGCTGTTGAGTGCCGACAATGCTTCGCCCATGATGACGATTTGATCACCTTCCACAAAGACCTGTTGTACTTTATTTAAAGCAGAAGCAGTCGATGCAAAAGAAGTTTGTATGAGGTAAATTGTGTTGTTCATCTTTGGAAATTACCAATATAAAACATAATCAAAGGATTGAATCAGGCTTGCATTGAATTCGACAAACTCGATGTCTTGTGAAGAATTTCTAACAAACGCATGTTGCTGATATTTTGATTCAACTAAAATGGGGGTTAAGTCATAAAATTCAAAACTTTCCAGCATACTTGAAGCGGGTTTAAAGGCATGAATGAGCTGATCAAAGCTTTGGTCTTCTTTTAACAGCGTTAGGGCTGCATCTTGAAGTAAAACGCTGATATTAGAGCCAAAAGTGGCTAAAACCATCGTCGCAGACAGGCTTTCGTTGACCTGTAACTGACTTAAATTAGACTGGGTTAAAATAACGAGTACAGATTTCACACAATATACCTTTTAAAAGCAACACTCTAGAAATAAAAAGCTGCTTAAAATTGAATTAGACGTGTAGAAGATTCTACGGCATCTGCAAGTTCACCTAAACCAACCAGTTCAAATCCCTGAGCCAAGTTGTAATGCGTGAGTTGATGGCGTTTAGCATTTTCTTCATCTGTAATTCCACGGTTTAGTGCAGCACTAACACAAACAGGGAGTCGTATTGAGAGCTTTTGCCATTCTTGAGTCAAACGACGCTGATCATCGGGCACCCATTGCAAATCGTTTGCAACATGAACAGCATCTTGATAAAAGAACACTCGGAACACTTCATTTTTGTCCTGAAGTGCCTGAACTAAACCAAGTGCATGCCATGCATGAACCGATGTCGGTGCAGCAGTAATTAAAACTAATGTACTCATTGAAATTTCACTGTAGCCATGCGTCTGATAACAGATGAGCTATTTACACATTATAAAAAGGTAAGTATACAATGATTTTAGTGACAGGTGGTTTAGGCTTTCTTGGGTCACACATTGCTTTGAGTCTTCTGGCTCAAGGTCAAGAGGTTATATTGGTCGACAACTTGGCCAATGCATCTTTACAAACATTAGAACGATTAGAATATATTTCCGGTATGTACGTGCCATTTGTGAAAGTGGACGTTCGCAACACACCCGCATTAAATAAAGTTTTTGAGCAATATTCCATTGATGCTGTCGTACACACCGCAGGTTTTAAAGCACTCGAAGAATCTAAGCTTAAACCGCTTGAGTATTATAATGACAATGTCAGTTGTATCATGAGCTTGTTGCGTTCTATGCAGCGTACAGGCGTAAGAAAACTGGTTCATCTCTCAAGCTTAGCGGTGTATGGCGCTTCTGGATTAAATCTTACAGAAGATACGTCTTTTAATACCACTTATCCCAATCCATATATTAAATCTCAGCAAATGATTGAAGAAATCATACGAGATACGTATAAAACAGATCATGAATGGAAAATCGCCATCTTGAGACTTTCCAATATTGCCGGTGCTTTTGAACATGGGGTACTCGGAGAAATGGTGCCTCAATTACCAAAAAATATTATTCCACTCGCGATGCAGGTTGCCGCCATGCAACGGGATTATCTGGAATTACAGCATCAAGCTCTTACCGATGATCAAACCGTAGAACGAAGTTTTTTGCATGTGCTCGATGCATGTGAAGCTGTACTCGCAAGTTTATACTGGCTCAACCATCAAGAGCATACGTGTGAAGCATTTAATATCGCACATGATCATGTGACTTCGATTCAATCTCTACTTGAGCAAATAAGTACCATTACTCAAACTCAGATTAATACACACGATGCCATGTTTGCTGTAGACGAATTGGCACAACTTGGTGCAGATATCAGCAAAGCTGAAAAAACATTGAACTGGAAACCGAAACGTACTCTACAGCAAATGCTTGAGCACCAATGGCAGTTCTATCAAAATACAATTAAAATGTAATAAAAATGATTCTTATTTACAAATTGAGCTGGCTTTATTAGTATTTCATGACCAGCCAAGTAATCGTAACGGTTGCTCTAGCCCGTACTTGTTATTAATCATTATGGATAATAGAGGTTTTTATGCAAACTCGAATTGAACACGACACGATGGGTGAAGTCGAAGTCCCAAACGATGCAATGTGGGGAGCTCAAACGCAACGTAGTTTGCAAAACTTTAAAATTGGTCAAGAGCGTTTACCTCGTGCCATGATTCGTGCGATGGGTTTAGTGAAAAAATCTGCAGCCATCACCAATGCAAGCTTGGGCCAATTACCTCAAGATTTATCTGCTTATATTGTTGATGCGGCAGATGATGTAATTGAAGGGAAGTGGGACTCACAATTTCCACTGGTGGTCTGGCAGACAGGGTCTGGTACGCAAAGCAATATGAACTGCAACGAAGTGATTGCAAATATTGCCAATCAAAAATTGGGAAATGCATTAGGATCACAGTCACCTGTACATCCTAATGATCACGTCAACCGTGCTCAATCGACTAATGATTCGTTTCCAACCGCGATTCATGTGGCTGCAAGCCTTCAGATCAATGAATTGCTTATTCCTGCAGTAACACGCCTAAAAGCGACGTTGCAACAAAAGTCTGATGAATTTAATGACATTGTTAAAATCGGACGCACTCATTTACAAGACGCAACCCCACTCACACTCGGGCAAGAGTTTTCTGGTTATGTTTCTCAGCTTGAGCATGGTTTGCATCGTCTAAAACAAGCACTGGAAGGCTTATACGAATTACCTTTAGGTGGAACGGCTGTAGGCACTGGCTTAAATGCTCATCCTGATTATGCAGTTCAGGCTGCTGCCGAGTTGGCCAAGCAAACAGGTTTACCTTTTGTCACTGCACCAAATAAATTTGAAGCACTCGCAGGGCGCGATGCGGCTGTATTTGCATCGGGTGCGCTTAAAACATTGGCAGTGAGTTTAAACAAAATTGCCAATGATATTCGCTGGCTGGCGAGCGGTCCACGCTGTGGTTTTGGTGAAATTCGTATTCCAGAAAACGAACCAGGATCAAGTATCATGCCGGGTAAGGTTAATCCGACACAAAGTGAAGCCATGACGATGGTGGTTGCTCAGGTACTTGGTAATGACACTACGATCAATGTAGCAGGTGCATCTGGTAACTTCGAGCTGAACGTATTTATGCCAGTAATTGCATTTAACTTATTACAGTCTATTCAGCTTTTAGGCGATGCATGTAATAGCTTTAATGATCATTGTGCGGTGGGTATTGAGCCAAATCGAGATAAGATCGATCACTTCTTGCATAATTCATTGATGCTGGTCACTGCATTAAACCCTGTAATTGGATATGAGAATGCAGCGAAGGTCGCCAAAACTGCCTACAAAGAAAATAAAACCCTTAAACAAGTGGCAGTTGAACTTGAATTGGTGAGCGAACAACAGTTTGATGAAATTGTTCGTCCAGAAAAAATGGTTTCACCTAATGCAAAATAACTTGCAATTGCACTGAAATCATACATCAGCAGTTTTTATCTGACGAGCAAACACGTACAATGTGACATCCTGATAAAGACTGCTGATGAAATTTCCCATGCTTGACGTGTATTTAACAGATATTCAAAAAAATGTTCAATTTCGTGATTATCCGAGTGATCAACCTGTTAAATTTTTAATTAATCTAAAAAAAATATTTCCAAGTACCGCTGATTTACTACTTCCTGTATTACCCGAAGACAATAATCTTGAAAATGTTACATGGGAATCTACATCGAAAGATTTCACCACATTCAAGAAACTTGTAGAGGCATGGGGTGTAATCGAATTACGCCTTAATGCATTAACAGCATATAAAGATAAAGAATTTACCAATCAGGTGCTTAAACAAGCACAAACCAAACGTAAGCAAATGGGTGCCAGTCATACAAAACTAAATATGGTCGAGCTGGACTACATTTTTATTCATGAAGTACACACTTTAATCGATGCAGAACTATCCGAGATTGGTGAAAAATTTTATTTACCAACATTACGCGAACTCTGGAAAGATGAAGTGAGCTCGAATGTTCTACTTGTAAAACTTTAATCGTTGAACAAAAAGTAAAAAATATATCGTATAAATTCAAATACCTTGTGCAGCGATCTGGCATAAATCATGCTATAAAAATAGTGGTTTTTCCATTTATTACTATTGCTGCAGCAAGGAATTTGAGCACATGACCAATCCAGTAATATCCTTACTTCAAAATCGTCGCACCATATACGCTATCGGCAAAAATATTCAGCAAACGCCAGAACAATTAACTGAACTCATTCAAGAAGCAATACGCCAAAGCCCATCTTCGTTTAATTCTCAGTCTTCTCGAGCAATTATCTTATTTGATGCAGAACATGAAAAATTTTGGGGATTCGTCAAAGAAAAACTCAAAGAATACGCCACAGATGAAGCTGCAGCAGAAAAAACCAGCAAAAAAATGGATAGCTTTGCAGCAGGGGTGGGAACTATTTTATTTTTTGAAGATCAAAATGTCATTCAGGAGCTTCAAGAGAAATTTGCCTTGTATGCAGATAATTTTCCGGTTTGGTCCGAGCATTCGACTGCTATGGCGCAACTTGCAGTATGGACAGCACTTGCAGCTGAAAATGTGGGGGCATCTTTACAGCACTATAATCCTATCGTCGATGACAAAGTCCATGCTGAATGGGCTGTTCCATCGAGCTGGAAACTACGTGCACAATTGGTATTTGGTTCAATTGAGGCACCAGCTGCCGAAAAGTCATATATTGACGATGAAACACGCTTTAAAATTTTCAAGTAACTGATCAAAATGATAAATCGAGATAGTTGAAATAATCTATACTCGATTTATCATTTAAAATAGCCTAAGTAAATAATGAAATAATTTCTTTTTTTAAAAATTCATATCTTAAATTATCAATCAATGCATCAGACCAATAAATACCAATCGTAAAAGTGGGCATTTCAAAAGGTATTGAATGAATCGTCAAATTGGTTGCGTAAGACAAATGGCTCAATACTGCACTTGGTAAAGTTAATATTGCATCACGGTTATATTCTAAAATTTTGAGTGCTGTCGAATAATGCTGGCAACGTAAAAAAATTTCACGATGAATACCTTGCCGATGAAGATACACATCTTCAAGCAGTGTACCTGTACGGCGTGAAGACACCCCAATATGTAGACCAGATCGGTAAATCTCAGCATTCATGACAGATTGTTGGCTGCAAATAACATAATGATCTTTCAGTAAAGCTTGAAAACCAATGCTGTCATGCGTTGGCGACTCTACATCGATAATAAAATCGAGCTGTTGATTTAATAGATCACTTTGAATGGTATTTCGATTGAGTTTGATACTACTAAACTCAATATTTTGATCGATCTGTTCAAAATGCTGAATGATTTTAGGCAAAACAAGTGGTTCAATCTCGTCATGGATAGCAATTCTTAATGTTTTAATGAGGCTCGGATCAAAACTCTTTTTTTGTTGACTAATATTTTGAAAAAGAATCAGTGCGTTTTTAATGACAGGATAGATATGTTCTGCAAATGGTGTAGGTTGCATGCTATTGCCGAGACGTATAAATACCTCATCTTCAAGTTGAACTCTTAAACGCTGTAAAGCATGACTGGCAGCCGATTGACTAATGGATAAACTTTGCGCGGCTCTCGAAATACTTTTTTGTTCAAAAATTGCAACAAACAGTGGATATAAGTTGATATCAATGCGATGAAATAAGCTTAGATCTAGGTAGTGTTGCGCAGTATGAAACTTATGAATTTCATTCATAGTGAAGTATTTAATAAAATCATTTCATGCATAATAAATTTACGTTTATGGTGAGTAAAGGATAAACACAACGAATTAGGAATAAAAATGTTTAAACTTTCAGAGCGTGCTCAAGATTTTGTGAATAGAACACGAGACTTCATTCATAACGAAATAGAACCGGTTGAATTAAAGTTTTGGGATGATGTACATCAAATGAATCCCAACGGCGACTGGACGACTTGGGTTTGGCCAGAGCAGCTTGAAGTATTAAAAGCCAAAGCCAGAGCGGCGGGTTTATGGAATCTTTTCTTACCCGACAGTGAGCTTGGCGCAGGGCTATCTGTTCAGGAGTATGCACACATAGCAGAGTTAACAGGTAGAAGCCTTTTGGCACCGATTGTATTTAACTGTAATGCACCAGACACCGGCAACATGGAGTTGCTATGGCGCTATGGTACTGATCAGCAAAAAAATGATTGGCTCATACCGCTTTTAAACGGCAAAATTCGTTCCGTTTTTTGTATGACTGAACCTGATGTTGCGTCGAGTGATGCAACCAATATGCAAGCAACCGCGGTGATTGAAGGTAATGAAATTGTACTCAATGGCCGAAAGTGGTGGTCATCGGGTTTGGGTGATCCAAATGCAAAACTCATCATTTTTATGGCACATACGCCTGATACCAGTAAAGATCGACATCATCAGCATTCGATGGTGCTGGTACAGCTTGATACACCCGGTGTCAAAATCCAGCGAATGTTGTCTGTTTTTGGGGAGTATGATGCACCGCATGGTCATGGAGAAGTTATTTTTGATCAGGTGCGAGTCCCTATAGAAAATTTTATCGGCGGTGCAGGTCAAGGTTTTGAAATTGCACAAGGGCGATTAGGCCCCGGGCGTATTCACCATTGTATGCGATGCATTGGAGCCGCAGAAAAGTCACTCGAGTTAATGATTGATCGGGGTATGTCACGTACGGCGTTTGGTAAAGAGTTGCTTAAACTGGGCGGAAATCTCGAACGCGTCGCAGAGGCACGCGTTGCAATTGATCAAGCACGCTTACTTACCTTATATGCTGCATTCAAAATGGATACTTATGGAACTTTGGCTGCACTCACAGAAATTTCAGCCATCAAGCTAGTTGCACCCAATGTACTAGAAAAAGTGGTAGATATGGCAATCCAGATCCATGGCGGAGCTGGGCTTTCACGCGATACCATGCTATCTGCCTTTTTTATTCATGCACGAAGTCTAAGATTGGCTGATGGGCCAGATGAGGTGCATAAAGGCATGATTGCTCGGTTAGAGCTTGCGAAACGTGGCTATGGCCGGTCGAAACCTTCACAATAAAGAATAAGGAAAATTTATGTCAGTCATTGATTTGGGTGGTTCGGTTCAAGAGGGAGAAGAGTTAGATATCCATGCGGTTGAATCATGGTTAAAACAGCAAGGAATCGTACTTGAAGGACAGGTGGAACTGACACAATACACGGGCGGCGCATCCAACTGGACCTATCGGCTGAAATACCATAATGTGGATCTGATCTTACGGCGCCCACCCAACGGTACTAAAGCGAAATCTGCTCATGATATGGCACGAGAATTTTTCGTACAAAAACACTTGGCAGCTTATTATCCGGTGGTGCCTGAGATGATTGCATTGTGCCAAGATCCGCATGTGATCGGTTGTGACTTTTATGTGATGCGGCGTATCGAAGGAATTATACCTCGTGCAAAACTTCCGCCGGAACTTCAATTAAATGAAGAACAAATCAATCAACTCTGTCGAAATGTACTGGATCGATTAATTGAGCTCCACCAAGTACCTTATGAAACGACTGAGTTAAAAGATCTGGGCAAAGGTGAAGGCTATTGCCAGCGGCAGGTCGAGGGATGGGACAAACGTTATGAAAAAGCAAGAACCATCAATGTGCCATCGTTTGGATATGTTCGACAGTGGCTAAAAGACAACACACCCAGAGAATCAAAAATTTGCATTATTCATAATGACTGGCGATTTGATAATGTGATCCTTGATCCTGAGTCACCAACAAATGTGATAGGCGTACTCGATTGGGAAATGGCGACGCTGGGCGATCCACTCATGGATTTGGGAAATGCGTTGGCTTACTGGGTAGAAGAAACAGACAACATGATTTTCAAATCGACTCGTCGTCAGCCCACACATTTAAAAGGAATGTTCACTCGCAAACAAGTGGTGGACTACTACATGCGTCAGACCGGTTTAGATACTACAAACTGGACGTTTTATGAGGTATTTGGTGTTTTTCGCCTGGCTGTGATTGCACAGCAAATTTATTACCGATATTTTCATAAACAGACTAAAAATCAGGCTTTTAAGGATTTCTGGATTGTGATTTACGCACTTCATATCCGTGCTTTAAAATTAATTGTTGCCGATAAGTTCAAACACAGCAAGATCAACACCAAATATCTTCACAAAGTTCAAGGAATCTTAAAGAAATGACCACAATTTATCTGGTTCGTCATGGTCAGGCTTCCTTTGGTAAAGCAAATTATGATGACTTATCTCCTACAGGGCAGTCTCAAGCAGAATTACTGGGTCAGTATTTCAAACAAATTTTAAGTGAAGCGCCTTATGTCGTGGCAGGTACAATGAAACGTCATATGCAAACGGCGCAAGGTGCGCTCAAGCAGTGTTTTCCCGAAGCGAATATTCATACCCATTCGGGCTGGAATGAGTTTAATCATCAACAGGTATTTGCAAATTACGACCCACGCTTTAAACAACCTGAATTACTTAAACAAGAGGTCGCCAAAGCATCTAATCCGAGAGACTATCTAGGGCAAATTTTTGAAAATGCAGTTTCCAGATGGACAGATGGCGCGTTTCATCACGAGTACGAAGAATCGTGGCCAGATTTCAAATCTCGAGTTGAAACAACTTTAGCGCAACTATGTAATGAGCTTTCAGTTTTAAAGCCCAGATATGCTGTCGTATTTACCTCTGGGGGTGTGGTATCAGTTGCTGCTGGAAAAATTCTCGAACTCAATCCCAACCGGACTTTTGCACTGAATTGGGCCATTACCAATGCCAGCATAACAACCTTAAGACTAGTAGGGAATGAGCCACAACTTTTAAGTCTCAATGAGCATCATTTTATAAAAGCAAAAAATCGTGACTTACTCACATGGATATAAAGGATACTTTTTAAATGGCAAAAACAATACTGATTACAGGTGCGAGTTCAGGCTTAGGCGCAGGCATGGCGCGAGAGTTTGCAAAAAAAGGGTATAACCTTGCGATTTGCGCACGGCGGCTTGAGCGACTCGATGTATTAAAAGCAGAGTTAGAGGCACAATACGGCATTATCGTAAAAACCCGATCACTCGATGTAACTGACTACCAGCAGGTATTTGAAGTCTTTAAAGCTTTCCAGCATGACTTTGGTCATTTGGAGCGAATTATTGTAAATGCAGGTGTAGGAGAAGGACGTCGTATAGGAAAAGGACATTTTGAAGTCAATCGTGCCACAGCGGAAACTAATTTCATTTCAGCTTTGGCACAATGCGAGGCTGCAGTTGAAATTTTTAGACAGCAAAATGCAGGACACTTGGTGGTGATTTCATCGGTCAGTGCCATTCGAGGGCTCCCGAAGCATCTTTCTGCTTATGCTGCCAGTAAGGCAGGTATTGCACATTTAGCAGAAGGTATTCGAGCCGAGTTAATTGATACGCCTATTAAGGTTTCGACCATATTCCCGGGATATATTCGAACAGAGCTGAATGAAGGCGCAAAACATTTACCATTTGAGGTTGATGAAGCAACTGGCTCACGCCTTTTAGTAAAGGCCATCGAAAAAGAACCGGTTAAAGCCTACGTACCGGAGTGGCCATGGCGACCAATTGCATTGGCTATGAAAGTATTACCGCTTAGAGTGGTAAATAAACTGAGTGGATAAATGCAAATACAAAAAGATCGCGCTGCTCATTGAATGCAACGCGATCGGTAGTTGATGAGTTTAATGAAATAATTTTCTGTATTGAATAAAGCCAGAATTGTCTGCGATTCGATCATAGAGCATTCGAGCTTGATAATTGGTTTCTTGCGTGAGCCAGTAAACGCGTGAGCATTTCTTTTCTTCTGCAATCTTATACACTTCTTCGATGAGTTTACGACCAATACCTGAAGCTCGTTGTGCAGGATCGACAAATAGATCTTGTAAGTAACAGTAATTGCCTTCTGACCATGTACTACGATGAAAAATATAATGTACAAATCCAATGATCTTTTGTGATTTGTCTTCAATCACTAAACAGTACACCGGTTCTTGTTCAGAAAGAAAACGTGAGAAAGTACTGCGTGTCACTTGATCATCAATCGATGATTGATAAAATTCTTGATAACCTTTCCAAAGAGTCAACCAAGCCTCAAAATCAGTGGCTTCAACGAATCGAATTGTCATTTTAAAGTTACTCACTTTCTTGTATTAACGTATTGATGCTATTTAACTTTATCTTATTTTTCTTGAATTAAGATTAATTTATATAAAATTTTAACTGAATACATGAAGTGTGTTAAGAAAATCTAATTCGTTTAAGTTGCTGTATAGAAATATTCACCTATTCACGCTGATATCACTGGTTAATTAAGACTAAAAATTACGATTTGAACTTGAGAAAAATAAGCCGATGATCAGTTAAAATATCCAATAACTTACTAATATCTTAAGCTTTATGAGCATAGACGAAATTTCACAGATTGAAACACATCCGCTCGCGCCATTTTTACCCGTCAACGCAAAGTTATTGATGTTGGGTAGTTTCCCACCTCCAAAAGAACGTTGGAAAATGGACTTTTATTATCCTAATTATCAAAACGACATGTGGCGTATTTTTGGTCTCATCTTTTTTAATAATAAAGATTACTTTTTAAATCTTGAACATAAAAATTTTCATGAAGATAAAATCCGGCATTTTTTGACAGAAAAAGGAATTGCCATTTTTGATACGGCCTATCAAGTAAAACGATTGAAAGGCAATGCTTCGGATAAGTTTTTAGACATTGTGACACCCACTGATCTTGAGCAGTTACTGTGTCAGATTCCAGTGTGCAGCACCATCGTGACCACTGGAGACAAGGCCACCGACACCTTGATGCAGTCTTTTGAGCCATCTACCACAAAACCTGTCATTGGAACGCCCAGCGAAACGATATTTTTACAGCGTAAATTCAATTTATATCGAATGCCATCATCTTCTAGAGCATACCCACTGACATTAGAAAAAAAAGCACACGCTTATGCAGCACTATTTGAAGCTACAGGCTTGCTCTAGAGTTACATCATCCACTCAATTGGTAAATAAGCCACCCATTTCATTATCCAGCGCTGAAAGCGAGTGGTTTGCGGGTCATGACGATAAACGATAGTCTGACCATTGGCTTGGTGATCGAGCCAGATCAATTCACCTGAAGCATCTAATTTAAGCTCATAGGCAATCACGGGTAGATATTCATCTAAAACCTGTTGAATTTGGGCTTGCAGTGCTTCCGACTCAACCACCAGTCCGACCTCTGTATTGATATAGGCAGATCGAGGATCAAAATTAAATGATCCAATAAAGACTTTCCCATCTACATCAAAAAATTTGGCATGCAAGCTTGAGCTTTTTTTGCCTTTTGCCGGAATGACGCGGCCGGTCATTTTTTCGTACCATGTTGGGCGTGTACGCTCAATAATCGGTTTAAACTCATAAAGTTTGATGCCGTTTTGAAGCAACCCCCGCCGATACTGACTATAAAATGCATGCACAATCGCCACGTCGTTGGCGGCAAACGAATTGGTCAGCACGCGTATATCGACCCGCTTCTGACTCAATTGACCCAAATAGTCTGCACCGGCTTGAGTAGGGACAAAGTAAGCCGATACCAGCTCCAGATGCTGTTTTGGATGGCCCATGAGTGCAAAAATCTGATTATAAATTAGCTCTTGACCTTTGGCCGTCCGTGAGATTTTCTTGGGTGAGTCGGCTACAAAATGTGCTTTAGCCCAATTTACAGTATAACCCTGTTTTAAGAGCTGATTTAGCTCTGCTTGCGCGTCATTGATTTTATCTTCAGTGGGTGTATCAATACGTTCATTTTCTTGGTAGGTTTGACGTAAATTGATTAAATCTTGAGGTGTAGACGTTTTTAATATATGTGTTGCATTGACGGAGCGCGAAGACGTCCAAAAATTTTCAAAAGTCTGCTTTGCTTGTGCTGCTGCCGTGCCGTAAAACAGAATATCTAAATCTGTAAACTGAAACTTGTAGCTGGCTTCAAAATATTCACTACTGATATTGCGTCCACCTGTTACAGCAATCAGATCATCAGCAACAATAAGTTTGTTGTGCATCCGGTGATTAATTTCATATGGTCGCAAGACAAAATCTAAAGCTCTAAAATGTCGAAATCGATAGGGATTAAAAAATTTAAACTCAATGTTTGGATGTTGTGCCAGCGCCTGAATTGTTGAATCAAGCTGTGTACCATTTTGATCATCAATCAAAAGCCGAACTTTTACGCCACGATCTGCTGCCTTGAGTAATTCGTGAAGCATTAACTGACCCACAAAATCATTGTGCCAAATGTAATACTGCAAATCGATCGTATGTTTGGCTTTTCGAATCAGATAAATCCGTGAAGCAATACTAATAAAGGCATCATCGAGTGCAACATAGGCCGTGAGGCCTTGCTGAATCTTTTGCTGGGCAGATGGATCGTTAAGCCACGTACTTTGTTCAATCAAATTTTTCTCGCTTTGTGAAGCTTGTAATCCCATCGAGATCAAGCTAAAACTTAAAATCAAAAAATATCTTAAAAAGTTTTGAGTTTGATGAATCCACCACATGATATTTTCCAGAATTAGAACATCAATTTGTATTTTTATTGTCAATTCAACGCTATTTTCATCTTAAGCATATCAAGTCAGACTTCAAGGATCAAAAATTTCCGTTCTTCATAAATAAATTTCTTACAAGTTTTATGTTTTACTTATTACTATACTTGGGTATAGTATATAAATCAGTGCAAAGTGATTGTTTATGCCAAAGCAAATTGAAGACAAGAAAAAAATTATTCTTCGTGTAAAAAAAATTCAGGGCCAAGTGCAGGCTATTGAGCGCGCGCTTGAAGGCGATACGGCTTGTGCCGATATTCTTCAGCAGATCTGTGCAACACGTGGTGCAATGAATGGCTTAATGAATGAAATGCTCGAGGTACATTTGAAAGATACGCTGGTTGCTGGCGATACCACCGAGCAAGAACGAAGTAACGAGCTTGTCGAAATTAGTAAGATCTTAAAATCCTATTTAAAATAATCAGGAGATACACATGAAATCACGTGCGGCCGTAGCGTTTGGACCGGGACAACCTTTACAGATTGTAGAAGTCGATGTAGCACCGCCTCAGGCAGGGGAAGTGCTAATTAAAGTGACACATACAGGCGTGTGTCATACCGACGCTTTTACTCTTTCAGGTGACGATCCTGAAGGTGTATTTCCTGCCATTTTGGGGCATGAAGGTGCTGGTGTTGTAGTCGAGGTGGGAGAGGGTGTCACCAGTGTAAAACCGGGTGACCATGTAATTCCACTTTACACAGCAGAATGCGGTGAGTGCCTATTTTGTAAATCGAATAAAACCAATCTGTGTGTATCTGTTCGTGCAACACAAGGTAAAGGTGTTATGCCAGATGGCACCACGCGTTTTTCTTATAATGGAGAGCCAATCTATCATTATATGGGTTGCTCAACTTTTAGTGAATATACGGTGGTGGCTGAGGTTTCACTGGCGAAAATTAATCCTGAAGCCAATCATGAACAAGTGTGTTTACTTGGATGTGGCGTCACAACTGGAATTGGTGCCGTACACAATACAGCAAAAGTACAAGAAGGTGATTCTGTTGCCGTATTTGGTTTAGGTGGTATTGGTCTGGCTGTGGTTCAGGGTGCACGTCAGGCCAAAGCTGGACGAATCATTGTTGTAGATACCAACCCAGATAAATTTGAATTGGCTAAAGAATTTGGTGCAACAGACTTTTTAAACCCAAAAGAATACGACAAACCGATTCAGCAAGTGATTGTTGAAATGACAGGTTGGGGTGTAGATCACTCGTTTGAATGTATTGGCAACGTTAATGTAATGCGTTCTGCTCTAGAGTGTGCACATCGTGGCTGGGGACAGTCTGTGATTATTGGTGTTGCGGGTGCTGGGCAGGAAATTTCAACTCGACCATTTCAGTTAGTGACTGGTCGCAAATGGATGGGAACCGCCTTTGGTGGCGTAAAAGGTCGTAGTCAACTGCCAAAAATGGTTGAAGATGCGATGAAGGGTGATATTCAACTTGAACCTTTTGTCACTCATACCATGCCACTCGATGAGATTAATCATGCATTCGATTTGATGCATGAAGGTAAATCTATTCGTAGTGTCATTCATTTTTAAGACTTCTCGTCTGTTGAATCCAATTCAAGGCTTAGGTACACAATGTACTTAAGCCTTTATAACTTCTGACATATGAATTTCTTGGTGAATACCACATTGACGAACGAAATCCACATCATGTGAGACTAAAATAACAGCACCTTTAAAATCGCGTATTGCACATGCAAGTAGCTCCCTTGATACAATATCGAGATAATTTTCGGGTTCATCCAATAGTAAAAGATCAATTGACTCAGCAGGATAGGCAAGAGCCGTCAGTGCCACTTTGAGTTGCTCTCCGCCACTTAATTGGGCAATAGGTCTGAGTGTACTATCTCCCCGCAGACGCAACTGACCTAACTTGTTTCGCCAGAATACTTCATCATATTCAGAATTCAGTAAACGTAAATTTTCTACGGCAGAATATCTTGAATCGAGGAAACTAAATCTTTGGTCAAGGTACAAACAGCGCGCCCGTTTAAAAAAAAGTGAGTCATCAGAAGTATGAAGACGAGCAATCAAATGTAATAAGGTCGATTTGCCAGCACCGTTCTCACCACATAGATGCAATTTTTCATGTGCTAGTAATGCAAAATGAAAGGTTAGATTGCAGTGGTATGGATGTAACACACCATTAAGACGTACCAATTCTCCTGATTGGGGTTGGGTAGATGAAAATTCGAATTGCTGCGCTTTGACGACTTCAAGTCGAGAAGTTTTGTCTCGTAGCGCTTCTTTCTGAAATTCAAGCTGACGATGCTGCTGTCGAGTGATCTGTCCTAACTGTTGATCGGCCTTATTTTGTTTAAAATCTAAAATTACTTTTGCTTGGGAGCCGCTATTACGTTTTTTCTTTGCAGTGCTTTGCTTTTTTTGTTGCTTCATTAATGTTTTATGCTGCTTGATCGTTTGCTGCTTAAGCTCTCGTTTGTGTTGATCAATCGAAAGCTCAAGTGCAGCTTCTAGTGTATCTGTAATTTGCTTGTAATGGGCATAATTTCCACTATGTGCATGCAGGCCAAAATTATCCAATGCCAATATATGTTGCATTTGATTGAGTAGTTGTCGATCATGACTCGCTACAAGTGCTCCCATAGGATGCGCCAGTAAGCTGGAAATTAACCAATCGCGACCAGATGCATCGAGATGATTACTCGGTTCATCCAATAGCAAATAGTGATCTTTTAAATTAAAAAGTCGACATAAGGCCAGTTTAGTTTTTTGTCCTTCACTCAAAGCTGTGACCGGAAAGTCAAATGCTGTGGTTAAACCCGCTTTACTCAATTGCTCTTGCCAGTATTGAGGCAAATTCCAGTTACCTTCAGCCAGATCATAATCTTCAAATGTTGCTTGCCCGCACTCGATACGTTTTAAGGCTTTGAGGGTATCTTCAATCTGTAATACTTGCGCGATCGTTTGATTAGTGAGTTGATGTTGTTGAGGTAAAAAAGCATAAGCACAGTTCCAAGCGACTTGTCCGGTAATATTTTTTTGAGTTAAAAGACATTGTAAAAGTTGACTTTTTCCCTGCCCATTACGTCCAATTAAGCCTGTTAGCTTGTGTCTATTCAATTGGAAATCAAGTTGATCAAAGAGAACTGTAGAACCAAGTTCAAAATGAAGTTGATGAATAATACATGCCTGTTGGGTCATAAGACCTCCAAAAAAACAGGATGTACAAAAGTAGAGCCAAGTGAACCATGAATAGATATAGCGTTCTATTTTGTACATCAAATAAAAATGACGTTAAACAAAAAAGAACTTAATTCATCGGCAGAGACTCGAGATAAAGAAGGGTGTGGCTAGATATTAATCAATTAAGAACATGCTCGTCAATTAATTATTTTTTACTAAAACACTTGTCAAATGTTTTGAGTCCGCGTATGTTAGAGGCAAGATACGTTTTACCTGATTGAAACAGACATGTTAAAACAACCTGTACATCACACTGCTTATTTTTATTTTTGGCAATATAGATAGTTGCCTGTTTGCATTCGGGCAACAAAAAGGTTGCCCTTCAAGTTAATACCTGATCGGCAACCCCGATCAGGTTTTTTTATGGCTGTTTTATTTAACTTTTTTGGAGAATTCATCATGTTTAATTTCAACTCGACTTATTTTAGCAACGTTTATTGGTTTTACTTTAGCCAGCAATCTCAATCCAATAGTCCCACATCGCTCAAATAAAAGATCGGACTGAACGACTCAGTCCAAAGGAAGTTACAATGAACGCGCTAAATAATCTGATTGAAAAAACCACTTCAAAAGAAATCGAACTTCGTTTACCACAACAAATAAAAGCACAATATCCGCTCTCATCGCCACTTGTGAAGCAAATTGCCGAGCACCGTCAAACCATTGAAAATATTTTATCGGGTCAAGATCCAAGACTATTGGTGATTACCGGGCCCTGTTCGATTCATGATCCAGTTTCTGCATTGGACTACGCATCACGATTAATTGAATTACAACAACAAGTGAAAGACCAGATTTTTCTGGTGATGCGTGCGTACATCGAAAAACCGCGGACCACAGTAGGTTGGAAGGGTTTTATGTACGATCCGGATCTCGATGGATCGGCTAATATGCAGCGTGGTATTGAGCAGTCACGTGCTTTATATCTTGATATCATTGAAAAAGGTCTACCAATTGCAAGTGAAATTTTAAATCCAATGGCTACAGCATATTTTGACGATTTGTTGGCTTGGGGAGCAATTGGCGCACGTACCAGCGAATCACAGATTCATCGAGAAATTTCGAGCCATATGCCATTTGCAATTGGTTTTAAAAATGGCACCGATGGTTCAATTCAAATTGCATTAGATGCGATTCAATCGGCAAAAAATGAACATCAATTTTTTGGGATGAGCCAATCAGGTTTACCTGCGGTGTTGATGAGCAATGGAAATCGTTTACCCCACCTGATTTTACGTGGTGCAAACAAAGGACCAAACTTTGATCTTGACGCAATTGATCAAATGAAATTAAAGCACAATGGCACATTGCCTGCGTTGGTGATTGACTGTAGCCATGGCAATAGTTCAAAAAATCCATTGAATCAGCCACAGGTATTGGAACAAATTATTTTAGAGCGTTTAGAAAGCAATGTACGTGGCGTGATGCTTGAGAGTCATTTAGTGGATGGTCAGCAGAAAATCTCTTGTGACATGACGTATGGGCAATCAGTAACGGATGGTTGCTTGGGGTGGGACAAAACCGAACGCCTACTTTTGCGCGCAGCGCAGCAATTGAATGCACAGCAGTTACTCGAATCGGCATAAGCAATAAAATGCAAGGCAGGCACTACTTTAGAAGAAGTGCCTGTTTTTTTATGTTATAAACCTGCTTCGTAATCTGTATTCGATAAAAGATTATCTACATCTGACAGGTTGTCTGGTTTGATTTTATAAATCCAGCCTTTAGCATAGGGCTCATCATTAATAAAATCAGGATCATCTTCAAGTGCGGTGTTGACTTCAACCACAACACCAGACACCGGCGCATGAATGTCAGAAGCCGTTTTAACCGACTCAACTACACCTGCCTGTTCACCAGCAGTAACACGGCTACCCACTTCAGGAACTTCAACATATACAAGATCACCTAGTGCATCTTGAGCGTGATCGCTAATTCCTGTCACAACCAAATCGCCTTCGATTCTGGCCCATTCATGAGTACGTGCATACTTTAATTCAGAAGGATGGTTCATAACAGCTCCTCACAATCCTAAAGTTCAATATTTTTGATAGCGGTTATACAGGTTTTTTAAGCAAATGAAAAGCTTATAGATAGGGGTCTTTGCGCCAGTTACTTGGACTTCGTCCACTCCAGCGCTTAAACGCACGGCTAAAATTGGCAACATCTGAATATCCAAGTTCATCTGCGATTTGCTCAAGACTGTAATCGGTTCGAGACAGTAGCGAGGTCGCGTGTCGATAACGAACTTCATCAACCAGTGTCGAAAATGACGTACCTTCGGCTGCAAGTTGTCTTTTAAGGGTACGATCAGACATGTGCAACAGTTCGGCCACACTCTCAATACTCAAATAATGTTGTTCGGAGTTGGTCAAAATATCACGTACACGCATGGCTAAACGACGACGTTCACCCAGAGCAGACAATTCACTTTCGCATTGATTAATCGCAATTTGACTCGCAATCGGATCTGCATTGACCATTTTTAAACCAAGATACTGTTTGTCAAAGCTTGAAATCAGATGTGGTTGATCAAATCGCATGTTGATGGCCATTTTATTTAAATATTTTTCAAATCCAAAGGGCTGTTCAAAATCCAGATCAACTTCACCGGTTAAATCATCACGCCCAGTGAGCGCTCTGGCCATGGTCATGATACCTATGGTCAAACTTAAAATAATTTCTGTGCGTAAAGGCTCTAAATCAAAATCACATTGCAACTGAAGAGTGGCTTTTGGACCAAAGGTAGAAAAGTAAAGCTGTAAAAATGGCATACGAAGCTGAATAAATCGCGTTGCCAAAGCCAGCGCATCGGTAATGTCATTTGCAGTCATGATGGCATAACCGATAAACCCATGAATAGAGATACGCATCTGATGGCCAAGGTGGTATCCCAGTGTACTTTCACCGGTAAGACGTAATGCATGTTTCACCAGTTCATTGGCGATATGAATGGGAATACGATACTCCGGATCTGCAAGCTGCTCACTGGTCAGATGAAAAGGAGCAAACAATGTCTGATCGTTGTATCCCCATCGAGACACAACATCTAAAAGTAATAGGCCATAAACACCAGGTATTCCTTGATCCTGACGCGCTGAATTTATTTTCATTCCTAATCCGTTATGCGTATAGACTACAGTCATCCGTTTGTTATATTTACATGAAAATTATTTTAAAAAATAAAAATTGTCAGACAAAATTTTAACTAATGACTGAATTATCTCGTTTAAAGACAAGAATTTTGGTGGTTGAAATGAGTAATACATCGCCATGTTGATTAAGTGCTTGTGTGATGTAGCTCACGATACCACGATCTGGTTTGGATTTTGAAGGGGTAATACTGGCGATTTCAACTTCGACATGCACCAGATCACCCACACGCGTAGGACGTGGCCAGCGCAAACTGGTTTCAGAGCCAATGAGACCACCTGCAACCTGAAAGCACTCAGTCCATAAACGCATCACCACCGCAGAGGTGTGCCAACCACTGGCTGCCAACCCCTGAAAGACGGGATGCTTCTGTGCAGCTTTTTCATCGAGATGAAAGGGCTGAGGATCGTAAAGCTGGGCAAATTGTGTGATTTCTTCAAGGGTCATTTCATAATCACGACTAATAAAACGATCACCCACTTTAAGATCTTCCAGATACAACATTATTCTTTTCCCTCTGTTTCTAATTCATCGACCAAGAAGCCACCTGTTTGTCGTTTCCACAAATGTGCGTATAAACCATTTTGGGCGATCAGTTCGTCGTGGGTTCCTTGCTCTACAATATGTCCTTGATCTAAAACAATCAAACGATCCATTTGGGCAATTGTAGATAATCGATGTGCAATTGCAATCACTGTTTTATCTTCCATGAGCGCATCTAAACTCGATTGAATGGCTGCCTCAACTTCCGAGTCTAGAGCACTCGTGGCTTCATCTAGAATTAAAATCGGTGCATCCTTTAAGAATACACGGGCAATTGCAATTCGCTGACGCTGTCCACCAGAGAGTTTAACACCACGTTCACCGACATAAGCCTCATAGCCCTGACGGCCGCGTAAGTCACTTAATTGTGGAATAAATTCATCCGCTTGCGCTTTAGAAACAGCATGGAACATTTCTTCATCTGAAGCATCTGGCTTGCCGTATTTAATATTTTCAGCAACAGTACGATGCAGTAACGAAGTATCTTGCGTGACTAGGGCTATGTTGGCGCGTAGGCTGTCTTGAGTAACGTCGTTGATATCTTGGCCATCAATTAAGATTCGGCCTTGATTCAACTCATAAAAATGCAGTAATAATTGAATCAAAGTCGATTTACCTGCACCAGAACGACCCACCACACCAATTTTTTCACCCGGACGAATGGTTAAATCAAATTGGCTGATCACGTTTTTATCTGAATAGGCAAAACTGACATTTTCAAAACGGATTTCACCCGATTTTACCTGTAATGGTTTGGCATCTTCTTTGTCTTGAATACTTACCGGTCGACCCAAAGTACGCATACCATCTTGAATGGTGCCTACATTTTCAAATAGCATAGACATTTGCCACATCATAAACTCAGACATGCTGTTGAGTTTTAAAATCATGGCTGTAGTGGCAGCAATCACACCCAGTGCAGCTTGACCATTGAGCCATAGCCAGACAGCTGTTCCAATCACACCAATAAACAAGACTGCACTTAAAAACGTGGTACTGATTTCAAACTGTGTACCCAAACGCATCTGACGAAATACAGTCTCCATAAACTCGACCATGGACTGTTTTGCGTATTTGCTTTCACGGCCCGCATGTGCAAATAGTTTAACCGTTTGAATATTGGTATAGGCATCCGTTACACGGCCAGTCATCACTGCGCGTGCATCCGCCTGTTGTTGAGATACTTTAGATAAACGCGGAATAAAGTACCATGCACTTAAAATAAAAAGCCCTAACCATAACGCTAAAGGAATCAGTAAAATTGGTGAAATAGACCCAAGTACCACACTGATAGTAATAAAGTAAATGGTGACATAAACCAGCATATCACCCAAAATCATCCAGAATTCACGAATAGCCAATGCAGTTTGCATCACTTTGGCAGACAAACGACCAGCAAAGTCGTTATGGAAAAAATCGATACTTTGCTGAAGTAAGAGATTATGAAACTGCCAGCGCAAACGCATAGGAAAGCTGCTGTATAGAATTTGGTGTTTAACAATCGACTGTAAACACACAAAAAAGATATTGGCGAATAAAACACTGGCCAAAATAGTCAGGTTCTCAGTGTGCCGGTCTAAAAAATTACTCGGCGTACTGGTACTGAGCCAATCGACCAGATGACCAATTTTTGAAAATAAAATTGCTTCAAAAGTTGCGGCACCGGCAGTACACAAAATTAAAATAAATAGAAAAGGACGTACGCCTTGTGTCGATTTCCAGATAAATGCAAAAAAACTGCTAGGCAATGGTTCGTTTAAACCACGAGTAGGATAGGGGTCTACGAGTTTTTCAAACCATTGCAACATATATGTTCCTAAATATTAGCGTTACATGAGCTTATTATAAGGAATATCGATTATTTTAGATATAAGCAGCTAAAATTGTTATACATACTTTAAAATTACAGTATTTAATGATTTTAAGCTGACTTATTGATATTTAAGATTGTAAGTAATTATTATTCCTCTAATTCTTCATTTACTTGACCATAAATTAACAGGGTGAAAACACCTGTACCACCTAAAATATTACCAAGCGTGGTTGGAAGTAAGAACTGAAAACAAAACTCACTCAGAGAAACCTGACCTTGCCAAACCAAATACGCAACTTCAACAGAGCCAACAACCACATGGGTAAAATCACCTAAACCAATCAGATAGGTTAATAAAAAAATCAATAAAATCTTATTGTTAACAGAAGGTAACATCCAAACGAGTGCAGCAATGAGTAAACCAGACATTGTACCTTTAAGAAAGTTTTCCCAAGCAGAAAATGAAGCAACATGATGCGCAATCTCATTTAGTGCATGATCCACTTCAGGCGTAAATAGTGCTGTTGTGAGAAAAAATAGACTCGATAAAAAAGTTCCGACCACATTGGCAGTAATAACAATACTCCAAAGCCGACCCACGGCTTTAAGTTTTGCGAAGCTAAAGGGTTTAAATAACGGAATGACGGTTGTGATGGTATTCTCTGTGAAAAGCTGCATGTGTCCTAAAATTGCAATAATAAATCCGATGGTATATCCAATATTCGTGACTAAATCTTTCCAAACTGCATCTACTGGTAAATAAGAACCAATTACAGCTTTAAACACGAAGGAAAAACTCATGACTAATCCAGCTGTGATACCAGCGAAAATGAGTGCATTTAACGGACGACTCAATTCTTCAACACCATCACGACGGATAATTTCATAGACCAGCCGTGGTGATAATTTTTCTTGTTCCTCAACGGCTAATTTTTCTTGCCAACTTAGCTTAGGATCAATTTCCATTTCAGCTTTAACTTGTTTTCGTTCAGCATCACTCATTTTTTTCATCCTTGTATTTAGTCATTTACTTATAGTTGGTCAGCGCAATTTTTGAAGCGTTTCAATTTATAGAGTAAACCAAAAAAGAAGGAATTACGTGAGGAAATTAGAACGTATAGATCACAGAAAACTCTAGGATAATAAAATACATATAATTTCGCATAATGTATATTATGTTAAATAAATAACAGCTATCATTAAGTTCATTATTATTGATATAGATTAAACCTCGACCTGCTCTTAGTCAAGGTGGTGAAGTTATTTGATTATATTGATAACAGAATCTATGGTAATAGATGAAATTGATTATGGAACAACAGAGCCTAACGAAAACTTCCAAGACACAGGTATTTCACGTAAAAGTGTTGCTAAGAAAAAATTCTAAAATTGTAGCCTCACTAATTTATACAAAATGTCCAATTTCGATACCGACCTATCCAATGGCTCTTTCATGTAGAAAAACATCTCTAAAAACAAAGCTACTTTGGTTGTACAAGAAATGATTAGATCCGTTATTAATAGTAGCCTTAATGCATTCCCTGCTAAAAGCCAAAATACTAATTATTATCTAAATAATAAAAAATATACGTTCTTTAAATGTGTAAAAAATATTTAGAATCAACAACTATAATGTAGCCAAACTAAATAAATTACCTTATACGGTACTCATGTCATTTTACTTATATATAAGAAATTAATTTTAAAATTTTTAGCAATATTAGTTATTTAAGATAAAGAATGATGAGAACAGTTATCAAATTTAAGTATATCTAATAGACAATATTGACAGACAGATCTGTATGAATTAATTTAGAGTAAATGCTCTAAATTGGAAAAAAGAATGTCTATAAAAAAAATTGGTAGCTTTGAATGGATGCAATCAACAGATGGTCATCTCACCACTAAAGAAAAACTTAAACTTCTAAATGAAATTCTTTTGCCTAGTATGCTGGGTGTTATGAAGTCTCAACTTCATATTGGGAGTTCAAAAAGCAATATAAATTTAAAAGATATAAAAGTTCCTGATACTAAGATTATTGTAGAAGCGATAAATGAGCTGAATGAAAAAGCTCCAGGTACTCTTATCAATCATTCATGGAGAACTTATTTTTGGGGTGCTGCGATAGGCCTTCAGGATCAAAGAAAATATGATCCTGAAGTTTTATTGGTAGCTTCTTTGTATCATGACATCGGTCTTACAGATAATCATAAAGAATCAAAAGGTTGTAGATGTTTTACATATGAAAGCTCAATGCAATTTGAAAAAAAAGCAAAGCACTTAAATTATGACGAAAACAAAATCAAAACTGTCAAAGATGCTATATGCATGCATATGAATGGTCATATTGCTGAAGACAATGAATCTGAAGTAATTCTTCTTCAACAAGGTGCATCCTGTGATGTAGTCGGGGATAAATTATTTACCTTATCAAAGGATTATAGAACGGAAGTTCTAGAGAAATATCCACGTCTGAGATTTAACTCAGAATTCAAAAAATTATTAGCAGAAGAACGAAAAACTGTTAAAAGCTCACGAACAAAATTCTTATCACAATTAGGTCTACCAGTGATGATTTCCATGAATCCATTTGGGGAATAAAGCCATGAATGAAAATTTTCTTTTTAATAATAAGTTCTCTGTTACAGTAAAAAAATTCGAAGCAGGTAAATCTACATCTGAAAATATAACTTTTATATTATTGCCTGCAATTGGTGTACCAATTAAAAAATATCAAAATTTTATAGCTGAACTAAATAGCTATGGATTTAACGTAGTTACTGCAGACTATCCTTGTTGTGGAGAAAATCAACCTCACATTGAAAAAGGCAAAGACTACGGATATGCGGATTTAGTAAAGGATTTTGTGCCTCATTTAATCAGTTCTGCTGATACAAAAAATATTATTTTACTTGGACACAGTCTTGGAGGGCATTTAGCAACTTTATATGCAATCGATAAAACAATACCTGTCATAGGAATTGCAACCGGTAATATTCATTATAAAAATTGGGATGGCCTGGGGAAACTCACTATTCTGAAAGCTGTCGGCTTATTTAAAATTTTAACAAATTTATATGGTTACCTACCAGGCTATAAGATTGGATTTGGAGTTAAAGAAGCTAAGACTTTAATTAAAGATTGGTGCCACACTGCCCTTACAGGTAATTATAGCTACTATTTAAATAATGATAGTTTATCCGAAGCCAAGGCTTATTTTATTAATATTAAAGGTGATGATTTTGCCCCCCTGCAGTCAACAAAAAAACTAGCCGAAATGTTTAATAATTATAAACTTGAAAGTATTGATTTAGGAGAAAATATTAAAGGAAATAAACATAGTAGCTGGCTTAAAGATCCCCAACAAATAGTGAAGGGAATTAAAACAAATATAGGTGAGTTATGCTAAACAAAATTCATTTCCTTAAAAAAGAGAGTTTTTATCTTTTTTTTATTTCAATCATTTTAACAATAATTTTATTTAACCAAATAAATATTATTTATTATCTAGTCTTTTTTTTATTGATTGATTTAATCGGATATATACCAGGTAGAATATGGAATTTATTAAAGGGTGACAATGATACCGCAAAAATATTCTATAAACTTTATAATATATGTCACAACTTTGCCACCATAACAATTATCAGCCTCATTTGGCTTTATTTCGTCAAGAATGATTATAGTTTTATTGCTCTGTATACGCATTTATTTCTTGATAGAGGTTTACTTGGTAATTTCCCGAAGGAAGAAAAAGATACATTTAAAACCCCAACAATTAATCTAGTGGATTGAGTTACTATGAATTTACCTGGTTTTTTAACAGAAGCTACTAATATGAAAGCAAAAGTTGAAAGTAATATTTTGAATGATTGGTTTACTACTAAAAGTACTGAAAATAAGATAGGTACTTTTAAGGAAGATATCCAATTAAATAACAAATATTTAGAAAATTCTCTAAAACAAGAACTTAGCTTTAAATCATTAACAGAATTTTATGCTTCTAAAGCAATTCTAGATATTGTGAAAATAGCACCCTCATTAAAAGAATATGATTTTTTAAACACCCTATTAATTGATGAAACTCACCATAGTTATCTTTTTAGAACTTATCTTAAAGATAATGGTTTATTAGCCCTTATAAATCCTTTAGAAGAGATGGCTGAAGTACTAAACTATTCTCATCAACAAGTTGTGATTCCTTTCCAGGATTTTATTAAAAAATGGATAGTTGATAAAAACGATTTTTATGCTGGTATTAGTATTATTACAATTATTTTGGAGGGTATCCTTGCACCAACAGCAGAATTAAGTGAGGTTAAATGGCTTCCGTTTTATAAAAAAGCATCAGAAATTCAGAGATATGCCAATATTGATGAGGTTAGGCATTTAACCATATGTGCCGAAATTCTTAAATCAAAAGTAAATACTAATCCAGAAATTAAAAATGGTCTTCAAGAATGCATCCATGAAGGGCTAAATATCTGGAATACCTCTAATATTCAAAAAATTATTTTACAAAGAGAATCTCTTTATCAGCAAGGGATAGAAGAAAATCAACACTTAATCGAAGATTATTATTTAGTTGATGGAATATTACTTAAAGATACAACCCCTGAGATGCGTCTTGAAATTTCAAACTCAATGGTTCATCAAATGCAAAAATCACGACTCGAGTATATAGGGATTTAACTTAATGATTAAAAATAAATTAGTTAATAAAGCTTCTACTCATATTGTCCATTTATATTTAAATAGTAGTTTGAGAATTATTGGTAATATTTTAGATAAAGCCAGTAAAGAAAACTATGCGCTTAAAGAGCAAATTCAAGATTTCAGAGATGGGGCTAGAATTTTATTTAAAATTAATTATTTAAAAAATGGATATATTGTTTTACAGGTTTGGAATAAATCTTTTCATCTTATTAATGAAGATGAGAAATCTATTACTGATTATGACTTGGCAATCGTAGTTAAGCACCCCCTTCTGGCGTTTAAAATATTAACTCTCCAAGAGAGCAATACAGTAGCTGTAGCAAATAATAGATTCTTAACAAGCGGTGATGCTTCGTTGGCTATACGTTTTATCAATTGTCTAGAAATTGTTGAAGCCAATCTCTTACCTTCATTTATTGCTAAAAATATTGTTGCTAAGCATGAGCATATTCCAATAAGTGGAAAAATTAATTTTATAAAAAATTTAATTATCTGAGATATAAACAATGTTTAATAACTATGAGTTTTTTAGCCCTGTACGAATACTATCGGGAATAGCAACACTTAAATGCTTACCAGAAATCATTCATAAGCTTGATGGATCTAGTGTTTTCATCATGACAGATAAAGGAATTTCAGCAGCGAATGCGCATGAGCCTGTAATAAGTGTCTTGAATGAAAATACTATTCCATTTGTGATATTCGATGATATTCCACCAGATGGTAGTGTTAATGCAGTCTACAGTGCACGTGAACTGTATGAAAAGCATAGATGTAATTTGATCATTGCCATTGGAGGTGGATCTGTAATTGACACTTCTAAGGCATTAAATATTGCAGTCACTTTACCGGGTGATCTCGAGAAATATCTAGGAGTAAATAATCTTCCACATAGATTAAAACCTTCTATCATCATTCCCACAACTGCTGGTACTGGTTCAGAAGTTACTGCTGTTGCAGTTGTTGCAGATAAACATAAGAAGCTGATTTTCAACTCACCATATTTAATGGCTGATTATGCCCTACTTGATCCGCTAATGACGCTAAATTTACCGTTGTATATTACAGCTATGACAGCAATGGATGCTTTAACACATTGCATTGAGGCATATACTTGCAACGGCAGAAATCCGATTTCATCTGAACTTGCCTTCTCAGCCATTAAAAAAATATTACTTAACCTACCTATAGTAATGAAGGACTCTCAAAATCTTGAATCAAGATTGGCTCTAGCAGAAGCATCTACTATGGCAGGAATGGCATTTTCTAATTCAATGGTTGGTTTAACACATTCTTTAGCACATGCATTAGGTGTTAATTTTAAAGTCCCTCATGGTTTGTGTTGCAGTATTTTTTTACCACATGTCTTAGAGTTCAATAAAAATTATATTTTAGATGAGTTAAGTGAACTCTCTTTACTTTTTCTAACAGAAAATGAGTATAAATCCAGCAGCAAACAAAACCGTGTAGAACTCTTAATCAAGAAAATCAGTCAATTAAAACAAGAGTTAGAAGAAATGTCTAAACTTCCTTCTAAGCTTAGATCAACCAATAAAGTGCAATTAGATGATTTTAATTTTATTGCAAAAAAAGCCTTGGTTGATGGCTCCATAATTTATAACCCAGTAAAGCCTACAAGGCATGAAGTTATTGAAATCTTAGAAAAAGCATGGTGATATAAATGAATATAATGCAAGAAAATAATTCTGACCACATAGTAGTTAAAGATAAAGTAAGTTTAAAAGAATATCTGCAAAAAAATAAACTTTTATCTGTTTCTTTAAATACTAAGGCAAATGAGTCAAACGAGTCTCTAAAGTCCCTTTCTGATCTTATTCGTAAAAATGCGGCATTAGAGCCAAGTTTGGGAATAGCTTTAACTATGCATCACCATATTGTTTTAGTTTTAGCTAAATATCCAGAGATTTTCAGAAACGCATCTCAGATATTGAAAGAAGTGATTCAAAATGAAGCATTGGTCGCCTCTGCTTTTGCAGAAGGAAATGCTGGCGTAGATGTCTTTAATCCTTCTTCTGAAATCACTATCACCAATGACTCTTTCATCTTAAATGGTCAAAAGAAACCTTGTACTTTATCAAGTATCTCTGACTTTTATGTCTTATCAACAGCATTAGACAATAAACTTAAATTAATTAACTTACCCTCTAAAAGAGAGGGAATTTCAGTACAATCTTTTTGGAACTTAGAAGTTTTCAAATATTGTGATAACCAAGCAGTAATATTTGAAAATGTAAGTTTACAAGAAGAAGAGCTTTCCACTCTACAAGATGATGAATTATCACTATGTTTAATTTATGGGTTATCTTTATTTAATTATTTTGCAGTAAGTGCATATATTGGCATAGCTGAAGAATTAATGAATAATATTCCAGAAAATTTATCGAATATTCCAAATATAAAAATAAGATTAGTTGAATTCAGTAATTTGAATACTACCCTCTTATCTCAAATAAACAATATCTGCTCTGAAAGTATTCTTACCGAGCAGAGCTTAAGTGAAGTTCTAAATTTGAGATATTTGGTAGAACAAAATTTAGATAATATTAAATCCTTTGTTCTTCAAAATATTGGTGGAATAAATGTAATGAAAAACCCATCAATTTTAAAATTAGTTAATCATATTGAAATGCTTAAATATCATCCAACAGGTAAATTTCAATTTTATAAGCAATTCCTTTAAAAGAGATAAAAAATGTATAAAATTAATGAATATCGCCAAAATCTTCTAAATAAATTTAAAATTAGCCTTAACCCTCAATCAGCTAAAGACAATATTTTTTACTTGTCTAATGGTCAGATTGCTTATGATTATTTAGCGCAATACGGGGCTGTACCTTTTGGTCATAATCCAGAATTTTTAAAAGAAGCCATTCAAAATTACTTTTCTTCTAACCAGGCTAATTTCATACAACCTAATATTCATCCTAAAGTTGAGGAGTTTGCAACAACTTTAATTGAGTCAGTTAATTCCAATCTATATTCCAGATGTATAACCACGAACAGCGGAGCTGAAACAGTTGAGGCTGCACTGAAACTGGCTCGTATTAAAACTGGTAGACGTAAGGTCCTTGGTATTTTTAAGGGCTTCCATGGTAAAACATTTGCAGCCTTATCTGCGAGTGGATCAAATCGCTTCAAAATGCCTTATATTCATGACAGTGATAGTTATGAATATGTGAATTTAAATGATACAGATGCCTTGATCAACAAATTAAGCACGAATGAATTTGCTGCTTTTATTGTTGAACCAGTATTAGGTGAAGGAGGAATGCTTCCAGCTACATGTGAGTTTTTAAAACTGGCTGTTGAACTCTGCGAGAAACATGGGACTATGTCCATTTTTGATGAAATTCAAACTGGCTTGGGACGGTTAGGTGATATTTGTGCAGCAAAGAAATATAAAATATTCCCAGATTGTATTTTATTTTCAAAGGCATTAGGAGGAGGAATTGTACCTATTGGTGCTGTAATTTATAAAGAACAATTCTATGATTTTAATTTTGATAAGAAACATAGCTCTACATTTGCTAACAACTCCCTTTCTGCAACAGTTGCTCTAAATGTTATTAATCATTTGAATAATACTGAGAACAAAATATATGAAAATGTGAACAATTTAAGTAAATATCTAGATGAGCGCATAAGAAACCTTACAGATCAACATTCAGATATCATTAATTTTACTGGTCAGGGATTAATGCGTGCTTTTGAGTTTTATAATAAAGAGGCTCAACAAAATATATTGATTAATTTCTGTCAAAATAATGGCAGCCTAGCTTATATCATTTGTGGTTTTCTTTTGAAGAACCATAATATATTTGTAATGCCTCTATTATCCCAACCATGCTCAATTCGATTTGAACCTCCTTTAAACATTAATTCTCATGATATTGATCGTTTTATTAATGCCTTGGAAGAAATTTGCAAAATAATTAAGAATGGACGTTATGATGTACTGTTTGGAAATTTGATAGATATAGATAAAGATTCTTTACCAGATTTGAGTATTTCATTCCCAGTTTCTTATGTAGATGACACTAAAATAGCCGAAATTAACTATAAAACTGTAGATAAAAATTTAAATGCAGGTAAAACATTTGCTTTCTTCATTCATGCTACTTCCGCTGAAGATCTAGTAAATACATTCCCTTATTCGATTAAACAAAATTTTAATGATAATCAACTGCGGCAGCTTGCAGATGAAATTCTGGATATTGCTCGAATCGATTATAGCCCAGATGTAGGCGCTTTTTTTAGTGTATACAACGATAAGACATATGCAAATGGAATGTTTATCTTTTCCCCACTTAGCCCAAAAGATATGATGCGGCTGAATGAAAAAGAGAAACTAGACTTAATGCTTGAATACCTACAAGTCGCTGAAGAAAATGGTGCTGAGCTGGTAGGACTAGGCGCATATACATCTGTAATCGCTAATGGTGGGACTAGCATTTTACCTCATGCCAATAACCTTACAGTTACTAATGGGAATTCACTAACTGCTCTTTCCACAGTAGAGAGCTTATTTTCACTAATTGAAGATAAAAATGTAGAAGATGCATGCGCGGTCATTGTAGGAGCAAGAGGATCCGTAGGGAAAATAGCTGTTTCAGGAGTGGCTCACAAATATGGCAATTTAATATTAGTAGGCCGGCCAGGAAGTGAATTAAAAATTCAGCAAGAAATTATTCCTTATTTAATACAAAGCTGTCTAACTACAGATTATCAAATTTCAAAAAATTCCTTTTTTGACAAATTGAGTTCTTACCTAAGTACTACTGATTATAAGAAGATCAATTTTGATAAATTAGTTGATGATTTTCTTGAGTTAGGACTCTCTCTGGAGGTCGATTATCAAATTGCTTTCTCGAAAGCAGATGCAGTCATTTCAGCGACAAGTGAAGGAAAAGGCTTCCTCAATACTAAATATCTAAAAAAATCGGCTTTAGTATTTGACGCTGCCAGACCTTTTGACTTTGTAAATGATGATGATTTCAAAATCTATGAAGGTGGTCTAGTGAGACAGCCTAATGAAGTATTTTATAGTGACTGCAATATGGTAAAAGCCCCAGCTGGGATTAATTTAGCTTGTTTATCAGAAACTATTGCATTGGCTTTGGATAATACAGAAGAACATCAAAGTATTGGGAAAAGTATAGATTTCAAAAAAGCAAGCAACATTTTAAATATTGCTAAAAAGCAAGGCTTTAAGTCTGTAAACTACAACGTAGAATAAGAGTTAACTATGTTTTCTATTAGATCCTTACATACTAATGAATTAATTGGTACAGAACTTCTAGACCTTTGCGGAAGTTCTGTATCTCCTCTACTTTTTGAAAAGAATCTCACTTGGTTTATATCTGATAAATCCGCTATAGCTTTTTTTCAGTATAAAAATACTTTGATTAGCGTGGGTGGAATCCTAGCAAGTCAAAATGATAAAGAACAAACACTCAAAGACTTTTTGAAGTACTGTAAAGACAAGAAATACCAATATCTTTTTCTACATTTTCCTAAAGAGGATATTCCAGTTTTCGAAAACAACTCATTATTGATTAATCAATTAGGAGCATCTTATACAATTGATATTAAAAACTACTCACTTGAAGGAAAAAAGTTCCAGCAGCTGCGTAATAAAATTAATAAAGCAAAAAAAAGTGGTGTTTCAGTAGAAAGAATTGATGAGCAGGCTAATTTTGAAATCCTTAAACCTAGACTTAAAGAAATCAATAAATCTTGGTTAAAAGGCAAAAAGGCTAAACACTTAACGAATTTGGTTACTGATTTTGAAACCTTAAATTTAGATTCCGGACTTCATAAGCTCTATACAGCTAATAAGGAAAATGAGGTCATCGCATATATTATATATAGTAAAAACTTTGGTAAGTTTAAGGGGTGGTTTCACAACATAACTCGTAAAGCCCCAGATACTCAAGATGGAGTAATGCAGTTAATCAATCAGAAAGCACTCAATGAATTAGAGGATTTAGATTATCTGAATTTTGGTTTTACACCTTTGGTAGAACTACAGCCAAATTTGAACTTTAATTCCTCCCCTACTTTTCATAAGATAATGAAATTTATGGAAAGTAAAGGTGGTGTTGTCTATCCTGCTCGTTCACAACGGCAATATAAAATGAGCTGGCGACCACAGATAATTGATTATGAATATATTGCATTTCCACAAGGAAAAGCTATCAAATCTCTTTTGACCCTATTACGTTCAACAAACAGTATATGAGTAATTTTCAAAAATTTAAGGACATCATGAGTTTTTCCTCTCATGGGGTTTCTTTATTTAGCATTAAACCTCGAGACAACCATATATTAGGTACAACTATTACTTCTTTTATGAGTGTCTCGACTGAACCTAATTGTTTTTTATTCTGCCTAAACCAGAACCTTAAGGTGAACAATCATCTTGATGTAAAAAGTTTGATTAATATACATTTTCTTAATAGTAAGCAGCAATATATCGCGGAAATATTCTCGAACAAGCGTGATGTAGATGCTTATAAAGATCTGTTTACTCTGGATGAGTCTAATAATGAAAGATTATTTTTAAAAGATTCAATTGTTGATATTTTTGCACAAATTAGATCAATTAGTCCTATAGGTTCTCATAATATTTATATTTGCGAAGTAATTAATAGTGATATAAATGAATACGTTAGCTACAATCCACTAATTTATTACAACAGAAAATATACTTCTGTAAAGTAGTAGTGATTGTTGTCATTATAAATGATAGCTGTAGGCTTTTTTAATTAAGTTATTAAAATTAATTCAATATGCTCAAATTAGTTGAGCATATTGAATTAAATTAAACTTATTTTGATGCCATCATTTATTATTGTCTGATGATTGAACGTAAGAGAGCTATAACAAATAGCTTTTTATAAATATAACTTTACGTAAATTTGATAAAAATTTAGAAAAATTGATCTAACCCCAAAAATATTGAAATTACTTGTTTTAGAATTTTATTTGAACAAAAATCTCTACTTCATGAACCATCAATATCTAAAATTAAAAATCAAAATCATAACTTATTATTATTATTCATCTATTTTTAAAATTACCTTGTGAACTAGATTTTAGGTGAACATAAGTTATGTAGGATATCTAAGACTGTGGCCTACACAATACTGTTTGTTGCCACAGATATGCAGAAGTCCTTTGACCAATATATCTATAACTACAAATAAATTCGAATTATAGTTTTACAACAACTCTCCCTCGAATTTTTCCATCTAAAATATCATTTGAAATATTTAAAGCATCTGTTAACTGAATTTCAGTCGTTACTGTTTCCAATTTCGTTTGATCTAATTCTATAGCTAAACGTTCCCATGCTTCTTTTCTTAATTCAATTGGTGCCATCACACTATCAATTCCATATAAGGTAATCCCTCTCAGGATAAATGGAGCAACTGTCGCTGGAAAGTCCATTCCACCTGCCAAGCCACACGCAGCGACCGCACCACGATATTTTGTACTAGCACATGCATTGACTAAAGTTTGGCTTCCAACAGTATCAATCACACCAGCCCAAATTTCTTTGTTTAATGGCTTTCCTTGTGAAGATAATTCAGCGCGATCAATAATTTCACTTGCACCTAAATAGGTTAAATACTCTGACTCTTGAGGTCGACCAGTTGAAGCTGTAATCTCATAACCAAGATGGTTCAAAATAATAATCGCAATACTACCGACACCACCATTTGCACCTGTTACTAAAATTTTCCCATCACTTGGTTTAAGGCCATGCTTTTGCAAAGCCATAACACACAACATTGCGGTATAACCTGCTGTACCAATAATCATGGTATCTTTAAAAGAAAAAGCAGAAGGTTTCTGTATAAGCCAATCGCCTGAAACAGTCACTTGTTCAGCTAATCCGCCTGAATATTTTTCACCAACACCCCAGCCATTTAATAGAGCTTCATCGCCTTTTTTCCATTCCGGATGTTTTGATTCAATTACAACACCTGAAAAATCTATCCCTGGTGTTAGTGGAAAACTACGCACTACTGGAGAGCGCCCAGTAATGGCTAAAGCATCTTTATAATTTAGTGTTGAATATTTAACTTCAACTCTAACCTCTCCTTCTTCTAAAGTCTTTGATGCAATCTCTGTAATTTTTGATGTGTAACCTGCATCATCTTTATTAATTACTATACCTTGGTACATAGAATTTCCTCTCTATTTAATTAGACTGCTTGTCTAGAATTAATTAAAAAATAAATACAGACGTCTGCATTTATTTTTTAATTAAATTTTTACGTGATTTTGTTGTTTTACAGCTAAAGTAAACAAGCGATAAAATGCATCTAAGGGACTTGTTGATTTGACCAAACGTGCTCTTAGAACTGCACCTTCCCACCCAATCCAAAACTGATAAGCAGCTTCATCACAATCAGTTACGCTATATTGTGAATTTGGCCGATATAAAGAATCTGAAACCAGTTTCTCCCATACCTTAAAGATACTTTCAATTCGAGCGATGATCTCTGGTGGCAAATACGAAACTTCTTGTCCTAAGTTACCTAAAATACAACCTCGTTTAAAATCATATTTTTCCAGTTTTTCACCGGCATCTTTTACAAAATTTTGCAGTCTTTCTAATGGGGAAAGATCAATTTGACTTAAAAACTTATTCAACCGCTTCACAAAATAAAGCTCATAAGTATCTAGAACTTCTAAAATAAAAGCTTCTTTATTTGCAAAATAATGATAGAAAGATCCTTTAGGAACTTGGACTGATTTCATGAGATCGTCCAAGCTCATAGCATTCATTCCACGTTCGGTTAGTAACTCGATACCTCGGCGGATTAACACTTCTTTAGTGTCTGCATAGTTACAACCGTGTTTGGTTGGTCGACCACGTGGTCTTTTGGGTAAAGAAGAATAATTCATAAAATAAAAATAGACTATGTGACTAGAAATATCAACAATAAAATTATTTGATTGAAATTTTATCTAAATAGCATCTGTTTCTTTTCTGGGAGAACTTAATTTTTATGTAAATGTACTCAAAAACTCTATAAGTTTATGAACTCATTTTTGAGAAGCTCTAATTTTCTATGTTAATTACGTTTAAATTTCAAACCTCTCATTTTTCTATTCGCTCAGGTTATAATAATAGCCTTCCCAAACGTGATTGATCTATTATGAACGCCTCCAATGACCCTCTACACGGCAAAAAACTTGCTGACATTCTGGATGAATTATTGGACTACTATGGTGGCTTTGAAGGTTTGAGTCGTAAAATAGAAATTAGATGTTTTTGTATAGATCCAAGTGTTAAGTCATCATTACGATTTTTACGTACTACTCCATGGGCGCGTGAAAAAGTTGAAAGCTTATATTTGTATGTCTTACGCCAAAAAGCCAAACAGAAATCGTAATTATCAGAATTCTAATGCCTTCACTGATCTATTTGTAACAATGTCTCAGCAACGTGAATCTCCACAATCATCATTCACGTTGCCAAGCGTCCAAAACGACATAGTGCGTGTTTTGTATTAAGGTCGAGATAAGTCAGTTTTTGTTGTATTGTTTATAGTTGCTTTAGTAGAACGAATAGATAACTTGTCACGCTTCATAAAGCAAGTACAGAAAATCGCAAATATCGCCATACCTATAATATAGTTAATAATTAAATGAGGACTTCCCTCGCCTATACTCAAAAGCTTGGTCGCAATTAAAGGTGCTAAGCCTCCACCAATGACGCCAGCAAACTGCACAGAAATTGAAATACCACTGTATCGGATTTCAGTTGGAAATTGTCGAGCAAACAACTGAGATTGCGGTGCGTACATGAGTGGGAAAACCACACCAATGGCCAATACAATTGCAAGCCAAACCAGAAAAGGATCTTTGGTATCCAACATACTAAAGAATGGATAACAGTAAAGTGCGAGTACCAATAAGCCAGACATAAACATATTTCTTTGGCCTACTTTATCAGACAGATGTCCAAATAAAGGAGTCATTATCATAATCAAGCCACCTCCACAAATTGTGGCAAATAGAATATCTTGACGCGCAATGCCAAGTTTAGTGGTGGTATAGGCAAGTGCGAAGGTAGAAGCTATATAGAACCATGCATTTTCAGCAGCGCGGGCAAAAATAATGGTAAGAAGCTCTTTAGGATGATTTTTAAAAACCTGCAAAGCCGGCACTTTAATTTCTTTTGCCTGATCCTTCACTTTTTCAAAATCAGGGGATTCTGGTACTTTTACTCTTATATACCAACCTACACCGAGTAGAACGATACTTATCAGAAATGGGATTCTCCAGCCCCAACTAAATAATGCAGCCTCTGGTAGCATAGATACCAGTCCTAAAGCAATTGATGCAAGCATGAGTCCACCACCTGCACTGGCTTGAGGTAAGCTTCCCCAAAATCCTTTTCCGCCTTCGGGTGCGTGTTCAACTGCCATTAAAACTGCGCCACCCCACTCTCCTCCCATAGCCATACCTTGAATAAAACGCAATATCACCAGACACACTGTTGCCCAGTAACCGATACTTTCATAGGTAGGCAATAGACCAATTAGCACAGTGGGAATACCCATCATTATTAAGGTAGTTAACAACATGGCTTTACGGCCAATTTTGTCTCCGAAATGACCAAATACAATTCCTCCCAAAGGTCGACCAATAAAACCGACGGCATAAGTGGCAAATGCAGCCATCACTCCCATTAATGGATCTAGATTTGGAAAAAACAGTTTGTTAAAAATTAACGCAGCCGCAGCACCGTAAATGAAAAAGTCATACCATTCGATGGTTGTTCCCACCATACTCGATATACCCGCCAGACGATGTGAAGGCTTTTTACTTTGAGTAGATGATTCTTGTACGTGTTTCATTGTTATTTATCCCTCTTATTCTTTGAGCTGTGTCATCCGTGACTCGCTTTGTTATTTAAAATAAATTCCATCTATTTTTAACAAAGCGAATCTTTATGTTGCTTACTCCATACTGGCCAGAATTTTTCCAGTGTTTTTTTAAATTCGGTATTATCAGTTTGCCACTTCGGATTTTTGTCTTTATCGACAATCAATGCTCTTACGCCTTCAATAAAATCTCCTTGTTGTAACCAGATATCCTGCAAGCCGCGTTCTAACTGCATACATTTTTCAAGCGAAAGATTTTGACCAACCTGCTGTAACTTCAAACTGATTTGTTTTGCCATTTCAGGACGTTGCTCTAAAATCGCTTGCATTTTCTTGATCCAGTCCTGATGAAGAGTATCGTTGGCATCGGCTAAGCCCTGCTCAATTTCATTAATGTCAGGATAAGAAAAATACTCATTAATCAGGTCGATATGTTGTTGTAATTCGCTTTCTTGCGGATGAGTGATAAATGAGCTAATGATGGTTCGGATTTCTACCGGATTGAGAATGGGTGCAACACTTAATGCGTGTTCTAGCGCGACAAAATGCTCACTTGGCACATGATAATCCACCAGATCCAGATATAGCGCATCACTGCTACTGATCTGTGCTCCAGTGAGCGCCATATAGACACCAACTTCATCGAGTCTGGATAGAAAATAAGTCGCCCCAACATCTGGGAAAAAGCCAATCGCCGTTTCCGGCATAGCGAAACGCGATTTTTCACTGGTAATTTTGATATGACAGGCCTGAGCAAGTCCAAAGCCGCCACCTAGCACATAGCCATCCATCATGACGATGACAGGTTTTGAATAATTACGTATTGTACTGAGCATGGTATATTCAGTAGCAAAAAAATCCTGATATTTCGTGTTTCCCGACTGATAACTGTCATACAGATAGCGTATATCACCTCCTGCGCAAAATGCTTTCGCAGCATTGGATTTGATGAGCACAGCTTGTACTTGCGAATCCTCTCGCCATTGATCGAGCTGCGCCTGAATACCCCGAATCATGTCTAGAGTTAAAGCATTTAAATGGCTACTACGGTTTAAACTTATAATGCCTAAAGCACCTTCGCTTCGAATTTCCAAATCGTCATAATCATTCATTATTTTTTCCTATTCGAATATTTATTATTGATGGGTAAATTTGGCAGGACGTTTTTCCACAAAGGCCTGCATGCCTTCTTTTTGATCATTACTGGCAAAAATGGAATGAAAAACACGCCGTTCAAAACGTAAGCCTTCAGCCAAGCTGACTTCAAAGGCTCGATTGATCGATTCTTTAATCATGAGCAGAGCTGGCAAAGATTTTTCAGCTATTTTTTCTGCCGCTTGTAAGGTTTGTGGTAAAAGTTCTTCTCTGGTAAATACTCGCGCCACCAAGCCGCTTTGCTCTGCCTCTTGTGCGCCCATTTGCCGTGCAGTCAAACACATCTCCATGGCTTTGGCCTTGCCAATGGCCAGAGTTAAGCGCTGAGTACCACCAATACCGGGCAATACGCCTAAAGTGACTTCTGGCAGACCAAATTTTGCATTATCGGCACAGTAAATAAAGTCACACATCAGTGCCAACTCACAACCACCACCTAAGGCATAACCACTGACTGCGGCAATAAGAGGCTTACGACGCTGAGCAATTCGATCGGCCAGACTAAAAAAATCATCGAGATAAATATCGGGAAAAGTTAAATCGGCCATTTCTTTAATATCGGCACCGGCAGCAAAGGCTTTTTCCGAACCTGTAATCACGATACATCCGATCGTTGGGTCTTTTTCAAGCTGATCCAGCGCTTGATTGACTTCAATAATCAATTGGTTATTGAGTGCATTAAGTGCCTTGGGCCGATTTAATGTAATCAGTCCGACACCATTTCTTTTTTCGAATAAAATCGTTTGCCATTGCATGATAAAAATCCCTTTTTATTTGTTATAAGCTGCGTGCAATTACCAAGCGCTGAATATCGCTTGTCCCTTCGTAAATCTGACAAATTCGGGCATCACGATAAATGCGTTCTATTGGAAAATCCTTTAAATATCCATAGCCACCAAAAATTTGTAAGGCTTTAGAACAAACTCGTTCAGCCATTTCCGATGCAAATAATTTGGCCATAGAGGCCTCAGTTAAACAGCTTTCACCGGCTTCTTTTTTTCGTGCAGCAAAATGAACCAGTTGGCGCGCCGCCTCGATCTCGGTGGCCATACTGGCCAGCCTGAAAGAAATGGCTTGTTGCTCAATAATGGCTTTACCAAACGCTTCGCGTTCATGTGCATAGCGTGTGGCTTCTTCCAAGGCAGCTCTAGCCAAACCGACTGCTTGTGCAGCAATACCAATCCGACCGCCTTCCAGATTGGCAAGTGCAATTTTTAGTCCTTCGCCTTCTGCCCCTAATCTTAAGCTTTCATGAATTCGCACATCGGTTAAAGCAATCTGACAGGTATCTGACGCATGTAAGCCTAACTTTTCTTCGACTCGTATCACTTCATAACCAGGTGTATCACGAGGTATCAAAAATGCACTCATTCCCTTTTTGCCTGCTGCCGGATCAGTTACTGCAAAAACAATAATTACGCCGGCGTTATTTCCTGAGGTAATAAATTGTTTGGCACCATTAATCACATAGTGATCGCCGTCTTTTATTGCACGGGTCTTAATTGCAGCAGCATCTGAACCAGTGTGTGGTTCGGTCAAGGCAAACGCACCGATCATTTCACCTTGGGCTAGCGGCTTTAAATATTGTTGCTTTTGTTGTTCTGTTCCAAATTTATAAATCGGTACACAACCAACCGAATTATGCACACTCATAATGGTAGACGTTGCGCCGTCCGCTGCTGCAATTTCTTCTAAAGCCAGTACATACGCTAGCGTGCCTGTATCAGAGCCGCCCCATTGTTCTGGAATAAGCATTCCTAAAAATCCCAATTCACCCATTTGGGCTAGTGTACTTTTAGGAAATATACTTTTTTGGTCCCAATCGCTTGCGTATGGCTTGATCTGTTCTTGAGCAAAATCTTTTGCCATGTTTTGAATCAGTTGCTGTTCTTCCGTAAATTGCATAGAAGAGTATCCTGTAATTTAAATTTTTTAATATTGCTTAGGCTATTTAGGCAGTTTGTGAATGTGACTTATTCATTTCTTGATTGCGTAACAAGAAACGCTGAATTTTTCCACTTGGCGTTTTTGGAAGTTCAGTCACAAATTCAATCAAGCGTGGATATGCATGTGCAGACAACCGTTTTTTGACGAATAAGCTTAATTCCTGTTGTAATTCGGCTGATGCAGTATGGTGATGAGCCAAAATCACAAATGCTTTAATAATTTCAGTTCGCTCTAAATCAGGTACGCCAATCACCGCTGCTTCAATCACGGCGTCGTGTTCGAGCAATGCACTTTCGACATCGAATGGCCCCACCCGATACCCTGAGGTCGTAATAACATCATCGCTACGGCCAACAAAACTCATACTGCCATCGGCATGGATTTCAGCCGTATCGCCTGTTAAATAATATTGTTCAACAAAAGGTGATTTTCGGCTTTCTTCATAGCCTGAAAACCACATCATTGGAGATTGGGCGATATCAATTGCCAAAATACCCGGAACATCAGTAGCTAGTTCATTCCCCTGCTCATCTATAATCGCAATTCGATAACCCGGGCTAGCAAACCCTGCCGAACCCGAACGAACGGGATGCGCTAGCGCATGATGGTTACATACCACCATTCCGACTTCAGTTTGACCATAATGATCATAAATCGGCACATCTAGTACCTCTTTAAACCAGCGAATGACTTCAGGATTTAAAGGCTCTCCCGCACTACTCACCACACGCAGCTTACCGCGAAGCTGGGCCATTTGTGATGGGTCCGCTGCCATCATCATTCGATAGGCAGTTGGGGCACCCGCCAAATTGGTGATGCCATACTCATTAATAACATCGCATACACTTTCGGCATTGAAACCACCTTCATAAAACAGTGTTGAGTACCCGAGCAATAAAGGCCCTGTAATCGCGTAATACAACCCATAGGCCCAACCAGGATCTGCAATGTTCCAAAAAATATCATCTTGGCTCAGGCCAATTGCATTTTTCATATAATCACCAAAAGCGATCAGCGCTTTAAGCGGCACTTTTAATGGTTTAGCTGGCCCTGTGGTGCCCGAGGTAAACATGAGCAAAAATGGATCATTGATACTCAACATTTCAAGTTCGACGGTTTCTGTTTGTCGATTTAACTCACGCCAGAAGTCGAAATCTTGCGGATAATTTTGCGTGTGTAACTCTGCCTGCACGGTCACAATCGAAGGACAATTACTGATCTCAGATAATTTTTCACGATTAGCACGATCTGTTACCACCAACTTGCTTTGCGCCAGCTGGATGCGATGCTCAATTGCTTTGGGTCCAAATGCGGTAAATAAGGGCTGATATACGGCGCCAATCCGCCAAGTGGCTAAAATAGTAATGATCAGCTCTGGTGTTCTTGGCAGTAAACCAGATACGCGATCGCCTTTACGCACGCCCTGTGACTTTAAAAAGCTGGCAAATTGGGTCGAGTATTTTTTGAGTTCACGAAAGCTATATTGTTCTTTACGGCCATCTTTCGCATACCAGTACAAAGCAATCGCATCAGAATCGGCATGCCGGTCACAGCATTCATAGCACGCATTTACAACCTGCATAGAACCAGATAGATACTGCTTTGCTACCGTCTCTAAATTAAAATTTTCAATTGTTTTTCGATAATCGAACATATTCAACCTCAGCCTGAGTTTATCGTTATTACTGACAAGTTATTTTGATGAAGCGAATCCTTGCTTCATTGAATCATTGTGTGCTTTAAGTGGGTGTCGTGGTGTATTGATGCATAATGCTGGAAAAGTCCAGATGAGCATGACCGTCTTGGCATAACTTTTGATAAAGTTGTTTTACCATGCTACCCAGCACCACAGGTTGCGCAGCCTGTTGAGCGGCATCGACTGCCAAGCCCAGATCTTTGAGCATCAGTTGCGCGGCAAAACCATCCGTATAACCACGTGAAGATGGCGCATTGGCGCAGACATCTGGCCATGGATTATAGATTTCAGAGCTCCAGCAACGCCCAGTTGAACTATTGATCACACTTGCCAGCGCCTGTGGATCCATACCCAGTTTTGCTCCGAGCGCCATCCCTTCTGCCACGGCGGTCATAGAAATGCCTAAAATCAGATTATTACAGATTTTGGCGACCTGTCCCGTTCCTACAGCACCACAATGCACGAGATTTTTACCCATATAGCTCAGAGGCAACTTGACCGCTTCAAAGGTGGCTTCATCGGCACCTATCATGAAAGTCAAAGTGCCATCTTTTGCGCCCAAGGTACCACCTGATACGGGTGCATCACACACTCGGATTTGTTTAGCTTGAGCAGCGGCGGCAATCTCTTGAATTGTTTGCGGATCAATCGTACTGCTGTCGATACACAAACTACCGGCTTGAAGTACTTGCAAAATGCCGTTTTCACCAAGATAAACATCACGAACATGCTTGGCTGCGGGCAACATGGTAACTACAACTTCTGCATGCTGAGCAGCGTTCTGCGGATGATCACAGACTACGCCACCCGCTGCTGCAAAATGATCTAGCGCTGTTTGACTTAAATCATAACCAAACACTTGATGACCTGATTTGAGCAGATTTTGTGCCATGGCACCGCCCATGTTCCCCAAACCAATAAATGCGATCTTCATACTATTTCCCCTTAGCGCAAACTAATCGTTGTATTTACACCACTGGTTTCTTGATCATCTTCAAACCATCGGCTCGTAATGGTTTTGGTTTGGGTATAAAACTGTACTGCCTGTTTACCGTAAGGCCCTAAATCTCCAAGCTTTGAACCACGTGAACCGGTAAAGCTAAAAAAAGGGACTGGCACAGGAATTGGAATATTAATGCCCACCTGACCGATATCAATCTGATGCTGGAATATACGCGCTGTATGGCCATTTTGAGTAAAGAGACCAACACCATTACCAAAAGGGTTGGCATTGATCAGTGCGATCGCCTGTTCCAACGTTTCAACATGCATAATGGCAAGTACAGGACCAAATACTTCTTCCTGATAAATTCGCATATCGGTAGTGACCTGATTAAAAATCGTTGGGCCAACAAAGTTACCCTGCTCATATCCAGACACCTGCACATCACGCCCGTCCAGTAACAGTTTTGCGCCTTGTTCAACGCCACTATTGATCAGATCAATCACACGCGCTTTAGCACGGGTAGAAATGACTGGCCCCACATCGGTATTCGGCTCATGTCCGGCATTAACTTTCAATGTTTTAGCTTTATTGACAAGTTCGTCAACCCAATGCTGGGCTTCTCCTACCATGATGGCCACAGAAAGCGCCATACAGCGTTGTCCTGCTGCACCAAACGCTGCACCTACTAAAGCATTTAATGTTTGTTCTTTATTGGCATCTGGCATGACCACAACATGGTTCTTTGCACCCATCATCGACTGTACACGTTTGCCATGCTGACCAGCCAGTTGATAGACATGTGTACCTACAGCAGTCGAACCCACAAAAGAGATGGCTTTGATATCGTGATGAGTACACAGCAGATCGACGACTTCTTTACCACCATGTACCACATTTAGTACACCAGCAGGGATACCCGCTTCAATTGCCAGCTCTACAAGCATCATGGTCGATAATGGATCTTGTTCTGAAGGCTTTAAAACAAAGGTATTTCCACACACAATCGCCATTGGAAACATCCATAGTGGAATCATGGCGGGGAAATTAAATGGTGTAATTCCCGCACACACACCAAGCGGCTGCTGTACGGTATAGGTATCGACACCACGTGCAACACCTTCTATATACTCTCCCATTTGCAAAGTACCAATCGAACAAGCATGCTCGACAACTTCAAGACCACGCTGAATATCTCCTTCGGCATCGGCCAAAGTTTTTCCTTGTTCTGCTGTCAACACTTGGGCAATACTTTTTAAGTTATTGCGAATCAGATCTTGCAGCTTGAGCATAATACGCATACGTGCCTGAATAGGCGTTTGACGCCAACTGGCCAAAGCATTTTGTGCAGCAGCAATCGCAGCATTGACTTCTTCGGCTGTCGCAAAAGGCACTCGTCCTAAAACTTCTTGTGTCGCTGGATTGACAATATCTTGCCAATGGCTTGTTGTTGACTCGACAAATTCACCATTGATCAGTAGTTTTGCTGTGGTGAATCCAGTACTTTGCTGTGGATGATGAATCGCGTTCATGATCGCTCCGTGCTTGTTTGTTATTGTCGTTGTAATCGCCTTTACTGGCTTCTTTAACGCATTTTTTTACGCTGTTTCAGCAGACTAACAAAGAACACTTTGACCACCAATAGAAATTGATGCACGATGATTGTGCAAATATGCACAGGAATTTAACAGGATGTTAAATAAAAAATGAAAGTAGATTGGGATCATTTACGCTTTTTTTTAGTTTTGGCACGCGCGAAAACACTGACCAATGCGGCTCGTTTAATCGGGGTTGAACACAGTACAGTGGCACGGCGTATTCAGGCGCTAGAAAGCACTTTAGGAACACAGCTGTTTAAACGTGAAGCCACTGGTTATGAGCTTACCTCTGAAGGTTTGGCGTTGGTACCACGTGTGGAGCAGATGGAACAATCTTTCATTCAGATAGAAAAACGCCATGACCCGCTACAGGGCCGGGTGCGTATTGGAGCACCAGAAGGTTTCGGTACGGCATTTCTGGCGGGTTTACTGGCTGAGTTTTCAAAACATTATCCGTTACTGACCATCGATCTCATACCGGTACCAAAAACAATTAAACTTTCACATCGTGAAGCGGATATTGTCATTTCTATCGATCGCCCTAAATCTGGTCCATATATTATTACTCGGCTCACCAATTACTGTTTAAAGCTCTATGGTAGTCGGCACTATTTAGAGCAACATCCGCCTATTGAAAAGCTAGATGATTTACGACAGCATCGTTTTGTCGATTATATTGATGACCTGGTGTATAGCACGGCGCTGTATTCGTTAGAACGTTTACCTCTGCAAGTGAGCGCTTGTTTTCGCAGTAACAGTATTTTGGCACAGGAAATTGCAGTTCGTGCTGGTGCTGGACTGGCCATTTTGCCAAGGTTTCTGGTTCGTGATAAAACTGAATTGGTGGAGGTGCTGGGCGATCAGTTAAGTTTTTCTCATACGTTTTGGATGCTTACGCTGGTCGATTTACAGCACGAACCCAGAATTAAGCTGGTATGGGATTTTTTACGTAAGCAAGCCGATGTACAGCAAGAACTTTTAATGGGCGGCTAATCAGACGTACCCTATTCATAAAAAAGCGCCTTAATTGGGCGCTTCTTGTTCATTAGAGTGAATTAGACTGGCTCTTTGAGACCTTCAATAATAAACACGCGGTAATTCGCCCCTTTTAGACGATGTTGTAACGCATCTTGATACTCTGGACTGTTATACCATTCACGTGCTGCTGCCATATCTGGAAAACGTAAAATCACAGCACCTTCAATATCACTACCTTCAAGTACTTCGAATTTGCCATAAAACGCAAGCGGCGTGAGATCACGACCTTCACGTGCAAGTGGTGCCTTTTCTGCATACTGTGCCATTTGCTCAGCGTCTGAGGTGATTTCACGGGTAAATACAACATAGGCAGACATTGAAAAGTCCTTATTTTAACAATTGAAGTTATATTGTTTTAACTGAAAGGATCGGCTTTTGCCTAGTGCTTTTCAGTTAACGATACACAATAGAAAAAATATTTATCATTCGCTTACCCATAGAGACCAAAAGTTAAAGCTTTAGCGTGATTACCACTTATGCTTTAAACTATATCCCAGTTTAAATGTACGTGATCCAAGATGGCCCAAGACTTGCCAAACCCTCAAATCAACACAGAATTTTCTGGTATAGATCAAATTAAAGTCGTCAGCAATTTTGCAGACCTATTGAAAACTCGATTCCACGGCGAAATGAATGCAGTTTGCTGGCACAGAGCATTGGTAGGTAACTTTCAGGAAATTGTTGAAAATCTTGAACTGAAAGACAATATCACCGAAGTGACACCTAAAGATCTTTGGGCATTGAATTTGTCTACTCAGGGGAAATTGGCAAGAACGCTTATTTTAAACGACTTACAACAATTAACTGATGCGGGCGCATCACCTACCTTGAACTTGCTTAAATGTTACGAACGCGACGAAGAGCTAGATTTTATTGCGACCGATGTATATTCATATCATGTCGATCGTTCACCTATTGAAACCGATACCATCTTATGCACGTACTATGGTCCGGCCAGCGATATTATATCTAATCATCAAGTACAGCAGAAAGTCAGCATTCCGGAAATACGTGAAAAACTGAAGCAGCTTCATGATGGCCCAGCGTCGGAGTTTGAGCAATTTTTAGAAGAATATTTTTTTGACTTGCACTATGCCGAACTGCCAAATGCTCAACCGATTCATCTGGGTTTAGGTCATCTTTGGCGCTTGGCAGTAGATCATCCAACGCAGCAGGCTTTGCCTTGTGTTCACCGTGCTCCTATGGAGTATCCAGATCAGTATCGTCTTTTACTCATTTGCTGATGAAACAATCTTTTTCACCACATGATCATGGGTAGGCACCAAACCTGCTTTTAATCCTAAAGGCTTAAAAACCTTATCTAACACCGACTGCGTGAGTTTACCTTTATCCTGCTCGATATCGGTGAGCGTGCGTCGGCTGATACCCACCAGTTTGGCATATTGTTCTTGGGTGACTCCCAATACATTTTTTCTTAAATGCATTAACAGTTGCCCCAAGGTAATTTTACCCAACAGATACTGGGTATATAGGTCGATCAGGATCTGCTGACGATCTTGTGCTGGAGTATTCGGCTTCATAGCAGCTCCCAACGTTTTAGTTTCGCTTCAATATAGTCAAATGACAGAACAGGCATATCCACGATTTGCTGCGGTACGCCCTTATCGATCAAGCGTTGTTTAAGGTGTACCAGCTTGTGTGCCAAACGCTGCAATGTTTCAAAGGCAAGTTCAGGTGGGCACCACGGCGCCAGTTTTTGCGTAATCAGTGCCCAGCGATATTCTCCGCCTTCTTCGTATGGGCTTCCCCACGTCGTCGAGCGAACAACTTGTTCTGGATCGGCTTTCATCGGCGCAAAATCATAAACAGGTGCCAATGTGATGCTGCCAAATTTCTTTAAAAATGAGGTATTTCGTCCGTGGTTGTCGGAATTACCAAAGATAATATTGAGTAAATCACGCTGTAACCACTCACATACAAAAGCGGAGCCATCAAAATTTGGATCAATCGAAGTTAAGATCGAACACAACTGCTCAATGACTTCAAAGTGATTGAGATGGCTACCAGCTGATTTATTAAGTATTGAATAAACCGACTCAAGACCATACCGTTGCCAGCACTCATTTTGCCATTCAGTGTCAAAGCGTGGTAACCATAAGGACGGATACTGACGACCTTCGATCAATTTCATGCGATTAACGTTAATGGTATCGAAGCCCAAATCGTGTAATTCGCGATAGTAATAATATTCTGCCCTTAAGATATTACAATCAATTTCACTGCGATTATTCCTCGGGAATTTAACCAGATAGTATTGATCTGGCTGCTCAAAGTTTTGTTGATAGGTATCAATCCAGACCTGTTGTTCAGGCGATACGCGAATTAAAAGCTTGGGCGCTTCACCACCTGCACCGGTAGCTCCACCACTAATGGCACCCATCTGCTGCGCATATTCTAAAAAGTCGATATTGCGGTCGGCAACATCAGCCACAGTAAAGTATCTAAGATGTAAGGTTGAATCTGGATTGAGAGGCTCAAGCGCATCTTTAATGCGTAAATTCCCAACAGGTGCAATTCCCCCTTTTTCAAGCAAGATGCTATCTTGCTCGGCTTGGGGCAAACGTTGCAAATCGAGATAATTAACCCAGTAACGGCGCGCTGCACCCGATGGAACAATATCGTCTAGAAATCCAAACCAGCTTTTAGATTCATGTTTAATTAACAACTGTACAGGAAGTGAGAGACTACAGGCATGTTCATCGCGCTGCTCTAAATGCTGAAGTGCATAGTCGAGTTCATATTCCAGCTCACAGGCTCCCGCTACACCAAGCTGTGGCTGAAGCAATGTAAGCGTCGCAATATCTAACCATTGAGTATTTAGCAAGGCCTGTAATGTGAGTATTTTCATTTTATAAATGAGCAATTATTTTCTCAAAAATATCACAATAACAATTTAATGTGAATATATTTGCGCATAATTAAAACTTTTAAGCATTTTTGAGCAAATTTTTTCACAATTCTATTTATACAATATCATAAGGTATTTTACACATCCTTGGATTCAGTCTTAAGGTTAAGCCTCTACGGCCAAGTACCAGTTTTTCCAAGAACTACTGCCACGTGTTGCAATGGGAACAGTCGGAATCAGCTTATCTTTTAAAATTTGCGTTTGTTCTACTGCCTTGGCTAAGCGCGCCTTGACTGAATGTATGCACTCCCGATCGCCAAATTCACAGCGATCCAGACTGGTGCCCCCACATGGGCCGTTGGCCAGTCCTTTAGGGCAGGTTTCAGGGCAGATATACAGTGTATCGGCCAGACGACATTGACCGCAGCTTTCACAGCCAACTAATCGATGTTTACTGAATGATTCAGTTTTCAGTAACATCTTGGTCATTAGATGCGTATTCCAAAAGGCTGCCTTAAAAATAAAACGTCCAGCGTTTTTAGCCGGCTTAGACATAAACAAGGCATCGTGCATAAATTGCAAATGACGATACTTCACCATCTCAAGGCGACTCGGCTTTCGTGCACTTGGTAAGCGCTCGGGCTGTAACTCAAGCCCCGTTTGAATATGCCATAAGCGTTTATAATGCTGCTCTAGCGCAACCAGATCCAAATGACGATACTCTTCGATATATTCAGCTAGGCGTGCCTGTTCATCTGGCTTATGGCAGGCAGACAAATGAACACCTGCAAAACCCAGTTGCTCACAAATTAATATCTGTAATGCACAGCGTGCATACACATGGGCTGTCTGTCCTGTTTGTTTTTCATGTTTAAGTACATTCAGCATATGCGGTGTAATTACAATACCCGCCACTTTATGCTTGATCATGTAATTGGCTCGCGCCAATGTTAGAGGCATCACACAGGCCACAATCTTTTGAGCGTAATCATGGCTGGTTAAAAATGCTTTGGCCTGTTGAAGTGCTTTAATGTCGTAGCCGAGTTGGGTAATGATGAAATCTGCACCCGCTTTGAGTTTTTTATGAAGTTTTAAATACTGCGCATCGCGCTCTGCCTCAACATATTTAAATGGATTAAGCGCAACACCGATATGAAAACCACCAATATGTTGAGCGGCAGCCACGGCATTTACAGACTCTAAGTAGCGTGTACGGGGTCGACCATCGGTGCCGTCGCTGTGCGATTTGAGCTTATCTCCACTTAATAACAGCAGATTTTGAATATTGGCAGCTTTTGCTTGTGCAAGAAAAGCTTCGAAATCTTGTATATCACGATCTTTGCCAGAAAAATGCAGCAATTTTTCCACAGCAGAATCATATGTACGACTCGCGTCTAAGGGTGCAAGATCATGGTCCGAATGAACACGATCTGCAAGTGCCATTACGGTGGGATAACCGGCAATTTCAGTTTGAAGCGGATGATATGGTGTCAATGACGTTAAGTATTCGACCAAAACACAAAACTGACGTTGCTGAAAATAAGAAGCAAGTGATGACATGAAATCGCGTGTAGCAAAACATAACGTAAACAGGCTGCATAGTATACGCGATCTGGCTATGCAATCCAAAGCATCAGATCAATTGATGCATGAAAGACATCATCCAAAATAAGCTTTAAAGCGTTGGTTAAGTTGATCATGTGCCAGTTTGACTGATTACCGGTACAAATCCTTTTCCAGGCACCGGTTGGACGTCCTTCGCACGAAGTGGAATTTTACAATGCGAACAAACCAAAACGGGTTTAAACACATGACCACATTCTTTATGAATATAATCTATAGGTGCGCCGTGACCTTGATCCATCCAAGTATTTCCCCATTGTGCCATGCTCATCAAGATTGGGTATAAATCGAGTCCTTTCTCGGTAAGTTTATATTCAAAACGTTTATTCGACGCGGTGTACGGTACTTTAACCAAAATCTCTGCATTTACTAGATTTATCAAACGTTCCGTAAGTAAATGGCGAGTGACACCCAAGCTTTTTTGAAAATCTTCAAAACGACGAATTCCCAAAAAGGCATTGCGCAAGATTAACAGCGTCCATCGATCTCCAATCACGGACAGTGTTCTGGCTATTGAACACGGCTGTTTACCGATTTCTTCCCATTTCATAGCAGCAATATCTGTAGTATCGTTGATCCTACTATAGAATATATTGCGTTAAAAATCCTGTTGTGATCTATCGCATATGCCAGTAACTATCTAGTCATCTAGTACCCATCTTAACTTGTACTTCTATCTCGACTATTACTTTGAAAATTCAAATGCTTGACGAATGACAGGAACCATCAACTGGCTTCCTGTAAGCGTGAGATGGTCATCATCAAAATAATACGGACGTTTGTCTGCTGTGCTGATCTGACATACAGGTGTACAAAACGTCTGAACGACTGGTAAGGTTTGAAAATTAGGATATCGAGCTTCGAGTTGCTTCGCCTGCTGTATCAGCGCCTGATTACGTTTAAGATAATCTTGCTCAGTGATATGAGAACTGCGCCCATAGTAAAGTGTGGCCGGGATTGATTTATAATAGTAATTGCCATGCTCATACACCGGAACAGGCATAATCAGGCTCAAACGAATCTGATGCTTAGCTGCTAGTTCAGCAAGACGATCTAGTTTGTTTGGGTTTAAGGTATCGACCTTATAGTGAATAAAAATCCATTTTGCATGGCGTCTTAAAGTTTCTTGAATAATAGCCTCTGGAGGCAAAATCTCTCGTGTCATCGGATCATTGACCGCGAATAAGTAGGTATTGAATCCATGCTGTACTGCAATATCGGCAAAGACGTTCTTGATTGAATCTGAATGGCTATTGCCTAACAACACCACAGATTGCTTTTGTTCGTGGGTATTAATACGGCAAGTGAGTGTGTTGGGGTGAATAATCGGGAAGAACAGACCGCATCGATATACAGAGCGATCGGTTAGACCAGAAAATATGTTTTTTTCGACTTGTGTATACTGAGTTTGGTAAATGACTTTCGAGCAACCGATCAACCCAAGTACTGTAATACATCCAATCATATAAACTTTAAAGATGTGATGATATTTCCGCGTTTCGATCAATTTGTAAAGCAGCACAGATAAAAGCATGATCAATATCAAGAGCGTAACTTGCTCCTGAATATTTGCAGGGTGCATGATGGTCCCTGAAAAAGGCTTGTACAAGTACAAAACAATCACAGGAAAATGCACCAAATAAATAGAATAAGAATATTTGCCAAGATGGACAAAAAGTTTAGCTATGGGTGAATTGATTAAAAACTTAGGTAAGCCAAACACTAAAATAACAGCGGTTGCGAGACAAACGAGTAAAGCAAACAAACTAGGATGTGCTTCAATACGGTTAAAACTGTTACCGTTGACATGCATAAAGGGAATTGCAACCAGCAAACATAAACCAATTAATCCGATCCAGGATTGGTTGAATTTTAAGTTACCTTGCTCTGTGAAGTACTTGGCAACCATAAAACCAATTAAGAACTCCCAAAGCCGAAGTGGCATCATAAAGAATGAGGTTTTAGGTGATATGCCAACTTCGTATATACATAAGCCCAATGAGATCAGCGTGGTTAAGAGAAGCAAAGCCCGATTTTTATTGAAAAACCAAACCAATAATGGCACAAATAAATAAAACTGTATTTCGACACCCAGCGACCAAAGATGCAGTAAGGGTTTAAAATTACTTTTGTCGAAATAGGTATTGAGCGTCCAAAAGCTTAAATTATTGGCAAAAAAGAGACTAAAAAAAGCCTGCTTTTCAACTTGTATCATTTCTGATGGAAGCAACAGCAGCATAGATGCCAACAGCGTACCGATCACCACAGCAAAATAGCTTGGTAGTAAGCGTTTTGCACGGCGCTCAAAAAAGTCGTGTACATTGCCGGTTTTATACAACACAGCCATTAAGAAACCGCTAATCACAAAAAAGATATCGACACCAAGAAAACCACTGGCCAATTGAGAAAACTCAAGATGAAACAGCACCACGAGGCTCACAGCGATGCCCCTTAAAATCTGGATATCATGTCTAAATTGCATAGCGGGAGATACAGGAAAATGTGCGCTATATAGTATTGAATCGAAATAATTTTGGCTATGCTTTTTCCCATCTTTGCAGCACGATTACCACTCAGCTGTTTATGGGTAGGTTTCACCACTTAAAACCTCTGGTGTATTGTCAGCTCATAATCCAGTTTAAGTATTTTAAGTCGTTTTTCTTCTGGCCAATGAGTATTTGCATCAAAAAAAGCACATCAGCATATCTAATGTGCTTTTCGTGTTTTGGGGAGCAATCAAGTAATGGTAGGTTATGCACTACTTGATTCGTTCAAACTTGTTTTTACTTCTTGTACTTGTTGCTCATCATCAAATTTATGACGTTTTAAAGTTAATATCGCGCAGATTGCTAACATTGCAGGGATAGAAATCATCACAAAATTCATGGTATGCGGTAAGTTCAAGGTTAATAACAAACCTGTCAAAATTGGACCGACAATCGCACCAATTCGACCTACACCCGAAGCACAGCCAATTCCAGTTGAGCGAACACTTAATGGATAGTATTGAGCAACATAGCTATAAAGAAGGATTGAAGTTCCAATCGTCGCTGCACCAGCCACAGTGACTAAACCATATAAAACATAAGCTGGAGAGTTAAATCCTAAGCCGATCAGTGCCACTACACCTGCCATCAGCATTCCCATAATTACAGGTTTTAGATGGAATTTGTCTGAGAGAATGCCGCCACCAATTGAACCCATCATGGCACCCACATTTAGGGCAAACAAGAATAAAATACTCTTGCCGAGTGAATAGCCTGCTGCAAGCATAAGTTTTGGCAACCAACTGCTTAGTGCATACACCATTAATAAGCACATAAAGAACAATACCCAAAACATAAGCGTATTGAATGCACGTCCTTGTTGAAATAAGCCTTTTACAGAACTACCTGTGGGAACATGATCTTCATTCAGCACTAAACGTGTATTGATACCGATGCTTTGTTCAGGTGAAATTTTTTGAATGATCCTATGTGCTTGATCCGTTTTGCCAGTTTTAACCAAAAAGGTTAAAGATTCAGGCAAGAATTTCCAAATCACAGGTAATAAAATCAAAGGAACACCGGCAATCAAGAACATGATTTGCCAACCCTGACTTTCAACTAAATAACTTCCGATCAGTGCTGATAAAATGCCACCGATGGCATAACCACTAAACATTGTGCCAACTAAAGTACTGCGAATACGTTTGGGTGCGTACTCTGATGTGAGTGCGACGAGATTTGGCATCACCCCGCCTATTCCTAAACCTGCTAAAAACCGTAAAATACCAAATTCATAAGGATTAGATGCAAATGCACCTAAAAAAGTAAACCCACTAAAAAACGTCACACAAATTAAAATGACATTTTTGCGTCCGATTTTATCTGCCAAAGCACCAAACGACATTGCCCCAAACATCATCCCGCATAACGCCGTACTGGCGAGCATGCCTGCTTGTACAGAAGTGAGAGACCATTCCTGCATGAGTAAGGGTAAAACTACGCCATAAATGACGAGATCGTAACCATCAAAAATAATAATCATTAAGCACCAAAGTAAAATACTCCAGTGAAAAGGTGTAAATTTTGCTTGATCAATTACTGCATTTACATTAACTGTAGATGTTGTCATTCTGCATCTCCTCAATGAGAAAAATTCCTAATTAATATTTAAAACGACATAATGCAACTTAAAGAAAAACACTGTTATTCAAGGCTTTATTGGTATTAAAAATCATAAATCGCCATTATATTGATGCGATTATCCGTCCCTGTGCGACCATCAAAGGTTTCACGTTCACCGTAGACATATTCCATCCCCAAAGTAACTGGGTTGTAAGGTTTGTACATGCCATTGATCCAGCTTTGCCATAGTTCTTTATTTTGAGCTGTGTTGTCTTGATTGATTCGTGCAAAAGCATTGTTGTCCTTGGCTTTCATGTAGCCATAACCTAATGTTGAACGAAATTGAGTATTAAATTGATGGGTAATCCCTGCTGAAATTGAATCAAACTCATTGCTTTGAATATGTTTTTGATCATCAATTACATAGCTGCTATTGCTCCATAACAGGAAGCGTCCGTCACCTTTAATATGGTTATAGTCTGCTTTGAGGAAAGTTTTTGGTGTTAACTGATACTTTCCACCAATCCCGACACCCCAAGCCCATTGTTCATCTTGACTGGTTTTCTTTTCAGCGACAAAGCTACGTCCAGACAGCATAGAACCATTGGCAAACTTATGATTTATACGTCCAACAAAGGCAGGTAAACGCATTTCATTATCGGGGTCAGAGCTTGTTGTATATTTAGGATCTTCTACTGCTAAAGCAAAGCTGGTATTTGCCGTAATATTGTCACTATAACGAACCAAGGGTGAGCGCTGTAATGCTCCGCCTACATAGGTCGCCGCATCGACCGTTTCCGGGTAATATTCAGGTGCGATAAACGTTGACCATGTCTGACCTAATAACCATTTATCAAAAGTTAAGTAGGCATGGCGGATACGGAATTGATCGCGTGATGCACTACCAAAGAAGTCCATTTCTAATTTTCCACCGACATCACCCATAGCAGTCGGTGTTTTAAAATTAACACCGATCCGAGAAACATTTGCAGTGGTATGCAAGCGATCTTTTTGTTGCGCTTCTTCAGCAGTTCCTTCTAGTGGTACGCCGCTGATATTGTTGTACATCGTTGATGCGCCTTTGGCTTGATACGATGCGTCTGCACGCAAATATCCATATAAATTCACCTCTGCACCAGATTTGGTGAGTGATAATTTCGGCGTTGCGGATTGAACGGGTTCAGTTTTAGGTGCAACCATGACCTGAGTAACGGGCTGAACAGGCGGAGTTTGCTGAACATAATTTTGCTGCATTGCACGCAATTCTTTTACTTCTTGACGAAGTTTATCTATTTCTGAATTTTGCTGCATTGCGCGCAACTCTTTTACTTCTTGGCGAAGTTTTTCTATTTCTGCGCTTTCTGAGCCTGCATAACTTCCAGACATGGCAGCAAGTACAGACAGCGCTAAAACACTTTGCCGAATTGTGAAGATGAATCTTTTCATTAAAATCAATTTCCTTATTTAATGAACTTTAGCTTTTAAGTTCATTTTGTGTTTGCGTTGTATCCTTTGCAGTACTTGATGACTGCAACGCATTTCTTGTTTTAAAACCTAATCACTTGATTTTTATTTATTTAGTCTCCTTTGATTATTTTCTATAACGATTTATTTAGACAAAAAGAACCTCACAATCACTATGAAAGTCACTGTGAATTGAACGTTTGGTAAAAATAAAATCTAAATTATTCTTCTCATCATTTTTTCATTATGAATGCGTCTCTTGGGTTATGGGGCTTAAGCAGATCCGGCAATTTCTGCCTTTTTGGCAATCAAACCCTGATACATTAAGATTTGACTGTATGAATGTACGTCTTCAAAACCAATGTCTTGGAGCCGTTGCTGATATTCACTAAATGAAATAGTGAAAAAGTCATTTTCCATGCGATCTAACATTTTCTGGCATTGCAATTCAGTTAGGCCTTGAGTCATACATAAATAACGTAAAGCTTGTAAATGCTGAGGGTTGTTGCAAGGCATTAAATCATAGGTCAATAACAGTCCACTCTTTTTTAAGCAACGATGGATACTGCTATAAAATTCATTTTTTTGTTCATCAGCAATAAAGTGCGCGACTAAAATAGAAAGTGCAGCATCAAAAACAGCAGCTTCAGTTAAAGTAGAATGATCGCCATGTACAAACTGTACCTGAGCTGACTTTCCCATGTGTTTAACACGTGTTTCTGCCATTTCAAGCATGGCTAAAGAAGGATCAAGTGCAGTAAATGTCCAATCAGGATGTTTATTGAGTAAATATTCCAACTCATAACCTGTTCCACATCCAACAATAAGTATGTGTGCGGTTGGTTGAAGTACAGACTGCAAAATGGCATCCACTTGTTGATGAATGATTTCATATCCGGGAATTAATTTACGGATATGTTGATCATATGCTTCAACGATCTTTGGACTATTAAAATCTTTTGCCATTGACGAAGATCCTTTGCCTTATAACTTTAAAATGCTGTTTTTCTTTATAATGTAAAACACATTTAGTCGAATACATTTCCAGTTAAATTTAGTTCAGCACGCATGATTTCCTGTAACTTGAACTTCTGCGCTTTGCCTGATGCGGTCATAGGAAATTCATTTAAGAATTTTACGTAGCGTGGCACTTTATTATGTGAAATGTGTTCCTTGCAGAAACTACGAATACTTTCTTCATTAATCTGATGATGTTCATGCAAAATAATACAAGCGCATAGTTCTTCACCATAACGCGTATCAGGCAGGCCAATCACTTGCACATCACAGATTGCAGGGTGGGTATATAAAAAGTCCTCAATTTCTTTAGGAAATAGATTCTCTCCACCACGAATGACCACATCTTTAATCCGGCCTTTGATTTTGATAAACCCTTCAGCGTCCATCTCTGCAATGTCACCTGTATGCATCCAACCTGCGGCATCAATGACTTCACGGGTTTTTTCTTCTTCGCCCCAATAGCCAGCCATTACCGAGTAACCTCTAACGCACAGTTCGCCTAAAGTTCCATGTGGTACGAGTTGTCCTTCAGGATCTACGATTTTGATTTCGACATGAGGATGAACTTGTCCAACCGTACTGACACGTTTATCAATCGTGTCATTCACGGAGCTTTGTACACTTACGGGTGAAGTCTCGGTCATGCCATAGCAAATCGTGATTTCTGACATATGCATGCGATCAATCACCCGCTGCATAATTTCACGTGGGCATGGGCTTCCCGCCATAATTCCTGTGCGCAAGCTAGATAAGTCAAATTCATTAAATTGTTCATGCTCTAAAGTGGCGATAAACATGGTGGGTACGCCGTATGCTGCCGTACAACGCTCGTTGTGAATGGTCTTTAGTGTTTCTAATGGATTAAAAACAGCTGATGGATACACCATAGTAGAACCATGTGTGATACAGGCCAGATTTCCCATAACCATACCGAAACAGTGAAATAAAGGTACTGAGATACACACTTTATCTTGTGGCGTTAAACCAATACCCTCTCCTACAAAATAACCATTATTCAAAATGTTATGATGGGTAAGCATTGTGCCTTTCGGATTACCCGTTGTACCTGATGTAAATTGAATATTAATGGTTTCATCAAATTGCAATTGCTGCGTCACTAATTGTAATTGATCGAGTTGTTGTTGACTTGGTGCAACAACTAGATCATTAAAACGATGAATACCTGTATGCTGTTTTTCATCAATTTTGATCACAAATTTTAAGAAAGGCAGACGCTCTGAATGAATAATTTTGTCAGTACAGACAACAATTTCTGGTGCAATTCGCGTCAAAAATTCTTGATAATCAGTTGTTTTGAATTGTGAAGCGATGACCAATCCTTTGCAGGAAACTTTATTCAATACATACTCTAACTCATGGCTTTTGTAGGCAGGATTTAAGTTCACTAGGATAATTCCTGCTTTAAAAGCTGCAAACTGAGTGATCGTCCATTCCACACAGTTTGGTGACCAGATACCAAGTCGATCGCCTTTCCTTAAACCGAGCTGGAGCAAGCTACAGGCAAAAGCATTCACTTCATCCTGTAGCTCTTTATAGCTCAACCGTCTGTTCTGATGTGTACTTACAATCGCTTCTTGATCGGCATATTGCTGACAAGCTTGATCAAATTTTTCTCCAATCGTCATCCCCAATAAGGGCTGTGCACTTGGTCCAGAGGCATAGCTTAACCGTTGTTGTTGCATTGAATCATTCTCCTTGATTCTTTCTAATTCTGTTCCGATTTCATCTCTTGTTATTACTGCAACTACTTTTCAAACTGCCTTGTTTTGATTTTTACTACTGTTTATGTCCTATTTTTTCCTCACGGCATTCACACAAAAATCAGCAATCTGTTTTGAAAAATAGTCTTTATGTTGCTGATCGAACTTTGTATTTTGAGCTGGGTCCAGAGGTTCTACGGCGACATAAGTCATCGCGCCAACCACACAAAGTGCTGTGGTGTTTAAATCCTCCAACGCAAACTCTCCACTCGCATTTCCATCTGCGAGTATTTTAATAATACTTTGTTTAATCAACTGCTTAACACGAAAACGCTCATGCTCTACCAATGAATCGACAGGCTCGAACATGAGTGAATATGCAAGCTGAGGGCTGTTTAGTGCCCTTTTTACAAAGGTGGTTACCGCTTTATGTAACTTCTGCTCCGCCGTTAGATCACTTTCTGTAATCGCATCAATCACCAATAATTCGGTATTGATCGCTTCTGACAAAACTTCGATCAGCACCTGACTTTTATTATCAAAATAGCGATAAACCAACCCACTCGAAACACCTGCTTGCTCAGCAATTGTTTGTATCTGTGCGTCTTTAACCCCTCTTTCTGAAATTAACTTTCTAGCTGAATTCAAAATCGACTTACGATTTTGTTCCATCCGTTCTTGCATTAAAGATGATCGTTTATAGTTCATAAGATTTATTCTCTAACAAATAAAATGAATTGTAAATCATTTTATGAATCTGTATTCACTTTTTTAAAAATTCATTGTATGGTACATCCTAAGCACAAACAAGAATGCTTATGGAACAACAAATATAATCAATAGGATGAACACAATGAACCTACGTAGCTTGAATTTTGGTCTGGATGAAACATTGATTGCCCTTCAAGATTCAGTTGCCGCATTTTGTGCAAAAGAAATAGCACCAATTGCTAAGCAAGTAGATCAAGACAATAAATTTCCGAGCCATTTATGGAAAAAGTTCGGTGATATGGGCTTATTAGGTCTAACGGTTTCTGAAGAATACGGCGGCACAAACCTCGGTTATCTTGCTCATATTATTGTTATGCAGGAAATTTCTCGTGCTTCAGCTGCAATTGGACTTTCATACGGCGCACACTCAAACCTGTGTATCAATCAAATCAATCGCAACGGCAGTGAGCAGCAAAAGCAGAAATATCTTTCGAAATTAATTTCAGGTGAATATGTCGGTGCCTTGGCGATGTCTGAACCCAATGCGGGTTCAGATGTGGTCAGTATGAAATTACGTGCTGAACATAAAGGTGATCATTTCGTTTTAAATGGTTCCAAAATGTGGATAACCAATGGCGGTGATGCTGATGTTTTAGTGGTATACGCAAAAACTGACTCACATGCAGGCGCTAAAGGCATGACTGCTTTTTTAGTTGAAAAAGACATGAACGGTTTTAGTCATGGTCATCATCTAGACAAACTTGGTATGCGCGGCTCAAATACCTATCCATTATTTTTTGATAATGTAGAAGTCCCGGTTGAGAACGTGTTGGGTGGTGTCGGTAATGGGGCAAAAGTCCTGATGAGTGGCTTGGACTATGAGCGGGCAGTTTTAAGCGCAGGCCCTCTTGGCATTATGGACGCCTGCATGGATGTTGTGATTCCTTATTTACATCAACGTGAACAATTTGGACAAGCTTTAGGTGAGTTTCAGCTGATGCAAGGAAAACTTGCTGATATGTATTCAACTTGGCTGGCTTGCAAAGCGCTTGTATATGCAGTTGGTACAGCCTGCGACAAAGCAGATCATGACCGTAGCTTACGTAAAGATGCCGCAAGTGCCATTTTATATGCAGCCGAAAAAGCGACATGGATGGCAGGTGAAGCAATCCAAACTTTAGGTGGCAATGGCTATATCAATGAATTCCCTACAGGTCGTTTATGGCGTGATGCAAAACTTTATGAAATTGGTGCAGGCACATCTGAAATTCGTCGTATGTTGATCGGACGTGAATTGTTTAATGAAACCAAATAATAACGATAAATCAGGATGCATCATATGAATCAATTACAAAGCAAAGTGAATGTGCGAAGTGAAGACTTTAAAACAAATCAACAAACTATGCAGACTTTGGTTAATGATTTAACACAAGTTGCCCAAAATATTGCATTAGGTGGCGGAGAAAATGCACGTCAAAAGCATTTAGCACGTGGAAAATTGCTTCCACGTGAACGTATAGATCAACTGATTGATGTTGGTACAGCTTTTTTAGAAATCGGACAACTTGCTGCGTATAAAGTTTATGAAGATGATATTCCTGCTGCGGGTGTAATTGCGGGTATTGGACAGGTCAATGGTGTGACTTGCATGATCGTTGCCAATGATGCAACGGTTAAAGGTGGCACGTATTACCCGCTTACAGTTAAAAAGCATTTACGTGCTCAAGAAATTGCTGAACAAAATCACCTACCTTGTATTTATCTTGTAGATTCAGGTGGTGCGTACTTACCAATGCAGGATCAGGTATTTCCTGATCGTGATCACTTCGGGCGTATCTTCTACAATCAAGCACGTATGTCGAGCCAAGGAATTGCTCAAATTGCGGTTGTGATGGGTAGCTGTACCGCTGGTGGGGCTTATGTTCCTGCGATGTCGGATGAAACCATCATCGTGCGTAATCAAGGGACTATTTTCTTGGGTGGTCCTCCTCTAGTTAAGGCTGCAACCGGTGAAGTCGTAAGTAGCGAAGATTTGGGTGGTGGTGATGTACATACGCGTCTCTCAGGTGTTGCAGATCATTTGGCAGAAAACGATGAACATGCGATCGCGATTGCACGTAATATCGTTGCCAATTTGAATAAAAAACCAAACGAACTCAATAAGCAGATTGATGAACCGTTGTTCAATGCCAAAGAGTTGTATGGAGTAGTTCCTAGCGATGCGCGCAAGCCATTTGATGTACGCGAAGTGATTGCACGTATTGTCGATGGTTCTCGTTTTGATGAGTTTAAAGCTCGTTTTGGTTCAACCTTGATCACAGGGTTTGCATCACTTTATGGAATGCCTGTTGGAATTATTGCCAATAATGGCATTCTATTTTCAGAGTCGGCTCAAAAAGGTGCGCACTTTATTGAGTTATGTACCCAACGCAATATTCCGTTGTTATTTATTCAAAATATCACGGGCTTTATGGTGGGTCGCCAATACGAAAATGAAGGTATTGCCAAACACGGTGCAAAACTGGTGATGGCGGTTGCAACAGCAAATGTGCCAAAAATCACACTCATCATTGGTGGCTCGTTTGGTGCGGGTAACTATGGTATGTGTGGACGTGCTTATTCTCCACGTTTCTTATGGACTTGGCCAAACTCACGTATATCCGTCATGGGCGGTGAGCAAGCAGCCAGCGTACTTTCAACTTTGAAACGTGATCAGATCGAGCAAAAAGGCGCAGAATGGTCAGCACAAGAAGAAGATGAATTTAAACAACCAATTCGTGATCAGTATGAACGTCAAGGGCATCCTTACTATGCTTCTGCTCGTTTGTGGGATGATGGCGTAATTGATCCAGCTCAAACACGTCAAGTACTGGGATTAAGCCTTGCAGCAGCTTTAAATGCACCGATTCAACCGACTAAATTTGGCGTGTTCCGCATGTAAGAGGTGTTTATGAGCTATCAATTTCTACAACTGGAACAGCATGGTTTAGTGGCGTATGTGTGGCTAAATCGCCCTGAACTGCACAATGCCTTCAATACAACGGTGATTGAAGAATTGCATACGTGTTTTAAGCAACTTGCTATTCGTGACGATATTCGGATTGTGGTTTTAGCGGGTCGTGGTAAAAGCTTTTCAGCGGGTGCAGATCTGAACTGGATGAAACAAGCGGGTCAAGCTTGTGCCGAAGAAAATGAAGCCGATGCTTTAAAACTTGCACAGATGCTTGAAGCACTTGCAACTTTAAAACAACCAACGATTGCACGTGTTCATGGCATTGCTTTTGGTGGTGGGATGGGTTTGGCATCTGCATGTGATATTTGCATCGCCAGTACCGATGCAAAGTTTGCAACCTCCGAAGTTCGACTGGGTCTTGCCCCCTCTACGATTAGCCCATATGTGATTCGTGCGATTGGCGCTCGACAAGCTTCACGTTATTTTTTAACTGCTGAACGTATTACTGCGCATGCAGCAAAACAAATTGGCTTGGCACATGAAATTGCAGATGCGGAAGATTTAGATAAAAAAGTTCAAGAGATTATTGATGCTTTATTGCTAGGCGGACCACATGCTCAAGCTGCTTCTAAGCAACTGATTCAGATGGTCAGCAATCAAAGTATGGATAATCAATTACTTCGACAAACTGCTCACCACATTGCGCAAGTGCGTCAAGGCAGTGAGGCAAAAGAAGGCTTAACCGCTTTCTTAAGTAAGCAAGCTCCAGCATGGACTTCAAATTCTAATAACAACAATTAAGGATGACCAAAAAATGTTTGAAAAGATTTTAATTGCGAACCGTGGTGAGATTGCTTGCCGTGTAATTCGAACAGCAAAAAAATTAGGTATTGCGACGGTTGCGGTTTACTCAGATGCAGATGCACATGCACAACACGTTAAACTTGCAGATGACGCGGTTTATATTGGTCAATCTCCTGCAACACAAAGTTATTTACAAGCTGATCGCATTATTCAAGCGGCGATCGATACAGGAAGCCAAGCGATTCATCCTGGTTATGGTTTTCTTTCGGAAAATGATCAATTTGCTTTGGCCTGCCAGCAGCATAATATTTGCTTTATTGGTCCTCCGGTCGATGCCATTTTAGCGATGGGCTTGAAAGCCACCTCAAAAGCCTTGATGGAAAAAGCAGGTGTACCTCTAACACCGGGTTATCACGGAACAAATCAAGATGCTGAGTTTTTAAAACAACAAGCAGATGAAATTGGCTATCCTGTACTCATCAAAGCCAGTGCTGGCGGTGGTGGTAAAGGCATGAGTCTGGTAGAACGTAGTGAAAACTTTCTCTACTATCTCGCGCTGTGCAAACGTGAAGCCAAATCGAGTTTTGGTAATGATGACGTACTGATTGAACGTTATGTGACTCAACCACGTCACATTGAAGTACAGGTGTTTGGTGATACACATGGCAACTATGTGCATTTATTTGAACGGGATTGTTCTGTTCAACGTCGTCATCAAAAAGTACTAGAAGAAGCGCCTGCTCCACAAATGCCAAGTGAAAAGCTCGATGCAATGCGTCAAGCTGCAATTGATGCTGCGCGTGCTGTGGATTATGTTGGCGCTGGTACGGTTGAGTTTATCGTTGAACAAGACGGCACAGCATATTTCATGGAAATGAACACACGCTTACAAGTCGAACATCCTGTGACTGAAATGATTACTGGAGAGGACTTAGTCGAATGGCAATTACGAGTTGCCTATGGTGAGCCATTACCCAAATTACAACATGAGCTACAAATTCATGGGCATGCACTCGAAGCACGTATTTATGCCGAAGAACCAGACAAAGGCTTTTTACCTGCAATCGGTAAAATTGACTATCTTCGCTATCCAACGCAAAATCAATATGTCCGTGTAGATAGTGGCATTGTTGAAGGTGATGAAATTACCACTTTCTACGACCCAATGATTGCCAAATTGATTGTATGGGGTAAAAACCGTGAAGCTGCTTTAATTCAGATGCAACATGCGCTTAGTCAGTTCCATGTCGATGGTTTAGGCAATAATATTGCCTTTTTGGAAAAGATTGTGCGTTGTGATTCATTTAAACAAGCAAATTTGGACACCAACCTCATCCAGCGTGAAGAACAATTTTTGTTTAGCTCAGCGAATATCAAACCTGAGCTTGTTGTTGCGACGGCATTCATTGAATTTCTCAGCAAAATGCAAAATAACCAATCGACTCAAAAGCAACTGTGGTTGGCACAGCCCTTATGGCGTAGTAATGTCACATATCAACACAGTATTAAATTGAACTTTATAAATCAAAATATTCAAATTAAGCTTTCTGCTGCTGAACACGGATTTAACGCAGAATTTAATGGTCAGCAGTATCACATCACAGGTCAATTAACTGATCATCATACTGCAAATATTCAAATTGATGGAATTCAACAAAAACTCGCTTTTAACCGAGGTTTGCAAGGCATTACTCTATTTAACGCTGGACAAAGTTATAAATTCAGCTACTTGCGTCAGGATTATAATCAAACTGATAGTCAATCTGAGCAAGGACATCTCAAAGCCCCAATGCCTGGCGTAGTAACACAACTACTTGTAAGCGCAAATCACACCGTGAAGAAAGATGATGTGCTTTTAACGCTTGAAGCGATGAAAATGGAATACACCATCCGCGCGCCTAAAGATGGTGTAATTTTAGATGCTTATTTCCAAGTAGGTGATCAAGTCAAAGCTGGTGATGAGCTTGTGGACTTCCAAGCTACTGAGGGGGAAGTTGCATGAATGACTATGTAAAAATAGTAGAAGTTGGCCCACGTGATGGTTTGCAAAACGAGAAACAAGCTTTAAGCATTGAACAACGATTGAGCTTTATCAATGATTTAATTGACGCAGGTTTAAAGTTTATTGAAGTGGGTTCATGTGTATCAGCCAAGTGGGTACCACAAATGTCGCAGAGCGATGAGTTATTTAAATTGTTGCCACAACGCGATGATTTAAACTTGAGCTTGCTGACGCCAAACCTTAAAGGTTTCGATGCTGCCCTAGCAGTAGGATGTAAAGAGGTTGCGGTTTTTACTGCAGCTTCTGAGAGCTTTACTCGAAAGAATATCAACTGCTCGATTGATGAAAGTCTGGAGCGATTCTCTGAAATTTTCCAAGCCGCGCAAGCAAATCATGTGCGCGTACGCGGTTATGTGTCTTGTATGGTGGATTGTCCTTATGAAGGTGCAATTGATCCCAAACAGGTCGTAAATGTCGTCAAACGTTTATATGAGATGGGGTGTTATGAAATTTCATTGGGTGAAACCATTGGGACTGCAACACCAGATCGAGTTCAGAAAGTTTGGCAGGCATGCTTAGCAGAACTGGACAGCAACATTTTGGCTGGACATTTTCATAATACTTATGGCATGGCAATTGCCAATATCTATCAATCTTTACAGCAAGGGATTCGAGTCTTTGATTCTTCGCTTGCTGGACTGGGTGGTTGTCCATATGCCAAAGGTGCATCAGGGAATGTTGCAACTGAGGATTTGTATTATTTACTGTCTCAAATTGGATACGAAACAGGGATCAATCTAGAAAAGCTGATGTTAGCGAGCCAAAATATCAGTCAGACATTAAAGCGAAAAAATTTATCAAATTATGCAAATACTTATCTTCAGCAGTGAAAATTGATAATTTTTAAAAGCGTTCGTTCATCCTAAACAAAATGGCAATGTTGCATTGAGCTTATTGCCTAGTAATATTTTAAACATTATTAAGATGACCTTAAAGCAATCTAAGGCCTTATTTTAACTTTAAATTACCTAATCATTGCTTATTCGTCACTTCTAAATACCAAATCGTTTCTCCCCAACTATTATTTTCAATTTGAGGCATTATCTCACCCTGTTCGAAATAACGTTTTTCCATATTGTTTGCAGGACTATACCACTCACCTGTTTGTGGGCAAGTTTCACCACCTAAAACTTTTATTGTATTGTTATCTAATACTCCTGTTTGAGTTTTTTTAACTCGTTTTCCTTCTGGCCAATCGCTATCTGCATCAAAGCGAGCAATCCATTTTGGAGAATTCTCTATATCAAATCTTGGGTTTGGATCATCTTCCCAAGCATCTAAAGTCGTTAATTTTAATTCGTTACACCGGATTGGCTTGATCAGCTCATTCGCTATCACCAGTAAATCCGGTACTCCTTCTTCGACTGGGTAAAGTGACAACTCTCCAAGACGTATCCATAAACTAAATTTTTCAGAGTCTGTTGGGTCTGATAATTTAGTAATCTCAATTCGAGGATCATTCAGTTTTAAACGGATTTGCTCTTCGCTTAACCTCAATTGATCTATCCAGTAAGGTGAAAGTAAAAAACACCACGTTGGCGTACGTATGCCAGCAGCTAGAGAAGGTGTATAAATAAATCCATCAGGATCATCATGAGAATGATTCATATTAGGATGATCAATATCTAATCCATAAAAATAATCACTAAATATCCGCTCTGCTGTTTCAAATTCTGGTGAGATATAATTAAAATTCGTTGTGGTACCAATTTCATAACCACTATACGCCTGAATCGGGTTAAGTTTTATCAAGCATTCTTTAACAAACGTATACCATTTCTCTTTATTTTCTCGAAACCACTTATCTCCAAAAGATAACTTAAGTGTAGTGTAACTCGAATCACCCTCAAATATTTGAGCACAAAAAGCCCAACGTGAACTTTGATTAGGGGATTCTCCTGTCGTTGCTCCAATATAATAAACAAAATATTTTTTATAGCTCTGTAGCATTTCTTCTATCATTTTTTGACGTGATGGCTTCCATTTCATCGCATTTTTCCAAACCCCTGTATCTCGATAACGCAGCTTAAATGGTTTATCAATGATTATATTTTCAAACTTTTCATATATATCGATAATTTGATTAGCAACTACTTCTACTTCATCTTCCTCATGATAAATATAAAAAGCAATGTAAGGAGAAATACCAAATTCTTCTTTTTCGTAACCATAAATATGATCACTGTCATGATTAAAATCTGTAATATATGCTAAAACTTCATCTTGACTTAAAAATAACTCATCCATACTAACTATTTTTTACCTCCACTTTTTGGTTTATGCTGTTTTTGATGATTTTGATCATCTTTAAAAGCAACATCTTCAGGATAACGAAACAATGATAATTTAAAGCCTTCACTTGCTGTAATCTTACTCGCATGCTTAAGATTAGCTCACTGTTTTTTCAGGTCGTTATAATTATTAAATTGCTTTTCATCAATCAGATCATTCTGAAACTTTATCTCAACCAATACAAAAATATTAGTCAACGTTAAAACTTCACCACGATATTCTGGAATAATAATATTAATTGAAATAGAACCAAGGCATTTTTCAAAGTATCGTTAAAATTTTTTGAACATTACTAAGATGGCCTTAAAGCAATCTAAGGCCTTATTTTAACTTTAAATTACCTAATCATTGCTTATTCGTCACTTCTAAATACCAAATCGTTTCTCCCCAACTATTATTTTCAATTTCAGGGAATACTTCCCCCTGTTCAAAATAACGGGATTGCATTTGATTTGCAGGACTCCACCAATTGCCTGTCCGTTGACAAGTCTGACTAGCAAAACCTTTTAAATTTTCAATTTGAATTGTCTCAGATGATCCACCTTCGTCTGCAATTCGTTCAACCAATACCCATTCAGTATCTTCTTCATGATCATATTGTGGACAATCTGGATCAAGTCCGACTAATGCTTCTATCGCATCATGCCCTTTTAGCAGCAGTTGCGCACTTGCTTCCTGTATTTTAGGAATATAAATACCATCATGTGGCACAGTTTCGCCTGTTTTTACTGTAACGTTTTGGTTTAACTTATATATTGGTAAAGATGATGGTAAATTTAACTCTCCTAAATAATCTGCATCATAGTCTTCTGTTAAAAAAGTCATAGGCCAGTTACCAAAAACTGTCACTTTAATATTAGATGAGAAATTACTAGCTTTGCTTTGCCATTGATCAAATAAAGCCAAATTATCCTCATCCATCCAATCAGAGAAATAGTCTACTCTTTGATTTCTGAAGTCAGTCACCACATTCCCTGCATATTGCAATGCAGATAAATCACCCTCTAATAAACGTTTGTACCCATAATTCAAGCTCTCTAAAGTTGACCTGAAATTAGGTAGTACATGCTCACCCCAAACTACATCGGGCTGTTGTGAAATATGTAAGTTTCGATAATCATAAGGTAAATCCCTCATAAATAGCTCAAGTGCATTTTCTGCCACATCCAGCATATTTTTAAAAGCATCTACCAATTCGTTAAAGTATTCAGCCGAACTATAGCGTTCAAGTAAGTAAATTTCCTGCGGACGAATTTCAAATTGCGGCATTATTTCTTATTCGTTACGTCTAAATACCAAATGGTTTCTCCCCAACTATTATTCTCAATTTCAGGCATTATTTCACCCTGCTCGAAATAACGTTTTTCCATATTATTTGCAGGACTATACCACTCACCTGTTTGTGGGCAAGTTTCACCACCTAAAACTTTTATTGTATTGTTATCTAATACTCCTGTTTGAGTTTTTTTAACTCGTTTTCCTTCTGGCCAATTACTATCTGCATCAAAGCGAGCAATCCATTTTGGAGAGTTCTCTATATCAAATCTTGGGTTTGGATCATCTTCCCAAGCATCTAAAGTCGTTAATTTTAATTCGTTACATCGGATTGGCTTAATCAGCTCATTCGCCATCACCAATAAATCTGGTACTCCTTCTTCGACTGGATAAAGTGATAACTCTCCAAGGCGTATCCATAAACTAAATTTTTCAGAGTCTGTTGGGTCTGATAATTTAGTAATCTCAATTCGAGGATCATTCAGCTTTAAACGGATTTGCTCTTCGCTTAACCCTAATTTATCTATCCAGTAAGGTGAAAGTAAAAAACACCACGTCGGTGTTCGTATGCCAGCTCCAAGAACGGGTAGATATTCAAAGTCATCTTCATCATAATGAGAATGAAATGCCATTGAAGCTGGATGGTCAATATCTAATCCATAAAAGTAATCAGCGAATATTTTTTCGGCTGTTTCAAATTCAGGGGATATTGATGAGAGCTGGCTACTATTACCAATTTCATAGCCACTATAAGCTTGAATCGGATTAAGCTCTTTTAAGCAAATTTTAATAAAGTTTTGCCACTCAACTTTATTTTTTTCATACCATTTATTACTAAATGTAATTTTTAGATATGAATAGGCACTGGCTTGCGATAACATAGCCGAATATGCCCATCGAGCACTTTGATAATTTGATTCAGCACTGGTAGCTCCTAAAAAATAAAATAAATCTAATTTTAAAGATTTTTTTGCATCATGAATTAAGCCTTTAATATCAACTTCATTTTTCTCTACTTTTCTCCAGTGACTATTTTTGTTTTCATAATATAAGTTTAATTCTTTATCAATAATTTTATTTTCTAAATCCTCACAAATGGATAATATTCTATTTGCAATCAAAATCACATCTTCTTCACTATTAAAAATATAAAATGTTATATATGGACAAATACCAAACTCTTCTCCATCATAGCCATACATATAATCTCTATTACGAGCAAACTCATTTAAAAAACTTTTTATTTCAATTTTTGATAAAAACAATTCTGATATACTCATTTTAATATTTTACCTCCTTTAACTTTACTTTGGGATATTTTTTTATCTTCTGAACTTATGGCATCTTCAGGATAACGTAACAATGATAGCTTAAATCCTTCATTAGAAGTTACTTTACTAGCATACTTGGCTTTAGCACATTGTAGTTTCAATGCATTATATGATTGAAACTGACTATCTTTAATTACATCATTCTGAAACTTGATCTCAACCAATGCAAAAATATTAGTCAACGTTAATGGTTCACCACGATATTCTGGAATTATGATATCTGCACCAATTGTCCCTTTATCTTTATAAGGCATTGGCCAAAATGGATTCAGTTCAGACCCAACTCTTTTAATACGTGTCTGACTAGCTAACTGGGGAGCTAAATATTTTTTAGTTTTTATATCGTAACCAAAACATACTTCTGCTTTTAAAGGGCTACGCCATTTTAAAAGCTCATCCATAAATTCAAACATAAAGTTTACCGCAAGCTGCTTCAGTCTGATAATAATGTATTCATCGACATTTGCTCCTGCTAACTCTTGAGCCGTCATCTTCAATAGCTTCGCTACAATATCAACTTTACTTTTAGGAATAACATCTTTTAATTTTTTACCCTTTTGTTTTCTCAGCTGAATCATTGGCAAATGATCTGCTTTTTCGCAAATTTGACTAATAATTGGCCTAAAAGGGATTTTTTGCTTTATCGCTGCAGTAATTAAATTACTTTTGACCTGTGGTCTTCCAGATGCAGACTTTGTCGTATTCGTCTGTTTATCCCCTGAAGTCAAAGTAGTTAATAGCACTTTCTCTCGCTGTCGATCAATCTTATCAGTAATTTCTTTATCAAGATTTTGCATGATTTTTTTAATTTCATCTTTTGCTTTTTTTATATTGTCTTGATAGTTTTTAACCTCACCATAAGCATTTGTCGCTGTACGATATAACTCATAAGCTGTTGCGGCATATCCTGCTAACTCAATTATTCCAATAATGACAGGAAGCATCGTTATTTTTCTCCCTTGGTAACTTTATTAACTGCTTGCTCCAGCTTTGCCTCCCAATTTTCGGTTATTCGCTCACTTTCTCGCATTACAGATTTATAACCAATAATTTTCTCACTGTACTCTGTGACTACTTGCTCTGTAAAACCCTGATTATCTGTAACTCCTTGCTTTATTAAATTATCGTTTGAATCTTCAATAAAATACTTATAGCCTTGAAAGTTTCTACCATCAGTTTTGAATAACTGATACTGCGCAGAATATGGCGATTGAGCAATTTCTAATTTATTCAATTGAGGTAAATCTAGTGAAACTTTCTGTCCACCCACAAACACATGCTGCCCCGCTTTAAATTCTGCTTTACCACCTGTTCTAAGAATGATGCCTTGCTCATTAATTTCAACCTGAGACGTTTCTGCGGTAATCAAAATCCGTTTTGGAGCAGATACATTAATTACATCCTCCGTAGAAATAATCTGAATATCCTTACGTGCAATTAAATCCGCCCCATCTCCCTGTGCCTGTAACTCGATCTTGCCCTTGCCGGCATACAGGCGGGCGCCTTGCTGTGCTGCAAATAAACTGATCTTATCACTGGCGTGTGCAATCAGACTTTTTTGCGTGCTGAAGTTCAGGCTGTCTCCTGCATGCTGGCTCAGTTGTCCATCTGCACTCAGATGGATGTCTTGGTTACTGCTCATGGCGATGCTGCTAGGTGCACTTAAGATCATCAGCGCTTGTTTAAACGCCGCTGCCTTGTTCTGGTCTTGTTGTTCGATTTGTTCCAAGAACTGTTTGAGGTTGTCCAGTACTTCAAGCG
>CAJYTY010000021.1 GCA_913777945.1 uncultured Acinetobacter sp. | reverse complement strand
GGCAGCTCATCAAAATGGTTCTGAAGCCAATCACTCCCAAAGTTTAAAACATGGACTTAAATCACGCCATCTAACCATGATCTCGATAGCAGGGGTTATTGGTGGCTCTCTCTTTGTTGGCTCAGGTAGTATCATCTACAACACAGGTCCTGTGGTTTTCTTAACCTATGCTTTAGGTGGACTACTCGTTTGGTTCATCATGCGTATGCTAGGCGAGATGGCCGTTTTAAACCCTGATAGTGGCTCTTTTTCAACTTATGCTGACCGTGCGATTGGCCGTTGGGCAGGTTTCTCAATTGGCTGGTTGTACTGGTGTACTCTGGCCATGCTCATGGGGTGGGAAGCCTATGTGGCAGGAAAAATTCTAAACAATTGGTTCCCGTTTATACCGATCTGAGTCTATATGGTCGTGGTGATTGGTGCACTGGTTGTTGTTAATTTACAAAACGTGAAAAACTATGGTGAATTTGAGTTTTGGTTCGCCCTCATCAAAGTCATCGCGATTGTTATTTTCCTTGTGATTGGTAGTTTAGCTATCATGCATTTGTGGCCTTGGGGTAATCCGGCTGCTTCTGGTATTAGTAATTTAACCGCTCAAGGCTTTATGCCAAATGGCGGCTCATCCGTTATTACAGCCTTGCTTGGAGTCATGTTTGCCTACATTGGTGCTGAAATTGTTACGGTAGCGGCAGCAGAGTCAGCAAATCCATCTAAAGAAATTCGTAAGGCTTCGAACTCGGTGGTTTGGCGAATTATTTTATTCTACGTTGGTTCAATGTTCGTTGCGGTATGTCTTATTCCTCACAACAATGAACTTTTGAAAGATTCAACTTGGGGAACCTATAGCGTAACTCTGTCTGCACTTGGTATTCCTGGCGCGCGCCATATCGTAAACTTTGTGGTTCTAACCTCAGTATGTAGTTGCTTTAACTCAGCTCTTTATACGTGTTCACGTATGTTGTTCTCTTTAGCTAAACGTGGTGATGCACCGAAAAGTTTTGGCTCTGTAAACAGTAAAAGTAGTCCTTGGGTAGGCGTGATTGTGTCATGCTTCTTCTCTGTGATTGCCGTAGTTTTAACTGCAACCGAGAGTATGAATGTTTATGATTTTTTCATGTTAACAACAGGTGCAGCAACACTGTATGTTTACCTGACTATTGCTTATTCTCAGCTTCGTATGCGTAAAAAGTTAGAGGCTGAAGGCGTGAAAATTGACTTTAAAATGTGGATGTTCCCTTATCTAACTTATGTGGTGATCTTTGCAATTATTGGTGCAATTCTTACCATGTTGATTGAAGGCACCTATTTTAAAGAAGTGATTTACACCACAGCGCTGTTCGGCATTATTGTGTTCTTC
>CAJYTY010000020.1 GCA_913777945.1 uncultured Acinetobacter sp. | reverse complement strand
GACAAGATTGCTGCTGACGTGGTTGAGAGATTCCAAGATGTCGACCTTCGGCCGACTGGGTCTGATAATTCTGATGATGAAAAAACTGATACTGATTGATATAACAATGATTTTGATAATTAATGATGATGAAGGCTCAATTTGTACAATACTGATGAATTTATGCTATGCTTGGTGTTCCATACTTAGCTTCTAATTTCTTAAAGCCTTTGTCAAGCCTTATTGAGCCTAAAACCCGCAAAAGCTATTAAAAACCTTCAGTCCTCATTGACTAAGTCGAAAGACCAAACAGGGCAATGATAAATCAAGTAGGCAAATTGAATTGATAAAAATCACACTCCATTATTATCATAGTAGCCCCCCGACTGAAAACTTCAAGGAAAAACTTGAAGTTAGCAGTCAAAGAGGAAAGATACAAACGAAATGCCTAAGCATAAAATCGACGAAGATGTTCAATATTCCAAGAATTATTGATGAGAGTACCATCTTCGCGCTTGAGGCGATAAGAACCTGGCCGAGTGACTTCAGCAATTATGAACGGTCCTTCCCATAAGGGAGATAATTTATGCCGATCCTGTGTGGTTTGAATTTTCCTCAGAACCAGGTCGCCGACTAAAAAGGCTCGCGATCGAACATTCCGATTATGATAACGGTCCAACCCTTGCAAATACCGAGTCGACTAAATTAAAGCTGCTTCACGGGCTTCTTCTAGTCGATTGATGTCGTCTACTCGGCCCTCTTCATAGCGCTCCTCGTTGAAGTTCCGAAATCGTAGTGATTCAAATTTCACTTCACTCGGCAACATTGCTTCTGCACCATATAAACCAAAAAGAACGGCCAAAGTAGTGCGTAAAGACCAAAGTACGGACGGCAGCTGATCTACCCACTTGCCAGCATTGGGACGTAGTCGGTCGAAAACTCGTGCTTTTATCCCTTGGAAGTACCATGCCATTGGTGCGCTCAACTTGTCCATTACTCATGGGGTGTGCCACGGAGGCATAACAAATTTTAATGCCAAAGTCTTCACAAAAGTCTTTAAATGCTCCGCCAGTGAATTGAGTGCCATTATCAGTGATGATCCGATTAGGTACCCCAAACCGATGCACAATG
>CAJYTY010000019.1 GCA_913777945.1 uncultured Acinetobacter sp. | reverse complement strand
GGAAATTTGGACAAGTTTGAGGCACGTTCTACCGATGGATTGTTTCTTGGCTACCCCGCACATACTCGTGGCTATCGTGTACTTATTTTGGAGACTAACAAAATCGTTGAAACTTGCGAAGTTTCTTTTGATGAGGCTAGTCCAGGTACTAGACCCAATATTGCAGGTACACTGTCACAGGTTCAGGGGGAGGATGGTCGTATTTTTGAAGATGAGAGCGACGACGACTACGACGACGAGGTCGGCTCGGCCAGTCAGACCGGGCGCCAGGCCGGTCAGACCGCCGGCACACCTCCGGTCAGACCGGCTCATGAGGAGCGGTCAGACTGACCAGGGTCGTCGGGTTCCGGTACTGTTGATGCTGATCGAGATGGACCTCCAGAGATTACTACTTCGACCAGTACTGATACAGAACGTGGATAAACTTCAGAAGTCGCTGCTCCTTTGCACATTCAACGACGACATACGCCGGAACAAATTATTGGTAATATAGGTGAGCGGACTACAAGGTCTAAGGTAACGACTCATGATGTTTGTGCAAATTCTGCATTTGTTGCTTCTTTTGAACCCAAAGATGTGTCACATGCATTAACTGATGAATCGTGGATTAACGCCATGCATGAAGAACTTGAAAATTTTGAGAGAAACAAAGTTTGGACTTTAGTTGAACCACCTTCTGGACATAATATTATTGGAACCAAGTGGGTTTTCAAAAATAAACAAAATGAGGATGGTTTGATTGTGAGAAATAAAGCTAGACTTGTTGCTCAAGGTTTTACTCAAGTTGAGGGTTTGGATTTTGATGAAACTTTTGCTCCTGTTGCTAGAATTGAGGCAATTAGACTTTTGTTGGCTTTTGCTGCTTCAAAAGGTTTTAAATTGTATCAAATGAATGTGAAAAGTGCTTTTCTAAATGGTTTTATACAGGAGGAAGTTTATGTCAAACAATCATCAGGTTTTGAAAATCCTGATTTTCCCAACCATGTTTTTAAATTGTCTAAAGCTTTGTATGGTTTGAAACAAGCACCTAGAGCATGGTATGATAGGCTTAAAAACTTTTTACTTGCGAAAGGTTTTTCAATGGGAAAGGTTGACAAAACGCTTTTTGTTCTTAAGCATGGTGATAATCAACTGTTCGTTCAGATTTATGTGGATGATATCATCGGTGGTTGTTCAACTCATGCTTTGGTTGTGGAGTTTGCTGAGACTATGCGCAGGGAATTTGAGATGAGCATGATGGATGAGTTATCGTACTTTTTGGGAATGCAAATTAAACAAACACCTCAAGGTACATTTGTGCATCAAACGAATTACATGAAGGATCATTTGAGACGATTGAAGATGAAAAATTGCAAGCCAATTTCAATACCAATTGGTTCTACAGCTTTGTTGGATCCTAATGAAGATGGTGAAGCTGTTGATCAAAAGGAGTATAGAAGTATGATTG
>CAJYTY010000018.1 GCA_913777945.1 uncultured Acinetobacter sp. | reverse complement strand
TGGGCTTCGCACCGGCACCGGCGATCAAAAAGCTGCTCAAGCAGGCCAATCTGACGCTTGATCAGATGGATGTGATTGAGCTGAACGAAGCCTTTGCTGCACAGGCACTGGCCTGTACCCGAGACTTAGGGCTGGCAGATGACGATGCACGGGTGAATCCGAATGGCGGTGCAATTGCACTGGGTCATCCATTGGGTGCATCTGGTGCGCGTCTAGTGACGACGGCTTTAAACCAGCTGGAACAGTCGGGCGGTAAGTATGCGCTGTGTTCGATGTGTATCGGCGTGGGTCAGGGAATTGCGCTCATTATTGAGCGGGTTGCTTAAACGGAGATCATGATGAGCCAGTTATATGCTTCTCTTTTTTATCAACAAGACGTAACTGAAATTTTCAGTGATCGTGCGTTGGTCAAATATATGATTGAGACAGAGGTTGCACTGGCGCAAGCGCAAGCAGCAGTTGGGGTAATTCCCCAGTCTGCTGCCGATATCATTACGTTTGCTACTCAAGATGCGGTTGAAAAAATTGATTTTCAAAGTTTAGCCATTGCCACTGGACTGGCTGGAAATATCGCTATTCCTTTTGTCAAACAACTGACTTCAATTGTGAAGCAAGTCGATGAAGAAGCATCGCGTTATGTGCATTGGGGTGCGACCAGTCAAGATATTCTAGACACAGCATGTGTACTGCAATCGCGTGATGCACTCGTTATTGTAGAACTGCTTTTAAATCAGTGCTATCAGGCTGCTTTACAACAAGCGCAACGATATCGCCATCAGGTGATGATGGGGCGCACATGGTTACAGCAAGCTTTACCGATCACCTTGGGACATAAGCTTGCGCGTTGGGCTTCTGCGTTTAAGCGCGATTTAGACCGCTTACAACTTATGAAGTCACGTGTGTTGACTGCACAATTAGGTGGCGCAGTTGGCTCGCTGGCATCTTTGCAAAATCAGGGAACCTCCGTTACACAAGCATTTGCAAAAACCTTAAATCTGACACATGCCGCATGTACGTGGCATGGCGAAAGAGATCGTATTGTCGAAATTGCAAGTGTACTCGGCTTGATTACGGGTAACACAGGCAAGATGGCGCGCGACTGGTCACTGATGATGCAAACAGAAGTTGCAGAAGTATTTGAACCGACAGCCCAAGGGCGTGGCGGATCTTCAACCATGCCACATAAGCGTAATCCGGTTGCTGCGGCGTCGGTATTGGCTGCGGCCAATCGTGTTCCTGCGTTAATGTCGAGCATGTATCAAAGCATGGTGCAAGAGCATGAACGTAGCTTGGGTAGCTGGCATGCTGAATGGCTTGCCTTACCGGAAATCTTTCAACTCACCGCGGGTGCTCTAGAGCGTACTTTAGATGTCTTGAAAGGTATGGATGTCAATGCAGAAAACATGCGCGCCAATATCGAGTGTACACAAGGCTTAATCATGGCTGAAGCAGTCATGATGGCGTTGGCACCGCATCTGGGACGTCTAAATGCACATCACGTGGTGGAAGCAGCTTGTAAAAAAGCCGTTGCTGAACACAAACATTTAAAAGACATCATGGCAGAGACTGCGGAAGTCACTGCATTGTTCGATGCAAAGCAGCTTGAGGCAATATTCAAACCAGAATCTTACCTCGGCAATATTCAAGATCAGATTGATGCTGTTTTGCAAGAAGCAAAAGGAGAGGCAAAGTGAGCAATATTCATATCACTATGATTAACAATCGTCAGGGCCAACCGCTTGCGGTACAGGTTCAGGGGCCACAAGATGCTCCCGCGATTGTGTTTTCGAACTCGCTTGGTACCGACAATACCATGTGGATGTCACAAATCGAAGCGCTCAAAGCCGATTTTAAGATTGTAACTTACGATACACGTGGACACGGCCAAAGTGCTGTTATTGATCAAACCGAATTGCAGCATCTGGGTGAAGATGTCATTGATATTTTGGATGCCTTAAATATTGATCAAGCGCACTTTTGTGGTATTTCAATGGGCGGTATGACGGCACTTTGGTTAGGTATTCATCGCCCTGAACGTTTTTATAGCATCACGGTTGCCAATTCTGCTGCAAAAATCTGGACAGCAGAAGGCTGGAATGCACGCGCTGCTTCCGTAGAAGCAACGGGTTTGAGTGATTTGGTCAGTACCACACATACTCGCTGGTTTAGCGAAAAATTTGATCATCAAGCCAGTGTGCTTGCTCAAAACACGATTCGAAGTCTAGCCAATACTCCAGCACAAGGGTATGCCAATGCCTGCCGTGCACTTGCAGGCGCAGATCTGCGTGAATCGATTGCAAAGATTTCAATTCCGACACTGATCATTGCTGGAGAAGCAGATCCGGTCACTACGGTCAGCGATGCTGAGTTTTTACATCAATATATCCAAAACAGCCAGTTGAAGACATTGGACGCTTCACATCTGTCAAATATTGAACAGCCTGAAGCATTCACGCAAGTTTTTGGCCAGTTTATTAGATCAATCGTTTAATAAGCTGATTTAAAAGGATTTAGGCCTTAGGAGGCAGATATGGCGTCTCAGGATTACGCTGCACAAAACACAAGTCTGGATGCACAGGCATTAATCAATGATGCGCCACTAAGTAAGTATCAGTGGTTGATTGCGATTGTGTGTTTCTTGATTGTCTTTGTGGATGGTATAGATACCGCAGCAATGGGATTTATTGCGCCTGCGCTTGCACAAGATTGGGGTGTGGATCGATCGCAGTTGGGTCCTGTAATGAGTGCAGCCTTGGGCGGTATGATTATTGGTGCGCTGGTTTCAGGCCCCACAGCCGATCGTTTTGGTCGCAAGATTGTGCTGTCTGTTGCGATGTTGATTTTTGGTGGTTTTACACTTGCCTGTGCATATTCCACAACATTAGACAGTTTGGTGATTTTCCGATTTTTAACCGGGATTGGTCTAGGCGCTGCAATGCCAAACGCGACCACACTTTTTTCAGAATACTGTCCGGCACGAATTCGTTCTTTGCTCGTGACATGTATGTTTTGTGGTTACAACTTGGGCATGGCAATGGGTGGCTTTATCAGCAGCTGGTTAATTCCGGCTTATGGTTGGCACAGCCTGTTTTTGTTAGGCGGTTGGGCCCCCTTGATTTTGATGCTTGTGGTGATGGTGTTTTTACCAGAATCCTATCGTTTCCTGATTGTAAAAGGAAAAAATACCGAAAAGGTGCGTCAGATCTTAACGCGTATTGCACCACATAAGGTTCAAGGTGTAACTGAATTTCACGTCCCTGAAGAAAAGACAGATGCTTCAAGTAAAAAAGGTGTCTTTGGCATGCTGTTTTCTGGCAAATACGCCAAAGGAACGGTTTTGCTTTGGGTGACTTACTTCATGGGTCTGGTCGTAATTTATCTGTTGACCAGCTGGTTACCAACCTTGATGCGTGAAACCGGGGCATCGTTAGAGCGTGCAGCATTCTTGGGTGGATTATTTCAGTTTGGTGGTGTGCTCAGTGCGCTATTTATTGGCTGGGCAATGGACCGTTTTAATCCGAATCGAATTATTGCGGGTTTTTATTTGGCTGCCGGTATCTTTGCGGTAATTGTTGGTCAAAGTCTTTCAAATCCAACTTTACTTGCACTGTTTATCTTGTGTGCGGGTATTGCGGTAAATGGCGCGCAGTCGTCTATGCCGGTTTTAAGTGCGCGGTTTTATCCAACGCAGTGCCGTGCAACTGGTGTTGCATGGATGTCGGGCATTGGCCGTTTTGGGGCCGTGTTCGGTGCATGGATTGGAGCAGTTCTGCTGGGTAATAACTGGTCGTTCACCATGATTTTAAGCATGTTGTTCATTCCTGCCGCAGCTGCCGCGATTGCAATTTTTGTTAAGTCTATCGTTGCACATACTGATGCAACTTAAGGTGAGAGTTCTCTAATGAATGATGATGATCGTTACAAACAGGGCATTGAAGTCCGTACAGCAGTCCTCGGCGAAAAACACGTCAACCGTTCGATTGAGAATCTGAACGATTTCAATGAGGACTTTCAGAATTTTATTAGTCGATTTGCTTGGGGTGAGGTGTGGTCTCGTCCGGGCTTACCTCGCCATACACGCAGTCTAGTGACAATCGCGGTTTTATTGGCGCTAGGTCGTGAAGATGAGTTGCGGATGCATTTACGTGCATGTTTTAACAATGGCGTGACCAAAGACGAGCTCAAAGAATTGATCCTGCATTGTTCACTGTATGCGGGCCTACCAGCATCAAATGCTGCCATGCATATGGCTGAACAGGTGTTTGAAGAGCTTGGTATCGCACCAGAAAAACTGAACAAAAAATAATGGATCAGCAGATTTAGAGGGAGAAAAATATGTCTCATTTTAACTGGGGCGCTTACGCTCAACGTAATACAGAGGATCATCCGCCAGCCTATGCACCAGGTTATAAAACCAGTGTATTACGCTCGCCAAAAAATGCACTGATCTCGATTGCAGAAACATTGTCGGAAGTGACTGCACCACATTTTAGTGCAGATCAGTTTGGTCCAAAAGACAATGACTTAATTTTGAACTATGCCAAAGACGGGTTGCCAATTGGTGAACGTGTGATTATTCATGGTTATGTTCGTGATCAGTTTGGTCGTCCTGTAAAAAATGCCTTGGTTGAAGTCTGGCAGGCAAACGCATCGGGTCGTTATCGTCATCCGAATGACCAATATGTAGGTGCGATGGATCCAAACTTTGGTGGATGTGGACGTATGCTCACAGACAGCAATGGATATTACGTTTTTCGAACCATTAAGCCAGGTCCATATCCATGGCGTAACCGTATTAATGAATGGCGTCCGGCGCATATCCATTTTTCATTGATTGCAGACGGCTGGGCTCAGCGTTTGATTTCACAGTTTTATTTTGAAGGCGACACTTTAATTGATTCGTGTCCAATCTTAAAAACTGTGCCTTCAGATGATCAACGTCGCGCTTTGATCGCACTTGAAGACAAAAGCAACTTTATTGAAGCTGACAGCCGTTGTTATCGTTTTGACATTACGCTTCGTGGTCGTCGCGCGACTTACTTCGAAAATGACTTAACTTAATGGATGGAGTGAAAATAATGAACGGTTGGAATTTTCAAGAACTCAAAGAAACCCCATCTCAAACAGGTGGTCCTTACGTGCATATTGGCTTGCTTCCAAAACAGGCCAACATTGAAGTGTTTGAACATAACTACGGCAATATGCTGGTTCAAGATCAAACACAAGGTGAACGTATTCGCTTGGAAGGTCAGGTATTTGACGGATTAGGTTTGCCATTACGTGATGTTTTGGTTGAGATCTGGCAAGCAGATGCCAATGGTGTCTATCCAAGTGAAGCAGATACTCAAGGTAAAGCAGCAGATCCGCATTTTCATGGTTGGGGACGTACGGGTGCAGATTTTAAGACAGGTTTTTGGAGCTTCAGTACCATTAAGCCTGGCGCAGTACCGGGACGTAAGGGAACAACGCAAGCCCCTCATATTTCAGTGATTCTTTTCGCTCGCGGAATCAACATTGGGTTACATACCCGTGTTTATTTTGAGGATGAAGTTGAAGCAAACGCCAAAGATCCAGTACTTAACAGTATTGAGTGGGTAACACGTCGTCAAACGCTTATCGCAAAACGTGAAGAGCGTGACGGTGAAACAGTTTATCGTTTCGATATTCGCATTCAGGGCGAAGATGAAACGGTATTCTTTGATATCTAAGGTTTTTGGGACCAAAGTTGTATGTCATGCTTGATGTGCAACTTCAATTTTTTTACAAGGGAACGTAAAATGAACAGTTCAAAAAAGTTAGTTAAGCAGTTGCTGATTAGCACGGCTTTAAGTCTCTCCCTACCTATGCTGTCTGTTACGCATGCGGCTGAAAATGCTGCGATGAACAAGGCAACATATGTTGTTAAAAATCTCAATATTGGTGATTTGCCTGTCAAGACTATTGTCCCAATTACGGCAAAAACCAAAGAGCAAGCCATTGCTCAGGCAAAAGTGATTGCAGCGAATAAAGATGCGGATATTGCTGAATTTCGTATAGATTTGCTGGAATTTGCAAGCGACACCAAACAAGTGATTGCACTTGGTCAAGAACTGAACCAGATTTTAAAAGACAAACCGTTGCTCGCAACGATTCGTACTTCAAATGAAGGTGGCAAACTCAATGTAACCGATGAACAGTATGCAAAAATTTACAGCGATTATTTAAAAAAGCCATTTATGCAGTTACTTGATATCGAAATGTTTAGAGATCAGGCAGCAGTTGAAAAGCTGACCAGCTTGGCACACAAGAAAAATGTGTTAGTGGTGATGTCTAACCATGATTTTGATAAAACCCCAAGTGAGCAGGACATCGTAAATCGCTTACTCAAACAAGATCAAATGGGTGCAGATATCTTAAAAATTGCGGTAATGCCAAAGTCTAAGCAGGATGTCTTTACGCTAATGAATGCGACACTAAAAGTAAGTGAACAGTCGAAAAAACCGTTACTTACGATGTCGATGGGGCGCTTAGGTACGGTATCGCGTGTTTCAACCGCCAATATGGGCGGAAGTTTAAGTTTCGGTATGATCGGCGAGGCTTCGGCACCGGGTCAAATCGATGTCACTGCGCTTAAACAAATCTTAAAAACAGTTCAACCAACTCAAACACCATAATCCTGACAAGGAAACTGTCATGAAATTGAATTCTTTGCGTTTATCAGCATTTGCTTTGGGCTTAATCTCTTCAGGCTTTGCGTCTGCGGAAACTTATATCGTTGATCGTTATCAGGATGATAACGACAAAGGCTCTTTACGTTGGGCAATTGAGCAATCAAACGCCAATACGGCTCAAGAAAATCAAATTTTAATTCAAGCGGTTGGCAAAGCACCGTATGTGATTAAAGTCGACAAGCCACTTCCATCTATTAAATCAGCAGTCAAGATTATTGGGACTCAGTGGGATAAAACTGGTGAATACATCGCGATTGATGGTTCAAACTATATTAAAGGTGAAGGTGCTAAAGCTTGCCCAGGAGCAAACCCAGAGCAATACGGCACAAACGTCCGTACCATGACTTTACCGGGCTTGGTCTTGCAAGATGTAAACGGCGTAACGTTAAAAGGCTTAGATGTACATCGCTTTTGTATTGGTGTTTTGGTCAATCGCTCAAGTAACAACTTGATTCAACATAACCGCATTAGTAATAACTACGGTGGTGCGGGTGTGATGATCACAGGGGATGATGGTAAAGGCAACCCGACATCGACAACCACCAATAACAATAAGGTGTTAGACAATCTGTTTATCGATAACGGCGATGGTCTTGAGTTAACTCGCGGCGCAGCATTTAACTTAGTTGCCAATAACTTGTTTACTTCAACAAAAGCGAATCCTGAACCATCACAAGGCATTGAAATTTTGTGGGGCAACGACAATGCCGTGGTCGGTAACAAGTTTGAGAACTACTCAGACGGTTTGCAAATCAACTGGGGTAAGCGTAATTACATCGCCTACAATGAGTTAACCAACAACTCGTTGGGATTCAATTTAACAGGCGATGGCAATATTTTTGACAGTAACAAAGTGCATGGTAACCGTATTGGGGTGGCGATTCGTTCTGAAAAAGATGCCAATGCTCGTATCACATTGACCAAAAACCAAATTTGGGATAACGGCAAAGACATTAAGCGCTGCGAAGCGGGTGGTTCATGTGTGCCGAATCAGCGTTTAGGCGCAATCGTGTTTGGTGTGCCTGCGCTCGAGCATGAAGGTTTTGTTGGCTCTCGTGGTGGTGGTGTTGTCATTGAGCCTGCAAAGCTGCAAAAAACCTGTACTCAGCCGAATCAGCAAAACTGTAACGCTGTACCAAACCAAGGTATTCAGGCGCCGACGCTCACTGTATCTAAAAAACAAATTACGGTAGAAGTAAAAGGTATGCCAAATCAACGTTATAACGTTGAATTCTTTGGTAACCGTTCGGCTTCCTCTAAAGAAGCTGAGCAGTATCTAGATTCTGTAGTTGTTGTTACAGATGCTCAGGGCGTTGCAAAAGCCAACTGGACACCAAAAGTTGTTATGCCATCGATCACGGCAAATGTGACTGATCACCTGGGTGCGACTTCAGAGCTCAGTTCAGCGGTGATGATGAAATAATGTTTGTAGTATACGGTGTTTCCAGAAATTGGAAACACCTTGAATAAAAAGGGAATTTTCAATGCAAGATTTTTTTAAATTGGGCTTAATTTCTGCTGCTTTGCTCAGTTGTCAGTTTGCTTCGGCAAATGAATTTTATTCTCAAGATCGTCAGTGGCTTTTGGGCGATTGGGGTGGAAATCGCCAGCAACTTGAACAACAGGGATATAAATTCACGGCTTCGATCATGAGCCAGGCGGCAAGTAATATCTCTGGTGGCTTTGATGACAATACAACTGTTGAAAATGCAGGACAACTGACGCTGGGCGCAAATTTTGACTTGAGTAAAATTGCAGGTTGGAAAGATACAAGCGCAGCCATCATGATCACCAAACGTGATGGAAACGCAATCACTTTGGAACGTATCAAAGATCCACGATCATCGACACTCGGCAATTCACAAGAGATCTATGGGCGTGGAAAAATCTGGCGTTTGACGCAGGCTTGGATCAAAAAAGGCTTTGACGACAATACGGTACAAGTCAAGATTGGTCGTATGGGCATGTCAGACGATTTCAACAGCTCGCAATGTGAGTTTCAAAATCTATTGCTTTGTGGTGGTCAGCTCGGTAAGTCGATCGGATCGATCTGGTATAACTGGCCTGTAGGATTGTGGGGGGCAAATGTGAAGTATCAGTTTGCACCTGAATGGACATTGGGCCTTGGGGTATATGAAGTCAATCCAGATAATGTCAAAACACAGTCGAACAGTGACGGCTTTAACCTAGATATGAACAACGTTAAAGGCGCGACCATTCCGGTGGAGTTGGCATGGAAACCTAAACTTGCTTACTTTGGTGGGCTGCCGGGCGAATATAAAATCGGTGCGCTATATTCCACAGCAGAAGCAACAGATGTTGCCAATCCAAGTAAAGTACATGATGGTAAGCACAGTTTCTGGATCAATACACAGCAGCAACTTACGCAACAAGGCAATGATCCAAAGCGGGGTTTGTATATCAGCTTTAACGGTGTGCTAAACGACAAAGCCACGACAACGGTTCAAAGTACCCAGCAACTTGCACTTTGGTACAAAGGTGCTTTCGATAGCCGTCCAAATGATTCGATTGGTTTTGGTTTGGCCAATTATGTGGTAAACGAGCGCGCACGAGATCGTCAAATTGCAATTGATGAAAGCCGTGGTTATGACCAATACGATGCGTTGGCATCGAACTATATTCCTGTTCAGCACGATGAGCTGAATATCGAACTGAATTACACCTATCAATGGTCCCCAGCAGTCATGCTTCGTCCAAATATTCAATATATTCATCAGCCTGCTGGTGTAAAGGAAGTGGATGATGCATGGGTCGCTGGATTAACTATGCGTTTAAATTTCTAGCAATGACACAAAATGAAGAATAAAAATGTCTAAAATATAGTCAATATCGTTGCTGGTTTTTAAACTTAATTCGAACAGCTAAAGTGGCTTATCCCACTTTAGCTGAATGTGTTTATACATGAGCGCCTTACTTTGAAAACATCAAAGAATGGCAATCATGATAAGTGGAGAAAGATGTATGTCTGACCCTCAAGCGAAGTCTCACATCATATTTAAAATATGGTGTTTTATACTTGGGCTGGCGTTACTCATTACTGGTGTATTTTATATCATTGGTGGTGGAAAACTGATTAGCCTGGGTGGTTCATGGTACTTCCTGATTGCTGGTTTAATTATTACTGCCTCAGCTTTTTTTATTTTCAAGAAAAAGGCAACAGGGGTGTGGTTATATGCTTTGGCCTTCATCGGTACTGTGATTTGGGCGTTAATTGATGCTGGTTTTGAATTTTGGCCATTGCATTCACGTTTGATGTTCCCGGCAGGTTTATTTGCTGCGGTCATGTTAACCTTGCCATCTATTCGTAAATACCAATATCAAACTCCAATTAATGCGCCAGCATATATCATTGGTGGTTTAACAGTTTTAGGAATGTTTGGCGGTTTATATGGCATGTTTATTCCGCATGCAACAGTAAAAGCATCTGGTGAAGAGTTACCTTTAATTCCGGTTGATCCTGCAAAAAAACAGGTTGATTGGGACCATTATGGTAATGATGCAGGCGGAAGCCGTTTTGTTGCGCTAGATCAGATTAACCGTAACAACGTATCTAAGTTGAAAGAAGCTTGGCGTTTCCGTACGGGTGATTTTACCACTGGTACCGGTAACGGCGCAGAAGACCAGATGACACCATTGCAAGTTGGCAATAAAGTATTCTTGTGTACACCGCACAACAATATTTTTGCATTAGACGCAGATTCTGGTAAGCAGCTCTGGAAAGCAGAAGTGAATTCTAAAGCAGATGCATGGGAGCGTTGCCGTGGCGTCGCTTACTTTGATTCGACCAAAGCGTTGACTCAACCGACATTGGCTGGTGCAACTCCTGTTACAGCGGTCGCAACCAATACCCAGTGCCCACGTCGTGTGTACACCAATACACCAGATGGTCGTCTGATTGCAGTGAATGCAGATACAGGTGAGCGTTGTAAAGATTTTGGTGTAAATGGTACGGTTGATTTGTTAGAAGGTTTGGGGGATGGCACCAAAGCACCACGCTTTGAAGTCACTTCTGCACCGACTATCGCAGGCACTTCTATTGTTGTGGGTAGCCGTATTGCCGATAACGTAGGTGCTGATATGCCGGGTGGAGTCATTCGTGCATATGATGTCATTACAGGTAAATTGCGCTGGGCGTTCGACCCACGTAATCCAGATCCAAACTATGTGTTGAAGCCGGGTGAAATTTACAAGCGTAGCTCTGCAAACTCATGGGCAGCGATGTCGTATGATCCACAAATGAACACCGTATTCTTACCTATGGGCAGTTCATCTGTCGATTTATGGGGTGCAAACCGCCAGCCGCTAGATCATAAGTACAATACGTCTGTTTTAGCGCTAGATGCAACGACTGGTAAAGAAAAGTGGGTGTATCAAACTGTTCACAACGATCTATGGGATTTTGACTTACCAATGCAACCAAGCTTGGTAGACTTCCCAATGAAAGATGGCAGCACTAAACCTGCGGTTGTGATTGGTACAAAATCTGGTCAGTTTTATGTACTTGATCGTGTAACGGGTAAACCGTTAACCAAAGTGATCGAGCAAGAAGTAAAAACTGCCGATATTCCGGGTGAGCAGTACAGCAAAACGCAGCCGCGTTCTGTAGAAATGCCACAAATCGGAAACCAGACTTTAACTGAGTCTGATATGTGGGGTGCAACGCCATTTGATCAGTTGATGTGTCGTATCAGCTTTAAATCGATGCGTTATGAAGGGCTTTATACCGCACCGGGTACCGATGTTTCATTAAGCTTCCCAGGTTCTTTGGGTGGAATGAACTGGGGATCCATCGCATTTGATCCATCGCATCGTTACATGTTTGTGAATGATATGCGTCTAGGTCTATGGATTCAGTTGATCAAACAAACCCCAGAAGACTTAGCAGTTCAAGCCAATGGCGGTGAGAAAGTTAACACGGGTATGGGCGCAGTGCCGATGAAAGGTACACCGTACAAAGTGAACAAAAACCGTTTCTGGTCTGCACTGAGCATTCCGTGTCAGAAACCACCATTTGGTACGATGACAGCGATTGACATGAAAACACGTCAAATTGCATGGCAAGTACCATTGGGTACAGTTGAAGATACCGGCCCGATGGGCATTAAATTGGGCCTAAAAGCGCCAATTGGTATGCCAACTATTGGTGGTCCAATGGCAACTCAGGGTGGTTTGGTATTCTTTGCTGCAACGCAAGATTACTATCTACGTGCATTTGATACATCAACAGGTAAAGAGTTGTGGAAAGCACGTCTTCCTGTGGGTAGCCAAGGTACGCCTATGAGTTATGTATCACCGAAAACTGGAAAACAATACGTTGTGATTTCAGCAGGTGGTGCACGTCAGTCTCCAGATCATGGTGACTACGTGATTGCATATGCCCTTGAAAAATAATTAAATCGCTTAAAAAAAAGGGACTCTCAGGAGTCCCTTTTATTCTTACTATATATTTTCTAAATAATTTTTCTACTTATTTGTCAACTGATCTAAAATATCTAAACGAATTTTGGCCTCTGAACTAAAGTTACTTGCTGCTTGATGATAAAACCTTTTAGCTAATTTTAAATCTAGGGTAACTCCTTGACCTAATTCAAATATTTGGCCTAATCTATAAGCGGAAGTTGCATGTCTAAGATTTGCAGCCTTTTTATAAAATATTAAAGCTTGTTGAATATCTTTTTGAACAATATGACCTTTTTCATACAACTCCGCCAAAGTAAAATAGGCATCTGGATAATTCTGCTTTACTGATTTTTTAATCCAAGTTAATCCTAACTCATAATTTTTTTCTATCCCTAGGCCGTTCAAATAGAGTTTACCTAGATTTAGTTCTCCTTCAGGATCATTTTGAGACGCCGTTTTTTCATACCAAAAAAGCGCTAAAGACATATTTTGAGTAACATCTAAACCATTTAGATACATAGATGCTAATTGATTTTGAGCCTTGATACATCCTTCTTGAGCTTGTTTTAATGTTCGTTTAAAGTTTGGAATATCTTCACAGTTGATAATTAAAGATTGAGATGTATTGTAGTCGCTATCAATAATATCAAAACCTAAGTGATATTGAAGCACTTCTACTAAAAGTGCACGAGCAAGGTAATGATGATAAAAAGATAAGCTTTTTTCTATAATATAATAGTACTTGTGATATTGAATATTTGGATTGCTCTCATCATTTAGATCTGGAATCTCATATCTTTCAGTTTTATAAGAACCATCAGTGTAACTTTCTCGTTCATAAAAAATAGTGAAATTCAGCCAAGATTTTTCGCAATTCAAAGGTTGGCCAGTTTGATAAAGATTTGATCCCTGATATTGGATTACTTTACGTATTTCTTTACGATTTTGATATATGATATAACTAAATGATTCAAAGCTATCGACACATTTAAAGAAAACTGTCCACTCCGATTCCTTTAAATTGAGTAGTAGTTTTTCCCATAATTTAGGATTATTTTTTGCAGACTCAAAAATTTCATGATTATGAATAAGAATTAAATTATTATTTAAAAATTCGATACGTATAGTTGATTGTTGATCAAAAAATGAATCTTCATCTTTTATCCATTTATGAACTAAATTTTCAATATCATCTTGGTCGCTAGAACATTTAAAAATCATTCCAGATATATTGGTACCCATATATTTCTCTTAAAATTTTTATAAAATAATTTACTAATAAGTTGCTTTATTTTTTACAAGTTGATTGATTACATATCTAGATATTTTCTTTCTTATTAAAAATCTAACATTGAATCTCAACTTTTTTAAAGTTTTTTAATAAGATAACAAATATCTATGATTAAAATTATACCAAATTACGCAGCTCATTCGCAGTATTGCGTAATAAAGGTAAAACTTGATCGATAAGATACTGTGGCTGCACCCGATTGGTTTGTGACATACAATTAAGTGCTGCAATGGTAAGCCCCTGTGCGTTTAAAACGGGTACCGCAATCGCAATAACACCCATTTCATGTTCTTCAGTAGACAAACAGTAGTCCGATTGCCGAACAGCATCTAATGTTTCTAAAAAAGTGTACTCATCTGTAATGGTATAAGGCGTGAGGCGCTTCAGACCATATTTTTCAATCCATTCAATTTGTACTTCACGATCCAGAACAGAAAGTAATACTTTACCGGTGGAGGTGGCGTGGGCAGGCAAACGATTACCCAAATGCATCCCATAGGGACTCACGCGAAGATTATCTTGCTGGGGTAAATAACTACGCGCAACAGGTACAACTTCATGCTCATCGAGCACCACAATTGAAAAGGTGAGGCTGGTTTGAGCACACAGAAGATTTAAAAATGACTGTGCCACTTTGGGTAAATGTGCCGAGCTTAAATAAGAACTAGAAAAACGTAAAACACGATGTGTAAGCCAAAAATAGTGCTCATCAGTATCTAAATAACCCAAAAATTTAAGTGTCTTTAAATAACGCCGTGCAGCTGTTCTGCTTATGCCAGTACGCTCTGCAACCTGTGTCACGTTCAGTCGTTGTCTGTCAATTCCAAATGCTTCTAAAAGCGCTAAGCCTTTGGCCAAGCCTGCAATGTAATCTTCCGTGCGTATTTCTTCACTTGAATGAGGGTGCGCAAGGTATTGGTGATGTTGTTCCATAACATTCAAATCCAAAATGGTTTTGTCCGATCATCGGACAGTTGTAATGCTAATCGGATAATTTTGAGCCTTGATTATAGATGTCTTTTTAATGAGGCGGTACTTTAAAAATAGAAAATAGCAAGGATGATGTTATGCAAACTATGAAAACCAAAGTTGCAATTATTGGTTCTGGCCCAGCGGGATTACTACTCGGTCAACTGCTTTACAAAGCTGGAATTGAACACGTTATTGTGGAACAGCGAAGTGCCGATTACGTTGCATCACGCATTCGTGCAGGAATTTTAGAGCAAGTATCGGTCGATTTACTCGAGCAAGCTGGAGTTGATCAGAACCTCAAAGAAAAAGGATTGCCACATTCGGGCATTGAAATTCTGACCAATGGCCAAAAATTCCGTGTCGATTTATCGGCATTGACCCAAGGTAAACAAGTCACGGTATATGGGCAGACCGAAGTTACTAAAGATTTAATGCAAGCACGTGAGCAGGCTGGTCTTTGCTCATTTTATGAATCGAATGATGTTCAAATTCATGATTTTTATAATGCGCCAAAAGTGACTTTTGAATCTAACGGAACTCACTATCAAATCGAATGTGATTTCATTGCAGGATGTGACGGTTATCATGGCGTGTGCCGTGCTAGCGTGCCTCAAGATAAAATTAAAACCTTTGAAAAGGTCTACCCATTTGGTTGGTTAGGTGTACTTGCCGATGTGCCGCCTGTGGCAGACGAATTAATTTATGTTCAATCAGAGCGTGGTTTTGCACTGTGTAGCATGCGCTCAGAAACGCGAAGCCGTTATTACATTCAAGTTCCTTTAACCGATCGTGTAGAAAACTGGTCGGATGATCAATTTTGGGAAGAGCTTAAGAATCGCCTCGACCCTGAAAGCCGTGAAAAACTCGTTACAGGCCCTTCAATTGAAAAAAGCATTGCACCCTTGCGGAGCTTTGTCACAGAACCTATGCGATTTGGAAAATTATTCTTAGCTGGTGATGCCGCACATATTGTTCCACCAACGGGTGCCAAAGGATTGAATCTTGCAGCTTCAGATATTGCATATTTGTCGAGTGCGCTCATTGAATTTTACACGCAAGGGTCTGAGCAAGGTATAGATCAATACTCAGAAAAATGCTTGCAACGTGTATGGAAAGCAGAGCGTTTTTCATGGTGGATGACCCATTTGTTACATCGCTTTGAAACCGAAAGCGAGTTTGATCATAAAATTAAACAAGCAGAATTGAGCTATATCTTAGGTTCTACGGCAGGTCAGACCACACTCGCTGAAAACTATGTGGGTTTACCCTATGAAATCAAATCCCTTGACCATTTAAAACATGCCAGCTAAAACAAAAAAGAGAGCGATTAGTCGCTCTCTTTTTTATCTCGGTTATGTTTATTTACAAGTGAAATTCTCGGCTTTTTCACTGTCACCTGTACCGTTATAACGTGCGATTTTTGGATATGGACACAGTGGTCGAGTTCGATTGGCCGACCAGCTCGATGGTAACTCGCTATTGATTTCGCCACTTGCATTACCGACACCGCGTGCAGAAGCGACAATTTGATCTGGTGCTTGACCGTATTCTACCCAGTTCACCAAAGCAGTAAGTGCATCAAACTGGTCGGTCGCAAGCCCACCACGCGAATGATTCATTCCCGGAACGCGATAAAAACGAGCAAAACTTTGTGCATCTCCCAAACTGCTGCTCTTGTATTTTGCCATCAGTTTATCGTACCAGTTTTGTGTGTCATCTACCGAAAATACGCCATCTGCTGTGCCTTGCACCACAATCATTTTACCGCCATGCAAGCGTAATTTATCCAGATTGAGCTCATCTGGCGGGATCATAAATGACATCGCGCTTTCTGAATAGGTCGAATTGGTTGCAGAAAGTTTTAGGTAATCAGTATCAAAATTATAGTTAAAGGCAAATTGTCGTGAATTTTGCACAATTGTTGGATCTGGTGGTACCTGAAATATAATGCCTACCGCTACTGGGTCGCGTGCCGTACCCACAGAAGAAACAAATTTCCAGCTTGCCCAATTGCTGCCAAGTAATCCCGGATCGTAAGGCTGGGTCGCATACAATGCTTCGCCAGATGAATTGACTGGGCCGCGGTAAATATTAGCCACGACATCGATCTGGTCTTTACTCAAACAGCTTCCATCACGTGAACCCGAGCAGACAGGCACATCTTTATGAATATCAAAGGCGGTTCGGCAGGCTTCAACGTCTTGTACCATACCATCTGCTACACCATCGAGTGCATCACAGCGTGTTAAAATCGCATTGGCAAGTACGTTACGTTCTGCATAGGTGAGGGCAGTGCTTAAATCATTTTCATCGGTGGCAACACGACGTAATTGCTGCGCAGTATATAGCTGTGCCGCTGCTGCACGTGGTAGATGAAATCCGGGTGTACTGGCCAAGATGCCATCGTACTGATCGCCTAGGCGTGTTGCAGCGATCATGGCATGTCGACCGCCGTTAGACGTACCTCCTGCATAAGATCGATCTGGCAATTTACCGTAAGCTGTTTTAATCAGATCTTTGGCCATAGGCGTTAACTTTGTAATAGCACCGTAGCCATAGTTGATACGAGCTTGCGGATCTAAACCAAAAAGCGGATTTTGTGCAGATGAATGTCCGGCATCGGATGAAATTACTGCGAATCCGTCGTTTAAAGCATTGCTTAACATCCCGCCGCTGCCCACTTGTCCGGTCGCTGTGGCGATGTTGCCGTCGGTACCGCCATTTCCTTGATATAGAAAACGTCCGTTCCAGCTCACTGGAAGTCGCATTTCAAAGCCAATCTGATAGGTTTGACCATCGATTGGGCTAACACGTTGCTCCATATAACCTTTGACCAAACAATGCGCCGGAATATTTTTTCCTGCAACAGTCAGAGCGCCTGCATTTTGTAAAGTTGCACTTTCAACTACGGTGGTATCAAATTTGAAACCGCTTAGATCTGTACAACTGCCTTTGAGCTGAGCACCTACTGCTGGGCTCAATTGTGGAATACTTTGGCTCGACTGTGCCGTATCATGATCGTTATTGTCATTACATGCAGCTACACTGATGCAGACGCCGAGCAATGCAGCATGTTTAAAAAGATGTTGAAGTTTTTTCATTGCAATATCCTTATGCCTGAAATTTATGCATGTGCCAAGACCATGAAATTTGCGGTACTACGCGCCACAAGTTTTTGGTTTTGCCACGCTTCACTTTCGATGTTTAAAATGGATTTTCCTTGTTTGATAAATCGACATTTCGTCACCACAATCCCCACCAGACACGGCCTTAAAAAATCTGTGGTCAGATTAATAGTCGTGGCTGCTTGCTGCTGATTGGCATAGTAGGCAAAGAGCCCCATGACATCGTCCAGCATGGCGCAAAGCATTCCACCTTCAATAGTGCCTCGCGGGTTGGTAAAGCTCTCAAGTGCCTGATATCTGACTTCAAGTTCAAGTTGATCTGGGTTCCATTGAATGCTATGGCCACCTAGCAAATGATGAATGGGGGGTAAGTGTGCAGGAACAGATAGATCTGGCAGCATAATGAATCACTCCTCACGACTTATTGAAGCGCATACGCGTCATATACAACAGCTTTTCCCAGACGCATGGCACTTCCCACGCCAATGGTATGGTTCAACCACGCGTATTGAGGCGAACTGGTTTCAAACTGCATGGTGACTTTAAAATAATAAGTTTTGGGATCAACCTCTTTGCCTTGAGCCAGTTGTTTTAAAACGTCTGGCGAACCATATCGATAACCTTTGGTTTGCAGGTAAATCAGTGCACCATCATCGGTTTGAAGTAAATAGCGCGTATCAATAATGGCATGACCTTGCGCATCAACAATTTGCCAATCTGCACCATTATTCAAAATTTTGCCTTTGAGTGTTTTGCCTTCAAAAGTGCCTCCTGTAATGGGGATAATACGTCGCTTGCCTGCATCACTGGTTGAACCAAGTTCCCAAACAGGTGCGTTTAAATCGACACTAAATGTGGCCAATGGTTGAAGATGTAGCGGTGGTGGTGCAAATTGGGGTGCTGCATGTGTTTGGTGTGCACAAGCAAGACTAAAGCAGAGCGCTATTATTTTTTTATTCATATTATTGTTCCTGAAAAAACAAGGCGCTAGCATCATGCTAATGCCTTGTTTGAGTCATTATTTAAATTTCCATGTGTAATCGATGTTAATTCGGGTTTCATTGACTGGCTTGATGTTGGCTGTGGCCAGCATGTTGTTGTCATAGATCGCATAGCGTGCGCGGAGGGAAAGGTTCTTAAGCCAGCCAGTTTGTACGGTGTAGCCAATATCGAAATCTGTTTCGCGCTCTTTTAAATCCGTTCCACCCAAGTTAGGCGCATAAATATTGCGGCCCATGGTGTAGCGTGTCATGAAGCGTAAACCCGGCACATAATCTTTAAAGTCATACTCATAACGAAAGCTGTATGCCTTTTCTTTCGGATTTAAAAATTCGCCCGGCCATGTATCGATGAGCAGTCCTGTTTCACCACCCGTTAAATATGGAAAAGCGGTTTCACCAAAATGCTGAAAGGTACCAAAAATAAATTTATGATTTTGGCGTTTAAGCTCAAAATGCGCATGATATAAATCGTTGTCGACCAAACCAGCCTTTGCTTGGCCTTCATCGCGGCTACGATAGTAATGTAGATAGCTGCTTAAACGAGTTTGCGGATTTATGTCCCATTTGTATAAAAAGCCAGTTGTCATCTGATCGTATAAATTATTAACATCCAGATAAAATAATCCTAAACGTAAAGCCGGACTTACATTGTAATAGCCACCTGCGTAGTAAAGACCATTTGTTTCAGCACTTTTGAAACGCCCATTCACCGCTGAAATCTTGATATTTTCATAATTGGTCGAGTCGCGCTGATTCACCTTGTCTATAAATGCCCCTTGCAGCTCAAAATTCTTAATATCTTTCGATTCCAGTGAAATACCCCGGTAGGTTTGCGGTAGTAGGCGTGCAGGAGAGGCCACCAGCACGGGATTCATCGGTCTGAGTGTTCCTACTTTTAATTCGGTCTGACTGACTTTTGCTTTACCGGTCAGGCCAATTTCGCCGTAGCTGCTGGCGGGTTCATTGGTGACCGTGTCGCGAGGTAAATTGCCTGTACCCGCATATTTGGCACTGGCATCGAGCTTAAATCCTGCTGTAGCCAGAACATCGAGCCCAAAACCAATGGTTCCTTCGGTATAACCAGAATTTGCTTTAAAAATAAAGCCTTGTGTCCAGTCTTTTGCAGCGGGATATTTAGAAACTTCTTGATAGTCGCGATCGAAATAGAAATTTCGTGTGGTGAGTTCGACTGTACTTTTATCAATAAAGTCTGAAGCAAATACAGAACCCGAGAGCATCACAGCAGAGTACATCCATAATTTTGACATCGTATTTCTTCCTGAAACATCTTTGTTGTTTTGACAGGGTTGGTCGTACCAACCATGAGGTTTAAAAAATATTGGTTATTTTCCGAGTACGTCTCGCGCCACGATTTCCTTCATGATTTCGTTGGTGCCACCGTAAATTTTTTGCACACGTGAATCGACAAAAAAACGAGAAATCGGATATTCCTGTATATAGCCGTATCCCCCAAATAATTGCAGCAGTTGATCGATCACGTCGCACTGGGTATCGGTAATAAAGCATTTCAATGCAGCAACATGGCCCACAGTCAGCGCCCCCTGATGGTACATTTGGGCACATTCATGAATAAACGCTTGCGCTGCTTTGGCTTTGATTTGTGCATTGGCAATCACAAAGCGCGTGTTTTGAAGCTGCGCCAGTGTTTGGCCAAATGCTTTGCGCTCTTGTACATAATTGGTGGTCAGGTCAATCGCGCCCCAAATCGATCCCATACCCATCATCGCGATACTTAAACGTTCACGGGGGAGCTCTTGCATCAGATATGTAAAGCCTTGGCCTTCTTGACCAAGGCGCTGAGTTACTGGTACATGAACGCCATCAAAAAAGAGTTCGGCAGTGTCTTGTGCATGCAGTCCAATTTTTTTAAGCGAACGTCCTTTTTCAACACCTTCAAGTTGCGCATCGACCAAAAACAGAGAAATACCTTTTGCGCGTGCCTGTGGGTCTGTTTTGGCAACCAGAATAATTAAATCGGCATGTAGTCCGTTGGAGATAAAGGTTTTTGAACCATCAATGACGTAATGCTCGTTTTTTAAAATCGCTTGAGTGCGAATAGCTTGAAGGTCTGATCCGGCATTGGCTTCGGTCATGGCAATTGCTGTTACCACTTCGCCCGATACCATTTTGGGTAACCAGTATTTCTTTTGCGCCTCACTACCCATATTTTGGATATAAGGAGAGACCAGTTCATTTTGTCCACCAATGGCAACCGCAAGTGAGCCAAATCCTGCGCGTGCAGTTTCTTGCACCAGCATGAGCGAGTAGTGAACTGGTGCGCCATATCCACCGTATTCTTCTGGAACATCGACACACAAGAACCCATTTTCACCGAGTAAGTTCCAGATATGTCGAGGAATCAGGCCATCGTGCTCCCATTGCTCGTAATAGGGCGCAACATGATCGTTTAAAAAACGTTTGTAAGTATCGCGGAACAATTCAAAATCAGTATCTTGCTGCATATTTCACCTTTTTTTAGCATGATCAAGGCCTAAGCCCATACGAAATGAGCTTGAGAACAAGAAATAAACTTAGGAGTGATTTAAAACGGGTATACGTACAATCAATGGATTATCTGTTTGTTTGTTATACAGTTCTTCGACCAGTGCAGCACGACGTTTTAAGATGTTACTCTGATTTAAATTGCCTTTATCGGTTACTTCACCTGCATCGAGCTGTGGTGCTTCAGTCATTAAATACAACATTGATACCCGATTTGAACTGCCCGTGGCATCTTTGTTGTACTGAATTAAAAACTGTCGAAACCACTGCTGTACTTTAGGGTGTTGCAAGATATCTGTTGCACTATGATTTTTCATATTCAGACCAGCAAAATCTGCACAGGCATCAAGCTTAGGAAAAACCAAGAAGCCAATCGCATTTAGATTTGAACCGGTAATACAAACATCTTGAATCAACAAATTACCTTGAATGAGTGCCTTGTTGCGTAAAGTACCGACATTAACAAAGGTGCCCGTGTTGAGTTTAAAATCTTCTGCAATACGGCCGTCGTACATCAGGCCCTGTGCAGGGTCGTTTGGATCGACCAGACGTACCGCATCGCCGGTATGGAAAAAACCGTCTTCATCAAAAATTGTGCTTTGCTGATCGGGTTTTAGTCGCCAGTAGCCTTTCATGACATGTAAGCCACGCACGCAAAATTCAAGTTTATCGCCATATGGTACGAGCTTGATTTCGCAGCCTGGAGCAGGGTAGCCAATAAAACCAGCCATTACCCGCGGGCCTGTGGTAAAGGCGCACGATGGTGCCGTTTCGGTCATGCCCAGGCCACTCATGATGCGGATTTTTTCACCGCAATGTGCCTGCGCAATTTTATCGAGTCGGTTCCATCCTGCTTCAGATAATGCAGCACCAGCAAAAAACAAAATTTTAACGTTGGCAAAGAAGCGATCTCTGAGTTCGGCATCTTTTTCCAGTGCATCGGTGAGTTCTTCCCAGCCTTTGGGTACATTTAGATAAACCGTCGGTGAAATTTCTTTTAAATTTCGAATCGTTTCATCAAATTTTCCCGGAACGGGCTTACCGTCATCGATGTAAATGGTTCCGCCGTTATAAAGCGCAATCCCAACATTGTGGCTTCCACCAAAGGTATGATGCCAAGACAACCAGTCTAACAATACAGGCGGTGTGTCTTCAAACTCTGGAAAAGTTTGAAGTAGCATTTGTTGATTGATACACAGCATCAAATGTGTGGTCGGAACAGCCTTTGGAAGCTTGGTCGAACCGGATGTAAATAAAAACTTGGCAATCTGATGCTCATCTAGCGTTTCATAATGCTCTTGAACATCGGTCACGGGGGTATCTAATAAAGACTGAAACGATGTACAGACTTGATCGCCTATAATGCCTTTATTGGTCACAATTTCAATATGATCCTGCGTACAGCTTTGAATGGCTTTAGCAAAAGCTTGTCCATCATTTGCATACACCATGCCTGGGGTGAGCACATCAAAGACATGTTTTAATTTGCCAAAATCTTGAGATACCAGTGAGTAGGCTGGCGAAATAGCAGAAAATGGTACACCTGCCAACATCGCGCCCATCGAAAGCGTTAAGTGTTCAAGATCATTTCCCGATAAAATTACCAAAGGTCGTTCTTGGCTTAAGTTGCGCTGATGCAAAGCTTGTGCAATATGCCAAGCACGTTGCAAGGTTTCTGCATAACTGAGCCTGATCCATTCGCCTTGTGTATTGCGTTTAGCGGCAAAGGTATGGTCGGGCTTAACTTTAGCAAAATGAATCAAACGATCGGTCAGTTTTTGCGGATAAGCCTTGAGTTGTTCTTTGGGTTGAATATGTAAAACCGAACCTTTATAAAAATAGTCAATTGCATGTTGTCCAAGTTTTACAAAGCGCTCTCTGTCTTGTGATTGAGTGGCATTCATTTGCATTTCGTTCACTCCATGTTGTACATCGCTGTACTTTTTTGCATCATGCAATTTTTATATCGTTATTTTTTAAAACCATACCCAATGGTTAAATTGGGTAATGGCGTGGCTGTGTTTGTACGGTAATCCAGCGAAGCTCGGTAAATTCAGCAATGGATGCTTTACTGCCAAAGCGACCATAACCACTCGATTTAGTGCCACCGAAGGGCATCTGTGCTTCATCGTGTACGGTTGCACCATTGATGTGGCAAATCCCGGAGTCAATCTGTTTGGCAACATCCATCGCCAAACCAAAGTTTTGACTAAATACAGCCGAAGATAAACCAAACTCACTGTCATTTGCCAAGCGAACACCGTCTTCAATGCTAGCAAAACGTTGTACTGTACAAACTGGCCCAAATGATTCTTCGCGATACAACAACATTTCGGGTTGAATATCCAGTACGAGTGTCGGTTGCATGAGGGTATCTTGAATCTGGATACCCAACGGAAGGTTGGCACCTTTTTGCTGTGCATCTTCAAGTAAGTGCTGAATTCGCTCTGCTGCGCGTCGGCTTTCAAGCACACCCAACATACTGCCTTGCTGCGTTGGATTACCTGCTTTAAGTGAGGCTGTTTTTTGAATGAGCTTTTCAATAAAGTGATCTGCAATGCCGTCTTGAACCAAAACACGTTCTGTCGACATACAGATCTGGCCTTGATTGAAAAATGCACCAAATGCAACCGCATTCACAGCTTCATCCAGATCGGCATCATTTAAAATCACCACAGGCGCCTTACCACCAAGCTCTAATAAAACAGGTTTAAGATGCTTTGCTGCTGTTTCGGCAATAATTTTACCCACTTTGGTCGAACCGGTGAAATTAATGCGTTTAACTGCAGGGTGTTCAATCAGACGCTCAACGACTTGTGGTGCATCTTGAGGTGCATGTGTAATGACATTAACCACACCTTCACCCAAACCTGCTTCATTTAAAATTGCACCAATCAAACGATGGGTTGCCGGGCAAGCTTCCGAGGCTTTGAGTACTACCGTATTGCCACAAGCTAAAGGCATTGCAAGTGCTCGGGTTGGTAAAATAACTGGTGCATTCCAAGGTGCGATCCCGACTACAACACCACATGGCACCCGAATTCCCATTGCCAGATTGCCCGGTACATCAGACGGAATTAAGCTTCCGTCAATTTGAGTGGTCATCGCGGCGGCTTCACGTAGCATATTGGCTGCCAGATGTACATTAAAGCCATACCATGTGGCTGTTGAACCTGTTTCACGCATACCGATTTCGATAAACTTTTCGGTATTTTGATCCATCAGATCTGCCGCTTTGAGCAAGCGTAAACGACGTTCAGTCGGCGAAACTTTCGACCAGATTTGAAATGCACGGCTAGCCGATTCAAGTGCACGATCAACATCCTCAAGTGTTGCAGCAGCCGCAACACTTGCAACATGACCGTCTATTGGGCTAATGCGTTCAAAGGTGGCTTGATTGGCAGCATCGACAGACTGACCATCAATAAGTAACTGTACATGTTGCATCGAGTGTATCCTTACTTGAGCATTGATGTTGCGAACTTAACCTGTACGCTTATAGCTTTGCAAACCTGGCTTAATCGATTTTTCATCTAAGAACTGTTTTAAACCCTCTTGGCGGCCGCCCTCAGTATCTCGATGATTACATTGATCCAGTTTGGCATATAAATAATCTTCATTCTGATCCCATGTCAGCTCACGACAGCGCTTAAAGCCATTTTTAGCTGTACGTAAAACGACAGGGTTTTTCTCGACCAGACATTGTGCCAGTTCTGTCACTTCTGCCTTTAGCTGTGCAAGCGGGACGCTTTTATTAATCAGACCCATTGCTTCAGCTTCTTTACCGGTAAAAGTTTTACCGGTCATAATGTAATACAGTGATGCACGATGCCCAACCGTATCTGCCATCGCTTTACTGACGAGGTTGCCCGGTGGAATGCCCCAGTTAATTTCTGACAGCCCGAAAGTGGCTTCATCGGCTGCAATGGCTAAATCACAGGCCACCAGTGGCGAGAAACCACCACCAAAACACCAGCCGTTAACCATGGCAATTGTTGGTTTAGAGTACATACGAAGTAATTGCCACTGCCAGCGACACGAATCACGTCGAATACGTTCTTGGAAAATTTCAGGTTGAGCATCTACTTCACGGAAATATTCTTTTAAATCCATGCCAGCAGTCCAAGAATCACCGGCACCAGTTAACACCAGCACTTTTGCCTCTGAATCTAGCTCGAGTGTTTCAAGCACATCGATCATTTCACGGTTGAGTGTTGGGCTCATTGCATTTTTTTTGTGAGGGCGATTAAGTGTGACCCATGCAATTCCATGTTCTACTTGTACATCAACGGTTTCCCAACGTTTATCGTATGTCATTTGTTTTCTCCTTGAATGACAAATTATGCTGTCTTGGATTTAATTTAATATCAGTTAAACTTACATTCAAGCGTTTTTTGAAGAATATTATAAATTTTTTATAATATTTTGATTTTTAATATTAAAAATATTTTTAAGAAAATTTAATAGAAAAACATATTGATTTTTTTATAAGCTTAACTGATATTTTATGTGTGTTCTTTGAACATTGACAATAAAAACGTAAAGGATGTTTAGTCAAAATAAGGAAGAGACTATGGATACCGTATCGAAGGCGTCGGGAAGAGCGAAACTTACGTTACTGCTGTGCTTTGCTATAGCGATATTTGAAGGTTTTGATCTTCAATCGATGGGTGTAGCAGCACCGCGAATGCGTGCCGAATTTATGTTAGATAATGCCCAAATGGCTTGGGCATTTAGTGCTGCAATTATTGGAACTCTGCCAGGCGCGATTATCGGTGGTCGTTTGGCAGATATTGTAGGCCGTAAAAAGATTTTAATTTTGAGTATTATGCTGTTCGGGATCATGTCATTACTGACAGCTTTTGCAACCAACTATAACTTATTACTGGTGATTCGTTTTCTTACCGGTTTAGGTATGGGCGGTGCATTACCCATGATGATTACAGTTGCATCAGAAGCTGTGGCTGAAAACCGCAAGGCCACCGCAGTCAGTATTATGTACAGTGGCATTCCATTTGGAGGGCTACTGACCTCTGTTGTGGCTATGCTTATGGCAGGTGATGCAGAGTGGCGGCATATTTTTTATGTGGGTGGTATTGCGCCGATATTACTCATTCCACTCTTAATGAAGTTCTTACCTGAATCCAACAGCTATCTACAGAAAAAAACACACCTGCAAAGTACAACACCATTTTGGGAAGTGCTGTTTGCAAAAGAAAGACGGATGTCGACCATTCAATTATGGATCAGTTTCTTTTGTACGCTGGTGGTGCTCTATTTCTTGCTGAACTGGTTACCACTGCTTATGGGTTCACAAGGATTGTCTAAACTTGAAGCCAACTATGTACAGATGGGATACAATGTAGGCGGAATTTTTGGTTCTATTTTGATGGGTATGCTGCTCGACAAGATGCGTATGAGCAGTGTGATTAAGTTTATCTATGCGGGTATTCTGGTCGCTTTGTGCTGTCTGTCGATTTCACCAACAGTTGCATTGCTGGCACTTTCTGCCGTGGGTTGTGGCTTGTTTATTGTGGGTGGGCAGTCTGCTTTATATGGTCTGGCGGCAATGTATTATCCAACCGAAATGCGTGGCACGGGCGTGGGTGCAGCAGTTGCAATTGGACGAATCGGTTCTTTTGCCGGACCGTTGGTTGCAGGTTTCCTACTTTCGTTAGGTCAGAGCTCGACCATCGTCATTGGTTCAAGTATTCCGATTATCCTGATTGCTGCAATATCTGCACTAATGCTTGTCAGAAAGCCCAAACACCCTGTACATTTGGCGCATGGCTCAAGCGCTCAGTAACATTCTTTTAAAAGTATGGGGCTGATTGGCCTCATACTTTTTAATTTTTTATGAAGATAAATTATGCTACGTTCAAGTTCAGTTGATAGAAAAAGAGAAGAAGAGCCACGCTTAAGTTATATGATTGCTCGGGTTGACCGCATCATTAGCAAATATTTGACTGAACACCTAAGTGCGCTTGAGATTAGTTTGCCGCAATTTACTGCGCTTTCGGTGCTGGCGGCCAAACCGAATTTATCTAATGCCAAGCTTGCTGAACGTTCATTTATAAAACCGCAATCGGCCAATAAAATTTTGCAAGATCTACTCGCAAATGGCTGGATTGAAAAAGCACCAGATCCAACTCATGGTCGACGCATTCTAGTTACGGTGACACCGAGTGGACTAGACAAACTAAACCAATGTAACCAAGTGGTTCAGCAGCTCGAAGCGCAAATGTTGCAAGGGGTCGATATTAATCTGGCTTTTCTGATTCGTAATAACCTTGAATTAATGGTGAAGAATTTAAGTACATTTTCTAGTTTAGACCAATCAAAAGAGGAGCTTTAATTATTGTTCAGCTTTCTTAAGCTCGGCATTAATATAGCTCATAATCATGGTTTTCAGTCCATCTACCAACTCGTCAAAACTGATGTAAGGATTGGGCAAAATCAAATGCCGTGCAATATTAAAAATGCCGCTGTTAATACTGACATAGGCTGTAACTGCAAGATTATTCACCTTTAAGTACTTTGGATTATGCATCATGTATTTCATGACAATATTCATCAGTTCCCGCTCAATCTGATTAATATACTTGTCATAACGCAGCTCATTGGCATGTCGTAAACAAATCAGATAGCGTTCATTGTTTCGGGTGAGCAAATCTCGAAAATTATAAAAAATAAGTTCAATGACAGATTCTAGCTCCATATCCATAATGACAGGCGTAAGATCTTTAATCATTTTTAAAATTTCTTGTACAAATGATGCCGCCATCGCATCGTAAATTTCTTCTTTATTTTTAAAGTATTCATATAATGACCCAACACTGACACCTGCAATATCTGCAATATGCCGAGTTGTAGTTCCACTCATACCATGCAATGCTACAGATATAAATCCAGCTTCAATAATGGTATCTACCGTGACTTTTGCTCGTGTTTGACGTGGCTTTCGAGTGCTCAATGGATATTCCTTAAATCCGAACAATAATTCAAATTATCATGTTAGGCCAAATACAACAATTTAAAAAACATAAATCCGAACAGCAAAAAACACAACAAACTTCAGCCAGTAAGCACATCAAAAATCGAAGATTGTCAGTTGCGCAAAGCATCAAATTTAATGGTACTTTTAGTCAATATGTTAAATAAATTTACTAAAAATTAATAATTTAAATTCGATGAAAGTTTGAATATAAATAAATAGCCTAAGCTGCATTAAAGTTTATCAGATGATCTAGACCCGAATTGAATCCGAACAACACATCGGATTAGCATGAAGATATGTAAAAAGTCTGAACAATCTTTCAGCTTAATCCATTGAATGCTTTAAGAAGGTGTCGCCATGATCACGACCGCAGTAAAAAAATCAGTCCAAGCTTTCAAGCCCATGCCTAAATTTGAGTTACCAGATTATACCCAAAAACCTGCAATTCCAATTCGTCATATTGCAGTTGGATTTGATGGAAAAGAGATTGATTTTGCGTTTTACATGAACAATCAATTTGCCAGTACTTTTTTTGCAACGCTCTCTGTGTTTTTGACGTATGGTGAAGATCTGGTCATTGAAACCGCACGGTATCATCGTGATTTCGTGAAAGATCCGCTATTGAAACAGCGTGTGACATCGCTGATCGGACAAGAGGCGATTCACTCTAAACTTCATAATGAATTTAATGACGCGATTGCACATGAAGCCGTTAATTTCCCGGTAAAACTATATCGCTTTTTGGGAGAGAAGTTTTTTGACAATATTTTCTTAAAATTTCCACAACCACTTAAGCTCTCCATGATGGCCGGAATCGAGCATTTTACGGCTGTGCTTGCAGAATACATGATGAAGCACGAGAAAAATTTCTACTATTCAAATGATGCCAAAACACGTGCGATGTGGATGTGGCATATGCTTGAAGAGTCGGAGCATAAAGATATTGCGTATGATGTCTATCAATTACTCAATGGAAACTATGCATTACGTGCAGCAGGCTTCTTTATAGCCTTCGGAACTATTTTGGGATTGATTCCGTTTTCAACATTGTTTGTGCCAGTTTTACGCCAGCCAAAAGACCTTGTGACACGCAAATTCTGGAAAGATGCCAAACGCGGTGTAGCACTGATCTTTAGTCCAAATGATGGTGTTTTTGGTAGCACTATGGGGCAAATCTTTGACTATTTACGTCGCGATTTTCATCCAAATGATCACGATACCAGTGAATACCTTGAGTATTACAAAGAAAAACTACTCAAAGAAGGTGGTGCCATTGCGCCGTATCTTGTGAAAGTTTTTACACCAGCGCTTCGTAGCTAAATCGATGCAATTGCAATGCTCAGAAAAAAGGACACATCACGATGATGCTATTTGGACGGAAAAATAAAAAACCAAGTTTTAACGCCTATGCAGTGGTTACAGGTGCGGGAAGTGGTATCGGGCGCAGTTTTGCTTTGGAGCTTGCAAAACGCAAAGCTACAGTTGTCTGTGCAGATATTAATCTGACTGGTGCTGAAGAAACGGTACGTTTAATCGAGCAATTAGGTGCAAAAGCGTTTGCGATTCAATGTGATGTGAGTCAAGCAGAACAGGTCAAGTCTCTGGCGGAACAGGCCGAGCATCTCATGCAGCATCCGGTAACGTTGGTGATCAACAATGCTGGGGTTGGCTTGGGTGGAAAGTTTGATGAAATCAGTTTAGACGACTGGCAATGGGTGACCAATATCAATTTATGGGGTGTCATTCATGGTTGTCATTACTTTGTGCCTAAGTTTAAGCAACTTGGTTATGGTGCCATCATTAATGTTGCATCTGCGGCATCGTACACTGCGGCACCTGAAATGACAGCCTATAACGTCACCAAAGCCGGTGTTCGTGCGTTGTCTGAAACTTTGTACGCAGAGCTTGGTAAGTTCAACGTAAAGGTGAATGTATTGTGCCCAACTCTGGTACCCACCAACATCATCAAAAACGGCCGTATACCGGGACGCTATTCAAAACTTGCAGATCATGCCCTGATGAATTTTGCCTTGACCACCAGTGATGCAGTAGCACGTTTAACACTCAATCGTCTGGATGCGGGTGAGCTTTATACCATTCCACAACTTGATGCCAAACTTTTCTGGCTGATGAAACGGACGTCACCTGTGCTTTACACCAAATTTTTAGGTCTATCGTACAGTTTATTTAAGTAAGTTTGATTTGAAGGTAAACCACCATGACAGCAAAATTAAAAGAAGTGACAACTGCTGAAAATGCATCAAAAATGCCGCAACATATTTATGATACTTTTATTGTAGGCGCAGGTATTTCAGGCCTTGCTGCTGCAAAACGTTTAGATGATGTAGGCTATGAGAATTATAAAATTATAGAGAAAGCCACTCGTGTTGGCGGGACATGGCGAGAAAATACTTATCCTGGCTGTGGTTGTGATGTGCCATCTGCCTTGTATTCGTACTCTTTTGCGCCCAGTAGTAAATGGAGCCATTTATTTGCACGCCAGCCTGAAATTTTGAGTTACTTGGAAGAAGTAAGCCAAACTTTTCATATTGATCAAAAAATTGAATTTGGAACTGAGCTCATTAAAGCCAGCTGGAATACCGAACAAAATCTTTGGGCACTGGAAACTTCAAAAGAAACCTATTTATCACGTACAGTTATTTTTGCAACAGGCCCGATTACCGAAGCACAAATTCCTAAGTTAGAGGGTTTAGATACATTTAAAGGTGAAATGTTTCATTCTGCAAAGTGGAATCATGATTATGATTTAACTGGAAAACGGATTGCGGTCATTGGTACCGGTGCTTCTGCCATTCAGTTTGTGCCGCAAATTCAGCCTTTAGCCAAAGAGCTGTATGTATTTCAGCGTACTGCACCATGGGTTATTCCAAAACCTGATATGGAATTGGGTAATGTAAGTAAATCGCTGATTGAGCGCTTTCCTATTATTCAGGCCACGTGGCGTCAGGCCGTGGCGCAGTCACTTAACGCAATCAATTTCGGTTTACGTAATCCTGCTGTGTTGAAGCCAGTGGGCGAAATATTTAAGCAAGTACTTAAAACACAAATCAAAGATCCTGAACTACGTAAAAAAGTTACACCAGACTTTACCATTGGTTGTAAGCGTCTATTATTTGCAAACAACTATTATCCAGCATTGCAGGCAGAAAATACCCAGTTGATTCCTCATGGCTTGGTCAAAGTTGAGGGCAATACCGTGATTGCAGACAACGGTGAAAAACATGAGGTCGATGTCATTATTTGGGGTACGGGTTTTGAAGTTTCACATCCTCCGATTGGACGACGTGTTTATAACGAAAAAGGTCAGTGTTTACACGATTTGTGGAAAAGCACATCACCGGAAGCATATTTAGGCACTAATATTGAAAATGTACCCAATGCATTTTTGGTTCTTGGTCCGAATGTACTGGTCTATGATTCTTTTATTGGCTTGGCAGAGGCGCAACTTAATTACATTGTAGATGGTTTGCAAAAAATCAAAAAACATAAAATTAGTAAACTGACCGTCAAACCGCAAGTCCTTAAATACCACAATGAGCAGGTTCAACAACACCTTCAAACCACAGTTTTTAATGCTGGTGGCTGTAAAAGTTACTATTTAGATGCCAATGGCCGTAATTTTGCTGCATGGCCGTGGTCGTTGAAAACATTAAGACAGCGTTTAGCGCATTTGAACTTACGCGATTATGATGTGAGCTACGAGACTGTTGGCACACATATTCGCTAGGTAATATCTTTTATCGGCATCAATCCGGCATATAGTCGGGTTGATGCCGATTTAAATTGTTCATATATGGTTATGATTAGATGAAAGCAATTAAAAATATGCTAATTTAAGTGTATGCATTTAGTCGTTAATAAATCTATGAAAAATATCTATATTGTTGGTTTATTGTGCTTCTGTTCCACATGGGCCATGGCTGAGGCGCCTTTAAAAGCACCTGAAGCTTCTGAACAACCGCAAACTATGGATTTAAATCCGAGTACCATTAAAATTGTGACTCGTCCTGAAATTATGGGCTTGTGGGGAATGGAAATTCCTAATAATAAAAAATGTACTGAATATTATAACTTTCGAAATGCCAATGAAGTGATTGTAAAAAGTGGCCAAGAGTGGTCTTACGGTATTTATGATTATCAACCATCACCCGATAAAAATGAGCAGTTGGCTGGCTTGATTATGCAAATCAAGTACGACAACAACGAAACTGATTGTTCTGGTCAAAAAGTCGATCAGTCAGGTGAGGTATCGCAGTATTTTGTACACTGGAAAAATGCAGACACCATTAACTTCTGTGCCAATGAAAAAGGTCAGCAATGTTTTGCAACGCTGCGCAGAGTTTTACCGTAAGCAAGAGCACAAATAAAAAAACCTCTCATGAATCCATGAGAGGTTTTTTTATGAAATGACGATTACGCCTTTTCAGTTGTAGCATTTTCTTGTGTTGCAGCTGCAGCAGGCTTTTCAGCTTCAAGCTGTTTTAACAAGTGCTTTTCAAGATAATGAATATCCATGGCTTGTTTTAAAAACTCTGGATCTTGCAAGATCAAGTCTTTATGCAATGGAATATTGGTTTTTACACCTGTCAGAATCATCTCGTCTAATGCTTGACGCATACGAGCCATAGATGTTTCGCGGTCTTTACCATGTGCAATGAGTTTTGCAATCATTGAGTCATAGTAAGGCGGAATACTGTAGCCCGAATAAATATGCGAATCTAGACGGATACCTGCACCACCTGGTGCGTAGAAGCTATCAATCTTGCCTGGAGAAGGTAAGAAAGTGGTTGGATCTTCTGCGTTGATACGACATTCGATGGCATGGCCATGAACTTCAATTTCTTCTTGTTGCAGTTCTAAACCTAAACCAGCAGCAATACGTAATTGTTGTTCAATAATATCGATACCTGTCACCATTTCAGTTACAGGATGCTCAACCTGAACACGTGTGTTCATTTCGATAAAGAAGAATTCGCCGTCTTCAAACAAGAATTCAAACGTACCAGCACCGCGGTATTGCATGAGTTTACATGCATTCACACAAGCTTCTAAAATATCGGCACGTGCTTGCTCAGGTAAACCAGGAGCAGGTGCTTCTTCTAGCACTTTTTGGTGACGGCGCTGAAGCGAGCAGTCACGATCGTACAGGTGAACTGCATGGCCATTACCATCGCCCAAAACCTGAACTTCCACATGACGTGGCTTCTGCAAGAAACGCTCCATATAGACCGTATCATCGCCAAACCACATTTCTGCGTCACGCTGAGCAGCCTGAACAGATTCAAGCAACGTATCTACACGCTCAACAATACGCATACCACGACCACCACCACCAGAAGCAGCTTTTACAATCAGCGGAAAACCGATTTCTTTTGCTTCTGCCAAGGCATTGTGAATAGTGACCGCATGATCACATCCTGGTACGGTTGGTACGCCTGCTTTTTTCATGGCAATAATCGCCGAAACTTTATTACCCATCAGGCGAATATGTTCAGGACGTGGACCAATGAAAATAAAACCAGAAGATTCTACAATTTCTGCAAACTCTGCATTTTCAGAAAGAAAACCGTAGCCAGGGTGGATGGCATCTGCACCTGTAATTTCTGCTGCAGTAATAATTGCTGGGATGTTTAAATAGCTATCACTACTCGCACCCGGTCCAATACATACCGCTTCATCAACAAAACGTAAGTGCATCAAGTCTTTGTCGGCATCTGAATAGATACCCACAGTCTTAATGCCTAATGATTTGCAAGCCCGGGTAATTCGTAACGCGATTTCACCACGGTTTGCAATTAATACTTTTTGCAACATAGCTATCCCCGTGAGATTATGCGCGGAAGCGGAATAATGGTTGACCAAACTGGATTACATCACCATTTTTTACCAAAATTTCTTCAACCACGCCACTTTGAGTTGCTTCGATCGGGTTCATGATTTTCATTGCTTCGATGATACCCAAAGTTTCACCAGCAGAAACCGTTTGACCAACTTTTACAAATGGAGCTTCACCTGGGCTTGGAGCAGCATAAAATACGCCGACCATTGGAGAAGTCTCTACCGCACCACGAGGGGTTTTAGGCGCTGGAGCCGCTGGCGCTGCCGCCGGCGCAGCTGCAATTGCACCTGCTGCAATTACTGGTGTTGGACGAGTAAGAGCGATAGATTGATCACCTTCTTTAACCTCAATCGCTTGTAAGTCAGATTCAATCATCAAATCGATGAGTTTCTTAATTTTGCGAATATCCATAGGTGAATGTTCCTAAATCGTGTTGGATTAAATAGATGGTTGAATTTTTTGGATGGCGAAATCGAGAGCAAAGGCATAACCTTTGGCTCCCAAACCGCAAATTACGCCAACCGCTTTATCGGACAAATAGGAATGATGTCTGAAAGCTTCTCGAGCATGAACGTTCGATAAATGAACTTCAAGAAAGGGGATATCTACACCTAACAGTGCATCCCGCAGCGCAACCGATGTATGTGTGAGTGCTGCTGGGTTAATAATAATCAGTGAAATTCCGTCAAGTCTGGCTTGATGAATACGATCAACAATGGCACCTTCCCAGTTACTTTGAAAAGTTTCTAATCCGATACCTTGAGATTCTGCTTGGGTTTTGAGTTGCTGATTGATATCATCAAGTGTCAGATGACCGTACACCTCTGGCTCTCTTGTTCCTAAGAGGTTCAAATTCGGTCCATGAATTACCAAAATGGTTGAACTCATTCAACTTGCTCCAATTTATCAATGTGCAAACCATACTTGCAAAATCTATGCAAAATTTGCTCTTTCAGGCATATATTTCTGCTTTTGATTATCAATTTTGTTAGTAATTGAGCAAAGACTATATGCCAAATTTCATAGCATATATTGTAAACTTTGCGAGAAATGCGCAATGTTAAAAAATGACAAAATTCGAGTCTGTTTGTTTGTCACACAATTTAAACAGAATTGACTAAAACATCACGCTGAATGGATAGTAATTAAGATGTAGTGAATCGATATATAACATCCAAAATGAGAAAGCTTTAGATCCGAAATGTGGAAAAGGGATTAAAAAGTGTGCTCAATTCTGCATTTTATAGGTCTTTTTTTGTTGCCAAAGAATGCATAATCAATTCAAGTGAAGTTAAAAAATTAGGAGAATTATTAAGAGGAAATAGCTTTTTATATTTATAAACTATTGAAAAAAATAAAAATTATTATGAAGCGTAAAAATTCAATCTATTTAAAATTCTTTTTAAATTTAACTAACATATTGTTTTTTAGTTAGAAAACTCAATGACTCTTTGAAGTTATACGCTTCGATTTTTTTTCATGGTCTGGCTTAAATAAATGGCCTTTAAAGTCATGAACTGGCTGTAGTTCATATTACAAGACAATGCTAAATGACTTTTTTGATCATTTTGATTGATCAAAAATGATATAAAAAGCCATTAACGATTTAGATCGTATTGGCAAAAGATAAAAACAAGTAATTTCAGTGATTTCCTAGACACGAAAGAATGATCTTTTTCTAATCAATTGTACTTATATCTCAAAGATTCATCCGATATTTTATTGAAATTGAGCTATTTTAATACTACGTATCAAAATAGCCTAAGAAAAACAGATAAATTTATAAGAGATCGTGAACTTACCTTTAAAAAATTACAAATCAAGAAGACATCGAAATTGCGACTGCATCATGTGCGTGCAAACTTTCTTGATGAATCACTTTAATTGACCATTTTAATGATGTTTTATCAAGTTCACTCGATAAACGCCTGACGGCATCTTCAACAAACATTAAATTTTGTCCGTTTAACTGCGCAAAAGCTTGTTCATCAGCTCGTTTTACCGCAGTTTGAGTCGGTGTCTTTAAGGCTTGCTCAACTTTATCAATCAATTCAGTTAAATTTATTAATTGCTTGGCATCATCTGTTTCAATCTTAATCTGCGCAATACTACGTTGGCTATGAGGCGTTGCATAAGTTGCATGTTCTTCAAGCCATTGCTTTACGTCTGATTTTGGCAATGTGTGCGTGTCTTTAAATTGTAGTTCAAATGCCTGTGCAATCAATTGGCGCGATAATGCCGCTGAGCAGGGGCAGGTCGATGAGTACGAGACATCAACTGCATAATTTATCTGAAATTTATGATTGATCAGCTCTGCTTCGATGCAAACAGGATAGCTTTTCCATCCATTCAGATCTGCGCTGACCAGTGCAGATCTGCTTAGCATCAAATCAAATTTCAGCACAATCTTTGCAGCATCACTACCACAATCTTGATGGCTAGAAATGATGTCTTGCAAAAGTGAATGAATGACCGAAGCGTCTAAGTCATGTAATTCATTGAGTAAGCGATACAGACGCGACATATGAATGCCTTTAATATCACTTTTTGGCAGATTGACATATATATCAACTTTGGCACTTAATGGATAATAAAATTGTTGAATAGAAAGCGGAAGGTCAATGCCTTCCATACCAACCCATTTTAGTGCGATCAAATCATTTGGTAATTGTGAAACACAAACGTCTGGAAGTGATGAGTTCATAAAAGTTTATACATCGGTTAATTGAGTGAAGGCCAGTTAAATGGATTTGAAAATTTGATCCATTGCTGTGGACCAAGTGCCATTTCGGTATCTGTGAGTAAGCATTGATCGAATTGCATGATCAGATCTTGCTCATTCATCTCCATGCCAATCATGACAATCTCTTGACGAGCATCACCCACTTTTTCATCCCAGTTTTTTTCAATTGCCGCCAGCGATTGATCATCTTGTGGCCAGTTTTCTGGTTCAGTTGCCGCCCACCAACTACCCGCTACGCCATGGCGTGCCATTGCACCTGCTTGCGACCATGAGCATGCAAGTGTTGGCTCACATGCCAGCCAGAAAAAACCTTTTGACCTGACAACCCCTGGCCATTCAGAATTAATAAAGGCATAAAAGCGCTCAGGATGAAATGGACGGCGTGCACGATAAACAAAACTGCTAATACCGTACTCTTCAGTTTCTGAAACATGCTCTCCACGTAGTTCTTTTAACCAACCCGGTGCCTGAGATGCTTGATCGAAATCAAATAATCCAGTGTTTAACACAGTATCTAGTGATACGCGTCCAAATTCAGAAATTTCGATTTTTGCGCGTGGATTAAGCTTGTTCAAAATAGCAATCAGACGTTCTTTTTCTTCGCTATTAATTAAATCAATTTTATTAAGGATAATCACATCACAAAATTCAATTTGATCGATCAATAAGTCGACCACGCTACGCTGGTCATCTTCACCTAAAGATTCCCCACGATCATTTAACTGATCATAAGAGCTGTAATCTCGAAGAAAATTAAATCCATCGACTACAGTCACCATGGTATCTAATTGTGCAAACTGGTTAAGAGAAATACCGTCTTCATCTGCAAAAGTGAAGGTTTCAGCCACAGGGAGAGGCTCTGAAATACCTGTAGATTCAATCACCAATTGATCAAACTTATTTTCTTCTGCCAAGCGTTTAACTTCAATCAGTAAATCTTCCCTTAAAGTGCAGCAGATGCAGCCATTACTCATTTCGACCAGTTTCTCATCGGTTCGAGAAAGTTCTGCGCCACCATTTTTGACCAGCGCAGCGTCGATATTGACTTCTGACATATCATTGACAATGACAGCCACACGGCGACCTTCACGGTTGTTTAAAATATGATTCAGTAATGTGGTTTTTCCGGCGCCCAAAAACCCTGAAAGTACGGTAACTGGGAGTTTATGTGACGGATTGGCTAAGGAGCTGACCATTTGCTATGTCCTTTTTAAAGAAAACACACCGATATCACTGCGATGGATTGCCAACAGCAATGATTTAATATCTTAATGTTATGTTATAATATAACAAATAATCAATCAGATTTTATGTGTTTATCTTTCTTGGGCTACTTTAGCTGCTTAAATGGCTTATTTATTCAATTTTTTCACCACAAATTGAGCTATGCCAAGTGTGGTCTGGTCCCCATGTTCTGAATCCCTTGGTGTCGATATGAATTTGACCAGAACTATAAACGCCTAAGCCCATGTTGTAGCGCTGACCTTCAGTTTGCCAAAATTTACATAATTTGCGTTTGCTGCTGGCGATGCGCTGCTGATCTGAATCTGATGGAAATTCTGGCCCAATGCGAAAATCTATCGCCGAGTTTTGCATATGAGAAGACTCTTTTGCGCCACCTACGCAAGCGTTAAGCATTGGTGAACGATAAGCAGAGGTCAGTTCGATATCTGAAATGATATTGGAATTTACCAAATAGGCGAGTAACTTGAGTGTCGGTACAGCATTATTCCATACAGATGAATCAGGAACATCGTATTGATCGTACTGACATGCTTGCCAGCCACGCGCAGATCGGAATAACTCAAAATCTGGTGCAACCAGATTAACGCCTTGACTTATTAAATAGTTTTTATAGTCAGAAACACGCTTCTGATTGGGATTACGTTCTAACCATACAATATAAGAGACAGGTGTTGGTTTGGCGAGAGCAGAGGATTGTATTGCATTTGGACGTATAGATTGAATCTGTTTCGCCGATTTTGGTGGATGTTGTATAGATGTACAAGCGCTTAAAGTTAGCCCAAAAAAAGTGAAAACGGTTAAAACGTAAAAATGCTTCATTTTTGTTCATGATTAAATCTAATGTTATAGTATAACAATTAATTTGGTGTCACTCAGTCACTTTTTTTGCCATAAATGATATCTCTTTGTTTAATAACCGAGATTACTTCTAGTCAAATAAATCATTCAAAGCACATAACATTAAAGAGGAACAGACAAACTTCAACTGTATTTCAACTCTTTTCATTTTATAAATAGAGCAAGAGACTATATTTTTTAGGAAAAATATGCGAAGCAGTTCTATTGGGATAGATCTGGGCGGTACAAAATTATTATTACTCTGTGAACATGCCGAGGCAATTTATAGTACTGGTATTGGGTTTACACCAGATCAACTTTTGGCTCATCTTGATAATTTTATTACGCAAAACGAACTCACGCCGAGCAGTATTGGTCTTGCAGTCCCTGGGTTGGTCAGTGCTTCGGGTGATATAGTGTTATCTGATGTGTTGCCAGCATTCAATGGCTGGCAAGCGGCTCAAGCGTTACAGGCTTGGTGTAACACAATAGCTGTGCTAAATGATATCAAAGCGGCACTTATAAAAGAATTTTCGTACGCTTCGAAAGACGTAACCGCTGGTGTTGTAATGGTGGGTACCGCTATAGGCGCTGCTTTAATGGTGCAAGGGCGACCGCTCACTGGTACATGTGGATGGGCAGGGGAATTGGGTTATTTGCCGATTGCACAGCATGATCAGATTCGAAGATTAGACGATTTGGCAAGTGGTGCAGCACTGGTCAAAGCATCTGGCTTGCAACCAAAAGATCTGGCTTTAAGAGCACATGCAAACGATCGCCAAGTTTTAGACATGATTCAAACAGCAGGAGCTGCATTGGGGTTGGGGCTGGCCAGTGTAATCCACCTGTTTAATCCATCAAAATTGAGTTTAGGAGGTGGCACCTTGCAATTGCCCGGTTATTGGGAGGCTGCTTTACAATCAGCACAAGAAAATACCTTGCCTATGTTATGGCAAGCATGCGAGCTGAACCGGATAAAAAATGCAGCGCATGTTGTGGCGCTGGGCGCCATTCATGCTGGCTTAGATTATTCTCAAAACCGTTCATAATCTTTCACTTTCTCCATTCTAAGCTATTAAACAAAGCTGAATCAAAGCAGCCTAAAATGGAGAAATGAAAGCAATTAAGCAATACTCTATTTAAGTTTTACTCATCGAAATCACGATTTTTCCAATATGTTCGCTTTTCTCCATCGCGGTATGTGCCTGCGCTATTTGATCAAAAGTAAATGTTTTATAAATGATCGGTCGGCATTGACCTTGCTCAATCAATGGCCAGACTTTTTCCTTTAAGGCTTTGGCGATGGTGTATTTTTCTTCATCGGTGCGTGCACGCATGGTTGAACCCGTCACTTTGGCACGTTTTAAAATAAGCTGCTGAAGATCAAAGTCTTTCGCGAAACGCCCTCCCATAAAGCCCAAAATAACCAAACGTCCGTCGCGTTTTAATACATTCATATTTTGCTGAAAGTATTTACCACCCACAATATCTAAGATGACATCGACACCTTGCTTTTGAGTCTGTTCCAGAATCACGTCTTCAAAGTTGTCTGTTTTGTAGTTGATTGCAGTGGTGATCGCATCTAAAGCCTGAACCTTATCGTCTGTGCCGACCGTGGTAAACGTTTTGATTCCCATGGCATGGCATAAACTCAGTGCTGTCGTTCCTATTCCGCTGGCTCCGCCATGAATAAGTGCCGTTTCGCCAGTAGTTAAACCACCAATATCGAACAAGTTTGCCCAAACGGTAAAGTAAGTTTCTGGAACGACGGCCGCTTCTTCAAAACTTAACGAGCTTGGAATCGGTAATGTTTGGGTTTCAGGCACAGCACAAAACTCGGCATAGCCACCACCATTGGTGAGCGCGCATACTTCATCGCCTATATTAAAAAGCGAGACGGCACTGCCTTTGGCAACCACAACACCTGCGACTTCAAGTCCGGGAATTGGGGTTACACCTTTTGGCATTGGATATAGCCCCATGCGCTGCAATACATCTGGGCGGTTAATTCCAAAAGCTTTCACCTGAATCAACAGCTCATGATCTTTGATTTCGGGTAGATCAGCTTCGGTTATTTTAAGTACTTCGGGATCACCGGGTTCTGAAATTTCAATGTGTTTCATGCGTGTTGGTAAATCCGTCATGTGTTTAATCCTTATTTATAAGCGTAAAAGCGATGGTATCTTAAAGTAGATACGGATAATTTTGATCAATGCTACCGTTTAACTTGTGATTGCTCTATTAGATTAAAGTGAATAAATGAAAACTTGTTATCGTGTTTTAGATGAAAAATAAGTGCAAAAAAAGGAGCGATATACGCTCCTTTTTTTATTTGAAAGATTAAGCTGTTTCAGCTTTAGGTTGTACCATGTTATCAATGGCAAGAATTTCGGCCAATTGATCATCAGATAACAAATTTTCTGCTTTAATCAGGCTTAAAACACTCAATCCGCTTTCATTGGCTGTTTTAGCAATACGGGTCGTGGTTTCATAACCCAAGTACGGGTTCAATGCAGTCACAATCCCGATAGAGTTATCTACCAAAGCTTTACAGTGTTCTTGATTCGCTGTTACGGTATCTACACATTTGGTTTGGAACATCACCAACGCATTCGATAGCAACTCAATTGATTCAAATAACTTGTATGCAATCAATGGTTCAAAAGCATTTAATTGCAATTGACCTGCTTCTGCAGCCAAAGTTACAGCCAAGTCGTTTGCGATTACTTGGAAGCATACAAGGTTAAGTGCTTCAGGAATCACTGGGTTTACTTTACCTGGCATAATTGAACTGCCTGGCTGGCGTGGTTCAAGATTGATTTCGTTAATACCAGTACGTGGGCCACTTGAAAGTAAACGTAAGTCGTTTGCAATCTTAGACAATTTAGTCGCAGTACGTTTAAGCAAACCAGAAAGTAAAACGAAGTCGCCCATATCGGAGGTTGCTTCAATTAAATCTGGAGCAGATTTAATGTTTTTCTGGCTAATCCGAGCAAGTGCTTCAATTGCTAGCTCTGTATATTTTTGCTCAGTATTGATACCTGTACCAATCGCGGTACCACCTAAATTCATGTAATTTAAAGTGCTAGGTGCAATTTCTTTGAGCTTAACCAAATCTTTTTCAAGCGTTGTCGCAAATCCGTTAAACTCTTGACCAAGGGTCATTGGCACAGCGTCTTGTAATTGAGTACGGCCCATTTTCAAGATATGTGAAAATTCGTCGCCTTTTTGACGCAAGCTTGCAATCAGGTTTGCAAACGGGGTGTACATTTCATCCAAACTGAACAATAGACCTAAGCGAATTGCAGTTGGATAAACATCGTTGGTCGATTGCGACATATTGACGTCGTTATTTGGGTGCAGGTGTTTATATTCACCTTTTTTGTAACCCAAATGCTCAAGACCAATGTTTGCAATCACTTCGTTGGCGTTCATGTTAGTTGAAGTACCTGCACCACCTTGAATAAGGTCGATAGGGAACTGTTCATGGTAAGCACCATGAATCAACTGATCGCAGCTGTATTTGATGGCGTTTAGTTTTTGATCGCTCAATTTGCCCAGTGTATGGTTTGCTTCGGCACAGGCATGCTTGACCATAGCCAAAGATTTGATCAAATTCGGGTATTGGTTAATTTTATTTGAGCTTAAATTGAAGTTTTCAATTGCTCGTAGTGTCTGGATTCCGAAATAAAACTGGTTTGGTACTTCACGCAGACCAAGTAAATCCTTTTCTGTACGAGTTTGAATTTCAGCGTTCATTCTAGTATCGCTATCTAAACAAGATAATTCATCATAGATTTGGGTATGCATAATTTCTAATGCATAGATTAATTTTAGTATGCAATTTTTGCATAGCATGATTATAATGCGCCAAACATCATATGACATGAAGCAATGAGTCTTGAAATTCGCTGGATTGAAGATCTACTCACCTTGGAACAAGAACGTTCATTTTCAAAAGCAGCAGAACGTCGGTTTGTCAGTCAGTCTGCATTTACCCGACGTATCCAACAACTCGAACAAGCATTAGGTTATGCAATTCTTGAGCGCAATTCGAGATACATGGAATTTACAGATGCTGGACAGATTTTGCTGGCAACGGCCAAAAGCATCGAACAGCAACTTAATGCAACCTTAGCTTTGCTCAATAACTTAAATCGAAGTAATGAAGTGACGATTAAGTTTGCGGTGGTGCATTCATTAAGTTCTACTTTCTTTTCAAAGTTTTTAAGATTATTTCCAGATTATATTAAAGATTTTAAAATTGAATTGGTGGCTGCAAATGTGGGGGAAGGATTTAAACTATTAAAAGAAGGTGCTTGTGATTTTTTAATTTGCTATTCAGATGAAACTAAGCTTAAAGCTATTAATAGTGATGTACTTACCCATTTAAAACTTGGTGATACAGAAATTGTTCCTGTGACATTGATTGATGAAGATGGTAATGCAAAATATGATATAAATCATCGCTTTCCGCTTCTTTCCTATAGTAAAAACGCATACTTAAGAAATCTGGTTGATCAGGTAATTTCAAACAAACTTGAATATCGAATTTTATATGAAACAGATCATGCAAATAATTTAAAGGATTTTGTTTTACAGGGCGCAGGAATTGCATGGTTACCTAAAATTACCATTGAAGAAGATTTACTCAAGAAGAAATTGAAAATCATTAATGCACGTGAATATATTATCAAACAGCAAATTTTTATTTTTAAAAATAAAATTCGAAAAGATGATTATTTAAAAATCTTCTGGGATTCACTCCGAAATATTGAGTTTAACACTGACTGATTTCGCTTTTGACCCTGATGAAAAAGCCCAAGGATGCTTGATTGCAAACTTGGGCTTTTTTTTGGTCTCAATTACAAGCATCTTTGAACAAAAATAGTGCAATCTAAAATTAATAAAAAATTTAATTGAAATAAATAGCTTTTTACATGATTGCTTAAAAAGTGTTTGGGAGTATATTTTTTTTGTTTAAATATTTGTTTTTATTTATTTTAAAAAGATATGTATCAAATTGGTGCAACGATAAAAACAAAATAAAGCACTATAATTTATTTAAAAAATTATTTGACATTTCAACTAAAATGATCAAATTTAATAAGCATAACTGTATAGCATGTGACCAGTTGAGGGCGACATGGATCATATTTTTTCAAAAAAAATAAGCGTAGGAAATGGCATTCACACTGTAGCCATAAAAGACACCATTCATATTCAAGGATTTCAAACTTGTGCGGGAAGTGCAGCATTATCGAACACACAAGAAGAACAGCATCATGCTGATATCATTGAGTATTTGATTGAAAATAATTGTAGCGTTGTAGGCAAGACCAATCTTCATGAGCTGGCTTTTGGTATCACAGGGATTAATCATTTTGCCGGTACCTCCATTAATCCAAAGTATCCAACGCTGATTCCTGGCGGATCGTCAAGTGGTTCAGCCGCCGCTGTAGCAGCAGGTTTGGTTGATTTTTCAATTGGTACCGATACGGGTGGGTCAATTCGTATGCCAGCAACCTGCTGTGGTGTCTTTGGTCTGAAACCAACTTATGGGCGTGTGAGTCGAAATGGAGTTCTACCAGAGTATAGCTCGCTAGATTGTGTCGGGCCGTTTGCAGCTACGATTGATCTTTTAACACATGCCATGACGTGCATCGATCCAAGCTTTGTAGCTGCGGATGTACCAAAAGCGTCGCCTAAGTTTGCATTGTTGGACGTTCAGGCGGATGAACTGATCTGGAACAGTATTCATTCATATTTAAAAGCATGTGGCCTAGAAAATTTACCTAAGTTATCAGTTACACATTTTGAAGAAGCATACGATGCAGGAATGCAGATCATTAATTATGAAAACTATCAGGCATTTCATCATTTGATCGATACAGATCTGTTAGGGACAGATGTTGCATCTCGATTAAAAAATGCAGCAAAAACAAACTCAACAGATGTCATGCAGGCCAATCAAATTCGTGAACAATTTAGGCATGCACTCGATGTCATTTTAGAGCAATACGATGCCGTATTATTGCCTACTTTGCCTCAGTTACCTCCAAAACTTGAAGATGCTGAAAACACAGCGGCATTTTTAAATCTTACTGCATTGGTACGTCCTTTTAACTTATCGGGCCATCCAGCTGTGTCTATTCCACTTGAAACGACCGCCGGGCAGCCAGTTGGATTGCAAATGGTGACGCGTCATTTCAATGACCCACATTTATGTGCTTATGCCGCGTATCTGGTTCAAGCATATGCCTCTAATTCAAAGGAGATGTAGCAATGAATGGATTATCTCGAATGAGTTTAACCCACCAGATCAATCATGATGTTCAGCTCGATGATTTTTGCGTCGAGATCAGGGAGCGTGCCTGTACTGGTGAATTCGATGAACAAGGCTATGTGTCGCTTGACGTAATCGAGAAGCTCAAGGCATTAGGAGTATACCGTGCTTTGGTACCCAAACGTTTTGGTGGAGACGAGTGTTCGCCGCGAAAATTTTGTGAACTCATTGAGCGTATTGCTATGGCTGATGGCTCGGTGGGATGGGTGGCGAGTTTCGGAATGAGTCCTGCCTATTTGGCGGGATTGCCAGAGGCAACGCTGCACGAAATTTACAAAGATGGGCCTGATGTTGTGTTTGCAGGCGGTATTTTCCCACCCCAAGCCGCTCAAATGACACAAGAGGGTATACGGGTGACTGGACGCTGGAAATTTTCAAGTGGATGCATGGGAGCCGATATAGTCGGTGTGGGTATTTCTCCACGCAGCGATGAGGGTGTGGCACAGTTGCCACGGATGGCGGTGATTCCGGCGAACCAAGTACAAATTGATATGACATGGGACACCGTAGGGCTTAAAGGTACCGGCAGTCATGACTTGATTGTAAATGATGTACTGGTGAAAGAAGACTGGACCTTTATTCGCGGTGCTGCTTCTACATTGCCTGAGCCTTTTTTTAAATATCCATCACTTTCTTTTGCCACACAGGTGCTTTCGGTGGTGGGAATTGGTATCGCAGCGGCAGCGCTAGACGAATTTAAACAATTAGCTCCCGGCAAAGCATCAATTACTGGGGGTGCCGAAATCGCACAGCGTCCCGTAACACAATATGAATTTGCTAAGGCCGATGCCGAATTTCAATCTGCGAAAGCATGGTTCTACCAAACAATGGATCGGGTCTGGAGTGAGATCATTACAGGACAAACACCCATTCCAGAACATATTCGCGATATGCGTTTGGCTTGTACGCATGCCGTCCGTATTTCAGCAGAGGTGACGCGCACTATGCAAATGCTGGCGGGTATGACTGCAATCTATACCCACAATCCGTTTAGCCGTTTTGTCAATGATGCCAACGTGGTCACTCAGCATGCCTTTATGGGAGATGCATCCTTACTCAATGCGGGTGCAATGAGTTTTGGTTTAGATCCAACGCCGGGTTATTTGTAATTTTTAGGAGCTTAAAACAATGGAAAAAAAATCATCTCTACGTGTTTTGTTTTGCATGGGGATCAACCAGAACTTCTTCGATGCAGAACCATCAGAAGCTAAAGCGGTATGGGCTGCATTTGGTGAAATGTGGCATGGAATTCATACGCTCTCAGGGGTAACGGTGTTGGGTAATCTTGATGATGACCAAAGTATGGTTGGGCCAAGTTCAGGTTGGCCATGGACAACCTATCTGCTGGCAGATGTACCAGATATTGAAACCGTTCATGCCGCATGTAATCTGTTTCGAACCACCGTGGTGGGAGACGGCCCGTACAAACTCTGGAAATACTGCAAAGTTGAAGCGCGTGTAGGGCGTGAATTGATTATTCAACACTGATCAGAGAGCACATCATGATTGAACATCACATTCTTGAGCGTCTTGATCAGCTAGAAGCCATCAATACAGTGCGCCATATCTTGCATCGTTATATGGAGCTTTGCGATGGTTTAGGTGCAGATACAGATCTTCAATTATTAATGGCATTGTTTGATCAAGATGCGATCTGGGAAGGTATTGGTCAGCGTTATCAAAATACCTTTGGTCGGTATCGAGGAAGCGAAGCAATTGCAAACATGTTTGCAAAATACACTCAACACGACTCACATTTTTTTATGAATGCTCATTTTGTGAATTCGGAACAAATTGAGGTCGATCAAGATTGCGCCACAGGGCGCTGGATGATGTTACAAACATCGACTTTTCGAGATGGAAAAGCACATTTAAATGCCGCAAAGCTGACCGTTCAATTTAAACGTGACCCTGTGGGGTGCTGGAAAATCAGCCATTTTCAAACGCAAAATATTTTTAGCCGGCCAGTTGCGTATTGGGATAGTGAAGATCAACTACCTGTACCCGAAACGGCAAGCCAAACAATAGAGAGTTTAAAGGAATAAGTATGAACAGTTTAATTCCAATGCGACCGGATGAAACCGATTACGCCCATCTGGTTCAGACAGACCGCGCACATACCTCGTTATACACAGACGCAAAAATTTTTGACGATGAAATGCAAAAAATCTACTACAGCACATGGGTATGGGTGGCGCATGCCAGTGAAATTCCGGAAAGCGGGAGTTACAAAACCATTAATATCGGTCAACAACCCGTGGTGGTGGTACGCGATCGCAAAAAGAATGTTCATGTGTTGCTAAACCGTTGTCGTCATCGCGCAGCGACCGTATGTGAGCACAAAAAAGGCAAAACCAACAGTTTTGTTTGTCCTTATCACGGCTGGAGTTATGCACTCGATGGTTCGTTGCGTGGCGTACCATCACCTGAAAGCTACGGAGAGTGTCTGGATAAAAGTGAGCTGCCATTATTTCGTCTTCGGGTGGAAGAGTACAACGGCATGATTTTTGCCACCTTTAAAGATGATATTGAACCATTAAGTGACTTTTTAGGGCCTGCAAAAAAATGGATTGATCTGTTTATGAAACAAGGTGCAGGTTATCCAATTAAAGTGCTGGGTGAGCATCGCTTTCGTTTTCCAGGAAACTGGAAAATCCAGCTAGAAAACACCACAGATGCCTACCATTTTCCTTTGGTACACAAATCTTTCTTAAGTTCGGTCGATCAGCAAACCGAAGCGCTCTTTAATTTTGAAGATCAGCCGGGTTATGTCGAAGATCTAGGCAATGGCCACAGCGTAATGGTGATGATTCCAGAGCTGGTTGATCTGGATGAAGAACTGATGGAGCGACCAATTCAGGAGCGTTTTGAAGATTTAGCTCAGGCACTTCGCGATGAAGGCCATGCAGAGCTTGAAGTACGCCGTATTGTACGAGCGGTAGGTGGTTCTGGGTTCAATTTAAATCTTTTTCCGAATATCGCTTGCTCCATGGCATTTTTCCGTGTCATGCAACCGATTTCTGTAGATGAAACCGAAATTCATCACGCCGTCATTACTATGGACGGTGGTCCGCAAATTGCCAATCAGTACCGTTTGCGCTTGCATGAACATTTTCAGGGGCCATTTGGCTTTGGTACACCAGACGACTCTGAGGCGTGGGAGCGAGTTCAGCATGGTGCTAAAGCTGGTCAGGATCTATGGATTATGCTCAATCGTGGTTTACCAGAAGAAGTAGCCACTGAAGATGGTTTAAAAAGTGATGTCAGTGCAGAAACCGGCATGCGTGCTGCGTATCAGCAATGGAAAAAGATGATGACGGCGTAAAGGAGAGCAGCATGAATATAAATTTAAATGTACTGAATGAAGTGACCGCTTTTATCTGGGCAGAAGCCGATATGCTCGATCACGCCGAATACCGTGACTGGTTATCGCTTTGGGAAGAAAAAGGAACCTATATTATTCCTATCGATCCGAAACTCACCGACTACGAAAATCATCTGAACTATGCTTATGACGATCATCATATGCGTAAGCTCCGGGTCGAGCGGCTTGAAAATGGCGAAGCGATTTCGACGTCTCCGAAAGCCAATACCGTGCGCAGTATTTCACGGGTGCGAGTGATTGAAGATAAAGACAATCAAATTGTATTGCGCTGCGCACAAAACCTGCGTGAATTTCGTAAAGAAGCTTTAAAGCACTACACCGCCGATATTACCTATCACTTGGTACGCCAAAACGAAGGCCATCTTAAAATTCAGCGAAAGATCGTCAATCTGGTCAACTCAACCGATACGCTCTCAGGTATTAGTTACATCTTGTAGGAGATCTGGATATGCAGCAAGTTGTATTGGTGACCGGAGCATCCTCAGGGCTTGGTTATGTAATTGCAGAGCATTTTGCGCAGTTGGGGCATCAGGTCATTTTATCTGCCAGTACGTTGGAAAAAGCACAGCAGGCCGTAAGTTTAAGCGCTTATGCTCAAAATCTGTATCCGCTCAAGCTAGATATTTCAAAAGAGCAAGATTTTAAAGCGGCTATTACATGGATTGATCAACAATTTAATGGCTTAGATGTACTGATCAACAATGCCACCATGACCAAGGCAACGCCTGTGCTTGAAATCACCGCAGATGATTTTGATCAGATTACACAAGTTAATCAGAGAGGAACCTTTCAGGCATGTCAGTTGATTGGCAAGTATATGGCCAATAAAGGCTTTGGTCGAATCGTTAATATTGCGTCTCTGGCAGGTCAAAATGGAGGAACCGCAACAGGTGCTCACTATGCCGCATCTAAAGGCGCAATTGTGACTTTAAGCAAGATTTTTGCCAAAGAGTTTGCAGCCTCGGGTGTGACGGTAAACGCGATTGCACCCGGCCCGTTAGAGTCCCCAATGGTTCATAGCGTGGTTCCAACAGCGAAAATAAATCAATTTATCGACAATATTCCAGTCAAGGCTTTAGGCAATATGGAGTTTATTGCTCAAACATGCGCGCTTTTGGCCAGTCCAAATGCTGGTTTTGTAACGGGTGCCACATGGGACATTAATGGTGGCTTGTTCATGCGCTAAACCGCATAAAACATCAACATAATCAGTGAGGCAGCAATGACTGGACTTTATGATGTAATTGTAAAAAATCGTCAGATTCAAGGTGAAAATGTAGTCGTGCTTGAACTTGAATCAGCACGAAAGGGTATTTGCTTACCTTGTGTAGAGGCGGGTGCGCATGTCGATTTACATCTGCCAAATGGTCTGATTCGTCAGTATTCCTTGTGTCAAAACCCACAGCAAGAAGGGATTTTTCGAATAGGTATATTAAATGATCCCGACTCACGTGGTGGATCGCGTTCAGCATATGACGAGATTCAAACTGGCATGCAGTTAAAGGTCAGTCAACCTAAAAATTTATTTCCATTGCACAAAGCACGCCACAGCATTTTGGTTGGGGGTGGAATCGGTATTACGCCGTTAATTGCGATGGCGTATGCGTTACACCAAGAAAATGCATCATTTGAGCTGCATTACTGTGCTAAAAGTGAACAAAGTAGCGCATTTGTGGATGAGCTTAAACACGGACCACTGGCCAGCTACACCACCTTTCATTTTAAAGATCAGGGTGCAAATCATCGGGAATTTTTTGAACAATTTATGCAGCATCTTCTAGATTATACACATATTTATACCTGTGGCCCAAATGGATTCATGGACTGGGTAATTAATTTAGCCAAAGCTCATAAGCTTCCAGATCAGCGGATTCACAAAGAATATTTTCAGGTTGAAGCTGATCTGAGCGGCGATGCTTTTGATGTGGTCGCCAAGCGCTCCGGTAAAACCATTCGCGTGCATGCAGAAGAAACCATTTTGTCTGCCTTGGCGCGTGAAGGAATTTGTATTGAAATGTCTTGTGAACAAGGTGTATGCGGAACGTGTATGTGTGATGTGCTTGAGGGTGAGCCAGATCATCGGGATGTATATTTTACCGACGAAGAGAAAGCCGATAACGAGCAGATTCTGGTGTGTTGCTCGCGCGCCAAATCGGCCCGACTGGTCTTGGATATCTAGATCAGATGAGATTTAAAAAATAAAAAACAATCAAGGAGTGCCTGATGAACACACATCATACATTAAAAGAGATTCAGATCGATCCGTTACAATTCAGACGTGCGCTTGGTAACTTTGCAACAGGCGTGACCATTATGACGGCGCAAAATGAGCAAGGTGAGAAAGTAGGGGTTACTGCAAACAGTTTTAATTCGGTATCCTTGGATCCACCGCTCATTTTATGGAGTATCGATAAAAAGTCATCAAGCTTTACTGTATTTGAGCAGTCCTCTCATTTTGCCGTGAATATTCTGTCTGGCTCGCAAATTGAACTTTCAAATAAGTTTTCGCGTCGTAATATCGATAAATTTGCAGAAACAAACTATAAACTCGGTCAGGGTTTAGCACCTATTTTGGAACAGTGCTCAGCCGTTTTTGAGTGTGAGCGCCATGCAATTATTGAAGGTGGTGATCACTGGATTATTGTTGGAAAAGTTGTCAACTTTCAAGATGAAGGGCGCAGTCCATTGCTTTATCATCAAGGAGCATACTCTAGTGTGATACCACATCCGAGTTTGCAACTTAAAGAGAGAATCTCGACAACCGATCTAAATGCTGCCCAGCAAGGACAACTCTATAGTAATGCCTGTTATTTGATGAGTCGTGCTTTTAAAAGTTATCAAGCCGATTATCTACCAAAACAACTAACATCTGGTTATAGAACCAGTGAAGCCCGTTTATTGTTGGTTTTGGCAAGTGCCACTGCTGCAAGTAAGCATGATTTACCCCGCGATATTGCAATGCCTATGCAGGAAGTTGAACAAGCTATCGCTATTTTAGCGGCTGATGGATTAATTAAAAATAATTCTGATTTTTTAGAATTAACTGAAAAAGGTAAACAAACAGCACACTATTTGTTTAAAATTGCCGATACCCATCAAGAAGAAATCTTTAAAAAATATAGCCAGCAAGATCGTGAGATATTTATGAATATATTGCGAGATTTAGCAGGGATTCACTGAAGTATTATTCTTGGCATTCTTATTTAAATATTGAATGCCAAACTTTAAAATTTTATTAAAGCAACTATATAGATTGATTGAATCAATTCTATATTTTTTTCTGTAATTTTTTAAAAATTTATAAAATCTATCTTTCTTGTAATATAATTTAAATTAATAAGATTAAAATTATTTAAAAAATCAATTATCAAAATAGTGCATTACTAATAAATTAATCACTTGTTTGAAACAAGAAATGTCTAAAACATGATTTATTAGTCGTAAATTAGTTGAAAATTCAGTTTTTTTACAGGTTTTAAATGATCAATTCTTTTTTGGACACTAAAAGTGAATCAAGATGGTGAAAATATTGAATTTAAACAAGTTTAAGTGAAATTTTGGACTTTAATGGTGCATCTCAAAAATTGACTTTTCAATCAATAAAAAGGATATTTTTTATACAAAAATAGTTTCTTTTTATTGGGGTGTTAAGTGAATCAGTATTTTAATTTTAGATGTGTGAGCATGTTTTTTATAAGCACATGCTCTTTAAGTGTTGCCTATGCAGATTTTTTTAAAGATCAAAAACTTTCAGTTGATCTGCGTAACTTTTATATAGAGCGTGAGTTTAAGGATGTCGAAACTGAAAATATTGGTAGTTGGTCACAAGCATTTATGGGTCGTTATGAGTCTGGTTATACAAATACACCAATTCAATTGGGCGTCGATGCAAGTGCACAATACGCACTACGTTTGAATAACCATAATGTATCACGTGCCGATACAATCATTCCTTATGATCTGGATACAGGTCGACAAGATCGAGATTATGCAAAGTTTGGCGCAACGATTAAACTGAAATACAATAAAACTGAACTAAAAATAGGCGAGTTACTTCCAAAGAACCCTATTGTGTATATCGATGATTCAAGACAGCTCTTAACTACATATTCAGGTGCAATGCTCGAAAGTTCAGAACTTGAAAAGCTTAAAATTACAGCTGGCCGTGTTACTCGAATTAATGCCAGAAATGATGATCATTTTCGCAAGTTGAGCTTGTTTAGACCGAATGCACCGCGTTATGAGAGTGATGGATTAAATCTTATTGGTTTAGATTATATGTTCAATACACATTGGACTGCATCGTATTGGTGGGGACAACTTGAAGATATCTACCGTCAACAATATCTAAACTTTGCCTATTCTACTCACGTTGGTTCAACCAAGATTAAGGTGGATGCTCGTTACTTTCATAACACTGAAGATGGTCAAGCCCTATATGGAACAATAGATAATCAGGTTTATGGAGTAATGACAACGCTTCAGGATGGAAATCATACGCTAATGAGCGGCGTCCGTAAAAATGACGGTGCTTCAACATTTCCAACGCTAGCAGGCTATGTACCTCAGCCATATCTACACGCATGGTCAAATCTAGGCTTTGTCAAACCCAATGAACTCACGTGGCATGTCTTATATCGTTATGACTTTGCAGAGCTTGGCATGCCGGGTTTAAAAAGTACATTACGCTATTTACACGGTAGCGATATTACGCGAGAAGGTTTCAAAGATAACAAGGAGACAGAAAAAAGTATTTCACTAAAATATATTGTACCCACTGGGCAATTTAAGGAAATTGGGCTGGAGGTGATGCATATTCGCACAGATTTAAAATACGGTACGGCCTACTCAAGAGGCACCGACTATAACGAAACACGCTTCATCGCAACTTATAGTTATCAATTTTAAATCAGCAACTACATGTCAGGTTACATTTAAGCAGCAACGCAAATGACGAATTTATCATTTGCGTTTTTTTATGATGATAAATTAATCAGTATTGGTTGATCCTTTCAAACAAATGAATGGTTAATCAGAAGAGGCGATTTTAATTTTTCTTGCTAAAGAACAACAAGATGATGCGATTTTTTGATGAAAAAATAGTCATTAAAATGGTGCTTTTTACAATAAAAGTGTAATAATTTAGTGCATAAAAATAGTTGAAAAATATACTTTATTGGTATGCTGTTTTTGAAAATTTATGATATTTTAAGTATATGATAAATATTAAATAATAAATTTAATTTTTTGGTTAAAAGTGGCATGAAAGCTGCTTAATTAATAAATGTAATATCTTAGATATTTCAACTAATTTTGAATATCTAGGGTCAAACTGATGAGGAGAAGGTTTGAAATGAAGTTAACCAAAATTATGAGCTTCACGGCAGTCATAAGTGCAGCTATACCAATGGTACATGCCGACATAACCGTAGGTGTTGTGACATCATCAAGTGGCCCCGTTGCCATGGTGGGTATTCCACAGCGTAATACGATTGCACTGTTACCCAAAAAAATTGGCACGGAAAATGTTCGCTACATCTCACTCGATGATGGCAGTGATCCCACAGCGACTGTCAAGGCAATGAATAAACTGATTAAGGAGAATAATGTCGATGCCATTATTGGACCGTCAGGTTCTCCAAATGCAATGGCAGCTTTGGGAATTATTGCCAAAGTAGGGGTTCCACTTTTGGCACCTGTGGGTACATCAGGTGTTGTGGTTCCAATGGATGCACAGCGTAAATGGGTGTTTAAAACCACGCAAAATGATGATTTGATTGCACAGGCTTTGGTGCAAGATATGGTCAAACGAAAAATTAAAACCCTTGGATTTATTGGCACAGCCGACCCATACGGCGAAAACTGGAGCCGTGTGATAAGTATATTGGCAGCCAAAAATGGCATTAGTGTGACAGTAAAAGAATCTTTTCAGCGTCAGGATACATCACTCACCGGACAAGCACTTAAACTTGTTGCGAAAAAGCCTCAAGCCATTTTAATCGCTGCGCCAGGAAGTTCGGCAGTTACGCCACAAGTGGCGTTATATGATCGAGGGTACCGCGGGCAAGTGTATCAGACACATGGTGCAGCTTTAGATCAGTTTTTAAAGCTTGGGGGTAAGAAGGTAGAAAATACGATTCTAGCAGCAAGTCTGATGCTGGTGATTAATGAAGTACCAAATAATCATCCATCTAAACAAATTGCACAGAAATATATTAACGATTACAAAGCATTATATGGCGTAGTTCCAGCCACCTTTGGTGCAAATGTTTATGATGCTGGACTATTACTCAATAAAGCCGTACCGATTGCACTCAAGCAAGCGAAACCAGGAACAGCACAATTTCGTCAAGCCTTAAGAACTGCATTGGAACAAACCAAGGAATTGCCTGCCACGCAAGGGGTCTACACTATGACAGCTATGGATCATAGTGGTTTTGATCAACGCGGACGCGTAATGATTACGGTGAAAAACGGTCAATGGAAACTACTTAAATAGTAATCCTATTCAGAAAAAATCAAAAAATTGCTATGTCAGGAAAGTCATCAATTTTCCTGTGAGGTGATCACGACCTACATAGTAAGGATAGACCATTATGGATATGAATATTGCTTTGATTTTAGGGCAAGATGGCATTACCAGTGGGGCAATTTATGCCTTATTGGCGTTATGTATTCTGCTTGTATTTACCGTGACACGCATCTTGCTCATTCCTTTGGGCGAATTCACTGTCTATGGTGCACTGACCTTAGCTGCCATTCAGGCAGGAACACCCAGTGTGGTGGTCTGGTTACTGGTGGCTTTTTACTTCACCAATATTATTTTAGACCTGTACGCATATTTTAAACATCAAACCAAATTTAACATTCAGGCAGCGATTGTGTGGGCGATCTATATCGCAGCGTTGGTTATTGCGATGTATACCTTGCCGCTGATAAATATGCCGCTCGGCTTACAAATAATTTTTGCATTAGCCGTGATCACACCGCTCGGTCCGCAAATGTATCGAACTTTTTTTCAGCCATTGGTAGCAGCAAAGCCCTTGGTGCTATTGATTGTTTCAATTGCGGTACATGTGGCAATGGTCGGTGTCGGGTTACTTATTTTTGGGCCAGATGGCGCACAAACCAAACCCTTTAGTGAAGCAATTTTTGAAGTGGGCGCTTTAACAGTTAATAGTCAGACCCTGTTTATTGTAGCAGCTTTCCTCATCATGATTATTGCACTGTGGTATTTCTTCGAAAAAACATTATATGGCAAAGCCTTACATGCAACTGCAGTCAACCGAATGGGGGCACAATTAATGGGAATTTCTCCTGTTTTTGCGGGAAAACTGACCTTTAGTCTGGCTGCATTTATCGGTGCGCTTTCGGGTATTTTGATTGCACCCATCACGACCTTATATTACGACTCTGGTTTCGTAATCAGCTTAAAAGGCTTTGTAGGCGCAATTATTGGTGGTTTGGTGAGCTTTCCAGTGGCCGCACTTGGTGCAGTCGCAGTGGGGATTATTGAAGCTTTTGCTATGTTTTGGGCCAGTGACTATAAGGAAATTATTGTCTTTACCCTGATTATTCCATTTTTGTTATGGAAATCATTAACTTCTCGTCAAATAGAGGAGGAAAGCGAATGAAATCAAATGCTATCTTGGCGGTTGTAGTGTTGCTGGTTGCACTAAGTCCACTGCTGTTACCCACTTACCAAGTGACGCTACTTAACTATATTGGTATGAATGCTTTGGTGGTGCTGGGGTTGGTTTTACTCACAGGTGTGGGCGGAATGACCAGCTTTGGGCAGGCTGCATTGGTCGGAATCGGGGCTTATACCACAGCTTATCTGAGCGTAACCGAACAATTGCCAACATTTCTGGCATGGACAGGCGGTGGGCCATGGGTGGGGTTATTCCTTGGATTGATCATCACCATCTTTTCTGCGCTAGTGGTTGGCGGGCTCACGCTTAAACTTTCAGGTCATTATTTGCCACTGGGTACAATTGCTTGGGGTATTTCGCTGTACTACTTCTTTTCAACTATTCCAACATTGGGCGGGCATTCAGGTATTGCCAATATTCCTAGTATTGAAATTGCTGGATATGCCTTAGATACCAACAACAAGATGTTTTATCTGATCTGGCTCATCTTATTGATCGCCATGATTCTGACTCGAAATTTGCTTAACTCCCGAGAAGGTCGTGCGATCCGTGCGCTAAAAGGTGGACAAATCATGGCGGAGTCGATGGGAGTCAATACTTTTCGCTCGAAAATGATCGTATTTGTAACGTCATCGGTATTTGCATCGATCGCAGGCTGGCTTTACGCGCACAACCAATCCTTTATTAATCCGACGCCATTTGGTCTTCAGATGGGAATTGATTACCTCTTTATGGCGTTACTTGGTGGGGTAGGTAGTATTTGGGGCGCAGTGGTGGGTGCGGGTATTTTCACTATGATGCGTCAATGGTTGCAAGATGTGTTACCCATGATATTTGGTGGTGAAGGTAATTATGAAACCATTGTGTTTGGCCTCATGATTGTGGTTCTAATGCAAAAATCACCGGCGGGATTGTGGTCACTACTTCTGAAACTTTTACCTGCCCGTTATCAGTTAAAAGGTTCACATTTGTCGTTAAATCCAACATCTCATACCTTGGCAAAACCGACACTGCCTGCGCATGGTACCGAAATCTTACAGGCTTTAGATGTCACTAAGGCATTTGGTGGATTGATTGCCAATAACCAAATGAATCTGAATATTCGTGCGGGAGAGATTTTGGCCTTGATTGGACCAAATGGTGCTGGAAAAAGCACTATGTTTAATCAGTTGTCAGGTGTCGATACGCCAACCAGTGGCGATGTAATATTTCTTGGACAGCGTATCAATGGAATTCCATCTCGTGAAATTGCCAAATTAGGTTTAAGCCGAACTTTTCAGCACGTGAAGATTTTGCCAGAAATGACAGTGCTCGAAAATGTAGTGATTGGTGCGCATTTACGTGGGCAACGAGGTGTTTTTGCTTCCATGTTTCGTCTAGATCGTGAAGAAGAAAATATTTTGTTAAATGAAGCCAAGCAACAGCTTGAGCGAGTAGGTTTAGGTGAATACCTATATACCGAAGCGGGTGCATTGGCTTTGGGGCAACAACGTATTTTAGAAATTGCACGCGCCTTGTGTGCTCATCCGTGTTTATTGCTTCTCGATGAGCCAGCAGCAGGCTTACGTTTGAAAGAAAAACAGGCATTAGCCGAGCTTCTCATTAAGCTTAAATCGGAAGGTATGGCGATTTTACTGGTTGAGCATGATATGGATTTTGTGATGAATCTGGTCGATCGAGTGGTGGTGATGGAGTTTGGACAGAAAATTGCCGAGGGCTTACCTCACGATATTCAAAATGATCAAGCGGTGCTTGAGGCTTATTTGGGAGGTGCTGCATGAAAGACATCCACAACAATACATCCGGCAACGCTTTACTGGAAGTGAAAAATTTAAGTGTCGCTTATGGTAAGGTCGATGCACTGACCAATTTTAATATGCGGGTGAATCAGGGGCAGATTGTTTCAGTGGTTGGTCCAAACGGCGCCGGAAAAACCACATTGCTATCTGCGATTATGGGGGTTCTGGGCTCGAAAGGAGATATTGAGTTCGATGGTGAAATAGGACAATGCCCTGAAATTGAACGCATGGTGGTGCGTGGGTTAGGGTTGGTACCTGAAAAACGTGAGTTATTTGCGTCGATGTCGATTGAAGATAATTTAATGCTTGGTGGTTTCCAGCGTTATAAACACGGAGACCGGACACTCAAACAGACTTTAGATGAAGTCTATGGGTTATTTCCACGCTTACATGAGCGCCGTAAACAAGAGGCTGGTACGCTTTCTGGTGGAGAGCGCCAAATGCTGGCAGTGGGCCGAGCACTCATGGCAAAACCTAAACTATTGATGCTAGATGAACCAAGTTTAGGGCTAGCACCGCTGATTACCCGTGAAATTTTTAAGATCATTGATCAACTCCGGACTCAAGGTGTTTCGATTTTACTGGTTGAACAAAATGCACGCGCAGCACTTAAGCTCGCCGACTACGCCTATGTGCTTGAAATGGGCGAGTTAGCTATAGAAGGTCGGGGTTCAGATCTGGTCGAAGATCCTAGAATTATAGAAAGTTATCTTGGAATCAACAGTAAACACCAAGATGTATTGGCTATTTAAAAAGAGGACACGTATGAATCAGTCAGCTAAAATTACCATTCTGGGTGCTGGTGCAATCGGATGTACCATGGCAGCCAGATTAAAACTTGCAGGATGCACATCGGTTTCGATAATTGCGCGAGGAGAAAATTATCAGGTACTGTCTGATCAGGGAATTTATCTGCAAGACCTCACTGGTGAACACCACATTATTCCTGATCGTGTGGTGAGTCATGCATCTGCGCTTGAACCACAAGACGTGATTTTTATTGCCACCAAATCCGATGCCTTAATTCATGTGTATGAAGACATTCAGTCTATTTTGCATGAACAAACTTTGGTGATTCCGCTCATCAATGGAATTCCATTTTGGTATTTCTATCAAAACACGACACAAGACCAAATCAAGCCAATTAAATGCCTCGATGCCGATCAACGCCTAATACAGCATTTTCCATTATCTCATTTGATCGGTGCTGTAGTATTTATTACAGCCACCTTAAAAAGTCATGGTCGGGTTGAATCAAAAAATCCGTATCTGCTTATATTGGGTGAGCCTTCTCATCAAGTCACACCTCGTATTACCGCGTTGCAGAATATTTTTACAGACAGTGGCATTGAGGTGCGTATTTCAGAAACCATTCGCGATCAAATCTGGACCAAAGTCATCGCCAACTTAAGTTCAAATCCAATGTCTGTGATTACCGGTGCAACGCTTAAAGATATTTACTCACATCCTTACCTACAGAGCATCACCCGAGAAATCACACGTGAAGTCCGTCAGGTGGCAGCAAGCTATGGCGCACGCGTCTCGATCGACCCAGATACCTTTTTAAAGCTGGGCTCTGAAATGGGCGATACCCGTACATCCATGTGGTATGACTATCAAAAAAAACAGCCACTCGAACTAAAAGGCATCGCAGATGCCGTGATTGAGTTAGCAGAACACTACGATTGTCCAATGCCAATGACCCGACATATTTGCGATCTGACCCAATATCTCAGTGAACAGTCTCGAAAAATTTAAAACAGGATATCAGAATGAACAGTGCAATTGCCCTACCACAGTGCTCACAAGAAGAATGGGCGCTTCGAACCAAACTGACACAGTGTTACCATTTGGTTGATTATTTTGGCTGGACAGAAACGATTTTCAACCACATTTCTGCGCGATTACCCGGCAAGGAACACCACTATTTGGTGAATCCGTTTGGTTTAAATTACACTGAAATTACGCCTGAAAACCTACTTAAAGTAGATTTGGATGGAAACAAAGTTGAACCATCTGAGTATGATGCCAATCCGGCTGGTTTTGCGTTACACAGCGCAGTGCATGGTGCAAGAGATGATATCCGCTGTATGATTCATACTCATACCACACCCATCAGCGCCGTGGTGCAAAAAAAGCACGGCTTCAAACATGATAGTTTCTATGGCGCACAGCTCTATGGTCGAGTTGGATATCATACTTTTGAGGGAATCACGCTGTTTGAAGATGAAAAATCACGCATGATTGAAAGCTTGGCAGACCATCATATTTTAGTTCTTCGTAATCACGGCATTGCTGTGGGCGAGAGCAGTATCGAAAAAGCCTTCTTTTTACTTTGGACCGTACAGCGTGCTGCCGAAGTACAGTGTCAGGCAGATGCGATGGCAGGAGAAGACATGCCTTTAAATCATGATGTTAAACAAAAATGTACAGATCTGACGGCCATGCTGATTCGGGAAAGTGGATTTGCCAACAAATTTTTTGATGCGATGGTTCGAAAAATGAATGAAAGTCGTCATTAGGCTAGAACATTGAAACAGGACTGCTCATCTAGAGTGGTCCATTTACAAAAACTTTATATATTTTGATTTAAAAAAATTATGACACTTATTAACTATATCGGATTGCTTTTATGTAATTAAAAACATGATTTTAATAAAAAATTTACTTTAAGAATAAAATAATTTGAATGCTTAAGCTAAAATATATGCTAATTTAAATCCATTCACTTTTAAGAAGCTTGACTTATATGACCAATAAATATGCCAAATATTTTCCTGTTCATGATGAATTTGATTTAGAAGAGTTTCCGTACTATCTCATTTCACAAGTTCACGCGCTTTATATCAATAAGATCGACAATTCATTAAAAAAATATGGTTTAGACAATTCACGCCGTAGAATCTTGCTTGCTGCTTCAACGCGTCCCGATGCCAGTATTTCGGAACTGGCGGATATGGCACTTATCAAAATTCCAACGGCAACCAAAATTATTTATCGTTTAAAAGATGAAGGCTATGTAGAAACGTCTTTATGCAAACTTGATAATCGGGTTACCCGAGTGACGTTGACCGAGTCGGGGCATGAAATGGTGATTAAAATAAATGAAATTACCTCACTGCTCTTTAATGACAGTTTTTCAGGATTAAAACCTTCAGACATTAAGCGGCTGAACGAGTCTTTAAGAGCGATCAAAAAAAATTTAATCTAGACGAAGTAACGAGGCCATGCCATCAACATGACCTCGATTAAATAGGTTAGGCCAAATTTTTAAGCACAAAATGTGGAGATTTAATCAGCAAGCGAATTAATGCTTTGGCTGAACTAGAGGGATGTCTTACCCCGCGTTCCCAGCTTTCAAGCGTTCTGACTGAAATACCCAGCATCGTGGCCAGTTGGGTCTGAGAAATATTCATTTTCTTACGAACCTGAATAATTTCCTGCCCCAAAAAGTGGTTATCCATGTGCAGCAACATCGACTGTGTCTGTTGCGATCCATATTGCATAGAATTCACGTTAAGCATCCTTTCTTATTAATAGGCGAGCTGTAATAAGAGTCGAAAGGCCATTGCAATCAGCAATAACCCAAAGAATCCGCCCAGCCATAAAACCACGAACCATTGAAATTTCGATAATTTCATACCTATTCGCTCCTAGTGATACCCTTCATCACCTACGCGTACTTTGTCTCGAAAAACCCAGTACGCCATGATGGTGTAGGTGATAATGATCGGAATCAAAATCAGTGCACCAATTAAGGCAAACAATTGACTATTTGCCGGAGCAGCAGCGTCCCAAATGGTCACTGATGGTGGAATTATATACGGAAAAATACTGATTAAAAATCCGCTATAGGCCAAGAACAGCAGAGCCAGAATATATAAAAAGGGAGCCGATTCCTGTTTCTTGGCACATGCACGAAGTGCAAGCACACTACATATCACGACCAAAATAGGAACAGGACTAAAATACAAGAGTTGAGGTAAGCTAAACCATCGCGCTGCGATTTGTGGCTGAGACAGAGGTGTATACAAACTCACACACGCAAAAATAAACAGCAATCCGAGTATGAGCTTTGGCATAATCTTAAACATATCTTCTTGTAGACGATGATCAGTTTTCATGATCAACCAGCCACACCCAAGCGCGGCGTAAAGGACAACCACGCCCACACCCGTGAAAAGAGAAAAAGGTGTCAGCCAGTCCAGACCGCCACCAGCGTAGCGACCATCCACAATATGTATGCCTTGGATGTAAGCGCCTAGCAATACGCCTTGTAAGAAGCTCGAAAGAACAGAGCCACCAATAAATGCTTTGTCCCACAAGTGTTTGGTACGATTGGCCTTGAAGCGAAACTCAAATGCTACGCCACGAAAAATCAGTGCAATTACCATCAGCAAAATAGGTAAGTAAAGCGCAGATAAAACAGCAGAATAGACAATTGGAAACGCTGCAAACAAGCCTGCACCGCCAAGCACCATCCAGGTTTCATTACCATCCCACACGGGTGCCACGGTATTCATCATCACGTCGCGTTCTTGCTGATCTTGAATAAATGGAAATAAAATTCCGATTCCCAAGTCGAACCCGTCTAGCACCACATAGATAAACACGCCAACAGCAATAATCACGACCCAGATTAAAGATAAATCAATCATGATGTTGCTCCTTTGTCTTGATCATCCAGTTCTTCATCAGCCGCACTCAACGGTCGCATTGGGGTTTTGAATCGACCAACGCCGCCTGCTTCTTGTGGCGTGCTATGAATAAATTGTGGCCCTTTATTGATCAGTTTCAGCATGTAATAAATACCGATTCCAAAGACAACAAAGTACACCAGTACAAAAATGATCAAGGTGAGACCGACTTGTTCGGCAGAGACAGGAGAGATTGCATCTTTAGTGCGCATCACGCCATAAACCACCCAAGGCTGACGACCAACTTCGGTGGTAAACCAGCCTGCAAGCAAGGCAATAAATCCAGATGGCCCCATCACCAAAGCAAAACGCTGAAACCATTTGTTTTCATAAAGCCGGTCTGAACGTCTGAGCCATAGACCTGCCAACGCCAACAGTACCATCAACATGCCAAGCCCGACCATAATTCGAAAGCTCCAAAATACGATGGTGGAGTTTGGACGATCTTCCGGAGCAAAGTCTTTAAGCCCTTTAACTGTTCCGTCCATCGAGTGCGTTAAAATTAAACTACCCAAATGCGGAATCGCGATCGCATATTTGGTTCGCTCTTCTTGCATATCTGGAATCCCGAACAGATACAACGGCATGGCATGGTCGTGGTTGGTTTCCCAATGGCCTTCCATTGCAGCAAGTTTTGCAGGTTGATGCTCTAAAGTATTGAGACCATGTGCATCACCTACAAATACTTGTAATGGTGCCAAAACCAAAATGAGCCAGAGTGCCATGGAAAATGACTTTTTGACCAATGCATCACGACGCCCCTTGAGCAAATGCCATGCTGCGGTTGCTGCCACCAAAAGTGATGACACCATAAATGCAGCAATCGCCATGTGAGCCAGTCGGTAAGGGAAAGATGGATTGAAGATAATCGCAACCCAATCTTGTGGCACGATAATGCCATTTTCAATGCTATAGCCTTGTGGTGTTTGCATCCAGCTGTTGGACGATAAAATCCAGAACATGGAAATACAGGTGCCAATCGCCACCATTAAGGTTGCGAAGAAGTGTGCATTTTTGCCCACACGGCCCCAGCCAAACAGCATAATCCCTAAAAAGCCGGCTTCAAGGAAAAATGCACTTAATACTTCATAGCTGAGTAATGGGCCTGTGACACCTCCGGCAAAGCGAGAAAACTCGCTCCAGTTGGTTCCAAACTGATAGCTCATCACAACGCCAGAGACGACACCCATACCAAAAGCGACAGCAAAAATCTTAACCCAAAACTTAAATAAGTCTTGATAAACCGGGTTTTGAGTACGCAACCAGCGCCATTCAAGCACAGCAAGAAAACTTGCTAAACCAATTGAAATTGCTGGAAATATAATGTGAAAAGATACTGTGAACGCAAATTGAATCCGCGCTAATTCTAATGCGGTTAATCCTAATGTCATGAGAGCACCTCATACAACGGATGATGTTGCTCGTGCAATTTTGCAGGCGAGTTTATATCTAACCAGTATAGGCTATTTTTTAAGCAAAACATAATGATTCGTCTCTACAACTCATTCAATTTAAAAATTAAGATAAAAAATTTAAATGGCGAGAGAGAGCGGTGGAGCGCGTCCTTGAGGAATAAGAAAGAGCTGCTGAAGTACAAAGAAAACGTGAAAAAAAGTACGTTTAAAGGCGAGATATCGAACCTGAATACGAACCAAGATTTCACTTAAATCTACATCAAGAAGAGGTACCACATGACCATAGACCACGCAATACTGACATTGATGATTCATGTCGTGATGATGATGTGATGTATCAGTTTTTATTTTCTGTTCAGCTAAATGATGCGCTGTAGCATGATGCGAATGCATGTGATTGGACATTTCAGAGTGTGCAACTGATGTGGTCGCAAAATCACCAATCTGTAGTGCTTGGGCAATAGTTTCACAGACCGGAGAAACTTGGTATTTCTCTGGTAATAGTGGCTGTAAAAACACAGCGATTTGTAAGAAGACTGCAAAAAAACCGAGCAGCCGACCATAACTCATCAACACCCAAGTGATCTCTTTTGGAAATCAATAGGCCTAGACTATACTAAAAATGTCGAATTCTCAAAGCCTTAAAAAAAATTAGCTTTAATAATTTGTTTTTTAATAAAAAATACAAAGTATTACTTGATTAACATCGTAATTAAATCTTTTTTGAGTACAAATTACTTCAAGATGAGTTGTTTATTCTTACAAGATAGATAAACCTTTAACGATTTAATCGAAATAACCGCATCACTTTTTGTTGTGCAAATGGGTTGCACATCAAGATTGCAATCAAAATAATGGCAATCCCGATCAGTGTAAACAGGTCGGGAAGCTCTCGCCAAAAAACATAGCCCCATACACCTGCAAACACAATCGCGATATAGTTCATCGGGCCGATTTTACCAGCCGGTGCTAAGCTGTAGGCATAAGACATAAATAATTGGCTAATATTAGCCAGTAGCCCAGCTGTAATAAGTAAAGCCAGTTCGTGTAGGGTGAACATTCGCCAGTGCCAAAACATCGGGATTGATGAAATCAGCGTACCAAACATACAGAAATAAAATACGATGCGTTCTGGAGATTCGGTGCTGGTCAGCGCACGGACAGTCACAAAAGCCATCGCAGATAAAAAGCAGGCCCCAAGGCCGATAAAAGAAATCAGATTAAATAAGCCCTGATCAGGTTTAGCAACAAACATGACACCCACTAAACCCAATACGGCAGCAAAAATCATAGATTTGGTGATTTGTTCTTTGAGAAATAACCATGCAATCAGTGGAATGAAAATAGGTGAAGAGTAACTAAACACCATCGCATTGGAGAGCTTTAGATTGGCAATCGCATAAAAGAAACCATACATCGCGGCCAATCCCACCACACTTCGCCACGTATGCATCCATAATTTTTGCGTTCGAATGAGTCCAAATCCATTTTTAATTAACATGGGAATAAAAATGAATAGACCCACCGCGTTTCGAAAAAATACGATCGTTGCGTTGTCGACACTTTGTGATGCAAATCGGATACACACTCCCATAATCGAAAAAAGTAAGGCGGATGTCATTAGACACAGCAGGGCCTTTCCGATATTGTCAGACGACGAAGCAGGAGTGGAGAGATTTTGCATAAGATCAAAGTGGCAACAAGTTTCAGTGTTTAGTTTAGCAGCGATCTAGAAAATGAGTGAAATGTATCGCAATCAAATATTGAAATAAAAAAGATGAATGCACAGAATTCATCTTTTTTTATATGCCTTAGGTAACTGGTGCAGGATTAAACACGGCCAGCGAGTTGTGAATTCCCCATTTATCCGACCATGTTTGCTGTTCGCCACTCGCGACTTTCAAAATCAGTTCAAATAGTTCCCAACCCACTTCTTCAATGGTTTTTTTACCAATCGCAATATCGCCCGCACTAATATCGATGAGATCATACCAGCGATTGGCAATGCTATTGCGGCTGGCCATCTTGATGACAGGCACCGCTGCCAATCCATAAGGTGTTCCGCGGCCTGTAGTAAACACTTGTACTGTAATACCCGAAGCCATTTGTTGTGTGCCGCAAATAAAGTCACTCGATGGTGTAGCGGCAAAGATCAGCCCTTTTTTAGTGGGTTTTTGACCCGGTGACAACACCTCAACAATCGCAGAGCGGCCTGACTTGGCAATTGATCCCATGGCTTTTTCAACAATATTATTTAAACCGCCTTTCTTATTGCCAGGCGTGGTATTGGCACTTCGATCAACTTTGCCTGCGGCCAAATAATCATCGTACCACTGCATTTCACGAATTAAATCTTTCGCGACTTGTTCGTTTTCTGCGCGTGGAGTAAGTAAATGGATACCATCACGAACTTCGGTCACTTCTGAAAACATGACTGTACCGCCGCAGCGGATAATCAAATCTGAAGCAAAACCAACAGCCGGATTTGACGTCACGCCAGAAAAGGCATCGCTACCACCGCACTGCATACCGACGACTAAATGTGATGCCGAAACTACTTCACGCTGGCGTTGGTTGAGCTTTTCTAAATGAATCTTTGCAACCGCCAAAATATGATCGACCATACTTTGAAAGCCGTGATGCTGTTCATCTTGAAGCTGGATGATGTCTTCATCTTCAAGCGGAATACGTTTATTTTCTGTTGGGAGTGAAAGTAAGCGTTCGGGTTGCATTTTTTCACAGCCTAAACTCACGACCATGACTTCTCCACCAAAATTAGGATTCAATGCCAGATTATGAATAGTACGGATTGGTACAATCGCGGCAGGTGCATCAATAGCAACACCACAGCCATACAAATGATTTAAACCAACTACGCCGTCTACATTTGGATATTCTGCCAATAGCTCACGTTCTATAATTTTCACCACATGATCGACAATTCCTTCTACGCAATTCACGCTGGTGGTAATTGCCAAAAGGTTTTTTGTACCGACTGAACCATCTTTATTTATGTAACCTTTAAAGGTATAGCCAGTCAAAGGTTCCATTTGAGGTGCCGGACGGGTGGCTAACTCAAGCTCACTTAAATCAGGGGGCGTTGGCATGCGCGTGACCGCTTCATTCACCCATGCTCCCGCGTTTAAATCGCAATTAACATAACCAATGACTTCACCATAGCGAATGATGGATGCGCCGTTTTTTAAGTCTTCAAGCAGTACTTTATGGCCTTGTGGAATATATTCGATTAAACATAGATCATATGCCTCAATCACAGTTCCTTGTGCAAGGCCGCCATCGTTGACCACAATGGCAACATTGTCCAGCGGATTAATTTTGATCAGTAATGGCTTTTGCATGAGTCTTCCTTGTTAATTTAATTAAGGCCGTATGCCAAATATATTTGGCATCGGCTAATCGAGATTACTTATATGGATGTTTTCAGTTGAAAGCGTTGAATCTTCCCAACCACAAATAAATAGCAGAACATGGCAATCACAGCGTGAACGCCAACAAAAATCAGAGCACCATTAAAAGAACCTGTCGCTGCTAAGATGTAGCCGATTGCAATCGGAATGATGATGCCAGCAGTATTTCCAAAAGTATTGAATAAGCCACCTGATAATCCAATCATCTCTTTAGGTGCAACATCCGACATGACAGCCCAGCCCAGTGCGCCAAAGCCTTTGCCAAAAAATGCCAGTGACATGAAAAATACAATCGCCGTTTGAGACTCTACAAAATTACACACCACAATACTGGTAGACAGTAACATACCGAGCACAATAGGGAACTTACGTGCAAAAGTGAGTGATTTATTCATACGGATGAGTTTGTCGGAAATAATGCCACCTAAAATTCCTCCAATAAAACCACAGAGCGCTGGCAAAACAGCCGCAAAACCTGCTTGTAAAATTGTCATGTGACGTTCTTTGACCAAATACACAGGAAACCAGGTTAAAAAGAAATAGGTGAGGCAGGTAATACAATACTGTGCAATAAAAATACCCAGTAACATCCGAGATGCCAGTAGTTTACGGATATTAGACCAGCTCATTTTATTGTTTTCATCGACCTTTTTAAGCTGATTTTCGCCCATATTGGTGATGGCACCGTGATCTTGAAGATATTTAAACTCAGCAGAATTTAAACGAGGATGCTTTTCTGGGCTATAAATAACCTTTAGCCAAATAAATGCAATCACAATCCCGATTCCACCCATGATCCAGAAAACTGATTGCCAGTGAATGTGCGTAACTAACCAGCCCATAAACGGTGCAAAGATCACGGTGGCAAAGTATTGAGCAGAGTTAAAAATAGCGGCCGCAGTACCGCGTTCTTTGGTTGGAAACCAAGCAGCTACAATTTGACTATTTCCAGGAAAGGCTGGGCTTTCAGACAAACCGACCATAAACCGCAAAATAAAAAGTGATGCAATAATTAAGGGAATGGAGCCAAAAATATCGACAAAACCAAGCATGACTGTAAAGATCGACCAGAGTAAAATACTCCAGAAATATACTTTACGTGCTCCGAATTTATCGAGAAGCCATCCACCGGGGATTTGTCCGATGACATACGCCCAGCCAAATGCAGAAAATATGTAGCCCATAGTGACCGATGTAAGTCCCAATTCTTGGGACATTGGAGATGCAGCCATTGAAATGGTTGCTCTATCTCCGTAATTAAGTGCTGTGACTAAAAAAATCATGGCCAGAATGTAATAACGGGTTTTGGTGTGAGAAACCCGATTTTTACTGATCACGGCGATGTTTGTTTGCAAGTTATCCATATACAAACTCTTCTAATAATCAACCTGTTTGCTGGTCCATGAAACAGGTGACGTCATGTCATATTCGTGCATAGAATAAATCAAAAAATATTTCGATATTCTATAGTCCAGTTCTAAACTTGATAATTTAGATATAAGACATCATACGACTATTTATTTTAATTTGACAAGCTATCTAAGAAAATTATTTTTGAGTACATGAATTGACAAGTTGTCTGATGTCTTGTAGCGTTTAAAAAAGAAAAAGTAACCCTAGCCAAGGAGTATCAAGATGGCGACTTCAACACCTATAGTAAAATCGGTTCGTGCAATTCCGGTAGCAGGGCATGACAGCATGTTACTTAATTTAAGTGGCGCACATGGTCCGTATTTCACGCGTAATCTATTGGTTATAGAGGATAACTCAGGAAATATCGGTGTTGGCGAAATTCCAGGTGGTGAAAAAATCTTAAATACCTTAAATGATGCGAAAGCGTTAATTGAAGGTCAGCCTATCGGTGAATACAAAAATCTGCTAAAAAAAATTCAAGAGACTTTTGCCGACCGTGATCGTGGTGGGCGTGGGAACCAGACTTTTGATTTGCGTACAACCATTCATGTGGTCACGGCTTATGAATCCGCTTTACTCGATTTATTGGGCCAGCATTTAAATGTCAATGTCGCCAGTTTGTTAGGCGATGGGCAGCAACGTACTGAAGTTGAAGTATTGGGTTATTTATTTTTTATTGGTGACCGTCAACAAACTCAATTGGATTATCTCGGCTCAACTGCAAAGACTGAATTTGATTGGTATCAGGTTCGCCATGAAAAAGCGCTCACACCAAGTGCCATTCAACGATTGGCCGAAGCTTCTTATGACCGTTATGGCTTTAAAGATTTTAAACTAAAAGGTGGTGTCTTACACGCCGAACAAGAAGCAGAAGCGGTAACCGCAATTGCGCATCGTTTTCCTGAAGCACGTGTCACGCTTGATCCAAATGGTGCGTGGTTTTTAGATGAAGCGATTGCAGTGGGTAAACATTTAAAGCATGTGCTGGCTTATGCCGAAGATCCATGCGGGGCTGAACAAGGTTACTCAAGCCGTGAAATTATGGCGGAATTCAAACGCGCTACAGGCTTGCCTACCGCAACCAATATGATTGCAACTGACTGGCGGGAAATGTCGCATAGTATTCAGCTTCAGGCAGTGGATATCCCTTTAGCCGATCCACATTTCTGGACGCTAGAAGGATCTGTTCGCGTATCGCAGTTATGCAAGATGTATAACCTCACATGGGGATCACATTCAAATAATCACTTCGATATTTCGCTGGCGATGTTTACACATGTTGCTGCAGCCGCTGTGGGCAACGTTACAGCGATTGACACACATTGGATTTGGCAAGAAGGTATTGACCATCTTACCAAGTCACCACTTGAGATTAAGAACGGCAAAATTCAGGTTTCCACAGCTCCCGGACTTGGTGTAGAACTCGATTGGGATAATATCTACAAAGCACATGAGCTTTATAAAGCCAAAGGCTTAGGCGCTCGCAATGATGCTCAAGCCATGCAATATATGATTCCGAACTGGACATTCAATAATAAAAAGCCATGTTTAGTTCGTTAATTTAGAGTTTTTGAATGATTCAAAACGGCCGCTCACACGAGCGGCCGTTTTTATTGAATTATATTTAGCAAAAAATATAAAAAAGAATTGAAACTGAAAAAAGATATGATGTAAGATGTCTGACAACATAAGTTCAAAAGGATATGCGTTAATGGATGCTCTTGAGTTAAAAAAAATTGTTTCTGACGGTTTATTGTCTTTTCCGGTTACTGACTTTGACCAGCATGGGGAATTTAATGCGGCGTCTTATCAAAAACGTCTTGAATGGTTAGCGCCTTATGGTGCAAGTGCTTTATTTGCAGCGGGTGGTACGGGTGAATATTTTTCATTAACCGGTTCTGAATATTCGGATGTTATTAAAACGGCAGTCGATGCGTGCAAGGGTAGTGTTCCAATCATTGCAGGTGCAGGTGGTCCAACACGTCAAGCAATTGCTCAAGCCCAAGAAGCAGAGCGTTTAGGTGCTCACGGTATTTTGCTGATGCCGCACTACTTAACCGAAGCAAGCCAAGAAGGTTTGATTGAACACGTGAAACAGATCTGCCAAGCAGTCGATTTTGGTGTGATTTTTTATAACCGCAGTGTTTCTAAACTCAATGTTGATTCTCTACATCAACTCGTTGAAGCCTGTCCAAATCTGATTGGCTTTAAAGACAGTTCGGGCCAAATCGATATGATGACGGAAGTGGTACAAACCTTTGGTGATCGTTTGTCATATTTGGGTGGCTTACCTACGGCGGAAGTTTTTGCAGCGCCTTACAAGGCATTAGGTTCGCCTGTCTATTCATCGGCTGTATTTAACTTTATTCCAAAAACAGCGATGGAGTTTTACAACGCTTTACGCCGTGATGACTTTGAAACAACCCAACGTTTGATTCGTGACTTCTTTTTACCTCTGATCAAAATCCGCAACCGTAAGTCTGGTTATGCGGTAAGTATGATCAAAGCAGGGGCGAAAATTGTAGGGCATGATGCAGGGCCGGTTCGTCCGCCGCTCAGTGATATGACGCCTGCGGATTACGAAGATTTAGCAGAATTAATTGCGACACTTGGCCCGCAATAAGTTTCAAAGTTTTAAGGAAATACTATGATGAGCAAGAATATCGGTAAACAGTTTATTCAGGGTCAACGTGTTGCAGAACACGCGGCAAGCTTAGAAAGTATCAATGCTACAGACTATCATCCGACTGGCTATATATTTAGTCAAGCCAGTTTGAATGAGGTGGATCTTGCAGCTAAAGCCGCACATCAGGCATTTTTGACATACCAAAATACCAGTCACGAACAACGCGCATTATTTTTAGATGAAATTGCCATTCAGATTGAAGGGCTAGGTGCTGAGCTTCAAGAAGTGGCGGCCCTAGAAACAGGCTTACCACTTGCGCGCTTGCAAGGTGAAACTGCACGAGTAACAGGGCAACTTCGACTATTTGCTGAATTGCTTCGCCGTGGAGATGTATTGGGTGCTCGAATTGATACCGCGCTACCAGATCGTAAACCTTTACCGCGTGTCGATTTAAGACAATATAAAGTTGGCGTGGGGCCGGTTGCAGTTTTTGGTGCCAGTAACTTTCCGCTTGCATTTTCTACCGCAGGTGGTGATACAGTCGCAGCGCTTGCCGCAGGCTGTAGCGTGGTATTTAAGGCACATTCAGGTCATATGGCAACAGCTGAACTGGTTGCTCAGGCGATCGAAAAAGCAATCGAGATTTGCAATATGCCGCGTGGCACATTCAATATGATCTTTGGAGCACGAGTAGGTGCTAATCTGGTCGAGCATCCTCTCATTCAAGCTGCCGGTTTCACGGGCTCACTCGAAGGCGGAATGGCATTGTTTCGCTTAGCACAAAACCGCACTCAGCCTATTCCATTTTTTGCAGAAATGTCGAGCGTTAATCCTGTAGTTGTGCTACCAGATGCGCTTAACGCACGTGCAGAGAAAATTGCACAAGATACAGTTGCTTCATTTAACATGGGATGTGGCCAGTTTTGTACAAAACCAGGTTTGATTATTGGGATTAAAAGTGTTGAGTTTGATCGATTTGTGGAGGCTTTGATTGACTCAACACGTAGTGCTGCTCCACAAGTGATGCTTAATCGGGGTACCTTAAAAAGTTATCATCAGGGCATTCAAAACCTAGTTGATGCATCAGGTTTTGAACATATCGCATCTGGTTTAGCGCCAGAAATGACTTCACAGGCTCAGGCGCATTTGTTCAAAGCAGATTCTTCTTTGTTACTAGAAGGTCATGCATTGTTGCAACATGAAGTATTTGGTCCGATGTCGGTTGTTGTTTCGGTTGAAACGAAGGCCGAGCTCCTGCAAGGACTCAATGCTCTAGGTGGTCAGCTCACCGCAACTATTATTGGTGATGATAGCGATTTGGCAGAGGCTGCAGATCTATTACAAACACTCACCCGTAAAGCTGGCCGTGTATTATTTAATGGCTACCCAACAGGTGTAGAAGTTTGTGATGCCATGGTACATGGTGGTCCATTTCCGGCAACCAGTGATGCACGCGGCACCTCGGTAGGTACAGGTGCTATCGATCGCTTTTTGCGTCCGGTATGCTACCAAAATACTCCGCAGGCCTTGCTGCCTGATGCATTAAAAGATACTAATCCATTAAACATCCATCGGTTGATTAACGGTCAATTCACAAAAAATTCAATCTAATATGAGAAGGCGGTTCAGCTTTAGCTGAACTGCTCTTTTATAACACTGTTTTTAATTTTCAAAACTGTCCATAAGCTGAATTTTTTCAATGTGCTTATGACTAACTTGTCAGTTTATAGTAATATGAATAATCGAATTTTCTAATGTTTAATGAGTTCTTCAAATATGTCTAGCGCAATCAAACCTAGATCAGCAAAAAAACTAAGCCAGATTATTGTAGAACAACTTATTGCAAAAATTCAGTCTGGAGAATTTAAAGTTGGAGAAAAAATTCCTACTGAACTTGAGCTGATCGAGACATTTGAAGTCAGTCGCTCCGTGATTCGAGAGACGATCACAGAACTTCGCTCGTTAGGATATGTCGAAACCCGTCATGGAATTGGTACATTTGTAAAAGAACAGATCGCAGAACAAAATTTTTTGTTGTCCAACGCTAGCCTAGAAACCATCAATGACATTGTGGCATTACTTGAGCTTCGAATTAGCTTAGAGTCGGAAGCGGTATTTTTGGCATCCGAACGCCGTTCAGATATTCATATTGCCAAGATGAAAGCAGCGCTTGAAGATTTTGAATCTCATATTTCGTCGACAGCAAACGATGGAACGGTCAAGGCAGATTATGACTTTCATATTGCAATTGCAGAAGCATCAAGTAATCAATATTTTGTCGATTTTTTAAAGTATCTGGGTGAAAAAATCATTCCGCGTGCTCGACTCAATTCAATTGAAAAGAGCCCGGAAAATCGTGAGGACTATCTTAAATCCGTACATCATGACCACGTGAATATTTACAATGCAATTGTGGACCAAGATGGGTTACTTGCTCGTCAAATGATGCGAGCACATTTGTCTAAAAGTATTAAGAAATTCAAACAATAATCAAAATTAAGGTCGTGATTGAATTTGAACAATCTCGACCTCAAGGCTTAAACTAGATTTTGCTCAATACCTTGCATATTTTTATTAATATTGTCTTGAATGGTTAAAAATAACCGCTGCTGTGCTTCGTCGGTTCCCCAAGCAATATGTCCTGTAATCAATACATTGGCATGCTGCTTATGTAAATTTAATAGGGGATGATCGACTGGTGGTGGCTCTTGATCCAATACATCAGCTGCATAGCCCGCCAATTCTCCAGATTCAATCGCTGCAACAATGGCGTTGGCATCGACCAAACCACCACGTCCCACATTAATCAGTAAACTGTTGGGTTTCATCATCTTCAATACAGAGGCATCAATTAAATGATGAGTCTGTTGGTTGAGTTCGCAGTGTAGAGACACAATATCTGCGGTTTGAATGGCTGTTTCAAAAGAAACATAGCCTTCACGACACGTTGTTGCACCTTTACGCTCACTAAACAGGACGTGCATTCCAAAAGCCTCAGCTTTTTGAGCAAGAGATAAACCAATTTCACCTTTGCCAATAATTGTGAGCGTTTTACCTTTAAGTTCGCGCATTGGGGCAGCCAAATGAAACGAACTATCTCCGGTCGACCATTTGTCTTCTAATATACCTTGAAGCTGTTGGCCAAAATTTTTAATCAGATAAATCATAAAGGTAAACGCATGTTCTGCTACAGCATCGCCTGCATAGCCTCGAATATTACATATCTTAATGCCATGTTGTCGTAATAAAGGCATGTTGACATGATTAAATCCGGTTGAACATAATGCCACCAGTTTTAAATTCGGGTTATTTTTTAAAATAGTTTCATTAATATCTAAATCACTGATAATGAGTACATCTTGGTCGAATACTTGTGTCGCAAACTGCTCCTGAGTGAGTTGCTCAAACTCGGTATAATCCACTGGAAAATCGAACTCGAATGCTTGATCAAGTAACACGTATTTTTCTGTGCAGGTAATTTTTAAAGATTTCATAAGATCAAAACAATTTAAAGATAAGACATCATACAACAGATTTTAGTCAAAGTAATTGTAAGAGGCAATATTCATCCATCTCACAACAGAGAGTAATCGATTCTTGGTGCTTATTTCTATTTATTTTAGTGAAAATAGAAGATGAGATAACTTAAGCTAGCCTAAATTTTTAACATAAATTGTGAAACTTAAATTAAATAAAAAAAGATAATTAATTGGTGTAAATATTAAAAAATGTGATATATTTAACAAAATTGATTTCCATTGTGGGAACCCTGTAATGGTTTTGCATTCCCGGTTACAGGTTTTTTTATTTTGTAAAACTATGTCTAATAAAAAATGAAAGTGTATGAGATGATTTTTTCGATCAGTTCAGATGAGCAAGAACGAATACTGTATCACGTCAATAATGCTTCAACACGAACAGATTTTTTAGCTAGATTAAAATTGATACTCGAGCAAGAATGGATTTCTTCAAAAGTTGAAAGCAGTAGTTCAGATCAAATTGCCTTCGATGAGCAAATCTATTATGAAAGTTTACAGCAAATCGAAATGATGTCTGACGATTTTATTGCTCATGGCACTGCACGTTTAACAAAAAATATTTTTATGTCGGTTTTGGTACGCGACGTCATTAAAATATAGAGAATTTGATTATTAAATAAAAAAGATATAAATCCACTTCCTCAATATTTTAACGATACTCTGAAGTGGATTTATGATGAGGGTAATAACCTTAAGGTACTTTTTTACAAGATTCAGATGGCGATTGCAAAATTTGGCTTGCCGCAGGCACACTGTGCGTCAGCCATACATTTCCGCCAATCGTAGATCCTTTACCAATGATAATTCGGCCTAAAATCGTGGCACCTGCATAAATTACCACTTCATCTTCTACAATCGGATGACGCGCATAATCTTTTTTCAGGCCACCATCATCGGTAAGCTCAAATCGTTTTGCACCCAGTGTTACTGCCTGATAAATACGCACACGCTCACCAATAATACAGGTTTCTCCAATCACAACGCCTGTTCCATGATCGATAAAGAAACCTTTACCAATTTGGGCACCTGGATGAATATCGATACCTGTTGCAGAATGCGCCAGTTCAGAAATAATTCTAGACACCAGCGGCACATGCTTATATAGCTGATGTGAAAGACGATGATGGATAATCGCCAATAATCCCGGATAACAAATCAGTACCTCATCGACACTGTGAGCAGCCGGATCGCCCTCAAAAGCCGCGAGTACATCTTCATCAAGTAAACGGCGGATATCTGGCAGCGCATTGGCAAAATCTTGGACTATGGTTTTGGCATATGTATCGATGTCTTGATCGACAGTACTCGGATGCAGTTTTGCCTCATAATGCAAGGCCATGCGCACTTGTATAAAAAGCTCGTTTAATACGCGGTCAAGCGTATAAGCAATATAGTAATTTTCTGTTTCTTGGCGAAGTTCTGCAGGTCCAAGTCGCATCGGAAATAAAATGCCGCATAAGTCATTAACCACGACCCGAAGAACTTCTTTAGATGGCAGTTCGCGATCTCCCATCTCTTTGGTGCGATGTTGACTTTCACGCCAGTCGTGCCGTGCTTTTTGCAAGCCGTCTACAACGGAGTGGATATTCCATGAGGCCATTTTTTTAATCCTAATGATTTGCTACATGTGTAATAGAAACTGACTAAGTTATTGTTTAAATCAATTTTTAATTTTTTTCAAATTTTTAGCTTTTTATTCTGTATTTTACTCAACAAATAAAGCAAACAATGCGTTTGATCTGGACATGACTCCTATATACTCTGCGTATATTTTTACTTACGCAAAGTTACATTGAGTTTTGAGTATTCAGGATCATTTATGATAAACGCCCAGATGTTTCCCACCACATTTCTTTTTCGTTGTTTAAAAATGATCTTAGGTACAGGTATTGGTACTTTAAGTACACTCAGTTTTGCCGAAACTCAATCTAAGCAGCTCGAAACCATTGTGTTAAGTGCCGATCAGCAAGATTTTGGTTATTTGCGTCAAAATGTTAATCTGGAAGGTTTTGGTACAACGCAGTTAAAAGATATTCCAGCTTCTGTATCTGTCGTGAGTTCAGCACGCTTAGAGGATCAGCAAGCCAAAGTACTGACCGATGTGATCAAGAATGATGCTGCTTTGGGAGATGGATATGCTGCAATCGGTTACTATCCGAATTTTGTCTCGCGTGGTTTTGCGCTGGCTTTAGGTTCAAGCTATCTGCTCAATGGCTATGTGGTTCGTGGTGAACAAAACATTGCACTTGAAAATAAGGATCGAGTAGAAATTCTAAAAGGCATTTCGGCCATTCAAAGTGGCATGTCTACACCCGGTGGCGTCGTCAATTATGTTACAAAGCGTCCAGAGGATATTCGTTCAGTTACTGTGGGTGCCAACAGTGAGGGAGGAACATCTATCGGGCTAGATGTCGGTGGCTTTTTAGGCAAAGCGCAAACCTTAGGTTATCGCGTAAATCTTGCCGAAGAACAGATTCATCCTTATGTCGAGCATGCTAACGGTCAACGTGTGTTCGGCTCACTCGCACTCGATTGGCAGATTGATGATCAATCACAGCTTCAGTTTGATATTGAATCACAACGCCAAAAACAACGTTCAGTTCCGGGATACCAATTACTCGACGGCTCAACAGTTCCGACTGATGTGGCTTGGAGCAGATTGCTGGGTTATCAAAGCTGGAGTAAGCCAGTCACCAACGTTGCGCTGAACACCAGCCTGACGTATCGCTATCAAATTAACTCAGACTGGGCTGCGAGCATCGGTGCGAGTTATAGCCATGTCAAAATTGACGATTATATTGCTTTTCCTTATGGCTCAAATGGTTTTGATCGCTATTTTACGGAGAATGGCGATTACGATCTTTATGATTACCGTAGCCCAGACGATGTACGTATGACCACACAACTCAAATCGAGTTTAAAGGGCCAAATTGAAACGGGAACTGTACATCATCATTTGAATTTTGAACTGGCTGCTGTAGAAAAAAATCAAAAAAAGTATGCGGGTATCTATACTTTTAGAGGAACAGCAAATATTTATCAAGACACCACCGATTTTGAACCCGCTACATTTGATTTAGGAAATCGATATAAGTCACTCGAAAGTAAGCAGCTTTCTGTGGCATTTACAGATCGAATGGAGCTTGATCCACAATGGACAGTATTACTGGGTGGAAAATGGATCGATTTAAATGAAAAAACGTATAACATTGACGGCACGGAAAATCGTCATACAGACATTCAAAAATTTTTACCACAAATGGCATTAAGTTATCGACCACTTGAAAATACAACAGTTTATCTTTCTTATGCGAAAGGTTTAGCAGATGGTGGAACAGCGCCACTATTTGTAGCGAATAGCGCAGAAGTTTTGGCACCTGTTCAGTCACGACAATATGAGTTGGGCTTCAAACAGCAGTACAACAACGCTTTGCTCAGCTTGGCACTTTTTGATTTAAAGCAGAATAATCAGTTTGTTGCACCTACTGATGACGGCAATCTCATATTTATCGAAAAAGGTGATCAGCGTTCTCAAGGAATCGAATTCGGATTGACGGGCAAGCTTTCATCACAAATTGAACTGAGCTCAAGTTTGGCATTGATGAAGTCTCGTTGGGAAGGAAGTGAAGTTGATGCTTACGAAGGGCATCAAATTCAAAATGTACCCAAACTGCGTTTTGCAACTCATGTGTCTTATGATGTCGCGCAAATAGACGGTCTACGACTCTTGGCGGGTATGCAATATAGCGCCAGTAAATATGCCAATAAGTCTGGAACTGTAAAAGTTGGCGGATATAGTGTGTTTGATCTTGGTGCAGCTTATGCCTTTAAAGTCAGTGGTTATGACTCTACACTCAGACTGACCATCGATAATCTGTTCAATAAGCAATACTGGCGTGATGTAGGTGGATTTATGGGCGATGACTATTTATTTTTAGGTGCACCACGAACGGCTCAAGTTTCACTCAATGTTAAATTTTAAATCAAGAGCACATCTTCATCATTTCGGTGCTTTTTTTATTCGGCATGTGTCATTTTGGGGTGGGTTTTTAAAAACAGGGTTGAGTTCAGTTGGAAGTGAACTCAACCTTTTTCTATTTTTGATCAGTCAAATGAAGAAAATGGAAGATTTATACGTAAAATGACGTAGAGACAAATTTTGACAACACATTATAATCTAAAATTTGTATTTTATTTTTTTATTTTCCTATTATTAAGTTGGTAAGAAGATAATTTATTCTAAAATTAATCATTATTATTTAAGATTATGATTTTAATTAAAATTATTTGAATTTAAGATTTAATATTTAAAATATAAAGCTGAAAAATTATTTTTGGCATGCTCTTTGAATGATATTTCATCGCAAAAAATTATTTTAATTTAAAGATGATCAAATTGGAGAAGAAGTCATGTTACAGCAAAGAATGATGTCCATTTCATTGTGTATTGCAGCGGTAATGGGGGGATTATCACTCACAGGATGCTCAAAATCATCAGATAAAACGGCAGCCACCGAAACGTCGGCCACGTCTGCACCAGCCAGCAAAAGTTCAGACACCATTAAAGTCGGTATTTTACATTCATTATCTGGCACTATGGCCATTTCAGAAACTTCGCTTAAAGACACGGCCTTGATGACCATCAATGAGATCAATGCGAAAGGTGGCGTATTAGGTAAAAAGCTTGAGCCAGTTGTGGTTGATCCTGCGTCTGACTGGCCGCTTTTTGCAGAAAAAGCACGTCAGTTGATTACTCAAGACAAGGTAGCGGTCATTTTTGGATGCTGGACATCGGTTTCGCGCAAATCTGTTTTACCTGTAGTGGAGGAACTCAACGGTTTATTATTTTATCCTGTTCAATATGAAGGTCAGGAACAGTCTAAAAATATATTCTACACGGGCGCTGCACCGAACCAGCAAGCGATTCCTGCGGTGGAGTATTTGATGAGTGAAGAGGGTGGCAAGGCGCAGCGCTTTGTGTTGCTGGGTACAGATTATGTTTACCCACGTACAACCAATAAAATTCTTCGCGCATTTTTGAAATCGAAAGGCGTTGCAGATGCCGACATTATGGAAGAGTACACGCCTTTTGGTCATAACAACTATCAAACCATTGTGGGAAATATCAAAAAATTTGCTGCGGGTAAAAAGACCGCGGTGATTTCAACCATCAATGGTGACTCCAATGTGCCTTTTTATCGTGAGTTGGGTAACCAAGGCATTAAAGCATCCGATATTCCAGTAATGGCATTTTCTGTGGGTGAAGAAGAGTTACGCGGTATCGATACCAAACCGCTGGTGGGTCACTTAGCGGCTTGGAATTACTTCATGTCGGTTAAGAATCCAAAAAACACCGACTTTATCAATAAATTTAAACAGTACGCAGTAGAGTATAAACTGCCGAATGCCTCAAAAGTGGTCACCAATGACCCAATGGAAGCCACCTATGTGGGGATTAATATGTGGAAACAGGCAGTCGAAAAAGCAGGCTCAACCGATGTGGATAAAGTCCGTACAGCCATGGCTGGCCAGACGTTTGCAGCACCGTCTGGATATACCCTAAAAATGGATGAAACCAATCATCATTTACAAAAGCCAGTCATGATTGGTCAAATTCGTGCTGATGGCCAATTTGATGTGGTCTATAAAACACAAACCACGATTCGTGCGGAGCCGTGGAGCCCGTACATTCCAAAATAACAAATCAACGAGGGCCTGTACGCATTGATACAGGCCAACCTCAGTCAAGCTTAAAAAATATTCACATAGCAAGGGTTTACTATGTTTAACCATATTCGGCGCTGGGCGATGATGATGCTTTTCATACAGCTTTGTTGTGTATCTGTATGGGCAACTGAAAATAGCAGTCAGCCACAGACATCACTCTCCCACACGGCGGCTGTAGCGCACGATGATGCGATACAAACTTTTGTTCGGTCGGATTTTACAGCTCGTCGGACGATGCTTAATCAGTGGCCTGCCAGTCTAGAATCACTGGACAAACTTGTTGGTTATATCGACGACAATCAACTTTATACCGATAGTTCAGGTAATACCTATCTACTTAAAGATGAACAAACGCTCTTGAGCTATCCCGATGAAAAAGTCATCACCACATGGCCTTCAGATTTATCTCAAGTCACACTGGTGAATACTTTAAGAAAAGCACTGACGTTTGGGCAGGCCAAAGCCAAGCTTAATTCTGAAGATGCGTCTCAACGCTTACAGGCAGTAGATATACTAGAAAACAATATTGCAGAGCTAGACAGTGGTTTTATCAAACAATTATATTTAAAAGAAAACAACAATAAGGTGAAAGCGCGACTTGCACAGCTTAAGGCACGTCTAGATTACAACAGCTCAGATGTATTCACTAAAATAGAAGCCATTAAAACCCTCTCAGCCTCCAACCGACCAGATGTTCTGGCTTTAATCGAACATGAGTTGAGCCTTGCTCAAATTCATCCTGAACTCACAGCGGCATTACAAGATGCCAGAAACCAAATCAAAACACGTTTACAGATCAGTGAGTGGTCTGGTCATCTTTTTTCAGGTATAAGCACGGCCAGCATTTTATTGCTTGCGGCGCTAGGTCTGGCCATTACTTATGGCTTACTTGGTGTGATCAATATGGCACATGGTGAGCTGATTATGATCGGTGCCTATACCACCTACGTGATCCAGAGTTTGTTTAAAGCGCATTTGGCTGCTTGGGTCGATTGGTACTTAATCGCTGCAATACCAGCGGCATTTTTGATCAGTGCATTAATTGGCATGCTGATTGAACGAACTATTATTCGGCCCTTATACGGAAGACAACTTGAAACTTTGCTGGCTACATTTGGGGTAAGTCTAATTTTGATGCAACTGGTACGTATGGTATTTGGAGCACAAAATGTCGAAGTATCCAATATTGCATGGTTAAGTGGCGGAATAGCACTCACACCGAGTTTGATGTTGCCGTATAACCGAATGGCCATCATTGCTTTTACCGTTGCGATTTTATTGATTCTGCTTGTGCTACTCAACAAAACCCGTTTTGGATTGTTTGTACGCGCAGTGACTCAAAATCGTCAAATGGCTCGTGCAGTCGGCATACGTTCTGCACGCATTGATATGCTTGCATTTGGCTTAGGCTCTGGGCTTGCAGGTTTGGCAGGCTGTGCCCTGGCGCAGGTTGGAAATGTGGGGCCAGATTTAGGACAAAATTACATTATCGATGCATTTTTGGTGGTGGTAGTGGGTGGTGTGGGGCAGGTTTGGGGCGCCGTACTGGCTGCGCTTGGATTAGGGGTAAGTGGCACGATACTTGAAATTGGACTCGGTGCTGTACTTGCAAAAATTATTCTTTTGGTGCTTGTGATTTTGTTTATTCAAAAACGTCCACAAGGGTTATTTGCCATCAAAGGCCGGTTTGTGGAGTAAGACGCACATGAAATTCACTTTATTGTTTGCAGACAAACCGTTGAGTGCCGCACTCATCGTATTTTGTTTTGTGGTGCTTTTAGTTCTACCTTGGTTGCATCTGGCACCTGTTGATTCTGCTTTTTATTTGTCTGCGTACTGGGTCACACTGATTGGCAAAATTATGTGTTTGGCACTGGTGGCACTTGCACTCGACCTTGTTTGGGGCTATGCCGGAATTTTAAGTTTGGGGCATGGTCTTTACTTTGCACTGGGCGGTTATGCTTTTGGTATGTACCTTATGCGTGAGTCGGCTGGTGATGGATTGCCCGATTTCATGCGTTTTTTAAGCTGGAATGAATTGCCATGGTTTTGGTTGGGCACCGAGCATTTTATCTGGGCGCTGCTATTGGTGGTTTTAGTCCCTGGTGTGATTGCGTTTGTATTTGGATTTTTTGCATTTCGCTCAAAAATTAAAGGGGTATATTTTTCAATCATTACTCAGGCCATGACTTTTGCTGCAGCATTATTGTTTTTCCGAAATGAAACAGGCTTTGGCGGTAATAATGGCTTTACTGGATTCAAAACGATCTTAGGTTTCGACATTACTTCAGCACCTACACGCGCCAGTTTGTGTTGTATGACTGCACTGATACTCATGTTGTGTTTTATTGGCTTACGTAGCTTGATGAATCGTCCTTATGGGCGGGTATTAGGTGCAATTCGGGACAGCGAAAACCGCTTGCAATATTTAGGCTATCGTACGCTTTGGTACAAACTTTCGGCATGGGTGTTGTCGGCCGTGATCGCTGGAATAGCAGGTGCGCTTTACGTCCCACAGGCTGGGATTATTAACCCGAGCGAAATGAACCCTGTCAACTCCATTGAAATGGCCGTTTGGGTGGCTGCAGGCGGGCGTGGAACGCTAATTGGACCAATATTGGGAGCAGGGCTGATTAATGCAGTTAAAACATACTTTACCGTGGCTGCTCCAGAGTATTGGTTACTTATTTTGGGTGGTTTATTTATTGTAGTGACCTTATTTCTGCCAAAAGGTGTGGTGGGGTTGTTTGACCGCTTTAAAAAGGAGAAAAATTAAATGAGCGAAGTGCAATTCGAAACACCACCGCATGGCGGACAATATGGTGAAGGATACGGCAGGGCTAAGGTTCAGGGTGCAGATTTTAGTCATGGTATTGCGCTCTATCTTGAAAATGTCAGTGTCTGGTTTGATTCCTTTAGAGCTTTAAACGATCTGTCTTTATATATCAATGAAGGCGAGCTACGCTGCATTATTGGCCCAAATGGTGCGGGAAAAACAACACTGATGGATGTCATTACTGGCAAAACTCGACCTACTCAAGGTACTGCATTTTTCGGTCAAAACTATAATTTAGCCAAAATGACCACGGAGCAAATTGCTGAGGCTGGAATCGGCCGCAAATTTCAAAAACCGACAGTATTTGAAAATTTTAGCGTGATGGAAAATTTACTGTTGGCAGCACCGAAAGATAAAACTGTAAAACGGAGTTTTTTCGCAAAATTGTCCTCTGAAACTCAAGTGGCTTTGGAGCAAACACTCGAACAAATTCGATTAAAGGACTTTCGCCATAAAACTGCGGGATTACTTTCACACGGTCAGAAGCAGTGGCTTGAAATTGGAATGCTGCTGATGCAGCAGCCAAAACTGATTTTATTAGATGAACCCGTTGCGGGTATGACCGATGCAGAAACTGAGCATACTGCGGAGCTTTGTTTGGAGCTCAAAAAGCAACATACCTTGATTGTGGTGGAACATGATATGAGTTTTATCGATACGATCAGTGAAAAAGTGACCGTACTGGCTCAAGGCGCTATTTTAGCAGAAGGAACATTGGTAGAGGTACAAGCAAATGAAGACGTTATTGAAAAATATCTAGGTCGATAGGATAGACACATGCTCAATATTCAACAAATCAATCAGTTTTATGGTGGCAGCCATATTTTGCGCGATGTTTCATTGAGTGCAGCGTGTGGACATTGCAGTGTTGTGCTAGGGCGAAATGGAGTGGGCAAAACTACCTTGTTAAAATGCCTGATGGGATTACTGCCGATTAAATCTGGGCAGATTATTTTGGATGGTAAAGATATCTCAAAACTGTCGCCCGAACAGCGTGTACGAGCTGGTCTTGCATATGTTCCGCAAGGGCGAGATATATTTTCGACGCTTTCCGTTGAAGAAAATATCCTCATTGGAATGGCTAAATTTTCAGGTACTAAAACTAAAAAGGTACCAAGCTCTTTATACGAGCTGTTTCCAGTTTTAGAGGAAATGAAACATCGCCGTGGTGGAGATCTCTCTGGTGGGCAACAGCAGCAACTGGCAATTGCAAGAGCATTGGCATCTGAACCTCGTATCTTGATTTTGGATGAGCCAACAGAGGGAATTCAGCCGTCAATTATTAAAGACATCGCCAAAGTAATTCAACGCCTGACACAAAAGGGCGATATGGGAATTATTCTGGTCGAGCAGTTTTATGATTTTGCTGAAGAGTTAGCCGATATGTATACCGTGATGGCACGTGGACAAATTATTGCGTCTGGACGTGGAGATGAAATGTCTGAAAAAGGAATTAAGGAGCTGGTCGCGATCTAGGTTTAAGAGTGGCTAAATAGGGTTACAGCACCTATTTTTCGCTTTTTAGCTACATAGACTGACACTTTATTAGCAGTTGCGTAACTTATGTTGATCTAAAATTACAGTTGTATATGAATGGGTTGTAGATTGACAGTCTCTTTGCAGTATTTCGGGTATAGCTCGAATTCTCTATGCTATAAACAAGGCTCAAATGTTCTCAAACCTTATAAGGATCAAGACAAAATGAGTCTTTCTGAAAAAATAATAACTGTCAAAGATCAACATGGTAATGAGCGCGAAGTTGCTGCACTGTGCGCCTCAGCACGATCAGAGCCAGAATTAGACCATGGTTCTTCACATATGGTTCATGCTGTGAAATTGATCTTTATTGATGGACATCAAGTAGAAGTAGATGCTGAAGGCAAATTTTATCACCCAGATACACGTATTGAGTACTCGGTTTAGTTCATGAGTGTTCAAAGAAAAATCTGAGTATCCAACTGAACCGATATTTAATAGTGATTCAGTGAAAGCATACTCATTATAACCAACAACATGATAAGGAAGACTTAATATGATCGATGAAGAAAAGCCTCTTGATTTTGATGACGACAGTGAACCTCACGATTTTGAGGATGAAGAGTACTTAGACGACAAAAAAGAAGATGAATTGTATAATACCATTACCAAAGATGGTTCAAGTGTCGATCCCGCAGATGATGGAGAACGTCACCAACGACCTGAAGACGGTGATCCTATCGAAATAGAAGACACTTAATATTATAAATAAAGCCCAATCAAAAATTGGGCTTTATTTATAATAGATTTGAACCCGATCAAATATGACGCGACTTCGTAAAAATATGAAAGCTGTTCCAGTATTACGACAATGGACGACCGAGCAAGACGGTTTCCTGATTGAACATGCAGATCTTGCAATATCGGAATTGATTCAACTACTGCCGTATACAGAAGAAGAAATCAAAGCCCGTAAAAAAGTATTGGGATTATTAAAGCGTGAAAGACAATTCCGAAAGATCATGACCTACTAAAAAAAGAATCTATCAATGTGATGAAGTCAAGCATCTTAAATATAGGTATGTTTGCTTTGTTATCGCGTGTTAAAAAATTTGGTCATCTAAATCCAATCTGTACAATGTGAAAACTTTGATTACTGTAGAAGTGTTTTTTGGTTACTTAATGAACAATATAGAATTAGAACTCACATGGATATATACATAGGTTGTCGATAAATTAAAGATAAGCAAACGTGTTGGCAGACTTAAACATGAAACTATTCGATATGTTCACCGGGAATTCAAAAGAAAAAAATAGATCAGGTTTTTCAAAAGTAGAATTTGATCAGATCGTTCGTAAAGCTGTTGTAAGCAGCTTTATAGTCAAAAAGAAATAAGTAAATTTAAGCGTCATACTATTTTAAATGAAATAAAAATCTGGGCTAGAAATACTCTAGCTCAGATTGGTTATGTTGATTTAAGTAGATACGAGAAACAATACCAGTAACGTTTCAAATGGTGGTCGTAGTCAAAGTAATGGGCAACTATTCCCTCTAAAGACCGAATTGGATAAACGCATTAAACCTGAGTTTAAAACGATCGTAATTTGGTTGAAAGCATTTTATGCAGAGTCGGATTTTGAGGCATTCATGTGGTATGGCCAAGCTTTTCAGCCTGAAGAACATCGTTATGAATTGCCTCTGCTTTCTAGCGTGACTGCAACCAAGGTGAGTGAGACATAATAAAAAGCCCTCAAGTGAGGGCAATTTGCATCAACATACTATTTCAAATTTAGACACTCTAATTGGCCTAGATAATCTTTATCCGTACTTAGCCTTTTGATATAGATGGGCTGATATTTTAGAGCCTCTTTCATACTCTGTTGAAGGCTTTCAGGAACATTATTCATATTAATAAAAGTTGAGTATTTCTCAACAAATTTATTCATTATACATAGTCCATCTACTGCTTCTACTGATATTTTTTTATTGTTCTTAATATCATTCTCAAAGTTGTCTTGATCTACTTCATAATTTCCAATTAATGAATCAATTTTACGAATTGTATAAATATACAATTCATTATTCATATCTGATTTGCTATTTATATTGTGATAAGCCGATATATATAATCTTCGTGATTGAGCGATGTCATCTGAAATTGCCATAGTTCTTGATGTAAGATTATTACTAATTTCATTTTCACGATTTTGCTGCTTAGAGTTGTCAGCATGACTACAGCCTATCAAAACAGCACTAAACAGAAAAATAGTTAAACATCTCATAATTTTTACTAATTTTTTGTATTAAGGATTTCATTTTCTTCAGAGATAGGAGCTTGATAACCATATTCAGTACGACAAAGCTCATACGCTTGTCTATTCCAATTTTTCTTAAATATCATTTGATATAGTCTATGTCCAATTTGTCAACTTCCCTTAAACTGAGACAGTGATAACTAGAGTTTCTGATTAAATAAGATCAGTAGACAGACATGAAAAAATCAAGATTTACCTAAAGCCAAATTGTTAGTATATTGAAAGAAGATGATGCTGGGATGAAAGTTGACGATATTTGCCGTAAACATGTTATTGGCAATACCACCTTTTATGTATGGAAAAGCAAGTATGGTGGTATGGAAGCATCTGAATTCAAGCGTATGCGTGAGTTAGAAGAAAAAAATACCAAGCTTAAAAAAATGTTTGCTGAACTCAGTCTGGAAAACCGTGCGATGAAGGAACTCTTCGTAAAAAAGGGTTGGTGATAGTAGATCGACGAGGTGGACGAAAGTACTAAGGAATTTCTGGATATTGAAGTTGATGCATCACTGCCCGCTGAACGTGTTGTAAGAGCACTGGACAGATTGGGGCAGCAACATGGTTTACCTAAGCAACTTCGAGTTGATAATGGTCCTTAATTTATTTCGGCTAAATTACTGGACTGCTGTAAAGAACATGAGATTGACGTTGTGCATATACAATTTGGTAAGCCACAGCAAAATGCGTTCATTGAAAGGTTCAATGGTTCATTCAGAAGAGAGTTTCTCAATGCATATTTATTTGAAAACTTAACTCAAGTGAGAAAAATGGCAGGATAGTGGCGTATGGATTACAATGAGCAACACCCCCATGAAGGTTTAGGTAATTTACTCCCTGCGATTTACAGGATAAAACTGGGAAACTCTAGTTTAGATGTGTCTCAATAACGGGGAAGTGGACAATTGATAAACTAAAATTGAATTATTAAAATCAGAAAATATATGTAAGATACTTACAGATTCAGAACACTTTTTAAATCTTTTTCTGATATTTTCCAATTCGAAACTCCCTCTATCCGATCTGATAGATACAGATAGAATTTATCCATTCTTTTTATATCAAAGTAAAAAATAGGGAAATTTCTTCCAAATTTTTTTTTAATTTTCTTAAATGACTTATCTGATATAAAAGTTTTCTCATTTTCTGTAATAAATACAATTGATTCAGTAATAAAAAAATCTTTACCGTCTTTTATACCTAATGCGCTCTTATGTATCGTAAATTCCTCAGGAATTATTGTATAAATTCTAATTATTTTTGCATGATTTTTAGCATGTTGATAATTTTGTATTAGAGCGGATACCTCTCTATTTTTCAATGAATATTTCGCAGCATGTTTCCATTGAGAAATATAGTCTTTTATATTCCAATCAGTAAGGTTTAATTCAAATAACTCGTATTCACCTTCTAGAAATATACCAGCTTTAGTTTTTTGATCTTGGAATAGTTTTATTAAATTAGACATATAGCTATCTTTATAGTGTAAATATGAATTGAAAAAATTAATGAATGACTAATCTTAAAAAAATCCATAATATATTTTTTATAAAAAACAATTAGTATCATGAATGACTTCAATCAAAGTGACTCGAGAATTCTTTACAACTGTATTTAGGTTTTCTAGTTCTCTAACATGCTGATTTTTATTTATGAATGAGTGTATGTTTCTCTGTTTAACTGCAAGATCAGTTGCTTGTTGTAAATTATAGAATACATTTGAAATTTTTGAATTGGTAAGCATTGAAAATTTAAATAAACATTTCATAATATTCTCAATTTCTTTTTAGTAGATAAGTGAGTATTATGCCACACTTTGCCAGATTGCCCAAAACCATGACTGGCAAAATGAATCTCTGGACTTGCACGGAATCGTTGGCCGTTTGATCAGTACAGATGCAAAGTACAACAATCTACTTTCTTTAAACAAACTAGATCAGTAGGGGTGAGCCATGAAAACAAATACCCCGACAAAATCATACGATGCCAGCGATGTATCTGAAGGCTACGCTTTAGCATATGAGCAAGTGGCTGATCTATCCGTTATGATAGATGCAATGCGCAATAATCATGAAAAAACAGCCGACTATGTAAAGAAGGTCTACAACGTGCCTGATACGGTATTTAGCGATATGAAAAGACTATTTGTAGTAATAAAAGGTCTTGTTTCAGATAATTCGGAATTTTCAAAATCTCAAGAAGATGCATATCAAAAAGAGTATGATTCCGCATCTTGAAATCGTAGCATATAGCCCCCTTATGGGGCTTTTAAAGAAGCCTAGCCATCATAGATTTTGGATAATTGATTTACATTTTATTAAAAATGATAGAATTGCTCAGATTCAAAAGTTGAGTATTTTTGCTTAAAAAGTATGCAGTCTACAAATTTTTTTAAATTAGCTAAAAAATAAATTTGTAGACTGTTGAATTGCAATGCATAGCATTTCAATACAAGTCTAAGCAACTTTATTTATAATTAACCTATTGAAAACGCAAGATAAAGCAATCACATGCAAGCACTCACAATACAGACTAAACTTGGCGGATTTTACTTTTTCTATTACGCCATAGTGGGTACATTCATGCCGTATTGGAGCTTGTATCTTCAAGATCAGGGCTTCAATTATCAAGAAATTGGAATTCTATCTTCAATCGCGATCATCACACGTTTTTTTGCACCGTTCATTTGGGGATGGGTAGCAGATAAAACGGGCAAACGAATGTTATTGGTACGAATCGCAACTTGGATGGAAGCATATATTTGGTTTACGATTTTTTTAATTTCAAAAAGTCTTCAATCGATTGCCTTACTCATGCTGATTTTCAGTTTTTTTCAAAATGCAATCTTGGCGCAGTTCGAAGGCGTTACTTTATTTTGGCTAGGAGACAAGCGCGCCGAACTATACGGTAAAATTCGAAAATGGGGATCTGTCGGGTTCATTAGCAGCGTATTTGGTATAGGGGCATTATTAGAAATTATTCCCGTTTCAATGCTGCCAATTTTACTACTCTGTATTTCCTTTCTTGCGTTTATCTGGTCATTTCAAATTAAAGAACCAACAAAGGCACCAACAGCCCAGCGGCAACTAGAACCGTTATGGCCGATTTTAAAGCGGCCTAGTGTCATGGCTTTTTTTGCTATCGAATTTATTATGCTGTTCTCACACGCGCCATTTTATAGTTTTTACAGTAATTTTTTAAAAGAAGCAGGGTATAGCACCACACAAATTGGTACTTTGTGGGCCATAGGCGTGTTATCAGAAATTATCATGTTTGCCTGTGCACACACATTATTGGCGCGTTATTCAATGCGCATTTTAGTATCGGTGTGTCTTGTTATGACCAGTATTCGATGGATACTTGCTGGATATATGGTCGATCATTTTTGGGGACAAATGCTCGCCCAGACGATGCATGCCTTTAGTTTTGGTTTATTTCATTTGCTGGCAATGCGGTTGGTTTTTAGTCATTTTACCGCAGGTCAGCAAGGTCGAGGGCAAGCACTGTACAGCACCATGTGGGGCTTGGGGGTGGCTTCTGGTAGTTTATTGGCAGGTCACTTTTGGCAGACGTTAACTGCGCCGGTGATTTTTTTATATGCTGGTTTATTGGTTTTATTGGGGCTTGGTTTTGTAAAATGGTTGCCCACGCAAGGTGCACAACCATCTTAATTAATCGATTAAACAGCTATTACACCGCGTCGTTTACAGCGTGCGCAAGAGATTTCATATCGGTACCTGAAGGTGCCTGATAAATTTTCAAGCCAAATTCAGGTGTAATAGCCAGTAAATGATCAAAGATATCAGATTGAATGGCCTCATAAGCATTCCATGCGGTCGTATTAGTAAACGCATAAATCTCAAGTGGAATCCCTTCACTAGTCGGTTGAAGCTGACGTACGATTAAAGATTGATTCTGTGCAATTCCACTGTGTTGCTTCAGATAAAATTCAATATATGCGCGAAACGTACCTAAGTTCGTTAAACGCCGCTGGTTATACACCGATTGATTACTCAGTTGCTCATTAAATGATGTAATTTCAGATTTTTTTAGATCAAGATATTGATTCAGTAAAATAAAGCTTTTGAGTTTGTCTTGTTCTTTTTCCGACATAAAGTGAATACTGCTTTGATCGATAAACAATGAGCGTTTAATGCGACGACAGCCAGATTCACTCATACCGCGCCAGTTTTTAAAGGTATCTGTGATGAGCTTATTGGTAGGAATTGTTGTAAAGGTCTTATCAAAGTTTTGTATGGTCACCGTATGTAATGACATATCAATGACATCGCCATCCGCATTGAGTGAAGGCATCTCAATCCAGTCACCAATACGTACCATGTCATAAGATGAGATTTGTACACTCGCGACCAATGACAAAATCGTATTTTGAAAAACCAACATGAGCACCGTGGCCATGGCACCAAAGCCGGCCAATAAGGTGAACACATCTTTTTTTAAGAAAGTTCCCAAAACCATTAAAGCACAGACAATGAAGATCATGAGTTTGATCAGCTGCAAATAGCCTTTAATGGGTTTATTTTTAGAATTAGGATTACGCTGATAAGCCAGATTGAAAATATTTAAAAATTCACTAATCGCAAGCGCAATGGTTAAAAAGATAAATGCCTGTGCGCCCATTTGTACCAAAGTAATCATTTTACTGGACAAGTGAGGAACACTACTGATCCCGTTCATAATCACGATAGCGGGAACAATATTTGAAATGCGCCTAATCACGCTATGCTGGGCAAAAAGAGACTGGTTAATAAACTTTAGCTTACTAATTGCTTTACGAACGCCCCGTACCACAATTTGTTTTGCTATAAAGTTTGCCAAAACGGCAAAAAAAATCAGGATAGCAATCGAACACAGCATCTCAAGCCATGGATATTGGCCGATCCAGTTTTGTATTTCTCTTATATATTGTAAAAAATTCAAACCTCTACACCCATGCTTAGTGAAAGAGTATAGTGTAAAGGCTTGATATTTAAGATGTTCGTATTGCTACTTTTTTTGTACGTTTTATTAATAAAACCATACATGCCCAATACATGCGGTTAAATTTACTTCAATTTCTTACCACATCAAATCATCAGGAATCACATAATCTGCATATGGATCTTCTTCATCTGTAGCCTGATCATTTTTCTGTGAATGATTTACCAAGATAAAGCCTTCCATTTTCTGATCAATTTTATCTGCCAATGGTTTGGGTAAGTATGCATAACTGTCTTGATCTTTTGCAATGACCAATGAACCAGAAACTAATGCATTATAAACTTGCTGTGAAACATACACTTTTTTAATCTTGTTCTGATCAATAAACTGATAAGCCACATCTCCTGATGTATCTTTGATTTTATGTTGTTTGATCATTTGTACAATCGAAGCAAGCAACGCTTTTTGTTCAAGTACCTTCTGTTTCTCTTGATTTAAACTCTGGTCTTTTTGTAATTTTTCAAGCTGAGCTCGTTCAATATTGGCTTTCAGTTCTGCTTCATTACTTTGACCAGTTCGATGCTCATGCTTTGCCTGCTTGGTGAGTTTGTTCGCTTTTTTGTTATCGACCAAACCTGCTTTTAAAAGCTGAGCTTGAAGCGCATTTTTTACCATAATGACAATCCAAAATTTAACTGTGTCGTTTTAAATGTTCATAGCTCAAAAACCAATAAACTGCGCTGAGCAATACCGTAAGTAGTGCTGGTAGCAAGAAGGTATTCATGAGCCAATGCGAATAGGCTATTGTAGCAATGACGCCACCAAGAAAAAATCCGAGTACGATTAAAAGATGTAAGATTACACGACGTCTATCTGCGGGTAGGCCTTTTGCTTTGTAGCCCAGTGATAAACCTAGATCAGTGAGTACTCCAGACAGATGTGTAGTCCGTATAATTGCCCCTTTATAATGACTCATCATGGCGTTTTGAACACCCATAGCCATCGACGACCAGAGCAGACCAAGATGAGGATCGTATCTGACCGTCAGCCAAGTTAATACCAACAATAAGGCCACTAAATTTAAAGTTAAACCATAACGACGATGAAATGATAATGGGGTATTACCTAGAATAAAACCACTACAAAACGAACCCATCAGAAAGCTAATAACGATCAAAAACAAATACAGCATGGTATGTGGCTGCCATTTTACGAGATCAATCGCAAGCATGCTGATATTGCCTGTCATATGTGAGACAGATTGATGAATGACTGTAATAAGTGCCAATACGTTAATTGTGCCGGCATTGAGTGCCAGCACAAAAACAATACATTGAATCCAGTTCGGTAAACTTTGAAGTGGCATAAAAAAACATCAAATACAAATCAACAATTTGAATGTATTATGATTTTGAAGCCTGATCAACTGCAATAACAAACAACACATCTGTAGATGAATTTAGGGCCGTTTCAGTTGAATCTTGAAGTACGCTAATAACCATACCGATTGCAACGACTTGCATTGCAATATCTGAAGATATACCAAACAAGCTACATGCGACTGGTACTAACAGTAGGGAACCACCTGCCACACCCGACGCACCACATGCTGAAATACTCGCTACAACGCATAAAATCATCATGGTCCAAATATCAACATGAATACCTAAGGTATTCACTGTTGCAAGTGTGAGTACCGTAATGGTAATTGCTGCACCACACATGTTAATAGTAGAACCAAGAGGAATAACGACGTTGGTTGTCGACTCATCGACACCACAGCGTCGTGCAAGATCCAAATTGACCGGAATATTTGCGGCTGAGCTTCTTGTGAAAAAAGCAGTAATTCCACTTTCGCGTAAGCATTTAAATACCAATGGATACGGATTGCGCTTGGTGACACATGCCACAAGGAAAGGATTCACTACCAGTGCGACAAAGAACATCGCTCCAAGTAAAACAGCCAATAAATGCGAGTAGCTTTTTAGTGTTTCCATACCTGAGTTGGCAAAAGTCACTGCAACAAGACCAAAAATACCCAGTGGTGCAAAGCTAATGACTAAATGAATCACTTTACCAATCGCGTCGGCAGAATCTTGTAAAAATGTTTTGGTGGTTTGACTACTATGACGAAACGCTGTACCCAAAATAATTGCCCAAGCTAAAATACCAATAAAGTTAGCTTCACTCAAAGCAACTACTGGATTAGAAACAAAGCTAAGCATTAGGTTTTTCAAGACATCTGATAAACTACCCGGTGGCTGAAACGCTTGATCACCATGTGAAGCTAGCACCAAAGTAGTCGGGAAAAGCAAATCGGCAATCACTGCTGAAAAAGCAGCCAACAACATACTTATCACATAAAGTGCAATAATTGGTTTGATGTTCTTAGCACTCTGCCCAGTCTCGAAATTGGTAATTGAAGAAATTACTAAAATAAATACCAAGATAGGTGCTACAGCTTTCAAAGCCTTGATGAAAATTTCACCAAATATGCTCAAATAAGGCGTAACGTCTGGAAATAGAAACGCAACAAGGAATCCCAAGATTATGGCAATAAAAATCTTGGTCACAAGACTCAAGCGAAAAAATTTAGAAAACATAAAGCGCAGCCTACAAGCTTTATCGGCCAGAAGAAAATAAGGCTGCTATTTTATACATAACTAAAAAAAATCCTAAATGTTTTTTAAAAAAATGATGGGTTTTCAGGCGTTATGATATTTTTTAAGCGATTTAAAAGAAAAAATACTTATTTAGGACAGTAAAGTTGATACAACGTAGATAGTAAGTTGATCATTTTTTCATCCTTAATTGAATAAAAAATTTGTTTACCATCGCGTCTAGTGTTCACCGTACCGCTTTTACGCAGCATCATTAATTGCTGCGAAAGTGTAGGCTGTAAAATATTGGTGCATTCTTCAATTTGAGATACGTTGAGTTCTGAATTTGCCAAATGACATAAAATCAGGAGCCGATCTGTATTTGCAAGAGACTTCAAAATTGTCACGACATCATCGGCAGCATCTCGCATGGTTTCAATTTGGAGTCTTTGGTTCATTCAATCACCCGCATTTTTTCTGAGAAACATTATAAATGAAAGCAAAGTATGATAGATATATTTCTAGTTAAATAGCGTGTAAGAATTGATAATATGAATAAATCTTATAAAAAACTGAATTTTATTCATCAAAACAATGAGTAAAATTCAACATCCTGACCTTTTTTTACGTTACAATACAAAAAAACAGACAAGTCTGTATAAAAGAATAATAATAAGTGTAAATTTAAATTTACACAAATCGGTTGGCTGCTAATGATTATTTTGGTGGTTAATTGGGAAACTTCAGACGCAGGCGTGAGATATAAAAAGAATAATACTCACGCTAAATTTTTTAAGCGCAGGTTTGCTCAAATTTAATCAATCGCTGTACGCGTGACCAGTATTCCTCAATTTTAACCGAATTGCGCTCAATTAAGGCTTGCATGGTCATGCCATCTAAAATATTGATGAGTAGATTCGCGAGTTGTCCTGGGTTTTGTATGTCCAGTTCAGTGAGTAGGGTCGTGATGAGTTCAGTCAGCCATTCTTTGTACTCAGTTGCAGGTTTGATCGTAGAAGGATAGATCTTAAAAATCTCCTCCACAGCTTTTTGAAACATACAGCCATTAAAATCTTCGGTTTCGAACCATGCCGAATACCAAAGATAGATTGCTCTGATTTTACTTAGAGGATCGTTATCATCACAACCATTGATCGTTGCATTCAGAGAAGCTTGCAAATTTTGATTACGTTGATTCAAACATTCTTCAATTAACTTTGCCTTAGAAGGAAAGTATTTGTAGAAAGTCATTTTTGCAACACCAGACTCAAGAATGATCCGATCAATCCCGACTGAGTTATAGCTATGGGAATTAAAAAGACGCAAGGCGGTATTAATAATGTCATCTTTTTTCGACATGTTTAGAGGTTCCTGCCAAAGACATGTATGTACTCAAAAAATGCAATTTCGAGGTTTTTTTCATGGGAAATGAAATGATGAAAAATCCGTTTAAGTCTACACTTGAAAGAGCATAGTAAAATCTGAATAAAGTCTAACAGAATCAAAAAGTATTTATAAGTAGGGCTTTTGGCAAAGTTTAATAAGATTTTGTACTGATCGAAGAACAATTGATCTGTAAAATTAATATAAAGTTTTATAAATAAACTTTGAATAAATGTTATATTTATGTAGATTAATGTTTCAAAATATCTTTAACACACAGGTGTTTCTGTGTACAGAATAGACAGTTGACGATGAACAAGTTCTCATTCACCCAATCAGAAAATGCACGCACTGAAGCATTAAATTTCATCAAAAACTCCCTAACATTAGATCAATGGAACCTTCATCATGTACAGGTTCAATTGCTTAAACAAAGCGTTGAACAGCATGCATTATTCCAACATCCCATATTAAATCAGCTGCAAAGTTCTACGCTTAGCCTTCATCATTTAAAAACAATTCATTTAAACTACTTTGTTGCAATCGTAAAAATATTTACAGATGCGCTGAGTATGCTCATTTTTGATGCGCATACTTTGGAAAAAAACCAAAATATTAAAACTGATATGCGAGTGAAAGCAAAAGTTTATGCTCGTTACTTATTGTCTTTAAACCTGATTGATGAATTAGGATTTAATACACTAGATTTGGCATTGAGTTCGCCTAGCAAAGCACACCTTACCTATTTTTTACAGCTTCTAGAAGCATTGTCTTTAGATACAAATGACCTTACGCAGACTGTTTCACAGGCACATCGAGTAAGCGATTATATCGCGTCACATTTTCATGATTATCAAGCCTTATTACTAATCTTAGCGATTACCGAACAGCAGGTCATTGTTTATAGTGAAGCGCTTTCTATTAATGTAGCGAAATTTGATCCGAAATTTTCATCTGGTTACTATGAGTGTCATGGGGTAGTGGGCTGTGGTCATAGTCTTGCAAATGACGATAATCATGAAGATGATATTTGGATGTTATTAACACAAGCGCTAGATACATCACGCACGGATGAACTAAGCGCTATAACCCATGAATTTCTGGATATCTGGCATGATTTCTGGGAAAGTATGTATGTCGCTTGATTCTAAATTTTAAAATTTAGAATAAACCGAATATTGAGTAAATTAAATAGATATACAAATCTGTATAGAAAATCACATTAAATCTGCGTAAAATTCAACATAAGTATGAGTTTTACTGATAATAACAATGTCGATTAATCTATTTGGCGTATTAGAACGCTTGGGATTAGGCGCACAGCAACGCGCCTTGCATGTGACCTTCTCAGATCCCGCCCTGAACAGTCAGGTGTATTTACAACGCATACAGGGACAGCAGCAGATCAATCACGGCAGTACTGCCGATCTGCTGTGCTTCAGCACGCACGCACAGATTGCCCTCAAACAATTTATCGGCTGTCAGGTTGCCGTCGATCAGGTGACCGATACCGGCCAGCTGTATCGCACCAGTGGCATCATCACCGCTGCCAAACAAGCACAAAGCGATGGTGCACTGACCAGTTATACCCTGACCCTGCAAGACCCGACCGCACTGTGGCACAAACGCCGCAACAGCCGCGTGTTTATGAACAAAAACGTGCGCGAGATCAGTGAGCTGCTGTTTAAAGAATGGCAAACGAAAAGCCCGCTGTTTGCCGCCAGCCTGACGCTCGATACCTCAGGCTTAAACCGAGACTATGACATCCGGCCATTTAGCATGCAGGCCAACGAAACCGACTACGACTACCTGACCCGACTGTGGCGCAGCGAAGGCATCAACTGGCTGATCGATGAAGCAGCCCTGACCGTCCCCACGATGAATACCCCGATACAGGCAC
>CAJYTY010000017.1 GCA_913777945.1 uncultured Acinetobacter sp. | reverse complement strand
TATGTGTGTTTGTGTTGGTCTTGGGTGTTATTTTTTATGAAATTCGTGACTTGTAAAGTGCCATTATTGGATATACATTTTGTGCATTTTTTTCAACTTGATGAAATTTGTGACTTGTTTAGAATTGATTGTGTGTTGTGTTAGTTTATGGATGAGCAATTGAAATTTATTTCATTTTTATCCGATTTATGGTTTAAAGTTATGGGAACAACAGATCAAAAATGCCTCGAAAAGGATAGCAATGCCTTTGATCTAGCTCAAAGCATCGGCTCGATTTTTCATTCTCTCATGAAAGCACCATCAATTAATCTATTCTGGTTCTACAACTGACACTACTACATTATCATTGCTGTTTACACATGGAATCGACACTGACAACGATCTCAAACAGGCACTGATAACCTTGTCTAGTCCTGTTCAGTGATTCCCCATATTTGAATGTATTTGAGGTCCACACCTCCATAAGTATGAAATTATGGGGCTGTTTGGTTCACTCCCTCATTTTACCAAACTTTGCCACACTTTTTAAGACATATGTTTGTTTCACTTCTAAACTTGTGGCATGCCACAGTTTTTTAATTCAAAGGCCCACATGTCATACAACTATTTTTTAGCCAAACCATGCCTAAAGTGTGGCCATCAATTTATAAGTCACATATTTGGCTAGATTACATATTTGGCTAAGTTTGGCAAGAAGGTTTGGTAATGTTTGGGAGGGAACCAAACAAAAAGGCAAGGGGCCGGCCGCCGCACGCTTGTAGTTGTAGGTGCCCGGCCTCGACGTCATCGGCACTGGGAACAGCTAGCTGCTCGTACGTCGCCGTCGCCCAACAGGTGCTCCACGTAGGGGAACCACTAGTGGCACGCCGCCAAGCCGCTCCATGCGGAGGTGATGGCGGTGGCGGTCCGGTCACGCCTCGTCGGTGTCTTCTGGCTGGCTATGGATGATCGATCAATGAAATGTATTTATATGGCAAAGATGCAAATCAAACTCTGACTTGTCGGCAAAGCAGTGAACGACCGACATGGCTTGCACTAATTTGAGTAGTAATTAGCACTTCCTCGGCAAAAGTATTTACAGAACATATGAGTTTGACATTATCTTTTATCTCTATCAAGGTACGATTTTGACCATAACTTCGTATTAAAAGGAGTTTTGAGTTGACAGCAACAGAACCGTCTATA
>CAJYTY010000016.1 GCA_913777945.1 uncultured Acinetobacter sp. | reverse complement strand
ATTGAAGGGGCAATACAATTTAGTGACGAGTAAAGCACGTAGTCTTCATGGATTTCTGAGTGGAATTTACGCCTCACTATGTGCATATCAATTAACCCATGGAAATAAGCCAACAATTCAAATTAAGGAATCATCGGCTTAAGCAGGATTCGGGTTAAGTAGACTATTCATGTGGAATATATAGAGGCAACTCAATAACTTTAATATTATTTTGAGAGTTTAAAATATATAATAAAATTTATTTATAAAAACCAGTATTTTAAAATCTAATATATTATATTATATTAGATAAAAAAGTAAATTTTTATCATAAGATTTTTTATATTAAGATGTATTTATTTTAAAAATAATAATTCATTTTTTGCTTATGAAGTATAATTATTAAATTTAAAATTTATTTTAATCTATTAATAATTAATTCTTTCAGTTTAATTCATTATCAAATAAATAATATAAGAATTTTCTTATATTTTTTTCTTCTTACTTTCCCTAAAATTTATTTGTCCCAAACAAGCAGAGTAATTCTTATGTCTTTCAATACAGCTAAATTAGTTTTTTTTACATTAACTACAACTTTTTGTACTTTTGCATCAGCAGCAGATGGTGTAATAAATTTTACTGGTAATATCACAGCAGCATCATGTGCCGTAACTCCAGGCGCTGGTACACAAGTTCAAGGAAATCAAGGTAGCCAAACTATTAGTGTTGGGCTGGGCTCTGTGAGTATGGATTCTCTTGGAGATTCTTCTGCTACCAATATTGTAGGTGCAAAAACTATAAATTTGAATCTTAATTGTGGTGGAACAGCATCAGGTTTAAATACTGTAAAGGTACAATTTGACCCAGTTAGTGGATCTGGACTAGATACAAATAATAATTCTCTTTTGAAAACAACGGGTACAGCAACTGGTGTTGGTATTGGTATATTTAATAACGATGGGAGCCTTATTAATTTATCAGGGAACGAAAATATTACAGGTAGTTTGACTTCAACTGGTAGCGGTGAAAACATTACTTATTCAGCACAGTTAAACCTACGTGCAGGTTACGTGGCGAATGGTGCAGATAAAGCAGCTGGTACTGCTAATGGTACATTACCTTTTACTTTAATTTATGAATAATTGAATAAAGGGAGGAAATTCCTCCCTTTTTGAGGAATTCTAAAATGTCTATATTATGTCGATTATTATTTCTATTTATTTCTATTCTTCCATTAGAATATGTATATGCTGGAATTGTCTTAGATAGAACACGTCTCATTTATAATGCTAAAGATGCTGAATCTTCATTCATAGTCACAAATAAAGATATTAACGAAGTAATGATTCAGTCTTGGATAGAGTCTGATTCAATATCTTCTGATAATATTCCATTTATTGTTACACCATCATTAGTTAGAATAGATGGTGAAAAACAACAAAAACTTAGACTATTTTATAAAGGAGATGGTTTGCCTGACGATCGTGAATCAGTACTATGGATGATAATACAAGAAATTCCTCAAAAATCAAAATTAGAAAATTCTATATTATTGGCTGTACGACAGAGAATTAAAATGTTCTATAGACCTAATAAACTAAATGGGTCTCAGTCAATTGCAGCTAAGAAATTAGAATTTAAATTAGAAAACAATAAAGGTAATATTTATTTAATTATTAATAATAAGTCAGAATATCATATAACAATCGCTCAATCAAAAATTTACCTTTCAAAAGGTAATGATAATAATGTTGTCACGGTTGAAAATGGAATGATAAATCCATTTGAAGTTAGGCGTATAAAATTAGAAAAAACTTTTAATGAAACTAAAGAAAATATTGATATTGAATTTGATAGTATTAATGATTTTGGTGGTCTTGATAGAGTTAAATCAAGTTTAGTTGTATAAGTTACTACTTGATCTATTTGGGGTTTTATGTTTAATCCAGATTTTTTAATTGAAAGATTAATAGGTTGCACTAACTCTACTTGCTTTATTGATAAACTTTCAAGAATATTAATGTCTTCTTTGTTTATTTATTCAGGTTGGTACAAGATTTTAAACTATTCTTCTACTGTAGAATATATGGAGGCTATGGGCGTGTCTAGCATTTTTTTACCACTCACCTTTTCAGTCGAATTTATTAGTGGTTTGGCATTGTTTCTTGGTTTCCAAACACGCATATTTACTCTAATTCTTTTATTTTTTTGTTTAGTCACAGCTTATATTTTTCATTGTGACAAAAATCCAATTGATATAAATGAATTTATGAAAAATTTAGCTATAGCAGGTGGTTTAATGCATTTTTTAATATGCGAGCCAAGTAAATTAATTTTTAATAAAGTAATTAGAAAATAGAAATTTGACTTTATAGCTACTTTGTTTTTAGTGTTTTTTATTGTTTTACCAGATCAGCTAATTATAGCTGGGGATTTTTTTATGTGTCTTATCTTTAATAAAGTATGTAATTTATTTAAATTAACTATACTTTTTATTTTATCTGGTTTTTTTTATTTTGCACAAGCATCAGATGTGGAATTTGATGAAACATTTCTTAATTCAGTAGCAGAAAAGGTAGACATAAATAGCTTTAAACGTAATGACTACTTTAAGTCAGGCTTTTACGATTCTGATATATATTTAAATGATATTTTAATAAAGAGAGATAAAATTTTTCTTGAAGTTAATTCAAATAAAAAGATTATATCAGTCATTGATTTAAACACTTTACAAAGTTTTGGTTTAGATTTAAAAAAAGTACCAAATAATACGGAACTTAGTAATTTAATAAAAATTGATTCTCAGAGTATTGTTTCTTTAATACCAGGATCGTCTATGAATTTTGAAATGAATAATTTGGAATTAAAAATTTCAATTCCTCAAGCTTATCTTGCACATGCTACTGATCGTGTTGATAATTCTCTGTGGGACAGTGGTATGTCAGCTTTTTTCAGTGATTATCAAAGTAATTTCTATAAATCAAAAAATTATAATATCGAAAATGAATTTTTTAATATCAATTTTAGAAATGGTTTTAATTTAGCTGGCTGGCGTTTTAGAAATGAGTCTACGTTAAATGGTGGTTCAAATACTAAATATGAATTTAGAAGCAATCGTTTGTATGCTGAAAGAGATATCAATTTCTTAAAGAGTAAAATTTCTATAGGAGAGTTATATACTTCGGGTGAAATATTCGAATCTTCACGTTTTAAAGGTTTCCAAATTAGCTCTGAGCTTGGGATGCTAAGTAACAGTGAACTTAGCTATGCACCAGTTGTTAGAGGAATAGCTGAAACAAACGCTATGGTCGAAATAAGACAAAATGGCTATGTTATCTATTCCAATTCTGTGCCTCCTGGACCATTTGAATTTAGAGATCTAAACACAAGTGGATCAAATGGTGATCTTTTAGTGCGAATTATTGAGTCTGACGGTCGAGTTAAAGAATATAGACAATCTTATTCATATCAGCCTGTGATGATTAGGCAAGGAAATCTTAGATACAATTTTACAATTGGAAAATATAATTTAGATGATCTTCCTTCACCATCATTTATTAATGGAACTGGTGTATATGGTCTTTTTAATAATTTGACAGGTTTTGGTGGTTTAATACTTTCTTCTAATTACTTTGGCTTAAATACAGGAATCGGAATAAATTCAGCTATAGGTGGAATTTCTTTTGATGTGACAACAAGTAGTTCAAAGAATTATGAAGGAAAAAATGATAAAGGATTTAGCTCGAGGATATTGTATTCAAAAACTCTTAACTCAACTAATACAACATTTACAGTTGCTGGTTATCGCTATTCAACTGAAGGTTTTCGAACTTTTAATCAACATGTTGTTGATAATAACAAAAATCTTCAGTTTGTTCAGACGATTAGTAATCAAAACTCACAAAAAAGTAGATTTAACTTAAGAGTAAATCAGACATTGTTCAATAATAAATCTATCTATATATCTATGGATGAAACTACATATTGGCGTTATATCAAACCTACAACAAATTGGCAAATCGGTTTTAATGGTAGTAATCAAAAATTCAGTTATGGAGCTGCAATATCTCATATAAAAAGTCATAGCTACTACGATAATGATGATACACAAATTACTTTAACTATGAATATCCCATTAGGTAAAACACGATCTGTTCATAACCTATCAAACTCTATTGTTAGCTCAAAATCTGGGGGAGAGACCTATCAATCAACTTTATCTGGTTTTATAAATTCAGATTCTAAGTTTGGATATATGGCTAATTTAAGTCAAAATAAGTTAAGTGGAACTACTACAGGATTTTCTCTCAATACAGATATGTCAACTTTAAAACTACAGGGTGGTTTTAATAAAGGAAAAAATACTGAACAAATTAATTTTAGTGCTTCTGGCTCTATAATGGCTCATGCTGGTGGTGTTACTTTCGGACAACCTGTTGGAGATACATTTAGTCTTATTGAAATTCCAAATGTTAAGAATGCAACTATATCAGGTTGGCCTGGTGTTAAAACAAATAAAAAAGGCTTTGCTATATTACCCTATATTCAACCTTATAGATATAATTGGATTAATCTAAATACTGAATCACTTGGTACCGATACTGAAATTGATGAAAACTCTAAAGTTGTAGTTCCTACTCGTGGTTCGATTACTAAAGTTAAATACGCTTCTACATCAGGTAGAAGAATTCAATTTAAAGTATATGACGAAATGGGAGAGACTATTCCATTAGGAGCCCAAGTATTTGATCAAAATTCGAAACTTTTAGGTTTAATTGATAATCATTCAAAAGTTTTAACATTTGGTATTAATGATAAAGGCTATTTAAAAGTAATTTGGGGAGATAAAACTTGTTTTATAAATTACTCTTTACCAGATAATGATAGCAATTTGGTTTATCAAGATGTTATTGGTGAGTGTAAGATAGATTGATTATTTTTGGCTGTTTAATCTTTTAAACAGTCAATTATTTAATGGTTTAAAAGTTATGACAAAATACAGTAAATACTTCAAATTAAAAGTTGTTTATACATATTTGAATTCTCCAAATGATGGATATAAAAAAACTGGTAAAAAGTTTAATATTGATAGCAGTGTTGTTAGGCAATGGGTTTATTTGTATAATTTTTCCACCAATAAGAATTTTAATTCTAAATATGATAGAAAAAAATATACTGATGAGTTTAAATATAAAGTGGTTACTAATATATTGGATAGAAAAATCACCTATATTCAGGCTGTTGAAGAGTTTAATATTGGAAGTATCGGTACTATTTCAAGGTGGGTTAATGAATTTAATAGATAATGTAGAAATATATCTTTCAAATTTATTTAATTTTACTTAAAATTTAATTTAACATTTTTTGCAGTACAGAGTTATATTTAATTTGAAGTTGTTAAATTAATATTTAATTTTTTCTTTTCTTTAAAAAATAAAAAGATAACTTTAATCAAAAAGTCGCTTGCTGCTGCTTTGTAATAGAGTAAGATAATTTTACCTGTAGTAGAGCAAAAAAGATGGGCTATTGAATACATTTAAGTTTAATTGTGACTATCTTCATGGTGGTCGTTACGCCATGTTTACATCTTGCTCACAAAATATATATTTCACTAAGAATATTTATTATTGAATCGAATCCCTAAGAAATTCGGGTTTTAAAAATGTAACAAAAGCAACAATAGAAAACCCTCATCTTTCAATGAGGGCTTTTTAGAATCTGGAGCGGGAAACGAGACTCGAACTCGCGACCCCAACCTTGGCAAGGTTGTGCTCTACCAACTGAGCTATTCCCGCAATGTGTTGTGCATTATATACAGTTTGTCTTGACTGTCAATACATCAACAAGAGGAATTGCTGAATTAATCAGCACGTCGCCATACAGTTCCTTGGCGTGTATCTTCTAAAACGATTCCACTATCAAGTAGAGACTTACGAATTGCATCTGCACCAGCAAAATCTTTGGCTTTTTTTGCATCCGCTCGTTGTTGAATCAGTGTTTCAATTTCGCTATCGGAGAGTCCAGAATCTTCGTGTCCAATGGTAGATTTTAAGAAATCATCCACATGATGCTGTACCAATCCTAAAATATCGGTCAAAGCACGAAGCGTTGAGTAAAGTGTTGTTGCCAGATCAGATTGCTCTTCCTTGACCGCACGATTTAGCTCACGAATTAATTCAAACAATACGGCCATAGCTTCAGGCGTGTTGAAATCATCGCGCATAGCCGTATTGAAGCGCTCTACATATGTTTGCTCTAAATGAGAGGTCTTGGTTTGACCAAACACTTGTTCATAAGCTTTAAATGCATGATAAAAACGACTTAATGCAGTTTTCGCCTCTTTGAGTGCGGTATCTGAAAAATTGACTGGGCTACGATAGTGCGATGACACAATAAAGTAGCGAATCACTTCAGGGTGAAACTTATCCATAACATCGCGAATGGTAAAGAAGTTACCCAAAGACTTAGACATCTTTTCGCCGTCAACATTGATAAAGCCAACATGCATCCAGTAATTGACATACTGCTCGCCGGTTGAAGCCTCACTTTGCGCAATCTCATTTTCATGGTGCGGAAATGTTAAGTCCGAGCCGCCGCCGTGAATATCGAAGTGATTGCCTAGGCAGCATGTCGACATTGCGGAACACTCGATATGCCAGCCTGGACGACCGTTGCCCCATGGTGAAGCCCAAGAAGGCTCATTTTCTTTCGCATGTTTCCAAAGTACAAAGTCAAAGGGATGTTTTTTCTCGACTTCAACATCAACGCGTTCACTTGCACCTGCTTGCATGTCTTCAAGCTTACGACCAGACAAGCGTCCGTATTTTTCAAACTTATTCACTTCAAAATATACGTCACCATTTGTTGCTGGATATGCCGTACCTTTATCGACCAAAGTACTGATCATGGCCTGCATTTGATCGATATATTCGGTCGCTTTGGGTGACTCATCCGGTTCGGCACAGCCCAGTTGCGCTGCATCTTGATTCATTGCGTCGATGAAACGGGCAGTTAATTCTTGAATTGATTCATTATTTTCATTCGCACGTTTGATGATTTTGTCATCAATATCGGTAATGTTGCGGATATAACGAACGTTCCAGCCCTGACTACGTAAAAAACGGATAATGTAATCAAATGCAACCATTACTCGAGCATGCCCAATATGACAATAATCATAGACCGTCATACCACAGACATACATGTCAATCTGACCGGGTCTGCGCGGAACAAATTCAACTTTCTTACGTTGCTCTGAGTTGTATAAAACAAATGGTTGCATAAAGGTCTTCAAAACTCACCAAAAACAGTGTTACATCATAACGTAAGCAAGATTTTTAACAAAGTTTTATCACTCAAATTTCTAAGCTTGTGAAAACTTGTACATTTAAAAACGTGTCTTGATCAGAGCTATGTTAGAATAACGCAAATTTTTTGCGTCAAAGACTAAGCTGCAATTTGCACTTAAGTTGAAGTTATTCGAGCTATTTTTATGACCATGACCACCGATTTTAAAAAAATCGCATTCGAAACGATCGCTATTGAACAGCATGCACTTGATGTGTTGGCCAAACAAATCGATACGCGATTCAATCAGGCCTGTGAAATTATCTTGCAGTGTAAAGGCCGTGTTGTGATTACGGGGATGGGAAAGTCGGGACATATTGGTCGTAAAATGGCAGCAACATTTGCCTCAACAGGAACGCCATCATTTTTTATGCATCCAGGTGAAGCGGGGCATGGTGATTTAGGAATGCTGGTACGTGGCGATGTGCTGATTGCGATTTCGAATTCAGGTAAAAGTGACGAAATTATGATGCTGATGCCACTGATTAAGCATCTTGAAGTGCCGTTGATTACCATGAGTCGTGATGATAAAGGACCAATGCCGCAAAATGCCGATGTTGCTTTGACTTTAGGCGAATCGGATGAGGCATGTCCGCTAGGTTTAGCACCGACCTCAAGCACTACGGCAACACTGGTACTTGGCGATGCGCTCGCTGTTGCATTGCTTGAAGCGCGCGGTTTTACCGCAGATGATTTTGCACGTTCGCATCCGGCTGGTGCATTAGGCAAGCGTTTGCTGTTGCATGTAAAGCACTTAATGCACACCGCAGATGAGCTTCCAAAAGTGTCACCCAACACACCAATGAATCAGGTGCTTTACGAAATTTCCAATAAGCGCTTGGGGCTCACAACCGTTGTAGATGAGCAGGATCGCTTAATGGGCATCTTTACTGACGGCGATTTGCGCCGTTTAATTGATAAACAACAAGGCTTTGATGTGAATTTGCCTGTTCAAGATGTGATGATTACACATCCGGCCACAATTTCACAAGAAGCAAGAGCAGTTGAAGCATTACAGCAGTTAAATGAACGAAAAATCAGTCAATTTGTGGTGGTCGATGATCAAAATAAAGTCATTGGGGTTATCAGCATGCATGACCTGATTCAAGCAGGGGTAAATTAAACATGGCTTCTTTTGCATTACTTGAGCAAGCACGACATATTCAAGCATTGGTGCTTGATGTAGATGGTATTTTAAGCGACGGTTTTGTTACGCTCACCAATACAGGCGATGAAATTAAATCCTTTGATATCCGTGATGGTCTGGGCATGAAATTAGTCCAGCAGGCAGGCTTAAAGGTGATCATTATTACTGGTCGTAAAAGTCATATTGTTGAAAAACGCATGTCTGATCTTGGTGTTGATCTGGTTTTTCAAGGACGTGAAGATAAGGGTGTTGCGCTCAAAGAAGCATGTGCGCAGTTTGAATTGTTACCAGAAGATTGTTTATACATGGGTGACGACTGGCCTGATTTGTCGGCTTTTTCCATTGCAGGGATGTGTGTGACCGTGCCCAATGGTCACGTCGAGGTAAGACGTCGTGCGCATTTGGTTACTCAGGCGATGGGCGGGCGTGGTGCAGTACGTGAAGTTTGTGATATGTTACTGAATGCAAAAGGAGTTTACGAAGAACTTCTTGCAAAATATCTCAGTGTACCCCATTAATATTCTTATAGAGTGATACAGGTCAGACACACCGTTCATGGATACTAAAGCGCTTTATATTGCTGCTGTTGTCATCGCGTCTGTAAGTGGTGGCTATTACTATTACAGTGGCAAAGCAAAAAAACTGGATGTCGATTCGGCAAGAAATATGACTTATTCTGCGGAAGGTGTTTATCTCACTCAAACCGACGACCAGGGTCATCTTTACATTCGTGCCAAAGTGGATCGGTTAGAGCAGAACATGCAAAACCAGACCTCAAAACTTGAAAATCTGAATGCTTCGACCTACAAAAACGGTAGCGTCGACTCCACCTTTTTTTCAAAATATGCACACGGCTACAATGACAATGCAAAAGTGGTGCTGTCAGATCAGGTTGTCGCCACAAAGTTATCTGACCAAGGTAAAATTGAATTTAAAACCGATGAGTTAACCACTTATCCAGATACAAAACTGATTGAGACCTCACATCAAGTGAATGTTGACTCACCGCAATCGTCTTTTATCAGCAATGGATTAAAAGCAAATTTAAACACGGGTCAGTACGAGTTTTTTAATATTCGAGGAAAGTATGCGCCAAATTCTTAACTTTTTTTGCTCTTCAGCTTTCCTTAAAAAAGGTGTGTCTGTTGCCGTATTGGGGATCTCTTGTAGTAGCGTATTTGCTTTACCATCAGATCGTAATCAGCCTATTTCATTGGTTGCAGATCGAGCTACCTATAACGAAAAAACAGGTGTCACGACCTATACGGGCAATGTGATGATTGAACAGGGCACTATGAAGCTACAGGCAGATTCGATTGTGGGTCAGCTAAATTCACAGCGTCAGCTACAAACTGTAAATGCAACAGGTCGCCCAGCAAAATTTCAACAGCAGATCAGTGCTCAAAAAGGAATTGCGCGCGGCGAAGCACAAAAGATTGTCTATAATGCTGAAACCGGCATTATTACTTTAACGGGTAATGCCTATCTGAATCAGGATGGTGCCAGTGTCCGTGGTAATACGCTTCGCTACAGTATGAACAAAGGTGATATCGAGGCCCAAGGTTCAGGCTCGAATCGTGTGCAGTTAGTGATTCCACCATCTGCCTCTAAAAGTTTCCCGGGGGCACGTGACTAATGGAGCAAGCTTTGGATAAACCACAAACTTTGTGTATCAAGCACCTTGCAAAGAATTACAGTAAACGCTGGGTGGTCAAGGATGTGTCCTTTACGATGGAAAGCGGGCAAATTGTCGGTTTGCTGGGGCCAAACGGTGCCGGTAAAACCACAAGTTTCTATATGGTGGTGGGCTTGGTTCGCATGGATAAAGGTGAAATCCATCTCGATGATCTTGACCTGTCAGATCTTGCAATGCATGAGCGTGCGCGTAAAGGGATTGGGTATTTGCCACAAGAAGCTTCGATTTTCAGAAAACTGACCATTTCTGAAAATATTATGGCAATTTTGGAAACACGCAAAGATTTGAATAAACAACAGCGTCAGCAACGACTTCAAGAGCTGTTAAATGATTTCAAGATTACCCACATCAAAGATTCTTTGGGCATGAGTGTGTCGGGTGGTGAACGTCGCCGTGCCGAGATCGCGCGTGCCTTAGCAGCCGATCCAAAATTTATGCTCCTCGATGAACCGTTTGCAGGTGTCGATCCAATTTCTGTTGGAGACATCAAAGATATTATTCGTAACTTAAAAGATCGAGGCATTGGTGTGTTGATTACGGATCATAACGTACGTGAAACACTGGCTATTTGTGAACATGCATATATTGTTAGTGAGGGCGCGGTTATTGCCGAGGGTACACCACAAGAAATTCTAGAAAATGAACAGGTGCGCAAAGTTTATTTGGGTGATGATTTTACGGTCTAATTTCGCCTATGAATTAAAGTAATCGGTTTAATTCAATCCGGTAGAATTAAGTAACGATACAATTGTTACCTAGTGCTACCGGATTTTTTCATAATAAGAAAAAATGTATCTAAAACATGTGATTTATTTAGCATAATGCAATTTTTTGTGATAAAAATATGTGAAAATTTTACTGCCGTTTAACCATAAAAATATTTACTATGCATCGACCAATATCAATTTCTCATATGAGTGAAGCGGGGAAAAAGGTCACAACATTGAGAGTCTTACTGCTATGCAGTTCGATTTCGATGGTGACCTCTTCGGTATTCGCAACGCCTTCCGATACATCTGGTTTTCATTTAAAAGACAAGATCAGCGGATTATTTAAATCTAAACCAAACGATGATTACAAGACAGTTCAAATACAAAAGTTTCAAACTGTAAAGTTAGATCCGATTATTGTGCAGGGATTGCCGCAAGTGACCTATGGCGCGGTCGCACCTGATGCAAACACCGGTCCAGTCGAGTCGAGGCTCAGTGAAATTAATTTGGTCGATGCAGTCCAGATTGCCGTAAAGCGAAACCCTTCAATTGGTCAGGCCATTTCAACGATGGCGGCGCAAAACTCAAATATTGATGTAGCAAAATCGCAGTATTATCCACAAATCAGTGGTGGTATTTCGACTGGTGGTAATCTGGCATCGTCTGAACAGCGCGGTCGTCAAATGTTTACGATTAGTGCTTCACAATTGCTTTATGACTTTGGTCAGGTTAAATCCAATGTGACCTCGCAAGAAGCACGTTTGCAGCTACAACAAGCCAATGTGTTAGTCAGTATTGATTCAATTGCAACTGAAACAGCTGCTACTATTGTCAATATTGAACGCTATAAAAAACTGGTAGCAATTGCAGAGCAGCAAGTAAAAGGTTTACAGCGCATCTTGGGAATCACCGAGTTAAGAGCGCAAGCGGGGATCAGTAGTCAGGCAGATCCGGTTCAGGCACGCTCTTATGTTGAATCGGCTCAATCGGCGCTGATCGCGCAGCGTTCGTTATTGCGTCAAAATCAGCAACGACTGACTGTTTTACTTGGTTTTGACTCAATGGGCAAATCATGGACGATTCCAGAAAATCTGGTTGAAGTGTCAGATTTATATAAAGAGCCAGATTTTAATGTGATTCCAAATATGTTGGCCGCACAGGCCGAAGTGGAAGTGGCCAAGGCAGATAAAAAAAGAACAGATTTAAGTCGTTATCCTACGCTTTCTTTGGTGGGTTCGGTGAGTCAGGCAGTCAATGGCACCAATCCAAATAACAATAAAGATGACGGATTTTACAGTTCGGTTGCTTTAGAGGCCAATACTAAACTGTATCAGGGTGGCGCAATTTCAGCTCAAATTCGCTCTGCGGGTTTTGCCGAAGAAGCCGCAAAATCTAAAGTTAATTCCGTTTATTTAGATGTCATGGATAATGTCAAAATTACACGTGAAAATATCGAAAATAAGCAAGAGCAAATTAAAGTGTTACGCGCCCGTCAAATTACGTCGGTGAAAACACGAGAACTTTACCAAGAACAATACAAGCTCGGCACACGATCTGCGCTTGATCTATTAAATGCTGAACAAGCGATTCACTCGTCTGCCAACGAGCTTGAGAATGCACGTTACGACATTTATTCAAGTCTTGTTCAATATATTTCGACCACTGGAAAAACACGAGATGCCTACGGCCTCAATAATATTTCAATCCAGGGCTTTGAGGTGCAACCATGACAAAAACATTTCAATATCAACCATGGTTGCAGGCTGTCCTGACCATTGCACGTCATTATCGAATTGAATCTTCTGAAGAACGTATTCGGTTGCAACTCGATTGGAATCAAAACCACAATCCTGAAGAAGTATTGTCGTTGATGTGCAGACAAATGGGGTTGAGCTTACGTGTTGCCAAGTTTGATTTAGACTTGATCAATCCATGGCGTTTACCCGTGATTGCCGAGTTTAAAGATGGCCAGATTGGTGTAATTGATAAAGCGGATGCGCAGGGTAATGTGAGCATTCAGCTCAGTGGTGATCATGGTTTATCACAAAGTTTTGCAATAGAAAGCCTAAAAGGACTGGTCAAAAATATCTATATATTACGACCAGAAGCATCGATTGCCGATGCGCGTGTTGATGAATACATTAAACCTTATGAGGCGAGCTGGTTCTGGTCAATTGTACTCAAAGACTGGAAGCGCTATATCGACATTATGTTTGCATCCTTAATTGCAAATATTTTGGCGCTTGCAACGGTTGTATTTTCGATGCAGGTGTACGATCGCGTTGTGCCTTCCCAGTCGATCCCAACACTTTGGGTGCTGGCTGGCGGTGTATTTATTGCTGCAATCTTTGAGTTTATCTTACGCGTCAGTCGTATCTACTTGTCGGATATTATTGGAAAGCGTGCAGATCTTAAAATTTCTGATCGTGTATTTGGTCATGCACTCCGTATTAAAAATAATGAACGCTCTAAATCGACAGGCACCTTTATTTCGCAAATTCGTGAATTAGAAGGTGTTCGAGAGCTAGTGACATCGACGACCATTACAGCGATTGCTGATTTACCGTTTTTTATTCTGTTTTTGGTGATCATGTGGATCATTGGCGGTCATGTATTTTGGGTGGTTGTGGTTATTGTGCCGCTCATGATTTTGCCGGGTATTTTGGCACAAAAGCAGCTCGCTAAACTGGCTAAAGAAGGTATGCGAGAATCTGCGATTCGTAATGCTATTTTGGTTGAAGCCGTACAAGGCATTGAAGATATCAAACTGCTCCGTGCAGAATCGCGCTTTCAAAATCAGTGGAACCACATGAACGAATTGTCTGCAGATTACAGTATGCAGCAGCGTAAAATTGTAGGTGTGCTATCTGCTTGGACACAAAAGCTACAAGGGCTGACTTACGCCTTGGTGATTTTGGTGGGTTGTTTTGCGGTCATGGATGGTGATATGACCACAGGTGCGCTAGTTGCGTGTTCGATTCTATCTTCGCGTATGCTGGGGCCTATTTCGAATATTACAGGGGTTTTAGGTCGTTTACAGCAAGCCAAAGTAGCCAAAAGCAGCCTTGATGAACTCATGAAAAAATCCGTAGATCAGCCAGATCGTGCTCATTTGGTGCATAAGCCAGTGATTCATGGCGATTACGAGTTGAGCAACGTGGTGTTTCAGTATGATCCAGAAGACAATAAACCAAACCTCACTATTTCAAGACTAAAAATTAAGGCAGGTGAAAAAGTTGCCATTTTAGGACGTAATGGCGCAGGTAAATCGACCTTGCTACAGCTTTTGTCTGGTATGCAATTTCCGGTCAATGGAAAAATTACCTTAGATGATCTTGAACTTTCAATGATTGATCCGGCAGATGTACGTCGTGATATGGGGCTTTTAAACCAAAATGCCAACTTGTTTTATGGCACGATACGTGAAAACTTGACGCTAGGTGCTCCTTTGGCCAACGATGAAGATATCATCAAGGCATTACGCGTAACAGGTGCTTTGGCCTTTGTAGAAGAGAAAAAAGAAGGTCTCGATCATCTTATCTTAGAGGGTGGAATTGGTTTTTCGGGTGGTCAGCGTCAGGCATTGTTACTTTCACGTTTGCTCATTCGTCAACCCAACATTTTACTACTCGACGAGCCAACGGCTGCCATTGATGATGTGTCAGAAAAACAACTTATCGATCATCTAAAAGTATGGTTGTCGCATCGTACATTGGTGGTGGCAACTCACCGTAGAGCAGTACTTGAACTTGTTGACCGAATTATTGTGATTAACGACGGCAAGATCGTGATGGATGGTCCACGTGATCAAATCTTAAATCAATCAACTCAGGCTAAAGCAGTTGCGCCAGCACAGGGGATTAAATCATGAGCGATCAACAACAAACAAAATCCCGCTCATTAAATGTTTCATATAAAGAGCCACCTTTACCTCGTGCCAGCTTCGTTATCTGGATTGTGGGGATTGCCTTACTGATTCTAATTGTCTGGGCGTGGTTGTTTAAGCTTGAAGAAGTATCAACGGGTACAGGAAAAGTTATTCCGTCATCGAAAGAGCAAGTCATTCAATCTCTAGACGGTGGTATCTTGACGAAGTTGGATGTCAAAGAAGGCGATATTGTTGAGAAAGGTCAGATACTTGCACTCCTAGATCCAACACGTTTTGAATCCAATGTTGGCGAGTCGCAATCACTTTTGGTTGCCGCTCAAGCCACTTCGGCACGTTTGCGTGCTGAGGTGAATGGAACACCGTTATCTTTTCCTGAGCAGGTGCTAAAGGAGCCAAAACTGGTACAAGAGGAAACTGCACTTTATAACTCGCGTCGTTCGAATTTAGAAGAAACGGTTTCGGGTTTGCAACAAGCCTTGCGTTTAGTTCAACAAGAACTGGTGATGACCGAGCCATTAGTGGCTAAAGGTGCAGCCAGTGAGGTTGAGGTGCTGCGTTTAAAGCGTGAAGCAAATGATTTACAAAATAAAATCAATGATGCGCGTAGCAGTTATTATGTAAAGGCACGTGAAGAGCTTTCAAAATCAAATACCGATGTTCAAACCCAGCAACAGGTGATTAAAGGGCGTACAGATACTTTATCTCGTACCGTATTTAAAGCACCGGTTCGCGGTGTAGTCAAAGAAATTTCAGTGACCACTTTGGGCGGTGTCATCCCTCAAAACGGTAAACTAATGACCATTGTGCCATTGGATGAAAAATTACTAATTGAAGCGCGTATCTTACCGCGTGATATCGCTTTTATTCGTCCGGGGCAAGAAGCATTGGTTAAAATTACCGCTTATGACTATTCGATTTACGGTGGTATGCAAGGCAAGGTGACGTTTATTTCACCAGATACGATTCGTGATGAAGTCAAGCAGGATCAGTTTTACTATCGTGTTTATATTCGTACCGATTCCGATAAACTTTACAATAAATCTGGTAAGGCATTTGGAATTACGCCAGGTATGGTGGCCACGGTTGATATCAAAACCGGACAAAAAACCATTATGGACTACTTGTTAAAACCATTTAACAAAGCGAAAGAAGCGCTGCGAGAGCGTTAAGTAAAAAAGCCCCGACACTGATCGGGGCTTTTTTCTATCGAAATTATATCTAGAAATTGCGTATAATTTCGGTCTTGTACAGTGTGTGATGGGTAATATGGCGTTTACGATTAGCGAAGTTGTTTCATATGAAGAGGAAATAAAAAAAAGTCGCTTTCAGGCAATCGCTATTCCTGTAGAGACCGAGCATCAGATCAAAGCATATTTGGATCAATATTACGATCACTCGACGGCACATCAATGCTGGGCATGGAAGATCGGTAATCAATTACGTTTTAATGATGACGGAGAACCTTCCGGTACGGCAGGTCGTCCGATTCTGGCGACAATTGAAGGAAATGAGCTGACGAATATTCTGGTAATCGTCAACCGTTGGTTTGGTGGCATCAAGCTCGGTACAGGTGGGTTGGTACGTGCTTATGGTGGCTGTGCGGGGCAATGCCTGTCACGTGCAGAGAAAAAACCGCTTATCCATAAAGAATCTATTCACTTTAATTGCCATTTCAATGAATGGTCGATTCTTGAATATGAACTAAAACAACATCAAACCGTGTATACCAGCAACTTTACAGCTGAGGGTGTAATCGTAGAGGCTGATATCGAAATTGATCAGATTGAGCCATTATCGCTCAAGATTAATCATGTCACTCGGGGGCGAGAGAAATTAAAGAGAATACAACCGCAAGATGAACAATGATCCTTTACTCAAATATCGAGAGCAGCACAAACATCGTTTGAATTACATGCCATGGCTGTACTGGACTTTAAAACCCAAACATCGGGAATGGGCTGATGAATGGCAACGTGACTATCAGGCTTATCTGATGGATATGGAAACGGTTGAAATTGGTCAAAACTGCTTTATATCGCCACTTGCACATATTTTTGCCGAGCCGGGCCGAAAAATTATCATCGGCGATAACAGTTTTATTGCAGCCGATTGTGTATTGCATGGTCCATTGCATATTGGATCTGAAGTTGCCATTAACCATCATTGCATATTAGATGGTGGACGGGTCGGCATTACCTTGGGTGATCAAGTGCGTCTTGCGGCGTATTGTCATTTATATGCCTTTGATCATGGTATGAGTTTTGATCAACCCATTTATCAACAGCCAGTAAGATCACAGGGCATTTGTATTGAAAAGGATGTCTGGCTTGGAGCGCATGTAGGGGTGAAAGATGGCGTGACAATTGGTGCGCATGCAGTTGTAGGTATGAACAGTATGGTGACTAAAAATATCGACTCGCAGCATGTTGTTGCAGGAAATCCTGCTCGATTTATTCGATTACGACAATAAAAAAGACCCTATGAACTAGGGCCTTTTTTTCTCATGTAAAATTTAAGTTATTAAACAGGAGAAAGAGTGCTGTTAATCAATTCGTCAAGTGCATTAAAGCCTTGTAAGCCTGTGCCTACAGATGCAACTGTACCTGAAACTAAATCTACTGCATCAGTTACAGTTTCAACTACTGCACCCAATACTGGTGTTGAAGCAGTAGAAGCAACCAATGGGTTAAGGTCGTCAGCAAGATCGGCAACAACACCCGCAACATCAACAACAACTGTGCCTAGTGTTTCCGCTGGTGCATTAAGAAGATCGCTGACCAATTGAACTGGATCAACGTCAGCAACATACTGGCCCACGTCACCAACGGTATCTACAACGTTGTCTACAGAATCTAGAACACCCGCAATTACACCACCAAGTACAGGCACTTGAGTCACGTAGTTTGTAACAACGTCAGTGCTGTCAAGAACATCACCTACAGTTGTAGATACGTCAGTTACCAGATTACCCGCTACAGACGTTGTATCAGAAAGTAAATCGGTTACAGCACCCAGTAAATCACCTTCAACAAGGTTGCCATACAGATTTTCAGCAGTTGTAGAAACATTTTCTAAAGTTGAAGTCACAAGATGAGAAACAGATTCAACCACTTCACCGACTACAGGAATGTCTTGAGCAGCATCGACCAGTGTTGTTGAAATTGAATCAAGTGTAGAAGCTGTGTCAGTCACTAAGTTAGTTACTAAACCAGTGGTGTCTGTGACAAGATCGCCAACAGTTTCAGCAAGATCGCCAGAAGTAATGTTTGCAGCGGTATTATGAAGTGTATCGAATAAATTATCAGTTGTAGATGTAACAAGGCCAGTGACTGAACCTACAACATCACCCAAAACAGGAACATGGTCTAAAACGTCAACCACAGGTGTAACGACTGAGTCGACCACAACATCAGTAATTGTTTCAGCTGCTGTTACAACAGCATCAACAATTTTGCCCACAGCTTGAGTCAGTCCTTGAAATACAGTTGTTAAAACACTGCTAAGTTTCCCGGTAAATAATGAAAACATGATAACCCTCTTTTTTATTTAGCATAAGAATAATTTGCATAACCTTTTTAATGAAAAAAGTGATAAATCTCAATAAATAAATTAAAAATGTCGGCTATTTTATGATTGTAAATTCTGCTTAAATTCTTATTTTTGATAGCTTTTCTATATTTTAGTTAAATTATGTGAATCTTATCACAAACATACCTTGATGGGCTTAAAGTAATATTAAAAGGATTATATATTCTAGACATCTAAAAAAATAACTGAAATAAATCCTATTCTGAAATAAATATGATAAGTTAAAAACATGTCAAAAAATCTCTAGGCACAAAGACCTTAAAGAAGAGAGGCAAGTATGAGTCGCGTAATCGCATGTATTGATTCTTCACCTTGTATCAATGCAATTGCAGAAGCAGCTGCGTGGGTAGCAAGAGAAACCAAACGGGAATTGGTGCTTTTACAAGTATTAGATTATTATCCTGCAAGCTACCATTTAGGTGAAATTAGTGGCGTCATCGGATTTGAAAGTAACGCGATGTTGCTCAAAGAGCTTGCAGAGCTTGAACAAAAACAAAGTGAATTAGCAATCGATTATAGTAATAACCTACTCAAACATATCTCGGAAATGATTCTAGATAAGTATGGGTTGGAAAGTACAAAGATTCAGGAGAAAGGTGATTTCTTAGAGCAAAGTTTTAGTGTGCTCAGAGAAACAGACTTTGTCGTGATTGGTAAAGTGGGTGAGCGTGCCGCTGAAAAAAATAAGCCTATAGGAAGTAATGTAGAGAATTTTATTCGTGGAGCGAACTGTACCGTAATGACGGTGGGTGAGAACTTTAAAATTCCGACTCGGTTTATCTTTGCCTACGAGTATTCACCAACATGCTTAAATATCATGCAACGAATCTCCCAAAGTGATTTACTCAAAACTTTACAATGCCATTTATTGTATGTAGGGGATCATCCCGAAGTACTCAAAGACCCCGAAGAGTACCTTCGAACAGCAGGTCTTGATGTGGTAACCGTGTATCGTTATGGCGATGTGGCTGAAAATATTCTTGAGTATCAGCAAGAGCTTGGTATTCAGATGATTGTACTGGGTGCATTTAGTCACAGTAAATTACATCAGTTCTTTTTGGGAAGTATTGCCACTTCAATTTTCAGAAATGCAAGTGTGCCGTTGCTGGTTGCCAAATAATGTAACAATAGTTATCCGCAAATGCTGTGGATAACTATATGGAAAAACATAAATATTGTATTTAAATATTTGATTTAAATGCAAAAAATATTCAAGTCTGTTTTTTGATCGCTATTTGACAATCGCGATTGCAAAACCATCATGTCCTTTCGAACCCACAGTTTGAAGCGCTGTAGACGACAAAAGTCGCGGATGATTCTGCATGAGTTCAAAAGTAGAGCGGATACCTTCTATACTTGGACGCTGGTTTTCAGCATCGATAAGTGCGCCAGCGCGAATCACATTGTCTAAAACAATGACTGTACCAGAATGCGATAAGTTAAGGCTTAACTCTAAATATTCAGGATAACTTTGTTTATCTGCATCTATAAAAATAAAATCGAAAGGTTCGAAAGTGCTGGCGTCTATTGCCGCTAAAATTTCTGCTGCACGGCCCACCTTTAACTCAATTGGTACGGCTAGATTCGCCTGATCAATATTTTGCTGTGCTAGCGCAGCGTGATTATCTCGCCCTTCAATGGTCATGAGATAACCGTCTTCTGGAAGCACCCGTGCCAACCATAAAGTACTATACGCTGCAAATGTGCCAAGTTCCAAAACGCGTTTGCATTTATTCATCTGAATGAGCATTTGCAATAACATGCCTTGATTGGGAGCAACAGCCAAGTGATCTGGAAAACCCTGAGCTGAGGTATTGTTCAGGGCAAATTTAAGATTTGCATCTTCTGGAATTAATTTTGATTCAATATAGTGATCAATGTCGTTCCACTGCTGTTGCATTGCAAGTATACCTTTAGTCCTAAGAGAGGGAAGTGTATTTAAAAACCTGACAATTCTATGAGATTTGGCAAGGAAATCAAAAAATAAAATAAAAAAAGAGATCAAATCGATCTCTATTGGGTGCCACTCGTATCAATCAATTAAAAATTGCACATCGAACTGTTTCTGCTGTGATCAGGCCCCCATGTACGATAGCCTTGCGTATCGATATGAATTTGTCCAGTACTGTACAAGCCTAGCCCCATATTCAAGCTTTGCCCGTGTTGTGACCAAAATTGACAGAGTTTAAATTTGGTATTTTCGATAAAAGCATAATCTTGCGGCTGAGGAATTTCCGGCCCAATTCTAAAATCAATTGCTGAATTGAATAGATGGCGAGAGGAATTTGCGCCACCTGCACACTGATTAAGTGGTAAATCGCGGTAAACCGAAGTGACTTCAAAGTCTGTCAAAATTTTGGCAGCCACCAGATATTTCAAGACCCGAAGTGTAGGAAGGGCGTTATTCCATAATTCACGATTAGGTACGGCATATTCTGAGCGACCGCATTTTTGCCAGTCACGTGCTGTACGGAGTAATTCATAATTTGGCACAATATTGGCAACATCGTTGCGAGTTAAAAACGCCTGATAATCTTGAACTTGCGCACGATTTGTCGGGTTTTCAAGCCAGTATAAGTATGAACTTGGGGTTATTTTAGGACGAACAGGGCGTTCAATTGAAATTGTTTCTTGAGGAATGTGTATACGATGACCACGAGGAATGTCATGAATTGTCGCTTTTTTTTGAGAGGTTGTGGTACAACCAACCATCATGACCGGAATCAGGCTGAATGCAAACAAACCTTTCAAAACCTTAGACATAACAAAATCAACAACTTATTTTAAAGTCGCTATTTTAATCTAAAATGGTCTTAGAATTATGAAATTTTTGCAATCAAATGTTGATTTGAGGTATAAAAAAGGATCAGACAGTGCTGATCCTTAATTGATTACTTCTCTAGATATTGAAGCTTATCTGCTTTGCCATTCCATTCTTCGCGATCTGCAGGCTGGTCACCAATTTGGGTGATATTTGGCCATTTTTGTGCTAATTCTGCATTAAGTTCAATAAAGACTTCCTGACCTTCAGGTAATTCATCTTCAGAGAAAATAGCGTTTGCAGGACATTCTGGCTCGCAAAGCGCACAGTCGATACACTCATCTGGATTGATGACAAGAAAGTTTGGACCTTCATAGAAACAGTCAACTGGGCAGACTTCTACGCAATCTTGATATTTACATTTAATACAGTTTTCAGTGACAACAAAGGTCATGGCGACAGCTACCTAAAATATGGTTTTCATTAAAACTTGCCTATTTTAGGCAAAAAACTAGCAATCGAACAATTCCTTTTATTGATATTTGTTATTTAAATCCGTGAAATGGATTTAAATAACTGATTTATAATCTTTTATTGCTTGTTTTGTTGCACACTTTTTATTAGCTTTACTCCTATTTATATTTGTAAAAACAAGTATTTAAATGATATCGATTCTTAATCAAGCTTTGTCGGTCAGTTGTTTATCCTGATTTGTTTTTTAGCCTCAGTTTAGAGTTACCTATAGCAAACTTAATCTGAATAGCCATGCTGTGGATAATGCTGGATATCCTGATGAAGTTCTTCAGATAATAACTGAATGAAAGGTTCTGTGGTGTGATGTGTTAAAAGGTAAGGATTAAACTCATCAATATGGTGCTGTTCAAAAAAGGCCTTCATTTTTTTATTAATCGGCGCAAATTTCATGCTCCAGCGTTGAAATAGTGAATGATCGATATATTTCGACGCTAAAATTTCACAGTTTTGATGACGTGGATCTTTGATAATTTTGGTATAGAAAATATCATGTACCGTCTTTTCTTCGCCTTCAAGGCACTGCACAAAATAACCATTACCATAATACAGCACACCCGTAATACCATTGCGTGAATTGTATTGAACAGCCTCAGTTAAAATTTCCATCAGGTCATTTTTGATTTGATGATGTTCACTATTGGTTTTGCTCACGTATAGTAGCTGAATTGCTGGCATAGTCTCACCTTAATGATTTTTAGAATTGTTGCCGCTTTTATAATTGATTGCCAAAATAACTATAACAGATTATGACGTACTTGTATGGTTGTGAGCTTATACACTCACGTTTTTTAACATTTGTATAGGCTCATTTTACAAGCAGAGATAAAAAAGGGCATCCATAGCAGACACCCTGATTGGCTCACATTATAACGATGAGTGATCTAACTGTTCTTTCAAATGATAGAGAGCTTCTAAAGCCTGTCGAGGTGTTAAGCTATCCACATCGAGCTGCTGAAGATGTTCGAGCACAGGAGATGGTTTTTTAACCTCGATCATCTGTTCATCGGCCACAGTATGTTCAACCGCAGCAAATAAATCAGTTTGAACTGCTGTTTGTGCGTGATCAAGCTGCTGTTTTTCTAAAATTTTAAGGCGCTTTTGTGCTTCTTTAATTACACTTGCAGGAATACCCGCCAGTTTTGCAACTTGTAGACCATGACTTTGACTCGCTGGGCCGTGCTGAACCTTATGCAGTAAAATCAGATTTCCATTAATTTCCTTTGCTGTTACATGATAGTTATCAATACCATGTTCATGGCCTAGCTCGGTGAGTTCAAAATAATGCGTTGCAAATAAACATAAACATTTAATGCGTTTGGTTAGATCGAGCACACATGCCCAAGCCAAGGATAGACCATCATAGGTACTGGTACCACGCCCAACTTCATCCATAAGTACCAAAGATTGATGGGTGGCATGATGCAAAATTTGCGATGTTTCGGTCATTTCAACCATAAAAGTAGATTTACCTGTCGATAAGTCATCGGCTGAACCAATTCGGGTAAAAATACGATCAATTGGGCCAAGTTTTGCAGACTGTGCTGGCACGAAACTACCACAGTAGGCTAGTAAACTAATCAACGCCGTCTGACGCATAAATGTGGATTTACCGCCCATATTGGGGCCAGTAATAATCGCCATACGATGCTGCGTATCTAAAAAGGTATCGTTAGGGGTGTATGGACTCTTATTGAGTGCTTCCACCACCGGATGGCGACCAGCCGTAATTTTAATGCCGGTTTCCGGCCCAAAACTTGGGCGGTTCCAATTCAGTAAACGTGCCTGATGGGCAAAATTGCTTAACACATCGATTTGCGCAATTGCGGCACTCATCATCTGTAAATTGGCAATCTTTTGACGCAGTGTTTCAAGGAGTTGTTCGAATAAAAGTTTTTCTCGTGCCAGCGCACGCGATTCACTCGATAGCACTTTATCTTCAAAACTTTTTAGCTCAGGCGTGATGTAGCGCTCTGCATTTTTTAAAGTCTGACGACGGATATAATGACTTGGCGCTTGCTCTGCTTGCGCTCGTGTCAATTCAATATAGTAACCACTTACCCGGTTGTAGCCAATTTTAAGGGTAGGTATACCGCTCAATTCACGTTCTTTAATTTCAAGATCAATCAGGAATTGTCCAGCATGATCTCTAATTTGACGTAATTCATCGAGTTCTGCGTCGTAACCTTCTGCAATGACATTTCCATCACGCAACAAGACTGGCGGATTTTCTACAATCGCGGCATTAAGTAATTGATGCAGTGCTTTGAAATCACCTAACTGTTGGTCAAGATCATGCAACAATGCCGATTTTTGTTGTTGGAAAACTGGCTGTAAAGCATGTCTTAGAAAAGGAATTTGACCACAGGCTTGGCGTAACTGCACCAAATCGCGTGGGCGGGCACTGCCTAGCGCGACACGGCTAAGGACGCGTTCAATGTCTCCAATTTCTTTAAGCACCAGTCGAAGTGGTGTTTCATGATAGCCATGAAGCAGATGTTGAATGGCGTCGAGCCGTGCATCAAGAATAGCAGTATCACGAATGGGTTGCATGAGCGTGCGGCTGAGTAGACGTCCGCCCATTGCGGTTTGACAGTCATTGATAAGCTGAAAAAGTGATGTCCCATGTTCAAACAACGGATCGACAATTTCTAGGTTACGGCGAGTAATGGGATCTAGCGCAATAAAGTCGGTGCTTTGTTCGAGCTGGATCGAACGAATATGAGGCAACGCCGTTTTTTGTGTTTCTTTAGCATAATGAATCAGCGCTGCTGCTGATGCTTTTGCAAGTGGTAAATGATCGAGTCCAAATCCAGCGAGCGTGCCAACAGAGAGTTGATCGCACAGGGTTTTTTCGGCGTTATTTAAATTGAAATCAACATTTGGGCGTTTGGTGATTGGGCATTCAATTTGCTTTTTAATTTGTTCAAGGATATTTTGATCGACCAAATCCTCATCAACTACAATTTCACTTGGCATCAAGCGAGCAAGCTCAATGGCCAGTTGTTCAGCTTGAAACGCGTGTTCTTGTACCTTAAAAATCCCTGCACTTAAGTCCAGAAGTGCCAAACCGATCTTATTTTGATGAATGCAAACCGAGACCAGATTTGAAGATTGATAACTTCCGAGCAATGCGTCGTCGGTAATGGTTCCTGGTGTGATGATACGAACTACTTTTCGTTCAACCGGGCCTTTACCTGTGACTTCACCAACTTGTTCGCAGATTGCCACCGTTTGGCCAGCTTTAACCAACCGCGCCAAGTAGCCTTCAGCAGCATGGTAGGGCACACCCGCCATTGGAATTGGTTCGCCGTTGCTTTTTCCACGATGGGTCAGGGTAATGCCGAGCAGTTTTGCAGCTTTACGCGCATCTTCAAAAAAGAGTTCATAAAAGTCACCCATGCGATAAAACAACAGCGCATGTTGATGTTCCATCTTCACCTTAAAGTATTGTTGCATCATCGGTGTTAGTGTGGAGAGGTCAGGTGTTGAACTGTCTAATTTCAATTGTGTAAAGCCTTTTATTTCAGGTTTTTAAATCGGTTGAGGAATGCCATCATTAGGTTAAAGCCAAATACAGATAAAACCTTTGAGCCACGCGCATAAGATTTGTCTTGATATCTTGTTTACTGGCCAAATTTTAGCAAATCTACAGTCAGCATCTTAACAAATTGAGAAGAATTAACAAAAAGGAATACCGGAATGAATGGTGAAATAAAGACCAAAAACATAAGAGTGCTATAAACCTATGCCTTTTTTTATTGAGAAAAGATTTCGATTCTATTTTTACTTTTTAAGCTTTTGGGGTGAATGAATTCAATTGTGTAAACGCCAGCATATCATATCACATCATGCTGGCAATTTAGTCGGGTTCGCTTATTTGTTAAATCCAAATCCTTGCTTGATCAAGTTAGGGAGTACATCGGGAAAATAAATGTGCTTGTAATAACCACTTACACTAGCGCTCCATGTATCACCATCGGTACGACCAGTATCTTTCCAATGCTCGACTATTTCTTGGTTGTACTTCGAGATTTTTTCTTCTAAACCATCTGTCTTATAGGTTTCGTCATGACGGAAGGTTTCTAATGGAAGACGTGGTTTGTGATGTGACGGAACATCTACATGACCAATCACTACACCCGCGACAGGATAGGTATATTTGGGTAGCTTTAACAGCTTGATCATGGCATCGGAATCACGACGAATCCCACCAATAGGCACAATTCCAAGGCCTTCCGAGCGTGCAGCAGCCATCACAGAGCCTAATGCAATTCCCACATCAGTCGCGCCAGCGACAACACTTTCCACGCTTTCATGTGCAATTTGCTGATCTCCGATTAATTCCAATCCGACATGACTCTTATACATATCTAGCACAAAGACCAGAAACACGGGTGCTTGGGCAATCCAAGGTTGCCCACCTGCAATCTTAGAGATTTCAGCACGTCTTGCTTCATCGCGAATCACCACAATGGAAACTTGCTGTGAGTTGACTGATGTTGGTGCACGATAAGCCGTGCTAATGATCCGTTCTAGAGTTGCATCATCAATTGCCTCATCTGTAAAACTACGTTCACTCTTATGATCATTCAACAAATCAATTACGTTACTCATGAGATCTCCTGTATTTGGGAAATAATAGTCATCTAAAACTGACAATAATTTAAGCTAACAATATGTGAAATAAAGACATTTTGTAGCTCGGTATAGCCAAAATTTTACCATAGCGCAATATGATGTATGTTTCAGTGGAGTTTCATATACGGGATTGAAACTTTATACAAAAACAACTCACCATCTAACTCAGCGGTTTCAATTAGAGATACTTACAGATATAAATCATATAAATTTCAAAATCTTGATTAAATTTATTTGAAAGAAAAAACTTGCTCCGGTAGAACGATTGTTCTACCATGATTTTATGAACACAAAAAACACCAATACCCGGGAGAAGATCCTGAAAACTGCCGAGCAGCTGATTTATCAAAAGGGTATTCATGCCACGGGCATGGACCTTTTGGTTAAAACCTCAGGCGTGGCAAGAAAAAGTATTTATCGTTATTTCGCGACCAAAGATGACGTAACTGCGGCAGCCTTAAATGCGCGTGATGAACGCTGGATGTATTGGTTTCGAACCGAATGTGACAAAGGGGAAACTCCCGCTGAGCGTATTTTAAATATGTTTAGCACACTCAAAAACTGGTTTCAGTCTGAGGGTTTCCGTGGTTGTGCATTTATTAATACTGCTGGAGAAACTGGTGATCCGGAAGACCCTGTGCGGTGTATTGCAAAGCTGCATAAACAGAAACTTCTGGATTATATCTTTGAGCTCACTAGTCAAATGAATATTGAGCAACCCATGGTCTTGGCCAAGCAGTTGCTTATCTTGATCGAAGGAGCAATTACCACCTCGCATGTGATGGGTGATATGAGTTCTGCCGATAGCGCAAAAGATGTCGTGCAATTGTTGTTAAATCAGGCCAGTCAATCGGTCTAAAGCTTAAAACAGTGGATTATTTTTTATCTAAATTTTCTGGAGGATCTCTCGTGTCCCAAGAACAGAATCGACCACCACTGCCGCCTTTCACACGTGAAACGGCAATTGAAAAAGTGCGGCTTGCAGAAGATGGCTGGAATAGTCGAGATGCCGATAAAGTATCACTGGCATATACCCTAGACACAAAATGGCGTAATCGTGCAGAGTTTGCGACAAACCGAGAAGAGGCAAAAGCATTTCTTTCTCGTAAATGGAAAAAGGAACTTGAATATCGTTTGATCAAAGAACTATGGGCATTTACCGACAACCGTATTGCGGTTCGCTATGCGTATGAATGGCACGACGATTCTGGCAATTGGTTTCGTTCATATGGCAATGAAAATTGGGAATTTGAGGAAAACGGTTTGATGCATCGTCGTTTTGCTTGTATCAATGATATGCCAATTCAAGTGAGCGAACGTAAATTCCACTGGCCGCTCGGTCGCCGACCAGATGATCATCCGGGATTGTCAGATTTAGGGCTTTAAATATTTCTCGTTTGCCTCGGTTAATTTCTCCCAATTGATTAATCGAGGTTTTTTTATAGGTGTCCAGATTTAATATAAAGCTCAGCACCTGCGTCTGAAGCGATAAGTGTATGTGTTGCGTCGGCTGGAAATCGAATCCAAGTTCCTTCCGGATAATGATCATCATCATTCAGCAGTTCACCTTGAATCACCAAAATTTCTAGACCACTGAAAGACTGTTGCTGGAGTACATCTTGTGCAGAAAGTTTTTCTAAATACGTATTTTCTGTCAAGGAACTGAAAAGTGGACAAATCGTGCGACCTTCAACAACGATCCAATTGTCGGGATTATTGGTATCGATCACCAGTTTTTCGGTTTCGTTTTCGCCCATTTGCATCAGTTTGACAAAAATCAACGCACCTTCGTTGCTAGAAGGAATATGCTTTGAATTATGTGGATTACGGATATACCAACCCCTTGGATAATGCTGTTCTCCATTTTCGGTAAATGTGCCAGATAGGATAAATAGCTCTTCACCCAATGGATGCGAATGTTCTGGAAATACCGTTTTTGGCGCATACTTAACTAAACTCGTCGCACGTGCTTTTTCATCACCAATTCGATCAAGCATCATACGTTCGACTTCACCATTTGGCGATGGAAGCCATGCGTAATCATCTGGTTTAATAATGACCTTTTTGGAAAAATCGGCATTAATCATTTTCATGAGACATTTTTCCCTTTTATATCTTTCTTAATCAACCATATCATGCAACATTTGTTTGAACTGTTGTTGTAAAGATCAACAGAATAATAAGTTTACATCAATCGATTATTTGACGTTTATTCCTGTTCCATCAACCCATTGATAGTGTAAATGAAACTGCCAGTCAAGTTGATCGTCCTTTCGTAATTCAATCAAGCTCGAATAATCTGGCATATCATGAGCATTGACTTGATTACTCAATTACATTCTAAAGACTCAAAAAAGAGCAAAAAACATTAACTTTAGGTTAATGAATTTACATTTTGCTTGATTGATTCAAGCGCAAAAAAAGCATTTTATAAGAACAGATCAAGACATGACCATTAAGGAAAATTACATGGAAGGTTCTGTTCAGCATAAAGAACGCCTATGGACAAAGCGTCGTCAGAGTAAACAGCTCAAATTGGAAATGGCACAGCAATATACTGATGGTGTCGTGATTCCAACCCAAAATATCATTAAGGTACTTGAAACCTTGATCACACCGGGCGACCGAGTGGTGCTTGAAGGTAATAATCAAAAACAGGCCGATTTTTTATCTCGTTCACTTGCACAAACTAGTCCACAAGTATTGCATGATCTACATATGATCATGCCAAGTGTGGGACGTCCAGAGCATCTGGATTTATTTGAAAAAGGCATAGCACGAAAGCTCGATTTTTCTTTTGCAGGTACACAAAGCCTTCGTATTAGCCAGTTACTTGAAGATGGTCTACTCGAGATCGGCGCCATTCACACCTACATCGAGCTTTATTCGCGTTTATTGGTCGATCTAATTCCCAATGTGGTGCTGTCGGCAGGCTTTATGGCGGATCGTCAGGGCAATATTTATACCGGACCGAGTACCGAAGATTCACCTGCATTAATTGAACCTGCTGCATTTAGTGATGGAATTGTGATTGTACAGGTCAATGAACTGGTCGATGATGTACAAGATTTACCGCGCGTGGATATTCCGGCCTCTTGGGTAGATTTTGTGGTGGTGGCTGATCAGCCTTTTTATATTGAACCGCTATTTACCCGTGATCCCAAACATATTAAACCCGTACATGTACTGATGGCGATGATGGCCATCCGCGGAATTTATGAAAAGCATCAGGTTCAGTCATTGAATCACGGTATTGGATTTAATACGGCTGCAATTGAATTGATTTTACCTACCTATGGCGAGTCTTTGGGCCTCAAAGGCAAGATTTGCCGAAACTGGACATTGAATCCACATCCAACCCTTATTCCAGCCATTGAAACTGGTTGGGTTGAAAGTGTGCACTGTTTCGGTACCGAATTGGGAATGGAAAAATATGTAGCTGCGCGTCCAGACGTATTTTTTACCGGTCGAGATGGCTCACTACGCTCTAACCGGATGATGTGCCAACTGGCAGGGCAGTATGCGGTTGATCTATTTATAGGGGCAACCTTACAAGTGGATGGTGATGGCCATTCATCGACCGTAACCAAAGGCCGTTTAGCAGGTTTTGGTGGTGCACCCAACATGGGTCATGATCCGCGAGGTCGTCGTCATGATACACCAGCATGGCTGGATATGCGCCAGCAAGGTCATTCGGATACCGATACTTACCTCGCGCGAGGTAAAAAGCTGGTGGTTCAAATGGTCGAGACCTATCAAGAAGGTGGAAAACCTACATTTGTAAACACACTTGATGCCGTCGAGGTGGCCAAAAAAGCCGGTATGCCGCTGGCTCCTGTCATGATTTATGGTGATGACGTCACGCATCTATTAACCGAGGAAGGCATCGCCTACTTATATAAGGCACGTAGTCAGGAAGAGCGTCGTGCCATGATTGCAGCAGTGGCTGGCGTGACCGAAATTGGCTTACAGCAAGATCCCAAAAAGACCCAGCAACTTCGTGCAGAAGGACTGGTCGTTTTTCCAGAAGATCTAGGGATCAAGCGTACCGATGCGACACGTGAATTGCTGGCCGCGAAGAATATTGCAGATTTGGTGACTTGGTCAGATGGTTTGTATCAGCCCCCAGCGAAATTTAGGAGCTGGTAATGAATGCCATATTAAATACAAAACCCGCACTTACACGGGCAGAGCAAATTGCAAATCTAGCAGTACAAGCACTAATCGATGAAGTCAATCTGACACCTAAGCCAGCATTGGTGGATCGTCGCGGTAGTGGCGCTCATCACGATTTGACACTTCAATTGATGGAGCAGTCTGCAAATAGCCTTTACCCGATGTTTAAAGCCATGGCAGAAGCAGCACAAGCGCATGGTCACGTTTCACAAGCACTGCGCGAAGAGATAGGGCAGCTTGGACGTGATGGCGAGCAGCATATGCTCAAGATAACAAACGGTGTAAATACGCACCGTGGTGCAATTTGGTCGATGGGCCTCATGGTCACCGCAGCCGCACTGGAGCTGTCGCAGCAGCATGCGCATGATGTAGAGCATCTTTGCCAGATTGCAGCACAGATTGCGTGCTTAACAGATCGTTTTGTGCCAGCTCAGGCTGTGTTGAGTCATGGTCAGAAGATCCAGAAAAAATTTGGCATTCAAGGTGCAAAACATCAGGCACAACAGGCATTTCCTGTGCTCACCACCTACGGATTGACCGAGCTGCATCGTAGTCGGGCACATCACATTGAAGAAAACAAAGCCCGGATTAATGCCTTACTGGCCATGATGGCACACTTAGACGACACCTGTGTAATTCATCGCGCAGGACTGGATGGTTTGAGTTGTGTCCAAACCGGCGCGCTAAATATTTTGGCATTAGGTGGCTGTTCGAGCCAACAAGGATACCGTGCGCTGCTTGATTATGAACAAGCGCTGATGATGATTCGCGCATCGGCAGGAGGTGCCGCAGATTTACTGGCTTCGCTGTTGTTTCTCGATCAAGTCGAGCAGATTAACTGGAATGAAACGCAAGGATTACAAGCATGGAAATATTAAATTTTGAATTTTCAGCCAGCGAGGCGGCAGCGAAATCCGCATTGGTGGGGTGTGTCGGATCGGGAGATCTTGAAATTTTGATGGAACCGAATTCGTCGAATGTCACCACCATTCAGGTGATCACCTCAGTCGATGGTAGTGAGCAGCGCTGGAAAAATTTATTTGAACGTATTTTTTCAGAGTCGAAGCAATGTGCAGTCAACATCGAAATCCATGACTTTGGTGCCACACCGGGCGTTGTCCGTTTAAGACTCGAGCAGGCTTTTGAAGAGGTGCAACATGGCTGATATCGATTATTTACTGAAAAAACAGAGTTTTATTGAGCTTGATGCTCGCCAGCGTGCCAAAAGCCTACTCGATGCAACATCTCAAAAAGAACTGCTCGATCCTTTTGCACGTATCATGTCGCCGTGGTTAATCAAACAAAATATCGTGCCGCAAGCCGATGACGGCGTTGTAGTGATCAAGGGGACGCTTGAAGGCCGGCCAGCGGTGGTCATTTCAATTGAAGGTGTGTTTCAGGGAGGAAGTCTTGGTGAAGTTGGAGGCGCTAAAATTGCAGGCGCTTTAGAGCTTGCCGTCGAAGACAACCGCAATCACATTCCTACCGTCGCGATTTTATTGCTCGAAACAGGAGGTGTTCGGTTACAAGAAGCCAACCTTGGATTGGCAGCAATTGCAGAAATTCAGGCTGCAATCGTTGCGTTACGTCAGCATCAACCTGTCATCGGGGTGATTGCCGGAAGTGTTGGTTGTTTTGGTGGTATGTCAATTGCTGCAGGTTTATGCAGTTACCTGATCATGACACAAGAAGGACGCCTGGGACTAAATGGTCCGCAAGTCATTGAGCAAGAAGCGGGTTTAAAAGAGTATAACGCCAAAGATCGTCCGTTTATTTGGAGTATCTGTGGGGGTGAACAGCGCTTTAAAACTGGCCTGATCGATGCCTATATCGATGACAACCGCGAGCAAATTAAGGCACAGATCATCGAATTTATTCAGCAAGGATCACCACAACGACCTCGTTGCATGCAAGCAGAACACTACTTAGAAAAGCTTCAGCACCTAGATACCACGCAGCAGATCAGTCCGGCAGAAGTACAGGCATTATATCAGGGAGAAAAAGCATGAATATGGATGTTAATGCAATCCAACAGGCTACTCGAGGGAAAGTATGGTTCGATCGACTGACCCAGAATTTTGAGCGAATCGAAAGCGGAATTGAATCGTTGCAGATTGCCGAAGGCAAAATCAATAACCAGATCGTTCGGGTATTTTGCATAACGGCGGACACTCAAAATCGTTTTCCACGCGCGCGTAATGGGGAGGTGGGACTACTTGAAGGTTGGGGACTTGCCCATGCAGTAAACCAGCTGATCGAACAAGATCAAGATGCATCTAAAAAGCGCGGCATTCTTTGTTTGGTGGATGTACCAAGTCAAGCATATGGCAGACGCGAAGAAAGTTTAGGAATTCATCAGGCCTTGGCCGCAGCCGTAGACAGCTATGCACGTGCTCGTCTTGCAGGACATGCAGTAGTGAGCCTGCTAGTAGGTAAATCAATGTCTGGTGCTTTTTTGGCGCATGGTTATCAGGCCAATCGGATACTAGCGCTCAAAGATTCTGGCGTTATGGTACATGCTATGGGCAAAGAATCTGCTGCGCGCGTGACCTTGCGTACGGTTGAAGAACTTGAGCATCTGGCTCAGCGTATTCCACCCATGGCTTATGATATCGAAAGCTATGCCTCTTTAGGATTATTATCGGGTCTAATTGAGGTGGAATCGGCTGAAGATCCAACCCAACATGACTTAGCGTCTGTGACTCAGTCAATCGCAGTAGCTTTTGAGGATATTCAGCAGCAGGGGCGCTGTGATTTATCGCATCGCTTGCAAGCTCAAAATCGTCAAGCCTCTTTGCGTGTTCGTGAGTTAATGAAGGCGCAGTGGTCATGATGAATTCGATACAGCCACATGATTTACTCTGGGGTATAACACGGCAAATGCTGGGTCATGATATACCTCAATGGGTGATTGCGGCTGTATCACATGGCCATCCTGTAGTGGTTCGACGTGATGTGATGATCAATCAGATGATTCCCGTTGGAATTCGAGGAAGATCACGCGGGGAGCGCTTTGCTACACATTTGCATTACAATGCAATTACAAAATGTGTGCAACCGGAACAATTGGCACACGTTGATTTAAATCTATTTCCACATTTAAAAGATCGGCTTGAGCAAATAAATATCCTGATGCACCAATCAGGTTGGGCTTGGGGATATACCGGGAGCGTCGGTTTTGAGCTGGCAACCGGATTGAAAACCGTTACGCCGCAAAGTGATATTGATCTGATTATCCGTACACCTGAAGCAATGTGTAAGAAACAAGCAACATGGTTACTAGAGCATTTAGATCAATTGGCTTTGAAAATAGATGTGCAATTACAAACACCGCGGGGTGGCGTTGCCTTAAAGGAATGGGCAAGGGCGACTGGCAAAGTACTGCTCAAGCAATCGAATGCTGCGGTATTGATTGAAAACCCTTGGTAGTAAGGAAGAATCGATATGAGCACAATTTGGGTATTTCCGGGACAAGGCGCGCAGCATCCGAATATGTTGCACGACCTGCCTCAGCATCATCTTGTGCAACATTATATTCAGCAAGCTTCTGATGTATTAGATCAAGATGTGCTGTTGCTTGATCAGCCAGATGCACTGAAATCGACCTATGCCGTACAGATTTGTTTATATATTGCCGGCGTGGTGAGTGCGGCACTTTTACAAGAACATGCGGGCCAGCCCCAATTTGTTGCTGGACTTTCAATTGGAGCTTGGGCCGCAGCCACGACTGCCAAGGTGATAACATTTGAAGATGGATTAAAACTGGTTGCGAAGCGCGGACAACTCATGCAGGAAGCATATCCTTCTGGATATGGTATGACGGCCATTTTGGGTGCAGATCAAGCGCGTGTCGAGATGTGGGTAAACGCCGTAAAATCAACACACGCTGAAGTTTATATTGCCAATATTAATACCGAAACCCAAATTGTAATTTCGGGTGAAATAAACGCCATGCAAGCAGTGGGTTCACTTGCACAGCAAAATGGCGCTGTATGTAAAAAAGTCGAAATCAGTGTGCCATCGCATTGTGAATTACTTACACAACAGGCACAGCAACTGGCGACGATGATGGAGGGAATTCGTACACAACAACCCAGCATTAAATATTTAAGTGGTACAAGCGCCAGAATATTGCCTACGGATCGGCAGATCGTAGACGATATCGTGTTTAATATGTGCCGGATGATTCGTTGGGACAATACCGTGCGCGCTGCATGGGAGCGAGGCGCCCGATTGCACATTGAAGCATTGCCAGGAAATGTCTTAACTGGCTTGGCAAAAAAAACGTTCAAAGAAGGAACCGTGTTGTCCTTTCAGAATACACAGTTGGAAAGTCTGATGACGGCGATGCACATCCAGCAAGGATGCATTTGAAGTTATCAAAAAATGAAGAAACTCAATGGATAGAGGACGTTAAAAATGATTATTTATGGAACAGCGATTTTAGCGATTTGTCACTTACTCGGCGATTATCTGGGGAATACGCTTGGAATGATACTTGGAGTAAAAGCCAATGTCGGTGGTGTAGCCATTTCAATGATTTTGCTTATTCTGACGAAAGAATTGTTGGCAAAAAAAGGCTATCTACCTCAAGTGACACAGTTTGGTGTGTTGTACTGGTCTGGTATGTATATTCCGATTGTTGTGGCGATGTCCGCGGGACAAAATGTGGTGGCTGCACTATCAGGCGGTGTGCTCGGGATTATTGTTTCAGTGGCTTCATTGGTCGGAACCGTATTGGTGATTCGCTATCTCAATCGTATTAGTGGCGACTATGAAACATATGAATGGACAATCGAAAGAGTCGAAAAAACAGCATAAAAAGAACTGAATAAAGAAAAGGAGTTTCAACATGGATACATTAATTGCAGTACTCACCAAGAATGCGCTAGTGACCGCCTTGGCGATCACAGGTTTGATGATGTTTGTCTCACATCTTTTATCTAAATATCTGACCAAAGGTAAATTACAAAGTTCAGCGATTGCAATTACTTTAGGGTTGGTGGTCGCATATTTTGCTGGGGTGTATACACATGGCACCAAAGGTATTTCTGATATTGCAATTTTTTCAGGATTTGCACTATTGGGTGGTGCCATGATTCGTGATCTTGCTATTGCTTCAACTGCGTTTGAAGTAGATGTAAAAGAAGTCAAAAAAGCCGGCAAGATCGGTTTAATCGCACTGATGCTTGGATGCGTTGTACCTTTTGCAATTGGTGTAATTGTGGCATGGTGTTTAGGTTATAAAGATCCTGTTTCAATGACCACGATCGGTGCGGGTGCGATGACTTATATTGTCGGGCCAATTACGGGCACTGCAATAGGGGCAAGCTCTGATGTGATTGCGCTTTCAATTGCGATTGGCTTAATTAAATCGGTGTTTTTTATGGTGGGGACACCGTTACTGGCAAAATTCATGTATTTGAAAAGCCCACGTTCAGCAATGGTATTTGGTGGCTTGGCCGGAACAACCAGTGGTACAGCAGCAGGTTTGGCAGGTACAGATGTCAGATTGGTTCCATATGGCGCATTGGTCGCAACCTTTTATACAGGACTCGGATGCTTACTCGGTCCGTCAGTTTTTTTCCTGACAGTCAATGCAATTTTTGGTTGATGCACTTAAAAAGAAACTTCGGCAAGTGGTTTTTATTGACCAGTTGCCGACAATTTATGAATGTAAGTATTGTTTTGCAAACATGCGACATTCTGCAATTAAAGCCAGCAGATTTGGATCACGCTCCTTACTTTTTAAAAAAACCAAACCAATTTCTTGTTTAATCTGTTTTGCACCTTTTAAAGGAATAAGTTTCACTGAGCTTTCGTGAATCGTCGAGATTCGACCAGGTAAAAGGGCGAGTCCAACGCCGGTACTGACCATACTAATCAGAGTAAAAATATCGCTCACTTCCAAAAACACTTTAGGGTCAATCCCTGCATTTTCGAAAACTTCATCGCTGTCACTGCGTGTAGCAAATCCTTTTGACAAAGTTAAAAAGGTTTCATCTTTTAAGCTAGCCAAATCCACCTCATGCATGCTGGCAAGCGCTGAGTTTTTATTGACGGCTAAGAAAATTTTATCCTCAAACATCGGTAAACTTTCAAAATCTGGATCGTCTGTGGTGGCGTTCAAGGCCACGATAATTGCATCGAGTTCAGTCGATTTCAGCTTTTTAACCAAATCTAGATTCGAACTTAAGAGCAATTGAATATCGAGTTCGCCTCGACGCAGCTTCAGACGACTAATCACATTTGGAATCGTATTTACGGTGAGCGAATATAACGAACCGAGGTGCAAAACCTTCGCTGCAAAGCCAGCAGCTTCACGGGTTTTATTCACAGTCGTGATCATGTCTTGGACTAGTTTTTGTGCATTTTCTTGCAAGACATAAGCACTTTTGAGAGGAATTAGGCTTCGGCCTTCATGTTTAAACAAAGGACAACGTAGCGCACTTTCCAAAGAGTGTAATGCCTTATGCACACTGACATTGCTGATCTGCATTTCAGCTGCAGTTTTTGTTAAATTTCCACAGCGCATAAACGCTAAAAAAATCTGAATCTTTTTAAGCGTTAGCTCATCATCAATATCCATAATGTATGCATATGTCCTTATGATTTATCCAAATACTCAAAACTTGAGTATCTCTTTGTGAGTGTAGTACAAATGTGGAAGCTTTGGCGAAGATAGTTTTTCATTAGCTCGAGCAGAAGTGTTTGTTTGGTGATTTATCTTTAAAATCTTAAAATTTAGATTTATCAGTTGTTTAAAATGCTTTAAGCTAGTTACAATACCTCATAAATGATGAAAATGTGATGCCACAAACATAAGTGATGTTGTACATTTCACGCTTTATTCACATACACATACAGTATTTTAAAAATATAGAAAAAACATAAGGTGAATTTCATGAAATCTTTGAGTAAAACATTAGCCATTTCAACTGTTGTATGTTCTAGTATTTTTGGCGCCATTGCAGCGCACGCTGAAACGCAAGCACCGAAAGCCGTAGAGCAGATCGATATCAATAAATATACCGGAAAATGGTATGAGATCGCGCATTTGCCAGTCTATTTCCAGCGCAAATGTGCCAGTGATACTTCTGCAACCTATGCACTCAATGCAGATAAGACTGTTGCAGTCATTAATAGCTGTCGCACCAAATCTGGCGAGATGATTCGTTCGGAAGGTGTTGCATATCCTCAAAATGCAGGTAACAGCAAACTTAAAGTAAGTTTCTTACCAAAAGGTCTACGCTGGATTCCTTTTACCAAAGGCGACTATTGGGTACTTCGGATTGATCCGGATTATCAAACGGTTTTAGTCGGTGGCCCATCACACAAATACTTATGGATTTTGTCACGTAACCCACAATTAGATACAACTACCTACCAATCTTATTTACAAACCGCGCGCGATTATGGCTATGATGTAACCAAGTTGGTCAAAACTCCACAAAAATAATGAGTCATGCATAGGTCAAGCCGAGTCACTGACTCGGTTCGACTCTTAAGAGAAATGCTTCACATAAACTTCATATCGCATCTCCTACAATGACACCATAGAGAGAAATGCTGCAGATCAGGAAGAATCAATGTCTAAATTTTTTCTACGATGGATCGATAGCTGGTCGACGACAGACAACGCACAAGAAACAATCACGTCTAATTTAAGTCAACGTCATCAAACTCAATGGCTTAGAATTATTCCGTTTATTGTTTTGCATGTGGCATGTCTGGCGGCTTTCTGGGTCGGTGTGTCATGGTTTGCCATCTTGTTTATGGTGTTTTTCTATTTTATTCGTATGTTTGCCATTACGGCATTCTTTCACCGTTATTTGTCGCATAAAACCTTTCAAACCTCGCGTCCGGTTCAATTTCTGTTTGCTTTAATTGGGACCATGAGTGCACAGCGCGGGCCTCTTTGGTGGGCGGCGCACCATCGTTATCATCATCGTTTCACCGACACCGACCAAGATCCACATTCATCGACCAAAGGCTTTTGGTATAGCCATGTGGGCTGGTTTTTAAATGAAGAAAATTTTGGTACACGTAAAAGTATCATTAAAGATTGGCTCAAGTTTCCAGAACTCATCTGGTTAGATCGCTTTAGTTTACCTGTCGTGGTGTTTACTGCGATTGGTATCTATGCATTGGGTGAAGCACTGGCAGTCTATGCGCCTCAACTTGGTACCAATGGCCTACAGCTCTTGGTCTGGGGCTTTGTGATTTCAACAGTACTGCTCACGCATGCGACTTTGTGTATCAACTCCATGGCACACCGCTATGGTTCACGTGATTTTAATACAGACGATGAAAGCCGCAATAATTTGTTCTTGTCCTTGATTACTCTAGGTGAAGGTTGGCATAACAATCATCATTATTATGCAGGAAGTACACGCCAAGGCTTCTTTTGGTGGCAAATAGATATTACCTATTACCTGCTTAAAATCATGTCTTGGATAGGGCTGGTGTGGGGCATTAAAGACGTCCCAGAGCGTGTTTATGCAGCGCGTCAACATGTATCGTCTCGTGAATTTAAACAACTAAATATAGAAAAAATTGAGAGTGAAGAAGTTCGATGAAAATCGCCATTATTGGGTCTGGTATTTCCGGCATATATGCCGCATGGAAGCTTTCAAAACATCACCACGTCACGATCTTCGAAAAAAATGCGTATTTTGGCGGTCATACCGATACTCATGACATATTTGTCGATGGCCGCCATGTGGCAGTTGATAGTGGATTTATCGTTTTTAATGCCCACAATTATCCATTGTTTTGTGCGATGCTGAACGAACTCGGCGTAAGCGCTCAAGACAGTGACATGAGCTTTTCAGTAAACAATCTGGTGAGTGGTTTACAATACAATCCTTCTAAAAAATGGTCGTTATTTACCCGGCCACAGAATTTTGCAAATTCTCGTTTTAGAAGCATGATCTCGGATTTACTTCGTTTTTATGAAGCCAACAAGGCGTTAAACATAGATGAAGTCGATTCTGAAATGACGATTGAGGTGTATCTCGATCAGCATGGTTATTCAGACGCATTTCGTGAAGAGCATTTATATCCGATGTGCGGTGCGCTATGGTCGAGTCCGGTTGAGCAAGTCGGTGAGATTCCGTATAAATTCGTGGTCAGTTTTTTTCAGCATCATCGAATGCTACAGCTTAAAGACCGTCCACAATGGAAAACAGTGAAGGGTGGCTCTGCAACGTATATTCGAGCCATTCAAGCGCAGTGCAACAATATTGCTTGGCAGCATACGGCTGTACAGCAGGTAAAGCGTTTTGACGATCATGTCGAAATTCATACAGATGATCAGGTCTTGAATTTTGACTGGGTCATCTTTGCGGCGCATGCAGATGACTGTTTGCCGTTGCTGCATGACGCAACGCCGCTCGAGCAAGATATTCTGGGTAGTTTTAGTTATCAAGACAATACCATGGTAGTGCATCGAGACCTTTCGATTATGCCGAAATCGCGCAGTCAGTGGGCCAGTTGGCATGTCCACGTGACGCCTGAGCATTCAAAAGAATCAGGTGCCAAAGTGCACTATGGTTTTACTTACTGGATGAACAGTCTACAAAATTTGTCATGTTCATCTCAGATTTTTTCTACACTCAATCCGAACATGCCGATTAATCCGAAACAGGTTTTCGTGACACGGCACTATCGTCATCCGGTATTTGACCGACCTGCGATTGATGCACAGTTACGCTGGTCAGAAATTAGCGGAGTCAATCGAACGTCTTTTTGTGGTGCCTACTGGGGATGGGGCTTTCATGAAGATGGTGCCCGAAGTGCTCAGCGTGTTGTCGATCAAATTCAGGTTGATGCTTAATCGCACAAGGAGTTACAGATGCTCTGGACCTCACTTGCACGTGCGCCTGCAAAAATTCGCCATCGCCGTTATTCACCAAAATCACATGCTTTTGAATCTGAGCTGACCTATCTGTGGTTCAATCCAGATCAAATTGAACACGACGCTCAAACATGTAAATTATGGTCGGTACGACGCTGGAATATTTTGAGCATAAAGCCTGATGATTTCTTGACGATGTATAGCGGTAGTATTCGAGAACGAGTCAAAAAAGCAATTTTGGAACATGCCAATTTCGTTGCTCGGGCCGACTGGGAAATTCGGGTATTGGCTTTACCCCGTTATTTCGGATTTCGCTTTAATTCGGTGGTGTTTTATTACGTTTTTAATCGTGATCAACAGCTTCAATTTATTTTGAGTGAAATTACCAATACGCCTTGGAATGAGCGTCAAGTTTACGTGCATGATTGCCGCGAGCAAGACGCACAGATTCAGCATTTTAAGAGCTATCAGTTTAAGTTTGATAAGGCATTTCACGTGTCGCCGTTTATGCCTATGGCACTGGCATATCAGTGGAAATTCAGCCATTCAAATATACAAAATGTGATTCATATGCAGCTTTATGAACAGCAACAATTGATCTTCGATGCCACGATGAATTTCACCTTAGACCCCATCACGTTTCCTTCACAGCAATATCGATATGCTCTTCGTTATAGTGTGGAGCCTTTTAAAATGTTAGCTTCGATTTATTTACAAGCCTTCCAGTTGTGGCGCAAGAAAGTTCCATTTTATCGTCACCCAAAAAAGAATAAGGATATATAACCCATGATTAAGACATTTCTTTACGGTGAACAAGATACATTACCGCTGATTTTAAGAGGGCTTCTTAAAATACAGCACGGTCAGATTACTTTTCGCGGTGTTTGGAACGGAACTGTGGGTGAGCCCTCAGATCTTCATGCCACCATTGAGGTGCATAATCCGGCACTGATTGAACTGATATTTAAAAATGGCGTACTTGGTGCCGCCGAAGGTTATATTCGCGGTGACTGGACCACCGACCACTTGGTCGAGCTCATTCAGATTTTATCGCGTAACCGACATGTACTCGATAAAATCAATCAAAACGTGGTGGCACAAGCAAGCCAAAGCTTATTAAAACTCTGGTACAAATCACGACAAAATTCAATCACGGGTAGTCGTAAAAATATTGCCGAGCATTATGATCTAAGCAACGACTTTTTTAAGCTATTTCTCGATGACTCGATGATGTACTCAAGTGCGGTATTTGCCGATGAGCACATGACGCTTGAAGCGGCATCTGATTTGAAAAAAGAGCAGATTTGCCAAAAACTCCAGCTTAAACCGCTCGATCATCTGGTCGAAATTGGAAGCGGTTGGGGGGGCTTTGCAATTTACGCCGCTCAAAATTATGGCTGTAAAGTCACCACGATTACCATTTCACAAGCGCAATATGATGAAGCAGTAGCACGCGTTGAGGCGGCTGGTTTAAGCCATCGAGTTGATGTGCAGCTTAAAGATTATCGTCTTCTTGAAGGCAAATTCGACAAACTGGTTTCAATTGAAATGATTGAGGCGGTGGGAGAGCAGTACCTGCCAACTTATTTTAACCAGTGCCGCAATCTTCTTAAACCGCATGGTCTGGCCCTGATTCAAGCAATTACCATTGAAGATGCACGCTATGAAAAAGCCATTAATACAGTCGATTTCATTAAGCGGTATATCTTCCCGGGCAGTTTTATTCCGTCTATCAGCGTCATGACTTTGGCAGCATCAACCCAAAAACTGCGTCTGAAACAGCTCGATGATATTGGTTTAAGCTATGCCCAAACCATTCATCATTGGCGAGCACGCTTTTTAGCAGCTAAAGCAGACGTACTGGCACTTGGTTTCGATGAAAGCTTCATTCGTATGTGGGATTTTTACCTCTGTTACTGCGAAGGGGGCTTCAGAGAAGGCGTCATTAGCGATGTGCATATGCTATTTGAAGCCAGTCCATATTGAGATCGATCTGGAAATGAAGGAGATCAGTGATGCTATGGAATCTGGTTATTCTAGATGTTGCGATCATGTTGGTATGCTGGCTGGTTGCAACCTTCAATCGTCGCGTGGGAATTGTTGATGTCGCATGGAGTTTTTGTATTGCGATCAATATCTTACTTTCGGCTTGGTTGATTGATACCGCACCACTTGCCATTCGTTTATTTATTGGTGTGTTAAGCGGTGCATGGTTTTTACGCCTGTTTCAGCATTTGTTTCGGCGTTATCTTGCCGAGACTGAAGAAGACACACGCTATGCCAATATGCGCAGAGCCATGGGCAAGTTCCAGCATGTCGGCTTCTTACTTTTTTTCTTGTTTCAGGCAGGTCTAGTACTGCTATTTTTCGCTCCAATGTGGGTGTTGCTCAATCAGCCTGCTTCCGCCTGGTCAGGCTTTATGTTGCCCGCGATGTTGGTTGCCGCGCTTGTCATGCTGGTTGCTTTTGCTGGAGAAAGCATCGCAGATCAGCAGCTTTACCGTTTCAAGCAAGACAAGGCCAATCGTGGCAAAACAATGGATCAGGGTTTATGGCGATACTCTCGGCATCCCAACTACTTTTTTGAATGGTTGCACTGGTTTGCTTACCCGATTTTAGGCTTGGCAGTGGGCGTATACGTGCTGTGGATTTATCCACTGCTGATGTGGTTATTTTTGTATTACATCACAGGTATTCCGTTTAGTGAGCAACAAGCGTTAAAGAACCGTGGTCAAAATTATCGTGACTACCAGCAACGAACTTCAATGTTTATTCCTAGAAAACCAAAACAATAGGTCAATATATGGATTTTATCATTCAACAATCGCTCAAACTGGTCGAGAGTGGCCTTGTACCCGATCAGGCCATTCGTGCGGCTATTCGTGCGCTCAGTAAAAAACGTTTGATTCAGGAAGGTCGTTATGATCCTGAACAGGCCGCCCAGCGTTATATGGATGTGCTGAATACCCTCAAGCACAGTGAAATTGCCATTGAAACCGACAAAGCCAATGAGCAGCACTACGAACTACCGACCGAATTTTTTCAGGCCGCATTGGGCAAGCGTTTAAAATACAGCGCATGTTACTTCCCGACTGCTAAAACCACCCTAGACGAAGCTGAAGAGTTTGCTTTACAGATATACTGTGAACGTGCTCAGCTTAAGGATGGTCAGCAGATTTTAGAGCTGGGCTGTGGCTGGGGTTCTTTTACACTCTGGATGGCAGAGCGTTACCCAAATGCCTCAATCAAGGGTGTGTCTAATTCGGCGACACAACGTCAACACATCTTGGCCCAAGCGAAACAGCGTGGACTCAATAATATTGAAATCCTGACCTGTGATGTGAATGTACTTGAACTTGAAAAAGGGCAGTTTGATCGCGTGGTATCGGTCGAAATGTTTGAGCATGTGCGTAATTACCAGCGTTTATTTGAAAAAATTCAAACATGGCTGAAAGATGATGGCTTATTATGGTGTCATATTTTCTGTCATCGATTCTTGCATTACCCATTTGAAATTAAGAACGAATATGACTGGATGTCGAAATACTTCTTTACTGGTGGTCTGATGCCGTCGGTCTCGACATTCTTACATTTTCAGGATCATTTAGAGCTCAGCCAGCAGTGGCAGTGGTCAGGTGAGCATTATGAGCGTACTGCCAATGCATGGCTTGAAAACATGGATGCGCATGAAACTGAACTCAAACCGTTGTTTGAAAAAATTTATGCACAAGATGCAGATGCATGGTGGCAGCGCTGGCGCATATTCTTTATGGCCTGTGCCGAGCTGTTTGGATTTGACCAAGGTCAAGAGTGGGTCGTTGGGCATTACTTATTTAAAAAGAAGGCGGCCTAACCCACAAATTGGCTGTTATTGAGTTGTAAATATGTTGAAGTTCTACCGCAACGACCATTCCAATCATCCTGTGGCTGATGTGTTTAATCGATACTATTGGCTACAGATTGTTTTGATTGCAATGTCGATTGTGGTGGGCTTGGCATGCAGCGCATGGGTCATTAAAGGCTCTTTATTAAAAACTGCCCTTGAGCAGGAGATGGAGCATTACTGGATTCGCGTTCAGCGTAACCCGAATGCGAATTTACCCGATACCAAAAACTTGTATGGCTATCGATGGCTCACCAATAACCCACCGCCGCGTTTTAAATCTTATACCTTCAAGCCTGGTGTAAACCGGATGTTTATTGATGGTAAAGATCGTATGACAGTTTACGGTGAGAAAAATGGTCAGCATGTCTTGCTCGTTTTTGGTGAAAGCAACGTCAATAAATTGATCTGGCTGTTTGGTCTTGCACCACTCATGTTTAGCTTATCTGTTTTATACAGCTTTTTGTGGTGGTCAAACCGGCGGGCTAAGCGCTATTTTTCTCCTATTACACGATTGGCCAATGCGCTTGAACAAATCGATTGGGCGCATCAAACCGAGCAATCGCCATTTGCCCAAATCAGTACCAATGGTAATTTAGAAGCAGAATACCTTAAGCAGGCGCTAGAAAAGTACCACCAAGTTTTGACCGAATTTATCCGCCGAGAGCGCGAGTTTACAGGGGATGTAAGCCACGAGCTGCGCACACCGCTGACGATCTTAAAGGGCAATTTACAGTTATGCCAAGTTAAGTTTGGCCAAGACAAATCCTTGCTGCGTATGCACAATACCATTGAGGACATGCAGCTTTTGGTCGATACACTTTTGGCAATAGCGCGAAATACCACCAGTAATCTAAATACTGAACATTATTATTTGTCTAAAATCGTCGATGATCTGGTGATGGATCTGGCCGATATGAGTCAGGTCAAAGGCATTGATATTGAAATTCAGTACGAAGAAGCCGAGCAAAAGCGCTGGCTATATCCTTCCATGACCAAAATGGTGCTCAGTAATATCTTGCGTAACGCTTTAAATTATTCGCAAGGTACCCAGATCGATATAATCTTGCAAAAAAACAGCCTTATTATTGCCGATAATGGAATTGGATTGGATTTACCCAACGATGCTAAAGTGCAAGAGCTCAATGAATCTCAATTGAAGCTCGATGTAAAAGGGCATGGAATTGGTTTACAACTGGTGCAAAAACTGTGTAAACAGCTCAACTGGCGCGTAGAGCTGTTCGACCGTCAATATTATCTTTTAACCCATCCAGAACTAATGCTGCAAAATACTACAGGATTGATTGTTGTGGTTTATCTTTGTTAAGAGGTGCTTTGTTCAATTGCTATCTTTAAACCCACTCCCGAAACGGTGTGTAATAGTTTTTGTTCAAAGGGTTTATCAATCATTTTTCTTAGATTATAAATATGGCTTCTGAGTGCATCGCTCTCAGGCTCTTCTTCACCCCATAATTCCATAATCAGTTCTTGCTTAGTCACTACCTTAGGTGACTGACGCATTAATGTTTTGAGTAATTTAAACTGAATCGGTGGCAGTTCTATTGAATGACCGTTTCGTATGACGCGCTGAGTAGATGTGTCTAGTACAAGATCGTGTATTTTGATTTGGCTATTAGACACCTCGCCAGAAGCACGCTTAATGAGGGCACGAATGCGGGCAACCAGTTCGTTGAAGTCAAATGGCTTGATCAAGTAGTCGTCTGCACCAGCAGAAAACCCCTGAAGTTTATCTTCAACAGTATCACGCGCTGTGAGCATGAGTACAGGTAAATCCAGTCCTTGTTCGTTTCGTACCCAGTCACAAAGCTGGTAGCCTGTACCGTCTGGTAAGTTCACGTCTAATAAAAGTAAATGAAAAGGCTGTGACTTTAAGAAGTTTTTGGCGGCGTCAAGGTTACGCGCATGGTCAACCACGTAACCATGCGCCTCTAAAAACTCACAAACCGTTGCAGCCAGCTCAAAATGATCTTCGACCATGAGTATAAAATGATGGCTCATAAGATGAAGCGAATCCATTAATTGAGAAGTTGTTGTTTTAACTTAGCATTAAATGGCGCTGCACCAAACCAAATTTTAAAATAATCATTGGCATGCGGATCGGTAATTGAACCAAGCGGTTTATTGTTTAAAACCAGATCCAGTTTTTGATTTTGCATTTGATAGCCAATGCTATACAAATCTCCCGATTTTACTGGCCGATAGAGCGCGGTAATCTGGTTCAAAGGGGATTTACTGCTAAAGCCAGAAATATTTTTTTCCAGAAAATGTGTGGCCGCTTTTTTAAATGCCCATTCTGGAATGTCACGGGTGTAGTAGAAGTCAAGCCGAATATCTTGCGTATTCCATGCCTTGGCACAATCTTGCGCATAGTAGCTGACTTTACCGACATTTTTGAGCGTCACCACAATTGGTGCTGTACTGCATTTTTTTAATTCGCTGGCCGATGCTGTTTGTGTCATCCATAATGATGACACGCCCAACACACTACCAATTACGATTTTTTGAATGGTAGTACCCATTTGTAAGCTCCTCCAAATACAGGTAATGAACGGAATAAGCCGTTAGCAGGGTCCCAGAAATCTTGCTGGAAAATAATCTGTTGTTGCGGATTCACTTTAATTTCGCTGATACCGTAGGAGTCCATAGTTTTGGTACTACCGAACATCTTGAAGTCATAGGCCATGTGCCAGTGAATATATGCGGAGTCTTCATGATGGGTCGCGCTGATGAGTTTTACGGTCACGTTGCTCACGCGTTTGTTCATGCCTTCAAAATGCTTCACCAATTCTTGCTTATTAGAAAATTGAGATAAAGTATCGTTGATGTAAAGCTGATCGGCATATAGATTACTGGCATTTTTCACAAATGACGGTGTACCGAGGGTATTAAAGGCACCCACAAATCGCTGGCCGATGTCCATAGCTTTTTGATCATCCATCACTACACCATTCACTTGCTCACGCGCTTTAGTGTAATCACTGGTATATGCTGGCATGCTTTTACAGGCACTCAGACTCAAAATCGTAATGGCCGAGACGGCAAGTGTCGTGATTCTTTTCATCATTGGGTTCACCCTTGATTTATCTTTATCAACCAAAGGTAGGTGAAAAGGTGTGAACTGGGCGTGAAATTTATACGCCAGATCGTGATCAAACGTATAGCTTGCGTTATTAAATATTAAGTTAAAAAACGTTAAACATCATCATATGGTTCAACTGGCGTTTCTAGCGTGAGCTGATAAAACGCGGCATCGAGCCAGCGTCCAAATTTAAATCCCGCTTGGGTGATAATGCCCGAATAACGAAATCCGAGTTTTTCATGCAATTTAATACTGGCTACATTGGTTGCGTCAATACATCCGACCATCACGTGTACATCAGCGGCTTTCGCTCGTTCGATCAGTGCTTGCATCAGCACGGTGCTCAAGCCTTGGCCACGAAAATCTTTATGAATATAAACGCTGTGTTCGACTGTATATTTATAAGCCGGAAATGCCCGAAATGTGCCAAAGCTTGCAAAGCCCATCAGTTGACCTTGCGCATTGACTGCGCCGATGACAGGAAATTGATGTGTACGTTTGGTTTTAAACCATTGCACCATACTTTCTTGCGTGCGGGGTTTGTAGTCGTACAATGCAGTTGAATGCACAATCGCATCATTGAGAATATCCAGAATCTCAGTTGAATGTTGTTGTTCCGTACAATCCACAATACGTAATGCTTCAACAGATGGCTTCGACATCAAAAATTATCCTTATTGACAGGCACGATAGCGCTTTATTGCAGAACAAATCGCGCTAGGAGAAAAAGCTGCAAAAGAGTAGCAGAAAATCAGCAAAATACCAAAATGAGATAAAGATGTAGTTATAAGGCGCAACAGGTTAAATCAACAAATCAAATAAACGGCTTTCATCGAATTGTTTTAAATTGTCATCACGCTATGAACCATTTTCAATTTAGTACAGAATACAAAAGAAAAGGAGTGAAAAAAATGGGTAAATTTGAATGAAAACAACAGTCAAATATGTAGTACTTAAAGGGGACGATTATCAGCTTGGAACCCCTTTGCATGAAGAGCAGCTCGATGCGCCAGCAGATTTTTTTGACAAAATCCCTGATCAATTAACATTAAATCAGCGCAATTTTCGTTTGAAGTATAAAGAGTTGAATCGCAAATATTCGCATTATGATGAAATTGAAGAGGCGCAGCACATTGTAGTGAAGCTGATCGCAATTTAAAAAAAAAGCTCAGAGCATACTCTGAGCTTTTTTATATTTAAAACATCACCAGCATGATGATGGCACCGAGTGCAATCCGGTACCAAGCAAATACGCGTAAAGTATGCTTCTCAACAAATCGAACCAGTGCTCTGACCACAAATAATGCAGAAATGAAAGCTGCAACAAATCCAAGCCCGATATTGAGCATATTGTCCGATGTTAAAATACTGGCATTACGCATGAGGTCATAGGTGGCTGCACCCAGCATGGTTGGCATGGCCAAGAAGAACGAAAATTCGGTCGCTGCTTTACGAGATAAACCTGAAAGCATACCACCAATAATCGTTGCACCTGAACGAGATGTGCCTGGAATCATGGCAATACACTGCACAAAACCCACAATGATAGCTTGCTTGAAAGTAATGCGTGTGGCTTCGGTAGTAGATGGCTTAAAGTCACGAGACTCAACCCAGAAAATAATGAGTCCACCTACAATCAGCGCCACCGCCACAACCATTGGGCTAAACAACACCGATTTAATAAAATCGACGGCCAATACGCCAATAATCACCGCGGGGAAAAAAGCAATCAGAACGCTAAACGTAAAATGTCGTGCTTCTGCATCACCGCTAAAAAAGCCTTTCACCAAATCGATAATTTTTTTTCTGTACAGCCAGCACACCGCGAGAATGGCACCTAACTGGATCACGACTTCAAATGCTCGACCGCTATCGGAATGAAAGTCAATTAAATGACCAAATAAGATTAAATGTCCTGTACTCGAAATCGGTAAAAATTCTGTTAATCCTTCGATAAAACCTAAAAATAACGCTTTAAAAGCTTCAAGATTTCCCATGAAATATTGTACTCATCTCTAAAATCGTTGAGTGGAAGATGTTTTTTAGAATAAAAACGTACCTTATCTTAAAGTAAACAATTCCTTGATCAATAAAAAAGATAAAATAATTTGAATTTGATAATGAGAATTGTTTGCGTTTATTGTTTTTTTGTTATATGATGATTTCCGAAGAGTTCGAGAAGGCTCTTCAATAAAACAATAATAATCATCACTACCAGAGGTAGTATTACAGCGTGATCCTCAAAACCCATAGCCAGTGCTATGGGTTTTTTTATTTTAATGTGGTTTAGATGCAGCTTGCATTTGCTGCTTCAGATACAAGTCGACATAATACTTCTCGACATAATCATCGGCATATTGATTTGCGACACAGCGTGTCTGGGTTTTCTCTACTTTTTTTACTGCTACTGTTGGATCTACTTGTTGCACAACCCACCATTCGCGATCAATTCTGCGTACAGAAAAAAGTTCTTTCGGGTATTTACGTTTAGCCATTAAAGATCCATAAACATGAACAAAGTGAGTGATTTCTACGTGACCCTGCGCATGAAGTCAAGTCGGCTTTGATGAGCTTGTATATTTTAAAATCATTAAACAAACGCCTAGAAAACAAAAAAGCTGACATCTGTTTAGATATCAGCTTTTTTGGATCATGCAATCAATTTACACAGGTAAAATGGCTATTGCACCGGACGATGATTTATTTCATTCAACTCTTTACGGCTGTAACCGCGGGACACCAAAACCTTTTTAATTCCTTTGATGATATCTTCATCAGTTGCTTTTGCCAAAGCAGCAACGAGCTGCTCGTTTGTTTTGCAAGAACAATCGTTTTCAACACAAGCAATTTGGTTTTTATGCTCGTTATTGATCTCATCTGATGAGAACAGTTTATGCCAAAAACTCATAGAGCCTTCATAATCAACTTAACATAGCTCGAAATATAGCCAAATTAAATAAAAATACAAGATGACCAAAGTGATAAAAGCAACAATCAAACTCTAAATTTTCCGATGATAAATTTAAAATTTAACGAAATTATGACAAGGCTAGGGGCTTGATCTTTGATTTAATTTGATTTTTAACTATAAAAAATGATTAAAGAAGAATAGGTTACATCTATAACCTATTCATTATTCTTTACAATGCAATAAATTGTTTAAATTCTTTCGAGTAATACACCCGATTCAACATGATGGGTAAACGGGAATTGATCAAACAAAGCGAAGCGGCTAATTCGATGTGTTTGAGTCAGGGTTTTTAAGTTGTCGTATAAGGTATCCGGATTACACGAGATATATAAAATACGCTCAAAACCTTGCAGAAGTTTTAGGGTCTCATCATCAATTCCGGCGCGTGGTGGATCGACAAAAACCGTATCAAATTGATAGCCATCAAGCTCGATTTGCGCTTCTTGTAGGCGTCTGAAACTACGTTCACCGCGATAGGCTTCAGTAAACTCTTCAGCCGAAAGTCGGGCAATTTGGATGTTATTAATCTGGTTTTGTGCAATGTTCCACTGCGCAGCATAAACAGAACTTTTTGCAAGCTCAGTGGCCAACACACGATTGAAATGTAATGAAAGCGGCAAGGTAAAATTACCGTTTCCGCAATAAAGTTCAAGCAAATCCTGATTTTCACCCTGAATGGTATCGCAGGCCCAAGTGAGCATCTTTTGACAAACAATGGCATTTGGCTGGGTAAAGCTACTTTCGATTTGTTTGTATTTAAAAGTGCGGCCATGAACCTGTAATTGCTCTACCACATAGTCATCACCGATAATGACTTTCTGACCACGGCTACGTCCCATGATCTTGATATTGAGTCGATCTGCCAGTGCTTTGGCCGCAGCTTCCCAGTCAGCGTCTAGTTTACGATGATAAATCAGCGTAACCAGCATTTCACCACTCAGTGTCGCCAAAAAATCGACTTCAAAAATACGTTGTGATAGCACAGCATTCGCCTTGAGCTCTGCCAGTAAAACAGGCATGAGTGCATTAATGCTTTGATCAGCAATTGGAAACGTATCAACACGTACCACAGATTTATTTTTGCCTTCGTCTGCGCGTTCAAACATGGCATAGAACAAATCATTTTCGGTATGCCAGATACGAAACTCGGCACGCATACGAAAATTTTGCTCTGGCGAGTCAAATACTTCCAATGTTGGCGCATTAAATTCCTGAAATTGGCGGGTGATTCGTTCAATTTTATCTTGAAGCTGTTGCTGATACGTTTGAGACATAAATATGAAAAATAACAAGAATCGTCAAAGCGCAAATAGTAGCAAAAAAAGCAACTATCAGGGAGAAAACTTATCATGGCTTTAAGCACAGCCATAATATTTTTAATGCGCTCAATGTAAAAAAGCACGCCATGTTTCTCACTTGGCGTGCTTTTTGTGAAAAGACCTTTATTTCGAAATAATCATCTATTCCGAAATGGTCATTAAGCTGGCATTACCTCCAGCAGCAGCCGTGTTAATACTGGTTGCATGTTCAATCAAGAGTCGCTCAAGTGGGATACGGACACTTGAATCTTGCATATGCGTAATGCCCACAATAGCTCCTTGACGTGCTGCAACTTGTGTTTGCAATTTTTCCAGTTGATCGGCAGTACCATGATGCAAGACAGCATCGAAATCCCCATGCTCGACATGACCAATTTCAATAATTGCCTGACGAATCGCTTGAGGCAATTTTGAACCATAACTTTGCATAAAACTGTGACCTTGCAAAATGGCCACTTCGCTTTGTACTGCAAAAATCGCGAGCATTTGATGCACGACATCGACATGATTCGTTGCAACCGTCAAAACACGCTTGCGCGGTAGCATCATATAGCGGTTGATTTCGCCAGTCGGGCCTTGCAAATCAAACGCTTGCCCTACGCTAACTGTATCAATTGCAGGGAAGTTCGCTTCAGTTAAATGCTGTTTAGCCCAACTCAGCAGCTCATTAAACAGTTTTGGACGTTCAGCGCGAATATGATGGTCTGGCTGCACACCAAAAGGCACATTTAAGCTTTTTTCTGAACAGCTATTCATCAAGCGGTATACATAAAGCGGACCACCGGCTTTAGGCCCAGTACCCGATAAGCCTTCTCCGCCAAAAGGTTGTACCCCCACCACAGCACCTACGATATTACGGTTGATGTATAGGTTGCCGACTTCTGCATGTTCCACCACGGTATTGATTGTTTCATCAATTCGAGTGTGCAGTCCCATGGTTAAACCATAGCCCTTGGCGTTGATCCGCTCAAGTAAAGCCTGAATTTCGCCATGCTTATAGGTAATAACGTGTAATACCGGACCAAATACTTCGCGTTCTAAATCATCGAGATTTGGAAGTTCAATTAGGGTTGGCAGTACGAACGTTCCGTTTTGTAGCACCAATTGGCTTTTGGCATCTTGATTTAAAGCAAGCTGATGAACCGGATAGCCTTTACTGCGCATTTTTTGGATATGCTGATCGATGGTTTGTTTGGCTTCGCCATCAATCACAGGGCCAATATCCGTTTTCAAAATAAACGGATTACCCACCAAAAGTTGTTGCATCGCACCTTTGAGCATGTCAATTAACACTTTAGCGTTGTCTTCTTGCACACATAAAATACGAAGTGCAGAGCAGCGCTGGCCGGCGCTGTCAAATGCCGAGTTGACGACATCTAGCACCACCTGTTCGGTTAAGGCCGATGAATCGACAATCATCGCATTTTGACCGCCCGTTTCCGCAATCAGCGGAATAGGCTCGCCAGTCGGTGAAACGCGTTTGGCAACTGTCTTTTGCAAAATTTTCGCGACTTCGGTCGAACCGGTAAACATGATGCCCTGAACACGATCATCTGAACTAAGCTTAGCACCAACCGTTTCACCACGCCCTGGCAATAGTTGCAGTACAGCACGTGGAACACCCGCTTCATGCAAGATGCGCACTGCTTCAGCAGCAATTAAAGGCGTTTGCTCGGCAGGTTTTGCAATGACACAGTTACCAGCCACCAAGGCAGCTGCAATCTGACCTGAAAAAATTGCTAAAGGGAAGTTCCAAGGGCTAATACAGAGCACTGTGCCAAGTGGGCGAATCGTTGTAGATTCATTGATGCTCTCGATCTGAGTCGCGTAGTAACGTAGAAAATCGACGGCTTCACGTACCTCGGCAATCGCATTGGCATACGTTTTACCGGCTTCACGACATAAAAGGATCATGAGCGCCTGCATGCGGTCTTCCATTAAGTCTGCTGCACGCTTTAATGCTGCTGCGCGTTCACTTTTATGGGTGCCTGACCAACCGATTTGTGCTTGTATTGCTGCCTGTAAAGCAATCTCAACATGTGTTTCAGTTGCTTCTTGTACATAACCGACCAAGTCTGCATGAACAGCAGGGTTTAAAATGGCCCGTGATGTAACGTCAAACTCAAGCGATGCATCTGCAAGCAAGGGCTGACTGTTCCACACCTGATGCTGCAATGCCTGTGCCGTTTCATTTAAGGCGATCAGGCTGCTGTCATCGGCAAGATCAAAGCCTTTCGAATTCTGACGTGCATCGCCATATAATGCATATGGTAGTGCAATAGCAGGATGTTTGAGACCAATGTGTTGTTCACGTTTGGCAGTGGCATGAATTTCATCAAATGGTGATTGAATCAATGCTTCGATTTTTAGGTTTTGATCGGCAATACGGTTAACAAAAGAGGTATTGGCACCATTCTCGAGCAAGCGGCGTACCAAGTAGGCGAGTAAGGTTTCATGGTTACCCACTGGTGCATAAATACGACATGGAATACCGAGTTTATTGTCGCTACGCGAACCTACGACTTGCTCGTATAGCGGCTCTCCCATGCCATGTAAGCATTGGAACTCATACTGACCTGCATAATACTTGCTCGGGTCTGCCAGATGGTAAATGGTGGCTAATGACTGTGCATTGTGTGTTGCAAATTGCGGATAAATATAGGCTGGTGCGTCCAGCAATTTTTTGGCACACGCAATATATGATAAATCGGTGTGAACCTTACGTGTGAATACAGGGTAGTCGCTCATCCCGTCGATTTGGGCTTTTTTGATTTCGCTGTCCCAATAAGCACCTTTTACCAAACGAATCATCAGACGTTTCTGGCTACGTTTGGCCAGATCAATCACGTAATCGACCACGTAGAAACAACGTTTTTGGTAAGCCTGAATGACAAACCCAATACCTTTCCAGCCTGCAAGTTCTGGCTCAAAGCACAATCGTTCTAAAAGTTCGAGTGAGATTTCAAGACGATCGGCTTCTTCTGCATCAATGTTGAGTCCAATGTCATAGCGTTTCGCCAGTTGTGCCAGTTCAAAGACTTTTCCATAAAGCTCATCATGTACACGTGCAATTTGAGCACGTTGATAACGAGGGTGCAGTGCAGATAACTTAATCGAAATTCCTGGCCCATCATATACGCCCTTACCTTGAGCGGCTTTGCCGATCGCATGAATGGCTTGTGTGTAATCGTTAAAATAACGTGCAGCATCATGATCGGTGAGGGCAGCTTCGCCCAGCATGTCGTATGAATAGCGAAAGCCTTTGTGTTCAAGCGGTTTAGCATGATTCAGTGCTTCTTCAATGGTTTCACCAGTCACGAACTGTTCGCCCATCATGCGCATCGCCACGTCAACTGCTTTACGAATGACACCACGACCACTGCGAGCAATGATCGAGGTGAGCAAGCCCGATAAACTTCCTTGTTTAGGCGTTTCCATCAGCTTACCGGTCAGCATTAAGCCCCAAGCTGCTGCATTGACAAACATCAGGCTACTTTGGCCCACATGGTCTTTCCAGTTACCTTGATTGATTTTGTCACGAATCAATAAGTCACGTGTTGCTTTATCAGGAATGCGCAAAAGTGCTTCTGCCAAGCACATGAGTGCAATTCCTTCTTGCGAGGACAGCGAAAATTCCTGCAATAAACCTTGCACAATGCCTGCCTTACCAGCAGAACTCTTACGCTCACGTAATGAGTTGGCCAGATTAAATGCAACTTCGTGAATCTGATGATTCAATTCATCTGAAATTGTCGCGGCATTCAATAAGGTTTCGACGACTTCTGGTTCTGCACGGCGCCAAGCACTGTTAATTCGTTCTTCCAGCTCGGTTTTTTGTTTAAATTCCGTGATGTAACCAAAGTTAGGTTGTGCTTCATGCATTTTCGGGTTGCTGTCCATCATGTTCATGTCAAATTCCAATGACGATCTCTAAAGGATATTGTCTAAAGAGGTTTAGATAATTTATGATTACAGAATAATTACCGAATAACTCGCTATATTCTTGGCATTTTTTAGGGAAAAATTTTGTATGGATGGGGCAATTTCAACATTAGATCGGGTTGATCTGAAAATTCTCGATATTCTTCAAAAAGATGGTCGAATTTCAAACATAAAACTCGCAGAAGAAGTCAGTCTGTCACCTACTGCGGTCATGGCGCGTGTACAGAAACTAACCAAGGAGAATTATATTCTGGGCTATCAAGCCAAACTCAATCCAGAAAAGCTCAATGCGAGTTTTTTAGTGTTTGTGGAAGTATTACTCGATAAAACCACATCGAATGGACTCGACGAATTTATTGAGGCTGTATCGGAATATCCTGAAATTATTGAATGCCATATGACCAGCGGCGGTTTTGATTTCTTAATGAAAATTCGCAGTGCCAATATGGAAGAATACCGAAAGTTTGCTGGGCAAACGTTGTGGCAATTGCCTGGGGTCAAGGAAACGCGAAGTTATCCGGTCATGCAAGTGGTCAAAGAAACCTCTCGAATTAAGCTCAATAAGCGCACTACAAAAAAAGGGGCATAACGCCCCTTTTTTTAGATCATATGATGCATTATTTCGAGCTATGGTAAAGACGATCGGCTTCTTCAAAACGATCCGTAACTTCACGTGTTGGTGGTTTGCCCATGAGGCTCACAACCACAATGGTAATTGCAGCCAAGACAAAACCAGGAATAATCTCGTAAATACCCGTTGACGCAAATAGGTTTTTCCAGCCAATCACCACCACTGCGCCTACAATCATACCTGCAACCGCAGCATTTAAAGTCATGCGTTTCCAGAACAACGAGAAAATAATTAACGGACCAAACGCGGCACCAAAGCCAGCCCAAGCGTACGCTACAAGGCCCAAAACTTTACTTTCCGGGTTGCTTGCCAACCAGATTGCAAATACAGAAATCGCCAGAACCATCAAGCGACCAACCCAGACCAATTCTTTTTGAGAGGCATTTTTGCGAAAGAATGGCTTATAAAAATCTTCGGTTAAGGTACTCGAGCAGACCAGAAGCTGACAGCTCAACGTACTCATCACAGCAGAAAGAATACCTGCCATCACAATACCGGCTACCCACGGATTAAACAAAATCTGTGCAAGCTCCATAAATACCAATTCAGAGTTTTTACTCACATTTCCGGCAAGCTCAGGATGACCTTGGAAGAACGCAATACCAAAAAATCCTGCTCCGACAGCGCCACCTAAGCACAGAATCATCCAAGACATACCAATTCTACGTGCAGCTGGAATTGATTTGACCGAGTCTGCTGCCATAAAACGAACGAGGATATGCGGCTGCCCAAAATAGCCTAAGCCCCATGCCATTGCTGAAATCATGGCAATAAAACTCACACCAGAGAACATGTTCATGGCTTGTGGACGAGCTGTTTCAATGAGCTGCGTAAATTGCTGCTGACCGTCTCCAATCGCTAAATACGCAAAAATAGGCGTGAGCAATAAAGCAAATAGCATCATGGCAGCTTGAAACGTATCGGTCCAGCTAATGGCAAGGAAGCCACCAATACACACGTAACTGATCGTGGCAATCGCACTGATCCAGAGCGCCATGGTGTAATCCATACCAAAAATCGTTTCGAACAAGCGTGCGCCTGCAACCATGCCTGAAGCACAGTAAATCGAGAAGAAAATCAGAATGATCAGCGCAGAAGATATGCGAAGTAATTTTTTCGTATCATTGAATCGATTGGTAAAATAATCGGGGAGAGTGAGTGCGTTAAATTGCACCTCAGTATGCACGCGTAAACGGCCTGCGACAAACAACCAGTTTAACCATGCGCCGATAATCAGACCAATTGCGATCCATGCTTCGGAAAGACCCGATAAGTAAATCGCACCTGGTAAGCCCATGAGTAACCAACCACTCATGTCTGATGCACCAGCCGACAATGCTGTAACAAAACTTCCTAAGCTGCGTCCGCCCAGAATGTAGTCTGAAAAATTAGTTGTGGCTCTATACGCATAGAGACCAATACAGACCATTGCCACGATGTAAAATACAAACGTGATCACGGTTGGATTGATAGAATTCATGAATGGGACCTATCCTTATGTACTTTTACGTGTGTAATTCAACCAGTCCAAATAATAATTTGGTTGCCTAAAAATAAGGCTGAGATATAAACACGGATGCCAAAATAATAACTGTTAACTTTAAGTATACATTATGTAATTTTATGTAAAAATATCTTGTGTGTAGAGATTAATTAATAACCTATAAAATTCAATGTATTATTTATCGAAAATAAAAATAAAAAGCCATTTGATGGATTTAAATACAAAAAATGATGATATTTAAATCGAAAGGATGAAAATCAAAGCAGTTTTGTAATTTTGTGTATCTTAAAAAGTGAGCAATTGTGTAAGCATTGAACAAATTGAAGGTGATGTGTGGATAAAAAGCACCCAAAATGGTCAAATTATTTACTTTTTAACGTCTCGGATAGTGTTTTTACACCCTCAGATGCTGTCATTTTGAGCAACTGATACTGCTTTGGAACGCGATGATAGTCGGCTTTCGGATCGATATAATACGCTTCACATGAGCCAGATATTTCGTGGATTAAACCTGCGACCGGATAAACGCTTAAGGTTGAACCAATCACGATAAATATATCGGCTTGACGAATTTGATGGATTGCATCTTGATAAGCAGGTACAGATTCACCAAACCAGACCACATGTGGCCGAAGTGGATAGCCGTCTTTACAGTAATCTCGATCTAGTTTTAATTCGCTGCCCCGAATAGGATATAGCTCTTGGGTGATTTGTGCATCTGGACCACTGGTTTTGGCAAATCGAATATTGCCGTGCAAATGTAAAACACGGCTAGAGCCAGCACGCTCGTGCAGATCATCAATATTTTGAGTAATCACGTTCACATCAAATTGATGCTCTAGAGCGGCAATCGCCAGATGTGCCGAGTTAGGCGTCGCGTTCAAAATATTTTTACGCCGTTCATTATAAAAACGCTGTACAAGTTCAGGATCTTTTTGCCAAGCTTCTGGCGTTGCCACATCTTCAATTTTGTAATTTTCCCACAGTCCATCACTATCTCGAAATGTATGAATACCACTTTCGGCGCTCATACCGGCACCAGAAAAAACCACTAATTTTTTCATGATGTTCTCCTTGATATAAAAAATCCGCCCGAAGGCGGATTTGAAATTTATTTGTCGTGATGCAAATATTCTGGTTCTTTCGGTAATTTAAAACTACAGAAGAAACAGATGGCAAGCATCACCATCACATAAATGAAGAATTCGTTTTCAATACCTGCCTGTTTAAATTGCAGGGCAACCGCTGGCGCTGAACCACCAAAAATGGCATTTCCGACAGCATAAGAAAACCCAACGCCCAATGCCCGTACATGTGGTGGAAACATTTCTGCCTTAATTAAACCACTAATAGAAGTGTATAGGCTCAGAATCATCATCAGAAAAACCAGTAAAGCCGTCACGATTACCGGTGAATCACTAAACTGACGCATTCCAATGACCATAACTGGATAAATAAATACAATGCTCAATCCACTAAAAAGCAGCATGGATGCACGACGACCAATCCGGTCAGAGAGTGCTCCAAACAGTGGTTGAGCAATCATATAAATAAACAGTGCACAGGTCATCATGTAGCCAACAGTTCGGCCTTCAATACCCAAGCTGGTGATATAGGTTTTTGAATATACGGTTAAGACATAAAAGGTTAAGGAACCTGCCGAGGTATAACCCACCACCAGTAAAAAGGTAAACCAGTGCTTTTTAAATAGCTCGCGCAATGAACCCGATTCTTTTTTGTCGCTGTCTTCATGCGACAAGGTTTCTTCAAGTTTGCTTCGTGCTAAAAGTGAAATAATTGCTGCGATGCCGCCAATCACAAATGGAATTCTCCAGCCACCATCCATGAGTTGTTGTTCGGTCATAAAGGCCAGCATGATCACACCGAGCAAGCTTGCCAAGAGCTGGCCGCCTGAAAGGGTTACATATTGAAACGACGCATAAAAACCGCGTTGGCCTTTAAGCGCAATTTCACTCATATAGGTAGCAACAGCACCGTATTCACCACCAACCGATAAACCTTGTAGCAAGCGTACCATTAATAATAAAAAGGGCGCTGCAATACCAACCTGATCATAGGTCGGGAGTGCGGCAAATAAGAAGGAGCTGACCGCCATCAGGCTAATTGAAATCACCATCGACTGTTTTCGGCCATGTTTATCGGCAATTCGACCAAATAACCAGCTACCAATTGGGCGCATAAAAAAGCTGGCTGCAAAAACGCCCCAAACATAAATACCTTGAGCGGTTGAACTCATGTCGGGTGCAGTCAATGCTCGCTGAAAATACATGGCAAAAACGGCGTAGATATAAAAGTCAAACCATTCAACTAAATTCCCTGAAGATGCTCCGACAATTCCCATAACGCGTTTGCGTTTTTCTTCTTTGCTATATACCACTTCACTCATCTAATAAATATCCTTATGGTCGGTCTAATTATGGTCATCATATATTTTTTGACGTGATCAGATACCTTTGTACCTGTTGTCTAACAAAAGCATCAAACTACAGCAGGACGGGGCTGTCTAGGGTAAAAAATCAGAATTCTATTAATTTATACGGAGTTTTAAACAATACTTTTCACGTTAATTTTATTAAGTTTTTGAATTTATTCTGTAAATCCTAAAAATGCCAACATCATTTTTTGTCTTTTTTATAAGCATGAAAATATTAACATAATTCTATGTTTTTATTGATAAAAGCGATTGAGACGAAGTTTTTCTCAAACTAGTGTACTTTCTTCAAAAAATGCCCAATCTCGGTTCTAAATTTTTTTGGCTCCGTAATGAGCGGTGTATGACCAGACTTTTCAAAATAAATAGGCTGAGCATTTTTTAACTGATGAGCAATTAATGTCTGACCTTGTTCTGGATAAAGTGTCGACTGTTTTCCAATAAAAAATGTGGTGGGGCATTCAAGTGCCTGTAAAGCGGTTCGATAATCTTCGGTATGATTCAAATAATTTTGTACATACCATCTGAGGTAATCTAAGCGCTGAATCGGGAGTACATGTTTTTGAAGTTTTGGGTATTGCAGAGCCAGCTTGAATATTTTGGGTATAAATGAGTTGCTGCTTTGAAACTCGATAAACTGCAGCCATGTTTCAACCAGCTCCTGTTGGTGAGTCAGCGGAAGTTCCTCTAAATATTGAACGGTTGCATGTGATTGTAAAAGTGCGTTAATCAAATGAAGAAAACGTCTAAATTCGGTATAACGTTCACCAAAAAGACCAAACTGCCACGTGCTATCGACACGTATTTTTGGAGTTTGATCGATATGTAAATAACCTTTTAATTTCTGTCCTAAATGACCGTATTGCATACCATGCATTGCGGTGGTTGCACCCATCGAGTATCCGATAAGGGTAAATTGTGTCAGTTTGAGCTCATCAATCAAGTGTTCAACATCACGCCAGTGGCTAGAAATAGAATCTAGCTCTTGCGGTATCGCACAATGTTGTGATCGACCAAAACCACGCCATTCAGGAATAATAAACTCAAAGCCTTTGGTATATGAAAGTAAAAAGGGAAGCCATTGCCAGCTCAACATACCTAAACCAGAAAGTACCAACACTGGCTCGCCTGATCCAAAACGTCTGACAAATAATTGCTCTTGATCCGGCATAGTATAAAAAGGCATGGCTGGTCCTATTGTTTAATTAGTTCGTTTAATTCAGGAATGACTTCATCGAGCCATTTGATCCATTCTTGCTCCATGGTAATGCCCAATTCTAAAATTTTTCGATGAATAAACAATACCCGGTTTTCTGATGTGTTGTGTTTAAAATCTTTATCGTAGATGGTTTGGTAGAGCTTTAGTTTTTCTTGATGAATTGCCAAGTGTCGCTCGAGTTCAGGCAAGATTTGATTGCCACCCAGTTGAGCTTCTGCACGTAAACGAACCATCAAATCATCACGGAGTTGAGAGGGCTCACTTTGCTGGAGCAACCAGCTTGAAAGTTCTATTCGACCGAGTTGTTCCACCTGATAGGTTTTTTTACGCGTGTGACTTGAGGCTTCATCAATGGTTGAAATCCAGCCTTTAGCCAGCATCGCACTGAGTTCACGATAAATCTGTTGATGACTGGCGTTCCAGAAAAATCCCATCGAGCGATCAAAACGTCGGGCGAGTTCAAATCCTGAACTGGGTTTCTCCAATAAGCTGGTCAGTAAAACATGCGAAAGCGACATAGCCATCCTAAAACTCGATGTGACCCTTCAGATTATGCAATAAGTTGCATAGAAAGCAAATTTTGTTTATAAGTTTATGCAACATATTGCATAAAGCGCGCTTATGCCAGCCAGGGAGATTATATGTCAACGCACTATCCGCATTTATTGGCACCATTAGATTTAGGATTTACTACATTAAAAAATCGTATCTTAATGGGATCGATGCATATTGGACTTGAAGAAGCACCGGGTGGATATGCGCGTATGGCTGCATTTTATGCAGAGCGTGCTCAAGGTGAAGTGGGGCTTATTGTGACGGGTGGTATCTCGCCAAATGATGCAGGCCGAACTTTTGCACATGCTTCAAAACTAGATACGCTTGAAGAAGCGGAAAAACATAAAGTTATCACACAAGCTGTGCATGACGCTGGCGGTAAAATTGCCATGCAAATTTTACATACCGGTCGTTATTCTTATCAGCAAGAAATTGTCGCGCCGTCCGCCATTCAGGCACCCATTAACCCGATCAAGCCGCAACAACTAAGTTCGGCTGAGGTCTGGCAGACAATATCCGACTTTGTCAATTGTGCCAAGCTCGCACAATATGCGGGTTATGATGGCGTAGAAATTATGGGATCAGAAGGTTATCTCATCAATGAGTTTATTGCTGCTCGAACCAACCATCGAGATGATGAATGGGGCGGTCAGTACGAAAACCGCATTCGCTTTCCAATTGAAATTGTAAAGCGTACTCGTGAAGAGGTTGGTGAAAATTTTATTATTATTTACCGACTGTCGATGCTTGATCTGGTCGAGGGCGGCTCAACCTTAGATGAAGTCATTCATTTAGCCAAAGAAATTGAAAAAGCCGGTGCAACAATTATCAATACTGGAATTGGCTGGCATGAGGCACGTATTCCCACTATTGCCACTAAAGTGCCGCGAGCCGCATTTACATGGGTGACCGAAAAAATTCGACCTCACGTGAAAGTGCCACTGATTACATCAAACCGTATTAATACCCCTGAAATGGCAGAGTACGTACTGACAAGTGGACATGCCGATATCGTCTCAATGGCACGCCCGATGCTGGCCGATCCAGAATTTGCTTTAAAAGCCCGCGAGGGACGTAGTGATGAAATCAATACCTGTATTGGTTGCAATCAAGCCTGTCTGGATCATATCTTTAATGGTAAAGTGGCCTCATGTTTGGTTAATCCACGCGCATGCCATGAAACCGAACTCAATTTTAAAGCAGCGGCTACACCGAAAAAAATCGCTGTCGTTGGCGCAGGGCCGGCCGGTTTAAGTTTTGCCACCTATGCTGCCAGTCGTGGTCATAAAATCAAATTATATGAAGCCGCTGAGCAAATTGGCGGGCAATTTAATATTGCCAAAACCATTCCAGGTAAAGAAGAGTTTTACGAAACCCTGCGTTACTTTAATCGCCAGATTGAACTGCAACCGAACATTGAGCTGGTTTTAAACTACAAAATCGATTATGACGAATTAGCCAAGTCAGACTTCGATGATATTGTTATTGCAACTGGCGTTACACCACGTCATCTCAATCTCGAAGGTATCCAGCATCCGAAAGTGTTGAGTTACCTCGATGTACTTAAAGCCCGTCAGCCAGTCGGTCATAAAGTTGCGATTATCGGTGCGGGTGGTATTGGTTTTGATACCGCAGAGTTTCTTACCCATGAAGGCGAAAGCGGCAGTATTCACCCTAAGAAGTTTTATGACGAATGGGGAATCGATACCTCGTATAGCCAAGTCGGTGGCTTAAAAACTGCGGCGGTTGAGCATAGTGCACGTGAAATATATTTGCTACAACGTAAAGCCAGTTCGGTCGGAGCAACACTGGGCAAAACCACGGGCTGGATTCATCGTACAGGTTTAAAAAATCGTAATGTGAAAATGATTCCCGGTGCACAGTATGAAAAAATTGATGATCAGGGTTTACATATTCAGGTCGGTGAAAAGACCACAGTACTTGATGTCGATCATGTCATTATCTGTGCGGGACAAGAATCGTTTACGGCGATGTATGAACCACTCAAGCAGCTTGGCAAAAATGTACATTTGATTGGTGGCGCCAAAGAGGCGGGTGAGTTAGATGCCAAACGTGCTATCCGTCATGGTGCAGAGCTTGCGGCTATGATTTAAGTTTTTGTTCATCCTTAAGGTTTAGGCTATCGATTGGTCTAGGCCTTTTAAAATATCGGTTGGCTAATTTTTCGAATGTTGTTCTAAATTCCTATAAAGTTGATACATTTCATGAAAAAGATAAATGTGCTAAAAAAACTAACAGATACGCTTGATCGTTTAACAGGAGCAGATTATCCCCAAATCTATCTGCATCCTGAGAGCGGTCTTCATCAGCACATGCAAAAGCTCACCCAATTAAATGCTAAGTATCGCCCGACACCTTGGCTCTTTAACGAGCATCTTCAGCTTCTTTATTTTGATTTGGTTAAAAAACGCTTTATCCGCCAGCAATATGATCATATCGATTATTTAAAGATGCAAGACGGCGGGGAAACGGCAATTACATGGGTCGGTTCGCACTTACCCGCAGACACGCCGACGATTGTCATCTTGCATACCATTACCGGTTCTCCGTCTAGTATGCGTGAGTTGGTTCGTGACTTACACCGCTTTACTGGCTGGCGGATTGCACTTTGTGTGCGCCGTGGACATGCCGATTTAAACTTTTCTATACCGCAATTTAACTTGTTTGGCTCAACTGCAGACTTAAAAGAACAACTTGATTTTATTCGTCTTAAGCTCCCCCAATCAGATTTGTATGCTGTTGGATCATCGGCTGGATCGGGTCTACTGGTGCGTTACTTGGGTGAAGTTGCAGATCAGTCATGTTTTAAAGCCGCATTTGCATTTTGTCCGGGTTACAACATTGAAACGGGTTTTGATAAAGTTCATCCGGTTTATAGTCGATATATGGCAAAAAAAATAATCAATCGCTTTGTTAAGAAACACCTGCAAGGTTGGTCACATATCGATAATTTAAAAGAACTCCTGACATCTAAAAATTTAACCGAGTTTCATCTTCGCTACTATCAGCTTGCTGGTTTTTCAAACTATCAAGACTATACGTTGGCCACCAATCCCATGCACGTTTTTAAGCAAATCAAAGTGCCATTGATGGTACTTAATTCGCAAGATGATCCAGTGTGTCATATCGACAACTTTGCACCTTATCTGCCTGAAATTCAGGCTATGCAGAACATTGCCGTCGTGACCACCAAGAAGGGAAGTCATTGTGCGTTTTATGAGGGGTGGCGCACACAATCATGGGCCACCAAGCTCATGGCAGATTTTTTTCTAAGTCAGAAGTAAGTCTTTTTGCTTAAGCGAATATCAGCGCTCGGTTAAATGCTCAACCAAGTAATCGATAAACACACGAACAGCGGGCAGTAATCCACGACGTGAAGGATATACCGCATGAAAGACACCATGCGGTGCTTTCCATTCAGGTAAGACGCGAACCAATTCACCCGATTTAACATAGTCGCTGGCAATGGTATCGGGAAGTAGCGCGATACCGCAGTTTTGTGCGGTAATATTGGCAAGTACAGAAAGGTTAGATGCCATCACCACCGGATTGACTTTGATTTTCTGTAGTTCATTGCTTTGGCTGTACAAGCTAAACTGCTGATCTAAATGCTCATCCGATAAACTCAAAATCCGATGATGATGCAAATCTTCAGGCGCTTTAACATAGCCGTATTCGTTTAAGTACGCCTGACTGGCAAAAAGATGTTGCTCGATGATGGAGAATTGACGTAACACCAGACTCGGATCATCATCAAGATTTGAGCGAACGCGAAGCGCAATATCTATGCCTTCATTGACAATATCAACACGTCGATTACTAATGATCAGTTGAACTCGAATTTCAGGATACTGTTTTAAAAAATTCGGCAGCAGTTTCGACATCTGATTTTGTGCAATATCGACAGGAACACTCACTTTAATCACGCCACGAGGCTGGATACTCAAGTGATCTACCAGATCATGTGCGGCTTGAGCGGCATTCATCATCACTTGTGCATGCCGATAAATATTCATCCCGATATCGGTCACTGCAAAGTGTCGAGAGCTACGCTGAATTAAGCGGACGCCTAAATTCTCCTCAAGATTGTATACGCGGCGACTTAATTTTGACTTTGGAATATCTGTGGCACGCTCGGCAGCACTGAAACCACCGTGTTCAACCACAAGAGCAAAGCAATAAAAATCGTCTAAATCTGTGAGCATGATGCATGTCCATATTTCTAAAAATAGGGGTTTTTAAATTTTTTCAAAGTATACCCAATATTTTTCTGAGGATATGTGATTACTCAGTAAATCATGCAATTTAGGCCAAAATAGACGAATTTGGATCAAGTAAATAGGCTTGCACTTTTTTATACTCTTCTAAACGCGCAAAATCACGGGCTGTAGGGTGACTAATTCGTTTTAAATCCATGTTGTCTTTTAGATCGGCCAGTTTGACTGCTTTGGCCAATGGGTTATTTACAATTCGCTTTGCGGCTGTAAACCGGCTCTCGCCGGGTTTTTTGGTGAGCGCAATGACTGCATCAATAATATCTTGGCTAAAACCCAATGAAATTAGATCGACAATTGTGGTGTCGGTGTCTTCAAGTAAGTCGTGCATCACTGCAACAATTTTTTGTTCTAAAGTATCCAGATGAAGCATAAGTCGTAATGGATGTAAGATATAAGGTTGTCCAGCTTTGTCTACTTGTCCCGCGTGTTTTTTTGCTGCAAGTCCGATTGCTTTTTCCAAAGTTGACATGAATGCTCCAGTATTGAATGACATGACATTAGTAACAGCACTGCGCTTAGTACTCACTTAAGCACGCTACACTGGCAAGATCAATCCGACATCAGTCGATTTAAAACGATTAGATGCAAACAAATATTTCTTTTACACTGTGTGGACCTTTTAGAGAATGAAATATGACTTATCAATTAATTCTTCAACCAGATGCATCAGTGAATATCGATTGCCCGATATGCAAACACCCAGTTATTGACTGGTCGCAAGAACAATATGTTCAGCCCTGCGAACATACTCTCTTTGTCGCGATGGATTTAGGATTCGAGTTTGTTTCCGATCGGTTTGAAGCGCAGATGCAACAACCTGTAGATGAATTACATGAAGATCCAGATATGAATATTTTTCATGCAATTACTTCAACTACATATCCTGTTCAAGTGATTGTCAAAGCTGATTTAGGTGTGCAATCGCTTTCACGCTACGTAGGATTTAGCGATCAACTTTAAAACGAAGAATTTAGAGAAACTGAGATTCAAATTCTCTGACTTCATGTTCGAGCCATTGAGTAAATTTTACAATCAATGCGTTTTTATGTTGCTCAGACGAAACAAAGTAATATGAGCGAGTACCAACAAGCTCCACACGAGACACTCGTATCAAGTCACCCTGTTCAAGCTCTTTTTCAAGTAGCAAAGGCGGTATTAATGCAACGCCTAAATGATGCATCGCAGCGACAGCCAGCATTGAGAAAAGTTCATGGCGTTGCCCGTCCATTGCATAAGGATAGGCATAATCTGCTTGAGCAAACCATTCATTCCAGATGTAGGGGCGAGTGGTCTGCTGAAGTAAAGGGAGCTGACTGATTTGTTCTGCAGTCAAATCCAAACTTTCATTCTCGCTTGACACACACTCTGGAAAATATTTTTCAATCAGTGTTTTAGAGCAGACGGGGACTAACGCTTCTTCCATAAGAAACTGGATTTTGGCATCGGGCCAGTTTTCAATTTGTGCAGGAGTGCCGGCATAAATTGCAGCATCAAAAATATGCTCACTAAACAAAAAAGGTTTGGTACTGGTTTCTAAATGAATCGTAATCTCAGGATACAAACGATTAAATCGATAAAGTCGCGGCAGTAACCATCGTGTTGCGAAGGTTGGAACAACGCCCAGTTTCAGTGTTCCACCTAACCCCTTGTGTGCCATTAAATCCAGTGTGGCATGTTCGATACCGAGTAAATGTGATTTGATCGTTTTTAAATAACTCTCACCCGCTTGTGTAAGCTCAACTCCATGACGCGCTCGTGCAAAAAGCGCCACAGCAAGAAAGTCTTCAAGTTGCTGAATTTGCCGAGAAACAGCACTTTGGGTAATCGATAATTCTTGGGCTGCTGCTGTATAACTACGATGTTTGGCGGCCGATTCAAAACATAATAATGCCTGTAAAGAAGGAATCATTCGTCGCATATTATGTATCCTAGATCATTGTTTTAAATATTGAAAAATGGCTTCTTAAATAAATCCATCTGAAACTCAAAAAGCACTTTTATTCTAAACCAGAAAATTGAAAAGCAAAAAATAAGATATGAGAAAAATGCATGACTATATGCGAAATTATCGTTTGTGGTACTCGTTAACACAGCCTAAGATGAAGAAATAACAGTTCAATCATTAGGCTAGGAAAGCAATGAATCATATGGTCGATCATACAAAAAAAACAGCACGCGTCCACTTCAATTGGGATGATCCTTTCTTAATTGAGCAACAGCTCACGAATGAAGAGCGCATGATTCGCGATGCTGCGCATGCCTATTGTCAAGATAAACTCATGCCTCGAGTGTTAGAACAGTTTCGTCACGAAAAAACTGATCCAGCTATTTTCCGTGAAATGGGTGAGTTAGGTCTTTTGGGCCCAACCATTGATGAGCAGTATGGTGGTGCCGGTCTGAATTATGTCAGCTATGGATTAATTGCAAGAGAAATCGAGCGTGTAGATTCGGGTTATCGATCTATGGCAAGTGTACAAAGTTCATTGGTGATGGTGCCAATTTCCGAATTTGGATCTGAAGCACAAAAACAAAAGTATTTACCGAAGCTCGCTACAGGTGAATATATTGGATGCTTCGGTTTAACAGAGCCGGATCACGGTTCAGACCCTGGAAGTATGATCACACGTGCAAAAAAAGTTGATGGAGGCTATCGTCTTTCGGGTGCAAAAATGTGGATCACGAACAGCCCAATCGCCGATGTATTTGTGGTTTGGGCCAAAGAAGTATCGAGTGAAGGAAATGTTGGCGAAATTCGCGGATTTATTTTAGAAAAAGGGTGGCAAGGTTTATCGGCACCAGCCATACATGGCAAGGTTGGACTACGTGCCTCTATCACTGGTGAAATTGTGATGGATAATGTTTTTGTACCTGAAGAAAATGCTTTTCCAGATATTAGAGGTTTAAAAGGTCCATTTACCTGCTTAAACAGTGCCCGTTACGGCATTGCTTGGGGTGCGATGGGTGCGGCAGAATTCTGCTGGCACACTGCACGTCAATACACATTGGATCGTAAACAGTTTGGTCGACCGCTGGCTGCCACCCAGCTTATACAAAAAAAATTGGCCGATATGCAAACCGAAATTGCATTAGGTTTACAGGCCGCACTTCGATTTGGCCGAATGAAAGATGAAGGATTGGCGGCAGTCGAAGGGACTTCACTCATCAAGCGCAACAACTGTGGCAAGGCGCTCGATATTGCACGTTTAGCTCGCGATATGATGGGGGGCAACGGAATCAGTGATGAATTTGGGGTTGCCCGCCACTTGGTGAATCTTGAAGTAGTCAATACCTATGAAGGTACGCATGATGTACATGCTCTTATTTTGGGGCGTGCTCAGACTGGTCTTGCAGCATTTTAGCTTTTTAAAAAACTCAGCTTCTAAAGAGATCATAACCATTCGAAATCACACGGCTTAAAATGCTCACTAAGCCGTGTGTTCATTTATTTTTTCAACTTAGAGAATACGTTCTACATATTATGAGGCAATAAAAAGTAAATCTGATCTAAATTAATTCAATGAATCGGGTATAATTGACTGTTATATGATCGATATTGAGCTAAATCATATAATTTTGATTAAAAAATAAACTATTGTTTGTTTTTTTTAAAATAATACTTGCGTTGGTTGGTTTTTTGCTTAGAATACGCAGCATCCCGACGCGATACACGAAAGCAACTTAGCTTACAGGGTTAAGTTGAAAGAAAGTGTTTTGCGTTGAATTTGTCTCTGACGAAGAGCAAATCGATCATTAAGAGAATAGAAGAACAACTTGTGTGGATTTTTACTGGTTGATT
>CAJYTY010000015.1 GCA_913777945.1 uncultured Acinetobacter sp. | reverse complement strand
GGCCTGTTAGCAAGCACGGAAAGGGAAATATTTCAACGAAAGCACTAATTGCAGAGGGTGTGGATGCTACTGTATTCGGGCGCCCAGCGCGGAAAACGGTTCAATTAAGTATTAGCTAAACTTTTGTTAAGAAAAATGGGTCAATATGATTTTTTAAAGCAACTTCATTTCATATAGAATGTTTTTTAAAAGCGCACCATTTCAGTTTGAAAAACATGTACACTAAGTGCGGGTAGTTGGGAACTTTAACAGACGAAAACAGCTGTTATTGTGTTCTTTGTTGACAATGGATTAGCATGGGCACGCCTAAAGTTATTCTGGCCTAAAATATAATAAGTTAAAGTTAGTTATAACTCTTATTTAGATGTATAGGTAAAACGTTAATTTATTTTGAGATAAAGGGTGTAAATTGTTTTTTTCGTGCTACAAAGAGTTTACTTTTATAAGGGCATTTCCACTGTACTAATATGTGCAAAGGCATCTAAATGTCATTTCCCACGATACTAATATTTAATTTATTTATTTGTACTCTTAATAATTGTCAAAAACTTAATTTTATCCATCATCACTTTATCACACCCTAACTAAAACTGATCGAGAAAAGCAAACTCCACTTGATTACTTCATCGTGCCGACGTCGACACGCAAAATGTCGTACTACTGCATCGTCGTGCCACGTGGCTATGCAGCGGTCGTCGCGGAGCTCTCGTGTCGTGCAAGTGTCCACCGCATTCGGGAAGCTCGGACCTGATGAGGCACATCCAAATTGATCCAAAGCCAAATTTTGATACTTCCAAGTCGCGCGTGATTTGTCAGCTGTTAGTTGTCACACCTACTCATCAGCCAACCAATTCGCCATCAATAGCAAACCAAGCGGATTGATCATCTCATCTCATCTCATCGACCGAGCATTCTAGCGAGCGAGCGGCCAAGCCAGCAAGATCGACTCCTCACTCTCTCACCGATCTAGCAGCAGCAGTGGTAGTAGCTAGCAGCGTCAGCGTAGCAAGGGGTTGCGAGAATGGCCTCGCCGTCAGCGCCGGGGCCGAAGCTGCAGAAGGCGATGGTGGCGGTGGACGAGAGCGAGTT
>CAJYTY010000014.1 GCA_913777945.1 uncultured Acinetobacter sp. | reverse complement strand
TGGAAAGTTTGCACGTGGGAAACGAGGAATCTTTGCCTTCAATCCGCTAAAACGGACACATATGATATTGTCAACATGTATGTAAGGACAAAGCAGCAGACTAGCTGCTTTTTTGTCTTGTATTTTTGCCGTTTTGCTTTGTAGGTATTCGATTTATTTAACGTGAAGCATGAATAAGCTCTTGGATTTAAAGAGTTTGTAGTAGCTTTATCCATCTTCCATCTGATGCTCCCATTGAGGACAAGATTAATTGTAAGTTGATACTTGTTCAAAGTCCATGTCTAATGACTTTAGAAGGAAATGATCAACCTTAACCAAAGAACATCATCACAATCAGGATATGCTCTACAAGTTATTATTAACAATCATCATCACGTGATAGCTTAGCTAGGAATATTATACGGACACGAACTCCCCAACACAATCGACGCGTATGTCGGCCCACACACTTGCTTCAACACAATTAGGATATGCTTCATATCCATATTGCATTCATAATATTAGACTGTGTTACATCGATGTACGAGCTTGGTTTATTTTGGAACAGATGGAGTAGTCGCACGCATGGTAGTTTGTTGATGAGATCAATTCACGCCCCGATCGACGATCGTGGCGCTTCAATCGGGTGGCTTGGATTCCGTCTTTGACTGCTGCTGCTTCGTTTCACGGCCGGTATTATAACAGTTTGCACCAGATCCTCCGCACGCCGAAAACCTCCAATCCGCCGGTGTTCATCCTCCAAACCGGAGTCAATCTAGCTAGCTAGCTAAAAACCTTCATCTTCCGAGAGTACTTTAACCAAACCAAGTCAAGTCGTCTGAGATTGATTAATCGCGAGATGGCGGTGGCGATACTAGCGCAGTGGCTGTCAGATATGGCCAGGTTGGTGATGAGTTGCTGCAACCCTACAAGGTTGGTTTATTTTCGTACACTAGCAAAACGCCCGTGCATTGCAGCGGGTGTTAAATATGGAGCAATGTGATCAATGGCATTGCATATTTACCGTATCGAAAAAAACACCATTAATATTTGTGATACCTACCACGTGACGCCAATGAAAACACACCTTTGCGTGATGTCTTTGAAAATCACACAATTGCAAATTTACCGTATTAAAATAATACCACTATTAAAACCATGGTATTGCCGTCAAATATTTATTCAACCTT
>CAJYTY010000013.1 GCA_913777945.1 uncultured Acinetobacter sp. | reverse complement strand
GGCTGCGTCTTGGTTCGGATCGGCTTGAAGGTATTTGCATATGCATATCTCTCTCGTAGTCTCAGCTCTCTCCCGCTTGCGTTTAGTCTGGAGATCCGTCCGGACTGGTGGTGACTTTTTCTTTTTTGCAACGCGGGAATTTTTGTCTGGTTGTGATTGCTTACGGAATTCCCGTGAAGGTGCTGCGTTCCAAAGGAACCCTTCGATTGATTGATTTATTTCAGTCGAATTAACCGTCCGTTTTGCTCCTGATGATTTCCTTCGTTTGATTTTGATGCGCGGTCTTATTCCAGTTTGTTTTCACCCTTTTTTTTTTCCAAATATAAATATGCCTCAATTTTGGGTTGTTCATGCATTAGATTTTAATTAATGGGGTGTGTTATCTTGTAATTTTAGCTTCGACTATGTGTATGCCCGATCAAATTTTCTAGCAATTTTTTTTCTAACCTGTACTTACGTGTAAATGCAATACTGATTCCCCCAAATGGGTGAACGTTGTACGCGTTGTGGTGGCTTTCAGTACCAGAGTTGGGGGCAGGGAATTCTGAATTTATACCCGAATTTGCCGGTACAACTTTTAATTTGCAAGTCACATTTGCAGGTATGGACTTCGGTGATTCTAGACGCAAGCCTAGTGTCGTCGGGAAGTTCACCGTAGCTGTTGCACTCACGGTCATGTGCATCATTGTGTTGAAACAGTCGCCTGGTTTTACCAGTACAAGTGTGGTACGTGCCGAATCTCTCCACAACTAGCCCACTTCACTGTCGAATTGTCGATTGCTGTTGAGTCCTCACTTCTCGTTGTTGTATTGTTCAAACTTGATTTAATTGTGACACGTAAGTTTCATTTGGAACAATCGCATATTGTCTGACAGAAAGGGGTTCCTTTAACATGATTGGAAGAAACACATTGATCGTCCATTCCATTTGATGAATCCACTGTTCATTTATCTGTGTTCTGTGCTAGTAGTGGTTATTTTCTATGCACCATCACTAGTTTTTGATAAAGCACATTCATAATTCCATTGGAAGCAAAGCTGTTTTTGTGAAGCAGATTGTCATCTGATCTAGTTTTCATGATACATTCACATGTTCTGTAGTTCTCTCGCCATGAAAT
>CAJYTY010000012.1 GCA_913777945.1 uncultured Acinetobacter sp. | reverse complement strand
TGATCCCTTCCCGAACTCAGAAGTGAAACCTCTTCGCGCTGATGGTAGTGTGGCGTTAGCCATGTGAGAGTAAGTCATCGCCAGCTTTTAAATACTAAGCCCCCTTAACATATGTTAAGGGGGCTTTCTTTATGCCTAAAATAAGTGGAAAAATGCATGTAAAAATCAGCTTTGTAATCCAGAAACTGTCTTATTTTGTATTCTTGATTTGAAGTTTAGACTTTTATATAAACGATAAGCGGTTTAAAGTTTTATATACTAATTCCTTATTAATATTATTTAATCTCTATGAAAGAATTGGATTGGAAAGATGAGGCTAAATTTTTCGCTAAGATAAAAGATCGCTATGTTGATGGATTAGACTTTTGCAGAATAGCCTATGATCTATTTGAATATGTTAAAGAGCATGACCAACATGGTTATGAATTGAGAAAAAGGCCTCGTAACATAAAGGAATTAATAGAAGAAATTCTTCCAATTTCAGTATATATAAAAACTAAATATAGATTAGGGAATTACATTCAAGTATGTTGGACATCGCGCACTGCATGTTTTGATGCAGAAATTAAAGTACTTAAGGATACTTATTTTTTAGAAGTAACTTGTGCTGTACATCCTAAGGAATATCTAGTGAGAGAACTACTAGATAAACAAGGATATTGTTATGCAGCTGATGGAGTTGATAAGTCTAATAAAGTTATAAAATCAGAATGTATTAGCTATAATAATTCAAGTTTCATTGAACATTTTATAGGTTTAATTGCTCTAAGAATTCATAAGAAAAACAGTAAAAACTACCCAAAAAATACTATTTTAATTATTTGTTGTGAGTTAGATATTATATATTTTTCAAGAGAATGGAGCATCTTAGAAGAAAAAGTTAAAGCTTTAAATATTAAACATAATTTCGAAGAGATTTTTATATATGATAACTTAACTGAAAAATCATTTACTGTAAATTAAATTGATTCAACTTATAATACTAGGATAATGATAATGAAGCTCAACTCTTTCTCTCCAATTCCCAAAGAAGAGGACGAAATCAATCTACCTGAACTCGTGTACTGGGCATCACTTGGTGATACAGCGCGGGTAAGGCAATTACTCGCAGACGGTATCGATCCGAATCAGAGCGATGAAGAAGGTTACAGTGCCCTTCAGGCTGCTGCTGAAAATGATCATCTGGATGTTGTAAAGCTTTTGGTCAGTAAAGGTGCCGATATCAGTTTTAAAGGCCAATATACGGCACTGGAACTGGCAGAAATGGCACAAAATACACAGATTGTGCAGTACCTAAAAGATTTATAACCATATATAAAAATAACAGCCAAAAAAGAACCCCCTATCATCCTGACAGGGGGTTCTTTGTATTCCGATTATTGTGTCGTTAATGTCCTATTCACGACCACGTCCTGTGTATTTTTATTTTCAATGAGACTTCCTGTCTCTCTATGTTTTGTATCTTAGTTAAAAATTCTTAATCACAACATGGGTGATTCACCATGATGCGTGTAGGCTTTTGCTGACAACGTGATAAAAAAAGCACTCCGAAGAGTGCTTTTGATTTACATCAGTTTAATACCTTGCTGGCCAGCAGGTGTTACCTTAAAGATTTCAACTTCGAAAGTAATATTTTTTCCTGCAAGTGGATGATTAAAGTCGATTTCGGTAATACTGTCGTCGACCGATTTCACCACACCAAATAAGGTGGCTTTCGCTTTATCTTCAAACTCGATCATATGGCCGACAATAGGTCGTTGCTCGAATTTGACCGTATCAAACTTTTGTATGTTTTCTGGATTCCATTCACCAAAAGCGTCTTCTGGTGGTAAATGTACTGTGCGGCGATCACCGGCACGTAATCCAAACAGTGCTTTTTCGAAGCCTGGCAGTAAGTTGCCATCGCCAATGGTAAGGCTAACAGGCGCTTCACGACTGCGGGTATTATCAATTTCAACGCCATTTTCAATGGCCACTGAAAAGTGCAAATCGACTTTTGCACCTTCTTCAATACGAATTTCTTCGTTAGGCTGGATAATCTCAGTCATGTTTGGCTTCTGCACGTTGGATGCGTTGCTTTTCTAGAAAGAACGTATCGATTAACAATAAAATGGTACCCAAAGTGATCGCACTGTCGGCAATATTAAACGCGGGGAAGTGATGATCTTGATAAAATACATGGATAAAATCGACCACATAACCTAAGGTCACACGATCAATCAAGTTGCCCAATGCACCACCCAAAATCAATGCAATCGCAGCAGGCAGCACAACGGTCTGTTTAGGCATGCGCATCAGCCAGAACACAAAAATGATGGATACGATGCCTGCTAAACCTGTAAATAGATAGTGCTGCCAGCCTCCTGCATCGGACAGAAAGCTAAATGCTGCGCCATAATTATGCAGTAAGGTCCAGTTTAAAAAGGGCAAAACTGGCACCGGATCTGCATAATTTAGATGGGTGCTGGCAATCCACTTGGTCCACTGATCCACCACAATGGCCAGCACAGAAAGTGCGAGCCAAATCAGGTTATGAGGATAAAACTGGAATAAGCCCTTTTTTGCTTGAAGCTTAGGCATATTTTCTCACTTCGCCACTGCTCGTGACGTTAATAATACAACGACCACATAAACCTGGGTGATCTGCATGTGTATTGACATCTGGAAGTACGTGCCAGCAGCGCACACATTTTTCACCTTCAGCCGCAGTCACTTTGACACGTAGGCCATCAAGCTCTGTCGCTTCACCGTGCTCTGCATAGGCATAAACATGCACTTGCGATGTAATCAGTACAAAACGGAGTTCATCACCCAACTGGTTTAAAACGCTTTGAATGTCATCTTTGGCCCAAATTTCAACTTTGGCAGAAAGATTACTTCCCACGATCTTAGCGTTACGTGCCGCTTCAATCTGCTTATTAATTGCTGATTTTACGTTAATTAATGTTTGCCAGTCGGCCTCAGACACCAAGTTTGCACTGCTTGCGACAGGAATATCGTACCACTCGGTAGTAAAGACATATTGCTCGCTTTGCTCTGGAATTAACGGCCATGCTTCTTGTGCAGTGAAGCTTAAGATTGGTGCCATCCAGCGTACAAATGCCTGAACCAAATGATACAAAGCGGTTTGTGCAGAATGACGTGCTTGTGAGTCTGCTTTGGTGGTGTACTGACGATCTTTGATGATATCAAGATAGAAACCACCCAAGTCATTGATACAGAAGTTAGTCAATGCACTGCACACGATATGGAAGTTCATATCTTCGTAAGCTTGCTGAATGGTTTTTTGAACCTCAGCAGCACGTTGCAAGATGTATTGATCCAGTGCAATCAATTGATCGACAGGCAATGCATCTGTAGACGGTTTGAAGCCATTGAGGTTGGCCAGCAAGAAGCGCAAGGTATTACGAATACGACGATAACCATCTGAGGCACGGCTGAAAATTTCTTTACCTGCGGTCATCTCATAACGGTAATCACTTGACGCAATCCAGAAACGTAAGCCATCTGCACCCATGTCTTTGATGATGTCTTGAGGGGTAATGATATTGCCTAAAGACTTCGACATCTTACGGCCTTTTTCATCGACCACGAAACCGTGCGTCAGTAAGCCTTTGTAAGGTGCACGCTGATTAATCGCGACAGAAGTGAGCAGAGATGACTGGAACCAGCCACGATGCTGATCTGACCCTTCAAGGTACAAATCTGCCGGATCGGTTAATTCTTCACGCTGGCGCAAAACCGCATAGTGTGTTGTACCTGAGTCAAACCAGACGTCTAGTGTGTCTCGGACTGCATTGTAGTGCGCTGCATCTTCACCAATGAAGTCTTTGGCATCACGGTTGTACCATGCATCGATGCCTTCTTGTTCGATCAGTTTGGCAACTTCTTCGATGAGTTCAGCGGTGCGCGGATGCAATTCATTGGTGTCTTTATGTACAAAGAATGGAATTGGAACGCCCCATGTACGCTGACGTGAGATACACCAGTCTGGACGACCTTCAATCATGGATTGAATACGGTTTTTACCCCAATCAGGTACAAAACTGATCTCATTTTCGATGGCATTCATTGCACCGTCACGTAAGCCTTTTTGGTCCATACTGATGAACCATTGCGGTGTTGCACGGAAAATGATTGGTGTTTTGTGGCGCCAGCAATGTGGATAGCTGTGTTTGATCGGTTGATGTGCCCACAAGCGTCCAACACTGCCCAATGCCTCAATGATTTGCGGATTGGCTTTGTAGATGTGTTCACCGGCAAAAATAGGTGCGCTTGGTAAATAAACCCCGTTTCCACCCACTGGGTTATCTACTTTTAAGTTGTATTGCAAGCCAACTTTGTAGTCGTCTGCACCGTGGCCCGGCGCGGTATGCACTGCACCCGTACCGCTCGTGGCAATGACGTGTTCGCCCAAGATCACAGGAACCTGACGATCCACCAGTAATGGATGTTGCAGCTTAAGATGCTCAAGTGCTGTGCCTTTAAAGTCTGCCAACACGACTGGATTTTCAAGCTTGTAACGCTCAATCGCCGATTCGACCAGATCTTTGGCCAGAATAAAGTTTTGCAGACCACGTTCGCCTTGAACTTGTACCAGTTGGTAATCAATCTCGGCGTTCAGTGCAACCGCCTGATTGGCAGGTAATGTCCATGGAGTAGTTGTCCAGATCACAATATCGGTTGGTGCGGTGACATCTGCATTGACACGTTGTGCCAGATCCTGAAGATCGACCACGCCAAAACCAACGTCAATGGCGTCGGATTTTTTATCTTCGTATTCCACTTCAGCTTCTGCCAATGCAGAACCACAGTCGATACACCAGTTCACAGGTTTTAAACCAGGTTCGATATGGCCTGCTTTTTGAATTTCACCTAAGGCACGCACAATATCAGCTTCTTGTTTGAAGTTCATGGTCAGGTACGGATCGTTCCAGTCACCAAAAACGCCCATCCGGATAAAGTCTTTACGCTGTAAGTCGACCTGACTCATGGCGTAGTCACGGCAGGCTTTACGGAAGCTCGATGCATCGATTTTAACGCCGACTTTACCGACTTTTTCTTCAACTTTAAGTTCGATTGGCAAGCCGTGGCAGTCCCAGCCGGGTACATACGGCGCATCAAAGCCGTCCATCACGCGGCTTTTAATAATGATGTCTTTGAGTACCTTGTTGACTGCATGACCCAAATGAATCTGACCGTTGGCATACGGAGGGCCATCGTGTAATACATATTTTTTCTTGCCAATACGCGATTCACGAATCTTCTGATAAATGTTGTCGGCGTACCACTCTTCTAACCATTTTACTTCGCGTACGGCCAAGTTTGCTTTCATTGCAAATTCGGTGCCCGGCAGGTTTAACGTGGCTTTGTAATCCACTGCATTTTCAGGAGTTTGCTTATCGCTCATGCAAGTCGTCTTCCAGTTCAATCAGCTCGAACGCTGACGTGTTTTACTATCAAAAAATTCGAAATTAAAAAGGGTGTTGTGAATGTTGCTCACGATATTCGAGCAAATCTTCAACATCTTGGTCAATGCCGGCCTTGAGTGCTTCAAGCGAAGGGTAAGGTCGTTCACCATGTAAATAGTGCAAAAACGTCACCCGCATCAATAAGCCATACAGATTAGCAGAAACTTGTGGAAAGTGTACTTCCAATCGCCATTCGGGATGAGTTTGCGCAATGGCAGGACGGGTACCCACATGGCCTGCGCCAAACAGGCTGTCACTTCGATAACCGGCTACGCCGGGTTGCTCCGGATTTTGCGCACGAACTTTTTCATTTAAGGCGGCGGTTTCACAGACCACGTCTACGGCATAAATGCCACTTAAACAAGGCTTATGGCGCCCAAGACGAACATTGATGGTCGGAAAGTTTAGGGTACGACCAATCTGGTCACCATATTGAACCCGACCAATAATACTATACGGACGCCCCAAAAGCTGCGCAGCCAGTGCCAGATCTCCTTCGGCCAGAACCTGACGGATACGGGTGGAACTGACGCGGTCACCTTCAAAATTGATGGTGTTTAAGTTGGTGACATCAAAGCCGTAATCGCGTAAAAACTCGCTATTGCCTTGACGGTTTTTACCAAAATGAAAATCGTCCCCCAAGACCAGATGCTGGGCATTGAGTTTAAATTTGAGCAAATCTGCAAATTCGGTGGCATTTAGGCTGCGAAAGAACTGATCGAATTTAGCAACCGCAATATAATCGACACCCAGTTCAGTCAAATATTCGACTTTTTCGCGAAGAGAACTGATACGTGGCGGAGCATCGTAGCCTTTAAAATATTCAAGCGGTTGAGGCTCAAAAATCATGACCAGCGTTTTTAATCCCTCAGCCTGAGCCAATGCTTTAAGCTGTGAAATCATCGCTTGGTGTCCCAAGTGAACACCATCAAAATTGCCGATCGTGACCGCAGTTGGAGCTAACTGAAAATCTGGCGATAATGCGTTAAGACGAAGCAACTTCATGAGCGTTAAATACTGAGAATTTTGCAGAGGCTTTATATTGCCATAATCTAACGCATTCGTCTTGTTGTTGTGTTTTTATGCAAAGGAAAACTTTCTCTTTTTATTGTTATAGATCAGTATTTCTAATGTTTTTATGATTTATTAATCAGTTTTCCTGTTTTTGATGATAAATATACGCACTGCATCGGGTCAATCTGAATCGATCCCATCGGCATATACATAATCCAATACTGCTTGTGATGGAAAAGGATAAATACGTATTTCTATGATCTGATGGATAGGTGATGCTTCATAAAACAGTGTAGTGCACGATTTTTGATATTTCGATTAGACTTGCTCATAAAAGATTTTCATATGCTGTAAAACGGCATAAATTTTGCTGATTATTTCAATCATGATTTTACCAAATGGTTGAAAATGTACTATCAGGTTTATCCAAATATAACCAAAGAGGCCGATTATGTGGTGCTGGCCTCTGGTTTAGGTGGTCACGCCAGTTTCTGGCAACCGCAAATACAGGCCTTGCAAGCATACTTTCATGTGGTGGTCTACGATCAGGAAGGCTGTCATGCCGACAGTGCGGCTTTGCCTGAAGACTATTCTTTTTTTAATCTTGCCGAGCAGGTCGAGCAGTTACTCTGTCATTTACAGATCAAACGCTTTCATTTTATTGGTCATGCCTTGGGTGGTTTTATTGGCGTGGAATGGGCATATCGATTTGCGCAAACCAGCGCCCAGATGCTCAGTCTGAGTCTCATTAATGCCTGGCAATCTCTCGATGCGCATACGCGGAGATGTTTTACCACTCGGCGCACTTTACTTGAGCAGGCCGGGGCTGCGGCTTACTTACATGCCCAGGCCCTATTTTTATATCCCTCCACTTGGATTTCCAGTCATAGCGCGATGCTGATTGAACAAGAAGCCAAGTTGCAGCAAGATTTTCCACCACATGGCAACGTTCTGGCGCGCCTAAATGCCTTGATGCACTATGTTTTGGATAAACCGCGCTGTGCCGCTTTAGATTCACTTCCGATTTTACTGTTGTGCAATCAGGACGATATGCTGGTGCCCTATACACAATCTTTGCAATTGTACCGAGCGCTGGGTCATGCAGAGCTGGTGATTTTGCCGCAAGGCGGCCATGCCTGCACGGTCACGCAAGCTGGACAGGTCAATACTTGTCTGATTGAGTTTTTGAATCAAACAGATAATGCTCAGCTCAAATCAGCTTGAATCAGGTACGCGGCAGTACACCATAGAGCATCATGTGCACGGTATGTTCGATCGCGCGTTGATGCATACTTTTATTTTTCAGGGTTTTGCCGGTGACCATGTCCATTTGCGTGCTGAAATCGGCATAGTTTTGGGTAACGGCCCAAATATTCAAGATCAGTAATTCTGGGTCGATCTCTGCCGAGATTTTGCCTTGTTCCTGCCAAGTCTGGATAACTTTGGCTTTACGCTTAAATAATTTTTTCAGCGGCCCTTTTAGAATTTCCAGAATATGCGGCGCACCCTGAATAATCTCAAGCGCAAACAGTTTGGATGCTTTTGGCTGGGTACGTGAGACTTCAATTTTTTGAATCAGATAATGGGCCAAAGCCTCGGTTGGCTCCAGCTCAACTTCAAGCGTCTGTAAAGGCGCCAGCCATTTTTGTAAAACAGTGGTCAGCACCTCAACGTAAAGTGCTTCTTTATTTTCATAATAATAAAAGATGTTGGACTTATGCATTTGTGCCAATTGCGCAATTTCGTCCAGACTCGCCCCACTAAAGCCATACGTAGAAAAGACATCCAGAGCGGCATTGAGAAGCTGATTACGTTTTTGCGTACTCTTTTTTTGTTCCATTGATTTAACAAACTGGGGAAAGTCAGCTCATTGTAAGGGAAATCGAATGATTTGTGCACAGTTCTTGGCGATTTTCTTTCGCTTTATGTCCGCTTAAGTCGCTCATCTGTTTAGAGATTATCTAGTTTGATTAGGAAGTAAACACATGCTGCATACAACGGGTTGTAGTCGGCTATTTCGCAGCCAGATTTTCTGCTGCGCGATTTTTGCACACTATTGAATCGCTGTACACAAAAACAGTGCATCTGAATGCCACATTATTTTACTAAATGGTAAAAACTGTTTGACCACATATTTTTATTAAGTATATGAAAAATAATATTTATTTAAAGTTGGCACGTTGTATGCAATATAAAAAATTAAGAATTGGCCATTCTGCGTACCACGATTATTAATCTAGGCGATCACGCACAGCGTGACCTATTGCCGTCATAAGAAGGATGGGTAGTATGAAAATTGGTGTTTTTTGTCCTATCGGAAATAACGGCTGGCTGCTTTCGGAAAATGCGCCTCAATATATGCCGACATTTGAACTGAATAAAAAAATTGTACAACGCGCTGAACATTACGGCTTCGATTTTGCGCTCTCTATGATCAAGCTTCGTGGTTTTGGCGGAAAAACTGAATTTTGGGATCATAACATGGAGAGCTTTACCCTCATGGCAGGGTTGGCTGCGGTCACCAGTAAAATCAAAATTTATGCCACTGCTGCAACACTGGTGATGCCACCAGCCATTGTGGCGCGAATGGCATCAACCATTGATTCGATTTCGAATGGTCGTTTTGGACTTAATGTCGTGACGGGCTGGCAAGCACCTGAATATAGCCAGATGGGAATGTGGCCAGGCGATGAGTATTTTGCCAAACGCTATGACTATCTATCTGAGTATGTACAGATCCTGCGTGAACTCTGGGCGACAGGACAATCCGATTTTAAAGGGGAACACTTCCAGATGGACGATTGCCGCGTGAGCCCTACGCCGCAAGCCGATATGAAAATTATTTGTGCGGGTCAATCCGATTCGGGGCTGGCATTTTCGGCACAACATGCCGACTACAATTTTGTGTTTGGCAAAGGCCTCAACACCCCGACTGCCTATGCCGCAATTAATGACCGTTTAAAGGAGTTTACCGATCAAACCGGGCGTGATGTACAAACTTATGTGCTGTTCATGGTGATTGCGGCAGAAACTGATGCTGAGGCCATGGCCAAGTGGCAACATTACAATGCCGGTGCAGACGTTGAGGCGATTAACTGGCTGATGAATCAAGGCAGTAAAGATACACGCTCAGGCGCAGATACCAATGTACGTCAGATGGCTTCGAGTGTTTCACCAGTCAATATCAATATGGGCACATTGGTGGGCTCGTATGCCAGTGTGGCTGCCATGCTCGATGAAATTGCCCAGATTCAGGGGACTGAAGGCATCTTGCTCACCTTTGATGATTTTGTTCAAGGTGTTGAAGATTTTGGCGAGCGCATCCAACCGCTGATGATATCGCGCCAAAATGCAGTTGCTGAATATCGTCCACTCACCGCATTGGAGAAAAGCGCATGAATACCGTTGTTGCTGATTTTACCGAACGTGCCGGAACGGGATGTGTACTTAAAGCCGAGCCAGAAGCCATCCAATTGGCACCTGAGCATACCGCGCTGATTGTGATTGATATGCAAAACGCTTACACCTCGATTGGCGGTTATCTGGATTTGGCCGGATTTGATGTCTCGAAAACCAAACCTGTGGTCAAGAATATTCAAAAAGCCGTCACTGCCGCGCATGCTGCGGGTATACAAGTCATTTATTTTAAAAACGGTTGGGACAAGACCTATGTTGAGGCAGGGGGTGCTGGATCTCCGAACTTTCATAAATCCAATGCCTTAAAAACCATGCGCAAACAACCCGAACTTCAAGGCAAATTACTGGCAAAAGGTGGCTGGGATTTTGAGCTGATTGATGAACTGACACCGCTGGCACAAGACATCGTGATTGAAAAGCCTCGCTATAGTGGCTTTTTCAATACCGCGCTAGACAGCATGCTACGTGCACGCGGCATACGCAATCTGGTTTTTGTGGGTATTGCCACCAATGTTTGTGTGGAGTCGACCCTGCGAGACGGCTTCTTTTTAGAATATTTTGGTGTTGCACTGGAAGATGCCTGCTATCAGGCCGGGCCAGTCGAGATGCAACAGGCCAGCATGTACAACATTAAAACCTTTTTTGGCTGGGTGTCGGATACCCAGACCTTTGTCGAAACTTTCGATCAATCTCATTTAGCCAAAACTGCCTAGCGAGTCGCCGTATGCCAAAAGAAATTATTTTACCCGCTGGAACACCAGCGCCACTGGCACCTTATGTACCTGCCACCAAGGCAGATCATATTGTCTATGTTTCCGGTATTTTACCGCTCGATGCACACAACAACGTGGTACATGTCGGCGATGCCGCAGCCCAAACCCGACACGTGCTTGAAACCATTCAAGGCATTATCAGTCATGCTGGAGGAACGCTCAAAGACATCACCTTTAACCATATTTTTTTACGTGACTGGTCTGACTATGCGGCGATTAACGCCGTATATGCCGAATTCTTTCCAGATGAGCGTCCAGCACGCTACTGCGTACAGGTGGGTTTGGTTAAGCCCGAAGCCTTAATCGAAATTGCATCGGTGGCTCATGTGGCCCCTTAAAGTATTAAAACCTTAAAGCGACCGGCGTATGAGATACCACGCTTAGCCCAGTGAGGCAGGAGACAGGTTATGACCGTATTAGAAGACACTGCAAAACATATTGAAACGTTGATTCGTCACAGTTCACCACTTGAACGTTCGACCACTTTACACGTCGACTCAAAAGTTTTTCGACAGGGAATGTCTAATTTGGGTGCCGCCGTCCACGTGATTACCACCGATGGCATTGCAGGAAAATCCGGCTTTACAGCTTCGGCCGTATGTAGCGTCACCGATTCTCCACCGACCTTACTGGTATGTCTGAATCGGGGGGCATCGGTGTTTAAAACCTTTGAGCAAAATAAGGTGCTCTGCGTAAATACACTGGCAGCTCATCAGGCACATCTGTCAAATTTATTTGGTGGTAAAACCCCAATGAGCGATCGCTTTGCGCAGGGGGATTGGGATTGTTTGCTCACGCAATCACCCGTATTACAAGATGCGCTGGTGTCGTTTGATTGTGAAGTCGTGAAAAGCGTTTCGGTGGGCAGTCATGATGTACTGATCTGTGAGGTTCGTGCCATACAGCAATGTCAGGGCAAAAATCCCTTGATGTATTTTAATCGTCACTATTGTGAACCACATGCTGTGGCTTAAAGCAGCTAAAGAGCAGGAGTAATCGTCATGTCGCAACATGAACCGTGGTTTACCAAATTTAAACCTTATCGAGGCGACCTGAATCATCAGCCGGTTCAAATCGATGAATATCTTCCCGCAGGAAAAAGTGTGGTTTTAGGTATGCAGCATGCCTTTGCCATGTTTGGTGCCACGGTGCTGGCACCCATGTTGATGGGTTTTGATCCCAATCTGACTATCTTGATTACCGGATTTGGCACCATCTTATTTTTTCTGCTCACTGGCGGGCGGATGCCCAGCTATTTAGGTTCAAGCTTTGCCTTTATTGCGGCGGTTGCTGCTGCCACAGGATACAATGGGGTGGGTGCCAATCCCAATATTGCATTGGCACTGGGTGGTACAGTGGTATGTGGTCTGATTTATGCTGCGATTGGTCTGATCGTGATGCGAACAGGAACAGCATGGATTGAAAAACTGATTCCACCGATTGTCACGGGTGCGATTGTGATGATTATCGGATTAAATCTGGCACCTGTCACTATCAAAAGTGTCTCTGCTAATGGCTTTGATACGTGGATGGCGGTCCTGACCATTTTATGTATCAGTGCCGTTGCCGTCTTTACGCGAGGCATGTTGCGGCGCTTATTGTTACTGGTCGGGCTATGTCTGGCGTATCTGGCTTACTTTGTTTTGGCCAACTTGATGGGGTTGGGTAAAGCCATCGATTTTACGCCAATTGCTCAAGCCGCGTGGATAGGTTTGCCCACATTTCATCAGCCTGTATTTCAGGCAAATGCCATTTTGTTAATTGCACCTGTCGCCTTAATTTTGGTGGCTGAAAATCTGGGACATTTTAAAGCAGTTTCGGCCATGACCGGTCGTAACCTTTCGCCGTATATGGGGCGTGGCTTTTTTGCCGATGGAGTCTGTACCACCTTATCGGCTTCTGTAGGCGGCACCGGCATGACCACTTATGCAGAAAATATTGGTGTGATGGCGGTGACCAAGGTTTATTCCACCACCATCTTTTTATTTGCAGGTGTCTTTGCGATTTTACTGGGTTTATCTCCAAAATTTGGCGCGATTATTCATACCATTCCGGTGGCACTGCTGGGTGGTGCATCGATTGTGGTATTTGGCTTGATTACAGTGGCCGGAGCCAAAATCTGGATCGATCATCGAGTTGATTTTAGTCAAAACAGCACGCTGATTATCGCGGCGGTCAGTTTGATTATGGGGGCCGGTAACTTTAGTTTGCATATTGGTGCATTTGATTTGGGCGGTATTGGCACGGCTACGCTGGCGGCGATTGTATTGAATTTGCTTTTAAACCGAACTCAGCAGCAGCCTGTCGCAACAGTGAATGCATCGACCGAAAAAACGATTCATCCTGCAACACCGCATTCCTCCTAAAAAGAAAAATAAAAAAAACAGCGTGCCAGATGACACGCTGTTTTTTATTTGGGCAGTAGTATTTAGGTGGCTAAAACGGCTTCAAGCACCTGTTGCTCAAGCTGGGAAAACTCTAGACTTTTCTGGCGCGGACGCGGCAATTTCACCTCAAAACTTTGTGCAATATGGCCTTTATCGAGCAGGATGATGCGGTCTGCCAATTGCACCGCCTCACTGACATCATGTGTAACCAAAATGGCCGTAAAGCCTTGCTCAGTCCATAAACGTTCAATCAGGCTTTGCATCTCAAGGCGTGTCAGGGCGTCGAGCGCACCCAGTGGCTCATCTAGCAATAAGATGCGTGGGGAATGTGAAAGCGCACGTGCCAAGGCTGTACGCTGGCGCTGACCACCCGAAAGCTGCGACGGCCATTGTTCTGCTTTGTCTTTTAAGCCGACTTTTTCAAGCAAGGCGACGGCATGATGCTGCTGTTCTTTCTTTAAACCCAATTGCACATTATGCACAATACTTTTCCATGGCAACAGGCGCGGATCTTGGAACATGACCCGAATGTCGTCTGATGTAATGCCTTCACGGAAATTGCGTGCCGATTTAAATTTGATTTCACCGTAACTGGTGTCTTCAAGCCCTGCAATGAGGCGTAGCAGGGTGCTTTTACCACAGCCGCTACGCCCAACAATCGCAATAAACTCGCCGGGTTGAATGTGTAAATCCAGATCTTCGAGTACTTTAACCTGACCATAAAACTTATGCAGTTGTTCGATTAAAATTTCTGCACCGATAGGCGCTTTTGTATCATCTGGAGTGGCTGCTGTGTTTGACTGATCTAGATACAGCGGGACATTTAAATTGCTCATGATTATGACCTCTTATTGTTGATAGCCTGCATGCCAGCGCAGCAAATAACGTTCTAGGCTTTGTGCCAGCACATCTGCCAGTTTGCCCAGTAAGGCGTAAAGTAAAATGCCTACCAGCACGACATCAGTCTGCAAAAATTCACGTGCGTTCATGGTCATATAGCCAATACCTGCTTGTGCAGAGATGGTTTCAGCCACAATCAGCAATACCCAAACCAGACCTAAAGAAAAACGTAAGCCCACTAAAATCGATGGCATTGCACCCGGTAAAATAATTTCCTTATATAACTGCCAGCGACTCAAACCGTAACTTTTGCCCATCTCGATCAGCTGAGGATCGACAGAGCGAATACCGTGATAGGTATTGATATACATTGGAAAAAATACCCCGACGGCCACCAAAAACAGTTTGGCAGATTCATCGATACCAAACCACAAAATTACCAGTGGAATCAGCGCCAGTGCAGGAATGTTACGAATCATTTGTAAGGTGGTGTCGAGTAGGGTAGAGGCAATTTTGGACGAGCCATTGAGCAGCCCCAAAAATAACCCCAGTCCACCGCCTATTAGTAAGCCAATCAGTGCACGACCAGCACTCACCTTGACATGGTGCCAAAGCTCACCACTGATCAGAAGCTGCCAAAATGCACTCACCACGGCACTCGGTGCGGGTAAAACACGGCTTTGCAACAGGCCCACGCTCGATGCAAATTGCCAGACTGCAATCAGCACCACCGGGAATACCCAAGGCAGCAATTGCTGCCCGAGTGCTTTGGTTCCACGTGAAACATTCGATGTATTCGATCGACTCATGCGGGCTCCTTGACGACCTGATTTTTGGGTTCGTCCTTTTGCTGGTTCGGAACATAGTTATTGGCAATAATCTCGCCAAATGGTCCAGTCAGATTCGGTTGGGTCAGTTTTTCACGGGTTTTAAGCGGCAGCAGTGGAAACACCAGTTCAGCAAAACGAATCGACTCTTCTAGGTGCGGATAACCAGAGAAAATAAAGGTATCGATACCAAGGTCGGCATATTCTTGAATACGCGCGGCAACGGTTTCAGGATCACCGACCAGTGCAGTTCCCGCACCGCCGCGAACTAAACCAATCCCTGCCCACAAGTTGGGTGACACTTCAAGCTTATCGCGGCGTCCGCCATGCAAGGCTGCCATACGCTGTTGTCCCACCGAATCCATCTGGGCAAATTTCTTTTGTGCAGCGGCAATGGTGTCATCGTCTAAATATTGGATCAGTTCATTGGCTGCAGCCCATGCTTGCTCGTTGGTTTCACGCACAATCACATGCAAGCGAATTCCATAATTGAGTGTGCGGCCTTTGGCTTGTGCACGCACTTTCATGGCGTCAACTTTCTCTTTCACTGCCGCTGGAGGTTCACCCCAAGTCAGATAAGTATCGACTTGTTCGGCAGCCAGTTCGGCAGCCGCCTCAGATGAGCCACCAAACCAGAGCGGTGGATACGGCTGCTGAATAGGTGGATAAAGCAGCTTGGCATCATCGACACTTAACCGTTCGCCGTGAAAGGTCAATGACTCGCCTGTGTGCGAACGGGTTAAAATTTCGCGCCAGATTTTGACGTATTCGGTGGCCGTCTGATAGCGCGTGTCATGGTCTTCATATAAGCCATCGCCTTTGAGTTCCTGTTCGTCGCCACCAGTGACCAAGTTCAGCAAAATACGTCCGTTCGAAAGTCGGTCGAAGGTGGCTGCCATCCGCGCCGCTAGCGCTGGTGTTGTAATGCCGGGGCGCAGCGCCACCAAAAACTTGAGCTGCGTTGTGGCATCGATGAGGCTGGCGGCCGTAATCCATGGGTCTTCACAAGAACGACCTGTCGGAATCAGTACACCGGTATAACCCAGTTGATCGACCGCAACAGCAATTTGCTTCATATAGCCATGGTCGACCTGACGTGCGCCTTTGCTGGTTCCAAGGTAGCGACTGTCACCGTGAGTGGGAATAAACCAGAAAATATTCATACTAACATTCCTTACAAGTTGCTAAATCTAGGGCTTCGCAGTCCAGATGGTCTGGCTCACGTTGATGGTTTTGGGAATAAGCTGCACCTGCTGAAACAGATCTGCAATCTGCTGCTGCGCTTGCGTTACTTCGGCATTGATGGGTTGAATTGGAGACGGTTTGGCACGCTTATTCAACACCGCCTTCGCGACTTGCGTGTCTAGACCCGTACTCTGCGCATAAATACTTAAACCTTGATCTTGATGCTGAACAAACCATTGATCGGCTTTATTCAAACCATCTAAAACTTTCTGTGCTGCATCGGGGTGTTGCTGAATAAAGCGAGGATTGCCGATATAAAATGAATAGGTGGTTGGAAACGCACGGCCATCGATCAGTGATTTTGCATGGCCTTTAAGCTCGGTAGTGCTTAAGTACGGTTCCCAGATCGACCATGCATCAATGGCACCTTTGTCAAAAGCCGCGCGCGCATCGGCAGGTGGGAGCCAAATGGGCTGAATATCGCTCCAGCTCAGCCCCGCTTTTTGCAATACTTTGGCCAGTAGTTCATGCGCACTCGATCCTTTTTGAACGGCAATGCGCTTGCCTTTTAAATCGGCAATGGACTGAATGCCACTGTTTGTTGGAATCAAGATGGCTTGCGAATCGGCAGGAACTACTTCATATCCGACATAGCTCAGCGGTTTATCGGCTGCCTGAGCAAAAATAGGCGGTGTATTGCCCACAGCGCCAAAATCGACTGCACCTACGGCTAAGGCTTCAAGCATTTGTGGCCCTGCAGGAAATTCACGCCATTCAATTTTGGCGCCCGGAAACTCTTGTTCATAAATTTTTTGTTGTTTGGCAATCAAGAGATTCAGCGATGATTTTTGAAAGCCAATGGTCAGGGTTTTCACTGCGCTTTCGGCTGCGGGCGTGGTTTGGTTTTTATTTTCTGTGCCTGCGTCATGCTTTTGGCATGCGGTCATTACTACGCTAAGCCCCAATGCACCGATTACGCCGAATGTTTTCAATATGGTCATGATGAATGTTGCCCCAATTATTTTATTTGGCCAGTTAAAATGGCATCTTGAATTTTGAGTGGTTGTGGAATCAGTTTTTGTTGATAAAAGGCATCTGCAACGTATTGCTGCTGCTGAATCACTTCAGATGAAAGTGGTGTAACCCCAAAGCCCATACGCGAAATGGACGTTTTTAAAATATTGAAATCCAGCGCGGTCGGTTTTTCTAATAAACGAGCTGCATCGTCCTGATGGGTTTTGACCCACTCGGTGGTTTGATTGAGCTGTTGCACTACGGTCTTAAGTACTTCTGGATGCTGCTCGGCAAATTTGCGATCGGCTAAATAAAACTGATGGTTACTGACCAGATTTTGCCCGGTGGCCAGTACACGTGCGTCAATTTGCTGCTCTGCTGCTGCAAAGAATGGATCCCAAATCACCCATGCATCCACCGCACCTTTTTCAAAGGCTGCACGGGCATCGGCAGGTGGCAAATACACCACTTGAATATCCTGCAGCGTGAGCTGGTTTTTCTCGAGTAATTTAAGCAGCAGATAATGCACGTTTGAGCCTTTGTTCAGCGCCACGCGTTTGCCTTTTAAATCTTGAATACTTTGAATAGGCGAGTTTTTTTGAACAATCAGTGCCTCGGCGTTTGGTGCAGCAGGCTGATTGGCCACGTACACCAGATTCGGGCTGGCAGCTTGTGCAAAAATAGGAGGTGCCTCGCCCGACTCACCAAATACCACACTTCCGACATTTAAGCCTTCAAGCAGTTGCGGACCCGCCGGAAACTCGACCCATTTCACCTGAATACCCTGTGCTTTCAGTGCCTGATCCAGATCGCCACGTTGTTTCACGATGGGCAATAAACCGTATTTTTGAAAACCAATATTTAAAGTGGTGAGTGCTTGTTTTTGTTCTTTGGCACAGCCGCTAAGCATCATCATGCTGGTGATTCCTGCTGCAATCACTGAAAACTTAAACCATGAAGAAGATGCGATACTGGCCATGATGCGTGCTGCCTCGAAAAAGTGAAAAGATCGAACTAGAGGGCACACCTTAGAACCAATTGCTTTGCATAAAAAATAAGATTTTTAATATTACTTATGTAAAAAATAGATAAATAAAAAACTGCAAAGCTTATCTGTATTTGTCATTTATAAAATTATGATGGCAATGAATTTTATTAAATTAAGTGTTTGAATGTTATATATTTTTAATATAGTGATAACGTCATCTTAAAACTGAATAAAGCGGTGAAGGCAGGCAATAGCGCTAATTTGACTAAAGATTACATGAATAAAGATATAGCAAGTTCTGCTAAAGCCAAATGACTCACACAATCTGACATGTAGCGAAAGGCAAAGGGCAGTCTGGCTCTGACTTGCACGCGACTGCCCAACAGTTGGGCTTACATCAGGATTTTTTTAAAGACCAACGAGTTACGCTGAAAATTGTAAAGTGCTTGGCGCGCGTTCGGTAATTCGTCCACGCTGGCATGCGAAAAGCCATGCTCTAAGAACCAGTGCGCTGTACGTGTGGTCAGTACAAATAACTGTAAAATTCCGTCTTGGCGCGCTTTTTCTTCTAAAAAGTGCAAAATCTGGCTACCCCGGTTGGATTTGCGATAGGCCGGATCGACCGCTACACAGGCAATTTCGGCCGAACGAATTTCGCCTTTTGCGGTTGGTATTGGATACAGCGCTGCACACGCCAGAATCATGCCATCACGTTCAATCACAGCAAACTGAGCAATCTCGCTCTCCAGTCGTTCGCGTGAGCGGTACACCAAAATTCCTTCTTGCTCGAGTGGGCGCAGCAAATGAATCAAACCACCGACATCTTGAATGTTGGCGATACGCACCTCTTCATAATGTGCATCGGTAATAAGCGTACCAATCCCGTCACGGGTAAACAGCTCCTCAATTAAGGCACCATCATGAAAATAAGGAATTAAATGCACGCGATGCACGCCTGAAAGCGAAGCCGTTTGGGCACCTTGTAGCGGAATGACATGCTCAAGCCTTTGTGCCTTTTGCTGAATGTAGCGATCAAGCTGATGCGGTGTCAGCTCGCGCAGCAGTTTACCTTCATCGTTGACCAAGCCTTGCTGATCGGTCAGAAAAATTAGTTTATCTGCTTTGAGCGCAATGGCCGTACGGGTGGCCACTTCTTCGGCCATTAAGTTGAATACCTCACCTGTGGTGGAATATCCCGTTGGGCCCAATACCACAATATTATGGTTATCGAGGTGGCCTCTGATCGCATCGGTATCAATACTTCGTACTTCACCAGTCAGCTGAAAATCGATACCGTCCCGGATTCCATAAGGCTTGGCGGTAACAAAATTGCCAGACACCGCATCAATGCGTGCGCCGTGCATCGGCGAGTTGGCGAGCCCCATCGACAGCAGCGCTTCAATTTGCAAACGAATTGAACCCACCGCATTCATGACACTCGCTAACGATTCACGTGTGGTGACACGGCGATGCTGATGAATAGGCGTATATAATGATTTTTCTTGAAGATTCTGGTTAATTTGTGGGCGAGCACCATGTACCAGTATCAGACGGATGCCCAGAGAGTGCAGCAGGGCAATATCGTGAATAATATGCTGGAAATTATGATGTTGAACGGCTTCACCACCAAACATTAAAACGAACGTTTTATTTCGATGCGCGTTGATATACGGAGCTGAGTTTCGAAACCAGTGGACATACTGTTGGGTTTGAGTGTGTTCAGAATGATTTTCTGGAAGCGACATAGAAGGCTCAGCATAAAGAAAGCATAGTTAGGATTCTAAACAAAATCGCTAATCCTTCAATAAAAAAATGCCCAAACCGTCACGGCTTGGGCATTTTTGAGGGATTCAATTAGCGAACGACTTGAATAATTTTGTGGTTGTGATCGTTGATTAAAAGATAATGGCCGTTGGCTTTAATCCAGTGTTGGCCGCGCCCTGGCTTATGAAGCTTTTTATATCCGCGGTGATCGACTTTATAACGATCAGATACGTACTGTTTTGGTGCGAACTGACCCGGACGCCAGTCGGCTTTTTTATCCTGATACGCAGCATGATGCTCATGACGCATGTCGTTGTGATCGTGTGGTGCAGCCATAGCCGAAGTGGTCACAATACCTGCTGTTGCTAAAATAATGGCAGTAGTTAATTTACGCATGATGTTCCTCATTTATCTTTGTCGATTTGATAAATCTAATGTAATGAATAATTTAAGATGAATGATGAATACACGTTGTGAAAATGTGAAGTTCATGGATAAAAATTGGATCCAAAAAATTTCTTAAATAAAAAAAAGCCTGAACGTGGGTTCAGGCGAAATCTGACTTTTTGAGGAGATTGATTAAAAATTCATGATGCGAACAATATCGTTGCTGTCTGAATTGACCAAAATAAAATCATTGTTAATTTTATACCACTGCTGGCCACGGCTCGGACGGGGCAGATTAAACTCGCGATAGTCGGCTTTATAGGCATCGCCGCGATAATGCTGCGGCATGATGTAACCTGTCTGCCAGCGATGCTGTTTTAAACGCTGCACGCCTTGTTCTTGACGAAAGCGGCGCTCCGAACGAATCGAGTCATCCTGATCGCGATCAAAACGATTTGAGCGATCAAAACCTTGACCGCGATCACGGGGAGGTCCCCCCATATCTGATCCACGATCAAAATTAGGTGCTGCGATCGTGACAGTGCTTGTGAGCGTAGCAAGTGATACGACTAAGCTTGTCAAAATCTTTTTCATGATGCATCCTCGACGACACAAGTATTCTCTGTGAATGGGTATTTGTACGAGCCTTTAATGTACAAAAAAAATGCAGAGAAACTGTGAAGATCATTCAATAATTCTATTAAAAATATGGAGATATCTTTTTTGTTTATCAGGCTAAGGTGCTGAATTTTTTCGGCTTAGATCCGGCTTGTATATCATAAGATGCAATATTTTTATTTGATCATGATCTTCACTTTAAATGGATCTGATTGCATACGCAACCAGACCTAGACCAATGTGTAAGTGACCGAACACATGCTGTTCAAGATTCGCTTTATCCGTTAATCCTGCGCATCGATACTGACGCCGTTTAAATCGAGACTATCATCACCCATCAAGTACAGATAGGCGGGCATGATCGATTCGGATGTTGGTAAAGACAGTGGATCTTCTTCAGGATAGGCTTTGGCACGCATGGCGGTACGTGTTGCCCCCGGGTTAATGCAGTTAAAGCGAATATTCGGATAGGTATGTTCGCTGGCAAAAATTTTGCTGACAGCTTCAATGGCAACTTTTGAAACCGAATAAGCCCCCCATAATGCGCGCGCTTCACGACCCACACCAGAGCTGGCAAACACTACCGATGCATTTTGCGATTTTTCAAGCAAGGGCAATAGTGCCTGCGTTAATACAAACGGTGCGCGCAGATTTACCGCCATGACATCATCCCATACGTCGGCAGGATAATGCGCCAGCGGAACACGTTCACCCAAGATGCCCGCATTGTGCAAAATACCGTCTAGGCGACCAAACTGGTCTTCAAGAGTATTAAACAGCAATTCGTAATCACGATCTGAAGCACTTGAAAGCTGTAACGGCAAAATGGCCGGTTGCGGTGCACCCAGACTCTCAATTTCGTCATAAATGACTTCAAGTTTGTTTAGGGTACGGCCATGCAATACCACTGTAGCGCCGTGCAAGGCATAACTTAGTGCTGCTGCACGCCCAATGCCATCGCCAGCACCCGTGATTAAAATAATGCGGTCTTTGAGTAAATCAGTACGAGGTTGATATTCTGAATATTTCATTGTGGAACCTCCTTAAAATTGAGTGTTGTTATCAAGCATGCTGTTGCATCTGTTCAGCTGGATTTGATTTTAAACCCAGCTGCTGCAAAATTTTTGTTTCCAGTTCTGTAACTGTGTGCACAATCGCATCGGCTTGCCAGGCCGCCAGATCGTCTTTGTAGGCCAGCGGTAGGTAACCATAAGCGGCCAGAATCGTATACATGTTGGCTGCGCGTCCTGCATCGATATCACGCGGATGATCACCCACATAAATAATTTGCTCGGCTGGAACCTGAAGCTGCTCGGCCGCCAGAAACATGGGTTCTGGATCAGGTTTGGCATGTTTGACATCTTCTGGGCATACCAACACCGCACAGCGCTCGGTCAGATCAAGTCGCTTTAATAGCAATTCGGTCAGATAACGTGGTTTATTGGTGACAATACCCCACGGAATCTGCTGCGCCTCTAACTGTTCGAGTAAAGATGTCATCCCGCTAAACAGGTCGGTGTCGACGACAATATCTTGCTCATACAAATCGAGAAAGCGCTGACGATGCGCGAGAAAGGTCGCATCATCGACGGCCAGTTCTGGATAGACCAACCTCACCATGGCGCGAGCGCCTTCAGACACTTGAGTGCGAATCAAGTCGGCATCGACTACATCACGCTGTTCTTCACGGCACATGGCCTGAATGATGCGAATAAAGTCAGCCGCTGTGTCAATCAGGGTACCATCAAGATCAAAAAGAACAGCGCTCATGATTATCCTTGTTTTACCGTATGAACCATGTAGTTAACATCGACATTTGGCGCGAGCCAGTAACGCTTGGTCAGCGGATTATAATGCAGACCGATCATATTTTTGAGCGTGAGCCCCGCATGGCGAATGTCTTGCGCCATTTCGGACGGTCGGATAAATTTGTGATAGTCATGCGTGCCTTTTGGCAGCAAACGCAAGATGTATTCGGCACCTAAAATGGCAAATACATAAGACTTTGGATTACGGTTAATGGTGGAGAAAAAGACATGTCCACCCGGTTTGACCAAAGCCTGACAAGCACGAATAATCGATGCAGGATCTGGTACGTGTTCCATCATTTCCATACAGGTCACGACATCGTACTGACCGGCTTGTTCTTTGGCCAAGTCTTCCACCAGTACCTGACGGTATTCGATGTTGCTGACGTTTTCTTGCTGGGCATGCAAACGACCCACATTCAGCGGCGCCTCACCCATATCGATCCCGAGTACGTCTGCACCACGGCGTGCCATGCTTTCGGCTAAAATACCGCCCCCACAACCGACATCGAGCACCTTTTTACCCGCCAAACCGCCTGCATGCTCGTCAATCCAGTTCAGACGCAATGGATTGATCTGATGCAATGGTCGAAATTCAGAATCCTGATCCCACCATTGGGCCGCAAGTGCTTCAAATTTTGCAATTTCTTGTGGATCAACATTCAACTGTGACATGCGGGTGACCTCAGATTAAAATGGATTGTCATGATTTTGATATATTGTTTAGTGTAGCGATAATTCTAGAAAAAGCGATAAATTCAGAAAAAATCTTCACACAACGAAACGAAAATTGAATATTTGTTTTATATTTAGCGCATACACTCAGCATAACGATTCAGAGGATAATACGGACAATGAAAAAATTTGTTTTGGGCGGACTTTCTGCTGCAATAATGGCCTTTTCGGGCACCACGATGGCAGCCGACTTTGTGGCAGGCAAGGACTACACCGTGATTGCAAACCCGGGTAAAGTCGCGGTACCGGGCAAAATTGAAGTACGTGAGTTTTTCTGGTACGGCTGTCCGCACTGTTATAAGCTTGAGCCATACATGCAAACATGGTTAAAGCAACTGCCAAAAGATGTGAATTTCTTGCGCACGCCGGCTGCCATGAATAAAGTCTGGGAGCAGGGTGCTCGTGCCTATTATGTGTCTGAAGCGCTGGGTGTACGTCAAAAAACGCATCTCCCGTTGTTCCATGCGATCCATGCCCAAAACCAGCAAATTTTTGATCAGGCATCTTTGGCCAAGTTTTATGTGAACTATGGCGTGCCAGAGCAAAAGTTCAACAGCATGTTTAACTCTTTCCCGATTACGGCCAAAATTGCTGAATCGAACAAACTGGCGCAGCAGTATCAATTAACGGGCGTGCCGGCTGTGGTGGTCAACGGCAAATACGTGGTACAGGGTGAAGATGGTAAAGTGGTTCAGGTGGTGAACTATCTGGTGCAAAAAGAGCGCGCTGCGAAAAAATAACCCACAAAATCGCGATTAGCCCTCATAAAAAGGTTTCTGAATATCAGAAACCTTTTTTGTACATGCTGCTTTTGCAAGGGTTAGGCATCTTTGAGTTCAATCTCGAATGCATCCAGATTGATCGACTGCGCAGGTAAAGAAAGCGCCTGATTGATATACAAGTTGATCAGTTTTTGTCGTGAGCCAATCGAACGCTGATAATAGCTCGAATTGAGCAACAGTGCCGCACCATACGTCAGTGACCAAATGTACGACAGGTAATCACGAATCGACATATCGTAATTGACCGATTTCAAATAGGCCTCAGTAATGTCCTTGATGGCCAGAATACGTGCCTGACGAATCTCATAGAGCGCTTCGAATAGGTGATTCAGCTTCGATTCGGTCATGGTCAGATTTTCTTCAAGCTGATGTAGCAAGATGGTACGTGCAGGCGCCGTCAAATGGTGCAACATGTAGGTTGGTGCATATTCCTTGAAATCACGATTGTGCTGTTGGGAAATCTCCAGCAAACGCTTTTCATTTTGAATCACCAGCTCTAAAAGTAGTTCATTTTTACTTTTAAAATGTTTATAGAGGGTACCTTTGGCGATATCAAGCTCTGCCACCAGCTCGTCTAGGGTAATTTCCTGATTGTTTTCCAATAACAGCTTTTCGGCGACACTTAAGATGCGTTCTTTACGGATTAAAAATTGTTGATGGCGATCTGGATTCATGAGTATTCCTGTCACTGTTTTGATCACACGCCAGCATCCATTTGCTTTGGGCGAAATTATCTGTTGTCTTAGGTGATACCTCCCATCTATAGCATGTTGCATCACCTGTCATCAACAAAAAAAGCCACGCTATTCCCAGTTTGCAACGCCTCTGAACAATAAGCGCACTTGGATTGTGGCATTTTCAACAAAGTTGTGTTGCTGATCAGACAACATAGGCTCTTGTAATTGACGTGGCAGGCTTAGCCATGTCATGGCCCAGGTAAAAGACATATTAATCAAAATATCGGAAAGCACTTTTAAATCTTGAGAATGCTGAATATGTTCAAACATCGGCAGTTTACGCAGGTCGCTGGCCAGATCTTCAATCAAATCGTCGATTTCGCGTGCAATGGCCTGACGTACTGCCGCAGAGCCGCCCCAACGCTCAGCAATCATAAATTGCCATTCTAGAGGGCTGCGGTTGATGGCTTGAAAAAACAGCTCAATACTGGTTTGCGGATGTGAATTGGCTTGTTGCAGATAACTTTGACCGAGCTGATGAATCAGACTTTTAATATGAAGCGCAACTTGATCGACCAGTTCTTGTCCTAATGCATCCATATCTTGAAAATGCCGGTAAAACGCGGTGGGAACCAAACCGACCTCGCGGGCCACTTCGCGCAGACTGATACTGCTAAATGAACGACCCCCTGTACTCAGTTGTAACGCGGCATCGAGTAATGCCTGACGACTTTGCTGTTTACGTTCATCCCGGATCGACATGCCCATGACCTAATAAAAACCTGCCACGAGTCTATCAAAAAGCATCGGTATTTCAAAAAAGTAAAAATAAGCAATCAAAAAACCAGTGAACACCTGTTGACTGAAATAAAAAAAGAGCCTATTGTGTACAAGTGTTCACTAAAAGCACATTTGTTCACTCATATAAATAGCCAGATACAAACGAGGAACGTATGAACATGTTAGCCCGCTACCAGCCGCAATGGATTCGTGAAGACTTTGTCGATTTTGTACTCGAACAGGTCAACCCAATGTGGTCGTGGAAGAAAGCCAAAGCACAGGTGGTTGCGGTTGAAACCGTAGCGCCTGATTTTTATCAAGTGTCTTTATTACCGAATACTCATTTTAATACACAGCAGATCCGTGCCGGACAAAGCCTCTTGGTCACGCTGGTGCTTGAGGGTGTTCATCAGCAGCGCAGTTATTCGATTATGCGTAGCCACCCCAATGGTCAGATTGATTTAGGCGTTAAGGTACAAGGCAAGGTGTCTCACGCAATGAGCCAGCTTAATGTGGGGCAGGTGATTGAGATTTCGCAGCCGCAAGGTGACTTTATTTTGGCGCCGGCAGCGAATCGTGTATTACTCATTGCCTCTGGCAGCGGCATTACGGCCATTTATGCCTTGTTAGAGCAAGCACTTCTTGAGCAATCTGAGCAAATCGATGTGGTTTACTTCACCCGCGACGATGCCTTTCATGCCATGTTGCAGCAGGTGGCCGATCAGCACGAAACAGTCCGCTATCATCACATCAATACTGCACAGCAGCCACAGCATCTGAGTTTGGATTTTTTAAATCAACGCATATCCGATCTTGCACAGTGTCAGGTTTATGCCTGTGGTGCCTCGGCGATGATGCGTGCAGCAGATGACATTTTTACCCAGTTAGGGTGCCGCGACAGATTACATATGGAGTACTTCCAGACCCAAGTGGATGAATCGCTTGAGGCACAGCCAGTGACTTTTATGCGTGCACAGCAGCAATTTGAGGCCCGAGGTAACTTGCTTGAAAGTGCCGAGCAGGCTGGACTACGCCCTGCGCATGGCTGTCGTATGGGAATTTGCAATACCTGCACATGCACCAAGGTCAGCGGAAGCACCAAAAATATACTGACCGGTGAAATTGATCATGGCAGCAATACCCAGATCAAACTTTGCGTTAGTCAGGCGGTCAGTCCTGTCGTGATTAACCTATAAAACGTTACAAGATCAGGATTCGGAGAAAAACAATGAATATGTCGGTTAAATTTCCTGAACACAGTAAATCGAGCTATTTGAGCCCTGAACAAATCGAGGCCTTTGGCCAAGAGATTGAAACGATTCGCCGTGAGGTGATGGATCACTTAGGCGAAGCCGATGCACTGTATATCTACAAAATTCGCAACTTTGTCCGTTACACCGAGATTGCTTCACGTGGCATGCTGATGTTTGGCGGCTGGATTCCACCTGTATGGCTTCTTGGAACAGGGCTATTGGGTGTCTCTAAAATTGTAGAAAACATGGAACTCGGACACAACGTCATGCACGGTCAGTTTGACTGGCTCAATGATCCGAGTTTGAACGGCGCCAATTACGATTGGGACACCATTGCTACAGGCGACGACTGGAAACACACGCATAACTATGTGCACCACACTTACACCAATATCGTCGGTAAAGATCACGATGTCGGTTATGGCTTACTACGCGTGAGTGAGCAGCAAAAATGGGAACCGCGCTTTCTTTTGAATATCCCGATGGCAGCGCAGCTGATGCTGTTTTTTGAATGGTACGTCGGTGTGCAAAATCTGCACCTAGAAGATGCCTTGGTGTATAAAACCAGAAGCTGGAAACAGGTCTGGCTGGACTCTGCCAAACTGCGCAAAAAAGTGATGCGTCAGGTGGGCAAAGACTATGTATTTTTTCCACTCATTGCCGGCCCAAATGCGATTCCTGTCTTTATGGGTAATGCTGTCGCAAATGTGATTCGTAATTTATGGTCTTCTGCGGTGATTTTTAATGGTCACTTTACCGAAGATGCTGAAACCTTTGAAGAAGACCATACGGCTACCGAAACACGCGCGCAGTGGTACTTACGTCAAATTCGCGGATCGAGTAACTTTAGTGGTGCCGAATGGTTACACATTTTAAGCGGTAACTTGAGCCACCAGATTGAGCATCACTTGTTTCCAGATATGCCGGCCAACCGTTATGCCGAGGTTGCACCAAAAGTAAAAGCCCTATGCCAAGCGTATGGCGTGCATTACAACGAGGCCAATTTTACCCAACAGTTTTGGAGTGTATGGGTTCGCCTTGCTAAATGTTCGTTACCCAATGATGTATCTACCAAACTGACTGGACGCTGGCAGAAAATCAAACAGCGCTTGTTGGGTGGGTACACCTGAGTCAGTTACTGTTTTGTACAGTTGTAAGAGGCGCTGAAAATTTGTCCAATCTTCAAAGTCAGGTTTGCTATACTATGCAGCAATTTGAATAGTGGCTATTAAGGATAAGTTATGCGTATTGACCAACGTGCTCTCGATCAATTACGTGATGTAAAAATTACGCGCAATTATACGCGTTATGCAGAAGGTTCCGTATTGGTTGAATTTGGTCATACCAAGGTCTTATGTACTGCCAGTATCGATCATTCCGTGCCGCGTTTTCTAAAAGGCCAAGGCCAGGGCTGGGTAACCGCTGAATACGGTATGTTGCCGCGCTCAACGCATACACGTAGTGATCGTGAAGCGGCGCGTGGCAAGCAAAGTGGGCGTACACAGGAAATTCAGCGTCTGATTGGTCGAAGCCTGCGTGCTATGGTCGATTTGAAAAAGCTGGGTGAAAATACCATCACCATCGACTGCGATGTGATCCAAGCTGACGGTGGAACGCGTACTGCTGCCATTACGGGTGCTGCTGTGGCGTTGGTCGATGCGATGAACGTGTTACTGGAAAAGAAAAAAATCAAGCATGATCCACTCAAAGGCTTGGTGGCTGCAATTTCTGTAGGCATGTATCAAGACGAAGTCTTGCTCGATTTGTGCTATGAAGAAGATTCAAACTGTCAGACTGATCTAAACGTCGTCATGACCCAGTCGGGCGAATTTATTGAAATTCAGGGTACAGCAGAAGACAAGCCGTTTACCCGTCCGCAAGCGGATGCCATGTTGGAAATGGCTGAAAAAGGAATTCAGCAGCTCATTAAAAAGCAGCAAGATGCACTAGGCTGGTAAAATAGTTTCAATAAAAAAACGCATCTTAGGATGCGTTTTTTTATGTCTATTTCCAATATGATGCAGATTTGGCGTCACTTTCTGGTCTAAAAAAAATAGTGAAAACAGAAACTTCGTTACAAGATTTCAAATTGTTTCACAAAGAGTAACCTTTTGTATTGAAGCACCTACATTCTCTGCCCATCCTGATCATGCTTGATCATTAAAGTTGTTCAGCATTGAAATTGAGAAATAGAGGAGCCAACTATGTTACAAATATTTATTGTGATTTGTGCGGTGATTACGTTTACCGTGATGGCAGCCGATCCGCGCCCGAGCCAAGATCAGCAATCGGCTTCTGCATGGCAAAAACCAGATCAGTCGAAACCATCACAGGCCACTCAAAAAATTATTGAGCAGCCGAATAACTCAGCGCATGAAGATGCTTAAGCATTAAAACGCATCGATAAATCGATGGCAGTGACGTCTTTGGTTAAAACACCCATCGAAATATAGTCGACACCCGTTGTTGCCACTTCGCGCAAGTTGTCTAGCGTAATATTACCTGAGGCTTCAAGTTTGCAGCGACCTGCTACATGCTGTACAGCATCAATCATTTGCTGTTGAGAAAAATTATCGAGCATTACAATATCGGCACCCGCCTCTAAGGCCTGTTCCAGCTCATTCCAAGTTTCTACTTCTACTTCAACAGGCTTGTTCGGTGCAATCTGACGCGCCTGCGCGATAGCCTGTGCAATTCCACCGGCTGCCATAATATGATTTTCTTTAATTAAAAAGGCATCGAATAAACCGAGGCGATGATTTTGTCCGCCACCAATGGCTACTGCATATTTTTGTGCGATACGTAAACCAGGCAGGGTTTTACGTGTATCAAGCAGTTTGGTGTGCAAGCCATCGAGTTGTTTCACATAAAATGCAGCTTTGGTCGCCACTGCCGATAAAGTTTGAATAAAATTCAATGCAGGGCGCTCGACCGTTAGAAGGCTACGTGCCGAACCTGCCAATTTTAAAAAAGCTTCACCCGCCTGAACGTGTTCACCTTCGGCTTTGAGCCACTCCACTTTGACTCGATGATCATAGTGTTGAATAAGCGCATCAACCCACGGACGACCGGCTAAAATCATGTTTTCACGTGTAATAATGGTCGCAGTTGCTTGTTCGTGTTCTGGGGTGAGCAATGCCGTAATATCGCCATCACCAATATCTTCGTTCAACGCCTGTTGGATATTGAGTTGAATCGATTGTTCAAGCAATGATTGTGGAATGCTCATAAGTACGTCCAAGATGTAACCCAGAAAATTGAGCGATATATTAGCATTGTCGTTTTAAAAAATAAGTATTCTTGGCACAATATTCCTAAAATGCAGATACCGCTCGGCAGTTTCAATCTGTCGATACGTGATGGATGATGTCGCGAATGTTATGGCGAAAAAAGAGAGTTGTTTCAGATGATGCCGCGTTTTGAAGTCAAAGATGGTCAGTTAATCGGGGCAAAGCAGTTGCCTTCGCCAAATTTTAATCAGCGTCCGCCACAGACCGAGATGTGTTTGCTGGTGATTCACAATATCAGTTTACCGCCTTCACAATTTGGTGGCGGTTACATTCAGCAGTTTTTTCAAAACCAGTTAGACTGGTCGTTGCATCCTTATTTTAAAGAAATTGAAGGCATGTGCGTTTCGGCACATTTACTGATTTTACGTAGCGGTGAGGTGATTCAATTTGTAAACTTTAACGATCGTGCATGGCATGCTGGTCGCTCACAGTATCTTGGTCAGGTCGAGTGTAACGATTATTCGATTGGCATTGAGCTGGAGGGCAGTGACGATCAGCCCTTTGAACCAGAACAGTACGAAACACTGGCCGATGTCACATGTTGTTTGCAGCGTGCGTATCCTAAAATCCAGACACATATTGCGGGGCACTCCGATATCGCACCCGTCAGAAAAACCGATCCGGGGCCTTTTTTTAACTGGCCTCATTTTCGCGCAAAACTTCATGCAAAAAAAACTGCTGCTAGACATGATTTCGCAACGAAATAATATCCAAGTTTCATTACAATAACGACTTTGTGTTTAGGCGTGGGTAGAGGCGATGGCATTGTGGCGATCGACGTTTATTGTCAGTGCAATGACGATGTTATCTCGCATATTGGGTTTGGTCCGCGATATGGTCCTGCTCAATGTGTTTGGGGCAGGAAAAGATTTTGATACCTTTGTGGTGGCGTTTCGGATTCCAAACTTTTTTAGGCGCTTGTTTGCCGAAGGTGCATTTTCACAAGCCTTTATTCCTATTTTGACCGAATATAAAACGGGTCGTGCTCATGCTGAAGTACAAATTCTGATTAGCCGGGTGTTTGGTTGCCTGCTGATGGTGATGAGCTTACTTACCTTAGTGGCCATGATCATTGCACCGGTGATTATTTATGCCTATGCCCCCGGTTTTCACAACGATCCAGAAAAGTTTGATCTGGCTGTCGGAATGTTTCGTCTGACCATTCCTTACTTGATGTTTATGTCGCTGACCGCATTTGCCAGCAGTATTCTCAACAGTTATGGCTCGTTTGCTTCACCCGCTTTTTCTCCCGTTTTGCTTAACGTGGCCATGATTGCAGGGGCATGGTGGCTCACGCCGTATATGCAGCAGCCGATTATGTCATTGGGTTGGGCCGTACTTGGGGCGGGTATTTTGCAGCTTGCGATCCAGATTCCAGAGCTTTGGCGTAAAAAACTCCTGATCCCACCAAAAATTGACTTCAAGCATGAAGGGGTCGAGCGCATCATGAAACTGATGTTACCGGCCTTGTTTGGTGTTTCGGTTACTCAGATTAACCTGTTGCTCAACACCATTTGGGCATCGTTTATGCAGGATGGTTCAGTCTCGTGGCTCTATAGTGCCGAGCGTATGACCGAGCTGCCGCTCGGACTCATCGGTGTTGCCATTGGTACAGTGATTCTGCCTTCTTTATCTGCCCGTCATGCCGAGCAAAATCAGGAGAAGTTTCGCGGGATGCTGGACTGGGCTGCACGCGTGATTGTATTGGTGGGTTTACCTGCCAGTATTGCACTGTTTATGCTGTCGACACCGATTATTCAGGCGCTGTTTCAGCGCGGTGAATTTACTTGGGAAGACACCAAAATGACAGCACTGGCCCTCCAATGCATGAGTGGTGGCGTGATTGCCTTTATGTTAATCAAGGTGTTTGCACCGGGTTTTTATGCCCAGCAAGATACCAAAACTCCCGTACGTGTAGGCTTGATTGCTGTTGCCACAAATGCGCTTTTAAACGTGATATTTATTGGGCTATTTAAGCTGATCGACTGGAAAGCCGAACATATGGCACTGGCGCTGGCCTCATCGGGTTCGGCTTTGGTGAATGCCGGAATGCTGTATTTTTATCTGCACAAGCGCAATATTTTCCGTTTTGGCGGACACTGGAAAAAACTCGCACTCCAGTATGCTGTCGCTAATTTAGCCATGATTGGGGCGCTTTGGGGCGCACTGCATTGGTACGATGGACAGTCTTCTCAGCTGATGCGCATCATCGAAGTGATTGTTTTTTGTGTAGTGGGTGTGGCTGCCTATGCAATCGCACTGTTTGCAACGGGCTTTAGACCTCGCCACCTAAAGCATGAGACATAAAATAAAGCAGCGCGTGGCAATATATAAATTGCACTTTATTTTATGTCGCAAGACAAGCGAAGCGTTAAAAAACTGCTGTGATGACAGCAGTTTTTTTAATTATTTGGCTGGTAATACTTCGAGTAATTCAATATCAAAAATTAGCGTACTGTTTGGCCCAATTGCATCACCACTGCCGACTTCGCCGTAGGCCAGTTTAGCAGGCACAAACAAACGTGCTTTTTCACCTTCTTTCATCAGTTGCAAGCCTTCTGTCCAGCCCGGAATCACTTGGCTGAGTTGAAACTCGACCGGATGATTACGCGCAATCGAACTATCGAATACGGTGCCATCGAGTAAGCGGCCTTCATAATTTACTTTTACTCGTGATGTGGCTTTAGGTGATTTACCTTTACCTGCACTCAAAACTTGATATTGAAGACCTGATTTAGTGGTGATCACACCTGATTTCTTCGCATTTTCTGCCAAGAATGCATCGCCACTTTTCAGATTTTGCTGAGCCAGTTGCTGATATGCATACAGTTGTTTGGCTTCCATTTGCTTTTTATACTGACTAAGCACCCTAGCCATATCTTCATCTGTTAAAGCGGCATCTTTGCCTTGTGCACCTTCTTTGAGGCCCTGTACAAAAGCTTCAATGTTGAGATCTTTTAGGGTATCGGCATTGGTACGACCCATCACATATCCATAGCTATAGCCTAATTGATCTTTTTGGGGGCTATTTTTGGTAATTGCTGCAAAGCCTGAAACAGACAGACTGGTTAAAACCAAACCGAGCACAGTTTTTTTCATCATTTTTATCCAAATTATATGTCATATAAAAAACAAGGAGAGTACATGACTCTCCTTTGAGCGATTATTTTACTTCGAGAAGCTCAACATCAAAAATCAGGGTGCTGTTGGCCGGAATCATGCCTGGAACACCTTGTTCGCCATAACCGAGTTTTGCCGGAATATAAAAAGTCGCTTTGCCGCCTTCTTTGAGCAGTTGCAAACCTTCGGTCCAGCCCGGAATCACTTTATTGAGCGGGAATTCAACTGGCTCGCCGCGATCATACGAGCTATCGAAGACCTTACCATCGGTCAACTGACCTTTGTAGTGAACTTTGACCACAGACGTGGCTGTTGGACGTTTACCTGTACCCTCGGTAATAATTTTGTATTGCAAGCCTGATGCTGTGGTTTTAACGCCTTCTTTTTTGGCATTTTCGGCTAAGAAGTCATTGCTACTCGATTCAGACTTTTTGGCATGCTCAAGCTCTTTTTGCTGCGCTTCTTGCTGATAAGCAGTATAGGCGGCTTGAAGCTGCTCTTGCGTGTAGGCTGCAGGTGTATGAGCATGACCATCACGAATACCTTGTACAAATGCATTAACATCAAGCTCTGCAGGTGTTTGGTTGGCAACTTCATAACCGAGCGCATAGCTGATTTTTTGCACCGGAGACGCATTTTGATCAGCCTTGCTGCCTACGTTTGTTGCAGGATGCTGAGTCGCGTAATAAACAGGAATAAGTGCAGCACCGCCTAAAATGATAGCGACAGCAACGGGTAAGGCTTTACTCATACAATGTTCCAAAAAAGATGTTTATTTGATCATGTTAAAAATACATGTGATCTTAGCATGCATCTGTTTAGCATATAATGTTTGTAAAAAAAAACGAGTGGATTTTTATACTGTTTGCGTTGTTTAAACGAAAAAGCCGAATCATGTGATTCGGCTTTTTTGAGTCTAGCTTAGATTAGGTGATCAATCATCTTTTGCCGCGGTATAGCTATAGGCATAGTTGTATCCATAGCCGCCACTCGACTTTTGAATGTCATTTAAGATAAAGCCATTCACTTTCACGCCTGCCTGTTCGAAGCGACTTACAGTTAATTCAAGCTCTTTCATTTGTGTTTTATTATGACGCGCAATGATCAGGTTTACCCCTGCATATTGTGAAATGATAATACCATCGGTTACAGCAAGTACTGGCGGCGTATCAATCAAGATATGATCATAAAGCGGCATGATTTCATCAAGAAAGGCTTTAAATTTCGCAGAGCCGAGCATTTCAGACGGATTCGCAGGGCTTTTACCTCGAGTAATCATGTCTAAGCCAGCCACTTCAGAATGATGAATGATCGACTCAAAGCTGGCCTGATCACTTAAATATTCCGATAAGCCGGGTTTAATTTCGACATTAAAGTATTTGTTTAGGTAGCCACGGCGTAAGTCTGCATCAATAAGAAGTACACGTTTATTGCTCTGTGCCAATATTGCCGCCAAGTTCACCGAAACAAACGACTTACCTACTTCAGGCGCTGGGCCTGCAATCATAATCAAATTATTTTTTGCATTTGCCAAAGCAAAGTGAATAGCGGTACGCATACTACGCAAGCTTTCAATGGCAATATCGTCGCTGTTTTTAATCGATAAAATTGGAATACTTTTATTCTTTTTAAGCAATTTGATTCGACTTTCCTGAATAGGCGAGCGGGGTACCGTTGCATACACAGGCAGGTCGAGTTCATTTTCGATTTGTGCAGAGTCTTTAATGCCTGTACGGAGCATTTTACGCATCAATGCAATCAGTACACCAATAAAACCTCCCACAAAAAGAGATAAAATTAACACAATTAATTTCTTAGGTTTAATTGGTTTCACAGGTTCGATTGCGGTATCGATTACTCGTACATTACCAATCTCACCTGCGTTGGCGACTTTAAGTTGTTGGTAATTATTGAGTAAATTGGTATAAAGTTCCGTATTGACCTTTACATCACGATAATATTGCAGATACTGGCGCTGTAACTCTGGTAGTCTTTTAATCGTGGCATTTAACTCGGCAGACTTTTTATTCACAGCATCGAGCTGAGCATTGATTTCAGCCATGAGTGGATGATCACTGGTATATTTTGCTGCGAGTTCGGCTTGTTTTTGTTTGAGCTCGATTTTTGTAGTTTCGAGTGCAATATTTTGCTTCAAGAACAGCTCAGATTCTTGTGTGACATCGACTGTATTGTATTGTTCACGGAATTTATTAAACTTAAGCTCAGACTCTTCAAGCTGCTTTTTAAGTTCTGGCAATTGTTTGTCTAGAAAGCTTAGCGTTTGCTGTGCCTCTAAAGACTTACGCTCGATATTTTGCGCGTGATATACCGTTAAAATATTATTCAGTACTTGCGTAATATGAACAGGATCTTGGCCTTGGTAAGTGAGCCCCACCACACCAGTGAGTTTGCCTTTTTCGGCCACTGCGTAGTTTTGAGTGAGTTCTTTCACTGCTGTCGGGACAGATAAACGACGAAGTATAAAAGTACGATTAAATGGTACTTGACTGTCGATTCGTACCTGCCATGTGCCTTTAGCATCTTTAAGAATATTCTGTTTGTTTAACGTGCCTTCAAAAACAGGCATATCCTTATAGCTCAAACTAAATTGCTGCGTTTGAGGTTTAAATTCTAAGTTTAAGGGTTTATCAAGATAGTACTCAGGTACATCTAAACGTTGAATAAAGAAAGCATGAGTTGGATCTTTATATTCTACGCCTTTGTGTGAGTAATCGATTTGAGTATTATCACGATTAAACAGTCGGTGAAGAAGTGTATCTTGGGTATCTGTTATTTGAATATTTAAATTTAAATTTTCAATGACATTCCCAAGCACTAGTCTGGACTTTAAAATTTCAATCTCAGCGTCTGCTGGGGATTTTTGACCTGCACCACCAGCGATGTTTCCAAGCTCGCCTAAAAGTGCTTGAGATGCAGCGCTTTTACTGTCTTCAACTTGTATCATGGCATCTGTCGCATAAATACTTGGAGAAACCCGCAGATAAAGAAGGGCGCAAATAAGACAGAATAAGGTGCAGACGGCAATCAATTTCCATTGTGCAATTAAGGAGAAGAGCAACTCTTTTAAATCGATTGTGTCTTCATTGGTATTTGAATTTTGGCTCATAGTGTCGATGTTACTTCTTCAAATTATAGATGTGATGCCCAGTCCGCGACATACGACTGAATGTTGATACAAGTTTGGTCAAAAAAGGCTTGATCATGCTGGTATGGGTCGGGTACATTCTGCCCTTGCCAATGCCCAAGTCGAAAGGTTTTGCCTTTGGCAAATGGCCAAGTCTGCTCAATATGTTTTTGCTGATTATTGCTCATGACTAGCACAAGATCGGCTTTTTTGATCATCTCTGCATTCAACTTACGTGCCACATGGTTGCGCATATCAATATTTAAGGCATCCATGCATTGAATGGCTTTATCATCTGCACTATGGCCAGTCAAACCAGAAATACCGGCCGATTCTATATGTAACTCAGGATGCTTTTGTTTTAGCAGATATTCGGCCATCGGGCTGCGGCAAATATTACCCACACAAATGACCAAAACATTTTGGATTTGCATTTTAGTTATTTCCAAGAATCTTAAATGAATAAATTGCGCTTGCGAATGGAACGATTTGCCCAATCACACGTTGCCAGCGAGTCAGGCCCGTTGCATCGATATACACAATATCATTTTTTTGCATCTGGAACTGATTGGCCAAAGCCAAGTTGCCGAGGTTAGACAAATCTAAATGATACAGCTTTGATGTACGATCTTGTAAGTTCGTACGCATCACGTAAATTCGGGCAGCACTAGCCGAATATGGGTTAATCCCTTCGCTTTCACCCAGTACATCACTTAAAGTCATGCCCTGATCGCGTAAAGCAAGTGCTTGACTTTTATTCGACTCACCCATCACGTAAAGTTTCTGATTTTGTTTGGTATTTACAAAAATCGTATCGTTGGGTTGAATCAATAAATTGTGTAAAGAATAACCCTGTTTTTCTAGACTTATTGCATTTAAATCGAAGGTTTTACCATTACGAATTAGCTGAATAGAGGTATTGTCACCTGTTTCGGTATTTACGCCACCGGCCATACTGAGCGCTGTGTAAATACTGATTGGCTGATCATTTAAGGTATATTGTCCGCTTTTCATGACTTGGCCATTTACAAAGTAACGGCTACCTTCATAAGAGAGTACACGAACCACGACATCTGGCGCTTTTAAGTACTGAGCAAATCTGGAGCGGAGGTGCTGAGTCAGCTCGGAAACACTTTTACCTTGTGCTTGTACTTTTCCAATTAAGGGTAAGTAGATATTCCCATTACTATCAATAGGGTAACCAATGCCTTTAATGTTATTTCCATCTTGAAGAGGAGGTGTGATTTCAGGATAGGCCCAAAGCTGTATAGATAAAACATCACCTGCTCTCAAGCGGTATAACTGGTGTGATGCTTTAAATAAAGCTGCAATATCCGATTGATAGCGAATATTTTCAGCGGGCTGTAGTTTAGGCAAATTGGTTTGGTTGAGCTGTACAATTGAAACCTGAGCGCCCTGATCGGTTACATAAGTGCCTTGTTCAGGTATGTCGTGTGTTTGCAAACCTGAAGTAACGGCACAACCTGATAAACCTATAAAACAGGACGATAAAAAAAGTAAAGTGCTTTTATACTTCACATTGAAACCCTTAGATTGTAAGCTTTAGCGTGATATTTTAAAATGTCGTTATAACGCGACATTCTAGACCATAATTTATGAGAGTTATAGCGTTTTCAACTTAAGTTTGTATGTTTAGCGAAAAAATGAGTCTGAACGAAAAAGTCTTCACACTATTGGCAAAATGATCTTCTCTCGTCATTTTTTACTTTTTTACAACGATAGTGCCCATGCTTGAGAAAATTGTTTTAAATGCTTGAAATTTTCTATTTAAAAACCTTGAAATCGAAGCTATTATTTGCGGCTAAGTTAAATATGAATTTGAGTTGTAAATTAAATCTTTTAAAGAGATAAAGGCCAGATAACGGTTTTTATCAAATATGTCATAAACATATTCTATTTTAAACATAGATAAAGACGATTTCTTCCATAAGATGAATCAACCAACTGATAGATCAAGCATTTAAGTCGTATTACAGGAAATATATGAAAATATTAATTACAGGTGGCGCGGGTTTTATTGGTTCAGCCGTTGTTCGTCATGTTATTGAAAATACAGAAAACGAAGTATTAAATGTCGATAAACTCACCTATGCAGGCAACTTAGAGTCACTTGCTTCAGTCGCAGATCATCCACGGTACACATTTTCACAAACTGACATCTGTGATCGTGTTGCTTTAGATGAATTATTTGAAAATTTTCAACCCGATGCTGTAATGCATTTAGCTGCTGAATCGCATGTCGACCGTTCGATCACTGGCCCAGCTGCGTTTATTGAAACCAATATCATTGGTACCTACCAACTACTTGAGGCAGCACGCCACTACTGGAATACATTACCAGAAAACAGAAAAACGGCCTTCCGCTTTCATCATATTTCAACAGATGAAGTGTATGGTGATTTAGAAGGTACAGAAGATTTATTTTTAGAAACAACACCGTATGCACCAAGTTCGCCTTACTCTGCCAGCAAAGCCAGTTCGGATCACTTGGTTAGAGCATGGTACCGCACGTACGGCTTACCAGTTGTACTCACCAATTGTTCAAACAACTATGGGCCGTTCCATTTCCCTGAAAAACTCATTCCGCTGGTGATTTTAAATGCACTGGCTGGTAAGCCACTACCTGTATATGGAAATGGTACACAAATTCGTGACTGGTTGTATGTAGAAGATCATGCCCGCGCACTTTATAAAGTAGTCACAGAAGCAGCAGTGGGTGAAACTTACAACATTGGCGGTCACAACGAGCAAAAAAATATTGATGTGGTAAAAGCAATTTGCGAACTTTTAGAAGAGCTTGCTCCAAACAAACCTGAAGGTTTAGCACGTTATCAGGACCTGATCACTTATGTGACAGATCGTCCGGGACATGATTTGCGCTATGCGATTGATGCAAGTAAAATCCAGCAAGATTTAGGCTGGGTACCGCAAGAAAGCTTTGAAACAGGCCTTAGAAAAACAGTGCAGTGGTATTTAGAGAACCAAGAATGGTGCAACCGAGTTTTAGACGGAAGCTATAAATTAGAGCGTTTAGGTGTTAGTGCGTAATGAAAACAAAAGGTATAATTTTAGCAGGTGGTTCTGGTACACGACTATATCCAATCACGAAGGGTGTTTCAAAACAGTTATTACCAATTTACGATAAGCCAATGGTTTACTATCCATTATCTGTATTGATGCTGGCTGGTATCCGAGAAGTTCTTATTATCAGCACGCCAGACGATATAGATGGTTTTAAGCGATTATTAGGCGATGGCTCACAATTTGGTATTGAACTAAGTTATGCCATTCAACCAAGCCCAGATGGCTTAGCTCAAGCCTTTATATTAGGTGAAGAGTTTATTGGTGAGAGTAACGTTTGTTTAGTACTTGGCGATAATATTTTCTATGGTCAAGGCTTTACACCGATGCTTCGTGAAGCAGTATCACGTACTAAAGGCGCAACTGTATTTGGTTATCAAGTTAAAGATCCTGAGCGTTTTGGTGTAGTTGAGTTTGATGAGCAAAAACGAGCAGTGTCATTAGAAGAAAAACCAAAACAGCCAAAATCAAATTTTGCAGTTACGGGACTTTATTTTTACGATAACGATGTAGTAAAAATTGCAAAACAAGTAAAGCCGTCAGATCGCGGTGAACTAGAAATTACAACAGTAAACCAGATGTACTTGGATCGTGGTGATCTCAATGTAGAGTTATTAGGCCGTGGTTTTGCATGGTTAGATACAGGAACACATGCAAGCCTACTTGAAGCAGCGCAGTTTGTGGAAACTATTGAAAAACGTCAGGGATATAAAGTGGCATGCCTTGAAGAAATTGCACTTCATCATGGTTGGTTGACGAAAGCTCAAGTGTTGGAGATCGGTCAAAGTATGAGTAAGAATGATTATGGTCAATATTTGATTTCTTTGGTAACCGAATAACATGAACCTTATAAAATTAATTGACTTGCCTAGTTATGATGATGAACGAGGTGGTTTGGTTGCGATTGAATCTAATCAGTCAATTCCTTTTGATGTGCAACGTTTGTATTACATCTTTAATACGTCACAGAAACCACGAGGCTTTCATGCTCATATTGATTTAAAACAAGTTGCAATATGTTTGAAAGGTAGCTGTAAATTTATTCTGGATAATGGTTCTATTAAAGAAGAAGTTGTTTTAGATAACCCGACCCAAGGCTTGGTTATTGAAGGATTGATCTGGCGTGAAATGCATGATTTTTCAGAAGATTGTGTATTACTTGTTTTAGCGAGCGAACACTTTACAGAGCAGGATTATATTCGAAATTATGATGAGTTTTTAAAAGAAGTACATAAACCTTTTATTCATCCTTTGTCTGATGTTAAATCTAAAAATATTGGTCAAAAAACAAAAGTTTGGCAGTATAGTGTGATTTTTCCCCAGGCAGTTATCGGAGAAAATTGTAATATTTGTGCGCACACGATGATCGAAAATGATGTGCAAATTGGTAATAATGTCACAATTAAATCAGGTGTGTATGTATGGGATGGGATTACATTAGAAGATAACGTTTTTGTTGGTCCTAGCGTTACTTTTACAAATGATAAGACTCCCCGTTCAAAGCAATATCCCGATGAGTTTCTAAAAACTATAGTTGAACAAGGTGCAAGTATTGGGGGTAATGCTACCATTTTACCAGGAATAAGAATTGGTCGAAATGCATTGGTTGGTGCAGGCGCGGTAGTAACTAAAGATGTTCCGGAAAATGCAATTGTAGTAGGAAATCCTGCAATTATTAAAGGCTATGTGAAATAATGATTCCTTTCTTAGATTTAAAAAGTATAAATGGTCAATATCGTACAGAACTCATTGAGGCTTGTACTCGTGTCATAGATTCTGGCTGGTACATAGGCGGAAATGAGCTAGCTCAATTTGAACAGAACTTTGCGGAATACTGTGGAGTGAAATATGCAATTGGGGTTGCTAATGGTTTAGATGCCTTAATTCTTACACTTCGAGCATGGAAAGAGTTAGGTAAATTAAATGATGGCGATGAAGTCATTGTCCCGTCAAATACATATATTGCAAGTATATTAGCTATTACTGCAAATAATTTAACGCCAATTCTAGTTGAACCAGATATTAATACTTATAATATCGACCCAAATAAGATAGAAGCTGCAATTACTCCAAAGACGAAAGTCATTTTACCCGTTCATTTATATGGACAACTAGCAGAAATGCCTGCAATCATGACAATTGCTAATAAATATAACTTATTAGTTTTGGAAGATTCAGCTCAATCTCATGGCGCTCAAATTAATGGAGTAAAAGCTGGAAATTGGGGAGATGCTTCTGGATTTAGTTTTTATCCTGGTAAAAATTTAGGTGCATTAGGAGATGCTGGTGCAGTAACTACGAATGACGAAGAACTTGCACAAATGTTACGTGCCTTACGTAACTATGGTTCTCATGAAAAATATAAAAATTTAGTACCTGGTGTAAATAGCCGACTCGATGAAATTCAAGCGGCCATGCTAGATATTAAATTAAAATATTTAGATCGAGAAATAGCTCATCGCCGCAAAATAGCACAATTATATTTGCAGCATATAGTAAATCCTTTAATTAAATTACCTTTAGCTCAGAAAAATGCTGAAGAGTATCAGCAGCACGTTTGGCATTTATTTGTGATTCGTACTGAGCATCGTGAAGCTTTACAAAAGTACTTGGGCGAACAAGGTGTACAAACTTTAATTCATTATCCTATCCCACCTCACAAGCAACAGGCTTATAAGGAGTGGAATGATTTAAGTTATCCAGTATCTGAGCAGATTCATGCAGAAATTTTGAGTTTGCCGATAGGGCCAACTTTAACGGTTGAAGATGCTGAAAAAGTTATTCAGCTTTGTAATAATTTTAAAGTTTAACATGAATTTACTTAAAACAAGTGTATTAAATGGAGTTGCTGTTTTAATCAAAACAGCAACGATGTTTATACTCAATAAAATTTTGGCTGTTTATGTTGGTCCAGCTGGTTATGCAGTAATTGGTCAATTTCAAAATTTTATTCAAATGGTGACTACTTTCGCTGGTAGTGCAATCAATACAGCTGTTATTAAATACACCGCAGAATATTATGAAGATGAAAATAAACAAAGAAGTATATGGAGAACAGCAGGAAGTCTAGTTTTAATTTTCAGCTTAATTTTTTCAGGCATTATAATTTTTTTTCAAAAACAACTTTCAATTTATATTTTCCACAGTGATCTTTATCAGACAGTTTTCGTTTGGTTTGCTTTTTTCTTAACACTATTTACTCTTAATGCACTTTTATTAGCTATCTTAAATGGTAAAAAAGAAATTTTAAGATTAGTTATTGCAAATATAGTAGGTAGCCTTTTTTCTTTAGCTATTACAAGTTTTTTAGCAATTAAATATGGTTTGTATGGTGCTTTAGTTGCACTTTCAATTTATCAATCTTTAGCTTTTATTGTAACATTATTTTTATGTTATAAAACTGACTGGTTTAAAATTTCATATCTACTTGGCAAGCTAGATCTAGCTGTAACAAAGGGGTTTGCTTCTTTTGCACTCATGGCTTTAGTCAGTGCAATTTGCGTACCTCTTTCTCAAATACTTATTCGAACATATTTAACGCAAGAATATGGTGTTACTTATGCAGGTTATTGGGAAGCCATGATCCGTTTAAGTGCAGCATATCTTATGTTAATCACAACAACTTTAGGAGTATATTATCTCCCTCGACTTTCTGAGCTGTCAGAAATTAATGAGATAAAGGCAGAAGTTTATGCTGGTTATAAGTTTATATTTCCATTAGCCGTCTTAGGTGGTTTGATTGTGTATATCCTGAGAGATTGGATTATAGCGATTTTATTTACCAAAACATTTTTGCCTATGCGTGAGTTGTTTCTTTGGCAAATGATAGGTGACTCTTTAAAAATTGGTAGTTGGATACTTGCCTATTTAATGTTAAGTAAAGCTATGACAAGATTGTTTATAACTACTGAAGTGATATTTGCAATTACTTCAGTATTATTAACTTATATATGTACGCAAATTTTTGGTTATGAAGGTGTATCCATTGCTCATCTGATTAACTATGGAATATACTGGTTTGTAATGAGTATTTGCGTTTTTAAAAGTTTAAAAGAAAAGGATACGATATGAGTAGTTTAGAACAACCTTTAGTATCCGTTGTTATACCTTGTTACAATCATGAAAAATTTGTAATGGATTGTATTCAGAGTGTTATTGATCAAACATATCAGAATATTGAGTTAATTATTATTGATGATGGTTCAAAAGATAGCTCTGTAGATAAAATTAAAGAAATGTTGGAAAAATGTCAGCATCGTTTTACTCATTTTGAATTTAGATATAGGCCTAATAGAGGTTTAAGTGCAACTCTCAATGAGGCATTAGAGTGGTGTAAAGGCGATTATTTTTCAGCAATTGCTTCTGATGATTCAATTTTAAAAAATAAAATTGAAGAGCAAATAAATTTTTATCAAAAAAATCAAGATCTAAGTATTGTAGGTGTGTTTGGTGGTGTAAATTTTATTGATGATGAGAATAAAATTATCAATATTAATATCCAAAAAAAAGTAAAAAAAATAAATTTTGAAGAAGTCTTTTTTCATGATTATTATTTACTCGCCCCTACCCAGTTGCTTAAAACTCAAGCAATAAAAGATGTGGGGTGTTACGTAAATGGTGTAGTTATTGAAGATTGGTATATGTGGCTGAAGCTACTTGAAAAAGGAGACTTTTATGAGATTCCATTAATATTATCTAATTATAGAATGCATAGTTCAAATACAATTAAAAATTTGGAAAAAATGCATTCTGGCAGGTTTGAAGTTTTAAGTTTTTTTAAAAATCATAAATTTTATAAAAAAGCATATGAGAATGTATTATTTTTAAATGCTTTTGAAGAGTTAAAACATAGGAAAGATAATAGATTAAAAGTAATTTTTAATATAATCAAGAAGCTTAAAATTTACTTTTTTTTGAGAGTTTTTTTAAAGCTTGGAAAGCGTTTTTTTTGATATTTACAGTTTTTATTGTAGATTTTTAATAAAATTAAGGTCTTTATATGAATTTATTTTATTTTATTTCTTTGCTGGCTTTAATTTTCAGTGTAACGAATTTTTTATATTTAAGCGTACTTCCTATACTTTTTTTACCATTATCATTTACCTTGATAGTTCATAGAAATTTTATTTTACCAAAGTATATAGTTTTTTTCTTGCTACTTGTTTTTTATATATTAATTTCAATTTTATTTTATGATAAATCATCACTTTTCAATTTTGATTTTTATAGAAGAGATGGGAATTTTTTTATCACTTATTTAATTTTTTTCTCAATTGTTATGCTTGGTTATACTAGAGACCCTAGGAAAGATTTATTATTGTGTTTTTCAATAATTTCTTTTGCATCATTTTTTGGTTTTATATTTGGACATAACGAAGGTAATCTAGTTCATTTTTTTTTATTTGAATCTCATAATGCCGCAGGTGGTTTTTATGGCGTAATTTCAGCAATATGTCTTGGTTTTTATTTGGAAAATAAATCAAAAAAATATTTATTTTTATCATTAATATTTATTTTTTTTCTTCTAATGACTGATTCTAGAGGAACAGTTATAGCGTTATTTTTAACATTTTTATATTATTTCTTTATTCGATTTAGATTTCCATTAACTGTGTTTGTTTGCTTTGTTATGTCTCAAGTTTTTCTAGTAATATTTACATATAGTATATGGATTAGAGAAGGAAAATTTATTTCTGATGAATCAACTTTTGATGGTTCTATTACTTTAAGTGGAATACAAAGGGGAGGCACAATTATCGATCGAACTTTATACTTATGGCCTAGAGCTATTGATAATTTCTTACATTCTCCATTGTTTGGAATTGGATTTGGTAGTTACGATGATTTAGGTTATAGTTATAATACGATACTGCCTTTTATTTCTGAAAAAATAAATCAAACTATACGTCATACTGATGCACATGCTCATAATTCTTATTTTACAATTTTGGCTGAATTAGGAGTTGCAGGATTTATATTATTTTTTATTTTCTTCTACTACATATATAAGGAAATATGTAAAATTGAGTTTTGGGCTAAAGACTTATCACTAGCTTTAAAATTTGCTTTCTGGGTTTGTATTTTTTCTTCTGCTACAGAGCATCGCTTAACAACACCTTCGCAAATGATTCCTTTTTTGATTATCTTGGCTTTAGCATTAGCTTATAATCGGCATTTAAATCTGAGAAGTAGAGTTTATTAATGAAAAAAGTATTGCATGTTAACGATTCATTACAAGCTGGTGGAGCTGAGCAGGTTTTTAAAGATACAATGACTATAATGGAAGGTATTACTGAAAATTACAGTTATGTCTCAGATAATAAGCGTAATATATTTTCTTATATATTTTCTTTTAAAAATTTTATAAAACTATTAGTTAAACTTTATAGAATTAAACCAGATATTGTTCATCTTCATAATTTTTATCATTATTTATCTCCTGCTATATTGTTGTCTATATTTTTTTATAAATCTTTTTATAAGTTGCAAGTGATTTATACTGCGCATGATTATCATTTAATTTGCCCAAATTCAGGAATGCAATATTATAAAAATAACGAAAGAATCAATTTTTCAAATTTGAAGAAAGAAAAATTTTGGTTTTATCAATTGGATGATCGTGGCTGGATCATTTCAATAATGAAAAAGCTTCAGTTCTTTATAGCATATAGAGTTTTATTCTTACATAAAGTAATTGATACTATTGTTGCACCAAGTTTTTTCATGAAAAATATTTTGTCAGTTTATGGTATTAAAAATAAAATTAAAGTTATAAGAAATCCATGCTCTTTGCCTGTAGAAAAAGAATCAAGAGTTTCAATTCCTTGCTTAGATTCACTAAATTTAATTTTTATTGGTAGATTATCAAAGGAAAAAGGAATTATAGAATTAATTATAGATCTTGAGCGAATTGATTTTCCTATTACTCTTCATGTTTTGGGTGATGGTGATTTATTAGAACATGTTCAGGATTTAGCAAAAAAATCAAGCCATACTATAGTTATGCATGGTTATAAAGATAAAAGCTATATATATGAATTATCAAGAAAATGTCATGCATTTATTCTTCCTTCTATTTGGTATGAAAATGCTCCACTTTCTATTATTGAGGCTGCTTTTTGGGGGCTGCCAATCGTTGTCAGAAACTTAGGGGGCATGAAAGAAATGGCTGAACTAACTGAGGTTTCTTACACATATAATACTTTTGAAGAGTTAAATTATATTATAACTGTACATTTGAGACATAATTTATTGATAAATCGAGTGAGAGATTCTATTGTCTTTTCTAAAGATTTCTACCGCGCTCAGATAAAATCTTTATACGATGAATATTAATTTTTATATTATCAAAAATTAATAATATTATGCATTTATGTAGGAATTATATGTATGTCTGAAAAGATTAACACAGCAGTTGTAGCGGATTGGCTTGTCACCTATGCAGGAGCAGAAAGAGTTATTAGTGAAATGCTGAAAGTCTTTCCAAAATCAGACTTGTTTGCTGTAATTGATTTTTTAAGCGATGAAAGTCGACAGCATTTTTTAGGCAAACACGCTCAAACTACATTTATTCAAAAATTTCCTAAAGCTGAAACAAAATATCGCAATTATCTTCCATTTATGCCTTTAGCCATTGAGCAGTTAGATGTCTCTGCCTACGATGTGATTTTATCGAGTAGCCATGCAGTAGCCAAAGGTGTGCTTACGGGGCCAGACCAACTGCACATTAGCTATGTTCACTCGCCTATACGCTATGCATGGGACTTACAGCATCAGTATTTACGTGAGTTAGGGCTCACCAAGGGCATAAAAGCCATTATTGTACGTTGGTTATTACACAAAATTCGGATGTGGGACTACCGCACCGCCAATGGGGTAGATCACTTTGTTGCAAACTCCAAATTCATTGCGCGTCGTATTCATAAGGTATATGGCCGCGAAGCAGATGTGATTTATCCACCTGTCGACACAGATCGCTTTACACTACGTGAAAACAAAGATGATTTTTACTTTACCGCTTCACGTATGGTGCCTTATAAGAAAATTGATCTAATTGTTGAAGCTTTTTCTCATATGCCCAATAAAAAATTGGTCGTGATTGGGGATGGCCCAGATATGCAAAAAATCAAGTCTAAAGCGACATCTAATATCGAAATTTTAGGGTATCAACCGAACAGCGTGATGCAAGATCATATGCAGCGCGCTAAAGCCTTTGTATTTGCAGCGGAAGAAGATTTTGGTATTACACCTGTTGAGTCTCAAGCATGCGGTACACCCGTGATTGCTTTTGGTAAAGGTGGGGCATTAGAAACCATCAATTCGATTCACTCTGCAAATCCAACGGGCGCTTTTTTTGATAAGCAGGAAGTCTCAAGTGTGATTACGGCAGTTGAAGATTTTGAGCGAAATCAAGATTTATTTTTGCCAGAAAACTGCCGTAATCAGGCTTTAAAGTTTTCCAATCAGCGCTTTCACACTGAAATTGAGCAGTATGTTCAGCAGAAATGGGTTGCTAAAAAAGAATCGATGCAATAGTTTAAAATTATTCAAGCCGAGCATTTTGCGCGGCTTGAATAGGTTAACTGTTGTTTAACAACGACCGTACAGATCTTCAAATCTTACAATATCGTCTTCGCCCAAATAAGAACCCGATTGTACTTCAATTAGTTCTAGCTGAACTTTACCTGGATTTTCAAGCGCGTGAATCTCGCCTAAAGGGATATAAGTCGACTGATTTTCTGTCAGTAGAAATGAATCTTTTCCTTTATGAATTTTGGCGGTGCCATTCACCACAATCCAGTGTTCAGAGCGATGATGGTGCATCTGGATCGAAAGTTTCTGGCCAGGTTTCACTGTAATTCTTTTTACCTGATAGCGTTCTGCATGGTCAATACTGTCGTATTTGCCCCATGGTCTGTACACTTCACGGTGACAGAAATGCTCGGTACGGCCTTGTTCTTTAATAGTTTCAACAATCTTTTTAATGTCTTGTACTTTAGATTTGTCTGCAACCAGTATGGCATCTTTGGTTTCAATCACGACCAGATTGTCAACGCCAAGTAAACTCACCAAACGGCTTTCGCTAAACACATAGTTATTTTGGCTTTTTACAGTAATTACATCACCCTGAATCACATTACCTTGGTCGTCTTTATTTTGAATATCCCAAAGTGCAGACCAAGAGCCAACATCGTTCCAGTTGGCATCGAGTGGCACCACCACGGCATCTTGGGTTTGCTCCATCACAGCATAGTCAATCGATTCAGAACGGCACTGTTTGAAAGCGTCTTTATCAATCCGGACAAAATCTAGATCTGCTTTGGTGTCTTGCATTGAAGCAACGCACGAGCTGTAGATATCTTGCGCATACTTTTGTAGTTCGTTTAAATAAACATCGGCTTTAAACATAAACATGCCGCTGTTCCACAGAAATTTCTGGCTTTCTAAGTACTGCTCGGCTGTGGCGGCATCGGGCTTCTCTACAAAGCGCTGTACCTGAAAACCATTGAGCGCTGCATTACCTTTTTCGATATAGCCATAGCCGGTTTCGGCATGTGTAGGCACAATACCAAAGGTGACCAGTTTGTCGTGTTTTGCAAGTTCTAGCGCTTGCATAATACTGTGTTCAAATTGCGCTTGCTCAGTAATGACATGATCTGCTGCCAACACCAGCATGATGGTATCTGAGTCTTTTGCTTGTTGGGTCTGGTACAGTGCCGCCAGCGTAATCGCGGGCGCTGTGTTTCTACCTTCAGGCTCCAAAATAATTTTGGCGGTTATGCCAATTTCGCGCATTTGCTCTGCGGCCAAAAAGCGATGTTCTTCGTTACAGATCAAAATTGGGTCTGCACAATCAAGATTTTTTAAACGTAAAAGGGTGGCTTGTAATAACGTGTAGCCATCTGGAGAGAGTTTTAAAAATTGTTTCGGATATTGTGTGCGTGACAAAGGCCATAAGCGGGTGCCGCTACCACCTGCCATAATGACAGGTAAGATTTTAGTTGTCATGTTAAACCTATAATTGATATATGTACCTAAATACACGCATAGATATACACGAATTATTGCTGTTTAGGAATCTTATTATTCTAATAATATGAGGTACCACTTAGTGGTTTGTTGTAAGTAATACTTACTTTGATCTTACAATTGATTAGGCAAGTAATACCTACATAACTCTTAATCTTAGTTTTTGTTCATGGCCTGTTTTGTCCTCTTGTAATTCATTTACCTCCATATTTTTTATCGCCTCACCCAAAGCAGTTATAGCTAATTTTTTAATAGAGTGGTTATTTGGGGTTTGTATTTCATCTACCAAAATGCTTATCGCATCTTGGCTTCCTAGCTCACCGAGTGCCTGAATTGCTGCACATTTTTCTTGTGCACTACCAAATTTGATGATGTTAGATAAGGTACTAATTACAAATGCTTTATGCTCGGTGGTTTTGGCTATCGCACCGATTGCAGCTAATCTCACATCCAGAGAATTGGACTGTGTCAATTTTATCAAAAACTCAAATTCAGCTTTCAATGCGAAACCCTCTATAATCATAAAGTAACCCTATACTTTATTGATTTTTATTTTACATATATTAACATTGTTAAGATATTAATTTTTAAAAATATTTTTATGTTGATTGTAATTAAATTTACGTAGATTTACAAAAAAGTGCTTTGCTTCGCAATTGTAAATTCTGCTTTATATTTCTTGTTATTATTAAAAATCTCTAATAAAAGTATAACGAAAAAAATGACACATTCCGATAGGGAGAATGTTGTAGAATAACTGCATCTATTCACAGAATAATCAACGTTTATGTCGTCTTGCATGCCTCTAGATCTTCAAAATCTTCGTATTGCTATCATTGGTTTGGGCTATGTGGGCTTACCGCTGGCCGTCGAGTTTGGCAAGCATGTTGCTGTAGTCGGGTTTGATATCTATCAAAAACGCATCAGCGAGCTACAGCAGGGGCAAGACCATACGCTTGAGGTCAGTGCAGACGAGCTGCAACAGGCCAAGCATTTGCACTATTCGTGCGATGTCTCAGATTTGCAAGATTGTAATTTCTTTATTGTGACTGTACCTACCCCGATTGACCAGTTTAAACAGCCCGACCTCACACCGCTCATCAAAGCGTCACAAACCATTGGTCGCGCACTTAAAAAAGGCGATGTGGTGGTGTATGAGTCGACGGTATTTCCGGGCGCAACCGAAGATGTGTGCGTGCCGATTTTAGAGCAAGTGTCGGGTTTAAGCTTTAATCAGGATTTTTTTGCGGGTTATAGCCCCGAGCGTATCAATCCTGGCGATAAAGCGCACCGTGTGACCAATATTTTAAAAATCACGGCGGGTTCTACCCCTGAAATTGCAGATTACGTCGATGCGGTGTATCAATTGATTATTGAAGCTGGCACCCATAAGGCACCAAGCATTAAGGTGGCCGAGGCAGCCAAGGTTATTGAAAACACCCAGCGTGATGTCAATATTGCCCTGATTAATGAATTGGCGATTATTTTTAATAAAATGGGCATCGACACCGAAGCAGTACTCAAAGCCGCAGGCACCAAATGGAACTTTTTACCGTTTCGTCCGGGCTTGGTTGGGGGGCACTGTATCGGGGTCGATCCGTATTACCTGACCCACAAGGCACAGGCCATTGGGTATCACCCTGAAATTATACTGGCAGGCCGTCGTTTAAACGACAACATGAGCATGTATGTGGCCAATCAGCTGATCAAAACCATGAACAAAAAGCGCATCCAGATTGAAGATGCCAAGGTACTGATTTTGGGCCTGACCTTTAAAGAAAACTGTCCCGATATTCGTAATACCAAAATTGTCGATATCGTGACGGAGCTAAAAGACTTCAATATGCAGGTCGATATTTACGACCCGTGGGCAGATGCTGAAGAAACGCGTCATGAATACGCGATTGATCTGGTGGCCCAGCCTGAGCAAGGTCGTTACGATGCGATTATTTTAGCGGTCGCCCATGATCAGTTTAAAGCCATGGGCAGTGAAGCAATTCATGCATTAGGACGTGCCAATCATGTGGTCTACGATTTAAAATATGTACTGGATCATGCGCAGTCGGATATCCGGTTGTAAGTTGTAGTGCGGTTAAGTGGAGAGATCATCATGACGGCTTATCAAGATCTGTGTACGTCGCTCAAAGCGACACCCAGCACATGGTTGGTGACAGGGGTTGCAGGTTTTATTGGTTCAAATCTGCTTGAAACCTTGCTGAAATTAAATCAGCGTGTGGTGGGGCTAGATAACTTTGCCACAGGGCATCAGCACAATTTAGATGAAGTTCAAGGCTTGGTCAGCGCTGAACAATGGGCCAATTTTCGTTTTATTGAAGGTGATATTTGCGATCTGCACACCTGTCATGCGGCATGTGCGGGCGTCGATTACGTTTTGCATCAGGCTGCACTCGGTTCTGTACCACGTTCATTAGACGATCCGATTACCACCAATAGTGTCAATATTGGCGGCTTTTTAAATATGTTGGTCGCGGCTCGAGATGCGCAGGTGAAAAGCTTTACCTATGCTGCCAGTAGCTCTACCTATGGTGATCACCCCGCATTACCTAAAGTTGAAGACAATATTGGCAAGCCGCTTTCACCCTATGCGGTTACCAAGTATGTCAATGAAATCTATGCCGATGTCTTTGCACGTAGTTATGGCTTTGAGTGTATCGGCCTGCGTTATTTTAACGTCTTTGGTCAGCGCCAAGATCCAAATGGTGCCTATGCGGCGGTTATTCCAAAATGGACCGCAGCCATGATTCAGGGCCAAGACGTGTTTATCAATGGTGATGGCGAAACCAGTCGCGATTTCTGCTTTATTGAAAATACGGTACAAGCCAATCTGTTGGCTGCAACCACCTCATCAGAAGCGGCCAAGAATCAGGTGTACAACGTGGCAGTTGGTGACCGTACCACGCTCAATCAGTTGTTTGAGGCAATTCGTAATGCACTTGCGAATAATCAGGTGCAATACGCAAAAGATGAGGTACATCGGGAGTTCCGTGCAGGAGATGTAAGACACTCTCAAGCGGATATCTCCAAAATTAGTCACTTGCTGGGTTATGTACCGACACATAAATTTGCACAGGGTATTGAACAGGCCATGCAGTGGTATGTGCAGGATTTAACCTGATTTCAATGTATAAAAAGCTTCTGTCGTCGTCTGCACTGGTACTCTTAATTGGTCTGGCTGTTAGTGCATTCGGCTTTGTCAAAGAAATGCTGGTGGCCTATCACTTTGGGGTATCCAGTCAAATTGACGTGTTTTATCTGGCCTTAAGCGTTCCGCTGTATCTGGTCAGTTTATACGGCTCATCCATCAATGCCACCATTATGCCTGCCTATTTGCAGGCCAAGGCTGAGCAGGCGCAAGCGCTGTTCTTCTCCGAAATGATGGGGCTGAACCTGCTGTTTTTAGTGCTGCTCAGTGGGGTTTGCGTGGCATATAGTGTGTTGTTACAGCCATTTTTTTTGCATGCCACACCCGAAAAAAATCAGCAAATCATCACCATAGGCCTGCTGCTTGCGCCAATGATTGTGGTACAAGGTCTGACCTCTTATTTTGACAGCATTCTAAATGCCGAAAAACGCAGCCTGATCAACAATCTATTTTCGCTATTTATTCCTTTGGGCACCATTGTGCTACTCAGCATTCAGCAGATTCCTGCGGCACTTTTGCTCACCTGCGGCTGGTATTTGGGCTTTGGGCTACGTTTGACGGGGCAGTATCTGACCTTACGGCGGCAGATCGCGTTTCAGTGGCAGCGCCCGCGTAGCGCGCTCTTTTATAAGCATCGGCCGTTGATTCAAGATTTTTTCTGGATTGTGTTTTCATCGGCAATTTTGGGTTTATTACCAGTCATTTCAAATTATCTGGCGGGTTATTTAGGCGATGGGCAGGTGGCGAGTTTGAACTATGCCACCAAACTGGTGTCTACGGGCCTGATGCTGGTGGGGATTATCATTAATTCGGTGTTGTTCCCGCATATTGCGGAGCAGATTGTAAAAGACTCTACCCACGGAATTCGCGAAGGATTGAAGCTGGCGGCTTTGAGCTTTGTGGTGTTTGCGCTGTTGCTGTTGCCGATATATTTTTTTGTAGAGCCTATTGTCGCGCTGGTGTTCGAGCGTGGTCGCTTTAGTGCCGAAAGCACGGTACAGGTGGCCTATATTTTAAAATACTTGCTGCTGTATATTCCATTTTATGTGCCGTGTGTGCTGCTGTCGAGGCTTGTGGTATCGTTACGGATTTCGCGTATTTTTGTGCTCGGCAATCTCATTTCACTGGTCTTGTTTTTTTTGTCGGGTGCCTACTGGATTGTGTATTTAGGCAAGGGCATAGAAAGCCTAGGCTGGGCCTTGATGCTGGTGTATCTGGTATCGGCTGTGTATTTACTCACGCACATTGTGCTGTATAGGAAACGTCCGCAATGAAAAAAGTAGCTTTGATCATTCCGACTTTGGGCGGCGGCGGTGCTGAACGTACCGCGGTATTGCTGGCCAATGGTTTTGCCAATGCCGGACTGGAAACTTATGTCATTGCGGTCAATCTTGCAGGCGAAAAATCCAAACTCAAAGCCGAGTTGTCTCCTGCTGTGCATTTGGTCGATTTGGCCTGTGGTCAGGTGAAGTACATGACGCGGCCATTGGTGGCATGGCTCAAGCAGGTACAGCCCGATGCGCTGATTAGCACCATGACCCACACCAATATTATGGTGTATTGGGCCAAACAGTTATCGGGTATCAAAACTCGCCTGATTTGCCGCGAAACCAGTACAGCCAGTGTGAATTTAAAACATCGTACTGGCCTAAAAAAGTGGCTATTACAAAGCGCGATGCGCTGGGTGTATCAGCGCTGTGATGTTTTGGTTGCGGTATCGCAGGGCGTGGCCGACGATATGCAGCAGTATTTGGGTACTGCCTTGCCGAAAACACACGTGATTTACGATCCCGTGATTACGCCGGAGCTATACCAACTGGCCCAAGAAGCAGTTGAAGAGCCTTGGTTTCAGCCCGAGCGTAGCATACCTGTGATTGTGGCGGCTGGGCGATTAACCGAAGCCAAAAATTATCCGCTGTTGCTGCATGCGTTTGCTCAGCTGATCCAGCGCACGCCGGCACATCTCTTCATTCTGGGCGAAGGTGAGCAGCGCGCTGAGTTAGAGAGCTTGATTCATACTCTAGGACTTCAACAATATGTGGCACTGCCGGGCTTTCGTGCCAATCCATTTGCATACATGGCCAAGGCCGATGTGTATGTGATGAGCTCAAAATGGGAAGGATTACCCGGTGCGCTGATTCAGGCATTGGCTTTAAAGCTCAATATTGTGTCGACCGATTGTCCGAGTGGGCCGAGTGAAATTTTGGAGCAGGGGCGCTATGGTGTTTTGGTGCCCAATCAGGATCAGGTGGCACTGAGCGATGCACTATTTAATGTTTTACAGGGCGATATTCAGACAGATCGGGCTCAACATCCAGAACAGGTCTATGGCTTGGATGCCATTACACAGGCCTATCTGGCGTTGATTTAGGAGAGGCAGCGCATGAAGGTGTTGCATGTTATTACAAACTTTTCTGCGCTGGGTGGCGCAGAGAGCATGCTCTCGCGTCTGATTCAGGCACAGCCCGAGCACGAACATCATGTAATCGCGCTGATGCGGGTCAATGATACTTATCAGGCTGCACTAGATCGTTGTGCATCGGTAAAGGCATTGCACTGGAACGGCATCAATACTTTGTCTTGTCTGCTACAGTTGCGCCGGCAGATCAAAGCGCTTCAGCCAGCGGTGATCCAGTGCTGGATGTATCATGCCAATGTGCTGGTCTCGCTGGCCTGTTTGGGTGGGGCGTCGCATCCACCCATTGTATGGGGAATTCATCATTCCTTGGCTGCGCTCAAAGATGAGTCACGCAGCACCAAACTGGCTTTACTGCTGAGTCGTCGTCTTTCGGCTCGCCCCGAGGCCATTGTATATTGTGCGCATGCCGCGGCTCAGCAGCATCAACAATTTGGGTTTCACTCGGCACGCGGCTGTGTGATTCCCAACGGAATTACACTGCAAAACTTTCATACTCAAGCCGAGCGCCACACGCCGATGGTAATTGGATTTGCCGGACGCTACCATGCTGCCAAAGGTTTTGAGTATTTATTTGCCATGATCGCGAAGCTACAAGTGCTTCCTGTGGTCTTTCATTTGGCGGGTAAGGGCGTAGAGGCAGAGCAGCCTGAGATTGCCGCGCTGATGCAGCGCTATCAGATTGCACCGCATAAAGTGATATGCTTCGGGCCAGTCCACGATATGCCACGTTTTTACCAAGGGCTGGATCTGCTGGTGATGACCTCAATTACCGAAGGCCTACCAACGGTACTGATCGAGGCGATGGCTTCGGGGGTGCCTTGTGTGACCACCGATGTGGGCGATGCAGGCTTCATTGTGCAAGAGACTGGCTATGTGGTCCCTGCGCGTGATGTCGATGCATTGGCCGATGCAGTAACGCATTATTTTAAATTGTCCGATACAGACCAACAGATTTTAAAAACCCAAGCGCGTGCACGTGTTGCTGCACAGTTTAGTCTTGATCATGTTGCGGACCAATACGCAGCACTTTGGGCCTCTTGCCAATGAAATTTTTAATGATTAGCAGTTATTTGCCGTCGGTACTCAACTTTCGAGGCAAACTTTTAGAAGCCATCGCCGCACAAGGGCATGAAGTTGTCGTGATTGCGCCCAATCATGCCGATTTCCCCGAACAAGTGACAGCACTGACACAGTTAGGCTATATGGTGCTTGAAGTTCCCATGCAGCGTACAGGCACCAATCCGCTGGCCGATTTGAACACGCTATTTGCGTTATATTGCGTGATTCGTCGGGTACAGCCAGATATGGTGTTGTCTTATACCATTAAACCTGTGATCTATGGCACATGGGCGGCATGGCTTGCTCGCGTGCCACAGCGCTTTGCCCTGATTACCGGATTGGGCTATGCATTTCAGCGTGGTGAGGGGCAGGCCAAAAGTTTGTTTCAGCGTGCTGTGCACGGCCTGTATAAAAAAGCCCTAACCTATAGCGATAAGGTATTTTTTCAAAATCCAGATGATCTGGCGCTGTTTCGACATATGAAGCTGATTGAGCGCAATAAGCCTGCCGTGGTTGTCAATGGCTCAGGGGTTGATCTGGCCAAATTTGATCAGGTTGAATTGCCAAGACAGACAAACGGGCAGCCGAAAGTGGCGTTTCTATTGATCGCACGCTTGCTCGGCGATAAAGGTGTGCGAGAATATGCCGCTGCTGCTGCCAAAATTAAAGCCACGCATCCCGAGATCGAATTTCATCTGGTGGGCTGGATTGACCAGAATCCGTCTGCAATTGACCAAAAAGAACTGGATCAATGGGTGCAAGAGCAACGCGTCACGTATTGGGGTAAACTCACAGATGTACGTCCGGCCATTGCCGTAACATCGGTCTATGTATTGCCCTCATATCGTGAAGGTACGCCACGTACCGTGCTAGAAGCCATGGCGATGGGCCGTGCCGTTATTACCACCGATGCACCGGGCTGCCGTGAAACCGTGATTGAAGGTGAAAATGGCCATCTGGTTGCAGTAAAATCGGTAGATGCGCTGGTGAATGCGATGCAGCAGTGTATCGACCAGCCAGCGCGAGTAGAAGATATGGGACAACGTTCTCGAGAAATTGCTTTAACCAAATATGATGTGCATCGGGTGAATGCACACATGCTGACCGAAATGGGTGTGAAGCCGTCATGCTAAAACGAAGCCTTGATATTGTGATTGCATCCACTGCACTGGTGGTTTTATCGCCGCTTTATCTGTATGTGGCGTATAAAGTCCGTAAAAATTTGGGCTCACCTGTACTGTTTCGTCAGACACGTCCAGGTTTGCATGGCAAACCTTTTGATATGATCAAGTTTCGCACCATGACCGATGCTCGAGATGCCTCTGGGCAGCTTTTGCCCAATGATCAGCGCCTGACACCCTTTGGCAAGATGCTACGCTCGACCAGCCTAGATGAAATGCCCGAGCTATGGAATGTGATTAAAGGCGACATGAGTATTGTCGGACCGCGTCCATTGTTAATGGAATACTTGCCGCTGTATAACGAAGAGCAGGCCAAGCGGCACAATGTACGCCCGGGCATGACCGGCCATGCACAGGTCAATGGGCGTAATTCGATTAGCTGGCAGGAAAAATTTAAACTCGATACTTGGTATGTCGAGCATCAGTCGATCTGGCTTGATTTTAAAATCATGCTACAGACCGTCAAAAAGGTGCTGATTAAAGAAGGCATCAATCAGTCTGAGGCCGTGACCATGACGCGATTTACCGGAAATCCAAAAGATGACGAGCGAACCCCTTAAAACGCTTTATGCCATTTATGGCGCCAGTGGTTTTGGGCGCGGTGTCATGCCACTGGCGCGTGCCCAGTTGCAGGCGGCTGATTTAGAGAGTGCTTACGAACTGGTATTTATCGATGATGCCGAATCAGCCGAATCAGCCGAATCAGCCGAATGGGTCAATGGACACCGTGTGCTGTCGTTTGATGCATTTGTGGCACTTGAAGCGACAGCGAAATATGTCTGTATTGCCATCGCCAACAGCCAGATACGTGAACGACTGGTACAAAAGCTCGAACAACACTCGCTTCAGCACTGGAGTGTATGGGCTGCGACCCATATTCAGATGGATGATGTGCAGATTGGGCAAGGCGCCGTACTGTGCAATCATGTGCATTTCAGCTCGAATATTCGTGTAGGCGATTTCTTTCATGCTAATTATTTTAGTTATGTGGCACACGACTGTGTGATTGGCAATTACGTCACGTTTGCACCGTCGGTCAAGTGCAACGGCAATGTACATATTGGTGATCACGCCTATATTGGTGCTGGCGCCATGCTGCGGCAGGGAACCTGCACTCGGCCATTAATGATTGGTCGTGGCGCTGTGGTGGGAATGGGGGCCGTCGTCATCGACGACGTTCCCGATGGCGCAACGGTGGTGGGTAATCCAGCCCGTATTATCAAGATATCAAGATCAGGACCTTCAGCATGTTAAATACTGCCTTCGCCCCATGGCCCAGTTTTACCCAAGAAGAAGCGGATGCAGTCTCGAATGTGCTGCTCTCCAATCGGGTCAATTACTGGACGGGTCAACATTGCCGTGATTTTGAAAAAGAATTTGCCGCATGGGCGGGCGCTGCCTACGCAGTCGCAGTTTCCAATGGCACCACTGCACTAGATTTGGCTCTAAAGGCGCTAGATATCGGTGCAGGAGACGATGTGGTGGTCACATCACGTACCTTTTTGGCTTCGGCCAGCTCGATTGTCACTGCGGGTGCCAATCCGGTTTTTGCCGATGTGGAGCTAGATTCTCAGAATATTTCTAGAGCCACCATTGAAGCTGTCATCACGCCCAATACCAAAGCCATTATCTGTGTCCATCTGGCGGGGTGGATGTGTGATATGGACCCGATTATGCAACTGGCGCAAGAGCGCGGTATTTATGTGATTGAAGACTGTGCGCAGGCACATGGTGCATCGTATAAAGGCAAATCTGCGGGTGCAATTGGGCATATTGGTGCATGGTCGTTTTGTCAGGACAAGATTATGACCACCGGGGGTGAAGGCGGTATGGTCACCACACAAGACGAATATCTTTGGAAAAAAATGTGGGCCTATAAAGATCATGGTAAAAACTATGACAGCGTGTATCACACCCCACATCCCCCCGGATTTCGCTGGTTACATGATTCCTTTGGAACCAACTGGCGTATGATGGAAATGCAAGCGGTCATTGGGCGCATTCAACTTAAACGAATGGCCGAATGGACATTGCTGCGTACCCAAAATGCCATGCAAATTTTGGCAGCCTTTGAAAATTCGCCGTATTTTTTGGTGGCAAAACCTGCCGTCGATACAGTACATGCCTATTACAAATGTTATGTACAGGTGGTGCCAGAACAATTGCCACTGGGTTGGTCACGTGATCGAATCATGCAAGCAATTACCGCACTGGGCGTGCCGTGTTTCAGTGGTTCATGTTCTGAAGTTTATCTCGAACATGCTTTTGACCATACGCCATGGCGCCCTGCACAGCGATTGCCTAATGCACGTGCTTTAGGGGAAACCAGCCTGATGTTTTTGGTGCATCCAACCTTAACCCAAGACAATATGCAGCAGACCTTGAGTGCCATTCAGCAGGTACTTGAGCAATTAGATGCTGCGTGTACGCAAACCCAGTGACCAACGCAATGGCAACTCAAATGAAAACAGGCATGGTCAAGATTTACCTCAACTACTTATCTGGACTCGGTCGTCTGCAGAAAAAAACGCTGTTGCTGCTGATCGATGCTTGTGTATTGCCACTTCTGATGTGGTTTGCGTTTGCTATTCGTTTATTTAATTATAAAACCCCAATCATGGCAGGAATGAGCTGGTGGCCGCTTTTGGTCATTGTGCTTGGGTTAGGTTGCTTGTGGCTGACGGGTGTTTACCGCGCCGTCATTCGCAGTTTTAACGAAAACTTTATTTTACGTCTGGCCTTGGCAGTCTTGCTGAACATGATCGCGCTTTATGTGGTCGCCAAATTACGACTCGCGTTTGTGCCGATGAGTATTCCCATCATTTTTGGGTCGTTATTGTTTGCATGGGTCTGGTGTAGTCGGGCCTGTATCCGTATTGTCATTAACAATACCTTATACAGTCATATTGAAAAGACCCGTGTTGCCATTTATGGTGCGGGCAATGCGGGCCAACAAATGGCGCTGGTGCTTGAGCGCTCTTCAAACCATATTCCGGTACTCTTTTTAGATGACCAATCGGGCTTACGAGGCCAGATGGTTCAAGGGCTGAAAGTGTATGCGCCAGATGAGTTGCTACAACTCAAACAGCGCTTTCATTTGCATGAGATTTTGCTGGCGATTCCTTCGATTGGACGTCAGCAAAAAATGAAAATTATTCAAAAGCTGGAGTCGCTGGCATTACCGGTGCGAGAAATTCCGAGTGTTGAGCAGATTATCGATGGACAACTGCGAATTTCGGATATTCGCGAAGTGGATATCGAGAGTTTGCTGGGGCGAGAGCCTGTTCCTCCCAACGTCGAACTGCTCGATAAAAATATTCGCGCTAAAGTCGTGCTGGTGACAGGAGCAGGAGGCTCAATTGGCTCAGAACTGTGTCGGCAGATTTTACAGCGTCAACCAGCATTATTGATTTTGTTTGAGCAGTCCGAATTTTCACTGTATAGCATTCATCAGGAATTACAGCAGATTGCCAGCAATGTGCTGCCAATTTTAGGCTCGGTATTTAACGAAAAAAAACTGACCCGAATTATGCAGCAGTATCAGGTACAGACGGTCTATCATGCTGCGGCTTATAAGCATGTGCCCTTGGTTGAGGCCAATCCGATAGAAGGTCTACGCAACAACAGTGTCGGGACTGCTAAAAGTTTAAATGCAGCCGTTGCTGCACAGGTAGAAACCTTTGTACTGATCTCGACCGATAAGGCGGTTCGCCCGACCAATGTGATGGGCGCATCCAAGCGTCTTGCTGAGTTGTATTGTCAGGCGGTTGCGGCCACACAGCCAAAAACCCGCATCAGTATTGTGCGTTTTGGTAATGTATTGGGCTCTTCGGGTTCGGTGGTGCCACTTTTTAAAAAGCAAATTGCAGCGGGTGGCCCGATTACCGTGACGCATCCTGAGGTAACACGCTACTTTATGACCATTCCCGAGGCGGCACTTCTGGTGATTCAGGCGGGTGCCATGGGTGAGGGGGGGGATGTATTTTTGCTTGAAATGGGTGATTCAGTCAAAATACGAGATTTGGCTGCACAAATGATTGCCTTAAGTGGCCTTAAGCTCAAAGAGCATGCAGATGATGAAGGCGATATCGAAATTCACTATACCGGTTTACGCCCGGGCGAAAAGCTTTATGAAGAGTTGTTGATTGAGCGAAGTAACGTACAGCCCACTGCTCATGAGCGAATTGTAAAGTCATTTGAAAAGCAGTTTGCATTAAATGAAATTAAGGGCCTAATGGAACTGATTCAGCATAGTTATACGCATCGAAATGATTTGGATGGCATTTTGGATCAGCTGGAATGCTATGTGGATGGTTACAAACGCAGCGATAAAGTTGTGGTGAGCTAGATCATTCTATATGTTGCAGCTTATTGTAATCATTTAGTCAAATTAAAGAATTAAATTCTCAAACCAGAATTAACTCTCTATTCATGTGACTAAAAGTGTGCCGGGATAGTGCAAATAACGCTTGAACGAGTGTTATTTGTTAAGATCTAAAGATACATAAATCCATTTTCGCTATTGAATATAAGCATTAGAAAATGTAGCCTATGCCGAGCTGAATCTATAAAAATATAGAAATTTTTTTTGTAGATAAGTCTTTAATAAATAGAAAGTAAGATCATACTTTCCTGTAAGTTGTTTTTTTGATTACGGCATACAGCTTTTCTGAAATAAAATATAAGCTTACTTAAAAGGTCCAAGATGGCTTCAAGATTAAATGCATCTTATGTTTCAATTTTACAAAGATTCTCCGATGTCGTGTCCATTTACCTTGGATTGTATGTTGTCTTTAAAATTAATGGACTTCCGATCACAAATTACACATTACTGGCATTCTTAAGTATCGTCAGTATTTTTCAATTGCTGGGTGGCGTGACCGATTTCTATCGCTCTTGGCGAGGGATGAGCTTTTCAAATGAACTTATCTCATGTATCAAAAATATCTCGTTAAGTGTGATTTTATTTTTTCTCATTAGTGCACTATTTGTCCAAGTTAAAGCGGTCATTTTTCTAGAAGTTATGCTCTTTCTGATTGTATTTATGGGACTTTTACGCGCTTCAATTCGTCTTTTAAATTCAATATATTATAAACTTGTTAATCAATCTAAAGATATTTTGGTGATTGGTGATTCAGTTAAAGCCAGCAAACTCTTTATAGACTTAAGCCAGTCGAAATGGATTGGCTATCATGCAATTGGTCTATTTTCTTTTAACATCGATTTTGATAAAACCAATTTTCATGGCGGTATCCAAGACGCAATTGAAAAAATTCAGACTGGAGATATCCGTAAAGTCTATATCGTGATTGATCAACATAACATGAAGCAGGTTGAGTCTTTGCTGGAAATGTTGGCCGACTCGACCTGTTCTGCGGTGATTATTCCCGATCTGTTCTCTTACGATTTTCTATATTCTCGCGTGGAAGATATCAACGGAACGCCTGTAATTCCCTTATTTGATTCACGTATTGACGGAATCAATGACTTTCTCAAACGTATTGAAGATATCGTGATCGGCTCACTAATTTTAATGCTGATTTCGCCTATTCTTCTGATTGTTTCAGTGGCCATCAAAGTGAATTCTTCAGGTCCTGTCTTCTTTAAGCAAATTCGCTATGGCCTAAATGGTAAACCGATTTTAGTCTATAAATTTCGAACCATGAAAGTGATGGAAAATGGTGCTGTGGTCAAACAAGCCGTTAAAGATGATCCACGTGTGACCAAAGTAGGTAAATTCTTACGTAGAACATCGCTCGATGAATTGCCGCAGTTTTTTAATGTCATTTTAGGCAATATGTCGATTGTGGGACCACGTCCTCATGCTGTGGCGCATAACGAGGAATATCGTAAATTAATTCCAGGATATATGCTCCGCCATAAAGTAAAACCCGGGATTACCGGATTGGCACAGATTCGAGGCTGGCGCGGCGAAACCGATACATTAGATAAAATGGAACGTCGTATTGAGTGTGACCTTGAATACATTCGAACATGGAGTATCTGGTTAGACATCAGAATTATTTTTCTCACGATTTTTCATGGTTTTATCCATAAAGCAGCATACTAGAAAAAGATACATCATTATTTGATGTATCTTTTCATTAAAATCTAAAGTATCGATTTATCTGAATCAAAGTTTTTTAACTTAAACAAGTGAACATAATGATCAAAAAAGCAATTCTTCCAGTCGCAGGCCTAGGCACTCGATTTTTACCTGCCAGTAAGTCAATTCCCAAAGAAATGGTGACTGTGGTAGACCGCCCTGCCATTGAATATGTAGTCCGCGAAGCAGTTGAAGCTGGAATTACGCAAATTATTTTAGTGACACATTCCTCTAAAGCGTCTATCGAAAATTACTTCGATCGCAACTTTGAGCTTGAAACCACGCTCGAGATGAAAAAAAAGTATGACTTGTTGGCAGAAATTAGTCATATTGTTCCTGAAGGTGTAAGTATTGTCAGCGTTCGTCAGCCTCAACCTTTAGGTCTTGGACATGCCGTATTATGTGCCAAAAGTATTGTGGGCGAGGATGATTTTGCAGTTTTACTGCCAGATGTTTTGGTAGAAGCAAAAAATAATCAAAATGATTTGGCGCAAATGATCGCACGTTACGATGCAGTTCAAGCGGCACAAATTATGGTTGAAGCAGTGCCTGATCATTTGGTAGATCAATATGGCATTGTTGACGTTGCTCAGGCACCTCGAGAGGGCCAGAGTGAAGTAATGAAAGGAATTGTTGAAAAACCAAAACCAGATGTTGCACCATCAAATTTGTCTGTAGTGGGTCGTTACGTTTTACCGGCAAAGATTATGCAATTGTTAGAACAAACGCCTAAAGGTGCAGGCAATGAAATTCAGTTGACCGATGCAATTGCCTTGCTACAAAAGATGGAAACTGTTGAAGCATACCGTATGCAAGGTCAGACTTTCGATTGCGGGAGTAAATTAGGTTATCTGAAAGCAGTACTCAATTATGGTATAAAACACCCACAGCTCGGGCAAGACTTTAAAAAACTGATACAAGAGCTCGATATTTAACATTTTGAAATTTCGGCGTAGATGAGAATGAAAATAGCAATTTTTGGGACCACACTTCATGCTGGCGTTATGGCTGCATTACTTGCAGAGCGCGGAAATGAAGTCCTTTGGTGTACCGATCATGATTTTACGGGCCATGAAGAACAACTCGTCTGTCAGACCTACCAAGAGCAGGATGTCAATCGTCTGCTGCTCAAGCAACGACAAGTCGGTTTTTTAAAAGATTGTTCATTTTCATCTATTCCGCTTGATATCGAGGCCTACCTGTTTTGCTTTAGTCCAACAGAGCTTGAAAAAGGCCTTGAGGTGACTCAGCGCCTTAATGCGCGCCCGATTATTCATCCGCGTTTGATGGTCAATGGTTCAACCTTTGGCTTACATGGTACCGAAAAACTCAAGCAAAACCTTCCTAAAGATCATTGGGTGTATTTCCCCGACATGATTCAGGAAGGTAATGCGATCAATAGCGTATTGAGCGTTAAGCATGTGATTGTCGGGGTAGAGTCCGATTACAGCAAAACGATCATGCATGAAATGCTACGACCTTTTTTTCGCTTTAATCACCAATATTTGTTTATGCCGATTTTAGATGCCGAATTTACCAAACTGAGTATTTCTGGCATGTTGGCTACTCGTATCAGTTACATGAATGATCTAGCCATGGTCGCTGAGAAGCTTGGCATTGATATTGCGAATGTAAAAGAGGGCATGGGCGCAGATACCCGCATTGGATCGGCCTATTTATCTGCTGGTGTTGGTTTTGGCGGCGAGAATTTTTCGCATGATATTTTGACGCTATCAAACGTGGTTTCGGGCAGTGGAGCGAGAAGTCGTTTGCTGGAACAGGTTTGGGAGATCAATGAGCAACAAAAAGAAGTGTTGTTTCGTAAACTCTGGAATTATTATCACTGTGATCTAAAAGGTAAAGTAATTACCATTTGGGGTGCCGCGTTTAAAGAGAATACCTCTAATATTCATAATTCTCCTATTCATAGCATGTTATTGGCTTTGTGGGCGCAAGGTGCAACTGTAAAATTGCATGATCCTCAGGCACTTGAAGTGATTCAAAGCCTATATGGAAAACGTGACGATTTAATTTTGTGTGAAGATCAATATGAAGCAGCCCGTGGTGCACATGCGCTTTGCGTGTTGACGGTCTGGAAACAGTATCTCAGTTTAAATTATAAAAAACTTCAACAATTGATGGCTCACCCGTTTATTTTAGACGGACGTAATGTCTACGATCCGGTCTACACAAAACAACAAGGGTTTGCCTATGAGGGTATAGGTCGATTATGAAAAAGAACATCGAGCACTTTCCGAGGAAAACAGTGTTAACACCTCAACAAAAACTTGCCCAGCTGATGGATCAGCACGAAGCAGTTCATTTAAATGAATTGTTTGAAATGGAACAGGATCGTTTTACCAAGTATTGTGTAGGCTGTGACGATCTGGTCTTCGATTTTAGTAAACAACGGATTAATGCGTCGATTCTCGATGCATTGGTCGAGCTTGCTGAAGAAAAGCAGCTCAAGCGATGGATTGATACCTTATTTTCAAAAAATAAAATCAATTATACCGAGCAGCGTGAAGCGATGCATTGGGCATTACGTTTACCTGAAAATGATAAAACTTACCCGGAGCTTGCTGCACAAGTGGGTGAGCAGCTTGACCGGATGTATGATCTGGTCAATAAAATCCATGCAGGACAGTACCGCGGTGCAACGGGTGAAGTCATTCAGGATGTCGTGAATATTGGGGTTGGTGGTTCAGATCTTGGCCCTTTAATGGTCAGTCATGCGCTTTCCGACTTTAAAGTCAAAACTGCAAAACCACTCAATATTCGTTTTGTTTCCACTATGGATGGTAGTCAGCTCTCCGATATGCTGCACCAGCTACGTCCTGAAACCACCTTATTTATTGTTTCATCCAAATCGTTTGGAACCATTGATACACTCTCCAATGCACATACGGCGCGTAAATGGCTGGAAAAAGCACTCGGGCGTGAAAAAGCGGTACTCAATAGCCACTTTATCGGGGTATCGACCAAATCTGAAAAAATGACCGAATGGGGTATTCATCCAGACAAGCAACTCCTACTGTGGGATTGGGTTGGAGGACGTTATTCATTATGGTCATGTATTGGTCTACCGATTGCGCTGACTATTGGCGTTGAGGGTTTTAAGGCGTTCCTCGACGGTGCACACAATATTGATCAGCATTTTCAGACCACCGAATTTTCTCAAAATCTTCCGGTTTTGATGGGATTAATTGGGGTATGGAATACCAATTATCTCAAACTAAATACCCATGCTGTTTTACCCTATGATGGTCGTCTGAAATACTTTACTTCGTACCTACAACAGCTGGAAATGGAATCGAACGGTAAATCCACTCAGCGTAATGGCCATAAAGTAGAACATAACACTTGTCCAATTGTATGGGGTGAAGTTGGACCGAATGCACAACATGCCTTCTATCAGTTGCTGCATCAGGGCACGCATTCGGTGAGCTGTGACTTTATTGCGCCGATCAAACGTTATAATGCCAACCACTTTACCTATGCCAAAACTGCCGATACGCTGATTGATCAGCACTTACTGGCGCTATCGAACTGTCTGGCACAATCGCGCTTACTGGCATTTGGTAATCAGGTGCTCAATCCTGAAGAACTCGAACAGCTTCCTGCCTATAAACAGTATGAAGGTAATCAGCCAAGTACCACCATGCTGTTAAAAGAGCTGTCACCTCGAACCATGGGTAAATTGATTGCGTTGTATGAACACAAAGTATTTGTACAATCGGTCATTTGGGACATCAATCCATTTGACCAATGGGGCGTCGAAAAAGGCAAAGAAATTGCCAATGAACTGTTGCCGATTTTAAATGGGCAAACGGCGGAAGTCACACATTTGGATGCATCAACACAAGGGTTGATCGAGTTTTTATTGGAAAAAACAGATGGCTAAAATTTTGGTAACGGGTGGTGCGGGCTATATTGGCTCGCATACCTGTGTGGAGCTGCTTCAGGCGCATCACGATGTTGTGGTATTGGATAATCTGTCTAACAGCTCACGCGAAGCGTTGGTTCGTGTAGAAGCGCTCGCAGGAAAATCGCTGGAGTTTGTTGAAGGAGATATTCGAGACAGTCAAATGCTGGATCAGGTGTTTAAACAGTTTCAAATCGACGCCGTGATTCATTTTGCCGGACTCAAAGCCGTCGGTGAAAGCCAGCAAATTCCGCTGACTTATTTTGACAATAATATTGCTGGAAGTATTCACCTGGTCAATGCTATGGCGCGTGCAGGTGTATTTAAACTGGTCTTTAGCTCGTCTGCAACGGTATATGATGAAGCCAATAGCTCGCCGTTAAACGAAGATATGCCAACAGGCATGCCATCGAATAATTATGGCTATACCAAATTGATTGTTGAGCAAATGCTACAAAAGCTGGCATTGGCGGATGCTCGCTGGTCGATTGCTCTGTTGCGGTATTTTAATCCGGTGGGGGCACACTCAAGTGGCCGTATTGGTGAAGATCCGCAGGGGATTCCAAACAATTTAATGCCTTATGTCACGCAAGTGGCGGTTGGTCGACGTGAAAAACTGTCGATTTTTGGACAGGATTATGACACGGCCGATGGTACGGGCGTACGTGATTATATTCATGTGGTCGATCTGGCCAATGCGCATTTATGTGCACTCAATAACCGTTTGAATGCTCAAGGTTGCCGCGCGTGGAATATTGGAACGGGGCAAGGCTCTTCGGTGCTTGAGGTGAAAAATACCTTTGAACAGGTCAATGGCGTGCCCATTGCATTTGAATTTGCACCGCGTCGTGAAGGTGATGTGGCGACATCGTTTGCCGATAACCAGCGTGCAATGAATGAACTGGGCTGGGCACCCAAATACACACTTGAAGATATGCTTAAAGACAGCTGGAACTGGCAAAAACAGAATCCTCAAGGTTATTAAATCTTCGTTTTTAATTCAGCTTTTTGAATGACCCCGAAGGATGGTGGTCATTCATGGCGTGTGTATAATAGCCTCAATCCGAATTTGTAGTGGCGATTATGCGCTTTGTTCTGTTTCTTCTGACCGCCGTTCTGATCAGTCTTGCTTGGCTTTCGCCCGATCATAGCTATCCATGGTTGACTTTTGCCAGTGAAATGCTCAGTTTCGCTGCCTTGCTCACCTTACTCACTGTCTTTTTAAAACAACCGCTCCGCTTGCCACGCATTCAGTTGCTGGGCTTGCCGATTGTCTTTATTCCATTGTTACAATGGGGTTTTGGCTTAGTCATCGATCTAAGCGCTGCACTTCTCTCCACCGCATATTTATTGGGTTTTTGGTACGCAGTGCTGTTAGGGTATAACCTCAGCTTAACCCATACAGATCAGCAGCAGACCTTACGCCAATGCTGTTATGTACTCTATGCCGTTGCATTGACCACCAGTCTGATTGCGTGTGTGCAATGGCTGAACTTAGAAGCACATGTGCCGGGCGTGATGACGCTTTATAGCCATCGACCTTATGCAAATTTTGCCCAGCCCAATAATATGTCGACTTTTCTGATTATGGGGCTTTTGGCATGTTTGTATTTGGCAGAAACGCAGGCCATGAAACTGCGTTATCTCTGGCCAGTCGCAGCTTTAATCATTTTTGCTATTACCTTAAGCCAGTCACGTACCGCTTGGGTATTCGGACTATTTTTTCTGGTTTACTGGGCGTATAAATCTTGGCGCTATCCAACCCGTATCAACCGTGGCTGGATCATGCTGTGGGGTGTTGGATTTTTTGCTGTGGGGCTGGCGTTTCCACGATTGACCCGATGGATCCAGAGTTTAAATCAGACCGACGTAGTCAAGACCTCAAGCATCATACAGCGCGCCAGCGCTGGGCATGAACGCATCGGCATCTGGGAACAGATGCTGCACGCCATTCAGCAGCAGCCGTGGACAGGGTATGGATGGAATCAGACCAGCCTGGCTGAACTGTCGAGTATGCCATTCAACAAAATTCACGTTTGGTTTAATAGCTCGCACAATGTGGTACTGGATATTCTGGTCTGGAATGGTGTAGTACTCGGCGGTCTCGTTTTAGTGTATTTCACAGTATGGATGATTTGGCTGAATTATCATAGCAAGCGTATCGAGTCGATTGTGGCCAGTTTAATGGTGGCAGCCGTGTTGATTCATGCCTTGTTGGAGTATCCACTGCAATACGCCTATTTTTTATTGCCTGTTGGTTTCTTGATGGGCTTAATTCAAGCGCAGACATCCGATCAGAAATGGTACGCGTTACCGCGTGGAATCACCCGTGTGGTTTGGCTTGCAGGTTTTATTCTGCTGGCACTGATCTGGCGCGATTACAGCCTATATAAACTCAATAGTGTCAGAATTATCAAAAAGCAGCCGCCCAATGTTGAGATTTGGGGCAGTGCCAAGATCTTGGTTCTCACCGAGTTTGATCAGCGTTTAGACTGGTTAAAATTAAGTCCGGTGGCTCAGTTGAGTTTGCAACAGCTGAATCAAATTGAAAAAATGGTCTACAACAAAGCCACACCTTATAATATGCAAAAGTACGCGCAATTATTGCTGGCAAATGGACAGGTCGATAAGGCCAGAGAGCAGGTCGGCTATTTAAGTCGTTTGCATAAAAAAGACTACACACTCTATGATTTAGAGCAGGCCAATGCATCGGCGCTCAAGCAAGCAAAGTAATGTTTGAGAAATAAAAAAGGCGATTCTTGGAATCGCCTTTTTTGTGGATATGGCTTAGGCCTGAATCAGTGCAGTAACTTCATCGACATACTGTTGAATCGGTTGAGCTGCCTGATCATGACCACGACTTTCGATATTCAGGCGCAATAGCGGCTCAGTATTCGAGGCGCGGACATTCATACGCCATGTTCCGAAGTCTAGGCTCACACCGTCGGTACGGTCAATCTCGGGATTTTGATCATTGTAGTGATCAAATAGTTTTTGAATGGTGGCTTGGGTATCGGCCACTTTAAAGTTGATTTCACCACTGCATGGAAACTTGGCAATCATGTTTTCAACCAATGTCGATAACGATTGCTGTGTTTCAGACAATAAGGTTAATACCAATAACCAAGGAATCATACCGCTGTCGCAGTAAGCAAAATCACGGAAGTAATGATGCGCGCTCATCTCACCGCCATAAACAGCATTGTGTTCACGCATCACTTGTTTAATAAATGCATGCCCCGATTTAGATTGAACCGTGACGCCGTCATGAGCATCGACAATATCAAGGGTGTTCCAGACCAAACGTGGATCGTGGACAATTTTTTCCCCTGATTGTTTCAACAAGAAGGCTTGTGCAAGCAAGCCAACAATATAGTAGCCTTCGATAAACTGGCCTTTTTCATCGAATAAGAAACAGCGGTCAAAATCGCCATCCCATGCAATCCCCATGTCGGCCTGATGTTCAATCACTGCATTGCGCGTGCTGTCACGGTTTTCAACCAGTAATGGGTTCGGAATACCATTTGGAAAGCTGCCATCAGCTTCATGATGAATCTTGATAAATTCAACTGGCACGTTCAGGCTTTTAAATTCATGCTCAAGTGCATCGATCACATGGCCTGCCGCACCGTTACCAGCATTGACCACCAATTTAAGTGGGCGGATTTTGCTGGTATCAATATAAGTCAGTAAGTGCTGAATAAATTCTGGCAAGATGTTGTACGCTTGTGTGGTGCCTTTGACCGCAACATCATGAAATTCATTGGTTTCAGCAAGTGCCTGAATTTCTTTTAAACCAGTATCTGCACTGATAGGGCGCGCATTTTCACGCACCAGCTTCATGCCGTTGTAGTCCATCGGATTGTGACTTGCAGTCACTTCAATACCACCCTGAACATCTAGATGAAAAGCGCCAAAGTAGACCTCTTCAGTACCGGTCATCCCCAAATCAAGTACATTGACACCGGCATCGTTTAAACCGCGAATAGTGGCTTGTTTGAGGTCTTCACTGCTTAAACGGACATCGCATCCGACCACGACAGTTTTAGGTTGATAAATCTGACCATAGGCACGGCCAATTTTGTAAGCAATTTCTTCGTTTAGTTCTGTACCGAGTTTGCCTCGAATATCGTAGGCTTTAAAGCAGGTGAGTGTTGTCATCTTGAATTAGATATTAAAAAAATTATGTGCGCCCATTATACCCAAGCCACATGAAAAGAATATGATCGTTTAAGCCAGATCGGTAAAAGCCTGACGCGGTAAATTGCATCAAAATATAACGGCTTGAATTCACAATTTGATGTTTAAGCAATGGTTTTGAAAATTTCATAGCACGATTGACGAAACCATTGATGGCTGGTCTTGTGATGACAACACATATGCCAATGCTGCTTGATGCTATAGGTGGGAAACTCAAGCGGTGCATCGTAAATTTGCAGGTTACCGCGTGCCAGTAAGACCTGACTCAAATAATACGGTACGGTGGCAATCGCATCGGTTTCCTGGACCACCAGCCCTACGCCTAGATAACTGGGTAATCGAATGAGTACGTTGCGTCTTAAACCTTTGTTTTGCAGCTCATTTTCGATGTGATAATGCCCAGCACCAGCATCAATATCGATGTGCATTTCACGAATATAATCATCAATACTGATGCGGTCACTTTGCAGGCGTGGATGATTTTTACGGGAAATCACCACATAACGCTGTGAAAACAATTTCTGTTGATAAAAACCATCTTCGAGCTGAGGCAGAAAGCCAATGGCCAGATCGATTTCACCGTTTGCCATTTGATAGCTGGTTTCTGAGCTAATCGGACGGACATTGAGCCGAATAAACGGCGCATTTTTATTTAAAAACTGAGTAATTTGTGGCAACAACACCAGATGCGACACATCGGTCATGGCCAAGGTATACAGCAAATCCGACTTGGAAGGATCGAAATTCACACTGAAATTATTAATACTTTCAACTTTGTTGATCACTTCACTAATCAGCGGAAAAATTTGCTTGGACAATTCGGTGGGAATCATTTCATTGCCCACACGTAAAAACAACGGGTCGCCGAAATGCTGGCGAATTTTGATCAAGCCATTGCTGATGGTCGGTTGACTCACACCAATCGCATCGGCTGCCGTCGAAACACTCTTAGATTTATAAACATGATAAAAAATATTCAGTAATCGGCTATCAAGATCAAACATGTTGTGTTGTCCTTAACCATTCAAAATAAAAGAAGGGAAAACCGACGGCTCTTTGCAAAGTATTCATGTGTTCATCATAACATTGAACCCAATCAATCGATTAGGATTTTCAACCAATCTGCGTCTGGAGTTGTCGTGTAGATGGATGCTTGGCCTCATGCCTACATCAGTGTTTTGCGATGACCAAAAAGACAAGCGATGTCCTTTAATTCATATTGGTATGACCAATTTAAATTAAAAATAAGCATTGAGATTCTATTTTAGCTGGTTTAGTATGCAAAAAATAGAAATCCCCTAGCATATTTTTGCTTAAAGCTAAATTGGTATGACCAATTTAAATATATTGACTGGTTTGCAGGAGCATTTTTCCTGAAAACAAAATGATTCTCGGCATTTCAAGGAGATGAAAATGCTGCATGTTTGGCAACAAGCCTATGACCCTCTAAATAATATCTGGCTATCCAGTTTGGTCGCGCTGATTCCGATTATTTTCTTTTTTATCGCACTTGCCGTATTGCGTTTAAAAGGCAGTGTTGCGGGGACCATTACGGTGCTGCTGGCGCTTTTAATTGCATTGTTTTTTTACCAAATGCCAGCAGCAATGGCTTTTGGTGCAGTGATTTATGGCTTTTTTTACGGATTATGGCCGATCTCATGGATTATTCTGGGAGCGGTATTTTTATATAAAGTTTCGGTCAAAACCGGACAGTTCGACATCATTCGTTCCAGTATTTTATCAATTACCGCAGATCAGCGCCTTCAGATGCTGTTGGTCGGATTTGCCTTTGGTACCTTTTTAGAAGGTGCAGCAGGCTTTGGTGCCCCTGTTGCCATTACCGCGGCATTACTGATGGGTTTAGGGTTTAAACCGCTCTATGCCGCAGGCCTGTGTTTGATTGTGAATACCGCACCAGTGGCTTTTGGCGCGATGGGAATTCCAATTATTGTGGCAGGGCAGGTTTCTGGGGTCGATACCATGGAAATCAGCCAGATGGTGGGGCGTCAGCTGCCTTTTCTGGTGATCATTGTACTGTTTTGGATTATGGCCATTATGGATGGCTGGCGTGGCGTGAAAGAAACATGGCCTGCGGTCTTGGTGGGCGGTGGAGCATTTGCGATTGCGCAGTATCTGACCTCAAACTTTTTGGGGCCTGAACTACCGGACATTACGGCTGCGATTGCATCCTTAGTCAGTTTGACGGTGTTATTTAAATTCTGGCAACCCAAGCATATTTTTAGATTCGAACAGACCGAAGACACTCAAACTGCCCCCCAATCTGTACAACATTACCGCGTAGGTCAGATTGCCAAGGCGTGGTCGCCATTTATGATCCTGACGCTCATGGTCACCCTCTGGAGCATCAAGCCATTTAAGGCATTGTTTGCCAAAGGCGGTGCATTGGAACACTGGATTTTCAAGATTGAAGTACCCGGCTTACATCGATGGGTCGAAAAAGTTCCACCGATTGTGCCAGAGCATACTCCCTACGATGCGATTTATAAGTTCGACTGGTTTTCTGCCACCGGAACGGCCATTTTTATTGCCGCAGTGATCACTATCATTTTCTTAAAAATGAATGCAAAGCAGGCCGTGGTGACCTTTGGCGAAACCTTAAATGAGCTAAAAGTACCGATCTATTCAATCGGGATGGTCTTGGCTTTTGCATTTATTGCCAACTATTCTGGACTGTCTGCCACCTTGGCGCTTGCTTTATCGCATACGGGCCATGCGTTTACCTTTTTCTCGCCATTTTTAGGTTGGTTAGGGGTGTTTTTAACGGGTTCGGATACCTCATCGAATGCCTTGTTTTCGGCATTACAAGCCACCACCGCCCAGCAGATCGGTATTCCTGAGGTATTGCTGGTAGCAGCCAACACCAGTGGCGGCGTGACAGGTAAAATGATTTCACCTCAGTCAATTGCGATTGCCTGTGCTGCGGTGGGTTTAGTGGGCAAAGAATCGGATTTGTTCCGTTTTACGGTAAAACATAGCATCATATTTACCATCTTTGTGGGCATCATTGTGACGGTACAGGCGTATATTGTGCCGTGGATGATTCCATAAACTCACGATATAAGGAAAAAGTATGCGAGTCTCTGATCAGGTGGTACAAAAGTTACAGGCGCTCATTGAGCAACGTAACCTGAAACAAGGCGACCGCTTGCCTGCCGAGCGTGTACTGGCCACCAGTCTGGGAATTTCGCGACCCTCGCTACGCGAAGCCATCCAGCAGCTCAATAGTTTGGGGGTGCTGGCCAGCCGTCGGGGAGATGGCACCTATATCGTACATTTGCCCGAAACATGGCCACAACAGCACATTGTCGAGCCAATTAGTCTACTGCTTGAAGAAGATCCGCAGTATCGATTCGATGTGCAGGAGTCACGGCTCATTTTGGAAGGCGGTACGGCATGGTACGCCGCACAGCGAGCCACCGAACAAGATCGTGCCAAAATTCATCAGTATTTTGATGAAATTGCACAGCATCAGGCGCGTGGCGATTCTGCGGCGGCAGCAGTGGCCGATGCCAATTTTCATCTGGCCATTGCAGAAGCATCGCACAATGCGGTGCTGATTCAGATGATGCGCAGCCTCTTTGACCTACTGCAATACAACGTCTTTTTGGGCCGAAAAAAAGTTTATAACCATCCTGTAAGCGCCGATTTACTCAGTGATCAGCACTTTCAGGTTATGGATGCCATCGACCGCCAAGATGCGCAAGCTGCGCGTGATGCGGTATGTGGTCATATCGAATTTGTCATCCATCAGGTACGTGCATTGGACGAGGAAGATGCTCGCCAGAAACGTGCTACTCGTTTAAACAGGATTGATTCAGCATGATTATTTCATCTTCAAACGATTATCGCGAAGCGGCGCAGCGCCGTTTGCCGCCATTTTTATTTCATTACATCGATGGCGGTGCATATAGTGAATCGACGCTGAAACGAAATGTTGAAGATTTAGCTCACGTGGCATTGCGCCAGCGTGTATTAAAAGATATGTCGGCATTGAGCCTCGAAACCCAATTATTTAACGAAACGCTTTCGATGCCGCTGGCATTGTCTCCAGTCGGGCTAACAGGCATGTATGCCCGTCGTGGCGAGGTACAAGCAGCCGTGGCGGCAGATAAAAAGGGCATTCCTTTTACCCTTTCAACAGTTTCGGTGTGTCCGATTGAAGAGGTGACGCCAGCCATTCAGCGTCCGATGTGGTTTCAGCTTTATGTGCTGCGTGATCGTGGCTTTATGAAAAATGCCTTGGAACGTGCCAAAGCGGCAGGCTGCTCGACCTTGGTCTTTACCGTCGATATGCCAGTGCCGGGCGCGCGTTACCGAGATGCCCATTCAGGTATGAGTGGCCCGAATGCAGCCATGCGCCGTTATTTACAGTCGGTCATGCATCCGCATTGGGCGTGGGATGTGGGATTGCTGGGTCGTCCGCATGATTTAGGCAATATTTCAAAATATTTAGGAAAACCGACCGGGCTTGAAGATTATATTGGCTGGTTGGGCAATAATTTTGATCCGTCTATTTCATGGAAAGATTTAGAATGGATTCGTGATTTTTGGGATGGCCCGATGGTTATTAAGGGCATTTTAGACCCGGAAGATGCCAAAGATGCGGTTCGATTTGGTGCCGATGGGATCGTGGTGTCTAATCATGGTGGACGCCAGCTTGATGGCGTACTGTCTTCGGCACGCGCCCTACCTGCGATTGCCGATGCAGTCAAAGGCGATTTAACCATTTTGGCCGATTCAGGTATACGCAATGGTTTGGATATTGTGCGCATGCTGGCCCTTGGCGCAGATAGCGTCATGATCGGACGTGCATTTGTTTATGCACTGGCGGCGCAAGGGGGGCAGGGTGTGTCTAATTTACTCGATTTACTTGAAAAAGAAATGCGAGTGGCCATGACCCTGACCGGTGTCAAGCGCATTGCCGACATTGATTCATCTTGCTTGGTCGAAATGAACAAAGCATTGAGCTTCTAAAAGGATATTCCACATGCCACACAGCACGACATCACTGATTCAGCACTTACAACAGATTGTGGGCAAGTCTTATGTTTTGACTGGTGATCAGCAGACCCGTCAGTATCGACAGGGACGACGATTTGGTGAAGGCAAGGTGTTGGGCGTGGTGTGTCCGGGAAGTTTACTCGAACAATGGCGTGTTTTACAGGCGGTGCTCGATGCAGATTGTATTGTGATCATGCAGGCCGCCAATACTGGCCTGACGGGAGGTTCTACACCATATGGTGAAGATTACGACCGGCCTGTAGTACTTTTAAGTACCCGACGTTTGCAAGGGATTCAGGTCATTCGTGATGGTGAGCAGGTGGTCTGTCTGCCGGGTGCGACACTAGATCGACTCGAACAGACCCTTAAACCTTTTCAGCGTGAGCCGCACTCGGTTATTGGTTCATCGTGTATTGGAGCCTCGGTGCTGGGCGGTGTATGTAACAATTCGGGAGGCGCTTTGGTTCGTCGCGGACCGGCCTATACCGAGCTGGCGTTATATGCACAAGTCGATGCTCATGGCGAGCTTCAGTTAGTGAATCATCTTGGGATTGCACTTGGCGATACACCTGAAGAGATTCTGACACGGCTTGAAACGCAGCAATATCGCGTTTCAGATATTCAAGACGATGTGGGGCATGCCTCCGATCCGCATTATAGCCACGATGTAACGCAAGTCGATGCCGATAGTCCGGCGCGTTTTAATGCTGATCCATCGCGATTGTTTGAAGCGTCCGGTTCTGCCGGAAAAATCTGCGTCTTTGCGGTACGGCTAGATACCTTCGCCAAAGTCGAGAGTCAGGTGTTTTATATTGGAACCAACGATGCCGATGATCTGACCGTGCTCAGACGTGCCTTGCTGACCACACTACCGAGTCTTCCCATTGCAGGTGAATATATTCATCGTGATGCCTATGATATTGGTGCAAAATACGGCAAGGATACTTTCTTATTTATTGAAAAATTCGGAACGGCCAATGTACCCAAGGCCTTTGCTTTAAAAGACAAAATAGATGGGATTTTGGAGCGTTTTAAGCTAAAAGGTTGGACTGATCAGTTGTTGCAGGCGGTGACTTATTGTTTGCCCAATCATTTACCTGAACGCATGAATCAGTTTCGAGATCGTTATGAACATCACCTCATTTTAAGAATCGAGCAGCAATCGATCTCTGCTGTAAAGACATTTTTACACGATTATTTTGCTGTACATCCGTCTGGTGCTTTTTTCTTGTGTGATGAAGATGAAGGCCGTAAAGCATTTTTGCACCGTTTTGCGATTGCCGGCGCCGCGATTCGCTACCGCGATACACATTTAAATGAAGTCGAGGATATTGTTGCCTTAGATATTGCCTTAAGACGCAATGATCGGGATTGGGTGGAGCAGTTGCCGGCCCATCTTGAATCCAAAATCTTACATAAACTTTATTACGGTCATTTTTTCTGTCATGTTTTTCATCAGGACTATATTGTCAAAAAAGGCGTAGATCCCTTAGCGATGGAGCACGAAATGTGGACCTTACTCGATGCGCGCCGGGCAGAGTATCCTGCCGAGCACAACGTGGGTCATTTATATATCGCCAAGCCAGCGCTGGCACAGTTTTATGAGCATCTAGATCCGACCAATAGTTTTAATGTCGGTATTGGTCATACCTCCAAGCTAAAGTATTGGGGAAAATCAAAAAAAATCTAAAAGGGTCTGTCTTATGCAGCTATCACATACTGTGCCCTTACATTTCCATTTTTTTTAAGGTTGCAAAAGCAAAAGAAAAAAATTAAGGTGAACGAGATATAATAAACTAGAGAAAGACCAGGTCATGTTGTTTAGAAAAACTATTTTATTTTCTGCGTTAATGGGATGGGGAGCGCTTAGCTTTGCCCAAGGCATTGTGCTGAACAATGAAGATTTGCGTACGGATTTAAACTGGTTGAATCAGCAAGGTGTGATTCAAATCAGCACATCGACATGGCCTTTAAGTGGTGATGAAATCCAGCGTGCCCTTGCAAATGCCAAAGTGCAAAACAAGAATCAACAGCGCGTACTCAATTCGGTCGTCAATGCGCTAAAAGCCGATCAGACACCGGTTAAACTCGGATTGTTTGCCGAAACCGATCAGAAGAATTTACCTCAAGCCTTTGGTGATCAGCAAAAAGCACAATATGTTGCATCGTTGGAAGTAAATGCCGGTGGTGAAAACTGGGATGGTAAATTACGTGTAAATGGCGAAAAAGATCAGCAAATCGATAACGGCCGTAAGGTCAATGTCGAAGGCTCGTATTTGGCCGGTAAACTCTGGAACCAGTGGGTGATTGCAGGCCAGATTCCAACATGGTGGGGACCAGGACATGACGGCAGCTTGATTCGAGGCGATGCCAGCCGCCCGGTTTATGGCGTGACAGTGCAACGTGCCGAACAAAAAGCATTTGAAACCAAATGGCTGTCATGGATTGGGCCGTGGCAGTACCAAGTGTTTGGCGGTCAGCTCGACAAATACACCGCTGTACCTGATGCCAAGCTTATCGGTATGAGACTGACAGCGCAGCCGTTACCTTATTTAGAATTGGGTGCTTCAAGAGCAATTCAAATTGGTGGTCAAGGTCAACCTAGTAGTTTTAAAGCTTACTGGAATGCATTAATTGGTAAGGACAATGAATGTAACGATAGGGGATGTGTCAATGACAGTAATGCCTCTAACCAGTTGGCGGGTTTTGACGGGCGCCTAAACTTGCAACCTTTGCTCAATATTCCTGCCAGCCTTTATGGTCAGTATGTGGGTGAAGATGAATCTGGTTTCTTGCCATCGAGAAAATTATATTTAGCAGGTGCAGATTATTCGTCTAGCGTACGTAATATGCCTTATCAGTTGTATGCGGAGTGGGCAGATACCCGTACCAATGGTGATGTATGGGGTTATAGCTATAACCATCACCAATATACAGACGGCTATTACCAGCATGGTTATCCGCTAGGTCATGCCATCGGTGGCGATGGTCAGATGTACTCGGTGGGTGGCGATATTCGTGTAGATGTCATGAACCGAATTAGCGGGCGCGTCTTACTGGCAAAAGTCAATCAATCTAATCTCGCAATTAACCGCGCCTTCCCTGAAAAAGACGAAGTCAAAGCACTCGACTTAACGTGGACGCATTACATCAAACCGGATTTGCCACTGAAGATTAATGGCTGGGTAAGTGATTCAGATGTACACGGCAACGATGCGGGTGCATCGATTGGGGTAGAAATTCCGCTCGATCTAAAACAGTTCCGTTTCTAAAATTGAAACGTATTGAGCACCTCTCCAAATGGAGGGGTGTTTTTTTACTCAAACATATATACAAAATAATAGTGAAATTAAAGTGCAGTGAAACATGCTGCGGCACCAAACAAAATACCGGGTGCATTTGCTGCCGCAAGCGGATAGTCTTTGCGTTTGAGTCCATAAATGACCCACAATAAACAGTTGATTGCTGCAACAAAAGGTTGAATCGGATTTCCTTTGTGTCCAGCCAGATTATTCATAATTTGTGGAATATACGAAACGTACATACAAATGGCCGTAAAGGTTGCCACCCAACCTAAAATCTGGATAAATTTTTGTTGATCTTGAAGCATTATTGTCCATAAAGTAATGAGTTATGAATTTACTATATAAGTATTTTTATATGAAAAACAATTCAATGCTGTAACAACGACGGTATAAATAGACGTCCGCTGTGCTGCATACGCAACACAGCGGCGATTCAGATTAAGCTTGTGCAGTTTCTTTGGCCAGAACTTCTGCCATTGCTTTGGCCACGATGTATACGTTGCTCATGTTGAGGCCTGCAACACAGATACGACCACTACGCACGAGGTAAATCGCATAGTCTTCACGTAATTGATCGACCTGCTCACCGGTTAAACCGGTGTAGCTAAACATGCCTTTTTGCTCAAGCAGGTAGTTAAAGTCACGCTCAGGAAGTGCTTTTGTAAGCTCATCACGCAAGATTTGACGCATTTTAAGAATACGCTCGCGCATATCTTTTACTTCGTTTTGCCATTGTTGGTTCAACGCTGCATCATTTAGCACCTGATCGACCAACCATGCACCCGTCGTTGGTGGGTTTGAGTAGATACGGCGTACAGTGGCTTTTAACTGACCAAACGTACATTGCGCACTTTCTGCATCGTCACATACAAATGTCAAACCACCAACACGCTCGCCATACAACGAGAAGATTTTAGAGAATGAATTGCTGACAATAAAATTCATTCCCGATTGATCAAGCGCACGAATGGCATACGAATCTTGCTCCATACCTTCGCCAAAACCTTGGTAGGCAATGTCTAGGAAAGGAATCAGATTGCCTGATTTTAAAACCTCAATCACTTGATCCCACTGTGCTGGCGTCAGATCTGCACCAGTTGGGTTATGGCAGCATGGGTGTAAAAGCACAATGCTTTGCGCCGGAAGCTGTTTGAGGGTAGAGAGCATACCATCGAAGTCAACACCACGTGTTTCAGCATCAAAATATGGATAGTAATGTGTTTTAAGGCCGGCACCATTAAAGATTGCCACATGGTTGTCCCAAGTTGGCTGGCTGACCCATACTTCAGAATTCGGGAAATAGTTTTTAAGAAAATCTGCACCCACTTTCAATGCGCCTGAACCACCGAGCGTTTGAATGGTCACGGCACGTCCGCTTTGTACCGCCGGGCTGTTATTTCCAAAAAGTAGGGCTTGAATTGCATCACGGTAAGGCTTGAACCCTTCCATAGGCAAATACAGTTTGGTTTTATTTTGCTTTGGTTCGATACGCTTTTGTGCTTCCATGATGGTATCAAGTTGCGGCACAATGCTATCTTCGTTGTAATAAAGCCCGATACTTAAATTTACTTTACCTTCACGCGTGTCGGCATTGAATTGTTCCATAAGCGATAAAATTGGATCGCCTGCATACGGTGGGATATGTTGAAACATTAAAAAGTCCTTTCATTCCACAGTTAAGCTCAAACTGTGTGTTATTGGAGTGTGACAGTCTTAAGCGGGATCTCCGCTTAAACTGAACTAATGTATCAGTAAGCGCCAAGTAGCACCATGCTGAAATACGACCGCCTTGAAAATTATTTTTACAAAACCTTTCGACTTTTTCTAAATACACTATTGAGTTTATTTAAATGAATTTTCAGACTCAAATGTCAATGCGGCACTGTGCATGGCATCTTTTCGTTGCTGAATCCAATACGCCAGACTTAAGCAAATGAGCCATGCTGGAATCAGCCAGACGGCAAGACGCATGTCGGGCGTGAGGCTCATGATCACCAAAATGCCAAGCATAAAAGCCATACATAAATAATTGGTCACAGGGTAGAACAAACTTGGAAAATGCGATGTCACATGGGTACGTTTAAGCTGCTGACGAAATTTTAAATGGGTAAAGGAAATCACCACCCAGTTAATCACAATAGCCGCCACGACCAGCATCATCAAAAATGCAAAGGCTTTTTCTGGGAACAGATAATTGAGCAATACACAGAGTGCAGTGACAAAGGCAGAGAGTAGGACTGCATGAACTGGAATGCCGCGAGAATTAATTTTTTTCAAAAATTGAGGGGCATTGCCTTGTTCGGCCAAACCCAGCAACATGCGGCTACTACAGTAGCTGGTACCGTTATAAACCGATACGGCCGCAGTCAAGATAATAAAGTTGAGGGCTGTCGCGACACCTTGACTATTGAGTGAGGCAAATACCATTACAAATGGACTGCCACCTTGTGCCATTTGATTCCATGGGAACAGTGCCAGTAACACGCACAATGTAGCGATATAAAAAATGAGAATCCGGTAAATAATCTGATTGACGGCTTTAGGGAGTGTTTTTTTCGGGTCACGTGCCTCGGCTGCGGTAATACCAAACAGTTCGATTCCACCGAAGGCAAATACAATCGCGGCCATGGCCATCAGTAGGCCGGTTACGCCATGTGGAAAGAAGCCACCCAGTGCCCAGAGATTGCTGATCTGTGCCTGAGGTCCTGCGCTTCCAGTGGCCAGCAAGTAAGAACCAAAGGCAATCATGGCCAAAATCGCGGCAATTTTGATGATTGAAAACCAAAATTCCATTTCACCAAAAAGTTTCACGTGGAGCAGGTTAATCACGTTAATCAGGATGAAAAAGCCCAGTGCTGAAACCCACGTTGGAATGTCGGGCCACCAGTACTGTACATACAGGCCAACCGCGCTCAGCTCGGCCATACAGACCAGCACGTTCAACACCCAATAATTCCAACCCGAAATAAACCCGGCAAAGCGTCCCCAGTATTTATTGGCAAAATAACTAAACGAGCCACTGACCGGCTCATGCACCACCATTTCACCAAGCTGACGCATCATAAAAAAGGCAATCAGGCCCGCGATGGCATAACCCAAAATAACCGAAGGCCCTGCCAGTTTGATCGATTGTGAAATACCGAGGAATAGTCCCGTACCAATCGCACCGCCCAGCGCAATTAATTGAATATGGCGATTGGATAAACCGGGTTTGAGGCGACCTTGCTCTTGCTGTGACATATGCTTATTCTCATCCATGTAGTGTAATTTTTTTAAAACAAATTACGTATATCATAAATTTAAACCAAAAAAAATCAAAATCTGTCGATAATCAACCGATTTTCAAAGGTGCTATAGCGGCATACTGTGCCGTGAAATCTGCTTAAATCGGGGCAAAGTCGTGGCATAAATGAAAAAAGAGCATTTCAGTTTTGACCAATGTCAGGCATGATGTCAGCACGTTTATGCAGTCTTGTAAAAATATCGGAACACTGCATATGCTTGAGAATTTCATCTTAAAAGAGTGCATCAATGGTTGAAGAAAGATTATCGGGTGGGGTTCAATCGCTTGAAGTGGGTTTGAGTGTGTTGAATGCATTGGTCGACCATCAGCATCCCATTATTTTAAAAGACTTATCGCACAAATTAGACATGCATCCTGCAAAAGTGCACCGTTATCTGGTGAGCCTGATTCGTATGGATTATGCCAAGCAGCTTGATGATGGCCAGTATGCACTGGGCGATCAGGCTTGGCGATTGGGGCTGAATTGTATTCAACATACCGACGCGCTGCAACTTGTTCAGTCGATGATTTATGATGTGCAGACCAAAATTGGCTGTAGCATTCAAATTAGTAAATGGTCACCGCGTGGACCGCTCGTAGTACAAGCCATGGAGTCGAATCACCCGATTGCCATTGTGACCAAAGTCGGCTCGATTATGCCATTGGTCAATTCGGCATCGGGCCGAGTCTTTGCCTCATTTATGCCCGAACATGTGGTGCGTCCACTTATGGAACTGGAATGGCAAGCCGCGGCACAGTCGAGCTATCCGCTTAAACCACAAAATTGGGATGAATTTTTAGCCCTCAAAACCTCGATTCTTGAGCAACACATGGCACTGGCACAAGGCGATTTGCTGGTGGGGATTAATGCTGTGGGGCTGCCTGTCTTTAATGCACAGGGTGTTTTGGAGTTTTGTATTGTGGCCATCGACACTGAAATGTTCTTGCCGCTAGATGCACAAAGCGAAAAGTTGGCTGAGCTGAAAAGCGCAGTGGCGGCGATCAATCGTTTTTTGCAAAACCGCTAAACACAAAAAACAAATCCACTGCACTTCATTCAAAGTGCAGTGGAGTATCAGGTGATTTCTGGTGTTAAATGCTTATACTTGAAGTACACCACGACGAATCTGATCACGCTCAATCGATTCAAACAACGCCTTAAAATTACCCTCGCCAAAACCGTCATCTGCTTTACGCTGAATAAATTCAAAGAAAACCGGCCCAATCATATTTTCAGAGAAAATCTGAAGCAGTAGTTTTTTCTCGCCATTTTGCGTGCTGCCATCGAGTAGAATACCGCGTTTTTGTAGCTCTTCAGTCGGTTCGCCATGGGCGGGCAAGCGCTCTGGCAGCATTTCGTAGTAGGTGGCAGGCGGTGGAGTCATAAAGTTCAGCCCGAGCGCCTTGAGATTATCCCATGTGGCCAGCAAATCATCTGTAATAAAGGCAATATGCTGAATCCCTTCGCCGTTAAAATCGGCCAAGAATTCTGCAATCTGACCGTTGCCTTTGTCTGAATCTTCATTGAGTGGAATGCGGATTTTACCGTCTGGCGCGGTCAGGGCTTTAGAGGTCAGGCCCGTATATTCGCCTTTGATATCGAAATAACGGATTTCTTGGAAGTTGAAAATCTTTTCATAAAAAGAAGCCCAGTAGTCCATACGGCCTTTATAGACATTGTGCGTCAGATGGTCGATTTCTTTTAAACCTGTGCCGACAGGATTTGCCTCGATACCATCGATAAATTCAAAATCATTTTCATAAATGTCACGATCGACCAAAAAGATTGGCATACCACCAATGCCTTTAATGGCTGGAATATTTAATTCCATCGGCCCGATTTTGCTGTACATGGGCTCGGCACCCAGTTCGAGTGCTTTATTAAATGCTTTGGCGGCATCACGGGTACGAAAGCCCATTGCGCAGGCCGATGGACCATGTTCATTAAAGAAATAAGATGCGTAAGATTCAGGTTGATAATTCAAAATAATATTGATATTGCCCTGACGCCAAAGGAATGCTTTCTTTGATTTATGACGTGCAACTTGGGTAAACCCCATGGTTTTAAAAATCAGATCAAGTTCGTTTTCTTTGGAAACAAACTCTATAAATGCAAACCCGCATAGCTCCAAAGGGTTATCTAAAATATCCATCTTATTCCGTCCTCATTATCGATTTTTACCGAATCCACTCATTGGATCGCTTTAGATTTTTAAACATAGAATGCTACAGAGCCTATAAAGGGCTAAGGAATAGGCATCACCAATACAATCAACCAATTTAAAATTGTATCGGGGTAGCACCCTAGGTTTAAAAGACGATTGCGCTCAAAGGAAATTATTGAAACTCAAAATCGCCGTCCTGCTTTATTTTTTTAACAACGTATCGTCCAACTGATACTGCGTTATATCAATGAGCATACTAAACTCAATTTAATTATGCAATACATAATTAAATTATGAATTTTGTAATAACGATGGCTGTATTTATACTTTTGCACCAAAAAGACGCATATTAACTGGAGTTAATTAAAAAAACCACACGACTGGGTGTGGTTTGTAAAGTGATCCTTGATTTTTTAAGAATTCATTAAGTCGTGTGATTACAGACGTGAAACGTCCAAAAACAAGGTTTCCTTAATTTCCTCCATCACAATATAGCTATGTGAAGACGCCGAGGAGGGCAGTTTTTTAAGTAGATCGCCGAGCAAACGGCGATAGGCACTCATTTCCTTCAGGCGTGCTTTGACCAGATAATCAAATTCCCCCGAAATCAGATGACATTCCAACACTTCAGGAATCGCCACTAAGTCACGTGCGACCTGATCAAATACATCTCCCGATTTTGCCGATAACTTGATTTCCAGAAAGACCAATAGATTCCGATCGACATACGCCGGATTCAGCCGTGCATGGTAACCTGTGATCACGCCATCGCGCTCTAGTCGCTTGACCCGCTCGGAGCAAGGTGTGGTCGATAAATTGACCCGTGAAGCCAGTTCGCTGATGGCAATGCGCCCTTCCTTTTGCAGAATATCTAAAATCTGCCGATCAATCCGGTCTAATGCACGCATAAGAAATTTCCTTTTTTTCGTTTTTTTGCACGACGAATTCTTAAAATTACCTAAATTATAGCGTTTAAATCAGTGAAATTAACTATCTAACCAGAAATATACTAGTGAAATAACCTAATACGGATTGAAGGAACGGACATGCGTGTAATTGTTTTGGGCAGTGGTGTTATTGGTGTGGCTAGCGCTTATTACCTTGCGCAACAAGGCGCGCAGGTTACGGTATTAGACCGTCAGGCGGGGCCAGCAGAAGAAACCAGTTTTGGCAATGCCGGCCAGATTTCACCGGGTTACTCTACCCCGTGGGCAGCGCCAGGCATTCCGTTTAAAGCGGTAAAATGGATGTTTCAACATCATGCACCCTTGGCAATCAATATCGATGGCAGCATGTGGCAGTTACAGTGGATGGCGCAAATGCTTAAAAACTGTAATCCAGCCAGCTATACCACCAACAAAGAACGCATGATGCGTGTGGCTGAATACAGCCGTGACTGCCTCAAAGCATTGCGTGAAACCACAGGTATCGAATATGAGAACCGTGCTAAGGGAACCTTGCAGGTTTTTCGTAGCGAAGCACAATTAGAAGCAGTGCAGCGTGACATTCAGGTGCTAGAAGAATGTGGCGTTGGTTATGCACTACTTGATCGCGAGGGACTTGCCCAAGTCGAGCCGGCACTTGCACATGCTCAGGATAAACTGGTCGGTGGTTTGCACTTGCCAAATGATGAAACTGGCGACTGTTATTTGTTTACCAATGCGCTGGCCAACAAAGCCAAAGCACTAGGCGTCGATTTTCAGTTTAATCAGCAGGTCGAAGGCTTGGTGGTCGAAGGTGATAGCATCAAAGGCGTGCGCGTTAATGGTCAAACTCTAACAGCAGATCGTTATGTATTGGCATTTGGTAGTTATTCGCGTGACTTTTTAAAACCGCTTGAACTTAATCTGCCGGTGTATCCAGTCAAAGGCTATTCACTTACAATCCCGATTGTGCAGCCTGAGTTCGCGCCGCAGTCGACCGTGCTCGATGAAACCTACAAGATCGCTATTACCCGTTTCGACCAGCGTATTCGTGTGGGAGGGATGGCCGAGCTGAGTGGCTTTAATCTTGGCTTAAATCAAGATCGACGCGCCACGCTTGAGATGGTGACACAAGATTTATTCCCGGGCGGCAATATGGCAGAAGCGTCTTTCTGGACAGGTTTACGCCCAATGACACCAGACAGCACGCCAATTATTGGTGCGACCCGCTTTAAAAATTTATTTCTCAATACCGGACATGGCACTTTGGGGTGGACCATGGCCTGTGGCTCTGGCAAGTTGATCAGTGACATTGTGCTGAACCATCAAACCGATATCAGTACCGAAGGGCTCTCGCTGCAACGTTATTCTAGCGCAGCCTAAGTCTAAGTCTTAAACCTCAGGGAAGATTCACTATGCCACGTCCCATTCATGCCGTTGTGCATCAGGATGCCTTAACACACAATCTTCAGGTTGCCCGAAACGCCACGCCAGACAGTCAGGTCTTTGCCGTGGTTAAGGCCAATGCTTATGGTCATGGTATCGAACGCGTATATCCGGCCTTAAGCGCCGCCGATGGTTTTGCACTACTTGATCTTGCCGAAGCCAAACGCATTCGGGCGTTGGGCTGGACCGGGCCAATATTGTTACTGGAAGGTGTGTTTTCACCGCAAGATTTATACGATTGCACGCAAGATCAGCTCAGCTTTACCGTGCATCACCTGAGCCAGATTGAATGGATCGAGCGTCATCCTGCACCAGCGCAGTTTCATGTTTATTTAAAAATGAACAGCGGCATGAACCGTTTGGGCTTTCAGCCTGCGGCGTATCGCGAAGCGTGGCAGCGCCTGCATGCATTACCGCAGGTGGCCAGTATCACGCACATGACGCACTTTTCCGATGCAGATGGCAATCGTTTTGGCGAGTCTGGGATTAACTATCAGCAACGTATTTTTGAACAAACGGTTGAGGGGCTTGCGGGCCCACGATCGATCAGTAACAGTGCCGCGATTCTACGCCATCCGCTGCACTCCGATGTTGTCCGTAGCGGCATCATGCTCTATGGCAGCGCACCAGATTATCCGGCACATTCAATCGACCACTGGACACTCAAGCCCACGATGAGCCTACGTAGTGAGTTGCTGGCCATTCAAGATTTACAGCCCAATGACACTGTGGGATACGGCTCAAGCTTTATGGCAGACCGCCCACTCAAGATCGGTATTGTGGCTTGTGGTTATGCCGATGGTTATCAACGTATATCGCCGACAGGTACCCCTATTCTGGTAGATGGCGTGCGTACCCGTACCGTTGGTCGCGTCAGTATGGACATGCTGGCAGTCGATTTGACGCCTGTACCACAGGCTGCTGTGGGAAGTGAGGTGGTGCTGTGGGGCAGGTCTAAAACTGGTGCAACTTTATCCATCGATGACGTGGCGGTGGCTTCGGGCACCGTAGGTTATGAACTCATGTGTGCTGTGACGGCACGCGTTCCATTTATTATACAAACATAAGGATATAGGCATGTCGAACAGCGATATTCAGCGCATCAATACCACCGCGGTAATGAGTGCTGTTACCATTTTTAATGGCGTAGTGTATCTCTCTGGTCAGGTTCCGAAGCAGACCGAGCAAGGGATTGAAGGGCAAACCCGAGAAATTCTGACAACCATCGATGCTTTGTTGGCCGCAGCCCATACCGACAAATCCCGTCTGCTTTCTGCGCAACTGTTTTTAAAGCATCTTGATGATTTTCAACAGGTGAATACAATCTGGACCGAATGGCTCGATGGACTGGCCCCACCCGCACGGGCCACCATTCAGGCCGATCTGGTCAATCCAGACTGGCTCATCGAAATTGCCGTGATTGCGGCACAAGCTTAATTTTATATCCGCCAGTACATTCGTGTGCTGGCGTTGACAATTTAAGACCCGTATTTCCCTTTATGTTGAAGTGAATGACGGGCACAAGGAGCGTTAGATCCCGCTGTTTTCAATATTTTTGTGAGGCGATCCCAAACAAAAGGAAAAATGGCTGGGTTTAAAAGAGGAAATTCAAAAAGGATGTGACCTTATGACTACAGGACGTCATCGCGACGCTGAGCATGTACCCCATGAGCTTCAGCGCAAACTGTCGAATCGTCATTTACAATTGATTGCGATTGGCGGTGCCATTGGAACAGGCCTCTTTATGGGATCAGGGAAAACGATCTCGCTGGCAGGACCTTCTATTTTATATATTTACATGATCATTGGCGTCATGTTCTTTTTTTTAATGCGTGCCATGGGCGAATTGTTACTGGCGAATCTGCATTATAAGTCTTTTGTCGATATGGCGCATGATCTGCTCGGTCCGGGCGCTGGTTATTATCTGGGCTGGACCTACTGGTTAGGCTGGGTACTGGTCGGAATCGCCGATCTGGCTGCCATTATCAACTATTTAAGTTTCTGGTTACCCGATGGCACCACCTTTACGCCAATGGGGCAGGCACTCATTAGCGCAGCATGTGTGTTTTTGGTGCTCGGGCTGAATCTGTTAACCGTGCGTCTGTTCGGTGAAATCGAATTCTGGTTTGCCTTGATTAAGATTCTGGCGATTGTCGGATTGATTGGCGTCGGTGGCTACATGGTGTTTAGCCATTTTCATTCTCCTGCCGGCGCTGTGGCATCGATCAGTAATGTCTGGTCCGCAGGGGGAATGTTTCCTAAAGGCGTTGAAGGTTTCTTGGCTGGCTTTCAAATTGCAGTTTTTGCTTTTGTTGGGGTCGAGCTGGTCGGTACGACTGCCGCAGAAACCAAAGATCCTGAAAAAAATCTTCCCAAAGCCATCAATGCCATCCCAATCCGCATTATTTTATTTTACGTATTGGCATTGTTTGTGGTGATGTCGGTGACGCCTTGGAATCAGATCAGTGCCAATAAAAGCCCATTTGTAGAGCTGTTTTTGTACGCGGGTATTCCGACTTCTGCCATCATCATGAATCTGGTGGTGTTGTCTTCGGTGATGTCCTCGATGAACAGCGGTGTGTTTTCGACCAGCCGTATGTTGTTTGGTTTATCACATGATGGTCAAGCTCCTAAGGCATTTGCACAGTTATCGCGCCGTGCAGTACCGGCCAATGGCTTACTGTTTTCCTGCCTGTTTATTATGGCAGGTGCCGCGTTGCAATATTTTGTGCCCAATACCATGGAGGCCTTTACGCTGGCCAGTTCACTTTGCGTGATCTTGTTTATTAGCGTATGGAGCATGATCATGGTGTGCTACTTGCGTTATCGTAAGCTGCGCCCTGAGTTGCATGCCCAATCGACGTTTAAGATGCCAGGCGGTATTTTGATGTCGTATGTGGTTTTGGGCTTTTTGATGTTTACGCTGGTGATTCTGGCATTAGAGCCCGATACCCTTAAAGCCCTTTACGTGAGTCCGCTCTGGTTGATTATTTTGGGCTTTACTTATCAGTTTATGTATAAGCCTCGCGTGAAACGTTTGATGCAAAATTAAGAGAAATGATCCATTGAAGAGCATCGTCTGGCGTATGCTCTTCAAATTGTATTAAATCTCGTGCTCAATACGCAAAATAAAACATGATTTCTCAGAAAATATTTCAAAAAGAAAGTCGATCTTACTGGGAATCAAGATGTATTCGCATCTCATTTGTTTAAATAACTGATGTCAATTTTTAAATTTTTAGTGTCAATATTTTTTTGTTTTTTTTCGTTAGCTTAAGCCCTCGTACCAAACACATCACATTTTTGTTTAGAAAGTGAATTTGGTATGTACTTTTAAAACGATTTAACTTTTTAAAAAAGGGTGGCTCTTTAAATGAAAATGAAATTATTGATTGGCGCATTCATGACAATTGGTGTTATGCAGGGAGCAGTGGCTGCCGATACCATTACCTTTACTGGCACAGTTGATTCAAACACCTGTACCGTCGATGTTGGAAGCTCTGCTTCGCCAACGATTACGCTACCGACTGTTGGTGCAGGAAGTTTAACTGCTGCTGGAAAAACTGCAGGTGCAACGCCTTTTAGTATCAATATTAAAGGGTGTAGCCAAACTGCGGATGACGTTGCGGTACGTTTTACCGCGCATAATCCTGATGGTGCTAATTTAGGTGTTTCGAGTGCAACTGGTAGTGCAACAAATATTTCAATTCAGCTTTTAAATGGAAGTGCTGGCAGTTCTCCACTAGTTTTTAATAACGGAATTGCCACTACAGCGAAGCAAACCACATCATCAGGTACTACTACCTATAATATGACCGCGCAATATTATGCAAAAGATAAGGTGACAGCCGGCTCGGTCACGGCAGTTGCTGATTATGAAGTGATCTATCCTTAATCGATTTTTAATGATCCGCCATGTGCCATAACTATGGTGACATGGCGTTTTTGATAAAAAGACAAGAAAAGGATAAACCATGAAAAAAGCCTCTAAACTTTGGTTCAGTATGTTAATCGCAAGCTTCGTGTGCAATACATCGTTGGTATACGCCAATGTGGTGATGACAGGTACTCGCGTGATTTACCCGGCTGAACAAAAAGAAAAAACGCTGCAATTTAGTAACAGTAAAGATCAGAGTTATCTTGTTCAAATCTGGTTAGATCAAAACAACCCTCAATCGACGCCTGAAACTGCAGATGCTCCTTTCATGGTCAATCCTCAGGTTTTCCGTATTGATCCATCTCGCGGACAAATGGTACGGATGGTCTACACAGGCGACACACATTTGCCTGCCGATAGAGAATCTATTTTTTACTTAAATTTTAAGCAAATACCTGCATTTGAAAAAAACAAACTTGATCAAAATATGCTGGTCTTATTGGTTAAAAGTCGCTTAAAAGTTTTTTATCGTCCAAAAACAATTGTAGGGCAACCAGAGGATTCTTTTAACACCCTGACCTATTTATTGGTGAAAGATCAAGATACCACATGGCTTGAAGTGAATAATCCAAGTGGTTATTACATCACGCCAACTCATGCCACTGTCAAAAAAAACGCGCAGACTGCAAAAGCACTTGATATAGCGATGATTCCGCCTAAAACGACCGCTCGTTGGAAGTTGGATCGATCGATAGATAACGGTGCTGATCTTGAGGTGAGCTTACGCTTAGTGAATGACTACGGAGCCCCTGTCAATCAGCGAATCGCAGCTCAGCATGATCGATAAGGCCAGTTGATGATGAAGCATACCTCGGCTATAGCAGCGCATACCGTTTTATCGGTTGCAATTCATTCATTGCTCTTTCATTCAAATCAGTTATATGCCAATACCCCTGTTTCAGAGCTGAGCTCATCTCAAGAGTTATATACTTTCGATGCCAAGTTACTTAAGGGAACAGGCCTAAATCAAGAGTTAATCGATCGTTTCAATCAGTCTAGTGTATTACAGGCTGGATCATACACAGTCGATCTATATGTCAATCAACATTTGATTGGTCGACGTGAAATCAGATTTATAGATGACCCAGATCAGCCTGGCAAAGTAGATGCCTGCTGGACTGATGCCTTATTAGATCAGGCAAATATTGTGGGTGATCTTCAGTTCCAGAAAAGCCGAATTCGGGGTCAAAATACAAGTAGCAAAGAAGATTGTCTAAAACTGGCCCAGATCGCACCAGGTAGTCAAATCGATTTTGATTATGCCAATTTACGCTTGGATTTAAATATTGCTCAGCAGTATTTAAGAAGTGTTCCAAGAGGATATGTCAATCCTGAAGAGCTTGATGCAGGACAAAGTATTGGATTTTTAAATTATTCTGCGAATTACTACCGCACAGAAAACAGATTTGAAAGCAAACAAAACTATGAGTCAGGTTTTTTCAGCTTAAACGCGGGTGCCAATATTGGAAAATGGCAGTATCGTCAGCAAAGTAATTTTTCAATTGATAATGACCATCATACTCAATGGAATCACATTCGAAGCTATCTACAGCGACCCATTAATTCATTGACGTCTGTACTGACATTAGGCCAGCAATATGGCTCGGGACAATTTTTCTCGACATTACCTTATTTGGGATTAAGTCTGCAAACAGATGAACGGATGCGCCCAGATTCAATGCGAGGTTATGCACCCGTGATTCGTGGCACCGCACAGACCAATGCAAAAGTATCGATACAACAAAACGGGCGCGAGATTTATCAGATAAATGTTGCCCCAGGGCCTTTTGAAATTAAAGATTTGTATCCGACCAATTTTGAAGGAAATTTAAAGGCGGTCGTTACAGAGGCCGATGGCAGTGTCCATGTGCATGACATTCCATATGCTGCCGTTCCTAACTCTTTACGTGCAGGTCTTTATAACTATAACTTTTCAATGGGAAAAACTGATCTGGATCACGCACAACAGGCTTACTTCTCAGATTTTAATTATGAATATGGTTTAAATAACAGTATCACGATGAATGGAGGTTTCCGTTTAAGTCAGGATTATCAAGCGCTTTTATTTGGTGGCGTATGGGGATCTACTTTGGGCGCGCTAGGAACTAACATCACCTATTCTCGTGCTGATATCACGACCTCTTCAGGCAAAGATACAACAGATGGCTGGATGGCCAATATTAATTACAGTAAGACCATTCAACCGACCAATACGACTATTGCAATAGCTGGATATCGATATTCAACTGAAGGTTATCGCGAGCTAGGAGACATACTCGGATTAGCATATGCGACTAAGCAAGGGGGAGATTGGGTTTCAAATACATATCTACAACGCTCGCGTTTTCAAATTAATTTAAGCCAGCAGTTTGGTCAACTTGGTAGTTTTTATTTAGCAGGTTCAACTCAAAACTATCGTGATGAGCGTAAACGTGACACATCGTTTCAGGCTGGATTCAGTAAAAGTATCGGTATTATGAGCTTCAATCTTAACTATACACGCCAAAAAACCTATGCCGTACGTGGTGATCGTGTCAAAGAAGAATATTCAGATAATTTTGGTGGCATTAGTATTCATATTCCTTTAGGTAAAGCCCGAAATCCGTTACGCCCAACATTGAGTGCCTATTATAATCAAAGCAAAAACAATGAAAATTATCAGCTTGCTATGAATGGCGCGCTTGATCCCGATTACAGCCTCAACTATACCATCGGTGTAAACGGAGCTTCCGATCATAGTGATACCACTTATTCTGCAGGCCTTTATAAACGCTTTGCATCACTTCAGGTGGGTGTCAATAGTGCCTATAGTCATCAGTACTGGCAAAATTCAATCAGTGCAAATGGCGCTGTTGCATTACATTCAGGTGGAGTGACCTTAGGGCCTTACTTAACAGATACCTTTGGCTTGGTTGAGGCGAAAGGGGCTCAAGGAGCCAAAGTCATTAGCTCACCTTATAGTAAAATTGATCGCTTTGGTTATGCATTAATCCCAAGTTTAAGTCCCTATCGATATAACAGTATCATTTTAGATCCACAAGGTATTGCAAATAATATTGAGCTCATCGGTGGAGAGCAGCGCGTTGCACCGTATGCAGGCGCGAGTGTGAAAATCAAATTTCTGACCCGGACAGGATACAACGTATTAATCCAAAGCCATTTGAACAATCAACAGATCATTCCAATGGGAACTGATGTATTCAATGCTGAAGAAGAGGTTATTGGTATGGTCGGTCAAGGCGGACAAATGTATTTGCGTGTTGCACAGCCTAAAGGAATATTACGTTTGCGTTGGAGTGATCAGCAGGGAACTTCAAGTTGTTCGTTACCCTATACGATCTCCGATGTCGATTTAAGCCAACCACTAATTAAATTGAGTGCTGTGTGCAATATGGAGAATAAATAAATGTTCCTTCTTCATACAGGTCTTCAATCACATTTTAAACGTATAGTTTTAAGTTTTGTGTCGCTATTGATACTGCTAGTGTCTAGTCAAGGCTGGGCACAATGCACAATGAATAGATCACCTCAATATCTGGAAACAGATGACTGGAGTGCGGCAAAAATTCGATTTGGTAATGTGCAACTAATGAATCAGGCGATACAGCCATTAGGTAGCGTGATTGCCAGTACGGTGGTTGCACCAACAGAGTTTCGTGCAAGAAATGCCAATTCAGAGTCTATTCTATGGACATGCGATGAGGGCGACCAGAACTACATCACCTTTCTTGTCTCAACCAATGGAGATGATTTTTACGGTGGTCGTACCGAAGTTGCGACAACGGATGCAGGTGGGCAATCTGGTGTATTTTATACCGCGGCACAGCTTCTTGGTCTTAGATTAACGATGGCGGGAAAGGTCGTTACTCAATATTATCAGGATATTCCCGTGAATTACGAAACTGGCTCAGGTGCAAATGGCTGTGCGGTGGGTAAAATTTGTATTCGACTCAAACATATTCCAAACTTACAAGCAGAGCTAATACGCATACAAACCAACCCTGAAACCAATACAGGCGTGGTTAAGCCTTGGCTATCTAGTGGAATATATAGTTACTCGGGCCCAGCAGCGTATATTCAGTTGAGTAATAAAACCAATGGTATTGGTCCACAACCTGTCACGTTTGGTCACGATGAAATTGGAGAAAGTCATACAACGAACTTCGCTTTCTGGGGAGCGGATAATGGTATTGGTTACACATTATATAATGCAGTAAGTATGAGCCCGCCGTCGAATTCATGCTTAACTACTTTTACCACACCTGTGGTGAATTTTCCGAAAACCAATACGCAGGCTTTGAACGATGGAGGAGAGGTTTCAGCAGATTTTGAGGTACAGGTACAATGTCATAATAGCGCCCAAAGAGGGATATCGTCCGGGCAGAATGCCATCGGTATACAGGTCTCCTCTTCAAGTTACGATGCCGCGCAAACCTTAGGTTTGGTCAATTCCTCTACAGGAGTGAGTGCCTTAATCTCAAACCAATACGGACAAGATCCGAGCTTAGCTCAAAATGTCGGAATTTATCTGACCAACCCAGCCAATAACACCACCATGAATTTTGTGGGCCAGCCAGGCTTAACGGGTACATTTCCAGCCACCTTTGGAACAGGATGTAGTGGATACTGTTACAGTGCAATTAATTATCCAAGCGGAAATTCGGCTGGCTGGTACTCACTGACGCAAAATGCTCAAGTGATCGGTTCGCCTGTAGCCAACCATACGTTATACCGAATTCCTTATCGTGCAGTTTTGAAGAAACTACCCAAAGGTGCCGCTACAGCAGGAAGGGTATATGCCACTGCTACAGTACTGGTCAAGATACAATGAAAATCTTCTTTTTTATATTAATAAGTTGCTGTATGTATACCTGTAAGGCCGCACTAGCCGGATTGCTTCCTGAAAATACACGTGTGATTTACAATAGTTCTGAATCATCTCGATCATTTATTGTGGTCAATAAAAATCATTATCCAGTATTGGTACAAGCATGGGTGGATGATGGTGCTGGAGATCCAAATACAAAACAGGCACCTTTTTTGATCAATCCTCCTGTCTTTAAAATGCAGAGTGGAGCTGTACAGGTTTTAAAGATTATCTACACAGGTGAAAAACAAGATACAGATCAGGAATCACAATTTTGGCTCAATTTATATGAGGTACCGGGAAAATCGTCAGTGTTCACCGGTTCGAATACCGACAACCAACTTGATCTCACCATGCAAACGCAGTTAAAACTTTTTTATCGACCTAAAAAAGTTCCAAAAATGGATCTTCAAGCTGTTGCAGCGCAGCTGAAATTTTCTTTTAAGACAATAGATGGTCAACAGTATTTGATCAGTGAAAATCCGAGTGCATACTTTATTTCTTTTTCCGAAATGATATTAAGATCAGACCAACATTCAATACCAGTTCAGGCAAACCTTGAACAGATGCTTGCACCAAAATCTCGACAGGTTTACCCAATCGATCATATCCCTGACCAAATGAAGCAGATCGATTTTAGCCTTATTGGAGACGATGGCTTTGCATATTCATTTAAATATCTTTACTATAAGTTTAAATAAATCTTAATGTAAGTATAACTTACTCATTTTTTGATTGAACTTAATCCCAAATAGAATGAAATTTAATGATAAAAACTTCGGTGACTGTACTTTTATTACTCATGATTGTGGATTTTTGTAAATCTTACAATTTAAAAGTTCCAGAAAGCTGTAGATCTTATTTTCATGATTCTCGTTATTTATCACTCAATAATATTTATGATCGTGTACCCTTTTCGACATGGCAAAAAATTATTTATGAACTTTATGAACAATATCCTGTTCCTGATTTAAGTATTAAAATTACAAAACATGCAAATATTTCCTGTGCTGGGCTAACAGGTTATCTTATTCTTGCACGAGAAAATTTATATCAAGCTGCTATGGATTTTATCTACTATGAGCGTTTAATTGTAGATTACAATTCGGGTAGTTTAAAAGTTAAAAATGACCTGATTGAGTTTGTATGGTCTGATTTTCATGAAAAAGCTGGTCTCTTAGTCGATGAGGTCATTGTTTTTACTTATATTGAGATTGCTAGACAAATTATTGATCCACAAGAATTAAAATTAGAAAAGATTTCATTTTATTACGATAAGCCGGAAAATTCTGATTTTTATGAAAAAATATTAGGATGTCCTGTTCATTTCAACAGCCCAATTATTTCTGTTGTGATGTCAGCTTCCCATTTAGAAAGTATACGCTTACCCACAAAGGATCCGATTTTATATAAGATACTTAAACAGGAAGCAAATCGGCATATTTTAGATTTGCCTTCAAATCACGATTTTGAGCAAAGACTTGAAATATGTATTATGCATTGTATCAAAGAAATCACCTTAAATAATGTGGCAAATTATTTAAATATTTCAACGCATACACTTAAAAATAAACTTTTTCAAAGAAAATTAAACTTTAACGTATGTGTAAATAAAGTCAGAAAAAAATTAGCGGTCACATATCTTGAAAATGAGAAACTTACGATTAATCAAGTCGCAGATCTGCTTGGATATTCTGAACAAAGTGCTTTTCAACGTGCTTTCAAATCTTGGATGAATATTACACCCTTACAATTTAGAAAAAATCTTAAACAAGAAGATATACAAAGCTAATCGATTAATTTTAATTTTATACTGATGATCGCATCGAAAAGATATAAGGTATAAGAATACAAGTTAAGCTGACATGTTTTATCAGTTTGGATGGTTTGATTAAGTTCTGTTCATATGAATCCAAAATTGTTAAAGAAATTAATTAAATCTTATAGTTGTATGGAGATCGATTTAATTTGAATAACTACGTACTCAGCTCTTTAACTTTAATTAAGCTTTTATCAGATCAATGTCTAATCAGGTAAATTTGATTTTATGAAGTTTAAAAATGTAATTATAATCAATAGCATTTATGGAAAATTACAGCTAACCAGATCGAGATTGCTCCAATTTCAAAAAGAAATTGATGAGCGTTACGTTAATAACTTAAAACGATTTAAACTTAAATCAATGTATCTTTCATTTAAATATAGACAATAAATATAGAATGTTTTTACGATTCAAACTAATAATTTTTTTTAAAGATGCTAATGATGCGCTCAATTCTATAAGAATATTTTTATCTTTTAATAAATTTTTTATTTCCTAGTTGATTGTATTTTAAATAAAATATTAACTAAATGGCAATTCAAGTAAAAGTCAGTATTTTAATTGTTATGGTATAATATATCTTTTTTGATATTTATAGGTTAAATTATTAGTGATTAAAATTTTGATTTTATTTTAAAGTATAATTAAAGTATTCTTCATATAAAAATTTTATTTTTAGTTATTTAATTTTTATATTAGATAAATTTCTAATGATTTCTTAATAATTATTTGATTCATACAATATTAGAAATAAGATTCATTATCAAAAAGTAACAATTAGATAATAATAAATATATTAATAATGTTATTTTTTAAGTTTCATTTTTTTAAAAATTCAATATAAAACATAAACTTAATTTTAGAATTATATTTTTTTTAATAAAAAATTAATCAATTTTAAATTTGATTAATGATTTTTTTACAAATTATTTTATTGATAATTATATTTTAATTTTATGAGAAAATATTTTAAAAATAATTTGTTACACTGTTTTTAAAATATATTAATATTATTTAAAACAATAATATATGCTTTAAATAGATTGAAGGTAAATTGTGTTTTTAGGTTGCTTTATTTTATTTGTTTTGTATTTGCAAAAATTATTTTCTAGAATTATTAACTGTGGAAGGAAGCTAATTAGAAAAAGATCTAGATAAAAAAGGACGGTAAAGATTATGAAACTATCAGCAATCAATGTCGCTTTAATATGTTTGTGTTTTCTAGGAAATACACATGCTACCGATGACTGGAGCTACCGCTGGAAAGCATCAAGCACACGATCTAGTGAAAACCTTTATCAAGCCAATTTAATTGAGCTTATGGATTCTGATTATTATTCTGGCTTGGGAAAAACAACGTTAAATACCACCAACAATGTAAATACCACCAATAATATTGAAACGCAAAACAATACCAGTTCAACGTCGATTGGAGCACTCGATACCTCGACGAACTCACTCACAATTAATGGTTCAAATAACAGTGGTATAAAACTTTCAACCTCTGCCTTTAATGAAGGGTCAATCAATTCGAGTACACAACAACAAAATCAGAATTGCCCTAATTTAAGCACTCACTCGGACGTACCACTATGCTGAATCTTACTTCCAATAAAATCAAAATATCTTCGGTGGGTACCACGATATTTTTCAGCGCTTTCCTGAGCGGTTGTACTGGCTTAGCGGTTTCAAATAAAGAACCTGTAAGCCTCGTTCAAGGGCCAGCAATTACAGACATTTTTACTCCTTTTGACATGGCATTGTCGTGCTTAAAAGGTCAAATACGTAATGACGTCAACTTTTCTGTAGGTGCCATTCTAGATCAGACAGGTAAGGACGTCGTGACTGACGGTGGCACAGGTAAATTGGTCACTCAAGGTGCAGGAGATATGGTGCAGTCGGCCTTGTTCCGCGCGGGTGTGAGTTTACTCAACCGACGTGACCCACGCATTATTGAAAGTGAAGCCAAATGGGGGATTCGTGATCCGCGTATGATTCAAGCTTCTAATTACTATGTGACAGGCAGTATTAATAGTTTGGATTTTATCCCAGGTGGTGGTTTTGATATGCAAATTGGTGGAGTAGGGCCAAATTACAGTCAGACCCGGATTATCGTTGGTCTTGATTTGTCCTTAACCGATGCACGCACCAGTAAAGTGGTGGGGAATGTATCTTTGCAAAAACAAATCGTCGCGCAAGATTACGGGATTAGCGCGGGTCGTTTTGCAGGACGAACACTTTTAAACATTCAAATTGGTAAAGGTGAACGTGAAGCAACCAATTTTGCACTGCGTCAAATGCTCAATCTGGCCACGTTTGAGCTGCTTAGTCAGGTCGTGCCGCCATCCACATTTGAAGGCTGTCGCAACACCATTCCACCCGAATTTGGGCGTTTAAGTCTCACCCAGAGTTCGGTGGCACTCTACAAATATAAAGAGACACAGCAGCAAAAAACACCAGTGACCAGTGGCGTGACAGAATCGTCACTGACCAAAACAAATCCGTCGACTGAAAAAAATAAACCGGCCAATGTACCCAATAAAGATATACAGCCCATGAAGGAAAAAGATTCGAACTTGATTAGTAATCCAGATGGCAATTCTGAACTGAATAAGAAAGATCTGATCAAGTACATCAGCATGAAACCAGCGGTTACGCCACCAGCGAAAGTGGTTCCAGAAAACAGTGATGCTGAACAAGAAAAACTCCTGACCGATGCGGTACCTGGGTTTGAAGACAACTACTGGTCGAGCATTCAGCGCGACTAAAGAATTTGCAGTAAATGGGCTCGCTACCATTATAAAAAAGAAGTACTCAGCGAGGAGTACTTCAAAACAAAAAAAGGAATACAACTATGAAAACGACTATCACAAAAATTGCCTTAGCCGCAGCCTTCCTTTCAACCGCAGCTATGGCGAATGCATCCCCTATGCAGATCAGCGTTAATTCAGGTGCGACAAGTGTCATCAATGCATTAGCTCGATATGCAGATAACACGACCAGTACTGCTTTTAATGTTGCTGTGAATACAGGTGATGTAGATGCATCTGTCAATACTTTGGGAGCATTCAACTCACTCAGAAATGTTGGAGGTACCATCGCGGTTGAAACATCTGCTTTAGGTGCAGCCAACACTGGCGATATTTATTTGGAACAAGGCAGTTTAAGTGCTGCTAGTTCAGGTGCAGAATCAGCATCAATGGCTGCAGCTAGAGGTGCTACAAGATCTTCAGGTTGGGGCTGGTATTCAAATAGCAGTTCTTACGGCAGTGCGTTTAACTCTGCTTATGGCTCTAACTTTGAAAACTCACTCGATGAAACACTCAGCAATTATAGCGCTGCAAACATTGCCTACAACTCAGGTTCAATTGATGCATCGGTCAATACCGCGAGCTTAGTGAACCGGATCAATGGTATTAGTACTTCAGCAGTGGGTGCAGTGAACACAGGTGGTATTTCTGTTGTTGTGAAGTAATACCCTCACATTTGATTCTTCAGGGTCCTAACTTTAGTCATATTGTTAGGCCCTTCTTTATTTTGAAACAGCCATCGAGTAATTAATTTTAAACGTTTTCTAGATTTGAGTCTGCTTTATAGTTACACGAGGCTTTATTGCATAAACCTAGCGATAATATCTTATTCCACAATATAATTCGCAAATGAATGAGCCTCTCTAAAATCTATCGTGCAATTAATTGGTCTATATAAACGAGCCTTAATTAATCGAGTTAATAACTCCATCTGGTTTGATCCATCGACTCATTGATATGCTCAACCATAAGGAAAACATCAACGAAGTTAAACTTACTTGAATATAGCTATTCAAAGCTGCTTGATGATCAAATCTATATTCTGTCATTCTTTACATATAGTCACTGGCTTTGTACAAAGCCTGATTAAACTTTGTAGATTAGATTGGATAGCGCTAGATTATTCAATACTGTGCAGAAAACAAATGCATACCAATATTGCGTTAGGCTATAAAAAAAGTCGTAATGTCTTCCATCTACTCGTGAACTCTACAGGTTTGAAATTTTCAAATGAAGATGAATGGAAATGTAAGAAACATGGATATGAATATAATTACCAATAACGTAAACTTCGTCTTGCTATAAATGATAAAAACTTTGAAATAGTTATTGTACAACTCACGACCAATAATGTTAGTGCTTCATGAGCACTACAAGATTTACTTGCTCAAATTCCTTTAGATAAACCAATCAATTCTATCTATAAAGATGGTGCTTATGACACAAAACGATGCCTTCAGGTAACTGCAGATCGGCAAGTATATAAGTAATTTTATCCAGAAAAATGTAAAACTTTAGAAAGATTTGAAAGTTCACTCACGAGAAAAAATTAACATATTTAAACAATTAAACGTTATGACAAGATACTATGGAAAAAATGGTTGGGCTATCTGTGTCGCAGTTTGGTGGAAACTAAGATGCATTGCATTAAGTTATTGGAAGATAAGTTGATGGTAAAATATTTTTTAAGTCAGATGGATGAGATTAGTGCGCGTGTGGCAGTTATGAATAGATTTATAGAGTTAGGTGGATTTGATGCCCAAGTTATCAAATTAATTTGAATAGATTGAGAAAAATTTAGATTTTTTATAAATATATCTAATATTAGTTAAAAAAATTAGAATATATACAATAATGAATTAAAGCTTGATCATTATCAAACCCGAGTTTTCTCATTGCTGAAATTTTTTGATGACTAATAGTTTTGATACTACGATTAGTTCTGGAAGCTATTTCACTAAGACTTAATCCAGTTATAAATAATCTCAAAACTTCGTACTCTTTAATTGTTAAATTCAAAGTGGAATTTTCATTTTTTTCATTTTTTACATTTTTTACATTTTTTACATTTTTTTCATTTAAAATATCATTAAGAATTCTTGTAATATTCTCCTGAAAATTACTTTTTAAAATTATTTTTGTAACACCTAAATTAGTCAATTTTTTTAAAATCAAATGATTGCTGAGCATAGTCAAAACAATTACTTTTGTAAAAGGAAAATTTCTAATAATATAATCAAGCATTTTAAAGCCATCACCATAGATATTATCATTTGGCATATAGAAATCTGTAATCAAAATATCGGGTTTTTGCTCTTTTAAAAGTTCAACAGTTTCAGTTGAGCAAGTTGCTTCACCTACGACTGAAATGTTTTTATTTTTACAGATAATTTCTTTTAGACCGAGAAGAATGATAGGATGATCATCTGCTATAACAACTTTTACTACTTTTGACATAATCGTCTCCTAATGAAATATTGAAATTAATATCTTAAGCTGTTAACTTTCTAAATTTTGATATAAAAAATTTAAAAAAGATTTTAAATTTTGAATATCAGTGCTATCAAAAAATCTATTTTTTATAATATTTTCGTATTTGAAACAAGTTTTAGCTATTTGAATTTCTTCAATGGCAGCATAAGAACCGGAGATTTTATGCAAAAGTTGTATCAAAATTATATAATTTTTTGAATTAATAGCATCTAGCGCAATATTTAAATCTTCTTTAGTACTTTTTGTAAATAATTGCTTCATCTCTATTGATAAACCGTTAAAGGAGGTAGTTGTAACTGGAATTAGAATATTTCCTATAGCATTCTTTAAGTCTTCAATAGATAGAGGTTTTACTATAAAACTATTCATACCGGCTTTAATACATCTCTCTTTTTCTTCAATTGTAGCATTTGCAGTTACACCAATTATAGGGGTAACTGAATCTAAGGTTCTAATTTTTTTGGTTAATTCATATCCATTTAGTTTTGGCATATTAATATCGATGATAATTAAATCAAATTTTTCTTCATTCCATGCTTTTAAAGCATTCATGCCATTACTTTCAGATACTACATTTAAACCTAAATTTTCTAATTGTTTTTCTAAAATTGATCTATTTATATAGTTATCTTCTGCAATTAAAACTTTATATTTTTTCTCATTAGAAAAAAATAATGGAAATTGATTAGCCTCTTCAAGGCTTTGAATTTCTGAATTTATTGTTTTTACTGGTAATTCTAAAAAGAAACTACTTCCAGTACCTAAATCACTTAAAACTTTTAATTTACCTCCTAGTAGATGGCTTAGTTTTGAGCATATTGCTAAACCTAAACCAGCTCCATCTTTAATATAGGAGTCATTTACCTGATAAAATATGTTGAAAAGCAATTCTTGCTGTTCTTTTGATATTCCAATACCAGTATCAGATATTTGCCATAATATTGTTGATATATCTTCATTTTGATCCAATAAACTTATATGTAAGTTAACATAGCCCACTTCAGTAAATTTAATTGCATTATTTAGTAAATTTAGTAATATTTGTTTTATCCGCATGTGATCACTTTGAATATATTGAGGAATTCTAGGATCGAAAGTTAAAGTTATTTTAATTTTTTTCATCTCAGCTGTGGCTTGTAAAGAGTTAATTATATCTTTTGCCATTAATGAGGGGGAAAAAATACTATATTGAATATCAAATTGATTTAATTCAATTTTTGATATATCTAATATGTCACTAATAATTTTTGAAAGATAATATGATGAGTTTTTTATAGAGTCTAAATATAGTTTTTGATCAGAAGATAAATCTGTTAAATTGAGTAATTCTAGATTACCTAAAACACCATAAAGAGGTGTTCTAACTTCATGACTCATTGTTGCTAAAAATAAAGTTTTAGCATCGCTAGCTTGATCAGCCAAAATTTTAGCTTTAGCAAGTTCAACATTATCGTTTCTATGCTGAGTAATATCATTAAACGCACATAATATAATTTGTTCGCCATAATATCTTGTTAAGATGAAAAAAACTTGAAGATAGATACCATTGAATTTCAAACAAAATTCAGTCGAATCTGGTTGTTTTTTAATTAAATCAAGAATTTCATTCGTACAATTCCAAGTTCGTGAATTTTTATTCTCTAATAGAATTTTCTGATCACTACATCTAACTATTGAGATTCCATTTGGAGCATTATCTATAACATCTGCTATAAATTTTTTTGCTTCTAATAAATCAAAATATGACTTTTCAGCAGGTTGAACAATAGTTTTTGTATACCAATTATTAATGAGTAACATTAAAAAAATACTAATAGAAAAAATAAACAAAATAGAAAAAAGAGGAATTTGAAGTAGTTTTATAAAATTTATATAACTTATCGAATATATACCAGTCCAATTGTTGTGACTGTTTTTTTTTAGTACAAGATACAATCCATTTTTTTTTATATTTAATCCATCAGAAAAATTATTTAAATTAATTTTTGGTCCAATTACTGTATTTCCCTCAGGAGAAATCAAAGTAAAAGTATCATAAAATAATTTTTCTTGATTCGAAATTGCCTTACTATAATCTTTAATTTTAAAGCTTGTAGATAATATCAAAAATTGTTTCATGGGATTTTTTAAATTAATGCTTTTCATATTAATTAAAATAAATCCGTATAATGTATCTTTGCTACCTAATGTTGACCACCAAACACGAGAGTCATTAATTGAAATATGTTCTTTTAAAATATTATTACGTAGATCCTCGATTGAATCAATATAGTTATCCTGTCGTAACGGTGTTTTTATTTTTATATAATCTGTTGCAGGAATAGAAATAGAAAACTTAGGATCATGTGAAATTAGTATTAGTTGCGGTCCCTCAAATTCTGAAGAAGACCAAAAATTTGCATAGTAAGCAGCCATTCGTACTGTCATCTTTATACTATGATCAAATTTATATTTTAGAGAATTTTCATCAGAAGAAATTGTAAAGGGTATAGAAACATTTAGACCTCTACCTCTATATAACTTTTTTCCATATATGTGTTGTAATTCATTCATCATTACAAATTGTGTACCACCAGGTAAATCAAAATTACTTGGATATAATCTATATTGATTATTAATATCTAATAGAAATCTTTCATTCAAGTTAATTAAGTTAATAGTTTTAGTAAAATTATTATTAATTTTAATTTTTTCTTCATCTATTAAAATTTCGCTTAATTTGAAAAGTATAATAAGACATAAAACGATAAAGATAGTTAGAATCAATAATATTCTATTTTGACGAACAGAGCTATTTGCTAACTCTTCTACTGGTTGAGAATCATTATGCATAATAAAAATCTAAAATTAATTTATAGGATTTGATAAACTATTAGAATTTAAAATTTTATCAAATTCAATGTATGTCATCGCTGGATAGTAATAAAAACCTTGTACTTGATCACATCCTAATATTTTAAGAAATAAAACTTCTTCTTTATTTTCCACACCTTCAGCAACAACAGTTAAATTTAATGATTTACCTAATTTAACAATACTTGTTAATATCTCTTTCTTTTTTTCATTGACAAGACAATCGCTTACAAATGATTTATCAATTTTGATTTCTGTAAATGGTGTTGCAGAAAGATTGGCATAGGAACTATAACCCGTTCCGAAATCATCTTGAGCTAGGCCAAAACCTTTCATTCTTAAATTCCAAGCTGAAGCATAATACTTACCTAATGAAAATGGTGTATTTGATTCTAATATTTCAAAAGTTATCATTTTTGGATCAATATTTGCACTTTTGACTACTAATTCCACTTGATTAATAAAATCTTCATCTTCTAGAAGGAAAGTAGGTAAGTTAATTGAAGTTTTAATAAAGTGACCTGAAGCTAACCATCTAATTTGTGCTTTAAAAGTAAATTTAAGTGCTACTAGTAATAATTCTTTATTAAGGGAAAAATAATTAATAAAAGGCATAATTTGACCTGCTAATAGCAAACCATACTTAGGATGTATCCATCTAACAAGTGCTTCTGCTCCATCAATTTTAGAGTGTTTAATATTAATCTTGGGTTGAAACCATATTTGTATATTTTCATTTTTCAAAGCTTCTTTTATTTCACATAATGTAAAATCCAATTTATAATTTCTCTTACTTTTTTTTTCAATAATTTTTTTTAATTTTTCACTATTTAATTTCACACTTAGTGAGGGTCTTTCAATTTTATCTAAAACATTAAGATTGTAATTTTTTGCTATTAAAGTAATATTTTCTATTATTGTATTTTGATAAGACGTAATGAATATAACATTTGAAGATTTGTGATGTTTTTCAATCAATTGAATATTTTTAATATTAAAAAGAAGATTGTTTGACAATTCAATGAATATAAAATCATAATTTTTTTTTGATAAGGATAAGAAATTTTCAAAATGAGAATCTACAGTATCTATATTAAATATTTCATAACTTAATAAAAAATTTTGAATCATCTTATTTGATATATAATTACTCTCTAAAATTAAAACATTCAATTTAAATCTCCAGGTAAATATATGAAATTTTGAGTATTTTAATAAAAAAATTTAAATTTGTCTTAGCTTTACTTGATAAATAAGAATATTCTTAATTTTTTTTTTAATTTTTTCATTATAATTACAATTCATAGATCATCAAAGTGCTAGGCTTTATTTTGAAAATGAACTTGGTTATATTTTACTCATTTACACAAAGATTACGTGTTTTTATTTATTGTTTTTCTATATTTTTTATGTTACCAAATAGTTCTTACGCAGATTTGGCTTTTGATAATAAAACTAGATTTATTATGAAAAAAAAACGTATGCCTATTATAATTCAAAATTTAACTGAAAATGAAACTCTTGTACTAGCAACATTAGATCAGCCAAATAATATATCCGATAATATTCCAGTGACATTAAATACACCTATGATCAAACTGGAACCTAACTCTAAAAAATCTATAGATATACTTTATAAAGGCTTTGGTCTCCCATTAGATAGAGAAAGTTTTTTTATATTAAGTATTCAAGAAATACCAAAAAAAATAGAAAATAAAAATTCAATAAAGTTCGCTTTAAATCATAAATTTAAAGTCTTTTACAGGCCAAATTTCATAGCAAAATATAATCAAAGTAATGCTCTTCAATGGATTAAAGAGAATAAAAATTCAAAAATAAAAATTAAGAATTTATCTCCATATTATATTACTTTAAGTAGGATTAAAGATGGAAATAATAAATGTAATTTTATGATTGAGCATATGATGATATCTCCATTTTTTGATAGTGAATTAAACTTAACATGCGAAACTAATTATATAAATTATAGTTTAGTAACCGATGAAGGTAATTATTTACCTTATCATGTGAATATAAAATCTAATATTAATATTCCATTTAAAAGTGAGTATTAAAATGAAATATTACTTTATCATCGTTTTTCTTTTATTTTTTTTCGATACTACTCCTACTTATGCAGCAAAGTGTATAAGTGTATATAGTTCTTCAGCAACAAATATCAAAATAAATGATAAAATTGGGATCGTATCCTCCTTGCCTAAAGGAACAAAATTATGGGTTGGTAATTCCGTTACAACAACTCTTCGTTGTTGGCAAGAATCAAGTTCAATGCCCGAATTAATATATCTTTATTTAAATCCAGAAAATATCAGTTCGAGTGCTTTGGGGGATCAAATTGAAATCGGTGTAACAATAGGTGGTGAAGATTTTATTTGTGATTCTGGCACATCAGGATGTAAAAAAAGTATTGATTTGTACTTGGAGTCATGTGCTAATGGGAGTAATTGTGTATTAAATGCCAAAAATACGACAATAACATTTAGACCATTTATCATTAAAAAAAGTGAATCTTCGCAAAATAATTCTGATACAGTTACAACTTTATCTAACTATCATCTTTTAGCATTTGGTGATAGAAGAGGTGCAAATTTGGATACCTCAGCATATCAGTTTTATATTGAAAATTTAAATAATTTTAAAAATATTCCATGTGCTGCAAATATATCAATATCGCCACAGAAAATTGACTTTGGCCATGTAAGTGTAGATCTATATAAAGATCAATTGATCAAAGAAGTGCCTTTTAGAATTACTTTAAATAAAACATGTGAAAGTGTTTTTGCAATTTCAGCTTTAATGAATCCAATAAATAGTACTATTCAAAATAATATAATTATACCAAATGATAATAATACTATTGGTATAAAAATTTACGATTCTTCAAACAAAAATCAATTATTAATCAATAATGAATTTTTATTATTTGATTATAGTAGTCAAAAAACTCAATATAAAAATTTTTATGCTCAACTTAATTGGTTAAAGAAACCTTATCAGGTTGGTAGCTTCAATGTAGGCGTAAATATAGATATTTATTATAAATAAGAGAAATTAAATTTAATTTTGAATTTTTAAAAAATTAATATGAGGATTAAATTGTGTTATTAGTAGTTAAACTTATGAGTCAGAGAATATTTCTTTTAACTATCATTTTTTTATTTTACTCATACAGCCATGCAACTATGTGCCAAAGTATTAGTGGCCCAACAAGTGTATCAATTAATACATCAGTAGCGGTTTTGTCTTCACTTCCAAAGGGAACTAAATTATGGATTGGAGACGAATTTGCACTACATATGGCATGCTGGCAAAATGGAATAGCTAAACCTGAAAATGTTCATTTGTATCTCAATCCAACTGATACTGGAAATAATATATTAGGAAATGATATTGAGGTAGGGGTTACATTGAATGGTGTGGATTTTGTTTGTAGCTCTTCTGGGACAGGTTGTAAAAATGATCTGGGAATTTTATTAGGTGAGTGTAAAAGCTTTAGAGGATGCGAATCTACTACACGCAAGGAATTCTATATCAATCTTAGGCCTTTTGTATCTAAAAAAAGTGAACCTTCACCAAATAAAGAGGGTACACTCTCAACTGTTTCTAGTTATCAGCTTTTAGCTTTTGATGGTGTGGGAGGAGTAAATACTCGACCACCCTATTACCAATTTTTTATAAATAATTTAAATAATTTTAGATATCTTTCTTGTGGTTCTACAATATCAATTTCACCTGAAACTATTAATTTTGGGAATGTAAGTGGTAATCCAAAAATTTCAAATATTATAAAGGAAATACCTTTTCGAATAAATGCAAGTAAGACATGTCATAGTGTTTTTGCTATCTCAGCAATTTTATCCCCATTAAATGGTTTTTTAGATAATGGTGTATTAAGACCTAATGATAATAATGGTGTAGGTATTAAGATTTTAAGAAACACTGACCGATACCAGATACCTTATAACTCTGAATTTACTTTAGTTGAATCTACTGATCAATTGGTTTCTTCTGTAGACTATATTGCTCAATTGGTTTGGCAAAGATATGATTATAATGTTGGATCATTTAATGTTGGATTAAGTGTAAGTATTTTTTATAAATAAATTTAAATTAAACTTAGTAATTGTTCGTTGGTTATGGTAATTAGATATTTATTATAATTCGAACTTTTACTAAGATGTATTAATTTTTAATTGTATCTTTTTTAAATATTAAAATGAAGTTTTTAAAATACTTGTATTCGCTTTATATTTTTTGAAAATTAAATTATTAAAATATTTTAATAAATTTATAACAGTAGATTCCATCAATAGAATTGAAGTTTAAACCTAATCTTATTTATTGGTTAAAATATATCTCGCCAAAGTTTTTTGAAGTATTTAATCCTAAAACTAATTTTTTTCATTTTTTGAATGTATTTTTTAACCATATGTCTATTTTTAAAAAATTAAGTAACCCGAATCGCAGATAAGAAATTGACTTGAAAAATAAGACGACTAGAGCCATCAGTTAAGTTACCACACCAAACTCACAACTCTAGTCCTGATGTTCAATAGTACCGAATTATTCTGCGTAATTGATGATTTTTCTCTTAAATTTGAATCAACTTATTGGGAGTTTCTCAAACAAAACCGTGGTTCCTTAAGAATCAGAACTGCTCAACTTACAATTTCAGAAATCTGCTTTATTGCCATTTGGTACAAATGCTCTCATTTCAATAATTTCAAAGCCTTTTTCACTTGGTTAAAAGAAGATAAAAGCCATTTATTTAAGTACTTGCCTTGCTATCAAAGGATGATTTATCTGATCAAAAGGCATGAATTGGCACTGCATGCCCTACATGTGGCACTGATGAAAGGCCAAGGTACACAATATTTATGGATCAATTTGGTGAAATTGCCTGTTTTGCTTTATCGAATGGACATGTTGCTGACATAAAAATGGTTGAGTAATTGGTTGCTGGCCTAAACGGAAAACTTTACGGGGATCGAGGTTACATCAGCCAAGAATTAAAAATTAGATTGAAAGATCAAGGTATTGATTTAATTACTTATCATTGGAGGAATATGCAGGCTATTCAACTCTGTGTATCAGATGAATATCACCTAAGGCAACGCAATAAGATAGAAACATTATTCAGTTTATTGAAGGGGCAATACAATTTAGTGACGAGTAAAGCACGTAG